>NZ_JYJB01000001.1 GCF_000956475.1 Microbacterium hydrocarbonoxydans
TTAAAAGAAGTCCGGCGGTGTCCTACTCTCCCACAGGGTCCCCCCTGCAGTACCATCGGCGCTGTGAGGCTTAGCTTCCGGGTTCGGAATGTGACCGGGCGTTTCCCTCACGCTATGGCCGCCGAAACACTATTGATGTTTCAATCAAAACCTTTAGCAATGAAATGTTCATTGTTGAAGGTGGTTCTCGACCGTACATCGAGAACCACTCAGTGGACGCGTAGCACCAACAAACGGTGTGTTATCAAGTCATCGGCTTATTAGTACCAGTCAGCTGCATGCATTGCTGCACTTCCACATCTGGCCTATCAACCCAGTAGTCTGGCTGGGAGCCTCTCACCCGAAGGTATGGAAGTCTCATCTTGAGGCCGGCTTCCCGCTTAGATGCTTTCAGCGGTTATCCATCCCGAACGTAGCTAATCAGCGGTGCTCCTGGCGGAACAACTGACACACCAGAGGTTCGTCCAACCCGGTCCTCTCGTACTAGGGTCAGATCCTCTCAAACTTCCTACGCGCGCAGCGGATAGGGACCGAACTGTCTCACGACGTTCTAAACCCAGCTCGCGTACCGCTTTAATGGGCGAACAGCCCAACCCTTGGGACCTACTCCAGCCCCAGGATGCGACGAGCCGACATCGAGGTGCCAAACCATGCCGTCGATATGGACTCTTGGGCAAGATCAGCCTGTTATCCCCGAGGTACCTTTTATCCGTTGAGCGACAGCGCTTCCACAAGCCACTGCCGGATCACTAGTCCCGACTTTCGTCCCTGCTCGACCTGTCAGTCTCACAGTCAAGCTCCCTTGTGCACTTACACTCGACACCTGATTGCCAACCAGGTTGAGGGAACCTTTGGGCGCCTCCGTTACTTTTTGGGAGGCAACCGCCCCAGTTAAACTACCCACCAGGCACTGTCCCTGAACCGGATTACGGTTCGAAGTTAGATATCCAGAGTGACCAGAGTGGTATTTCAACAATGACTCCACAAGAACTAGCGTCCCTGCTTCACAGTCTCCCACCTATCCTACACAAGCCACACCGAACACCAATACCAAGCTGTAGTAAAGGTCACGGGGTCTTTCCGTCCTGCTGCGCGTAACGAGCATCTTTACTCGTAATGCAATTTCGCCGAGTTCGCGGTTGAGACAGTTGGGAAGTCGTTACGCCATTCGTGCAGGTCGGAACTTACCCGACAAGGAATTTCGCTACCTTAGGATGGTTATAGTTACCACCGCCGTTTACTGGGGCTTAAATTCTCAGCTTCGCCTTGCGGCTAACCGGTCCTCTTAACCTTCCAGCACCGGGCAGGCGTCAGTCCGTATACATCGTCTTGCGACTTGGCACGGACCTGTGTTTTTAGTAAACAGTCGCTACCCACTAGTCTCTGCGGCCACCACACCCTTTTCGGAGCAAGTCCGTATAAGTGGATGGCCCCCCTTCTCCCGAAGTTACGGGGGCATTTTGCCGAGTTCCTTAACCACGATTCTCTCGATCTCCTCGGTATTCTCTACCTGACCACCTGAGTCGGTTTGGGGTACGGGCAGCTAGAACCTCGCGTCGATGCTTTTCTTGGCAGCATAGGATCATCCACTTTTTATCCGCATCGTGTCTCAGCCTGCATGAACGGCGGATTTGCCTACCGTTCGGCCTACGCACTTGCACCAGGACAACCATCGCCTGGCATGGACTACCTTCCTGCGTCACACCTGTTAATACGCTAACCGCACCAGCATGGGGTCGTACGCTAGGCCCCACGGCGAACCCCGAAGGGTTCAATGTGAGGATTCAGATACTTAGCACTACTGGATTAGTTTGGGCGGTTCTTCGCCGGTACGGGAATATCAACCCGTTGTCCATCGACTACGCCTGTCGGCCTCGCCTTAGGTCCCGACTTACCCAGGGAAGATTAGCTTGACCCTGGAACCCTTGGTCTTTCGGAGGACGTGTTTCTCACACGTCTTTCGCTACTCATGCCTGCATTCTCACTCGTGTAGCCTCCACGGCTGGTTTACACCGCCGCTTCGCTGGCCACACGACGCTCTCCTACCCATCAACACGGCTGGACCACGAAGGCCTACCAATAATGTCAATGCCACAACTTCGGTGGCGTGCTTGAGCCCCGTTACATTGTCGGCGCGGAATCACTTGACCAGTGAGCTATTACGCACTCTTTCAAGGGTGGCTGCTTCTAAGCCAACCTCCTGGTTGTCACAGCAACTCCACATCCTTTCCCACTTAGCACGCGCTTTGGGACCTTAGTTGGTGGTCTGGGTTGTTTCCCTCTCGACTATGAAGCTTATCCCCCACAGTCTCACTGCTGCGCTCTCACTTACCGGCATTCGGAGTTTGGCTGACGTCAGTAACCTTGTAGGGCCCATCGGCCATCCAGTAGCTCTACCTCCGGCAAGAAACACGCAACGCTGCACCTAAATGCATTTCGGAGAGAACCAGCTATCACGAAGTTTGATTGGCCTTTCACCCCTATCCACAGCTCATCCCCTCAGTTTTCAACCTAAGTGGGTTCGGCCCTCCACGACGTCTTACCGTCGCTTCAGCCTGGCCATGGATAGATCACTTCGCTTCGGGTCTAGGACATGCGACTGAATCGCCCTATTCAGACTCGCTTTCGCTACGGCTACCCCACACGGGTTAACCTCGCCACATATCGCTAACTCGCAGGCTCATTCTTCAAAAGGCACGCTGTCACAGCTACTAAGGCTGCTCCAACGGTTTGTAAGCAAACGGTTTCAGGTACTATTTCACTCCCCTCCCGGGGTACTTTTCACCTTTCCCTCACGGTACTTGTCCGCTATCGGTCATCTGGGAGTATTTAGGCTTATCAGGTGGTCCTGACAGATTCACACGGGATTTCACGGGCCCCGTGCTACTTGGGATACTCTTCGCGCCACGGTTGGCATTTCGACTACGGGGTTGGCACCCTCTATGACCGGCCTTTCAAGACCGTTCGTCTATACCATCGTGTAACGCCGCCACCTCGGCAGAGATGACTGAAAAGTCCCACAACCCCGAACGTGCAACGCCTGCCGGCTATCACACACGCTCGGTTTAGCCTGTTCCGGTTTCGCTCGCCACTACTAACGGAATCGCGGTTGCTTTCTCTTCCTGTGGGTACTGAGATGTTTCACTTCCCCACGTTCCCTCTACCCGCCCTATATATTCAGGCGGGAGTCACTAGGTCGGCACGCCGCCCAGCGGGGTTTCCCCATTCGGACACCCTCGGATCAAAACTTGCTTATCAGTTCCCCGAGGCTTATCGCAGATTGCTACGTCCTTCTTCGGCTCCAGATGCCAAGGCATCCACCGTTTGCTCTTAAAGACTTGAAATCACATGAGTTTGAATCAAAACTCGACCCGAGCCCGAAAGCCCGGATCAGAAATTGACTAATGATCTTTAAGATCATCTTGTGCAACTGATCAAAGATCAGCTGCAAGATGCTCGCGTCCACTGTGTAGTTCTCAAAGTACGGGCGGTACCCCTCATCCCCTCCCACCAGGGAGACGACAAAAGGCCCAGAGTAACCAAATGCTTCCAACCCGAAGGCCAAAGCGCATCCGGTCCCTCAGGACCCAACAGCGTGCAGACACCGACACCCTTCACCCAGACGTTCCTGCAGCAAGCTGCGTACTAATCCGAGATCGACTCTCGATGCCATGTCAAATGTTCCACCCATGAGCTCCCAGCGAAGAACGTATGCCTTCGAACCGGGTTCTGGAAGTCCGAAGACTTCAGATGCTCCTTAGAAAGGAGGTGATCCAGCCGCACCTTCCGGTACGGCTACCTTGTTACGACTTAGTCCTAATTACCGATCCCACCTTCGACGGCTCCCTCCACAAGGGTTAGGCCACCGGCTTCAGGTGTTACCGACTTTCATGACTTGACGGGCGGTGTGTACAAGACCCGGGAACGTATTCACCGCAGCGTTGCTGATCTGCGATTACTAGCGACTCCGACTTCATGAGGTCGAGTTGCAGACCTCAATCCGAACTGGGACCGGCTTTTTGGGATTCGCTCCACCTCACGGTATTGCAGCCCTTTGTACCGGCCATTGTAGCATGCGTGAAGCCCAAGACATAAGGGGCATGATGATTTGACGTCATCCCCACCTTCCTCCGAGTTGACCCCGGCAGTATCCCATGAGTTCCCACCATTACGTGCTGGCAACATAGAACGAGGGTTGCGCTCGTTGCGGGACTTAACCCAACATCTCACGACACGAGCTGACGACAACCATGCACCACCTGTTTACGAGTGTCCAAAGAGTTGACCATTTCTGGCCCGTTCTCGTATATGTCAAGCCTTGGTAAGGTTCTTCGCGTTGCATCGAATTAATCCGCATGCTCCGCCGCTTGTGCGGGTCCCCGTCAATTCCTTTGAGTTTTAGCCTTGCGGCCGTACTCCCCAGGCGGGGAACTTAATGCGTTAGCTGCGTCACGGAATCCGTGGAATGGACCCCACAACTAGTTCCCAACGTTTACGGGGTGGACTACCAGGGTATCTAAGCCTGTTTGCTCCCCACCCTTTCGCTCCTCAGCGTCAGTTACGGCCCAGAGATCTGCCTTCGCCATCGGTGTTCCTCCTGATATCTGCGCATTCCACCGCTACACCAGGAATTCCAATCTCCCCTACCGCACTCTAGTCTGCCCGTACCCACTGCAGGCCCGAGGTTGAGCCTCGGGATTTCACAGCAGACGCGACAAACCGCCTACGAGCTCTTTACGCCCAATAATTCCGGATAACGCTTGCGCCCTACGTATTACCGCGGCTGCTGGCACGTAGTTAGCCGGCGCTTTTTCTGCAGGTACCGTCACTTTCGCTTCTTCCCTGCTAAAAGAGGTTTACAACCCGAAGGCCGTCATCCCTCACGCGGCGTTGCTGCATCAGGCTTCCGCCCATTGTGCAATATTCCCCACTGCTGCCTCCCGTAGGAGTCTGGGCCGTGTCTCAGTCCCAGTGTGGCCGGTCACCCTCTCAGGCCGGCTACCCGTCGACGCCTTGGTGAGCCATTACCTCACCAACAAGCTGATAGGCCGCGAGCCCATCCCCAACCAAAAAATCTTTCCAACCACTGAAGATGCCTTCGTGGTTCGTATCCAGTATTAGACGCCGTTTCCAGCGCTTATCCCAGAGTCAGGGGCAGGTTGCTCACGTGTTACTCACCCGTTCGCCACTGATCCCCAAGAGCAAGCTCCTGGTTCACCGTTCGACTTGCATGTGTTAAGCACGCCGCCAGCGTTCATCCTGAGCCAGGATCAAACTCTCCGTAAAAAAGAAATGCATACCCCACCGGGAAAACGGTGACGCAGCGAGTTTGAAACTGACCAAAGAGATATTCATTGCTGACTATCCATTGCCACTCCCCAAAGGAAGTGGTCTTTGATCCAAAGGAATCTCACCCCACCGAAGTGGAGTCGAGGTTATTTGGCATTTGACAAGTGCACGCTGTTGAGTTCTCAAGGATCGGACGCTCCCCCGACCCAACCATCACAGTCAGGCCCGAAGGGCAACTTCTCAATCTTACC
>NZ_JYJB01000002.1 GCF_000956475.1 Microbacterium hydrocarbonoxydans
CAGCGAGTACATCGTGGATCGGGTCGCCCGATACGAGCGCCGTCGTGCGCGCGGGATGGACTCGGCGCTGGAGCACGAAGAACTTCACGAGCTGGTGGATACGTCGATGGGGGCGGGCGCTGGCGCGCCCGCTCGAACGGGCACCTGGCGGTGCCCTGGCGTCGCTGTCGCTCCGCTGCTGTGCTTGCGTGTTGCTTGCGCCTTGCTTGCTCGACGTGGCTGGGCGCGCGTGGTGCGATGTCGTCGAGGGGTCGCGTCGTGCTCGTGGCCGGGTTGGGCACGCGGCGCACTGGCGTGACCGCGCGTGCTGCCGGGCTCGTGCGCGTCGCTGTGCGGCTCGTCGCGGGGTTGGGTGGCTGGGAGTGCTCGGGAGCCCTGTTCGGCGCTCTACGGGCCTCCTGGCGCGGTTTTACGGGCGATTCCAGCTCTCAGCGTGGCCGGGTTGGGCATGGCTGGGGATGACGGGGGTCGCCTCCCGGCTCGTCGAGGCATGCCCACGTCGGCCGCGCCCGCCCCTCCCCCACCGGATGCCGCGCAGCTCCCGCCCGCGCGTGCATTTTTTCGTCCCTCTCCTCTGAGCCTCCGGCCCGACGCCGCGGCGCGCGCTCAGCCTCCGCATGCTGTCACAGAATTCGCAAGCACCTTGCTTGCAAGCTGATTGCAAGTCGCTGACGCTCGACGCGGCCCCGAGACTCCCTGCCCAGCCCGCAAAAGGTCCGCAATACCACGTTTGCAAGCATCCGGCAAGCACCTTGCTTGCAACCTGCCAGCACCGAGCCCGCGGCCGACGACAACCACCACGGCGCACGCCGACGACGGCCGCGAGGAGCTGCACGAGCAGCCCGCCGACGAGCTGGAGCCGAGCACTACTCCCCCACCGGCCACGAAACCACCGCCACAAGCCCGCCACCGCCCCCAGGACGCGACAAAACCCCCTCCCCGGCATCCGGGTAGCCAAACGACGGGAAAGACGCTCAGAACGCCCCACAGCCCCCCACACACGAAACCGGCCCCCAATGTCCACCATTCGGGGGACACGAGAGCCGGAAACGCGCGAAGCCGGGGGCGGGTCAGGGGGCTTCCGCCGCCTCCTGGACGATGATCTTGTCGAGAGTGCTTCGCAAGTGGCGGTCGGCGCTCGCACGCGCTCGGTTCTCGGTGAGGCCAACGACACCCCCGCCGCGAGAATGCTTCCCACAGGAGCACCACCAAGTGGCCGGTGGTCCGGGATAGATGTCGATGCGGTGGTCGGCGCGCAGGATGCGCAACGCCTCATCGAAGGTCACGGCTCGCTTCCGTTCGGGCGATCTGCACCCAGCGACCGGGATGCCCGGCTCACGGACTTACCCAGAGCATCGGCTTCGGGGGATGCCTTGATCTCGTGCAGCTCCTCAATCACGATGCCCTGATCCGCTACATTCGCCGCTCGTTGCGCCGCCCAATCCGCATCCGCTTCCCGGAGAGCTGCCATGTACGAGATGCCCTTCTCCCTCTGAATCTCTCGCGCTCGGCGCTGTCGCTTATTAGCCATCTGTTTGAACCTTTCCAGGACTCGTCAACTCGCCGCCGCAAGCTCGATGTTGAGGCGGCGATCCACGGCATGGGCGATGCGGCGCAGCGTGGGAATCGTCGGCATCTGCGAGCCGTTCTCGATGGCCGAAATAACCGACTGCTTGGTGCCCACACGCGCGGCGAGCGCCGTCTGCGTGAGCCCTGCGGCCGTGCGTGCTTGGTAGACGATCTCAGCGATGCGGAGGCGTGCCTCCTCCTCTTCGAGCGCCGCGTCAAAGCGCGCGCGCTCGTCAGGGGTCATGGCCGCGAGGGACGCGGCCTCCAGCTCGCGAAACGGAGTGCTCATCGGTTCTTCCCTCTCTTGGTCTCGTCCTGTCGGGCGGCTTCATGTTTGGCCTGCGCGCGCCTGGCTCTTAGAACCTCGCCGCGCTCGTTGTTGCGCTGCTTCCGGAACGTCGTCAGGGTGACGGCCTTCCGCTCGGGGTCGAGCACGTAGGTGATCCGTCGAGCGACGCCCTCGCACGTGAAGCGCAGCTCTCGCAGCCCGTCGCCAAGCTGTCGTGAGTGCGGCATCCCGAGCATGTGCCCCTGGGTCTCCAGTCGAGCCACGATCCGCTGTGTTGCGGCCTTGCCCTCCGGGGAAAGCGCGACGTACCACTCCCGCACTTCATCGGAGAACTCGACCATCCACTGCATGACAGTAAGCATAGTGAGGGCGCGATATCGCGTCAAGCTGATATCGCGCCCTTACTATGTCGATAGATCAGTCCCCGAACTCCCTGCGCTTGATCCGGTCGAACTCGCTATCGACGGCCACCTTGCGCGCGAGACGACGAGCATCCGCCGAGCGCTCCGCGTCGCTCACAAGCTGGATGTAGACGCTCACGAGACGGAAACGCTCGTCGATGTCGCGCGGCCGGAACAGCTTCGGCAGGAAGGTCACGAGGCAGTAGACCGCTCCCGCCGCTGCAAGGGCGGTGAGGAGGTTCCAGAGACCGGCCAACGGCGGCGTCATGAGCAGCCCGGCTATGAGGCCGAGGCCGGACAGCGCGAACCTGGTGACGCGGAAGTTGTAGGCGTCGTGCTGCTTCATCGGCCACGGCAGACCGCCAGTCGCAAGCGGCAGTGTCCGTTCCTTGTCGAAGAACGCGCCCGCAACCGCCCCCATCGACGTATCCACCAGCTCGTGAAGTTCTTCGTGCTCCAGCGCCGAGTCCATCCCGCGCGCACGACGGCGCTCGTATCGGGCGACCCGATCCACGATGTACTCGCTGCTCATCGGTTCTTCCTTCCCCCTGCAAACTGACCGGATACTACGTGCTGCCACAGACACCGAGACGATTAGACCTCGGGCAGACGAGCTGTTTCCCATGCTTTGCGCGCGTACTTCAGGGCCGTGGCGAGGATCGCAGCCCTGTTCCACGGGACACGATCAAAGAAGCCCACCCGGCCGTCGTCATAGGCCAGGTGCACCTTGACCATTTCGCGGTCGGGGCCGATGTTCCACGTCATCCCCTCCGGGATGCGGGGAAGGTCGAGATCAGCCAGCGAGGCGGGGAGTGCAGATGCTCGCGATGCCGACACAACGACTTGCCGGGGAACCGTGATGAGCTGGACGACGCTACTGCCGAACAACTCATACGCGGTCTCCTCTGCGAGCTTCCGCCCTGCTTCGAGCGTGTCTGCTCTCACGATGATGTCGGTGGCTTCGTTGCCTCGGGAGCCCGCGGAGAGCACGGCGGTGAACGTCATGGTGTAGGCCGTGCTCATCACTCAGCCGCCGTTTCCAGAGAGGCCACGATGGCGTCGGCATCGAAGTCTTCGAGAGCGCTCAGCGCGTCTTCGAGTTCCGAGATCGCAGCCTCGGAGGCCTGCCCTCGCTCCCCGTACTGGAACGACTCGGGCATGTTGTCGTGGTACTCCTGCTCCTCGTCGCGGATCGTCTCAACGGTGTCGCGGAGATCGCTGATCTCCGCGGCGAGGTCGTTGAGGCGCTTTACGACGGCGGCGATCTCGTTACGGCGGGTCTTGTTCATGGCTCGATCTTCTCATGAGTGCAAGCTAGTTGCAAGCATTTTGCTTGCATTTGTTTAGCGCGTCTTCTCTCGTGCGGCATACCAGCGGATGGCGGCGCGGATGCCGAGGAGCACCGGGAGCACGAGCACCGTGGCGAGGAAGACCCACCAGTCATTGCGGAGGATCGAGCTGAGGAGCCCCAGCGCGATCCCCACGGCGTAGGCGACGGTCGCGCCGCCCCGCTGCCCTTCAGGCCTCACCAGGATCAGCACCGCGGCGACGAAGGCGACTGTGAGTGCGGCACCGCCCATGATCGCACCGCCGAGAACGGCGATCAGGAAGTCCATCAGCTCACTCGTTGGGGGGAAGCGCGGCGTCGAGCACGTCAGCCATCCACGCCCGTTCAGGTGCGTCAACGGTCGATCCGTGGATGTCGAACTTCACGTGATCGTAGACCTCGTGCACCAGGTCGTAGAGGAACTTCGCGCGCTCCTCCTCGGTCGTCTCGATGCTCTTCAGTGCTGGCCGCACCGAGCGGATTACGTCTTGCAGCACGGTCTTGGTCATGGGCTTGTCCTCCGGTTCGATGTGCGATTCTTCGTCCCCTTCCCCAGTCTTCCCGAGAACGGCGAAAGCGTCGATCTCACCCGTCCCCTCGCCCAGCGGAATGATGGCTGAGCAGCCGCATGATCTCGGACGATACTTCGTCTGGAACGTCGATGCCGTTCCAGACCGTCAACGTGTGCTCGCGCTGCTTCTCGGCCATCAGTCGCTCCACGGGTCATTCAGCCGATCCTCTGCGGCGAGGGCTTCTCGCAGTCGGTGGTCGGCGTCGATCTCGTCGGGAGCGGGCGTGCCGCCGTGGCGGCTCGGTCGGTTGGCGGATGCCGCGAAGGCCTGCGCCTCGGGGTGCCCGTGGAGGGCCGCAACTTCAGGGTTGGGGCCACCGAAGGTAATCATCTTTCCGCTGAGCGCTGAGACGACATCCTCTTCGTCGATGCCGAGCGCGTCGAACGTCTGGGACATGGTGATGCCGGTCACGGGGTTCAAGGCCTTCAGGCGCTCCCAGTCTGTCCGCGCGGCATCGTTCGCGTCGGCGTTCTCGTTCTCGTTCATGGTCATTAGTCTCGGCCTCCGAGGATTCGGGCTTCCACGAGCGGAAGCAGTGCAGCGCGTTGTGAGTGGTTGAGCTTGGAGAAGTGGCGCGTGAGGGTTCGCAGCGCCTCGTCGAACTCGTCGGGCATGTCGCGGAGCCCCTTGCGGATGCGGGCGTTGCTCGTGTGCACCTGGTAGTCGGCGCGATCCTGCACGCGCCATTCCGCGATCTCCGTTTCGTTCTCCCAGGCATCGACGGCGCGGGGCGCGTGCTCGCCAGATACGTAGACCTTGCCGGGCTGACCGGCCGGGCGGGTGATCTCGACGACGGTTCCGATGCCGTGCGAGCCGTAGGGCTTCGCGCTGCCGACGAGGCGGCTGTGGTCGTCGAGCGGCATGTACCAGTGCGCGAGCTTGCCGGAGCTGAGGCGTCGGCCGACATACACGAGTCGTTCGGTTGGGAGGGCGGCGGCGTCGGCCATCAGCGCGGCTCCTCTCCGGGTGCCGGGGCGACGATCTGAGCAGCCAACCGCACCGTGGCGCGGTGCCACGCCCAGACAAAACCGAGAATCGCCCCGGCCACGGCGAAGAGGGTGAGGAAGGTCGGCGGGCCTGGGGGGAGCTGCATGACGCCGATGATGATGGCCCAGCCGACGGCTGTGGCGGCGAGACCGGCGACGAGGTAGATCAGGCGCTTCCGCTTCAGTGCTGCATGCTCGGCCGCGGTGACCGGTTCGATGCGCAGCCAGTGGCCTTCGGGGCTACCACCGAGGACGGCGCGCCAGATGGTGCCGGTCTCGTCTTGATAGACGGTGCCGCGTTGCACGCTGTCGATGGGCGGAAGCGCCACGGGCTGAGGCTTGTAGCCGCCTTCGACGAATGCGCCGGGCTCGTCCTGCGTGCCGCTCATCGCCACGCCCACTTTCCGCCTGCGTAGTCCTGGGCGATGAGGGCGCGCACTTCGTCGTCGCTGAGTGCGATGTCGGGGTGTCCCGCCCAGTCGGTTTCGTCCTGCTCGTGTGCCATGTCGGTTCCTTTCGCTGCCCTCAGTCTCTCACGCTTAGCAAGCATGTTGCAAGCAATTTGCTTGCTAGGTCTTGATCGGGCATTCCCACACCGCCACCGCGGCCGCATCGAGGCTGTCGTAGGTGCCGATCCGCTCCGAGCGGCGCTCAGGCGTCGCCCACGTCTGCGCGATGAAGCGCTCCTCAGCTCCGCGCGCCTCGTGCTCGATGAAGCCCTGCGCGTAGACATGGCCGGGTCGGGGCGGCATCGCCCAGATACCCGGCTCCAGCTCGACGAGCGTGTGCGCCGGTCGCCATCCGGCGATGCTGGCGCTTCTCCCCCACTCCCACAGCCGCTTAGCGGCCTGGTGCAGCGTTGGGGCGCTGCCGAGCATGACGCGGCGCTCGGGGTCGTTCTCGGGCGTCGTGCAGATGAAGCGAGAGCGGCCCTCCTGGCGGATGTAGCCGATGCGACGGCCCTTGTCGGCCATGAGCCACAGGCCCGGACGGAGTGCAGGCGTCAGCTCACGAGTGGGCGTCCAGAACTGCGTCATGCGTCGATCCTGCGCCCCGTGTCCGACACCACGTCAACGGCCGCAGCTCGTCAGCGCCGTGGCGAGCGCGTCGCGGTCGGCCGCGGTGACGGCCAGGTGCCATTCCGAGACGATCTCGGTGTAGCGCTGTGCGTAGTCGCAGGCGAAGGCTGGATCAGGCGGCATCCACTCGCTGGGGCCGCGGTCGCTCTTGGCCTGGTTGGTCTTGCCGTCCACGGCGAGGAGGACGCTCGTCGTGTTGGCGAACCGCTCGCGCTCGTCGGGTGGCCACTGCCACGCGCCGCCATCGTGTGCGGCCGACAGGCTGACGATGTGGTCGATCTGGACGCCCTGGGAGCCGGGGTTGCCGGGCTGGGCTACTCGGTCGTGCTGGAAGGTGAGCGTCGCGCCCGTGTAGGGGTCGTGGAGGGTGCCGGTGAGCACCGTGCAGCGGTCGCGGGTGATCTCGGTGAGGTCTCGGGTGAGGACATCCTGTCGCTGATCGCAGCCGTTCCCGTCGATGTCGGCCCACCGCTCTCCGAAGCTGTCGCGACGGTAGTCCGGGATGGATGCCATCTCGTCGATGACGGGCAGGGATGCCGCGACCGCGGCGAGGGTTCCGGGTGCCTCGGCCGGGGCCGGGCTCGTGGGAGTCGGGCTCTGCGTGGTGACGCCCGCGGGCGGCGGCGCGGGGGTCGGCTGGGGCGAGAGGAAGAACGCGCCGCAGAGAAGGGTGAGCGCGGCGAGAACTACGGTCGTGACGCTGGCTGTCTTGCGATTTTTCGTCCCCCAGTTCACTTGTCCTCACCGCCCTTCTTCTCGACGAGCTTGGGGCGGACAAGGGCGGTCTGCTTGCTGCCCTGGTACTCCTCGTGAGCCTTCACCGTGGCCGTGACGGTGATCTCGTCGCCCTGCTCGATCTCCCAGGCCCAGGCGGCGGTGGTGAACATCTTGGCGATGGTGCTGCCGCCTTCGATGATGACGAGCATGGAGGTTGTGGGGTTGTAGCCATAGCTGCCCTCGATGGCCCGGAGGCGGGTGACGGTGCCGGTGACGGTGATCTTCTCCCCCACCGTGCCCGCGTACTCTGCCTCCTCGCGCTTGCGGGCGCGCTCCTCGGCCTCAGCCTTGCGGCGGGCGGTCTCGCCGGTCATGCGCTCGTAGGCGGCGACGGCCGAGACGACGATGCCCATGTGCCGGTGCTCGACGTGCGCGGCGCGGATGAGGGTCTTCAGGTTGTGCACGTAGTCACCCGAGCCGTCGAGGCCGTCGAGGAGGGCGGGGATGATGACCTTCGCCATGTCGGCGGCGACGGGAATCTCGGGTGCAATCTCGGCACGCAGCTCACTGTCGGCGCGGCTCTTGCCGTAGAGGTACGAGCTGACGAGATCGCGGGTCGGCGTCCCGCTGTGAGCGGAGGCGGGCACCCAGCCGTGACGGCGGCTGATCGCCCAGGCCGCAGCGATGACGGTTTCGGGCGTGTACTCGGCACCGCTGGAGGCGAAGCCGCCGATGAAGTCGCTCAGCTCGTCAGCCAGGTCGGCGGCGCTCATGAAGACGGGCTTTCCGGCCCAGCCGGTGAAGTCCTTGATACAGGTCGATCCCACCTGGCGCGTCTCCCCGGATTCGTGGCGCACGAGGTAGGTGTAGCGGCGGTTGGCGCGGACGGTGTTGCAGTGCTCGCAGCGACCGGCCGCGAGGGTCGAGCGGTCTACGCCGCTCTCCTCGATGCCAGGGGCGGTGCGGATGACGAAATGGTGCCCGGTCTCGGTCTCGATGCCGTCCACCGCAGCGAGGAACGTCCAGCCGTTGTAGCGGGGGGCTTCGCCGGAAATCTCAGCATCGACGACGACGCGCGTCCGGGGAAGGCCTGCCTCGTCGGTCTCGCTGATCTCGCGCGTGCTGCCGGTGACCTCAATCCGCCCGGTGAAGCCGCGCTTGACTGCGCGGGCGTTGATCGCGGCGGCGCGCTCAACGGTAGCGGCGAACTCTTCGGGGCTGAGCGTCCAGGTGATCTCACTCATGACTACTCGCCCCTCAGCAGCTCGTCATCGCTCGCGCGCCATCCGGCGTTGTGCGCGGCCATCGAGGAGACCCGGATGTCGAGCACATCGGCGGCGCTGAGCCCGCGAGCGGTGTTGATCCCCTCGGCGTAGGCCTCGGCTGCTTCAAGGTCAGCGAAGGCCACTTCGAGCGTCCAGAATCCGGGCTCGTCCGCTTCGCACACGGCGATGCGATAGGTGCCGTCTGCCTGCTGCATGGACTCGTCCGACCATACGGCGAGGCGCTTTTTCTCGGTCATGTGCCCATCGTCTCACATGTGCAAGCAAGTTGCAAGCATCTTGCTTGCCTAGAGTTTTCCTTCGAGGAACGCCTGCATGAGGGGTTCGGCCGCGTCGTAGTCTCCGACGCGCTCCCCCGCTATCGGGTCGTAGAGGCCATCGACGGCCGCGGGGTCGTAGCCCATGAGCACGACATCGGGACTGCCTCCGTTGAACCGGGCATAGGTGGCCTTGTCCCAGTCGTCGGGGGCGTAGTCGTCGTTCCAGGGGATGCGGGCGACCGGCACGAAACCGGCCTCGGCGTAGAGCTTGGGGAGCACGGTGTCATAGCAGTCCAGGCGTCGCCCGCCCTGCTCGACCGCAGCGGCCATGAGCGCGGGCGCAGCGCCGCGGTGCTTCGAGTCGCCGTGCACGAATACGCTCACAATCTCGTCACCCTTCAGCGCGAAACCGGCCTTGCCGTCGTCGGTGGCGTAGAGCCGCATCTGGCCGTAGTCGGCTTCGTCGTAGACGTAGACGGAGGAGGCGTAGCGGTTGCCTTCGCGCAGCGCGGAGATCGCCTCTCGGAATCCCCCGGCCCCCTCGGCCGCGCTCAGCTCGTAGACATCCGGGGAGGAGACCCCGCGGGCGCGC
This sequence comes from Microbacterium hydrocarbonoxydans, assembly GCF_000956475.1. Taxonomy (GTDB): domain Bacteria; phylum Actinomycetota; class Actinomycetes; order Actinomycetales; family Microbacteriaceae; genus Microbacterium; species Microbacterium hydrocarbonoxydans_A. The sequence continues at coordinate 9,076 of NZ_JYJB01000002.1, forward strand.
AGCTCGTCAGCGCGAGAGGAACGCGGGATGCGTCGGGCGGCAACCTGGTGCCCGCCGATCAGAACTGGCCGAGTTCCATCGCCATCAGAATGTCCTCGTCCGGCCACTGCGCCCGGATCGCTGCCGCTTTCTCGTCCGGCGTCCCCGGCACCAGGCCGCGGGCTCGCAGGAACTTCTCGCGATCCTCGGTCGAGAGCGTCCCCGCCGTGAGGTCGGTCTTCACCTTCTCGTGTTCGTTCATCGGTCTTGCTCTCCTTTCCGGATCGTGCTCGTTCTCGTGCCTCTGCCAGCTCGCGCTCTCTGAGCGCCTTGGCCTTGTCTAGTCGTTCGGTGAGCGCCTGGCGCTCGGTGCCGTTCGCGGCATCCCGCGCGGCTTCGATCTCAGCTTGCCCGCTCGGGGTGGAGTCGTAGAGGTCTTGCCAGCGCTCGGCGCGCTCATCGACGTTACGCTTCCGCTCCCGCAGCCGCGAGCCGGGCTCGCGGCCCTCGGCGCGCAGCTCGTCGATGAGCGCCTGCACTTCGGCCTTGCGCTGCTGTGCCCGCTCCAGGCTCCGGCGCGTGTCCGTCGAACACCGCGGCCCCCCAACTTTGCACATGCATCCACCCTAGGCAGGATGCGGTTTCTCGTCCCCATGCGGCTATGGCCAGACGAACTCTGCCGGTGTGGGTAGGGGCTCATCCAGGGAGCGGGTCTCGTAGCGCCGATCCTCGATCATGGCGGCGTAGTCGTCCGCGAAGGCCTCGGGGTCGCTCGTCCCGGCCTGTTGGGCGTAGGCCAGTGCGTCAGCCCATGCCCTATCCGTCGCTGTGCGGCCCGTAGCGGGCCTATCCCCCGACTCCAGGTGTTCCCCATGCGGGAACGCCGTTTCGGGCGCTCCAGGGGCGCTCTGCGCCTTCTCCGTTGCTGTCATAGCACTACCGTCCCTCCGAGAGGCTGACCGTGAACGTCTGATCTCCCATTTCGATCAGCGAGCCGGGCGCGATCCAGTAGCGCTCGGCCGGGGTGCAGTCGATGACCTCTCGGCCGCGCACGATCCGGGTTCCGTTCGCGGATCGGCGGTCTGCGATCCACAGCCTGCCCTCCGTGGTGCCGAACTCCAGGTGCAGCCGCGAGACAGTGCGGGTGGGGTCGTCGAGAGCGATGATGTGGTCGCGCGGCTCGTTGGCATCCTGCGCCGGGCGACGGCCGATGAGTCCTGAGCCCCAGATGGTCGCGGTGCTTCCGGTGCTGAAGGTGAGCTGCCAGCCCTGGAGCTGAGGAGGCCGCGAGACGTAGACGGTGTGCTCGATCTCTTCCGGGAGCCCGCCGACGTTCTGGGGAACCACGGGAGCCGGAACATGGCCGGGCGGGCGCGGCGCGGGAACTGGGCCGGTCTGCACTACGGCCGTGGCCAGAGGCTCCGGGATCGCGACGGGCTCCGCGCGGCCGTCCGGGTAGATGACGACGCGCGTCTGCCCTTCGCTGTCCTGCGCGGTGAGCACCACGGCGCGGCGGGAGTCGCGGGCGTGGGCGAGAACCGTGGCCATGATCTGCGTGCGAGCGGCGTTCTCACCGGGCTCCGCGATACCGCGGGTAATCCCCCCGACCGTGACGGTGCCAGTGCCGTGCACGTCGATGACGGCCGTCGCGGTGTCCGATGATGTGGTCACGTCTCCCCCTCTCACAGGCCGTTGACGATGGCCGCGGTCGCGCGCGTGAAGGCCTTGGTGGTCTCCCGGCCGAGCCGTTCGTACAGGATGTCGTCGCCGTCGTCGAGCGCCTTGTCGTTGGGGATCACGACGACTTCGCGCACGTAGCCCGCCAGGTGCTCGCGGAGGCGCTGCATGCGCTCATCCGCGCGCTTCTTCTGCTCGGCGTTCTTCGACGGCACTTCCGTGATGATCGCGATGCCGCGGGCGAGCTTGTCTGCATGCCCCTGCTTCACCAGGTCGTCGATGGTGCTCGCCGCCGTCTTGGCGGAGTCCTCGCGGTTGAGAGTGACGATCACAACCTCGTCGGCCTCCGCCACTGCCGCCTGCCAGGTGGAGGCGTTGGAGGCGTTGCCGGTGTCCACGAGGATCAGGTGGTAGAACGTGCGCAGCGCCCGGTGGAGCTTCGTGAAGGCCTCGCCGTCGATCACCGGTCTGGCCGAGCCCGAGTCCTGGCTTGCGAGCACGTGGAACTTGTTCTCACCCTGCGGGCGAACGTAGTTCACCAGGTGCGGAGCGTTGGCCGGGGACTGGAAGTCGTCGATGTGGTCGAGGAGGTCGATGGCCGTGTGGTCGTGCGCCGCCTTGATCGAGCGATCCCCCAGCGTTCCCTTGTTCTCGTTGTTGTCCCACGCGAGGATGTTGCCGCCTCGGATGCGGCCGAGCGTCGCGCCGACGAGGTAGGTGCACGTGGTCTTCGAGCTGCCGCCCTTCAGGTTCACGAAGACGATGCTCTTGTGCCCGAGGAGGCCGCGCTGGATGGCCGCGCGGTGATCGCGCTCCTCCAGCTCCCGCGCGCTCGGTGCGAGCTGGAGGCTTCCCCCGGAGAGTCGGTTGATCGTTCCTCGCAGGCCGGTCTCGGCCGGGCCTGCGGTGACGGGGCGCTTGGTGTCCGCGAAGTCGCGAGCGGTACGCAGCTCGCGACGGCTAAGCGTGGGCTCCTGGGCCGTTGCAGCGGGAGCGGCAACGGGGGGCGCGTCGGGTGCCGCGGGGGTCGATACTCGCCCGTCCGGGTCAATGCGCAGCAGCCCCGTTCCGGTCTCATCCTGCGTGGTCACGGTGACGGCGGTGGCGCGCTCGCGGGCGTGCTCGGCCACGACGGCGATAGCAGCGCGCATGGCCTCGTTGTCGTCGCCGCGGTCGATGTGCTGTTCCTGTCCGTCGATGGTGACGACGGCCGTCCCGTCGCCTCGCAGTACGGCGCTGGCGTTGCTCTCACTCGTCATTGGTCGTCTCCTCTTCGTGAATCTGAATGGTGGCCATGAGCGTGACGACGATGTTGGAGACCTCTACTCGCTCGGTCTCGAATGTCTTCACGTTGAGCCCTTTCTGAACCGCTGTGCGCGCCGCTGTGGAGTGCTCGACCCGAGCGAGCTTGCCTCTCGGATAGCGCTCAGCGATCTGTGCCCACAAGCTCCGATCCGCGAGCGCGTAGGCGGCATCGGCGGTAGACGCCTCCCCCGACGCGAACACGGTTCGGTAACTCACGGTCATGGCTCCATCCTCACATTTATGCAAGCAAACTGCAAGTAACTTGCTTGCATTATTGAGTGGCCACGTTGAACGTGACCGAATCGCCGGCCTCGCAGGTATCGACGGCCGTTCCCTGATCGTTCTCGTCGATCTTCACGACGACGCGGTAGACGCCTGCCTCCTCGGGTGTCAGCTCCACGGTGCCGCGGGGGCTGACGCCGCCGTAGTCGATCTCCAGCGGCAGGGTGAATGCGGGATCGGCGTCCGTGCACCCGCCCGCCTCTGCTTCCGGGAGAGTCTTCCAAGGGCCGTAGACGAGCACCGAGCCGCTGAGGGGATCGGGCGTCGGGGTCGATGTGATCTCGACGGCGATTTCCTTGGGCTCTCCGGCCTTCGTCGCCTCAGAGCCTCCCGTGAAGACGTTCAGGCGCGTCTCCACCTTGACGACGGTCTGCGCCTTCGGATCGCCGCACGGCGTGGTGTACTCCCCCGCGACGAGCACCCAGTGCTCGACGCCGGGGATCACGGTGAAGTTGACCGGCTGCCACCCGCCATCGCCGTTGAGCACGACGGTGCGGGTCTCGGCGTTGGGGTCGTCGCAGGTCGGCTTCTCACCGTCCCAGCGCCCATCGAATCGGTAGATGGTGGCCTTGGTGCCCTGGGGGAGGTTGCCGCCGCTGACCTGAAGCGACACGTTCGTGCCGGTGGTCGTTTCTGGCACCCGCAGGGTCGGTTCGGTCGGCACCGGCTCTTCGGTCGGGGTCGGGGTCGGGTCGGGGCGAGAGGTCGGCGCGCAGCCCGTCATGAGCGCGAGGGACAGCACCAGGGCGGTTGTGGTGGTGAGGATTTTCTTCATGGGGGGCTCCATCCGGGGTCACTCTTTGCTGAAGTCTCGGCACCACTCTTGCGGGCAGACATCGAGGTTGAACAGGGCGAAGAACTCGACGGGGTTGACGTAGTTCCCTGCGCCCGCGGAGGCGTCGCCGCGGGGAAGCTGGGCGACGCTGGGGTTGGTGTTCTGTGCCACGTTGATCCGCACATCGACATGGCATCCGCCGCTCGGGCCTTCGTTGCCGACGAGCCCGAGCTGCTGCCCAGCTTCCACGGTGTCCCCGACGTTGACGGCCCGCTCGGACTTGTACGAGTGCAGGTAGGAGATCACGTATCCCTCGGGCGACGTGACGGAGAGCCACAGCCTGTCAGAGAGGGTGACGGTGCCGGGGAGCATCGCGTAGAACGGCTTCCCGCAGGCGGGCCAGTTCTGGTAGTCGTCGGCGGGGTGCCAGGTCGATGCGCCGGGCACGTTGATCTCGCGGGGGCCGTAGTCGGAGGTCTTGTTGTATGGGGTGTCGAGAGGGTATGCCGCCTGCCCCACGGGAGTGACGTTGCAGCCACTTCCTCCGGGCTGGTCGGTGCCGCCGCCCGATCCCGGACGGCTGACGTCGATCCCCGCAGCAGCGATGATCTCGTCAGCCTGCGCGTAGTAGCGGGCGTAGTGCTGAGCGTCGGCGTTGATCTGCACGGCGTGGATCGCCAGCGTGGGCTCCATGCTCTCCCAGCCGTCGACGGAGACGAGCCCGCCTGTCCGGTCGTGCTTCGCGCCGATGAGAAAACTCGTCGTCGCGTACTCGGGGTCCATGATCTGCTCCCAGGTGCCCCATCCCTGGCTCGGCTGCTGCTGGAAGAGTCCCCCGCCGTCAGCCGTAGAGCCGTCCGGGTTGGTCGCATCATCGTCATAGTCGATGTTGATGAGCGAGCTTTCCCCCATCGCCGCGATGATCGCGACCCGCGAGGCCTGCCCGGACAGGCCGAGCTTGGCGGCGGTCTGGTCGATGATCTTCGCGTTGGCGAGCTGCTCTTCCCGCTGGCCACTCGGTGCGGGGACTCCAGGGTTGACCGGGTTGCAGGGGGCCGCGGATGCCGACTGCGATCCGATGATGACGAACGCCACGGCGACGATGGCCACCACGAGGATCACGAGCACCGCGGCGACGGCCATGATGATGAGCCGCGCCTTCAGGGAGAGCAGCCGGAGCATTAGCCTTCCTCCTCCACGCTGATCTCTTCGACGGAAGTCACCATCCAGCCCTTGTCGCTCTGCATGAGCACAATGCCGAATGTGACCTTGGTGGTGGAGCCGTCCTGAGCCTGAACCGTGGCGGCGAGTGACCGGCTCCAGCGCACGGGCGTGCTTGTCTCGGCGTCCTGGGGCGGCGCGGAGATCGTGACATCGGTGACCGTCGTCGGAGCCTTGCCGTAGAGGATGCCCTCGGGGCGGAAGGCCTGCCCGTCGAGCTGAGCGACGACGCTGGGGATGGTGTAGGCCTCCAGCTCGGTCTTCCAGCTCGTGTCTTCCGCGGAGGGGCGTTCGAGGTAGTCGGTCGCCCACTGCCGCGCGGCCTTCTCGGCTTCGTCGGCGGGGGCCGTCTCGGTCGGTTCAGGCGTCGGCGTGGCTGTCCCTGTCCCTTCGCCGCCTGCGACGGGACGGGCGGTGACTTCGGTGTAGACCTCGGTCGGTGTCGGTGTGGGCGTCGCGGTCGGCCGCGCCGTGGGGCGGGAGGAGGCACCCTGCATGATCGTGGCGACGACGACGAAGAGCACGATGATGACGCCGACCGTGAGCGCGAGGTTACGGCGCTTCCGCAGCGCCCAGCGCCACACGTTCGACCATACGGTTGCGAGGAAGTAACCCAGCTCGACGAAGAAAGCCTGCATCACTGCTCCACTCGGAAGTAGTTGGCACCGTCGTCACTGATGGTCACGACAGGCTCCTCGGCACGGATGTTCACCTGGTGCTCGGGGATGACGACATTCGTCTCCGCGTCGGGCACGAAGATGTTGGTCGCGAGACGGCCGTTGTCCCATTCCGGCTCGATGAGGAGATCGGGCATGGTGGCGGTCACGTGCGGAGCTTCCAGGTCGGCCGTGGTCAGTCCGTCCTCAAAGCGCATGGTGGTGTCGCGCTCCGGCTGGTAGAACGGGCCGTCTCCGTCCGCGAGCCCAGCTCCGCTGCCGCCCGGCGCGTTCGACCATCCGGGATGGATCGCGGGGGCTTCCCTCCAGCCCTTGTTGACGACATCGGGGCCGGGGTGTCCCCGGTCGATGCGTTCGAGTGCAGCGTCTTTTTTCAGCTCGCGCTTGGTCTTCCGGTCGGAGTCCCCGCGGCCGGAGACGATGTTGCCCATGACGGTTCCGGTGGCCATGCCGATGACGCCCTTGATGGCGTTGCCCGGCCCATCCGGTGCCCGCTCCAGCTCGGTTGCTACGGCCTTGCCTGTGGCGAGCCTGGTGACGGATCGGTAGGGCTTGGAGAGCTTCAGGAGGAGGTAGGTGACGAGGACGCTGATGATCGTGTTGACGAACAGGTTTGCGGCGTTCACGTAGAGAATCGCGGTGATCGCGGTGTGCACCGATGCGATGACGCCGAACACCACGACGTTGAAGATCGCGGCGGCGACGATCTTCAGCGCCGCCGTGGCCGCGGGCCGGGTCTGCTCGGGGATGGCGAGGGCGGCGAAGATCGGCCCAATCAGTGGGATGAATCGGATGACGAGCATGCCGAGGAACATGAGCGCTTCAGCGGGAACGCGGATGAGAGCGACGACGAGGGTCATGAACGCGCCGAGGAAGCCCGCGCCGGTGCGGTTGTAGCTCTGTCCCTTGATGGTCTGGTACTGGTTCGAGATCGCGGGATCGTTCTTCACCGCTTCGACAGCCTCGTTGTAGGCGTCGCGCTTCTCCTCCGGCTTGTACCCGTTCTCGACTTCCTCCCACGATGCCGTGGAGGCCTTGAAGATGGCCTCGGTGGGGTCGGCGGCGCTCTGGACGCCCGTCATGCCCATGCGCCACATCGGCTGAAGCATCGCGTCACGCAGGATCGCCCCGGTGGATTCTTCGGTGTTGGCGTAGACGCCGCCGCCTTCGGGAGCGGAGTCCGGGATGCCCGCGTATTCGAGCGCCTTCGCGTCGGCCGCGGAGACGATTGACGATGCGACGCCATCCGTGGACTGGGCGATGGTCAGGGGCGCGGAGGAGACGACCGCGACGAACGCGCATGCCGCCAGCACCGAGACGAGCGTCATCATCGTGGTTCGCACGTTCCGGGTGATGGCGGCGACGAGGACGCCGATGGCGGCGAAGACGATGAGCGCGAACGCCCACTGTCCGAAGAAAATCTCGGTGGAGATTTCGCTGAGCTGCACAATCTTGTCGTCGATGGGCTTCAGCAGCGCGCCGGGGTCTGCCGACCACTTGTGCATCGCCGTCATGATGGCGGCGATGCCCGTTCCTGCGCCGAGGAGTCCGTTACCCGCCCAGGTGTCCAGCTCCGCGAGCACGTCGGGGGCCACGGAGCCGAAGGGCTGGATATCGCAGGTGTTCCAGCGCAGACCGCCCCAGCTGTACAGGCCGTAGTAGTTGCCGCCGCTGGGCTCTTCGATTTTCGGGTCGATGGCTCCGTTGACGCCTGATCCGGCGTAGTCGGGAATGCCGGGAGGCTTGCACTCGGCTGCCGCCGAGCTCATGGGCGCGAAGACGAACAGGATCGCGGCGAGCAGCGCGACGATGCCAGCAGCCGACAGGAGGCGGCGGGCGGGGATGGTGTTCATGCTGCCGCCTCCCCCGCCTGCCCGTCAGGGGTGGAGCCGGTCGGCGCTCCCGCTTCGGCATAGGACTTCGGGCGCGAGTTCAGGGCTTCCTTGACGTGCGGCATCGAGTCCATGTCGATGACGATGCGCTCGGTGTTGCGCCCGTCGCTGAAGATGAAGTGCCGGGGCTTGTTGTCCTTCGTGGTGCGCATCGAGAGATTGCCGTCGAGATCGTGCTTGATCTCCTCCCGACGCTTCGACTGGGGGCGCAGCGTCTTCAGGATGGCTTCGTAACCCTGACCGACCGGAGCCCCCAGCACCTTCAGAGCGGCCCGCGCCTCGTTGTCGCCTTCGGTGTGGCCGATCATGGCTGCTCCGACGAGGTTGCTCAGAGAGTCTTCGCTGTCGGAGTCCACGTCGAAGTGCGTCACGTTCTGGGAGCAGAGGATGGCGCGGAGGTTGAACTTACGGGAGTCGGTCGCGGTCTTGGTGATGAGGTTCTTGCCCGCGTCGATGGTGGTGATGGTCTTTCCCTCGTCGATCCCGAGACCCTTGCGACGGTGCGGGTTGCCGAGGTAGATGCGGCTCTGCACGAGCCATGCCGCGAGGGTCATGATCGACATGCTGAGGCGGGAGCGCTCGTCGATGTTTCCGGACGCGATGCTCTTGGCCGAGGGGATGGCCATGCCGTTGAGGGTGTAGACGTTCAGCAGCTTGTCGTCGTCCGCGTCGTCGAGCGGCGGCGATCCTGCCGGGGGGAAGATCAGCTTTCCGATGGGCGTCGTCGCGAGGCGGCGGTACTCGATGGAGAGATCGCGTGCCCGCACCCGGTGGCCCTCACTCAGGTCGGTGTGCGCCTGCTGCTCAGCGATCCGGTCGAGCACGTCGAGAACATCTGTGGGCGAGGACTCCCGCAGGGGCGGCACGTCCGCGAGCGCGCGAGTGAGGAGCGTCGCGGTGTTGCCGTCGCGGAGGTCTTTGTCGAGGAAGCTGTTGAGGATGTCCTTCATGAGCGACAGGCGGGTGCCCTGCGCGTCGCTGACCTCGCGCAGCCATTCCTCCTCGGTCTCGAAGTGCTCACGACGGGGCTCCGCTACCACGCGGTAGGGGCTCAGTTCTCCGGCGCGGCCCTTCATGAGGTTGATGTAGCGGGCGTGCTCCTTCAGCTCGGGAAGGTCGCAGAGACGGCCGAGGCGGTCGGACGGGTCGAGCACGCTCCACTGCACGCCGGAGAGAGCCGACTGGACGATGATCCAGCCCATGAGGTTCGTCTTCCCGGAGCCGAGCCCTCCCGCGATGAGGAGGAGGCCCGAACGGTCGCGCAGCTCCATGTCCCAGTGGGTGTTCCAGGCCACAGCACGCATCGCGGAACCGGCCGTGTAGCCGAGAGTCACACCGCAGCGGTCTCCGACCTCAGCGGTGCCCTGGGGGATGGCGGCGGCGAGCGTCGTGACGGACATGCGGCGCTTGTGTGCGCCGGTTGCGACGGGCTCGTTGGGGATGAACTCGCGGGCGGTGTGGTACTGGTTCGGAACCTCAACTAGCTCTGCGCGCGAGCCGTAGACGGCGCGGAGCTTGGCCACCCGTTCCTTCAGCAGAGTCTCGTCGGGGGCCGAGACAGCGACCCGATACCACCCGACCGTGCGGATAGCCGTGCCCTGGTGATCGGAGTCGAGCTGTGTCTGAATGTCGGTGGCGATGGCCATGTGCCGGTTGAGCGATGCGGGGGGCGCGATCTGGTGCTCATCCACGTAGTGCTTCATCTGGTCGCGGATGATGTCCATGCGTCCGCGAATCCAGCTCTGAGTCTTCTGCTCGGGGATTACGTCGATGGTGGCGACCCACTCCACGGGGAAACCGAGCCGGTCGGTGCGCTGCATCCAACCGGTCTGCGTCTCCTGGGGAATGGCCTGGTCGCTGAGGCGTCCGAGCGCGAGCACGGCAACCTCCATCTTGATCCTGTCCTTCGCGTCGGGGACGGAGGCGGTCACCGTAAGGTGCTTGGTCAGCGGCTCGGCCGTCCAGTCGGCGGAGGCGGTCAGCTCCGCGATGTCATCGCGCTCATAGTCGGCGGTCACACCGACGCGGGGCATCGGCACGCCCAGAGCGATAGAGCGGCGCAGCAGCCATTCCATGTCCTCGGTGGTGGCCGGGGTTGCCATGAGCGAGGAGTTGATGAGCGCGTGCCCGATGTCCTCGACGGTCTCGCGAAGCGCAGCCAGCTCGCGGAGCGGATCGCGGCCGAACTTGCGGAACGTCGAAATGCGGACGCCGAGCATGACCCACTTCTCGCTGAAGCTCCGCTGCTGCATGTGGCGCTGGCTCTCCGGGAGGTACACGCGGCCGAACGCATCTACAGGCGCTCCGCTGGCGCGGGCATCGTCGTAGGTGTCTTTCGCCCACTGCCGGACGCTGTAGGGCCGTGTGGTCGAGCGAATCCGCAGACGACGGCCGACGAGCGAGGCGTAGGCCTTCGCATCGGCCGTGATCGCCTGTTCGATCTCCTCCACGGGGCTGAAGCCGTGGGAGAGACCGGCGACGACGTACCAGGCCCAGACCTCGGTGTCGTCGAAGGTGACGTGCCCGATGGTGGCCTTCAGCTTCAGCTTGTCTTCGGCCTCGATCCGGGGCTTGTCATGGCGGGGCTTCTTCTGCGCCTCCAGCTCACGAGCCGCCTGACGCTCGCGCTTGCGGTTCTCCCGCTCGGTCTTAGAGAGCTTCCCGGCTGCACGAGCGGCGCGCGTCGCGGCTTTCCCCAGAATGTCGCTGTCGGTGTCGCTGGGCGTACCGCCTGCGATGACCTTCTGCGCTTCCAGGTCGCCCGCCTGCATGGCGGCGATCCACCGGGCGCTGCTGTCCTGCTCAGGCATGCTCTCTCCTCTGTCTGCCCTAGTGGTCGGCGCGGCGACGAGCAGCGCGCCGACCACCGGGGTGGGTTGGTGCGGGCTGACGTGAGCCAGCCGTGACGGATGTCTTCTTGGTCGAGTGCGAACGCCGCTCCCACCAACGGGGGGCGGGCTGTGCGTTGTAGTCCCAGCGCTGCACGCTGGCGGCGATGGTGTGCCTCTTGGGAGCGGGCCGTGCCGCTCGGGGCACCGTCACTTCCTGATAGCCCGCCCTCGCCATCGCCCAGATGGACACGTCGCGCTTCATGCGGCGGACGATCCAGGTGATGACGAGCACCGAGAGGAACGCATACAGCAGAGCCGTCCACTGGCTCAGCGGCACGTTGAGGGCCATGAAGAGGCCGAACATGCCGACGAGAACCGCGATGGAGACGCCGTAGGCGCGGTAGGTCGCAACCCACGGAAGACGCTTGCCCTTCGGGCCGAGATAGTCGCGGTTGATCCGCGTCAGGTCGTCATCCGTGTAGACGTACACGTGCGGTCACGCCCCGCCGAGGAACGTAATGCGAATCCACTCCCCCAGCTCTCGCCAGTACGCGCCGATTGCGAGGAGCAGGAACGCGAGGAGGCAGATGGCGAAGGCGATACCCGCGTCACGGGGCTTCTTGGTGATGGCGAAGGTCAGGATGACGATGGCCACGATGACGACCATGACGAACACGATGTTGTCGGCAAGCCAGTTGCCGACGGCGCTGCCGTCGAAGCCGACCATCGGGACGATGCCGCTGGCGAAGATGTTGCTCATGGGTTCTCCTCTGGATGGATTTCCTGTGGTCTAATCTAGGCTATTTACGCATAATGAGCAAATAGCTTTCACTACGATGAACGAGATGACCCCGCCCCTTCCCGACCCAGAGGCCGAGCGAATCACCCGCGCTCTGGGAGTTACCCGCGCCCGCGTTGAAGTGCTGCGCCTGGTGCTGGAGAGGGGCGAGCTGACGGCCGCTGATCTGATGGCCGAGCTGGGGATAAGCCGGTCGGGGCTGCAACGCCACCTGACGACGCTCACCGCTGACGGACTGCTGTCCGAGCGTCACACGACGCACCCCCGTGGAAGCGGCCCGGTCATCTACTGGGCCGCGGATCGCGCCGAGATCGAACGTGCGCTCAGATCGTTCTCCGAACACATTCTCGGCACCCCCTGACGGAAACCCCCCTCCGTAATTGGCTGATCCGATGCTAACGGGGCTGGCTGACGCCCTCTGACGCGCTCTCACGCGGCGTCCGGGAAGAGCACTCGGGAAACGTAGTGATCGCGGCCGAGCGAGCGGTACTCTTCGCCGCTCGCCGTGCGCACCGTGAGGCGCACCGCGTCCTCGTCGAACTCGTCTTCCTCGACATCGACGACCTCGACCGGCTCGGTCTCGTCCTCGTCGAGCATGATCTGATCCCCGGCCGCGATCTGCTCGGCCTTCACGTCCTGGGTATCGAGATTGGCGAGGCTGGACTGCGCGTCCTGGATGTCGTCGGCCGTGCCGAGGTCGATGTCGTCGCCCCCGGTCGGCAGGCTCGCAGGGTCGATGTCCGGCATGTCGTTCAGGAACGGCGACACGTCCACGGGCGGCTTGTAGTCCGCGAAGTTGCGCTGCCCCAGCTCTCGGAAGGCCTCGATGGTTTCGCGATCCTGCCCGGACGCTGTGATCGGGTCGGCCACCCAGAATGTCTGCATTTCGATAGGGGTGTCTCCGTCCGGCGACGCCATCGCACGCCCCTGCACCATCGGGAGATCAACACCGACGAAACGCTGACCCGGCCCCCAGAGCATTTCGGAGCCCTGGGGGCTGACGCGCATGAGCGCGAGGCGCTGGCGGAAGTTGTCTCGCGAACCGTCGTCGAAGAGCGAGGCGTCCGGGCGCTGCACGCCGATGACGACGTTGATCTGTGCCGAGCGCGCGAGCGCTGCAAGCGCCTGGATGTCCTCGAACCACCGAGGCGTGCCCCGGAGCTTCCGCTGAGCGTGGAGGCGCTTCAGCACCTGCCGAGCGATCAGCAGCTCGTCCAGGATGAACAGGACGGGCGAGAGAGTGTCCGCGATGTGCGGATTGGCCTTGATGGCTCGATAGCGCTCCATCATGAGCGCCTCCATCGCCTCGATCATCGTGGCGATCTCGTCTGGGGTGGACGCGATGTAGCAGCCGGGGAATCCGTAGAACGGCGTCAGCTCGATCATCTTCGGATCGGCGGCGAAGACGGGGATGCCCTGAGCGACAGCGCCAAGGATGAGCGACCGGAGCACGGTCGTCTTACCGCCACCCGTGGGGCCGATGATGAGCATGTGCGGCATGGTGCTTTTCTTGCCGATCACCCACCCGCGAGGCTTCCCGTTCTCGTCGTGACCGTAGTACAGGCAGGGTGCTTTCGGAGAGGGCTTCGGAAGGCTCGGGTCGGAGCCGTCGTAGAGCTTCACGCCTGGGTGCGGAAGGTTGGTCGGAAGCACCGGGCGGGGCTCCAGGAATCCGCGATCCTTGGTCGGGTCAAACTGAGCGCGCCAACGGCCTCCGAGCTTCAGTCCGGCAGTCGCCTCCACACGACGCACCCACAGGTCGGAGCCGTCCACGGTGGTCACGCCGTAGGCGAGTTCAATGCGGTTCGGATGCAGGCTGTCTTCGCTCTGCCAGCTCGGCACATCGACGGCAAGCTCGACGTTGCGGAAGAGCGGCTGAAGAACGAGACGGATGCGGTCGATTGCGACCTGACGCGCCTTGTCGATCTCGCTGATGATCGTCATGAGACCGACCATGCGAACGCGCGGCTTCCGCGCCTTCCACGTCGCCTTGATCTCATCGACGTGCATCCGACGACGCACCGCTTCGGTGAGTTGGCGACGCCACTCGGGGTCATGGTCGGGCTGGCGCTTCTGGTACTCGAAATCGACATCCAGGGGCACGCCATCTTTGTACTTCCGAGCCTTCAGCTTGGACGAATCCCAGTCCGCGCCAAGCTCACTCGCGAGGAAGGCCGCGAATCGCTCGCGCTGCTCGGCCCTTCGAGCGACGAAGACAGACAGGACGACCACCGCGACACCCACGATGCCGAAGCAGATCGCAAGCGGAATGCCAGCAGTGAACGCGAACTGATAGGCCGCTCCCCCGAGTACCAGCGCGACGACTAGGAGAACCACACCCGTGATCCTCAGCATGTCGCTGGCTGAACGCTTGTCAGTCGATTGCTTGTTGCTTGCAGATTGCTGCATTTTGACCCTCCCACCCCCTTGACAGGCCTGGTACGCTTAGGCTGCGCTGCTTCAGCGGCTGTAGCGGCCTAAGCGATCCAACCCCGTCCCGAGGGTTCAAACCGCCGGACAGATACCCAAATCCTAACAGATTACGTGCGATTTTTGGCGATCTTCAGGAAACGTATTACGTGCGATTCGCTCTCGCTTCAGCGATCCGGGCGATGGGCCTGACCGCCAACAGTCTCACAACGTAACCCGTGCATAGACAAGCTGGCACCGAAGCAACGTAACCCGTGCATGCTGCGCATCGGTCATCGCCCCTCTCGGACTCACGTATTACGTGGGCTCGCGGGCGCGCCCGTTGGTCACCCTGCCCGTTCTTTGGTCACGTAATCTGTTGGCGCAAACCGTCCGAGGAAACGCCATTTTGCAAACAGATTACGTTAGCTCGCCGCTTCTCCTGCCTCTCCGGTCCTGCCGGGGCAAAGAACAGGTTACGTTGTAACCACTCGACCGTGCGAGGTCGATGCGAGGAACACTCCGCAACCGGATTACGTTAATTCCCTGGGCGTGCTCACCCTGCCAGCCGGAGGGGAGATCGACGCTATCGACTCCCGGCTGCTCCTAACAGAGCACGTTCGGCGGCTTCATCGTTTCGAGAGTCCCTGAAGCTCACTTCCGGCAGCCCAGGCATACCCCCGCGGATGGCTCTGAGATAACGTAATCCGTTCTTCACCTTCGCGCCTCCACGCGGGTACGCCCCATCATCCCCACCGCCTCGCATGGAACAGATTACGTGCGCCGCTTCACCTGCCTATGTTGAACGTAATCTGTTAGAATCGGGACACTGATTCACCACCCTGTTTGATCCCGCGATGGAGGGCACGTTGAGCGACTACGACCACCCCGAGACCCCCTGGCACGAAGGCCAGAATCACGAGCACCACGAGCACCACGAGACCCCCGCGGAAACCTCCGATTCGCACCAGGAAGCACCGCCGACGAAGCCCCGCGCGAAGCGCCCCGGCCCCCGCAAGATGGTCGATCAACCGACCCAGCGATTCGAGGGTCAGATGTACGTGAGGCAGTACGACCAGGGCACGCAGGTCGTGAATCGACTGAAGCGCGAGAAGTCCTCAGTGCCCTCGGCCGAGCGTCGGCGGCTCACTATCAACACGCTCGTCCGCGTCGCGATGACGGTTCTCCTGGAGCACCGTCAAGCGCTGAAGGGCGTCACTGAAGAGGAGCTGCTGGAGCAGTTCCGCGAGAGCCTGGCCGCACGTGCCGGGCAGGCTGGAGAGCACTGATGTCCAAGGCTGCTACTGCACCCGCTCCGCGCGCTCGACTGCGCTGGACGCCGACCGCGACCCTCTATGCAGTGCTCGCCGCACTCGTCGTCATCGTCGTCTCTGCATCGCTCACCGGCAACCCGTTCGGGGCGTACTTCGCCGCCTACGTGTCCACCGCTCTCGTGATCTATGGCCTCCTCGACCTCACTCGCAAGATCCGCGCGCGCCGCTCCGTCGCCCGCACGCTCCCGGTGCTGGCGACCGGCCTGGTGACCGGCCTCTTCATGAACATGGGTATGGTTCTCGGATGGAGCGTCTATCTCGCGTTCCTCGTCGGGCAGCTCTTCACTGTGGGACTCGTCGTCTGGCTGATGTCCTCCGACAAGCCGAAGGCCTGACCCCCGCACGCAAACGACGAGGGCCGATCCCAGAAACGGGATCGGCCCTCGTCGTATGCGTGCGGCTTAGTCCTTGTTGCGCTGGCGAGCCTGACGGCGGGCCTTGCCCCACATGCGCAGCGCCTCCGCCACGGCGGCGTCGTTCGTGAGCCTCTTTCCCAGCGCAGCTTCCTCGGCCTTCTCCTCCGCGATGATCTGGAGCGCGTCGGGCGGGAGGCGGAACGTCTGCGCCTTGGTGATCGGAATGACCTTGCCCGAGGGGGTCACCTTCACGGCCGGGGCAGCGTCGGCCTTGGGAGCGGTTGGAGCCGCCGCGGGAGCGGCCTCCTCACGCTCGATCTCTTCCCTGGGCGCGCTCTCGCTCTTGGATGCGAGAGCGCCCCAGTCGGGCGTCTTCCTCCGCGGCCGGGTGGGCTTAGCGGGCGTCTTGGCCGGAGCCTTCTTGTCGGTCATTCGTCGTCGCCTCCTTCGAGGATTTCTGTCAGGACTTGGGGGAACACCCCGAGGTCGTCGGGAACGGTGCCGAAGGCCTGGCTGTAGAGCAGGACGAACGGCACATCGGTGGGGAGCACGTCGAGACCGACATTCGCGATGGCTTCCTTGGCCTCTCGGAGGCTCACGGTGTTGGGCTTCACGCGGGTGAAGAGAACGCTGAGTTCGAGGGGGTGGCTGACGCCGATCTCGGCCGCAGCTTCGAGAGTGGGCTTGATGCGCACGGCCTCGGCCGGGGATGCCGTGATGGGGGTCACGAGGTAGTCGGTGACCGAGAGCGCCTGACGGAGAATCCCGGCGTCACCGGGGCCGGTGTCGATCACCAGGTGGCCGGTGTGCCCCGAGTCGCGCACGCGCTTGGCGAGGTTGATCGACGGCCAGTAGTGCACGTTGATCTCGGACGGCCACTCTTCCCCGGCCAGCTCGCTCCACTCGAAGGTCGTTCCGTTGATGCTGTCGGCATCGACGAGCATCACCGGGAGATCGCTGAAGCGCGCCAGCGTCAGCGCGATCTCAACGGCCGTGGTGCTCTTGCCGGTTCCCCCTTTGAGGTTGCCAACGGTGAGCCTGACGGGCTCACTGCGCTCTGCGAGGAGCGCCTTCAGGTGCTCAGTCATGGATTCAACCCTTTCTAGTTGATTGCTACTTTATTGCAAGTTGCTTGCAAGGTCTAGCGGTCTTCGGAGTTTCGTGGCTTGTAGGCGCGACTCGACTTGTCGGTGCGCTGGGAGTCGTAGACCGTCATGGTGACGCCCGTGATCGGCACCTTCGAGACATCGAGGTTGGCGTAGCGCTCCGCAGCCTGGGACGCGAGCCAGTGCAGCGGGTTCCCGCCGCCGAGCTGATTGAAGCGGTTGAGGAGCGAGGAGGCGTTGTAGTCGTTGACTTCCATGACGCGGCCGTTGGCGTAGGTGAGCTGGAGCCGAATGCGCTTCTGCGTGTCCTTGGACTGCCCGCGCGCAGCGGCGCGGGTGAGACGCAGCAGCTCGGATTCGGCCGTGGTGCGGCCCTTCGCCGTCTTGCCCTTCGGCAGCTTGAGTTCGTGCTGACGGCCACCGCCGCCCATGTAGGTCGTCGTGGTCTGGAGCCGTCCACCCTGCTTCTCGGGTGTGTAGCGGCCTCCCGTGTCCTCGGGAACGGTGGTCTTCGTCTCAGAGCCCGCCTTCGTGCGGACGGGCACGAGGTTGCCGTCACGGCCGCGTCGGCGGGGCGGGATGGTCGTCGCGCGGCCGGTGGTCGCCAGCTCGCGCAGCGTGGTCGTGTAGAGAGCACCGCTCGTCTCGCCGTTGAGCACCTTGCGCACCATCTTGGGATCGCGGCGCAGCTCTCGGGCGATCTCGGTAGTGGAGACGCCACGGCCGCGCAGCTCTTGGATCAGCTCGCGGGCAGAGCGCTTGTCTTCGGCCATCACTCGGCCCCTTCCTCGGTGAGTGCCCCGCGCGGCCCGGCCTTCTCGGCGCGGTCGCGGAGGCGGTCGCGGGCCTCGCGGGTCGTGGGGGTCTTGAACGATCCGCGCAGCGCGCCCTTGATGCGCAGCCGTCCGGTGTTCCCGTCGTCGCCACCGCCCCGCGTCACAGGCAGCGACCATTCGGGCACAACGGTGCTGTAGACGGCATCGCCGTTGACCCCGATGAGGGATTCGCCGGGAAGGCGCAGCGCGCCGCCCGCGGGCGTCCCCTGCGCGGTGGGCGCGGAGAGGAGGCGAGCACGGCCGCGCCCCCAGACCTGCACGGCCAGTTCGGGCCGGTAGTTCTGCGACTCCCACCGATCTCCCGGCGCTTCGTAGGTGAAGAACTTGCCGTGACGGGTAGCGCGCCCCTGGTACTCGGCCGGGATGTCGAGCGCGGATTCGACGAGGATCGTCTTCGTCGTGCCGCGCGAGGCGAAGGAGCCGACCGTCTGAATGAGAATCTGCCGCAGCGCCGACGAGACGGCCTTGCGCAGCATCCACGGCAGCTCTTGGTTCTTCTCGACCGCATCGCGGGCCTTGTTCAGGCGGCTCATGAAGGTGTCGAGCGGCTTGTCCTTTTGCCAGCGAATTGCTTGCAGCGGCTCGATGAGCCAGCCCGCGTTGAGGGCCACCGCGACCTCGGAGGCATCCGCCCACGTGGTGTGTCGCGCTCCGGGCCGGTTCGGGTAGAACCATCCATCGGCGGGGTTCTCGTGCTGCACGCCCAGGATGCCGATGTGCCGCCACCCCTCGGGGACGGTGAAGCGAACCTCGTACCAGGCGCGGGCAAAGGGATCGGTGGTCATGAGGTCGTAGGCGGCGGCGCGGTTGAGCCGGACGCCGGGGCCGATCCCCAGCTCACGGCCAAGCGCGGCGTACATGAACCGGCCATCGACATAGCTGAAGGTGTCGATCTTGGGCGTCTTCGCGGGGTCAATGAGCGGCACGAAGTCGGGGTGCTGTGAGGCGTACTCTCCGGCCACCAGGTGCTCGACGTGATGCTGTCCGCTCGTGCGGTGAAGGTCTGCCGCGATATCGCGGTCGATGGCGGGCGGGATGATGAGCTGCTTCTGGCTGTCACGCCGGAGGGACTGCCACCACATGCTCATGCCGGTACGAGAGGGCGTGTAGAGGAGGAACTGCTTCGGGAGGATGCCCTGAATCACCGCCTCGGTGACGTTCCACGCCTCCCGCGCCTGCCAGGGCTTCAGGGGGAGCGGTGTGTCATCGTCGCTGTCGGGATCGGAGACCTTGGGGAACCACTCCCCCGCGGTACGCACGTCCACCTTCTGCCCGGTCTGGATGTGCTCGAACCTGCCCACCATCGGCGCGCTGCGTTTGTGGCCGGTCGCCTTCCATCCGGGCGTCTGCACGAAGAGCCAGTGCCGGACGCCTGGAGCGGGCTCGGGCTTCTCGCCGCACAGCATGATCCGGCGCGCGCCATAGCCCGCAGCTGTGTCGAGGAGATCGGTGAGGTTCGGAGCCTTGCGCCGATCCCCGATCTTCGGCGTCACAGTCGTGCCGTCCTGAGTGACCCCCTGGCCGGTCTTCACGTCAACCCAGATCGTCGGGATTCGCGATCCGTAGCTGATGCCGGTCGTGCGGCCGGTCTCGGTTGCGCCGTACATCGAACCTCCTTCTGCTTGTACCCTTCGAGCCTATCCAACTTGCAAGCTACTTGCAAGCATTTTGCTTGCCGATTCTCGCGGGCCATAGCAGAGGAATCCCCTTTAGTCGCGTGGCCTCTCCCCCGTAGAATGGGGCGACCGCCTGGCTACCCGACCGGGCGCACAGAGAGGTAGCGGCCCTGTGCAAATTCCCCTTGCAGCCGTTGAGCCGGATGACCTCGTGTCCGTCCGTGTGTCGGACACGTTCACCATTGAGCTGCGCACGCCCCCGGTCGGGGATGCCACGGTGGTGCAGCATGGCCGGCGATTCCTGCGCGCGTGGAAGACGTTGCCCCGTTTCGCCGCGGTGGCCTCCCCTGATGACACCGTGGAGCTGCTTCAGCGGCATGGGGATGGCCAACCGGCCCGGCATCCGCACGGGTGGGCGATCACCCGACCCGATCTCTCCGAGCCGATGCACTACTTCCGAGAAACGTCGTCGCTGTGCGGCGAAGTCATCGGCTATGCCGGGCTCTGCTATCCCCGCTTTGACGCGGGTTTCTTCCCGGAAGGGATGACGCTGTGCTCGGCATGTCAGGCCAGCATCCGCGAGGGCGTTAGCTCGTGATGGAGCGCTGCGGGATGTGCCGGGGCGACGGCATGAGAATCAGCGTGTTGTCGGTGACGCGCACACGCGCGGTCGCGTAGACCTTCGTGACATCGCTCAGGGCTTCGAGGAACTTGGGCTTGAACTGCCTCACGAGCTTGAAGCTCGATCCGAACTGGGCGTGAAGCTGCTCCCAGGTCACGTGCGTGCTCTTCTCAAGCGAGTTGAGGCGATAGGTGAGCCACACATAGATGTCGTGCCGGAGCGACGAGCCGCCGAGGGCGCGGAGATCGTCGAGGTAAACCGGCATCGCCGCGGTGACGATGGACTCGAAGAACTCCTCGGAGAGCACGACGCTAGAGCCCCAGAGCGCCGGGGCGTCGTCGCGGCCGTTGAGCCAGAGCTGTAGCCCCTTGGTGATCGGGAGCTTCTGGAAGCGGTAGCCCCAGCCGTCATCGGTCGTCGCGTGCTCACTGAGCTGGATATCGCACGCGGCGAGCGCTTCAATCTGCGTGCGGATGCGGCGGCGGTCGGTTGAGCCGTGGGAGAGCCCGAGCTTGGACATGAACTCGCGCTGCGAGTCGCCCAGGTGGATAACGGGCTCACGGGTGCGCACGGCTTCGGTGGCCATGTATGTCAGCGCCATCCGAGGGATGACGCCGAAGGGGTAACCCGCGCTCACCCACGAGCCGTCAGCGGTCAGCTTCTCGCCGGGGCGGACGATGAGCGAGACTCCGTTGTTGCGCGCTTCCCAACGGGGGGCATCGCCAGGGTTGCGGTGCGGAAGGCTGAAGCGAGCCCAGAGCGGCGACGTGTAGGCGATATCGCCTCGCTCCTCGCCACTGAGTTCTAGCTCGGTCTGGAGGTCGAGTAGCTTCCGCTCGCGCCAGGTCGGGTCAAGCGGGTGCTTCTGGTCGAGTGATATCTTCGTCATCGAGCGCTCCTCTTAGCGTTCCACCGGCCCCAGGAGTGACAGCTCCGTGGGGCCGAATCTTTGCCCGATCCTTGCACAAATCTGCGCGCATTCCGGGCACCTTGGAGAGGCGCGAAATGCGCCCCTTGCAACCTGCAATCTTGCCGCGTGCAACCTGCTTGCAAGTCGCTGGCAATCTTCGGCCTGTGGATAACTGGCCCCCGCGTCACCAAATACCCCCAGGGCCGTCCTGTGGATAACTCGGCGCAGCGGGGGTATTTGGTGACGCGGCCGGGGGTATTTGGTGACGCGGCCGGGGGTATTTGGTGACGCGCGCCTTCGATTAATACCAGGTCATCGGCTGAATCTGAGCCGCCCCAAGTAGTTTTCTCACGTAGCTCTTTCACGTAACCATCTCTGGAAGGGTTCTTAACGTGACCACACGTCGCGCGCGCACGGGCTTTCGCACGGGGGTTGCCGTGGCCTGCTTCGCAGCCCACGCCTTCATGGAGCCCTGCCGGACTCGTGCGCATGGTGCGTTGCGTCGCGGTCATCGAAGCTTCGGCGCGTCGGTCTGTGGTCGTCATGATGGCTAGGTGTTCGACAGCTCGGAGGAGTCGGCGTTCATCGCTTTTCGGAGCCCGGCTTCAGTCATGTCGAGCAGAGCGGCGATCTCGCGCCAGGTGAGCTTGCCCGGCTCTTCACGGGCACGGAGCACCGCGGCGCGGCGACGCTCGGGGAAGGTGCGCGACTCCTCCGCGAGTGCGGTGAGGTCGGAGCGCTTGCGATCCTGCGGGGCTGAGTTCTTGGCCATGAGGTCATGGTACGCAACCGAGTTTCGTTCCTCGGTTGCGTCAGCGGTGAGCTGGGGCATCGGTGGTCTATTCCTCCTCGTCGGGAAGGCTGATGACCAGGCATGGCGTCAGCTCCCAGTCGAATGCTTCGACGCGGATACGGAGCCGAGCGGCGATAGGAAGCTCCACGCGGCTCTCAGCGCCGTTTGGGGCCTTGTTGGGGATTCGGTACACCTCGAACCAGAACGGCGCTCCTGGGTGCCCTAGCGCGCGTTTCGCAGCTATGCGCGCGGCCATGAGGACATCCCACCAGCGCCCGCTCTCGTCCTGCCCGATGTCGTCGCGCGTCCACTCGACGACATCGGCGTAGGCGGCGGTCGTGAGGATCACCGAGAGCCGGAATCCGGCTTCTCGTGTGACCTCGGGGAACGGCTCGACAGACAGCCCGTCAGCGACGGCCTGCTGTGCCGTGTAGGCGTAGTACACCACGTGCTCGTGGTGATCGTGCTGAACATTGGTCATGCAACTCAGTTTGGTTCCTGAGTTGTGGTCTTGTCAACCCAGGAACTAAACTCAGTTGCGTAACCCGGTAACTCAACCGAGAGGAAGAACGATGACCAAGCGATACACGCCCGGCGAGCCGGTCGGCGCGATGCGGCCCGGCTGCGTCTTGGACTACAGCTGCATCGTCGTGAGCGTTGCCGACGACTGCCGGAGCTTGCAGGTTCGCTTCAGCGATGGCGAGATCGAGCGCGTCTCTACTCACCCGGATTTCACCTGGAGCATGCGCCGCGCCTACCGCTACGCGGCCAAGTACACGGCCGAGGCGGACGCGCGAGGCGGTGACATCGAGTCCACGGCTGAGGCCTTCGACGAGTTCACCGCGGGATGCGCCCGCCGCCCCGACTACTTCGACCGGCTGCATGCGCTCTGGGTGCTCCGTCGCGACCCCGAGGGGGCGCGTCTGGGATGCCCCGTAGCCTTTGCTCAGGACATGACCGCGGAAGGACGCTGACGTGCAGAGCTTCGACAACCGGAGCCGCCCCGCGCGGCGGCTCCGCCGTGCGCTGCTGCGCGGCCTGCTGCTCGTGGTGATCGCCGGGGCGTACCTCGCCCTCGTCTTCTTCGTCCTGTCGCTCCTGCCGCCCTCGTTCGTGCCGGGGGTGCTGGCGGCGATGATCCTCGCCCCGTTCGCCGTCGTGATGTACCTCAACTCCCGGCGTGGAGGGTGGCCGCGGTAGTTGTAAGCAAGATGCTTGCAACTTGCTTGCAGATGATCTAAGGTGGAGCTATGACGAACGACACCGCCCTCTCCCCCGCCCGCATGATCGAGCGCTACGAGCGCGCTGTAGCCCGTCACCCCTTCGGCCCGCTGACCTACCGTCAGCACGTCGAGCTGAAGAACCTCCACCACTGGAAGCGCCGCGCTGCTGCGGCTCACTGAGCTACCGAGGAAGACGACATGGACACCGCGACCGCGACCCCAACCGAGATCGACACCCTGCTCTCCGAGCTGTACCAGCGTGAGGGCATCGCCCGCGCTGCGCTGGAGCGGAGCCGCCGCGACATCTACCGCGCCCTCGGCAACCGCGTCCCCAGCTCCGCACGGCTGCGCATCCCGCTCACGGATGCCGACCTGGCAGCCTTCCGGGCTCGCGTCGAGGATGACCAGGTGTTCGGCTACAACCACCGCCGCCTGCTGGAGAGCTTCGACAAGGCGACCGCCGCCCTCGCGGGGATCGCCGCCGAAGAGGCACCGCTGCACGCCGAGTACGCGCGCCGCCCGTGGTCGCGGTTCTTCCTCGTGCAGGGCGGGCACATCCACTCGTCAATGCACTGCTCGACTTGTAACCGAAACGGCAAGCTCACCGCGTTCGCCTGGCTCCCCGAGCTGTCGGGCCAGACCGAAGCGGAAGCCGTCGCCGCTCAGGGTGCCGTGCTCTGCACGACCTGCTACCCCTCCGCGCCGCTGTCCTGGACGGACTTCTACGAGCGTGAGGCCGAGCGGAAAGCCGCCGAATACTGCACCGGCTCCGGCACCACCGACTGGAAAGACGGGCAGGTGCGAACGGGCTTCATGTCCGGCAACGGCGGCTACTGCGCCCACTGCGGCGGATGGGCGGGCACGACCTCCCGAAGCAGCAAGACCATGCGGAAGCACAAGCCCGCCAAGGCCTGACCGCCGCGACCGAGCGAGCCCCACCCCTCCGATCTGGAAGCGTGGGGCTCGCTTTGTTCCCACATCCAGTTCTTGCAAGCAAGTTGCTTGCAAGTTGCTTGCAGATGTGACACGATGGGGCCATGACCAAGAACACGACGACACAGGCCGCGCGGCTCATCGCCTTCCGCGTCCGCAAGGGCGGCAACCCCGAGGAATCCGCCCGACTGCTCGACGAGATCGCCACGGCACACAGCGGCGACAACCTCGCTCACGCGCTGCACTACAACGGATTCGTCAGCCAGGCTCGCGCCGAGCGCGCGGCCGACTCGCTGGAGATCGAGCGCACCAACGAGCACGTGCGCCAGGTCGCTGAACTCCTGCCATTCGATGTCGAGCTGTGGGCCGACATGGGCGCGAACTACTCCGGGCACTACGCCCTCGTCGTCGATCTCGGATCGCGTGGCGACGAGGACGACCCGCACGACCGCGCCGGGATCGAGCACACCGGCCCGCGCCCCACCTGGTGGATTGAGACCGCTGGAGGCGAGACCTTCGAGGACTCCGGCCTGAGCCGTCTCACCGATCCCGTGCGCATCGCCCAGTGGATCAGCGACCGCGCCAGCGATCTCGGATGCCCGGCCGCGCAGATCGAGCGACCCGACTGGGCGACCGTCAGCCGCTGGGAAGACGCTCACAAGGCCGCGGGAGCCTGGCCGACCGCCGCCGTCGTCTGGCAGGCGTTCCACGTAGAGGGCGACCGCTGCACCCGCGCCGAGACCACCCATGACTGCCCGCGCAGCCACGACTACCGCCGACCGGAGGACATCTGATGCTCTCGATTACCCACACCCACGAGGCCGGAACACTGATCGACGGCACCGCCCGCGGCGACGGCACCGCGGACATCCTGAAGCGCCAAGGCTGGCGCTGGGGCCGCTCCATCGCCTCGTGGTACGTGCCCCAGTCGCGCGACCGCCTGCCGAAGACCTGGATCATCGACCGCACCGCCGCCGCACTCCGCGACGCCGGATTCAGCGTCGAACTGGAGATCGACGAGACCCACCGCACCACGGCCGAAGTCGAGGACGGCAAGCGCGAACGCCAGACCGAGCGCGTCTCCGCCCTCACCGACAAGGCGGAGCGTCGCCAGCTCGCCGCGGATGCAGCCGACGCAAACCTCCGCCGCCGCCTGGACTCTCTGCCGCCGATGGGCGAGCCCGTCAAGATCGGGCACCACTCCGAGGGTCGGCACCGCGCCGCGATCCGTCGTGCTGACTCGGCATTCCGCGCGAGCGTGGAAGCCGATGCAGCAGCCGACAACGCAGCCGAGCGAGCACGCATCGCCGCGCAGACCACCAACAGCCGCTATGCGCCCCGAACCGTTGCCCGCCGCATCGAGCGGCTGACCACCGAGGCCCGCGGCATCCGCCGCAAGCTCGACGGCTACTCCCACACCTTCGCAGGCGGCTTCGTCGAGACCTACCCGCCCGCCACGGGTGACTACCGAGACCGGCTCTCCGCGCTGCTCGCAGAAACCGAGGATCAGGTCACCTTCTGGCAGGCCATCCGCGCGTCACAGATCGAGGCCGGGGAAGCAGGCGACTACTCGCCCGAAACCATCCACAAGGGTGACCGCGTGCTCTACATGCGGGAGTGGTGCGAGGTCACCCGCGTGAACCCCAAGAGCGTCAGCGTGCTCATGCGCTCCGGGTACTGGGACGGCTCCCCGAGAAAGACCACGGTGCCCTATGGCGACATCGCAGGGCACAAGCGAGAGGCGGCGGAAGCCGCCGACGTATCGCGGGCTACTCAACCCGGTGTCCGCGGCCGTGCGTAGTATCCGAGCAGTTCGCAGAGGAGGGAAAGACCGATGATGTCTGAGTTCATCGCCTACATAACGGCGAACCCGATGATGCTTGTAGTCATGGGCGGAGCTGGCCTTATCGGCCTCGCTGCGGCCTTCATGGCTTACCTCGACGACGAGCCTCTGAAGCTGGCCTTTTTCGGCCTCGGCGGTGGCGTGCTCTCGGGCACCGCACTGGCCTGCGTCTTGATTCCGTTGCTGTCCTGACCCCTGACCCCGGCCCCGGCTTCGCGCGTTTCCGGCTCTCGTGTCCCCCGAATGGTGGACATTGGGGGCCGGTTTCGTGTGTGGGGGGCTGTGGGGCGTTCTGAGCGTCTTTCCCGTCGTTTGGCTACCCGGATGCCGGGGAGGGGGTTTTGTCGCGTCCTGGGGGCGGTGGCGGGCTTGTGGCGGTGGTTTCGTGGCCGGTGGGGGAGTAGTGCTCGGCTCCAGCTCGTCGGCGGGCTGCTCGTGCAGCTCCTCGCGGCCGTCGTCGGCGTGCGCCGTGGTGGTTGTCGTCGGCCGCGGGCTCGGTGCTGGCAGGTTGCAAGCAAGGTGCTTGCCGGATGCTTGCAAACGTGGTATTGCGGACCTTTTGCGGGCTGGGCAGGGAGTCTCGGGGCCGCGTCGAGCGTCAGCGACTTGCAATCAGCTTGCAAGCAAGGTGCTTGCGAATTCTGTGACAGCATGCGGAGGCTGAGCGCGCGCCGCGGCGTCGGGCCGGAGGCTCAGAGGAGAGGGACGAAAAAATGCACGCGCGGGCGGGAGCTGCGCGGCATCCGGTGGGGGAGGGGCGGGCGCGGCCGACGTGGG
Organism: Microbacterium hydrocarbonoxydans; assembly: GCF_000956475.1. Taxonomy (GTDB): domain Bacteria; phylum Actinomycetota; class Actinomycetes; order Actinomycetales; family Microbacteriaceae; genus Microbacterium; species Microbacterium hydrocarbonoxydans_A. Next base: position 35,272 of record NZ_JYJB01000002.1, read on the forward strand.
CATGCCTCGACGAGCCGGGAGGCGACCCCCGTCATCCCCAGCCATGCCCAACCCGGCCACGCTGAGAGCTGGAATCGCCCGTAAAACCGCGCCAGGAGGCCCGTAGAGCGCCGAACAGGGCTCCCGAGCACTCCCAGCCACCCAACCCCGCGACGAGCCGCACAGCGACGCGCACGAGCCCGGCAGCACGCGCGGTCACGCCAGTGCGCCGCGTGCCCAACCCGGCCACGAGCACGACGCGACCCCTCGACGACATCGCACCACGCGCGCCCAGCCACGTCGAGCAAGCAAGGCGCAAGCAACACGCAAGCACAGCAGCGGAGCGACAGCGACGCCAGGGCACCGCCAGGTGCCCGTTCGAGCGGGCGCGCCAGCGCCCGCCCCCATCGACGTATCCACCAGCTCGTGAAGTTCTTCGTGCTCCAGCGCCGAGTCCATCCCGCGCGCACGACGGCGCTCGTATCGGGCGACCCGATCCACGATGTACTTTTAC
>NZ_JYJB01000003.1 GCF_000956475.1 Microbacterium hydrocarbonoxydans
CGGATTTGGGGGAAGGATGCGGGTGGGGTAGAGTTGGTGCAACCGAAGACCGCTGGTCATCGTCGTGCGCGCAGGTGCATGGTGATCGAAGCTCTGCTCAGCAGGGGCCCGCGCAGGACACGAACTTTCCAAAGCTCCGTGCGCTTGCGCCGGAGCTTTTCTGTTGCCCGCGGTCGAGGCGGCGCTTCACCTCCGTGAGGCGCCTCGTACACACCAAGGAGTGACCATGGCGCAGAAGGATGCATCGGTTGCCGAGCTCACGAAGTCATTCGAGAACTCGTCCGCCGTTCTGCTGACCGAGTACCGCGGTCTGACGGTTGCCCAGCTCAAGGAGCTGCGCAACAGCATCCGTCAGGACGCTGAGTACGCCGTGGTGAAGAACACGCTGACCAAGATCGCCGCCAACAAGGCAGGCATCACCGCGCTGGACGACGACCTCAAGGGTCCGTCGGCCGTCGCGTTCGTGCACGGTGACTTCGTCGCCACTGCCAAGGCTCTTCGTGACTTCGCCAAGGCCAACCCGCTTCTCGTGATCAAGTCCGGCATCTTCGAGGGCAACGCCCTCTCTGCCGACGAGGTCAACAAGTACGCCGCGCTCGAGAGCCGTGAGGTTCTGCTGGCGAAGGCTGCGGGCATGATGAAGGCGACGATGGGCAAGGCTGCCGCCACCATCGATGCTCTTCGCGAAAAGCTGGAGACCGCAGAGGCCGCGTAAGCGACCAGCGTTCTCGTTCTACACAAACCATCTATCTAGGAGATAAATCATGGCGAAGCTCACCACCGAAGAGCTGCTCGAGCAGTTCGCTGGCCTGACCCTCATCGAGCTCAACGACTTCGTGAAGGCGTTCGAGGAGAAGTTCGAGGTCACCGCTGCTGCCCCCGTCGCCGTCGCCGGTGCCGCTGGTGGCGCAGGCGCTGCCGAGGCCGAGGAGGAGAAGGACTCGTTCGACGTCGTTCTCGAGGCTGCTGGCGACAAGAAGATCCAGGTCATCAAGGTCGTCCGCGAGCTCACCTCGCTCGGCCTGGGCGAGGCCAAGGGTGTCGTCGACGGCGCTCCCAAGGCTGTCCTGGAGGGCGCCAACAAGGAGACCGCCGAGAAGGCCAAGGCTGCTCTCGAGGAGGCTGGCGCGACGGTTACCCTCAAGTAATCACTGCGTCACACACGCTTCTGCGAAGGCCCCGGGTCACCCGGGGCCTTCGTGCGTTGCAGGGGCGTTTCAGGAGCGGGGTGCGGACGTCGAGTTGCGCACCACGAGAGCGGATGCCGTCAGCACCCGCTCGACGTCGGCATCCGGTCTCGCGATCTGATCCTGCAGCAGTCTTACCGCTTCGTGCCCCTGATCGCGCGGGGACTGCCTGATCGTCGTAAGACTGAACATCGCGGCGTGCTGGTGGTCGTCGATGCCGACGACGCTGAGCTCGGCGGGTACCGAGATGCCCAGTCGGCGCGCCGCGATGGTCGCACCGATCGCCGCCTCGTCGCACACGCCCACGATCGCGGTGGGGCGGCATCGCCGATCTCCGAGCAGCTCCACGGCGGCGTCATAGCCGCCGGGCATGGTCGGATCGGCCTCGATGAGACGAGCGGATGCAGCCAGATCCGCCGCCCGCAGCGCTTCGAGGTAGCCCTCGACGCGGCGGGCGTCGCCGAAGCTCACACCGGTCGCATCCGCACCGCCTCCGATGAAGGCGATGTCGACGTGGCCGAGGTCGATGAGATGCTCCGTGGCGATGCGCGCGGCGGCCACGTCGTCGATCGAGACCGAGCTAGACCCCTCGCTGTACGGTCCGACGCTCACGAGCGGGCGTTCCGACTGCTGCAGGCGCTCCAGCTCGTGAGCGCTCGGCTGGATGCCGACGGCGATGATGCCGTCGAATCGCCGTCGGGGGAGCACGGTGTCGAAGAGCCGTTCCCTGGTCGTCGTACCCTCGCGGATGCCGTAGAGCGCGAGCTCGTAGTCGAGGTCGAACAGCGCCTCCTGGATCCCGGCCAGGAGCTCGGCGAAGAACCAGCGGTCGACGGCGGGCATGATCACGCCGACTGTCTGCGTGCGACCGGTGGCGAGGCTGGTGGCAGAGGAGTGCGCGACGTAGAGCAGCTCAGCCGCCGCATCCGTCACCCGCTGCCGCGTCTCATCCGAGACATAGCCGTTGCCGCTGAGCGCGCGGCTCGCGGTCGCCTTCGACACGCCGGCGCGTGCCGCGACGTCCGCGATCGTGCTCATCCGGTCCTCCTCGACCTTCGGCGACTGTGCCGATCGACATCGTAGTGCGCGCGGGTTCAGAAGGGAACCGGTTCCATGTGAACAGTGCGGGAGCGCTCCCATCCAGGACCTTCGGAAGTGGAAAGAGGATGCGAACTTGTGACACTGAGGCATTGTGCCGGGAGCGGGGCCGCGGGTAGGTTGGCCTGGAATCGGTTCCCGATCGCGTCGCTGAGGGGCGCCGAGACATGGGGACAGTTACTCGAAGAGGAGGAACCACATGGGTCTGTCACAGCGTTCACGGCGGCTGGTGCCGCTCGCATTCCTTGGGGTCGCGGGTGTCGCGCTGGCCGGATGTGGAGCACCGGGCGCGCCCGGCGGAGGGGGCGGAGACGGAGGTGGCGACTCGAACACCGTCACCATCTACGGAACGATCGTCGACGACGAGGCCAAGCTCCTCCAGCAGTCCTGGAAGGACTGGGCCGAGGAGAACGACATCACTATCAAGTACGAGGGCAGCCAGGACTTCGAGACGCAGCTCGGCACCCGCGCACAGGGTGGCAACCCGCCCGACATCGCGATCTTCCCGCAGCCGGGTCTGCTCGCCGACTTCGCGAGCCGCGACTACCTGAAGCCTGCTCCCGCGGCCGTCGAGGCGAACGCCAAGGAGTACTGGACCGAGGACTGGGTGAAGTACGGCACCGTCGGCGACACCTTCTACGGCGCGCCCCTGATGGCGAACGTCAAGGGGTGGATCTGGTATTCGCCGGCGAAGTTCAAGGAGTGGGGCGTCGAGGTTCCGACCACGCTCGACGAACTGAACACGCTCACCGCGACCATCCAGTCGAAGACCGGCACCGCGCCGTGGTGCGCCGGGTTCGAATCCGGCACCGCCACGGGCTGGCCCGGCACCGACTGGATCGAGGACTACGTGCTGCGCACCTCGGGCACCGAGGTCTACGACAACTGGGTCGCCGGCGACGTGCCGTTCACCGACCCGGCCATCAAGGGCGCGTTCGACTCCGTCGGCGAGATCCTGCTGAACCCGAGCTACGTCAACGCCGGATTCGGCGACGTGCGCTCGATCAACTCGACCGCCTTCGGCGATGTCGCCCCGAAGGTCGCGAGCGGCGAATGCGCGCTGACGCACCAGGCGTCGTTCCTGTCGGGCTTCTACCCTGAGGGCACGAACATCGCCGAGGACGGCGACGTCTGGGCGTTCATGCTTCCGGGCAAGACCGCCGATGAGACGACCGTCACCGGTGGTGGAGAGATCGTCGGCGCCTTCAGCGACTCGGAAGCCACGCAGAAGGTGCTCGAGTATCTGTCGAGCCCCGAGTGGGCGAACAGCCGCGTCAGCCTCGGCGGCGTGACGAGCGCCAACAACGGCCTCGACCCGGAGAACGCGAAGGACCCGATCCTGCAGGAGACCATCAAGATCCTTCAGGACCCGGACACCACGTTCCGTTTCGACGGCAGTGACCTGATGCCCGGTGCGGTGGGTGCAGGCACCTTCTGGAAGGGCATGGTCGACTGGGTCAACGGCGCGTCGACGGATGACGTGCTCACTCAGATCCAGACCGGCTGGCCCTCCAGCTGATCGAATGAAGAGGGCCGCCCCGCGGGGCGGCCCTCTTTCTTCCTCCACTTCAGCGGGTCGCGCAACGTCGCGCCGACCCGCTTCTCCGCACCGCGTCTCGAAGGGGAATCCGTGACCGCGCAATTGTTCTTCAAATGGATCGGCTCGCTACCGCCGATCCTCCAGGCCGTGGCCGTCGTCATCGCATTCGCGGTGGTCGTGGCAGTCATCCTGCTCCTCGTGGACGTCGCTCCGCGCAAGGGAGCCCTGTACACCGGCATCCGCCTTGCGATGTGCCTGCTCATCCCGCTCGCCGTGATGTGGTTCTTCCAGTCCTACTACTGGGCCATGGGCGTGGCAGTCCTCGTCGGGGCGCTGTTCTTCTTCCTGGATTACAGGTCCCGCGACGGCGCGGGGTACCTCATCCAGCTCGTCGCCTTCATGGCCCCTGCCATGCTGCTGCTGCTCGTCGGCCTGATCCTCCCGTCGATCCAGACCATGTACTCCTCGTTCTGGAACTCGACCGGCAAGGAGTTCGTGGGCTTCACCAACTACATCTGGATCTTCACGCAGTCCGACGGCATCACCTCGGTCGTCAACTCGATCATCTGGGTGCTGCTCGTGCCGCTCGTCTCGACCCTGGTCGGTCTCGCCTACGCGGTGTTCATCGACAAGACCAGAGGCGAGAAGATCTACAAGGTCCTGGTGTTCATGCCCATGGCGATCTCGTTCGTCGGCGCCGGCATCATCTGGCGCTTCATGTACGAGTACCGCGGCGGCGACTTCAAGCAGATCGGTCTGCTCAACCAGATCCTGGTCTGGTTCGGCGGCACGCCGCAGCAGTGGCTGCTGAACGAGCCGTGGAACAACCTGTTCCTGATCGTCGTGCTGATCTGGGTGCAGACGGGCTTCGCGATGGTCGTGCTCTCGGCATCCATCAAGGGCGTCCCGGCCGAACTCCTCGAGGCTGCAGAGCTCGACGGAGCGAACGCCTGGGAGAGGTTCTGGTCGGTGACGGTCCCGTCGATCCGGCCCGCGCTCATCGTCGTGCTCACGACGATCTCGATCGCCTCGCTGAAGGTGTTCGACATCGTGCGCACCATGACCGCCGGAAACTACGGCACCAGCGTGCTCGCGAACGAGATGTACACGCAGTTCTCCAAGTTCGAGGCGGGGCGGAGCGCCGCACTGTCGGTGATCCTGTTCATCCTCGTGCTGCCGATCGTCATCTACAACGCCCGGCAGATCAAGAAGCAGCGGGAGATCCGATGATGGCCACAGTGACCACCGATTCGCAGAGCACCCGGGCGATCACGACCGGCGGCCGTCTCGAGGCTTCGGCCGGACGTGCCCGCAAGCGGCTGTCCCGCCCCTGGGCGTCGATCGCGTCGATCATCATCGCCGTGCTGTGGACGATCCCGACGCTCGGGCTGTTCATCTCCTCGTTCCGTCCGAGGGATCAGATCTCCTCGAGCGGCTGGTGGGAGTTCTTCGTGAACCCTCAGGTGACGCTCGACAACTACGCCGAGGTGCTCAAGTCCGGCACCACACAGCTCACGATCATCGAGTCGTTCGTGAACTCGATCGCCATCACGATCCCGGCGACCCTGATCCCGTTGATGATCGCGTCGATGGCGGCATACGCCTTCGCGTGGATCGACTTCAAGGGGCGCAACGCGCTGTTCATCTTCGTGTTCGCGCTGCAGATCGTGCCGATCCAGATGGCGCTGGTGCCGCTGCTCAGCTCGTTCTCGCGCGGAATCAACCTGTTCGGCCTGCAGATCACCCTCCCGCTCGGCGCCTCGCAGGGATACGCGCAGGTGTGGATCGCGCACTCGATGTTCGCGCTGCCGCTGGCGATCTATCTGCTGCACAACTTCATGTCGGAGATCCCCGGCGAGATCATCGAGGCCGCACGGGTCGACGGCGCATCTCGCGGGCAGATCTTCTTCCGCGTGGTGCTGCCGCTGACGATGCCGGCGATCGCGTCGGTCGCGATCTTCCAGTTCCTCTGGGTCTGGAACGACCTGCTCGTGGCCCTCGTCTTCGCCGACGGGGCGGCCGCGCCCATCACGAAGCTGCTGGCCGAGATCACCGGCACGCGAGGGAACGACTGGTACCTGCTCACCGCCGGCGCCTTCGTGTCGATCATCATTCCGCTGATCGTGTTCTTCTCGCTGCAGCGGTACTTCGTGCGCGGTCTGCTCGCCGGGTCGACGAAGGGGTGACCCTTCGACAGGCTCAGGGACCCACGGAGTAACCGTGGAGCTCGGGTGGCGGGCGCGGACGTAGTCTGAAAGACATGTCCGATCACGCATTCGCCACCCGAGCCATCCACGCCGGTCAAGCGCCAGACCCCACGACGGGTTCGATCATTCCGCCGATCCACCAGGCCTCCACACACGTCCAGGACGGCATCGGCGGCTTCCGCAACGGCTTCGAGTACAACCGCGGCGGCAACCCGACCAGGTCGTCGCTCGAGACGCAGCTCGCCGCTCTCGAGGGCGCCGAGAACGCGCTCTCGTTCGCCTCGGGTCTTGCCGCCGAAGACGCGCTGTTGCGCAGCATCCTGAAGCCGGGGGATCACGTCGTGATCGGCAACGACGCGTACGGCGGCACCTACCGTCTGCTCGCCAAGGTGTTCGCGCCATGGGGCGTCGAGACCACGACGGTGGAGATGTCGGATGCCGGCGCGCTCCGCGCGGCGATCCGGCCGGAGACGAAGATCGTCTGGGTCGAGACTCCGAGCAACCCGCTGCTGAAGATCGTCGACATCGCGGCCATCGCCGAGATCGCCCGTGCTGCAGGCGCCGTGCTCGTCGTCGACAACACGTTCGCTTCCCCCGCGCAGCAGCAGCCGCTGGCGCTGGGCGCCGATCTCGTCGTGCACTCGACGACGAAGTACCTCGGCGGTCACTCCGATGTGCTCGGGGGCGCCGTGGTGTTCGGCGACGACCGCTTCTACGAGCAGGTCAAGTTCCAGCAGTTCGCGGTGGGCGCCGTATCGGCGCCCATGGACGCGTGGCTCACCACGCGCGGCATCAAGACCCTCGCGGTGCGGGTGCGCCAGCACTCCGACAACGCCCAGGCGATCGCCGAATGGGCAGAGGGCCGCCCCGAGTTCGAGCGCGTCTACTACCCGGGCCTCGCCTCGCACCCCGGTCACGAGATCGCCGCACGCCAGATGAGCGGATTCGGCGGGATGCTCTCTCTGGGCCTTGCGGGAGGAGCGGATGCCGCGCGCAGCTTCGCGGAGTCGACCGAGCTGTTCCAGCTCGCCGAGTCGCTCGGGGGAGTGGAGTCTCTTATCGGCTACCCCTCGGACATGACGCACGCCTCCGTGCGCGGCACCGAGCTCGCCGTGCCCGAGAACGTCGTCCGGCTCTCGGTCGGAATCGAAGACGTCGACGACCTGATCGCCGACCTCGAGCAGGGGCTCGCGAAGATCTCTCGCGACTGAGACCGCGTTTCATCTCGCTGCGCTCAGTCGACGACCGGGGCGCGATTCCGACGGCGGCTCTGCGCGCGGTAACATGGATCTTTGTCGATCGAATCGATTCGACAGCATCCGCTCCTCCTCGAAAGCCCTCTGTGTCTGACGCGCCCACGACCGACTCCCTCCCGACCGTCCCCGAACGGACCGCCACGGGCAGCATCCGCGTGCCCTCGGTGACCGGCGCGATCCGCACTCTCGGTTCGAATCCGGCGACCGCGCCGATCATGCTGCACCCTGGCGACTCGATCTCGAACCGGCGTCGCATTCTGTACATCGTGCTGCTGGGGGCGCTTACCGCACTCGGCCCGTTCACGATCGACCTCTACCTTCCGGCATTCCCCGTGCTCGAGAAGGACTTCGACACCACCGCAGCGGCGATCCAGCTGACGCTGACCGGAACCATGATCGGCTTCGCGCTCGGTCAGCTCGTCGTCGGGCCCCTGAGCGACAAGGTCGGTCGCCGCATCCCGCTCATCGTCGTCACGGCCCTGCATGTCCTGGCCAGCACGGCCGCAGCGCTCGCGCCGTCCCTTCCGCTGCTCAGCGGAGCCCGCGTGCTCATGGGCGTCGGTGCCGCAGCCGGCGGCGTCGTGGCGATGGCGGTCGTGCGCGACCTCATCGGCGGCCGGCGACTGGTCGTGATGCTCTCGCGGCTGGCCCTCGTCTCGGGTGTCGCGCCGGTCGCGGCTCCTCTGATCGGCTCCTGGCTGCTGACGCTCATGCCCTGGCGCGGGATCTTCGTGTTCCTCGCCGTCTACGGCGTGATCATGCTCGTCTCGACCATCGTGTTCATCCCGGAGACGCTGCCTAAGGCGCGCCGTCAGGACAGGGGCGGAGCGACCGTGCTGCAGCGGTACCGCTCGGTGTTCTCCGATCGTGTGTTCATCGGCGTGCTGATCATCGGCGGCATGACCTTCTCTGGCCTGTTTTCGTACCTGTCGGCATCGCCCTTCCTGTTCCAGCAGACACACGGCCTCGACGCCCAGCAGTACGGGCTGCTGTTCGCGGTGAACTCGCTCGGCGTGGTCACCGGCGTGCAGTTCGCCTCTCGGCTCGCGGCGCGCTTCGGTCCGCAGTGGGTCATGGCGTACTCGACGGCCGTGCTGCTGCTCGCCGGCATCGCGATCATCGTGACCGATCAGCTGGGGCTCGGGCTGTGGGGAACCGTCATCCCGCTGTTCGTGTTCATGACGGCGTGCGGATTCACATTCCCGAACGTGCAGGTGCTCGCGCTCGACCGTCACGGCAAGGCCGCGGGCACCGCGGCGTCCGTGATCGGCGCCACCAACTTCGGCGTCGCCGGCCTCATCTCGCCGGTCGTCGGCTGGATCTCGAAGGGCGCAGGCATCACCGCGACCACCATGGCGTCGGTGATGGTCGGCTGTGCTCTCATCGGACTGCTGTCGCTGTGGCTGATCGTGCGTCCGCGCACGGTGGGCATGCTGGCGCCCTGATCACGGGGAGAATGGAGCGATGAGAAGAGGGATGCTGTGGGGCTGGGGAGCCGGTCTGCTCGGCGCTTCGGTGGTGCTCGGAGCGCTGATCGTCTTCGGCTTCTCCGAACCCCCGGTCTTCGACGCGTGGTGGAACGAGTTCGTGTCGGCTCATCGCGGAGACCTCATGGTGCAGTTCGCGATGGTCCTGAACGCCATCGGCGGCGGCTGGATCGCGATCCTCGGCGTGCCCCTGCTCGTCATCGCGGCCCTGCTCCTGGCGCGGCGATGGCGCGCCGCAGTGTTCGCCGCGATCTGCTTCGTCGCGAGCGCCGGGGCCGTGCAGGTGCTCAAGCATCTGTTCGGCAGGGCGCGTCCCGACGACATGATCGTCGTCAGCGACTTCGGCTCATTCCCCTCAGGGCATACGGCGAACGCGGCCACGATCGCGGTCGTCGTCTGGGTTCTGTTCCCCCGCGTCTGGACGGCCATCGCGGGCGCGGTCTGGGTCCTCGCGATGGCGCTGTCGCGCACATTCCTGTCGGTGCACTGGGCGACGGACACCATCGGCGGTGCGCTCGTGGGATCGGCTGTCGTGCTGCTGCTCGCCGCCGGGATGCTCCCGTGGGTGCGCGGCATCCGCTCCTCCGAAGAGCCGCGAGGAGGCTGACATGCCCGTCATCCGCCCCTACCGCCCGAGTGATCGCGCGGCCATGTACGAGATCTGCGTGAAGACGGCGGATGCCGGTGAAGATGCCACCGGCATCCTCTCCGACGACTCCCTGTGGGGCGACCTGTTCGCCGTGCCGTACGTCGAGCGGCACCCCGATCTCGCCTGGATCGTCGAGTCGGATGACCAGCGCTCGATCGGCTACATCGTCGCGACCGACGACACCGACGCGTTCTACACCTGGTTCCGCGACGAGTGGTGGCCGCGCTTGTCTGAGCGGCACCCCCGACCGGCCGAGGTGACCACGCGAGAGGATCGCATGATCGAGTACGGGTACACCCGCGGCCCGGGACTCGACCCGAACACCGCGACATACCCCGCGCACCTGCACATCGATCTGCTGCCCGAGACCCAGGGACAGGGGCTCGGCCGTCGGCTCATCGAGACGCTGTTCGCGGAGCTCGAGCGGAGGGGAGCGCCGGGACTGCATCTGGGCATGGACCCCAAGAACGTCGGCGCCGCCGCGTTCTACGAGCGACTCGGCATGACCGAGCTGCCTGCGGCGCCGGGCGGGAAGAGCTACGGGATCACGTTCGGCTGAGTCCCCGAATCCGACGGATAAACGCCTGAAGGGCCCCACTTCGTGAGGCCCTTCAGGCGTTTGGCGGTGACGGCGGGATTCGAACCCGCGGTTGCTTGCACAACACACGCTTTCCAAGCGTGCTCCTTCGGCCGCTCGGACACGTCACCAAGGAACAACCTGAACAGTCTATCCGATCGCCCGGGCGTCCTTTGACACGGCCTCCCGCTGGCCTCAGGCGGCGGGCACCTCGTCGAGCGAGTAGTACACGGGTAGGCCGCGCTCGCGGGCGATCCTCACGTCGTTGTCGGCGCCCGAGGAGTCGCCGGGGAGCCTCAGCACCGCATCGCAGTGCTGCAGCAGCCTCGCGGCGGTGTCGTACATCACGTCGGTCGCCGCGGATTCGGCGTCTGTCATCCCGCGCAGAGTCGGCAGCGCCACCCATTCGCCGATCATCGGGATGTGACCGAGTCGATGAAGCGGCGCCGCAGCCTCTTCCAAGCGCTCGAGATTGCGAGCGATCGCGTCGGGGTCGCCGCCTGTTCCCGAGCGGTAGGGGCCGGCGATGAGGATGAGAAGTGGATTGTTCATGTCGGACACTGTAGCGTTAACCGTGCAAGAACATGCAATAACAGGAAGAAGTGGGATGCTGAGCGCGCAACGCAAAGAACACCTCCTCGCTCTGCTCGAGGCCGAGGGGCGAGTCGTGGCGAAGGCCGTCGCCTCAGACCTCGGCATCTCCGAGGACTCGATCCGCCGCGATCTCCGTGAGCTCGCCGACGAGGGCAGATGCATTCGCGTGTACGGCGGCGCGCTGCCGGTGCCGGCGGCGGATGCACCCGTCGCGCAGCGCCTGAGCATCGCCACCGACAGCAAGGAGCGCGTAGCGCGAGCAGCGCTCGCCCTGATCCGGCCGGCATCCACGCTCATCCTCGATGCGGGCACGACGACACTCGCGATGGCGCGGATGCTCCCCGGCGACGTCACCGTCCTCACTCCGAGCCCGGCCGTCGCTCTGGCCGCGATGGAGAGCTCGAGAGCACGCGTGATCATGATCGGCGGCGAGCTCAGCCGGCATTCCGCGGTCGTCGGCGGCGCCCTCGCGCAAGAGGCCATCGCCCGGCTGGCCGCCGACGTCTTCTTCCTCGGCGCGACCGGCATCCATCCCGTCCACGGTCTCACTACGGGAGAGCTCGACGATGCGGTCACCAAGCGCGCCCTCGCGGCGCGCAGCGCCGACACCTTCGTGCTCGGCAGCGCAGAGAAGATCGGCGCCGTCTCGCGCTTCCCGGTGCTGTCCCTCGACGAGATCACCGGCGTCGTCACCGACCCCGAAGACGACGATCCGCTCATCGCACAGCTGCGCACCGCGTAAAATCCATGGGTGGCAACACCCAAGATCATCCTCTTCTACGTCTTCACGCCGCTCGCCGACCCCGAGGCGATCCGGCTGTGGCAGCGCGACCTCGGAGAGTCTCTCGGACTCCGCGGTCGCCTGATCATCTCGAAGGACGGCATCAACGGCACCCTCGGCGGCGACGTGCTCGTCCTCAAGAAGTGGGTGCGCAAATTCCGCGGCTACGCGCCCTTCAAGGACGTCGACATCAAGTGGAGCGAGGGTACGGGCGTGGATGCCGACGGCCGCAGCCTCGACTTCCCCAAGCTCAGCGTCAAGGTGCGTGAGGAGATCGTGTCGTTCGGCGCGCCGGGTGAGCTGCGCGTGGACGAGGACGGCGTGGTCGGCGGAGGCACCCGCCTCTCACCCGAAGCGCTGCACGAGCTCATCGACGAACGCGGTGACGAGGTGGTCTTCTTCGACGGCCGCAATGCGCTTGAGGCGCAGATCGGCCGGTTCCGGAACGCGGTCGTCCCCGACACAGAGACGACGCGCGACTTCGTGTCCCTGCTCGACTCCGGAGCCTACGACGATCTCAAGGGCAAGCCGGTGGTCACGTACTGCACGGGCGGCATCCGCTGCGAGGTCCTGTCGAGTCTCATGACCTCTCGAGGCTTCGGCGAGGTGTACCAGCTCGAGGGCGGCATCGTCCGCTACGGCGAGCAGTACGGAGACGACGGCCTGTGGGAGGGGTCGCTGTACGTCTTCGACAAGCGGCGCTCGATGGACTTCTCCGACCACGCCGCCGTCATCGGCGTGTGCGCGGGATGCGGCGCATCGACGAACCGCACGTCGAACTGCCCCGATCCGTCGTGCCAGATTCAAGCCGTCGTGTGCGAGTCGTGCGACGCCGTCCGCTGCACAGCGCACGCAGCCTGACCCTTCGACAGGCTCAGGCTCAGAGACGCAGGGGCTCGCTCAGGCCAGCACGGGAGCGTCCGCGGCGCGTCCGGCGACGAGCGACCGCGGCATGAGCAGCGCCCTGACCCTTGCCGGCCGGTCGACGCTGCTGCGCAGCCGCCGCAGAACCTCGGTGAGCGCCGGCGCGAGATCGATCGGATCGGCCGATCTCGCGTAGCTCGCCCGCTCGACGGCATCCGTCAGCGTCTTCATCGTCTGCTCGTCCACACCGCTCTCGGTCACGAGCCCGAGCGCGCGTCGGCGCGGCGAGTCGGCGTCTGACAGCCCGATCTGCAGATCGATCATGCTCGCCCGCAGCTCTGTCCAGGCTGCTTGCGCGTCGCCGCCGCGTGCGCGTCTGACCCGCACCGCACGGACGGCGAGGCGGATCAGCATGGGCAGCAGCACCAGCAGCACGATGCCGAGGCCCCCGAGGACGACCGGGGTCGGGTCCAGCCGGCGCAGGCTGTCGGCCCCCGTCGAGCCGCGGTCGGCGTCGTTGCGGTCGACCTCTGGAGCCGCTGTCTCCTCATCCTCCGGCCGGGTCGTCGGCGCGGGCGTCGCGGAGCCACCCGTGCCGCCTGACGTCGTCGCCGAGGAGAATGCAGTCGGGGTGCCCAGCGTCGCTGTCGGCTCGAACGGCACCCAGCCGATGCCGGGGAAGAGCACCTCCGGCCAGGAGTGCAGCTGGTCGCTGGAGACCGAGTACACAGCCTCGTCGCCTCGCTTCTCCGGCGTGCGGGTGCCGGGGAGATAGCCGACGACGATCCGGGTCTGCATGCCCAGGCTCTGTGCCATCAGCGCGAACGCGCCGGCGAAGTGCACGCAGTAACCCGACTTCACCTCGAGGAACTTCGCGACCGCCTGAGCCCCCGTGCCGTCGAAGTCCTCCTCGACCGGAGTCTCGAGCGAGTAGATGAACTGGGTGCGGAACCAGCTCTGCAGGGCGATCAGCCGGTCATAGTCGGTCGTCGCCTGGGCCGTGACCTCCGCGGCCGTCTGCGCGATGACCTCGGGCAGCTCGACAGGATCGTCATCTACCGGAGGCTCGGCGGCGGACAGCGCCCTGATCTGCTCGAGCGAAGGGGTGACGCTCGTGGATGCGACCGTGTAGTCGTTGCCGACGGCATCCGCATTCCGCGAGACGAGCGTGCGGTTCTCGGGCATGACCATCCACCCCGAGCCCACACCCTGCACGCTCGTCGCCGGATACGGCACCGGCAGCCACGAGCTCGACATGCGCAGCACCCGGATCGAGGTCGTCTGCTCGGCGACAGCGATGCCCTCGCCCCACTCCGCGGGACCGAAGCCCGTACTCGTCGACTGCAGCTCGCCGCGGTCGGGGATCCAGGTGCGACCGTTGAAGTCGGAGAGCGTGGTCAGGCGCAGGTAGGGGGCGGACTTGCCGCTCGTCGCGAGGGTCAGCACCTCGACGGGGTTCGGCTGGCGCAGATCCTCGCCCAGGCGCAGAGACGCGTCGACGGTGACGCCCACGCCTGTGCCGGCCAGCGACGCCGACACGGGGACGATGGGGGCGACCACGAGCGCGGACACCACCGCCGCTGCTCCGGCCGCGATCGCGGTGAACGACGAGTCGCGACGAGGGGCGTCGGGATGGCGGCGGGCGGTGCTGCGGAAAAGCAGCAGCACCATGACCGCGAGCAGCACGAACCAGACCACGTTCGCATCGCCCAGCGTGACGATCATGGGCACCGAGCCCACCACCGCGATGAGCACGCTCGCCAGCACGGCGCCGCGCGTCGAGATCAGCTGGTCGAGCAGAATCGTGAGCACTGCGAACCCGGCGCCCAGGAGCAGACGCAACCCGGGGGTGCTCTCCAGGGGCGCGGATCCGAAGACGACCTGTTCCCACGCCGATTGCGCGAGAGAGCCGAACACCCGCAGCGAGGTCGTGGTGGGCACGATCCCGAAGACCGCCGTATCGCCGGCCACCAGCAGCGTCACGACGCCCACCGATGCGGCCACCTGTGCGAGCAGAGCGGAGAGCTCCCGGACCCACATGGCACGGTAGCGCAGCAGGACCCGCATCCCGAAGCCCACGAGTGCGACCGTGAAGACGACCGAGAGCACGGCGAACGACCACGGACCGGGGGAGATGACCGAGGTGTAGGGCCAGACGGCGACCAGAGCGGATGCCGCGGCCAGCACCGCCGGTGCGAAGTACGCGTCGTGGCGCTCCCCGTCGCCGTGCCACTGCAGCCGATCGGGTCGCCGTCGCCGCGGCGGTTCGCGTGTTCCCTGAGCGACCAGCGCCTCGAGAGCGTCGGTGCCGTCGCGCGCGGGCGTCGCGGTGATGACGTCAGCGGGGGACATCACCGACTCCGATCCCCTCGGGGGATGCCTCCGCCCACGCCTCCGCGATGTCGGCGCCGAGTGCGGCGACGCGCCAGCCGCGACGTGCAGCCGCCTGCGCCGCATCCTCGCTGAGCTCCGTCGCGAACAGCATCGCGGCTGCCGCGCCGGCCGGGCGCAGCGCCTCGGCCGCGTCTTCGTCGAGGCTCCCGGTGATGTAGACCAGCGGGCCCGGTGGCGTCCCGCCGACGAGCGTCACGACGTCGCGGGCTGCGCCGCGCGGCGACACCATCGCGAGGGCCACGAGCAGCCCCTCGCGGTCATCCTCATGGCCGCGCAGAGTGCCCAGCGCATTACCTGCGCTGTCGACCACGTCGACGCCGTAGCCCTCCTGAACGAGATGCACGGCGACCGAGGCGCACAGCGATACCGCCGCCTCGAACGCCGGATCGGCCTCCTCACCCTGGGTCGCCCACCGCGCCGAGCTGCGATCCAGGATGACGAGCGCATCCGGACTCGACTCCTCCTCCTCCTGGCGAACCATGAGCTGTCCGCGGTGCGCTGTGGCCCGCCAGTGGATGCGGCGCATCGAATCACCCGACACGTAGCGCCGAGGCGAGAGGTTGTCGCTGCCCTGCCCGAGCCTGCTCGACGAGGTGTGCGCAGTGCCGCCGGACGCTCCCACTTTGACGGCGAGCGGGGCCAGGGCGAAGACCTCCGGCACGACGGTGATCGTGCGCGTCTCGCCGAAGGCCTGCTCCCGCTGGGCCAGCCCGAACGGATCCACGGTCCGCAGCATCAGCGGGCCGATCGCCCAGACGCCGCGCCGGACGCCTGTGATCGGATAACGGAGCAGTCCGTTCTCGCTCGGGTACTCACCGGCCGCGTCGCCGGACACGGCGTCCGGCAGCACGTCCCGCCACAGCCCGTGCGGCGCCCGCAGCGCACGGAGATCGAAGCGCACCGTCACCAGCGACGTCTCCGACACGGTGAGCAGGTCGGTGGAGATCTGTCGGGCCACGCTGCCGGAGCGGCGGGGGAGGCGGACGACGAGAAGGGCGATCAGCGTGACGGCGATGAGGAGCACGCCGACGTAGACGAGGATCGGCGCACCGATGAGGTTCGCCGCGATCAGGCAGCAGATACCGGCCAGAAGCGCACCCGTGCCCCGGAGGGTGAGCGCGCGTCGGGGTCGCATGGCCGGCCGTTCAGACGCGTGCGGCGATCGGCACCCGCACGCGCGCCGCGATCTGCCGCAGAGCGGCCTCGACGGGCTGTGCGCCTGCTCGGTGCGCGCCCCGCGCGGGAAGCAGCCGGTGTGCGAACACCGGGATCAGCAGAGAGGAGACGTCGTCGGGGATCACGAAGTCGCGCCCGTCGAGCGCCGCGCGCACCTTGGCCGCGCGGATCAGCTGCAGCGTGGCGCGAGGGCTCGCCCCGAGATGCAGGCTCGGGTCGGCCCTGGTCGCCTGGGCGAGCGCCACGGTGTACTCCTCGATCGTGGGCGCGACGTGCACGGAGCGAGCGAAGGAGATGAGATCGATGACCGCTGCCGCGTCCGTCACCGGCGCGACTCCGGCGAGCGGATTCACGACGTCGCGCTGTCTGATCATGAGCGCCTCGGCGGCGGCATCCGGATATCCCATCGAGATCCGCATCATGAAGCGATCGCGCTGCGCCTCCGGCAGGGCGTAGGTCCCCTCCATCTCGAGGGGATTCTGGGTCGCGACCACGAGGAAGGGCTCTGGGAGCATGTGGGTCGCGCCGTCGACCGTGACCTGGCCCTCCTCCATCGCCTCGAGCAGCGCCGACTGGGTCTTGGGCGAGGAGCGGTTGATCTCGTCTGCGATCACGATGTGCGCGAAAACGGCGCCCTGCTTGAAGACGAACTCCTGGTCGACAGGGTTGTAGACGCTCACGCCCGTCACATCGCCCGGCAGCAGATCCGGGGTGAACTGGATGCGGCGGACCGTCGCGTCGATGCTGGCGGCCAGGGCCCGGGCGAGCATGGTCTTGCCGACCCCCGGCACGTCCTCGATGAGCAGGTGCCCCTCCGCGAGCAGGCAGATGAGCGCGCTGCGCACGGCCTCGGGCTTGCCGTCGATGACCTGGCTGATCGACGCGGCGATCGCATCGGTCCGCGCGGCGAACTGATCGGCCGTCATCGGTGCCGTCGGGGAGATCTCTGACATGCGTTCCCTCTCGCGTGTGCGCTGCGGTGCGCGCGTGAACCGATCGTAACCCGATCAGGTGCGCAGCGACCCTTCTGCGCGGTTCAGCGACCCTTCTGCTGTCGGGTAGACTTGTCGACGGCTCTCCGCGTGGCGGCATCCAGGCCAATTCCCCCAGGGCGGAAACGCAGCAAGGGTAACCGGGCTCTGCTGGGTGCGCGGAGGGTCATTTCTTTGCCCTCTGGGGTCCCTGAGCCTGTCGCCTCCTGGTTCCTGAGCTTGTCGCCTCCGGGTTTCTGAGCTTGTCGAAGGACTCACAGACGCCGCTGTCAGAATCGACGAGTGACCGTCACCGAGCAGCAGGCCCCGCCGAGCGCACTCCGCCGATTCGGCGCCCCGATCGCGCTGCTCGCCATCATGTGGGCGGTGCAGCTGGCAGACAGCATCCTTCCCGGCTCGTTCTCCGGCTTCGGCATCCGCTCCTGGGATCCGTCCGGTCTTCTCGGCGTCGTCTTCGCCCCGCTGCTGCACGCGAGCTGGGCGCACCTGATCGGCAATTCGGTGCCGTTCCTCGTGCTCGGCTGTCTCGTCGCGGCCGAGGGCGCGCGTCGGTTCTGGGCCGTGACGGGGATCATCGCCGTGGTCGGCGGCATCGGCACCTGGGCCGTCAACGCTCCGGGGACCCTGACCGTCGGCGCATCGGGCCTCGTGTTCGGCTACTTCGGGTATCTGGTCGCCCGGGTCTTCGCACCGGGACGCGTCGCGCACCGCATCCTCTACGCCGTCGTCGCGCTCCTCGTCATCGGGGCGTACGGGGCCGCCATGCTCGCCGGGGTCTTCGCCGCCGGCGCAGGTGTCTCGTGGCAGGGGCACCTGTTCGGCGCGATCGGCGGCGGACTCGCCGCCTTCGCCGCTCGACGAGGGCCGCGACCGGCATGACCGCGCGTCGACGACGATCCGCGAGCAGAAAGCGGCCGAGGAGCCGAAAGCGGCCGAGCGGCAGGCAGCGTGCACGGATTCGGATGCAGAGACGCCGGATGCTGCGACGTATCGGCGTCTCGGCCGCCATCGGGGCGGTGGTCGCGGGCGTCGCGGTGCTCGCGGCGCCCGGCCTTGCCTCGTGGGCACCTGAGCTTGCGGCGGCGCCGGAGTACTGTGCCGCACGCCCCGCCGATCTCGCGCAGGCCGACATCGAGGGCTGGGACGGAGAGCAGCTGCAGAACGCGGCGGTGATCATGACGACGGCATCCGCTCTGGGCTTCGGGCGCGATGGCCAGATCCTCGGTGTGATGACCGCGATGGGCGAGAGCAGCCTGCGCAACATCGCCTACGGCGACTGGGAGACGACCGGGTTCACGAACCCCGACGGCTCGCGGACGACGAGCATCGGGCTGTTCCAGCAGCAGGACTGGTGGGGGAGCGCTGAGGAGCGGATGGATCCCGCGACGGCCGCGACGCTGTTCTACCGCAAGCTGTCGACGCTGGCCGACTGGCCGCAGCTGCCGCCGTCGCACGCGATCCACCGGGTCCAGGTGAACACCGACGCCGACTACTACTCGCGCTACCAGGACGATGCGACGGCGGTCGTCGACGCGCTCACGAGCGGGTGCTGACACGCCTAGGCTGAACCCATGGCGCGGAGCATCTACATCACCTCGGCCGAAGGTCATACAGGCAAGTCGACGATCGCGCTCGGTGTGCTCGATGCGCTGATGCGGGTGACGCCGCGTGTCGGGGTGTTCCGCCCCATCGCGCGCTCCGTCACGCAGCGCGACGAGATCCTCGAGCTGCTGCTCGCCCACGACGGCGTGCACCTCGACTACGACGACTGCGTCGGCGTGAGCTATGACGACGTGCGCGACGATCCCGACCGCGCGCTGTCGACGATCGTCGCCCGCTTCAAAGCCGTCGAGGCCCAGTGCGATGCCGTGGTCATCGTCGGCAGCGACTACACCGACGTCGCGAGCCCCGCCGAACTCGGCTACAACGCGCGCATCGCGGCCAACCTCGGGGCCCCCGTTCTGCTCGTGCTCTCGGGTCGCGACCAGCAGCGGCAGGCGGAGCAGCTCGGCACCACGACCGCGCGGTCCGCATCCGCCGTCGGCCAGATCGCCTCGCTCGCGCTCGCCGAACTCGAGGCGGAGCGGGCGGAGCTCTTCGCCGTCATCGTGAATCGCGCAGCCCCGGATGCTCTGGGCGAGGTCTCTGCGGCCGTGGCCTCCGTGCGCCCCGCACGCGGCATGTCGGTCTGGGCGATCCCCGAGGACCGCACGCTCGTGGCCCCGTCGATCCGCGGCATCCTGTCCGCCGTCGACGGCCGGCTGCTGAAGGGCGACCCCGACCGCCTCGACCGAGAGGCGCTCACCATCGTCGTCGCCGGCATGTCGATGGTGAACGTGCTGCCGCGGATCACAGAGGAGGCGGTCGTCGTGATCCCCGCCGACCGCACCGAGGTGCTGCTGGCCACCCTGCTCGCCGACGCCTCCGGCACCTTCCCGCGCGTGGCGGGCATCATCCTGAACGGCCCGTTCCCGCTGCCAGAGCCGATCGTGCAGCTGCTCGACGGGTTCGCCTCGACGGCGCCGATCATCACCACAGACCTCGGCACCTACGACACCGCCGTCCGCGTCATGAACGCGCGCGGGCGCATCTCGCCCGAGTCGCGCACCCGCTACGACAAGGCGCTCGGTCTGTTCCAGGCGCACGTCGACATCACCGATCTGACCACGCAGCTCGGCCTCGCGGAGTCGACCGTCGTGACGCCGCTCATGTTCGAATACGGCCTGATCGAGCGCGCCCGCGCCGACCGGCGGCGGATCGTGCTGCCCGAGGGCGACGACGATCGCATCCTGCAGGCCGCGGCCACTCTGCTCTCCCGCGAGGTGGCGGACCTGACGATCCTCGGAGACGAAGCGGCGGTGCGGGCGAGGGCGCTCGAACTGGGCGTGGACATCAGTGCGGCGCAGGTCCTGAGCCCGAACGACCCCGAGATGGTCGAGCGGTTCGCGGCCGAGTACGCGCGGCTGCGGGCGCACAAGGGCATCACGCTCGCACAGGCCGCCGACACCGTCACCGACGTGTCGTACTTCGGCACCATGATGGTGCACCTGGGGCTCGCCGACGGCATGGTGTCGGGCGCCGCGCACACGACCGCGCACACGATCCGCCCGTCGTTCGAGATCATCAAGACGAAGCCGGGCGTCAACGTGGTCTCGAGCGTCTTCCTGATGGCGCTGGCCGACCGGGTGCTCGTCTACGGCGACTGCGCCGTGATCCCCGATCCGACCAGCGAGCAGCTCGCCGACATCGCGATCTCCTCCGCCGCGACCGCGCGGCAGTTCGGCATCGACCCCCGTGTCGCGATGCTGTCGTACTCGACCGGAGAGTCGGGGTCGGGCGCCGACGTCGACAAGGTCAGGGCGGCGACCGCGCTCGTGCACGAGCGGGCCCCGGAGCTCCTGGTCGAGGGGCCGATCCAGTACGACGCCGCCGCAGACGCGGCCGTCGCCAAGGCGAAGCTGCCCGGTTCCGAGGTCGCCGGCCGCGCCACCGTGTTCGTCTTCCCCGACCTCAACACCGGCAACAACACCTACAAGGCGGTGCAGCGCTCGGCGGGAGCCGTCGCGATCGGGCCGGTTCTTCAGGGGCTGAACAAGCCCATCAACGACCTGTCGCGCGGCGCGCTCGTCGACGACATCGTCAACACCGTGGCCATCACCGCCATCCAGGCGCAGGGACAGGAATCATGAGCGCGATCCTCGTCATCAACAGCGGCTCGTCGTCGCTGAAATACAGCCTGATCGACATCGAGCACGAGAACGAGCTGGCAAGCGGTCTGATCGAGCGGATCGGCCAGGAGCTCAGCCCGGTCGAGCACAAGGTGCGGCCGCAGACCGCGTCGGATGCCGTCGTCACGATGCTCGACGCGAAATACGCCGACGAGCGGAGCATCGCCGACCACGACGCGGCGTTCGGAGTCATGCTCGAGCAGTTCGCCGCGCATGGGCCGTCACTCGAGGAGCATCCGCCGGTGGCCGTCGGGCATCGCGTCGTGCACGGAGGGGCGCGCTTCTTCGCCCCCACGCTCATCGACGCCGACGTCGAGCGCCAGATCGAGGAGCTCTCGGTGCTCGCTCCGCTGCACAACCCGGCCAACCTCGCCGGCATCGTCGCGGCGCGAGCCGTGTTCCCGGATGTGCCGCACGTGGCCGTGTTCGACACCGCGTTCCATCAGACGCTCCCTCCGGCCGCGTACACGTACGCGATCGACGCCGACCTCGCGCGCGAGCACCGGGTCCGCCGCTACGGTTTCCACGGCACCAGCCACCAGTTCGTCAGCGAGTCGGCCGCCGCGTTCCTCGGGCGCGACCTCGGCGAGCTGACGCAGATCGTGTTCCATCTCGGCAACGGCGCGTCGGTGACAGCGGTCGACGGCGGCCGCTCGGTGGAGACCTCGATGGGGCTCACCCCTCTGGAGGGACTCGTCATGGGCACGCGGTCGGGCGACATCGATCCCGCCGCCCTCGTGCATCTCTCCCGACGGGCCGGTCTCTCCATTGACGATCTCGACGCGCTCCTGAACACGCGCAGCGGCCTCAAGGGCCTCGCCGGGCTCAGCGACATGCGCGACATCCTCGCCGGCCGCGAAGCCGGCGACGAGGCCGCGACCCTCGCCTTCGACGTCTACATCCACAGGCTGCGCGCCTACGCAGGGGCGTACATCGCCCAGCTCGGCGGGGTCGACGTCATCTCCTTCACCGCCGGGGTGGGCGAGAACGCCGCGGCGGTGCGCGCCGAGGCCATGGCGACCCTCGGCTTCGCGGGCGTGGAGATCGATCATGATCGCAACACCGCGCGCGAGCGCGGCATCCGCCGGATCTCCACTGACGCCTCGCGAGTGACCGTCCTCGTCGTGCCGACGAACGAGGAACTGCAGATCGCAAGGCAGACCGCAGGACTGCGCTGAATCCGGCGCGTCGGGTGAGGGGCAATGAGTTCGGCGCCCAACGCACTACGCTCGGCGTATGCCGCGCGACTACTTTGATCGGGACGCTTGGACGGGCCGCTTGAAAGGGTATGAACGTCCGACCCCAACCATGACGTTGAGGGCACCACTTCGCAGGGCGCGTTCCTCGGGTGCTGGAGCGTTCTTAGGTCTTGGCAGCGACGGCAACCAGTACTGGTTCAAAGTGCCCGGAAACCCCCAAGGTGATCGGGTTTTGGTAAATGAAGTCATCGTCGAAGAGGTGGGACGGCTCATCGGCGCCCCTGTATGTCGGCGTGCGCTTGCGCTGGTGCCGCCAAGTTCAAGTCGATGGACCGACTTCCCTGTTCGGCCTTCCGAGCACCCTCTCGTTGCCCATGCATCCCTACATGTACCTGGTGCGGTCGACGATGATGCCCTCGCATACACCCGTCGAGACGACAACGCCCGTCGGCAAGCCTCCCTTCTGGCGTTGTGGGATTTGTGTGTGGGAGATGATGAGCAATGGCTCTATGACGCGTCTAACTCGTCATCCATTTGGTCGTACGATCACGGGCTCTGGTTCACGACGGGCGAGGGCGATTGGGACACGAGTGTTCTCGAGCGTCTGGCGGACTTGGATGGAGCGTTCCGGAATCCACCTGCCGGGCTGAGCAAGGAAGCACTGCTTCAGGTGGCGGACCGTCTCGAATCACTTACTCCCGATTCCTATGTTCGAGCGATGTCCGCCGTCCCATTAGAATGGGGTGCTTCCGATCACGACCTTGAGTCGATGGCCTGGTTCCTCTACTACCGGGCACCTGCTGTTGCTGCACGAACACGACGAATAGCGGCCTGACCTGGTCGCATCCGAGATTCCCGGGAGTCATCATGGAAGAGCCGTACCTGTACTGGCTCGTTCGTTATGTACCGGATGTGGCACGGGGTGAGCAAGTGAATGTCGCCGTAATCGTTGGCCGCGACGGAGGCGACTGGGCGATTCGTGTCGTCCCGAATCTGCGTAGAGCTAGCAGGCTTGGCGGAGATGCGAGCGGGCTCCGCCCGTGGCTCGAGAGTATCGAGCGCTCGGTTCACGATTACGAGCATCCACCGTTGGCGCTCTTCGCGCGCGCGGATGCGCCGACTATCGGACGGGCTTGGCTTGAGCTTCTGTCGCATCGCTTCAACAACGTCCTACAAGTAAGCGCCCCAGCTCCTGTGGAGGCCGCATCGGCAAAGGACGGCGTTGATTTCCTCTACCCGGCTTTGGTCGCATCGCCGACGGCCGCTGCACGATCCCAGACTCGTACACGCATGGTGCAGAACCTGGCGGAATTGTATGTTCGCACCGGCAGCCTGGAACTGGGATCGTCGCTGTTGCGGCGTCCCAAGGCGCGGCTTGGTCGGCAACGAGGCAGGTTCGATTTCGCGGTCGTCGATGGCCGCGTTGATCAGCTTTCGCAGGCTTTCGCGTTCGACGTACGAGACAGCGAAACACTTGAACAAGAGCTTCAATCATGGAACTTCATCGTGAGCCGGTTGCGTACCGATGGTGGAGTGGTCCTATCCGGGACTTCGGAGCTACCTGCTTCCGAAGACGTGTCCGTTTCGGCGGCATATCAGGAGCCGCGACCGGGAGCTGATGCGAGGACCGTCGATGTCTTCGAGGCGGCCTTGGAAGCATGGCAGAGCCTGGGTGTGCACGCTGTGCCCAGCACGCAGCTAGACAGAATCGCGATCGAAGCGCGAGAGCTGCTTAACCCGGTTTCCTAACCGAGTCCGGCGCGCCACGCCGTCGGGGGTTACCTCACTTCACTCGCCCGACTACGCTTGCACCGTGGCACGGAGAGGTGCCGAACCCCCCTCGTCCTTCTCCCCGGAGGTTCCTGTGCCTGACGCTCTTCCCGATCTGCTCGGCGCCGAGGGCGTGCTCTTCGATCTCGACGGAGTGCTCACGCCGACCGCCGAGGTCCACATGCGCGCGTGGAAGGCCGTGTTCGACGAGGTCTTCGCCGCCTGGCAGATCGACCCCGCCTACACGGACGCCGACTACTACGACTACGTCGACGGCAAGAAGCGCTATGACGGGGTCGCGAGCCTGATGCACAGCCGAAACGTCGAGGTGCCGTGGGGGAGCGTCGACGACCCGCCCGAAGCCGACACGATCTGCGGCATCGGCAATCGCAAGAACGCCGCCTTCGCCGCCTCTCTGCGCGCCCAGGGCATCGCCCCCTATCCCGGATCCCTCGCGCTGGTCGAGAAGCTGCATGCGGCCGGAGTGCCTCTCGGCGTCGTCTCCAGCTCGAAGAACGCCGAGGAGGTGCTGGCGGCCGCCGGCATCCGCTCGTTCTTCACGGTCGTCGTCGACGGCGTCGTGGCCGAGAACGACGGGCTCGCCTCCAAGCCCGCCCCCGACATGTTCGCCGCCGGCGCCGAGGCTCTCGGCGTCGACCCCGAGCTCAGCGCCGCGGTCGAGGACGCGACCTCCGGAGCGGCCTCCGCGGCCGCAGCGGGCTTCGCGACCGTGGTCGGCGTCGATCGCGGCACGGGCGCCGACGCGCTGCGCGCCGCGGGCGCCACCGTCGTCGTGACCGATCTCGACGTGTTCCTGACAGCATCCGACTCCGCACCCGACTCCGAGGAGACCGCATGATCGACCGCGACCGCTTCCCCGTCGACCCCTGGCGCCTGATCGAGACGCGCTACACCGAAGACGGGGTCGGCGAGACGCTGTTCGGCGTCGGCAACGGCTATCTCGGGCTCCGCGGCAATCACATCGAGGGCCGCGGCGCGCACGAGCACGGCACGTTCATCAACGGCCTGCACGAGACCTGGCCGATCCGGCACGCCGAGCAGGCCTACGGCTTCGCCGAGGTGGGGCAGACCATCGTCAACGCCCCCGACGCCAAGGTCATGCGGGTGTACGTCGACGACGAGCCGATCTCGTTCGACGACGCCGATGTGCGCGAGTATCGCCGCACGCTCGACATGCGCACAGGTGTGCTCGAGCGCGTCGTCGTGTGGGAGACGCCGTCCGGCAAGCGCGTGCGCATGCGCGATGAGCGCATCGTCAGCTTCGCCGAGCGTCACCTGGCCGTGCTGAGGCTCGAGGTCGTGGTCGAGAACTCGGACGCGCCCGTGACGATCAGCTGTCAGCTGCTGAACCGGCAGGACGGCGCGGGCGTCTACGCCGGCACGCCTGTCGAGGCCCAGGGCGCGGGCTTCGATCCGCGCAAGGCCGAGAAGATCGCCGATCGCGTGCTGCAGCCCGCCGAGCACTGGCAGGACGGACTGCGCTCCGCGCTGTCGTATCGCGTCGCGGCATCGGGAATGACCGTGGCGGTCGTGGCCGATCACGTCATCGAGACCGACAACGAGTACAGCGCCCGCACTCTGATCGAAGCGGACATCGCCAAGAACGTGTTCCGTGTGCAGGCGAAGGCCGGCGTGCCGATCACGGTGACCAAGCTCGTGAGCTATCACACCTCCCGCGGCGTGCCGCCCCGCGAGCTCGTCGACCGCTGCCGTCGCTCGCTCGACCGTGTCGTGGTCGAGAGCGTCGATGTGCAGTTCCAGCGTCAGGCCGAGTGGCTCGCCGCGTTCTGGGAGCGCAGCGACGTGCAGATCGACGGGCACGACGACCTGCAGCAGGCGACCCGGTGGTGCCTGCTGCAGCTCGCACAGGCCTCTGCCCGTGCCGACGGCACAGGAGTCGCCGCGAAGGGCGTCACCGGCTCGGGGTACAGCGGGCACTACTTCTGGGACACCGAGATCTACGTGCTCCCGTTCCTCACGTACACATCGCCGCAGTGGGCGCGCAACGCGCTGCGCGCCCGGGTGCTGATGCTGCCCGCCGCCAGGCGGCGTGCCGCGCAGCTCAACGAGGCCGGCGCCCTCTTCCCGTGGCGCACGATCAACGGCGAGGAGGCTTCGGCGTACTACGCGGCGGGCACCGCGCAGTACCACATCAACGCCGACGTGAGCTTCGCCCTCGGCAAGTACGTGCGGGCGACCGGCGACGAGGAGTTCCTGCGGCGTGAAGGGGCCGAGATCGCGATCGAGACCGCCCGGCTGTGGGCGACTCTCGGGTTCTGGCGCACCTCGAGGGATGTGGCGAACAGGGCGGATGCTGATCGCATCTCGACCTTCCACATCCATGGCGTTACCGGCCCTGACGAGTACACGACGGTCGTGAACGACAATCTGTACACGAACGTCATGGCACGCTACAACCTCCGCTACGCCGCGAAGGTCGTGCACGAGATCGCCGAGGGCTACCCTGAGGACTTCGCGCGGCTGGTCGAGCGCACGGGGCTTCGGCCCGAGGAAGCCGATGAGTGGGAGCGCGCGTCCGAGGCGATGTTCATCCCGTACAGCGAGGCGCTCGGCATCCATCCGCAGGACTCGCTGTTCCTGGAACGCGAGGTGTGGGATCTGGCGCACACGCCGGATTCGCAGCGTCCTCTGCTGCTGCACTTCCACCCGCTCGTCATCTACCGATTCCAGGTGCTCAAGCAGGCTGACGTCGTGCTCGCGCTGTTCCTGCAGGGCAACCACTTCACGCCGGAGGAGAAGCGCGCCGACTTCGACTACTACGACCCGCTGACCACGGGCGACTCCACGCTCTCCGCGGTCGTGCAGTCGATCCTCGCGGCGGAGGTCGGCTATCAGGACCTCGCTCTGGAGTACTTCTCCCAGTCGATCTTCGTCGACCTGCACGATCTGCACCACAACGCCGCCGACGGCGTGCACGTCGCATCGGCCGGTGGCGTGTGGACTGCGCTCGTGAGCGGATTCGGCGGCATGCGCGACTACGCGGGCGAGCTCAGCTTCGACCCGCGTCTTCCGGCCAGCTGGCCGCGACTGTCGTACCCGCTGCAGTGGCAGGGATCCTCGCTGCTGGTGACGGTGACGCGCGATGCGCTGACGGTCGAGGTGCGCTCGGGGGAACCGGTGCCGTTCACGGTGCGCGGCGACGCGTACATCGCAACGGCGGGCTCTCCCGTGATCGTCGAGCTCGCGGATCAGGGGCCGGTCATCCCCGGCCGCCCCTCGCTGCGCCAGTTCGAGGATGCGCTGCGTGAGGACGGCACGCCGCTGTCGGCATCCGTTCCGGTGATCACGACGGCGATCCCGATCATCGGATCCGACCCGATCGACTGATCCCGTCGCCGAGACCCCGCCGTGTCGCCGAGACCCCGTCTCAGCAATGCCGCAAGGGCGGGGTGTCGGCGCGGATCCGGGGTTTCGCCGAGGCGATGAGGACGATCGTCCTCAGGGCCGACCGCAAGGTCGGCGGCACGCCGTAGGCTGTTCTGGTGACTACAGCCCTCTACCGCCGCTACCGGCCCGAGTCCTTCGGCGAGATGATCGGGCAGTCCCAGGTGACCGATCCGCTGATGACCGCGCTTCGCGGTGACAGGGTCGGGCACGCGTATCTCTTCTCAGGGCCCCGCGGCTGCGGCAAGACCACCTCGGCGCGCATCCTCGCGCGGTGCCTGAACTGCGCAGAGGGGCCGACCGACGTGCCCTGCGGCACCTGCCCCAGCTGCGTCGAGCTCTCGCGTGCGGGCGGCGGATCCCTCGACGTGGTCGAGATCGACGCCGCCAGCCACAACGGCGTCGACGACGCTCGAGACCTGCGCGAGCGGGCGACGTTCGCGCCCAGCCGCGATCGCTACAAGATCTTCATCCTCGACGAGGCGCACATGGTGACGCCGCAGGGCTTCAACGCGCTGCTGAAGCTCGTGGAAGAGCCGCCGGAGCACGTCAAGTTCATCTTCGCGACCACCGAGCCCGAGAAGGTGCTCGGGACGATCCGCTCGCGCACCCACCACTACCCGTTCCGGCTCGTGCCGCCTGCAGCGATGCTCGAGTACGTCGAGAAGCTGTGCAAGGAAGAGGGGGTGGCCGTCGAACAGGGTGTGCTGCCGCTCGTCGTCCGCGCCGGCGGCGGGTCGCCTCGTGACACGCTGTCTCTGCTCGACCAGCTGATCGCCGGGTCCGATTCGCCGGCGGGCTCCGAGATCGTCGAGGTCAAGTACGAGCGCGCGGTGTCGCTGCTCGGCTATACGCACGCGACGGTGCTCGACGAGATCGTCGACGCGCTCGCCGCGGGCGACGCCGCAGCCGCCTTCCCGGCGATCGACAAGGTCGTGCAGACCGGTCAGGATCCTCGCCGCTTCGTCGACGATCTGCTCGAGCGCCTGCGCGACCTGATCGTCATCGCCGCCGTCGGAGCCGGTGCAGCCGCTGTCCTGCGCGGCGTGGCCGACGACGAGCTCGAGCGCTGGCGCGGTCAGGCTGCGGTCTTCGGGTCGGCGCGGCTCTCGCGCACGGCCGACATCGTCAGCGCAGCACTCGACGACATGTCGGGTGCCACATCGCCTCGCCTGCATCTCGAACTGCTCGTCGCGCGCGTCCTCGCCGGAGGTGCGGATGCCGGAACCTCTGCGCCTGTCGCCTCCGCTCCTGCGGCGTCCGCTCCTGTCACCTCTGCGCCTGCGGCCTCCGCTCCTGTCACCTCTGCGCCTGCGGCCGCCACGGCTGAGCCCGTCGCCTCGCCGGTCGCCCCGCGAGGGAGCGCAGCGACCGAGACGAAACGCGTCGATCCTGCCGCGACGTCGGCTCCTGCCGTGACGTCGGCTCCTGCCTCGACGTCGGCTCCCGTCGCTGCCGCTTCCGCGCCCGCGTCGTCCGCGCCCGCAGCTCCCTCGGGCCCCGTGACCCTCGAGCGCATCGCCGGCTCGTGGTCTGCGGTCCTCAAGCGCCTGGAAGACATCAGCCGTACCTCGTGGCTGCTCGCGACAGCCGTTCAGCCGCTCGCCTACGACACCGAGAGCGAGGTGCTGACGCTCGGGTTCACGAGCCAGCACGACGTTCAGAAGTTCAAGGGTTCCGTTCCGGGTTCCGGCCCGTCCGATCACCTGCGCACGGCGATCGAGCAGGAGCTCGGCGTCACGGTGAAGTACCGCCCGGCCCCGATGCCGGCTGGCGGCGCGCCGCGTCAGCCCTCGTCGTCCGCGCCGTCGACGGGCGACGCGCCCTCCGCATCGGAGCCTGCGTCAGCGCGGTCTTCCCGCCCGCAGTCCCGTTCCGAGTCCTCGGCACCTGTGACCGAGTGGGCGGTCGCGTCGATCCCCGCGGCGTCTTCTGACGCTGCGGCTCCCGCGACGCTCGGCAGCGGTGCCCCGACCGCGCCGACGGCCGAGGCAGCTGCAGCTGCAGCTGCATCCATCGCTTCCGGGCCCGTCGCTGCTGCCGCGACCGCATCGGTGGTTCCGCCGGCCTCCGTCGCCGGCACGTCCTCGGATGCGCCCGTTCAGATGCCTCAGCCGAGCGTAGGGACGGCCGAGACGCCTCGCCGCGATTCGTCGTCCGCGCCGGCCCCCGCGGCCGTCGACGAACCTCCGTACGATGACGAGCCTCCTTACTACGATGACGAGCCGCCGTACGATCCCGCCTATGAGCCGGCGTCCGTCGGGGCGCCGGTGGCACGCCCGACCGCCCCGGCCTCGCCGGCCCCGGCCCACACCGCCCCGGCATCCTCAGCCCCGGCATCCGCTCCCTCCCCTTCGCCTGTCCGCCCGCAGTCCGCGCCGGTGGTGACGGAGCGCGCCCCCGGCGGGGGAGTGCAGCGCTACGGCGAGGCCGTGATCCGCCAGGTGCTTGGCGCGACGTTCGTGCGCGAAGAGCCCTACGAGCCCCCGACGAGGTTCAACTGATGTACGACGGCATCGTCCAAGAGCTGATCGACGAATTCGGCCGTCTTCCCGGCATCGGACCGAAGTCGGCCCAGCGCATCACCTTCCACATCCTGCAGACGCCGACCTTCGACGTCGCGCGTCTGGCCGAGCTGCTCTCCGAGATCCGCACGCGCGTGCGGTTCTGCGAGATCTGCGGCAACGTCGCCGAGCAGGACCGCTGCGCGATCTGCCGCGATCCGCGGCGCAACCCGGCGCTCATCTGCGTCGTCGAGGATGCGAAGGATGTGGCGGCGATCGAGCGCACGCGCGAGTTCCGCGGGCTCTACCACGTGCTCGGTGGCGCGATCAGCCCGATCGCCGGGATCGGCCCCGACGATCTGCGCATCGCCCAGCTGATGTCGCGCCTCGCGGACGGCACCGTGCAGGAGGTCATCCTCGCGACCAATCCCAATCTCGAGGGCGAGGCGACAGCGAGCTACCTCAGCCGCCTTCTCACCACGATGCAGATCACCGTCTCGCGGCTGGCCTCCGGCCTTCCCGTCGGCGGCGACCTCGAGTACGCCGACGAGGTCACGCTCGGCCGTGCCTTCGAGGGCCGGCGCGTCCTGTGACCGCACAGTCGGGCTTCTCGCGCCGCGGCTGGCTGCTCTTCGCAGCGATGTGCCTGCTGTGGGGAGTGCCGTACCTGTTCATCAGCGTGGCGGTCGAGTCGTTCTCGCCGCCCGCGATCGTCGCCGGGCGCACGCTCATCGCGGCGCTCCTGCTGCTGCCCTTCGCGATCCGCTCCGGAGCGCTCCGGCCCGCGCTCAAGATGTGGCCGTGGGTGCTGGCGTTCGGCCTGGTCGAGATGGCAGGGCCCTTCGTGCTGCTCGGGCACGCGGAGATGACGCTGCCTTCGGGCATGACCGGGCTCCTCGTCGCGACCGTGCCGCTGTTCGCCGCGCTGATCGCCCTGGGCGGTGGGGACAGGGCAGTGCTGCGGCCCGCCCGCGCGATCGGCCTGATCGTCGGCTTCATCGGCGTCGCGATCGTGGTCGCCGGCCCCGGGCTGTTCGGCGGCGACGTGAGCCTTCTCGCGGCCGGCGAGGTTCTGCTGGTCGCCGTCCTGTACGCGATCGCCCCCTTCATCGTGGCGCGCAAACTCGGCGACGTGCCCTCACTCGGCACGATCACGCTCTCGCTCATGATGATCGGCATCCTGTATCTGCCGATCGGGCTGCTCACGCAGCACGAGGTGCCCACGCTGCCGTCGATCGGCGCCATGCTCACGCTCGCCGTGGTCTGCACGGCCATCGCGTTCCTGGCGTTCTTCGCGCTGATCCGCGAGGTGGGCCCTGTGCGTGCGCCGCTGTTCACCTACGTCAACCCGGTGGTGGCGATCATCCTCGGCGCGATCGTGCTCGCCGAGCCGCTGACCCCCGGGCTTCTGATCGGATTCCCGCTGATCATCGCCGGATGCTGGTTCGCCGGCACCGGCGGACGGCTCCGGCCCGCGGCATCCGCCCCTGCTCCGCTGCCGCCCGCACCCTGAGCCTCCTCCGGGTGCGCCCGCCCGCCTCCGCCCGCGGCGTCCGCCCGTCATGCAGGTGTGAAAAGTCGGAGATTCGACGCGACACGCCGGCGGAGCGAGCCGCGGTGCGGTGTGTCGGCGAGGAACTCCGACGTTTCGCACCGACCGCCCGGGCCCCGTCACATGCGCATCGGCGCATATGCAGTCTCCGTAGAATGAGCGTGGGCGGATCCGCCCGACATCCCAGGGAGTGAACGTGGCCCTCATCGTGCAGAAGTACGGCGGCTCGTCCGTCGCCGACGCAGAGAGCATCAAGCGCGTCGCCAAGCGCATCGTCGACACCCGTCGTGCAGGTCACGACGTGGTGGTCGCCGTGAGCGCGATGGGCGACACCACCGACGAGCTGCTCGACCTCGCGAACGAGGTGGCGCCGATTCCGGCCCCGCGCGAGCTCGACATGCTGCTCTCCAGCGGTGAGCGCATCTCGATGGCGCTGCTGGCGATGGCGATCCACTCGATGGGATTCGAAGCGCGCTCTTTCACGGGCAGCCAGGCCGGGATGATCACCGACTCGCAGCACGGCGCCGCGCGCATCGTCGACGTGACCCCCGTGCGCCTGCGCGAGGCGCTCGACGAGGGGGCGATCGTCATCGTCGCCGGCTTCCAGGGCTTCAACCGCGACACCCGCGACATCACGACTCTCGGCCGTGGCGGCTCCGACACGACCGCCGTCGCACTGGCCGCCGCGCTCGACGCCGACGTCTGCGAGATCTACAGCGACGTCGACGGGATCTTCACGGCAGACCCGCGCGTGATCCCGAAGGCGCAGAAGCTCGACCACGTCTCCAGCGAGGAGATGCTCGAGCTGGCAGCCAACGGCGCCAAGGTGCTCTACATCCGCGCCGTCGAATACGCACGCCGCCACGGCGTCCTGATCCACGCCCGCTCGACCTTCTCGTCGTCCGAGGGCACCTACGTTCTGGGCGAGGGCATGAAGAACCCCCGCGAATCCGAGGGAGCAGCCATGGAAGAACCGATCGTCGCCGGCGTCGCCACCGATTTCGGCCAGGCCAAGATCACCGTCGCCGGTGTGCCGGATGTGCCGGGCAAGGCGGCCGAGATCTTCAAGATCGTCGCGAAGTCCGGCGCCAACGTCGACATGATCGTGCAGAACGTGTCGGCGACCGGTCGCACCGACATCTCGTTCACGGTTCCGAAGGCCGACGCCTCGGCGGCGCTGAAGGCGCTCGCCGGGGATCAGGCCGAGGTCGGCTTCGCCAGCCTCGTGCACGACGACCAGATCGGAAAGCTCTCGGTCGTCGGCGCCGGGATGCGCACGCACTCGGGCGTCTCGGCGACCCTGTTCGAGGCGCTGTCGGATGCCGGGATCAACATCGAGATGATCTCGACCTCCGAGATCCGCATCTCGGTCGTGCTGCGCGACTCCGATCTCGCCGAGGCTGCCCGCACGGTGCACACGGCGTACGGGCTCGACGGCGAAGCCGAAGCCACGGTGCACGCCGGCACCGGCCGCTGACGGCATCCGCTCCCGTCATCACGACCCTGGCACCGTTTCCGGCGCGGTAGACTCACCGGAACCCTGACATCGGCGCCAGGCGCGGCATCCGCACCCCGACGTCGCGCCTCGCGTCTCGCAACGCAGTACTCGTTCGACGCCAAGGAACTCTCATGACCCGCATCTCCGACTCAGG
Source organism: Microbacterium hydrocarbonoxydans (assembly GCF_000956475.1). Lineage (GTDB taxonomy): Bacteria > Actinomycetota > Actinomycetes > Actinomycetales > Microbacteriaceae > Microbacterium > Microbacterium hydrocarbonoxydans_A. The sequence continues at coordinate 32,634 of NZ_JYJB01000003.1, forward strand.
ACTCTCCGTCGCCATCGTGGGCGCCACCGGCCAGGTGGGCACCGTGATGCGCGAGATTCTCGCCGAGCGGTCGTTCCCGATTCGCGAGCTGCGACTGTTCTCGTCGTCTCGCTCAGCGGGCACCGCGATCGAGTTCGGGGGCGAGACGGTCATCGTCGAAGACGTGGAGACAGCGGATGCCGCAGGCATCGACATCGCGCTCTTCTCCGCCGGCGCGACCGCCAGCCGCGCCTACGCCCCGCGTTTCGCCGAGGCGGGCGCCGTCGTGGTCGACAACTCCAGCGCCTGGCGCAACGACCCCGAGGTGCCGCTCGTGGTCAGCGAGGTCAACCCGCACGCGATCGACGAGCGGCCCAAGGGCATCATCGCGAACCCGAACTGCACCACGATGGCTGCGATGCCGGTGCTCAAGGCATTGGACGCCGAGGCCGGTCTCGAGCGTCTCATCGTGTCCACGTACCAGGCCGTCTCCGGCTCGGGCCTTGCGGGCGCGCAGGAGCTCCTGGGCCAGGTCGAGGGTGTGCTCGCTCAGGGCGACACTCTCCGTCTCGTGCACGACGGCTCCGCGATCGACTTCCCGCAGCCGGAGAAGTACGTCGCGCCCATCGCCTTCGACGTGATCCCGTTCGCCGGCAACCTGGTCGATGACGGCGACAACGAGACCGATGAGGAGAAGAAGCTCCGCAACGAGAGCCGCAAGATCCTCGAGCTGCCCGACCTCCGCGTCGCCGGCACCTGCGTGCGCGTCCCCGTCTTCACCGGGCACTCGCTGTCGATCCACGCGGAGTTCGCCAAGGACATCACGCCGGCCCGTGCCACGGAGATCCTCGCCGCCGCCCCCGGTGTCGAGCTCGAAGAGGTGCCCACGCCGCTGCAGGCCGCGGGCAAGGACCCGAGCTTCGTCGGCCGCATCCGCGCCGACCAGTCCGCACCAGAGGGCAAGGGCCTCGTGCTGTTCATCAGCAACGACAACCTGCGCAAGGGTGCCGCGCTGAACGCCGTGCAGATCGCCGAAGTCCTCGCGGAGCGCCTGAGCGTCACCGCCTGAGGATCACCGCGCGAGGGTCGTCGCCACGTGCCCGGCGACTGAGCTTCGACACAGGAGACTCATAGCCTGAGCGCATCGGCGCCATGCGGATCGGCTCTGGTCGCACACCCCCGCGTGGTCAGCCGTGCCGTGCCTGCGAACTAGAATGGTGCGGTGACTGAAAACGTCGATGTCGTCCTGATCGGCGGTGGCATCATGAGCGCCACCCTGGGTACGCTGCTGCATGAGCTGCAGCCGGATTGGAAGATCGTCGCCTTCGAGCGGCTCTCCGATGTGGCGCAGGAGTCGTCCAACCCGTGGAACAACGCCGGCACCGGTCACGCCGCCCTGTGCGAGCTGAACTACATGCCGCAGGTCAAGGGCGAGCCGCTGGACCCGGCCAAGGCCGTCAGCATCAACGAGCAGTTCCAGCAGAGCCGCCAGTTCTGGTCGTCGCTCGTAGAGAAGGGCGTGCTCGACGAGCCCAAGACCTTCATCAACGCGACCCCGCACATGACGTTCGTGCGCGGCGAGAAGGACGTGGCGTACCTCAAGGACCGCTACGAGGTGCTCAAGAAGCAGCCCCTGTTCGAGGGCATCGAGTACAGCGAGGACTCCCGCGTCATCAACAAGTGGGCGCCGCTGCTCATGCAGAAGCGCCGCAAGGGAGAGCCGTTCGCGGCCACCCGCGTGCCGGCGGGCACCGACGTCGACTTCGGCGCCCTCACCCACCAGCTCTTCGACCACCTCACGAAGTCGGGCGTCGACCTGCGACTGAACCACGAGGTCAAGAACCTCAAGAAGCAGAAGGACGGCGGCTGGCTGCTCAGCTACCGCAACACGCTGGGCCACACGCCGAACCAGATCAAGGCGCGCTTCGTCTTCGTCGGGGCGGGCGGCTGGGCGCTGAAGCTGCTGCAGCGCTCGGGCATCCCCGAGATCAAGGGCTACGGCGTCTTCCCGATCGGCGGCCAGTTCCTGAAGACCACGAACCCGAAGGTCGTCGCACAGCACAAGGCGAAGGTGTACTCGCAGGCGTCGGTGGGCGCTCCGCCCATGTCGGTGCCGCACCTCGACACCCGCGTCGTCGACGGCGAGTCGTCGCTGATGTTCGGTCCGTTCGCGACGTTCAGCCCGAAGTTCCTGAAGAAGGGGTCGATGCTCGACATCGTCACCCAGGTGCGTCCGCACAACCTGTGGCCGATGCTGCGGGTTGCATTCGCGAACCCCGACCTGATCACCTACCTGGTGAGCGAGCTGCTGAAGAACCACCGCAAGAAGGTCGAGAGCCTGCGCACCTTCATGCCGACTGCGAAGGACGAGGACTGGACCCTGATCGACGCCGGTCAGCGCGCCCAGGTCATGAAGAAGGACCCGAAGAAGGGCGGCATCCTGCAGTTCGGCACCGAGGTCGTCTCCTCGGCCGACGGCTCGATCGCGGGCCTCCTCGGCGCCTCGCCGGGTGCGTCGACGGCTGTGCCGATCATGCTCGATCTGCTGAAGAAGTGCTTCCCGAACGAGTACCCCAGCTGGGAGCCCGAGTTGCGGGCACTCATCCCGACGTTCGGCAAGAAGCTGAACACCGATGCGGAAGCCGCCGCGAAGTCCACCGCGGCCACCGCCGAGGTTCTCGGCATCAGCGCGTAATCGCATCGTGGCGAAGCTCTACTTCCGCTACGGGGCGATGAACTCCGGAAAATCGACCTCGCTGCTGCAGGCGGCATACAACTACGAGGAGCGCGGTCAGCACGTGCTGCTCGCGAAGCCCGCGATCGACACCAAGGGCGCCTCGGAGATCTCCAGCCGTCTCGGAATGACGCGAGAAGTCGACTTCCTGGTGGAGGCGGATGCTGACGCACGCGCACTCTACGCCGAGCATGCCGAGGGCAAGGACATCGCCTGCCTGCTGATCGACGAGGCGCAGTTCCTCACCCCGGAACAGGTGGACGACCTCTTCCGGATCGCGGTGGAAGACGGCATCCCGGTCCTGGCCTACGGCATCCGCAACGACTTCCTCACTCATGCGTTCCCGGGATCTGCCCGTCTGCTCGCGATCTCGCACTCGCTCGAGGAGCTGAAGACCATCTGCCGCTGCGGACGCAAGGCCGTGTTCAACGGCCGTGTGGTCGGCGGGCGGTTCGTGTTCGACGGCGACCAGGTCGCGATCGACGAGGGCGCGGAGGGTGCTGTCGCGCCCGAGGTGACGACCTATGAGTCGCTGTGCGGCTCCTGCTACCTGCAGGAGTCCGGCGGCCGCCTGGGCTGAATCGCCCCGCCCGCGCCGGACCGGCCTGCGAGCCGCGCCGTCCATGAAGCCACCCGTTCATAACTCAGGAAGATCGGGGCGGTTCGGCGTATCCGGGGCCGATCGGGACCGATCGGCCCCATCTCTTCCTGAATTGTGAACGTTCCTTGCGTGGTCTGACCACATGCGCTACTGTGGTCAGACCACAGAGTCGAGGAGGAGCGGATGCCGGAGCAGCCCCGTGCCTGGCGTGTCGTCCTCGAGCACGTCGAACGTGACCTGCTCGACGGCAGACTCGGTCCCGGTGACCGGCTGGCCTCTGAACGAGATCTCGCGGCCGATCTCGGCGTCGGCCGCTCGAGCGTCCGCGAGGCTCTGCGCGTGCTCGAGGTCATGGGCCTGATCCGCACTGCGACCGGCTCCGGTCCGCAGTCGGGAGCGATCGTCATCGCGACGCCCTCCGGAGGCATGTCGACCCTGCTGCGGCTGCAGGTGGCGGCCCAGAGCTTCCCGCTGAGCGATGTCGTCCAGACGCGTCTCGTGCTCGAAGAGGCTGTCGTGACAACCCTCGCGTACTCGCACGCTCGTGACACGGACGCCGTCCACACGCTGCTCGACGTGATGGACACAGAAGGCCTCACGCCACAGGAGTTCCTGGCTCTCGACGCGCAGCTGCACCTGGCGCTCGCGGAAGCCAGCGGCAACACGGTGATCGCGGCGATGATGGCCGGCCTGCGCACCGCGATCGAGTCCTATGTGCAGGCGGGAGCGGCATCCGTCTCCGACTGGAACACCATGGCCGCCCGCCTGCGCGCAGAGCACCGCGAGATCGTTTCGGCGATCGACGGGGGAGACGCGGCATCCGCCGGCCAGCTCGTCCGAGACCACATCTCCGGCTACTACCAGACCGTTCTGGGCTCCTGACGAGCCCGCCGTCCACCGAAGGAGCACCATGGTCCAGCGCCAGGTACCCAACCCCGCCGAACTGCTCGAGCTGATGAAGTTCAAGAAGCCCGAGCTGAACGGAAAGAAGCGCCGTCTCGACGCCGCGCTCACGATCGACGACCTCCGCACGATCGCCAAGCGTCGCACGCCCAAGGCGGCATTCGACTACACCGACGGCGCTGCCGAGGGCGAGCTGTCGCTCTCGCGCGCGCGCCAGGCCTTCCAGGACGTGGAGTTCCATCCCGGCATCCTGCGTCCCGCACCCACGGTCGACACCTCCGTCGAGATCCTCGGCGGCCCGTCAGCGCTGCCGTTCGGCATCGCGCCGACCGGATTCACCCGTCTGATGCAGACCGAAGGCGAGGTCGCGGGCGCGGGAGCGGCGGCCGCCGCCGGCATCCCGTTCACGCTGTCGACGCTCGGCACGACGTCGATCGAGGGCGTCAAGGCCGTCAACCCTGACGGACGCAACTGGTTCCAGCTGTACGTGATGCGCGATCGCGAGATCTCCTATGAGCTCACCCGCAGAGCCGCCGCAGCCGGGTTCGACACCCTGCACTTCACGGTCGACACGCCGGTGGCCGGCGCGCGTCTGCGCGACAAGCGCAACGGCTTCAGCATCCCGCCGCAGCTGACCCTCGGCACGATCATCAACGCGATCCCGCGGCCGTGGTGGTGGTACGACTTCCTCACCACGCCGAAGCTCGAGTTCGCGTCGCTCAGCACCACCGGCGGTACGGTCGGCGAGCTGCTCGACGCTGCGATGGACCCCACGATCAGCTACGACGACCTCGCCGTCATCCGCGACATCTGGCCGGGAAAGATCGTGATCAAGGGCGTGCAGAACGTCGAGGATTCGATGCGGTTGAAGGATGCCGGCGTCGACGGCATCGTGCTCTCGAACCACGGCGGTCGTCAGCTGGATCGCGCGCCCATCCCGTTCCACCTGCTGCCGAAGGTGCGGGAGGCTGTGGGCGACGACTTCACCGTGATGATCGACACCGGCATCATGAACGGCGCCGACATCGTCGCCTCTGTCGCCCTCGGCGCCGACTTCACGCTCATCGGACGGGCGTACCTGTACGGCCTGATGGCGGGCGGACGCGCGGGCGTCGACCGCACGATCGCGATTCTGCGCAGCGAGATCGAGCGCACCATGCGCCTGCTCGGAGTCTCATCGCTCGCCGAGCTCGAACCGGCGCACGTCACGCAGCTCACCCGGCTGGTGCCGGTCTCCGGCGAGGCGGGGCGGGTCACCGCCGGCTGACGCCGCACCTTCGCGGGAGAACCCGGCCCGATCGATCCGTTTCTCCCGCGGAGGGCGGTGGTCGGAACGACTCAGAGAGTCTTGAGCAGATCGTCGAGCTTGTCCGCCGTGTCTTCCCAGCCGTCGACCGCCACCGAGGGCACGCCGAGTGCGAGCACGGGGTAGTCATTGCCGCCTTCGTCGAGACGGTCGCCGTAGAACAGCATGGATGCGAGCGGGATGCCGGTGTGCTCCGCGAGCTGGGTCATGCCGTAGGCCTTGTCGATGCCCGCGCGGGTGATGTCGATCGACGTCGACCCCCCGGCGCGCACCTCGAGGTCGGGAAGTCGGGCCGCGACCGCTTCGCGGAGGGCCAGTCTCTTCGCGCCGGTGGGGTCCCAGGCATGCTTGGCCTCGCCGGGCGCCTTCTGACCGAGAGCCGAGAAGGTGATCTGCGAGCCGCGGTCCTCGAGGATCTCGCCCCAGGGCTCCGCCTCCCACAGTCCCAGTCGTTCGGCCTCCTCGCGCAGGGCTGTCAGCGCTCTCGTCTTCTCGTCGTCGCTCAGATCGTGCGCGTACAGGGGTGCGAAGACGGTGCCGTCGTGGCGCAGGTAGCGCGTTCCGCACGTGGGAAGCAGATGCAGGCGGCCCAGGGGCGCAGCATCCGTCTCGCCGAGCTGAGCGATGACCTGAGAGCGGAACTGCTCCTCGTTGCCTCCCGAGATGATCGCGACCTCGACCCGCTCGAGCAGTGCGAGAAGCAGCTCGGCGATGCGGGGGCTGATGGGGCTCTTCGAGAGAGCGAGCGTGTCATCGAGGTCGAAGGCGACGAGGGCAGGCGTGGTCATGATGCTTCCAGCGTAGGGGAGACGCGCGAGACGCGCGGGGCGAACAGAAGAGTGCAGAGCACGGCGACGAGCACGCCGAGGATCGCGCCGGTCGAGTTCGCCAGCACGTCGTTGACGGTGGCGGCGCGATGGGGAAGCGCGAAGCGCTGCGCGAGCTCGATCGTGAGGGAGATGCCGGGACCGATCAGGAGCGACACCGGCCAGGCGCGGCGCGGCAGCAGCACGAAGGCGAGGATGCCGACCGGGATGAAGACGAGGACGTTCGCGAGGATCTCGAGCTTCGTGAAGTCGAGAGATTCCCAGCCCAGGCGGTGGATGCCGCGGAGCACCGCGTCGAGGAGGTTCGGCATCTTCTCCTCCACACGGGAGGGCGTGAGGGTGAGCAGCGCGAGGCCGGCCAGGAACGGGATGCCGAGGATCAGTGCGACGGTGCGCGTGCGTCGGCGCGGGGGAGGCAAGAGCGTACTCATGTGCGTTCCCTCGCTTTCGATACAGAGAAGGCCGCCCCTGAGGGCGGCCTTCCGGTGTTACTGGTCGGGGTGACAGGATTTGAACCTGCGACCTCTTCGTCCCGAACGAAGCGCGCTACCAAGCTGCGCCACACCCCGTTTTGCAACCCTCCGAGTCTACAAGAGAGGAGGGCGAAACAGCGAATCGGGGGAGTCGGATCGTCGTCACGACGGGTGAGCGCTCACGATGACGAATCCGAGGATGCCGTGGTGCGCGAGTTCGGGTGCTATCCGCGCCCGTGCCGCCGACTCATCCTCCGGTCAGCATTCCGGTGAGGGCAGGGGCGACGATGAGTGCTCCCCACAGCGATGCCGAACCGATGAAGCCGATGCGCGCCGCGCGGCCGGGCCAGCCCTCGGCGTTCAGGCCGAGTGCACACACGATGTTGAGCGTGAGCAGCCCGACACTGCCCCCGAGCAGCGACTCGGAAAGGTGCCGAACCGTCTCGATGTGTGCCGGATCGACGTCGGTGCTGTAGATGTCTTCGAACGAGTTCAGCACGGCGCCTATGCAGGCACCCGCCCAGATGAACACGACGAGCGCGACGGCCAGCCCCGGCGAGGCCGCGTACCCGTGTCGTCGGGAGGACCGGTAGAACACGAACATCGCGATCAGCGGCACCGAAGCCAGGGCCAGCGTGAGGATGCCGTCAGCGACACCGCTCTCGGCTCTCAGCGGCAGGGCGATCGAGTAGACGGCGCCGCTCGCGAGCAGCGCCGGCACCCCGGCGACAAGCATTGCGAACCAGTATCCGCCGAGCGGCCACGCGCTGGGCTCGCGTTCCGCCGCCGCGTGCGTCATCGCGCCGTCAGCGTCAGAAGCGTCGCCTCCGGCCGGCACGCGAAGCGCACGGGGGCATAGATCGAGTGACCGCAGCCGGCGCTCACGTTGAGCGGCGCGGTGCGGTGATCATGCGTCCAGGTGCTGAGACCCTTCGCCTGCTTGAGCGGGATGTCGCAGTTCGCGACGAGCGCTCCGAAGCCGGGGAGGCACACCTGCCCGCCGTGCGTGTGGCCCCCGAAGATCGCGTCGGCGCCGAGGTCGATGAAATCGTTCAGCACCCGCTGATAGGGCGCGTGGGTCACACCGATGACCGACGCGCCGTCGGGCCGCGGGCCGAGAGCGTCGATCGCCGCGGGGAGGTCTTCCAGGCGGTCCCAGTCGCGATGCGCGTCGTCGACGCCGAAGAAGTCGACCGTGTTGCCTGCGACCTCCAGGCGGGCGGCGGTGTTGTTCAGATCGGTCCAGCCCAGCTCGTGGGTGAAGAACGAGTCCATCGCGGCGGTGTCGAGCTCAGGCGCCTTGCGGTGCCGCTTCGATGGCCCGGAGAAGTACCGCAGAGGGTTGCGCGGCGAGGGCTCTGAGACGTCGTTCGAGCCGTGTACGAAGACCCCGGGGATGCCGGCGAAGGGCTCGAACGCCCGGCGGACCCCCTCGAGCCCATCACGATGTCCGAGGTTGTCGCCCGTGTTCACGATGAGATCGGGCTGAAGCTGCGCCAGCGACGCGAGCCAGTCCTGCTTGCGATGCTGCCAGGGGGCCATGTGCGCATCGGAGATGTGCAGCACCTTCAGGGGTGCGGAGCCGGGAGCCAGAGCGGATGCCGTCGCCTCCCGCACCGTGAAGAGGTAGCGCTCGATGCCGATGCCCCAGACAGCCGCGGCAGCGCCAGCGGCCCCCACCGCGCCGAGCGCGATGAGGGCCGGGTGGGCCGAGCGGTTCGACGTCACTGGCACGTGACCTGTATCGTCGTGGCCTTGTTCGCCGCAGTGCCGGCAGCAGGATCAGTGTTGGCGACCTTCGCATTCGGCGGGTTGCAGGAGTTGTCGAACGCGATCGAGGTGAAGCCGGCGCCGAACAGAGTGTTCTGTGCGGCCGCCTTCGATTCTCCGATCACGGATGCAGGAATCGTCGCGCCTGAGCCGTTGCTCGGAGAGATGGTGATTGTCATCCCCGTGGCAGCCTGGCCCGACGGGTCCTGCGCGACGATGATGTTCGTCGCCTGATCGCTGTCGACAGGTGCTCCCACGGCAGCGGTGAAACCGGCGGCTTCCAGCGTGGCCGTCGCCTGCTCGATCGTCTGGCCGACCACGTTCGGCACGTCAGCGGTCACCTGCTTGGTGAGCTTGTCGTCGGGCTTCGGGAACGGGTCTCCGCCGAAGGTCGCGTTGGCGGCGGTCTGAATCGCCTTCGCCAGCCCGTATCGGATGTTGTTCAGCGGGGTGCCGTCGCCGTTCCGGAACCGACTGAGGTTCTCTCGCCCATCGATGTTGCCGACCCAGACCGCGGTCGTGACCTTGGTGCTGGATTCGATGAGCATCGTGTGCTCCTTCTCAGCAGTACCGGTCTTGCCGATGACCTGGATGCCGTCGTTGGGCTTGGCGTTGCCACCCGTTCCGCCCTCCATCACACCGCGCAGTGCGAAGGCTGCTGTTGCGGCCACCTCCGGGGTGAGCACCTGGGTGCAGGTGGTCTCGGGGATCTTTCGCTCCTGACCGTCGCTGCCGACCACGCGGTCGATCGCCTTCGGCTCGCAGAACACGCCGTTGTTGGCCACGGCGGCGTACGCCCCGGCCATCTGCAGAGGGGCGACGCTCTTCGAACCGAGGACCGACGGGAACGGCGCGTTCGGCGACGTGTTGGCGTTCGTGCCGCCGACGGTGATGTCATCGCCGTTTCCGTAGTGCACGCCGAGGCTCTTGGCCACCTCGTTGATCTTGCAGAGGTCGAGTTGCTGGGCCATCGCGAGGAAGCCCGTGTTCAGCGACTGAGCGGTGAACCGCGCGACGCTGCTGACGGAACCGCCTCCGTTGCCGAAGTTGTTGATCTTCTCCTTGTTGGTGACCTTCTCACCGCAGACCGTGAACGGGCTGATGACCCTGAGGCGCCCGTCGAGCACCTGGTTCACCGAGTGCCCGGTGTTGAGCCATTCGAGGAGCGTGAACAGCTTGTAGGTCGAGCCGGTCTCGAATCCGTACGTGCTGCCGCCGTGCTGCCGGTCGGCAGCGAAGACCTGCGAGGTCTCGCCGGCGGCGAGATTGGCGGTCGTCGTCTCGTTGAACGCGGTGTTCTGCGCCATCGCGAGGATGCGGCCGGTGGTCGCTTCGAGCGAGACGCCCGTGCCGCCGACGAGGATGCCGGGCAGAGACTGCGGCACGCGCGCGTGCACGGCCTCGACGGCAGGCTGCTGAAGACGCATGTCGAGCGTGGTGTAGATCTGCATGCCGCCGCGGCGCAGGTTGGCGCGTCGCTCTTCGACGCTGTCGCCGAACGCAGGATCGCTCTCGATGACCGACTTCACGTACTGGCAGAAGTATGCGTTGTCGCCGGCCGTGGTGCATCCCTGGGCTGTCGTCTTGATCGCGGGCGTGATGGGCGTCGCGTAGGCCTCGTCGTACTGGGCCTGCGTGATCTTGCCGTCCTTCAGCATCCGATCGAGAACGTAGTTCCGACGCTCGAGGGTCTTGGCGTAGCCGTCAGCCTCGCCATTGTGAGCGACGCCGTCCTTGTCGGTCCAGGTGCCGCCGGGCAGGTCGATCCGAAGAGTGTTCGGCTCCTGCACCATGCCCGCGATGGTCGCCGCCTGCGCGACAGTGAGGTTGGCTGCCGTGGTCGAGAAGTAGCGGTTGGCGGCGGCCTCGATGCCGTACACCTGGCCGCCGAAGCTCGAGATGTTCAGATAGCCGAGCAGGATGTCGTTCTTCGAGTACTCCTTCTCGATCTGCAGCGCATAGCGCATCTCGCGCAGCTTGCGCTCCATGCCCTCGCTGCCGGTCGCGATCGCGTACTTGCTCCAGCACTCGTTGACGAGCTCGTCGTAGTTGTCGGCCGAGGTGTCGACGTTCTGCTCGCACTCCTGGATCTGCACGTTCTTCACGTACTGCTGCGTGATCGTCGAGGCGCCGCGGTCGGTCGATCCGACGACGTTGCCGAACGCGGCCTTGATGGTCGCCCCGAGGTTCACGCCGCCGTGCGTGTAGAAGTTCTTGTCCTCACTGGAGAGGATCGCGTCGTACATGACCGGCGCGATCTGGTCGTAGTTCAGCGGGATGCGGTTCTGCTCGTAGAACGACGCCAGCGGGTACGGATTGCCATCCGTGCCAGTGGCGTAGATCGTGGACTGCTCCATCGGAGAGTTGACCTTGAGGTTCTCGGGCAGCTTCTCGAAGAGGGAGAGGGCGGTGGAACCCGTGATGCCCGTCATTGCGAGGACGGGGGTGACGCTGGCCGTGACGAGGAGGCCGGCGACGACGCTGAGCCCGACGAGCCCGACGAGGCCGCCGAGCACGCTCTTCACCGTGCGATTCTTTTGGGGCATACGCTTGATCGTAAGGGAGTTCCCTGAATAACAGCTTTCGACGGCCCGAGCGCGCATAGGAGTGCCATGACCACGTGGGAATATCTGACCACGCCCCTGCTGATCCACAACACGGCTGCGATCCTCAACAACTGGGGGAAGCAGGGCTGGGAGCTCGTGCAGGTCGTGACCGGACCCGAGGGCGGACTGGTCGCCTACTTCAAGCGCCCCGTGACCGGCGATTCCTCGGCCAACGCGGGGCTCGCGGCCGCTGCCGAGGCGTCTCGCCAGTTCGAGGGAGGAGCAGCGTGAGCGTCGCCGACCGCCTCGCCGAGCTCGGCATCGAGCTGCCCGCCGTCGCGGCCCCCGTCGCCGCGTACGTGCCCGCCGTCGTCCACGGCGACCTCGTGTACACCTCGGGTCAGCTCCCGTTCTCGGATGGCGTGCTTCCCGCCACCGGCAAGGTGGGCGCGGAGGTCTCGGCCGAGCACGCGAATGCGTACGCCCGCACCTGTGCACTGAACGCGCTCGCGGCCGCGGCGGATGCTGCCGGCGGGATCGAGCGCATCGCCGGGGTGCTGCGTGTCGGCGGCTTCGTGGCGTCCACGCCCGACTTCACGGGACAGCCCGGCGTGATCAACGGAGCCAGCAACGTACTCGGCGAGATCTTCGGCGACGCCGGACGCCACGCCCGTGCCGCTGTCGGCGTGCCCGTGCTTCCGCTGGACAGCCCGGTCGAGGTCGAGGTCACCTTCACCCTCGCCTGACGCTCAGCGTTCCAGACGAAACGCCTCATGATCCGCGGAACATGAGGCGTTTCGTCTCGCTACGCTCGCTCAACGTGCGGTGAGGTTCAACGACCGGCTGGGGTCACTTCACCTGCGCGGAGATGATGCTCATCACGGCCGTGTCCGCGAGCGTGGTGGTGTCGCCGACCTCGCGGCCCTCAGCGACATCGCGCAGCAGGCGCCGCATGATCTTGCCCGAGCGGGTCTTGGGCAGCTCGCCGACGATGTAGACGTCGCGGGGGCGAGCGATCGCGCCGATCTGCTCGCCGACCCAGAGCCGCAGCTGCTGCGCCAGGCCTGCCGGGTCGTGCGCGGCGAGGTAGCTCTCCTTGATGATCACGAAGGCGACGACCGCCTGCCCGGTCGTCTCATCCGAGGCGCCCACGACCGCCGCCTCGGCTGTCGCCTCGTGCGCGACCAGCGACGACTCGATCTCGGCGGTCGAGAGCCGGTGCCCGGAGACGTTCATGACGTCATCCACCCGTCCGAGCAGCCACAGGTCGCCATCGTCGTCGAGCCTGGCGCCGTCTCCGGCGAAGTAGTAGCCCTGCTCCTCGAACTTCTCCCAGTAGGTCTCCTTGTAGCGCTCGGGGTCGCCCCAGATGCCGCGGAGCATGCTCGGCCACGGCTCGGTGATCACCAGCAGTCCGCCGTTGCCGTTGCCGACCTCGACGCCCGACTCGTCGACCACGTCGATCGAGATCCCCGGCAGAGGAACCTGTGCCGAGCCGGGCTTCGTCGCTGTGACGCCTGCCAGAGCCGACACCATGATCGCCCCGGTCTCTGTCTGCCACCACGTGTCGACGATCGGCGTCTTGCCGGCGCCGATGACCTCGCGGTACCACATCCATGCCTCGGGGTTGATGGGCTCGCCCACGGAGCCGAGCACGCGCAACGACGTCAGATCGAACTTGTTCGGCACCGCCCGCCCGATCTTCATGAACGAGCGAATCGCTGTCGGCGCCGTGTAGAAGATCGACACCTTGTACTTCTCGATGATCTCCCACCACCGGCCCGGGTGCGGAGCATCGGGGGTTCCCTCGTACAGCACCTGCGTGGCGCCGTTCGCGAGCGGTCCGTATGTCACGTAGCTGTGCCCCGTGACCCAGCCGATGTCGGCGGTGCACCAGTAGACATCGGTCTCCGGGTGCAGGTCGAACACGTACTTGTGTGAATAGGAGGCCTGGGTCAGGTAGCCGCCGGACGTGTGCAGGATGCCCTTCGGCTTCCCCGTGGTTCCCGAGGTGTACAGGATGAACAGCGGGTTCTCCGCGGGGAACGGCTGCGCCTCGTGATCGGCGGATGCGGACGGTACCGCGTCGTGCCACCAGACATCACGATCGTCGTTCCAGTCCACCTCGTTGCCGCCGCGCTTGACGACGAGAACGTGCTCGACCGTCTGCTGCTCGCCCTCGCCGCGGTCGGCCAGCGCCTGGTCGACGGCCGGCTTCAGCGGGGATACCTTGCCCTTGCGGTAGCCGCCGTCTGCCGTGATGACGAGCTTCGCGCCGGCGTCGTCGATGCGCGAGCGCAGGCTGTCGGCGCTGAAGCCGCCGAAGACGACGGAGTGGATCGCGCCGAGGCGTGCGACGGCGAGCATCGAGGCGATCGCCTCCGGGATCATCGGGAGGTAGATCGCGACGCGGTCGCCCTGGCCGACGCCGAGGTCCTGGAGCACGTTCGCCACGCGCTTGACCTCGTCGGTCAGCTCGGCGTAGCTGATGGCGCGCGAGTCGCCGGGCTCGCCCTCCCAGTACAGGGCGATGCGGTCGCCGTTACCTGCCTCGACGTGACGGTCGAGGCAGTTGTACGAGACGTTCAGCGCGCCGTCGTCGAACCACTTCGCGAACGGCGGTGTGGACCAGTCGAGCACCTGCGTGAAGGGCTTGTGCCAGTGCAGGAGGTCGCGCGACTGCTCGGCCCAGAATCCTTCGCGGTCGGCGGCTGCTCGTTCGTAGAGCGCGGGGGACGCGATGGACTGCGCCACGAATTCCTCGGACGGCGGGAACTGGCGGGTCTCATCGAGAAGGTGATCGATCTGGCTGCTCATCGGAAGGCGCTCCTTTGCGGCGATGGGTGTCGTGCGCGCCGGACGGCGACGAGATCGGCGTCCGGCAGGCGCCAATCTAGTCTCGGGCCCGGACAGCGCATACTGCTGAAAGTCGGTAGTGCTGCGGGTTTTGTCAGGACGGTCGCCTTGCGTACACTCGACCACAGCCGAATTCTCATTCCGGCCTTGGCGCGCCCGATTCCCCCGATCGGACGCCGCCCTGGGCGGCATCTCGTTCCCCCCGCGAGGTGCCGCCCTCTCCATGTCGGAGCGGTCCCCGCCTGCCCTGCACAATCACGTTCGACCACGACTTCTGCACAGAACGCGCGGATCGAACCGGATCGCTCGGCGGCGGAAGAGCGCTTCGGCCTACCGTCGGGGCATGACCGAATCCTTCGTCATCCGGCCTCGAGGGCAGGGCGCCGCCCTGGCTCCGGCGAACGCTGCTCTCACCGTCGATCCGGCGTTCGGCCCGCTGGCCGTGCACTGCGCCGACGACGAGGTCACCGACATCTTCGTGAACGGGGCCGCGGGCCTCTTCATCGACCGCGGTCACGGTGCCGAGCCGGTGACGGAATGGGCGGCGTCCGAACGCGAGGTGCGCGATCTCGCCGTCGCGCTGGTGGGGCTCGGCGGACGGCACCTTGACGACCAGGCGCCGTGCGTCGACGTGCGGCTCGAGTCAGGCATCCGGGTCCACGCCGTGCTCGCGCCGGTGTCGACCGCCGGCACTGCCCTGTCGATACGCATCCCCCGGGTTCGAGCGGCCGATCTCGACGCGCTTGCAGCGCTGGGCGCCTTCGACTCGCGTCAGCAGGCCTGGCTGCTGCAGCTCGTGAGGGAACGGGCGAACGTCCTGATCACCGGGGGCACAGGCACGGGCAAGACCACTCTGCTGTCGGCCCTGTTGTCGGCCGCGCCGCCGGCCGAGCGCATCGTCACGATCGAAGACGTCGCCGAGCTGCGGCCACGGCATCCGCACCATGTCGCTCTCGAGGCCAGGCAGGCCAATCTCGAGGGTGCCGGCGGCATCAGCCTCGCGAGGCTCGTCCGTGAGTCGCTGCGCATGAGGCCCGATCGGCTGATCGTCGGCGAGTGCCGCGGCGAAGAGGTGCGGGAACTGCTGACGGCCCTCAACACGGGCCACGACGGGGGAGCGGGCACCCTCCACGCGAGTGGCCTGCGCGACGTTCCCGCACGACTCGAGGCGCTCGGCGCGCTCGCCGGGATGGATGCGACGGCTCTGGCCCGGCAGGTGGTCAGCGCCTTCACGATCGTGCTCCACCTCGCTCGGGCTCCGGGCGGTGCGCGCCGCATCGCGCAGGCCGGGCGGTTCACCCTGGTCGGCGACAGGCTCGGCATCGAGGAGGTGCAGCCGTGGTGAGGCTGCGTCGGCGGACCGCGGTCGATCAGGGAGCGGATGCCGCGACGAGCGTTCAGACCCTGGCGGTGCTGCTGCAGGCCGGAGCGGTGCCGCTCGTCGCGTGGCGGCACCTGGCCGAGACCGGTGACAGCCATGCCGCGGCTGTCGTCTCGCGCGCGGAAGACGGGATGCCGCTGACCGCGGCGATCGAGGCGGAAGGAGGAGCCTGGCTCGATCTCGCCGCCGCCTGGGAGATCGCGACGACAGTCGGGGCGCCGCTCGCCGAGGTGCTCCGCATGATCGCCGAGACGCTGCGCGATGCGGCCTCAGCCGCCGATGACGTGCGCATCGCGCTGGCCGAGCCTGCCGGCACCGCGCGGCTCCTGCTCCTGATGCCTTTCGCCGGGCTCCTGCTCGGATTCGCGCTCGGCTTCGACACGGTGAGCGTGATCGTGGGCAACCCGATCGGGACCGCCTGCGTCGTGCTGGGCATCCTGCTCATGCTCGCCGCCAGGATGTGGACGAAGCGGCTGCTCGATCGCGCGCAGCCCGCACCCGGGACTCCGGGCATGCAGGCCGAACTCGTCGCGGTGGCGCTCGCCGGCGGAGCCTCGGTCGAACGTGCTCTGCGTCTGGTGGCCGAGAGCCCCGCGTCGCGGCACGGCGGACGCGAGCGCATCGACACGGTGCTCGAGCTGTCTCGCGCCGCCGGCGTTCCCGCCGGTGAGCTGCTGCGCGCATCGGCCGCGCAGGACCGGCATGCGGCCCGGGTCGCCGGGCGGATGCGGGCCGCCGACCTGTCGACGCGTCTGCTGATTCCGCTGGGCGTGTGCACGCTGCCGGCTTTCATGCTCCTCGGCGTGGCTCCGCTGCTGCTGAGCGTGCTGACCTCGACCTCGATCTCGCTGTGACGACCCGAACCACCACATAAGAAAGAAGGAACACCATGAACACCATTCCCCCTCTCACGCGTCGCCGCGCGTCGCAGCTGTTCGGCGACGACACGGGCGCCGCGACCGCCGAGTACGTGATCACCACGATGGCGGCAGTGGCATTCGCCGGCGCCCTCGTGTTCGTCCTGCGATCCGACGAGGTGCGCGGCATCCTCACCGACATGGTGCGCCGGGCTCTCACGGTGTCGTGATGCGCCGGGCCGCCGGGTGTGACACAGGCTCGGTCGCCGCCGAGCTCGCGCTCGCGCTTCCCGCCGTGATCCTCACGCTGCTGCTCGGAGCCGGCGCCCTCGGCGCGGCGGCGCGGCAGGTGTCGCTGCAGGACGCGGCCGCCGACGCGGCGCGCCTCCTCGGGCGAGGGGAGGGCGCTGACGCCGCGGCGGGGGTCGTCGGGGCCGCCGTACCCGGTGCAGGATTCGCCAGCCGCGGTGAGGGCGACCTCGTGTGCGTCACCGCGACCGTCGACGTCGAGATCGGCGGACTGCTCACGCTGCCGATGCGAGCGTCGAGCTGCGCCCTCAGCGGAGGTCTCTGATGGCGGGCTCGGCGCTCGCCGCGGGAGTTCTCGTCGTCGTCGGAGCTCTGTCGATGGGCCTTGCGGCGGTCGGCGGCGCGGCTGTCACGGCGCAGCGCGCCGCCGGTGCCGCGGACGCTGCGGCCTTGGCGGCGGCGGATGCCGCGAGCGGCGCGATCGCGGCATCCGATGACCCGTGCGCACTCGCTGAGCGGGTCGCCGCGGCGTCGGGCGCCTCTCTCACCGGCTGCGTGCTGGAGGGCTTCGTGGCGACCGTCGAGGTCGAGGCGGCGTACGCTGGACTGGCTGCCGTCTCCCGAGCCCGAGCAGGGCCACCCGAGGGGAAGTGACGGTGGCTCGTACACGGATCACTGCGGCACCCCCATGGCAGTGGTGTGTATGGTGTGCTTCGAAGAAAGGATGCACCCTTGGCTCAAGGCAAGAAGCTGGTCATCGTCGAGTCCCCGACGAAGATGCGGTCTATTCAGGGGTACCTCGGCGACGGCTACGAGGTGCTGAGCTCGGTCGGGCACATCCGCGACCTCGCAGACAAGAAGGACATCCCGGCCGCCGACAAGGAGGCCTACGGCAAGTACTCGATCGACGTCGAGAACGGCTTCGATCCGTACTACGTGGTCTCCGACCGCAAGACCAAGACGGTCGCCGAGCTCAAGCGCGCGCTGAAGAGCGCCGACGAACTCCTGCTCGCCACTGATGAGGACCGCGAGGGCGAGGCGATCGCCTGGCATCTCCTGGAGACGCTCAAGCCGAAGGTCCCGGTCAAGCGCATGGTCTTCCACGAGATCACGAAGGACGCGATCCAGGCAGCCGTCGGCAATACCCGCGAACTCGACACCGACCTCGTCGATGCGCAGGAGACCCGCCGCATCCTCGACCGTCTCTACGGCTGGGACGTCTCGCCCGTGCTCTGGTACAAGGTGAAGACGGGCCTCTCGGCCGGACGCGTGCAGTCCGCGGCCACCCGCATGATCGTCGATCGTGAGCGCGAGCGCATGGCCTTCGTCTCGGCCGAGTACTGGGACGTCGAGGCGCTCGCCGCGTCGGCCTCCGCGTTCAAGGTGCGCCTGGTCCGCGTCGATGGCGGTCAGCTCGCCCGGGGCACCGACTTCGACGACCTCGGCAAACTGAAGAAGGCCGTCGTCATCCTCGACGAGAAGAGGGCCGCGGCCCTCGCGCAGGCCGTCGACGCAGCCGGTGCCGGAACGGTGACCAAGGTCGAGGCGAAGCCCGGCACGCGCAGCCCCTACGCGCCCTTCACGACCTCCACGATGCAGCAGGAGGCCGGCCGCAAGCTCTCGATGAGCGCGAAGCAGGCGATGAGCGTCGCCCAGCGTCTCTACGAGAAGGGGTACATCACCTATATGCGCACCGACTCCGTCGCGCTGAGCACCCAGGCGGTGCAGGCGGCGCGGAGCCAGGCGGTCGCCCTGTACGGCGACAGTGCGGTGCCGCTGAAGCCCCGCGTCTACAAGTCGAAGAGCAAGAACGCGCAGGAGGCCCACGAGGCCATCCGCCCGTCGGGCGAGACGTTCCGCACTCCGGCGTCCGTCTCCTCGCAGCTCGATCGTGAAGAGCTGCGCCTGTACGACCTGATCTGGAAGCGCACGGTCGCGAGCCAGATGGCCGACGCCAAGTACGAGACCACGACCGTGACGCTCTCGGTCGACACCTCGACCGAGCCGGGTGCCGGTGCGCAGAGCGTCGAGTTCACGGCATCCGGAACCGTCTACACCTTCAAGGGCTTCCTCGAGGCGTACGAAGAAGGACGCGACGAGAAGCGCAACTCGCAGGACGCGTCGGACGACCAGTCGCTGCCGGTCGTCGCCGTCGGCGACGAGCTGCGGATGTCGGATGCCGAGGCCAAGGGCCACCGCACCACGCCGAAGCCCCGCTACACCGAGGCTTCGCTGGTCAAGGCACTGGAAGAGCACGGCATCGGCCGTCCGTCCACGTTCGCCAGCATCATCGGCACCGTCATCGATCGCGGCTACGCAACCAAGCGCGGGCAGGCGCTCGTCCCGACCTGGCTGGCCTTCAGCGTCGTACGGCTGCTCGAAGAGCATTTCGCCGACCTGATCGACTACGACTTCACCGCCGCCCTCGAAGACGACCTCGACGCGATCGCCCGTGGCGAGCAGAAGCGCGTGGAATGGCTCAGGTCGTTCTACTACGGCTCCGAGTCGCACGTCGGCCTGCGTCAGGTCGTCGACAACCTGGGCGAGATCGACGCGAGGGCGCTGAACTCGACCCCGATCACGGAGACCGCCACGCTGCGCTTCGGCAAGTATGGCCCCTACCTCGAGGTCGCGAGTCCCGATGCGCCCGACGAGAAGCCGCGCATCGTGAACGTCCCCGAGGATCTCGCGCCCGACGAGCTCACCGCCGAGAAGGCGCAGGAGCTCATCGACGCTCCGGTCGCCGGCGACCGTGTTCTCGGTGAGAATCCCGACAACGGGAAGATCATCGTCGTCAAGGACGGACGGTTCGGGCCGTACGTGCAGGAGAACGATCCGGTCTCCGACGACGCGGCGGTCGATGAGACCACCGGCGAAGTCGTGGACACGCCCAAGCCGAAGCGCGGCGCGAAGAAGGAAGCGGCCCCGAAGCCGCGCACCGGCTCGCTGTTCCGCTCGATGTCCGTCGACACGATCGACCTCGAGACCGCATTGAAGCTGCTCAGCCTGCCGAGAGTCGTCGGCAAGGACCCCGAGTCGGGAGAGGAGATCACGGCGCAGAACGGCCGGTACGGCCCCTACCTGAAGAAGGGCACCGACTCGCGTTCTCTCGAGAGCGAGTCGCAGATCTTCGACGTCACGCTCGAGCAGGCGCTGGCGATCTACGCCCAGCCGAAGTACGGAGCCGGATCCCGCCGGGCGTCCAGCGCGCTCGCCGAGTTCGAGGCAGATCCGGTGAGCGGCAAACCGATCCGCATCCGCGACGGACGCTTCGGCGCGTACGTGACCGACGGCGAGACGAACGTCACGATTCCGCGCGGTCAGCAGGTCGCCGACATCACTTTCGAGATCGCGGTGCAGATGCTGGCCGACAAGCGCGCCAAGGGGCCGGCTCCCAAGCGCGGAGCGGCCAAGAAGGCCCCCGCGAAGAAGGCTCCGGCCAAGAAGGCTCCCGCGAAGAAGGCTTCGGCGACGGCTGCCTCGACGGATGCGGAGAAGGCCGCGGCTCGCTCGGCGGCGGCGAAGAAGGCCGCCGCGACCCGCGCCGCCAACGCTGCGGCCAAGGCGAAAGCCGGCTCGTGACCGCAGGCCGCGGGGCATGGATCACACTCGAGGGCGGAGACGGCTCGGGCAAGACGACGCAGTCGAACCTGCTCGCCGACTGGCTGGCGGACGCAGGGCACACGGTCGTCCGCACTCGTGAACCCGGCGGCTCCGAGGTCGGCCAGCTGATCCGCGACATCGTGCTGCACCACCGTGGCGACATCGCCCCGCGCGCAGAGGCGCTGCTGTATGCGGCCGACCGCGCGCACCATGTCGCCACAGTCGTGCGCCCGGCGCTGGAGCGCGGGGAGATCGTGCTGCAGGACCGCTACCTCGACTCCTCTGTCGCCTATCAGGGGGCCGGTCGGGTGCTCGACGGTACCGAGATCCGCGACCTGTCGCTGTGGGCTGCCGAGGGCGCTCTGCCGGATCTCACGCTGCTGCTCGACCTCGATCCCGCTGCGGCTCGGCGGCGGCTGGATTCCGCCGACAAGCCGTTCGACCGTCTCGAGGCCGAGAAAGCCGAGTTCCACGGTCGCGTCCGCGACGCCTACCTCGCGCTGGCCGCGGCCGAACCCGAACGGTTTCTCGTGCTCGACGCCACAGCATCCGTCGACGACATCGCCGCGCAGATCCGCGAGAGGGTCGCTGCGCTGCTCGACTGAGGATCGCGTGCGCGCCCGAGGAACGCGACGGCGGGAGGCGACGTCGGTCGCGCAGGTTACGCTGGGTGCATGACCCAGACCGTCGCCGCCTCGTTCCCCTGGGGCGATGTCTGGGGGCAGGATGCCGCGGTCGACACGCTGCGGGAAGCGGCATCCGATCCCGCAGCCCTCTCGCACGCCTGGCTGATTACGGGTCCTCCTGGCTCGGGGCGGTCGACCCTGGCCTACGCGTTCGCCGCCGCGCTGGTCGCGGATCGGCCCGATGACGAGGCCGCCATGCGCCAGGTGCTCGCCGGCACGCACCCGGATGTCACGGCTCTGCGCACCGACAAGGTCATCATCACGATCGCCGAGGCCCGTGCCCTCGTAGAGCGCTCGTATTTCGCCCCTTCGGCCGGCCGCTACCGGGTGATCGTCGTGGAAGACGCTGACCGCATGGTCGAGCGCACCTCGAACGTGCTGCTCAAGGCGCTCGAGGAGCCGCCCGAGCAGACCGTGTGGATCCTGTGCGCCCCGAGCGAGGCCGATCTGCTCCCGACCATCCGCTCCCGTGTCCGCTCTCTGCGGCTGCGCGAGCCCGACGTCGCCGACGTCGCACGGCTGATCGCCCTGCGCACCGGGGTGGACGAGACCGTCGCGGAGCAGGCGGCCCGTCATGCCCAACGGCACATCGGCATGGCTCAGCGGCTCGCGACCGATGACGCCGCCCGCCGTCGTCGTGACCAGACCCTGCGGTCGGTGATCGGCGTCCGTGGCGTCGGTGACGCGGTCGAGGTCGCCGGGCGGATCATCCAGGCCGCGACAGAAGACGCGAAAGCCCTCACCGCAGAGCGCGACGCCTCAGAGCGCGCATCGCTGTTGCGCACGGTGGGCATCGCCGAGGGGCAGGCCGTGCCGCCGGCGCTGAGGTCTCAGCTCGCAGCCCTCGAGGACGAGCAGAAGAAGCGCGCCACCCGCAGCCTGCGCGACGGCATCGATCGGGTGCTCACAGATCTGCAGTCGATGTTCCGCGATGTGGTGATGCTGCAGTTCGGGCGGGGCGACGATCTGATCAACAGCGAGCTTCGCGACGAGCTGAGCGCGCTCGCCGACGCTTGGACCCAGGCCCGTACCCTTGTCGTACTTGATCACCTTGCCGAGACGCGCCAGTCGCTGGAGCGCAACGTCGCACCGCTGCTCGCCCTGGAGAGCTTGCTCGTGACCATCACGAGCGGGAGGACACCGTGAACACTCGATCGACTTCTCGCCTGCGCCGTGCTGCGGCGGTGATCGCGGGACTCGCCGCGGCATCCGTCGCCCTCACCGGCTGCCTGTATTCGATGATCCCCGAGCAGAAGCCCTCGGCCACGAACGCCCCGGACACCGAGGGCGTGTCCGACGACCTGCTGCCGTTCTACGGACAGACGCTCGCGTGGGAGAACTGCGGCGGGGGTCTCGACTGCACCGAGGTGACCGCCCCGCTCGACTGGGAGAACCCCGCCGAGGGCGACATCACCCTCGCGGTCGTGCGCCACCAGGCGTCGGGTACCGCGAAGGGCTCCCTTCTGACCAACCCCGGCGGACCGGGCGCGAGCGGCTACGACCTCATCCACGACAGCCTCACCTTCGCGGTCGGCCAGGATCTGATCGACAACTTCGACGTGATCGGATTCGACCCCCGTGGAGTCGGCCGATCGACAGCAGTGAAGTGCTACGACGCGGCCGACATGGACGCGTACCTGTACTCGATCCCGACCTCTCCTCGCGGCTCTGCGGAATGGGAGGCAGAGCTGCTCGCGGGGCACAAGAAGTTCGCCGAGGCCTGCGATGCCAACAGCGGCGGCATCCTCCCGTACATCACGACGATCAACTCGGCTCGTGACATGGATCTCATCCGCGCGGTCCTGGGTGACAAGAAGCTCAACTACCTCGGCTACTCGTACGGGACCTTCCTCGGCGCGACCTACGCCGAGCTGTACCCCGATCGGGTCGGCAGCCTGGTGCTGGACGGCGCGATCGACCCCGCCGTCTCCGGCCTCGAGGTCGGCACGACGCAGGCGCTCGGCTTCGAATCGGCGCTGCGCGCGTACATGCAGAGCTGCCTCGATTCGGGCAACTGCCCGTTCAGCGGCACGGTCGACGAGGCGATGACCGATCTCGGAGCGCTGCTCGCAAGCGTCGACGCCGCACCGCTGAAGAGCGGAGACGGGCGGATGCTCGGCGCCGATGCGCTGATGACGGGCATCATCGCCGCGCTCTACTCCCAGGACAGCTGGACGTATCTCACGCAGGCGCTCGACGAGGCGCTGCAGGGCGATCCCTCCACGGCGTTCATGCTCGCGGACTTCTACAACGGCCGCGAGAACGGCGCGTACATCGACAACTCCAGTGAAGCGTTCCGTGCATACAACTGCATGGATTACCCGGTCGAGGACGACCCGGACGCCGAGGCTGCGCAGAAGGCCAAGATCGACGAGGGCGCACCGACCATCGCGCCCTACTGGGAGGGCCCCGACTCCTGTGAGGTGTGGCCGTACCCGCCCACGGGCACGCGCGGTGAGATCCACGCGACGGGCGCAGCCCCGATCGTCGTCGTCGGAACGACGAACGACCCGGCGACGCCCTATGAGTGGTCGGAATCGCTCGCCGCTCAGCTCGACGAAGGCGTGCTGATCACCCGCGTGGGCGAAGGTCACACCGGATACAACAAGGGCAACACGTGCGTCGACAGCGCTGTCGAGGCCTACTTCGTCGACGGCACGGTGCCCGAAGACGGCCTGCGCTGCGAGTGAGATCGACTGGTCCCTGAGCCTGTCGAAGGGTCGATTCGCGAGCACGCGCGGAACCATGTAACATCGGAGATCGCGCCCCGATAGCTCAGTGGTAGAGCATCTCACTCG
The DNA here is from genome assembly GCF_000956475.1 of Microbacterium hydrocarbonoxydans. Taxonomy (GTDB): domain Bacteria; phylum Actinomycetota; class Actinomycetes; order Actinomycetales; family Microbacteriaceae; genus Microbacterium; species Microbacterium hydrocarbonoxydans_A. The sequence goes on from NZ_JYJB01000003.1 coordinate 56,203, forward strand.
TAATGAGAAGGCCGTCAGTTCGATCCTGACTCGGGGCTCCGTCAGGCCCCGTGATGAAGATCACGGGGCCTTTTGGATTCTCCCCTCGCGCGCGCCTCGGGCGTACGCTCGAAGCATGAGCAGAGCGCTTCTCATCGTCGACGTCCAGAACGATTTCACCGAGGGCGGCGCACTTGCCGTCGCTGGCGGAGATGCCGTGGCATCCGCCGTGTCCGCCTTCCTCGAGGCGCACGCCGCCGACTACGAGGTGATCATCGCCTCCCGCGACTGGCACGACGCCGCAGGCGACAACGGCGGCCATTTCGCCGCGGAGCCGGATTACGTCGACTCGTGGCCGGTGCACTGCGTCGCGGGCACCCCAGGAGCGGACTACGACCCGCTGCTGGTCACGGATGCCGTCACCCACCACGTCCGCAAGGGGCAGGGCGAGCCCGCCTACTCGATGTTCGAGGGCGTGACGGATGCCGGCGACACGGTGGGGGCCGTGCTGACGCAGGCGGGCGTGCTGAGCGCGGATGTGGTCGGCATCGCGACGGACCACTGCGTGCGCGCCTCGGCGCTGGATGCGCTCGCGCACGGTGTGCGGGTGCGGGTCTTCACCGACTTGATCGCCGGTGTGGCACCCGAGACCAGCACCGCCGCCCTCGCCGAGCTCGCTCATGCAGGAGCGGAACTCGCCGAGAGCGTACAGGCGTGACCGCCGACCGCTGCGCCCTGCTTCTGCGGGCGGTGAACCTCGGCGGGCGCAATCGTGTGCCCATGGCGGAGCTGCGTCGACTGCTCGAGGAGCGCACCGAGCTCACCGGTGTGTCGACCTTCATCGCGAGCGGCAACATCATCTGCGACGATCCGGGGGACATCGACCGCACGTGCGCCGAGGTGCGGGCGCTGATCGCCGCCGAGTTCGGTGTGGATACGCCTGTGATCGCGCGTACGCATTCCGAGCTGCTGGCGGCACTCGCCGAGAACCCGTTCCCTGATGCGGCGCAGGACAAGCTCCTGCACGTGATGTTCCTCGAGAGGCCTGCGGCAGACGGGGCGATCGAAGCGCTCGAGCAGCGCCTGCAGCCGGGGGAGAGGATCGCCCTGGTCGGTGCCGACCTCTGGATCGACTACGCCGAGAGAGGCGTGCACAGCTCGAAGCTGACCAAGGCTGTGCTCGACAAGGCGCTGGGAGTCGAGGGGACCGCGCGCAACGTGCGCACGGTGCGGACGCTGGCCGAGCTCACCGTCTGAGGGTTCGACTCAGCGCGGTGGGCGGCATCGACGGATGCTGCTCCACGTCGACGCGGCGGGTACCGCAGTCTCCGCAGCGGACGTACAGCACGGTCCCTTCGCTCGTGCGGTGCCTGGACTCTACAGACCACGCGTGCTCATGCGCGGTGATGATCGGCTGAGGGATCGGGCGGGTGTGCAATGCGGTCATGCATCCAGCGTGATGTAATGGCCTTATGCATCTCAACCCTTACGGCGAGTATGCGGTTCTGCTCGCTGCATCCCTCGCGAACGACTGGCCGGCAGATCGCGCGGGGATCGAAGCGCGCACGCTGGAGGGTGGCATGACGATGGTCTTCCCGCCTGCGCCGAACGATCATGCGCAGGTGCGGGCTGTGATCGACGACTGGCTGCGCGTCGTGGACGAGAACGATCCGGCGACGAGGGCGGAACTGCTGAACGCCCAGATGGCATCGGCAGGCGCATACCCTCGGCTCACGAATCATGATGGCGAGGGCTGGCACCTGCACTATCGCGACGACGTGCAGTCGCTGCCGTACGTCCTGCGAGCGATCATCAACGTCGGAACGTCTCTGCACCTCGTCACCCGAGGCATGGACCGGCTGTCACGCTGCGAGGCGTCTCCGTGCACGAACGTCGTGGTCGATGTGACCCGCAACGGCCGTCAGAGGTTCTGTTCGGTCCGCTGCGCGAACCGCGCAGCCGTGCGCCGACATCGTGCGCGTGGTCATTCGGCGGAGTGAGCCGCCCAAGCCACCGACCGCCAATTCGGTCCCATCCGCTCGTATGTGACGATCGCGTGGCAGTTCCGACAACGCACGTCGCATTTGTCGATCTCGCTCGCGATCACGGTGATGCTGTGGCCGTTGCGTACCAACCGCATGACCTCATCGCGTTTCTCCGCCCGAGGGCGGTGATCGAAATCGAGGACGCGGATGTCCGACTCGCCGCAGTCTACGCACGGATGGTCCAGGAGATGCGCGGACACGAAGGCGATACTCGCTGCCTGTTGCGCTCTTGTGCGTGCACGGATCACGGCGACGTGGTGCTCGCGATTCCGCTCGTAATAGCGACGTGACGACTCTCGATTGCACGTTCGGCAGACTTCTTGGTGTCCGTCGGCGCTCGATCGTTTTCGATTGAACTCATCGAGTGCCTTGCGGACGCCGCACGTTCCGCAGCGTTTCATGAATTGAAACCTAGTTGCCGGTACCGACATCCTGCTTTTCACGGTGGGCCCCGAGGGGCTCGAACCCTCGACCCGCGGATTAACCTGCCACTTCGGCTTTCGCCGCCGCCCCGCAGGGCGTTCGTGGTCTGGACTGTCCCTTCACCATGGCTTTCGCTGTAGGTGCCACCCGTCCAGTCTCTACACCTTCCGGACTCGCGTCCGGCTTGGCTCGGGATTGCCAACTGGTCTCCCAGGAAGGGTTCCCCGACTTTGAGTGGTGTCATCCCCGGAGTTTCCCCCGAGGCGCTCCTATTCTGTTGAAGTCCGATGCTCTGCCAACTGAGCTAGAGGCCCGTGTGCTTCCAGTCTATGCGCACGAGCAGGGCCGCCGGCGACACCGAGTTCGCCGACGGCCCTGCCGTTCCTCTCACCGTCATCCCCCGATGGGTGAGAGCGCCGAGCTCCCCAGCCCGGCGTCCCCGCCTTACTGGGCCGGGGGCATCAGCACGGTGTCGATCAGGTACACCGTGGCGTTCGCGGTCTGCACGCCGCCGCAGACGATCTTGGCGTCGTTCACCATCCAGTCGTCGCCGCTGCCGGTGACGTCGAGATCCGCTCCCTGCACCGTCGTGTGCATCCCCTCGATGTCGGACGGCTCGATCTGACCGGGAACCACGTGGTACGTGAGGATCGAGCTCAGCGTCGCGCTGTCGGTCTTGAGAGCCTCGATCGTGGCGGGGTCGATCTTCGCGAAGGCGTCGTCGACCGGTGCGAACACCGTGAACTCACTGCCGTTGAGCGTGTCGACGAGGTTCACGTCGGGGTTGAGCTGACCGCTGACGGCGGCGACGAGCGTCGTGAGCATCGGATTGTTGGATGCGGCGACCGCGACCGGATCCTGCGACATGCCCTGGATCGAGCCCGCGCCGTCAGGGACGGCCTCGGCGTATGCGGCGCAACCCGGGCCGACGAGGTTCGCTGCCGGATCCATGGTGTCGGGAGCGGCGTCGGACGATTCGGGCGCCGAGGGCTTGGGGGACTCCGCCGCGGGAGTGCCGCCCATCGAGCATCCGGAGAGCAGGAATGCGCTCGCCAGCGTGAGGGTGAGTGCTGCGGTGACCTTCTTGGTGCTGAACATCTCGAGCTCCTTCAGAACTGAGCCACGGCCTCTCCGTGGCGTCGACCTCTGTTCGGAGCCCGCGCGGATTCGGATGGGAAGTCGTGGAATCCAATCCGTTCGGGGTGTCAGCGCGAACAGAGGGGGACAGAAGCGAGGACCCCATGGACCTGATCATCATCGGCCTGCTCGGCGGGCTCATCACCGGCATCTCGCCGTGCATCCTGCCCGTACTGCCGGTCATCTTCCTGACCGGGGGAGCGCAGTCGGCGAAGTTCGACGGAGAGGTGGTGCCCGCGAAGCGCAGCAGGCCCTACCTCGTGATCGCGGGACTGGTCCTGAGCTTCACTCTCGTGACGCTGGGAGGATCCCTGCTGCTGGGCCTGCTGAACCTGCCGCAGGACATCATCCGCTGGGTCGGCATCGCGGTGCTGGTCGTCATCGGCGTCGGGCTGATCGTGCCGCGATTCGAGCGGATCCTGGAACGACCCTTCCAGCGCTTCGGGCAGCGCGAGGTGAAGAACCGGGGCAACGGCTTCGGTGTGGGCCTGGCACTCGGCGCCGTGTTCGTCCCGTGCGCCGGCCCTGTTCTCGCGGCCATCATCGTCGCCGGCTCCACAGGACGGATCGGCGCAGGCACGGTGCTGCTCACTGTGTCCTTCGCGATCGGCGTCGCCGTTCCGCTTCTCGTTTTCGCCCTGGCCGGAAGGAGCGTCATCGAGCGCATCCGCGCCTTCCGATCCAAGGAGCGCGCACTGCGCATCGCGGCGGGTGTCGCGATGATCGCTCTCGCGGTCGGGCTGGTGTTCAACGTGCCTCAGGCCCTGCAGCGACTCCTTCCCGACTACACCTCGCCGCTGCAGCAGGAACTCGCCGATTCGGAGGAGGTCTCTGACGCCCTCGACCTGGGCGGGCTGGTCACCGAGGAGAACAAGGATCTCGACAAGTGCACGAACGGGGCCGAGGAGCTCGAGTCCTGTGGCACGGCGCCATCGATTGCCGGAATCCAGCAGTGGCTCAACACCCCGAACGGCCAGGCCGTCGAACTCGAGAGCCTTCGCGGAAAGGTCGTGCTGATCGACTTCTGGGCGTACTCCTGCATCAACTGCCAGCGCTCGCTGCCGCACGTCGTGGCCTGGGACCAGGCGTACCGCGATCTGGGGCTCCAGGTCGTCGGCATCCACTCTCCTGAGTACGCGTTCGAGAAGGACCCTGGCAACGTCGCCGCAGGCGTCGCCGACTTCGGCATCGACTATCCGGTCGCCCTGGACAACAGTCTCTCCACCTGGACGAGCTACCGGAACCGGTACTGGCCGGCGCATTACCTGATCGATGCCGAGGGCACGGTGCGGCACATCTCCTTCGGCGAGGGCGGCTACGCCGAAACGGAGAAGCTCATCCGCGAACTGCTGAAAGACGCCGATCCGGCAGTCGTGCTCCCGCCGGCGACCGACATCGCCGACACGACTCCCGATGTGGGCTCGACGACCAGGGAGACCTTCCTCGGCTCGTCGAAGGACGTGAACTTCGCCGGAGACACGGCCTACAGTGCCGGCACCCGCGGTTTCGGCTTTCCCGGCGATCAGCCGGACGACAGCTTCGCCCTCGAGGGGACCTGGACGGTGCAGACCCAGTACGCGACGCCGTCGGCCGGCTCCGGCAGCATCCGCCTGAACTACCACGCCGCCGAGGTCCGTGTGGTGGTCGCGGGGTCGGGCGAGATCGTCGTGCGCGACTCCGACGGCCAGGAGCAGCGCATCCGGATCGACGGGACTCCGCGCTCGTACGCCCTGCAGGAGGCGGATGCTGTCGCTACGGGCTCGTTCGTCCTCGAGGTGCCGGCGGGTGTGCAGGTCTATTCCTTCACCTTCGGGTGACGCCTGCAGCGGATCGAGAGGGGATGCGGCATGCTGGTGGAGATGGTCATCGACGGGATGGACGTACCCGAGGACGGCACGGCGCGGGATGCCGTCGCCGACCTCCTCGGGCGCATCGCCGACGGCGATCAGATCGCCTTCGCCGAGCTGTACGACTCCCTCTCCTCCCGCGTGTTCGGTCTCATCCTCCGAGTGCTCGTCAACCGCTCGCAGAGCGAAGAGGTGCTGCAGGAGGTGTTCCTGGAGATCTGGCAATCCGCTGACCGCTTCGCTCCGAACAAGGGGCAGGGAAGAAGCTGGGTGATGACGATCGCCCACCGCCGAGCGGTCGACAGGGTGCGTGCATCGCAGTCCAGCGCCGATCGCGACGTGCGGGCGGGACTGAAGGACATCGGAGTGGCGCACGACAGCGTCGCCGAGCAGGTGGAGCTGGGGATCGAGGGCGAGAAGGTCGTCGAGGCGCTCTCCGGGCTCTCGGAGCCGCAGCGCGAGGCCATCGTCCTCGCCTACTACGGCGGATACAGTCAGAACGAGATCGCGGTGCTCGTGGGAGCGCCGCTGGGCACGGTCAAGACACGGATGCGGGACGGGCTGATCCGTCTTCGCAGCCTGATGGGGGTGACGGCATGAACGAGCAGGAGTTCGCGGAGCTCTCCGCGGGGGCTGCGCTGCACGCGCTGTCTCCCGATGAGGAGCGCCGCTTCCGGGCGGCCCTGGCCGTGCATCCCGAATGGCGGGGCATCGCACAGGACGACGCGGAGGCCGCGGCGACCCTCGCAGACGGCGTCGAGCCGGTCACGCCGCCCGACCGCGTCCGCTCGGCTCTCTTCGCCCGCATCGCCGAGACCGCGCCGGACGACGGGTCTGCGCCGGCAGAACGCACCACCTCGGCCGAGCCGATTCGCGAGCAGACCCGCCCACGCATGACGGAGGAGTCCGAGGAATCCCGCGCGGGCCACCCGGAGGCGGGCAGCCCCTCGCTGTCGACCGCCGAAGGCCAGGCGGGGACCGAGGCCGAGCGCCTCACCGGCCGGACGCGCAGCCGACGCCTCCTGTTCGCGCTCGCCGCCTGCATCGTGCTTCTCGTCGGGATCGGAGTGGGAACGATCGCGCTGAACGGGTTCCTCGCGCGGCCCGCCCCCGTCATCGCTCTCGAGCAGATCGAAGGCGCAGCCGACGCGGAGCAGGCCTCGATCGCCGTCAGCGGGGGAGGAACAGCCATCGCCCACTGGTCGGCATCGCTGGGCCGGGCCGTGCTCGTCACGGAGGACATCGCCGTGCCCGCCCCCGACGAGACCTATGAGCTCTGGTTCGTACGGGACGACGGCGCCGTCTCCGCAGGCACGTTCAGCGTGGACGGAGGACATGCCATCGCTGAGCTGAAAGGCGAGATGCGCGCCGGAGATGCGATCGCGGTGACGGTCGAGCCGGCCGGCGGCTCGCCGACGGGGCAGCCGACATCCGATCCGGTGATCGTCATCCCCACCGCCTGACTCCGCCGATCGCGCGTACCCTGGAGTGATGCCTGAGCACCACCGCCCGATCCGCCGCCCGACGAGGTCTTTCGACAACATCGTCGGCTCTCACGACCCCGCCGAGGAGACGCGCATCGCGCATGCGACGGCATCCGCTCTGCTGACCCGTGTGCGCGCGGATGACAGCGGCGAGAGCGCAGACCGGCTGGTGGCGTTCACCGCTGAGCACGGCATCGACGAGATCGCCGAGCTGTGGTCGAAGGCGCCCTCGCGCACGCTGCCCGGCGCCCTGTGGCGTCTGTACGTGCTGCAGCTCGCGATCCATGGCGATCCGCAGACCGCTGCGCTGCTGTACGAGCGCGGACGCGTCGAGCTGGCCTCGGCGGATGCTGTGGTCGCCGGCGCGCCGGTGCCTGCCGACCCTGACGAACTCGTGGTGCTGATCGATGCGATCCTGCACGGCGCGTTCCGCGGCGATTTCGCCGTGGCGCTCGATCGTGCGGCGGCGTTCTGCCGTGTGCAGGCATCCGGTGCCACGCATGTGGCGGATGACTACGAGGCGACCGAGCCGCAGCGGGCGAGCGAGCTGACGACGAGGGCGCTCAGGCTCAGCTCCTACGCACAGGATCTTTCGGCCAGCGCGGTGCTGTGGCGCATCGACGGGCTGGTCTGAGCCTGGGATTCGTGGTCCGGATATGAGAAGACCGGGCCGCAAGAACGCCTCTCGGCGGAAGGCCGCTCGCAGCGGCGAAAATTGGAGCCCGGGGTTATGCGGCCCGGCCAATTGATTGTAACGCGATCTCGCGGGAGCTATTCCCGCCCTCTAGGCTCGGATTCATGACCCGGCGCTTCGCACTGATGATCGACCCTGTGGCGGCCTCCGAGGAGCGGGAGGATTTCTCCGGCACCTTCACGGCGGTGGATGCGGCGGCCCCGGCGCTCAGCGTGGGGGAGCTCAGCACGCAGCGCGGCGACGGGGTGTTCGAGTCGATCGGCGTCATCGACGCGCACGCCCAGGAGGTCGTTCCGCACCTCGAGCGCCTGGCTCACTCGGCGCGGTTGTGCGATCTGCCGGTGCCGCACCAGGAGCAGTGGCGGCAGGCGGTGGCTGTCGCCGCTGCGGAGTGCGGCGAAGGCGAGTGGGTGATCAAGCTCATCCTGAGCCGAGGTGTGGAACACGGGCCCACACCGACTGCCTGGGTGACGGCGGCGCCGGCGGCGGACTTCTCCGCGGTGCGCGTCGACGGCATCCGCGTCGTCACTCTCGATCGCGGCTACGACCTGCACGTCGCCGAGCGTGCGCCGTGGCTGCTGCTGGGGGCCAAGACCCTCTCGTACGCGGTCAACATGGCGGCGCTCCGCGAAGCGCATCGCAGAGGAGCGGATGACGCGATCTTCCTCTCCAGCGACGGATTCGTGCTCGAGGCGCCGACCGCCTCCCTCGTCCTCCGCGTCGGCGAGAGGTTCGTGACGCCCGCGCCGAACGGCGGGATCCTGCACGGCACCACGCAGCTGAGCGTCTACGAGCACCTGTCCGCGCGGGGTTTCGAGGTCGGATACGCCGAGATCCCGGCATCCGATCTGGTCAAGGCGGATGCCGCCTGGCTCGTGTCGAGCGTGCGCCTCGCCGCTCCCATCACCGCCGTCGACGGGACGGCACTGCCGGTCGACGCCGCCCTCACCGCCGAGCTCAACCAGTACCTGCTCTCGCCCCGCGACTGACTCACCGGGCCGCGGCCTGCGCGACAGGCGCGGCGGCCTGCGCGAAAAGTCGGAGTTCTCCTCCGACACGCCGTGCTGCTGCATCCGCCACCGGCGTGTCGTCGAGAGACTCCGACTTTTCGCACAGCATCACAGCACGGCAGATCCGACGACGGAGCCGGACGACGGAACGGCGGAACCGGACGGCGGAACCGGACGGCGGAACCGGACGGCGGAACCGGACCGAGGCCCGGCGGCCGAAACGCGGGCACGCAAGGACGGCCGGGCGCAGCCTCCTGCGACGACTCCGCGGGCGCATCGCGTCTCTCGCAGGAAGAAAGCCACCGCAGTGCAAGATAGCCACCGCTGTCAGCGTCAGGGCCACATGTGCGCGCCGGCAGCGATCTTGGCCACGATCGCATGTTCGACCAGCGCCCAGTCGTACATGATCATGGCGAAGTCGAACCGCAAGGTCTCGTAGCCCCACATCGCTGACAGGGCATCACGCATCAGGTCCTTGTGGCGTTCTGCCCTGCCGTCGTGGTTCTGCTTGCCGTCGATCTCGATGAGCAGGCGATCTCCGATGAGCAGGTCGACGCGGCCGGTCTCGTGGATCAGGATCTGCGTGCGAACATCGATCCCGATCCGATGCAGTCGATGCCGCACGATCGACTCGAGCCCGCTGTCGGCGTCGTCGCGCGCGAAGTCGAGCAGCCACCGCAGACGCGCGGGCAACTCGGAGCGCAGCCGCCGCAGATCCTCGCCGCTGAGCAGGCGCTGTCTCAACGCGGACTCGAGCGCTGCGAAGAAGGACTCCTCGCTTCGGCACTGCGCGATCTGCAGCAGCGTTCGCGGAATCGAGGGCAGGCTACCCGTCTCCGGTTGACCCGCAGACCAATGCAGGCAACAGTCGGCGCAGGCGGCGAGCTGGCGTCCCTCGGCGCCCATCCAGACGTGGATCGTGTTCTCGTCGAGCACCCACAGGCCGTGGAGCCGGGCCGCCGTGGTGGCCGCGGGGACACCGCCGTGGGCGGCAGCGTGAAACTCCTGCGGTGAGGTCGTGGGGAGAGCGTACAGCCCTTGACGCGGACGCACGATCTCGCCGGCCTTACGAGCTCGGTTCAGCTCGCGAGCAGTCACCCCCATTGCCAGGAGCGTGCGCGTGCGCGCCATGCCGCCCTCGGAAGCGAGGGCGTGGGCAGCGGTACGGAAGGTCATCTCGCGAGTGTGCCCTGGCTCGAAGCCCGCCCGCTCGAGGGATCTCCGCTATCACCCGGGGGGAGTGGAGAAGCCGTGATCCGGGCCGGTTGTGCAGGACGAGTCGTGGGCGGAGTCCCGAGGTGCGAAAAGTCGGAGTTCCTCGCCGACACGCCGCGCACCGGCATCCATTACCGGCGTGTCGTCAAGAGACTCCGACTTTTCGCGCACGAAACGCGCGCACGAAGCGCCCGCACGAAGCCGGCGCGGGGAGGCCGGCGAACCGTCGCGCCTCCCCGTCCGCCTCAGCCGAAGCGTCCCGAGACGTAGTCCTCGGTCGCCTGCACGCTCGGCGTGGTGAAGATGCTCGTGGTGTTGTCGTACTCGATGAGCTTGCCGGGCTTGCCCGTGCCGGCGATGTTGAAGAACGCCGTCTTGTCCGAGACGCGGCTCGCCTGCTGCATGTTGTGCGTCACGATCACGATCGTGTACTCGCTCTTCAGCTCGCCGATCAGCTCCTCGATCGCGTAGGTCGAGATCGGATCGAGGGCCGAGCACGGCTCGTCCATCAGGAGAACGTCGGGGGAGACCGCGATCGCACGGGCGATGCACAGACGCTGCTGCTGACCGCCGGAAAGGCCCGCACCGGGCTTGTCGAGCCGGTCCTTGACCTCGTTCCACAGGTTCGCCCCCTGCAGCGACTTCTCGACCAGTGCGTCGGCGTCGGACTTCGCGATGCGCTTGTTGTTGAGCTTGACTCCGGCCAGCACGTTCTCACGGATCGACATGGTCGGGAACGGGTTCGGGCGCTGGAAGACCATGCCGACCTGGCGCCGCACGTTGACCGGGTCGACCGAGGGGCCGTACAGGTCGTCGCCGTCGAGCAGCACCTGACCCTCGACGCGTGCGCCGGGGATGACCTCGTGCATGCGGTTCAGGGTGCGCAGGAACGTGGACTTGCCGCAGCCGGAGGGGCCGATGAACGCGGTGACGCTGCGCGGCTCGATGTCGAGGGAGACGCCCTCGACAGCGAGGAAGTCGCTGTAGTAGACGTTGAGGTCGTTGACTTCGATGCTCTTGGACACGGGATGATCCTTCGGGTTGTGGCTCAGCGGCCGGTCTTCGGGGCGAACACCTTGGCGACGACGCGCGCCACGAGGTTGAGCACCATGACGATGACGATCAGGGTGAGGGCGGCGGCCCAGGCGCGGTCGACGTATGCCTCCGCCGGGATGCCCTGGTAGGCGTACTGCGAGTAGATGAACACCGGCAGCGTCTGCATGCGTCCGCCGAACAGGTTGTAGTTCATCGCGTCGGTGAAGCCCGCGGTGAGCAGCAGCGGGGCGGTCTCGCCGATCACGCGCGAGATGGCGAGCATGACGCCCGTCGTGATGCCGGCGATCGAGGTCGGCAGCACGACCTTGACGATCGTGAGCCACTTCGGCACGCCGAGCGCGTACGAGGCCTCTCGCAGATCGTTCGGCACCAGCCGCAGCATCTCCTCGGTGGAGCGCACCACGACCGGGATCATCAGCACAGAGAGCGCGACCGAGCCCATGATGCCCATGCGCACACCAGGACCGAAGATCAGGGCGAACACCGCATAGGCGAACAGTCCGGCCACGATCGAAGGGATGCCGGTCATGACGTCGACGAGGAAGGTGATGATGCGCGACATGCGCGTGCCGCGACCGTACTCGATCAGGTAGACCGCGGTCATCAGACCGATGGGCACGGAGATCACGGTCGCCGCGAGGGTGACCGTCAGCGTGCCCATGATCGCGTGCAGCGCGCCGCCGCCTTCGCCGAGCACGCCGCGCATCGACGAGCTGAAGAAGAGCGGGTCGAGGCGCGCGACGCCGTTCGAGATGACCGTCCAGCCCACCGAGACCAGAGGCACCATCGCCACGAGGAACGCAGAGGTGACGACACCGGTGATGAAGCGGTCGAGCGCCTTGCGCTGTCCCTCGACGATGCGCGAGGTGACGTAGATGATGGCGAGGTACAACAGGGCGCCGACGATGAGGCTGCCCGCGATGTTGAACTCGGAGCCGGATGCCGCCGCGGAGAGTCCGAACGGGGCCGCGGCCACGAGGAGTGCCACGCCCAGCAGCGCCCACGGCGCCCAGCGCGGCATGTGTCCGGACGACAGCGATGCGCGCGAAGACGAGATGGCGTTCGGCGCGGGAGGAGCGATGGTGGTCATGTCAGTTCGCTCCCGAGAATTCCTTGCGGCGGTTCACGAACCACCGCGCGACCGCGTTCACGGCGAACGTCACGATGAAGAGGATGAGACCGGTCGCGATGAGGACGTTGATGTTCGTCTTGTACGCCTCGGCGAAGGTGAGCGCGATGTTCGCGGCGATCGTCGAGGGATTCGTCGAGGTGAGCATCTCGATCGTGACGGCCTTGCTCACCGAGAGCACCATGGCCACGGCCATGGTCTCGCCGAGCGCGCGGCCGAGGCCCAGCATCGAGCCCGACACGATGCCGGAGCGGCCGAAGGGCAGCACAGCCATGCGGATCATCTCCCACCGGGTCGCGCCCAGTGCGAGCGCCGCCTCCTCATGCAGCCGCGGCGTCTGCAGGAAGATCTCGCGGCAGATCGCGGTGATGATCGGCACGACCATGACGGCGAGCACGATGGCGGCGGTGAGTACCGTGCGGCCCGTCGGGGAGACGACACCGCCGAAGAAAGGGATCCAGCCCAGGTTGGTGTTCAGCCACGCGTAGACCGGCTGCACGGCCGGGGCCAGCACGAAGATGCCCCAGAGGCCGAAGACCACCGAGGGCACCGCGGCCAGCAGGTCGACGATGTAGCCGATGGTCTGCGCGAGGCGGCGCGGTGCGTAGTGGGTGATGAAGAGGGCGACGCCGAGCGACAGCGGCACGGCCATCAGGAGGGCGAGCAGGGCGGCCCACAGCGTGCCGAACAGCAGCGGACCCACGTAATCCCAGAAGTTCGTCTGCAGCAGAGACGCGGAGCCGTTATCGGCGCTGAACGCCGGCAGCGACTGCACGATGAGGAAGATCGCGACCGCGGCGAGCGTGATCATGATCATGGAGCCGGCGGCGACCGCTGTGCCGGAGAACCAGATGTCTCCAGCGCGCTTCTTCGCGACGATCGGAGCGCGGGCCTCCGTTGTCGTGGCTGTCATGGGAGCTGCTTCCTGCTCGATGGATCGGGTATCGGGTGCGGACAGACGGTGTCCGGGGTGCGTATCGCGCCCCGGACACCGTCCACAGGAATTACTTGATCAGGTCGATCGCGGCCTGCGCCTTGGTGCGCAGGTCGTCGGAGATCGGGGCGCTGCCGGCGTTGGTCGCGGCTGCGTCCTGGCCCTCGGCGCTGATCGCGGTCTCGAAGAACGCCTTGGTCAGAGCGGCGACGTTCTCGTCCTCGTACTCGGTGCAGGCGATCAGGTAGCTGACCAGGAGAACCGGGTAGGCGCCCTTCGCGTCCGTGGTGCGGTCGATCGCGATCGCGAGGTCGCCCTCGGTGCGGCCGTCTTCGACCGTCGAGGCGTCGAGCGTGGCAGCGGCGCCCTCAGGGGAGTGCGCGACAAACTCGTCGCCGACCTTGACGTTGACGGCCGAGAAGTCGGCGGCCTGCGAGGAGTCGATGTAGCCGATCAGGCCCTGGCCGCCCTTGACGGCGTTCGCGACGCCCGAGGTCTTCTCAGCGGACTCGCCGCCGAGGTCGGCCGGCCACTCCTCGACGCTGCCCGCAGTCCACACGTCGGGGGCGGTCTGCGCGAGGTAGTCGGTGAAGTTGGCGGTGGTGCCCGACTTGTCGGAGCGGTGCACCGGCGAGATCGCCAGGTCGGGGAGCTCGACGCCCTTGTTGGTCGCGGCGATCTCCGGAGCGTTCCACTTGGTGATCTTGCCCGCGAAGATGCCGGCGATCGTCTCGGGGTCGAGGTCGAGCGAGTCGACGCCGTCGAGCGTGAAGACGATGGCGATCGGCGACACGTAGGCAGGGATCTCGACGATGTCGGAGCCGTCGACGCACGCGCCGAAGCCGCCCGCGGAGACCTCGTCGGTCTTGAACGCGCGGTCGGAGCCGGCGAAGTTCACGGCGCCCTGCTGGAACGACTCGCGGCCTGCGCCGGAGCCGGCCGGGTCGTACTCGACCACGGCGTCGGGGTTGGTCTTCTGGAACTCAGCCGTCCAGGACTGGATGGCGACCTGCTGCGCCGACGAGCCGGAGCCGACGAGCGAACCCGAGAGGGCTGCGTCGGAGGAGGGCGCGTCGGTGGAACCGCCGGTGCCGCCTTCGTTCGCGGCACAGCCGGCGAGAGCGAGGGCAGCGACGGCGCCGATGGCGCCGATACGGGCGATGCGGGAGATCTTCACTGTGGATCCGTTCGATCGGGAATGGGAATGGGCCCGGTGCAGGGCACACAGTGACGCTATGCGCGGCGGTTAACGAGATTCTCCCGGTCAGGTGAACGGAAGGTGAACGACCGTCGACTCTCTGGATTCGCCTGGTCAGACCTTGGGGATGTGGGTCTCGATCGCGATGATCCCGGATCCGGGGTTGGATGCCGACAGGTGCACGACCGAGAACGCCGCGGGCTCGAGGTCGGCGGCGCTGTCGATGTAGGAGCCGTGGATGGTGCCGGTGGCGAGAGCGAGCTCGGAGAGGATGCTGGGGAGCACGGGTCCGTGGCTGCACACGACCGCGGCCTTGCCGCTGCGCACCCTCTTGCCGATCACGGTGCGCAGGTCGGCCGTGCCTTCTTCCCAGGCATCTTGACTGATCTTCGGGGTCTCGGTGATCTTGCGCCCGAGCGCGTGCGAGAGCGGAACCACGGTGTCGACGCAGCGCACCGCGTCGCTCGTGACGATCCGCTTCACGCCGAAGGCGCGCAGCGGGCCGACGATGGATTTCGCCTGCGTGCGTCCCCGCTCGGCGAGCGGGCGCGCAGCATCCGCTCCGTCCCACGCCGTCCGCGACAGGGCCTTCGCGTGCCGCAGCGCGATGACGGGGAAGGTGCGCAGCACGCCGTCGTCGACGAGATTCTGGAAGAAGTCGATGATCTCGAGATCGACGGGGTAGCTCAGGCGCGCGCGCGCCTTCTTCAGGCTCACCCACTCGAGGGCGGCGATCTCGCGGTTCGGAACGAACGTCGATTCCCTGATCGCGTCGTCCGTGGCCTCTGCCGCCCAGTAGTGCACGACCTTCTGCTTGTTCGACGCCATGTGATAGCGGCTGACGCCCACAGGAACACCGAGGACGACGCGGATGCCGGTCTCCTCGTGCACTTCACGCACGGCGGTCTCGGCGAGCATCTCGCCGGGGTCGACCTTGCCCTTGGGCAGCGTCACATCGCGATACTTGCCGCGGTGGATCAGCAGGATCCGCAGCTTGCCGTCGACGATGCGCCACACGACGGCGCCGGCCGCGTATACGGCCTTGTCCTCCCACTTGGCGCGCGGCGCCTGATGGTCCCGCTTCGCGCGCTCGGTGGCTGCGCCGGTCTTCGAAGTCATCGAACCGCCCGCGCGCGGCGCCGCCGCTGGATCAACCCCATGGTCTTGTCCTGCAGGTCGACCAGCGGGTTGCCCTCGCCGTCCTCCGAGTGGCGGTACCAGACGCCCTCCGCGCCGAGATGCCAGGAGCTCGTACCGGGGTCCATCGCGAGATCGAAGAACGCGAGCAGCTCGTCGAGGTGTCGGGGATCCGTGACGCGCACGAGCGCCTCGACTCGGCGATCGAGGTTGCGGTGCATCATGTCGGCGCTGCCGATGTACACCTGCGGGTCGCCGTCGTTCTCGAACGCGAAGATGCGCGAGTGCTCGAGATAGCGACCCAGGATGCTGCGCACGGTGATGTTGTCGCTGATGCCTTCGAGATCGGTGCGCAGGCTGCAGATGCCGCGCACCCACACCTGGACCTTCACTCCGGCCGCGCTCGCTCGGTAGAGGGCGTCGATGATCTCCTCGTCGACCATGGAGTTCACCTTGATGCGAATGCTCGCGGGCTTGCCCGCCTCAGCGTTCTTGCGCTCGTGGTCGATCTGGCGGATCAAGCCCTTGCGCAGGTGGAGGGGCGCCACGAGCAGACGCTTGAACTTCTTCTCGATCGCGTAGCCGCTGAGCTCGTTGAACAGGCGAGTGAGGTCTTTTCCGACCTGGGGGTCTGCGGTGAACAGGCCGAAGTCCTCGTAGATGCGGCTGGTCTTCGGGTTGTAGTTGCCGGTGCCGATGTGCGAGTAGTGGCGCAGGGTGCCGTCTTCCTCGCGGATCACGAGAGCGAGCTTGCAGTGGGTCTTCAGGCCGACCAGGCCGTACACGACATGCACCCCGGCCTTCTCGAGCTTGCGGGCCCAGACGATGTTGTTCGCCTCGTCGAAGCGCGCCTTCACCTCGACCAGGGCGAGCACCTGCTTGCCGGCCTCGGCCGCGTCGATCAGCGCCTGCACGATCGGGCTGTCGCCCGAGGTGCGGTAGAGGGTCTGCTTGATCGCGAGCACGTGGGGATCGCGGGCGGCCTGCTCGAGGAATGCGACCACGCTGGTCGTGAACGACTCGTAGGGGTGGTGCACGAGCACATCCGCCTTGCGGATCGCCTTGAACATGTCCGGGCGGGAGTTGCTGTCGCCGGGCTGGAACGACACCGAGGTGGTCGGCAGATGAGGCGGGTAGCGCAGATCGGGGCGGTCGATCTTGCCGAGATCGAACAGTCCGCGCAGGTCGAGTGAACCGGGAAGGCGATAGACCTCCTGGTCGGTGATGTCGAGCTCTCGCACCAGCAGGTCGAGCGTGACGTCGTCCATGTCGTCGGTGATCTCGAGTCGGATGGGCGGGCCGAAGCGGCGCCGCATGAGCTCGGCCTCGAGGGCCTGGATGAGGTTCTCGGACTCGTCCTCCTCGATCACCATGTCCTCGTTGCGGGTGAGGCGGAAGGCGTGGTGGTCGAGCACCTCCATGCCGGGGAACAGATCGCCGAGGTGGTTGGCGATGAGATCCTCGAGCCGGATGAATCGCGTGATCTCGCTGGTTCCGCGGACCTCGACGTAGCGGGGGAGCATCGGCGGCACCTTGAGGCGCGCGAACTCCTGGCGCCCGGTGCGGGCGTTGCGGATGCGGATCGCGAGATTGAGCGACAGGCCGGAGATGTACGGGAACGGGTGGGCCGGGTCGACCGCGAGAGGCATCAGCACCGGGAAGACCTGCGCCTGGAAGTACTCCGACAGGGCGGCCTGCTCGTCGCCGGTGAGAGCCTCCCAGTCGGTGATCTCGATGCCGGCATCCGCCAGTGCGGGGCGGACCTTGCCGGCCCAGGCATCGGCGTGGCGGAGCTGGAGGGCATGCGCCTCGCGGGAGATGTCCGCGAGCGCGTCCACGGGGGAGCGGCCGATGTTCGTGGGCACCGCCAGGCCCGTCATGATCCGCCGCTTGAGCCCGGCGACGCGGACCATGAAGAACTCGTCGAGGTTGCTCGCGAAGATCGCAAGGAAGTTCGCCCGCTCGAGTTCGGGAAGACTCGGATCCTCCGCCAGCTCCAGCACCCGCTGGTTGAAGGCGAGCCAGCTCAGCTCGCGGTCGAGGTAGCGGTGGTCGGGGAGGAGCGCGTCGGGGGACTCGACGGCATCGAAGTCGTCGTCTTCGGCGTCACCGAGACCTGCATCGGCGAGAGCGGGATCGATCATGGGGTACATCTAAGCACCGCAAGGTGTCGCGTGTGTGAACGGCGGCGGTTCCGTTACCGCGATGCGACGGTCTCGTCCTCGTACACGTTGAAGCGGTAGCCCACGTTGCGCACCGTGCCGATGATCTGCTCCTGGTCGCCGAGCTTGGCGCGGAGCCGCCGCACGTGCACATCGACCGTGCGGGTGCCGCCGAAGTAGTCGTAGCCCCACACCTCGCTGAGCAGCTGCTCCCTGGTGAAGACGCGGGAGGGGTGCGTCGCGAGGAAGTGGAGCAGCTGGAACTCCTTGTAGGTGAGATCGAGCGGCTTGCCGTGCAGCTTCGCCGAATACGACTGCTCATCGATCGTCACGCCCGACGCCTGCACGCGAGACGGCTCGGCCGCCTCCTCGTGACGCGCCAGCGCGAGCCGGAGCCGTGCATCGATCTCGGCAGGGCCCGCGGTGGCGAGCAGCACGTCGTCGATGCCCCACTCTCCGGAGACCGCGCTCATGCCGCCCTCCGTGACCACCAGGAGCAGCGGAGCATCCTGACCCGCTGCACGCAGCAGGCGGCACAGGGACTTCGCCCCGACCAGGTCGGTGCGCGCATCCACGATCACGATGTCGTAGTCGGGCGCGTTCACGAGCTGCGCAGGTTCCGCCGGAATCTGGCGGACGCTGTGACTGAGCAGCTCGAGCGCGGGTAGCACCAGCTCCGCTATCGGAGCGTTGGTCAACGCCAGCACCTGGGCCACACGCTCTCCTCTCGGCCGACGGATGTCGCCGTGACGCCATGATACCGGCACCGGATAGGCGACAATGGAGACATGTCGGAACCCGCACTCGCCCCGCGCAATGCCTTCATCGGTGTGTTCGTCGTGTGGGCCGTGGCCTTCCTCGCCTCCATCGCCGTCGGGATCTTCGTCCCGGAGGAGTGGCGCGTGTCATGGATGCTGGTCGTTTTCGGCGGGCTGGTGCTGCTCTCCTTCGCGGTGCAGCTCTGGTACGGCAGCACCCGGGGGTTCATCTTCCGCGTCGCGTGCAGCGTCACCGGCGCGCTCGTGTTGACGGGTCTGATCGCCACCGGGTTCGGCCTCGCCGCTCTCATCCCCGCCTGACCACCTGCATCGGGGGAGTAGGCTGGGGTTATGGATCTCGTCGCCCTCGAATTCTTCTTCATCGGCCTGCTGGGTCTCGCGAGCCTCTCGATCGCCTTCGTCTCGATCGTGGTGCTGCGCAACCTCTTCCGCGGCCAGCGCTGAGCGCATGCTCGAGCTTCCTGCGGATCTTCCCGCAGACCTCGCCCCGCTCTCCTGGCTGATCGGCGTGTGGGAGGGCACCGGGGTCATCGACTATCCCGTCGGCGACGAACGGCTGCAGGGCGAGTTCGTCCATCGCGTGAGCTTCAGCCACGACGGCGGTCCCTTCCTCAACTACGCGGCGACTGCGACCTTCACCGGGGAGGGCGACGTATCGATTCCCCTGGTCGCCGAGAGCGGCTTCTGGCGGCTGTCGCGGGCGGCGGGGGAGTCGGATGCCGGTCCCGCACTGCTTCCGCCGACAGCTGCCGTTGCGCCCCGCGACGTCCACGACGTCGAGGCGATGCGCACCGCGACGGGCGGCTTCCCGCTCGAGGTGTCACTCGCGCATGCCGACGGAACTCTCGAGCTGTACCTGGGTGAGATCAACGGCCCGCGCGTCGACATCGCCTCCGACGCGATCGTGCGCCCTGCCGGCGGCAAGGAGTACGCAGCGGCATCCCGTATGTACGGCCTGGTCGACAACCACCTGCTCTGGGCGTGGGACATCGCCGCTCTCGGCACGCCCCTTCGCTCGCACGCCTCGGCTCGCCTGGCGAGGGTCTGATGGCGGGGTTCGGCGACATCGACGGCGCCGTCTCGACCGACGAGGGCATCGCCCATTTCGGCGACGCGTTCCGCGAGCAGCGTCGCCTCGCTGCCGGAGAGGCCATGGCTCCGCTCGGCGACCGCACCGTGATCGAGGTCGCCGGCCCTGAGCGTCTCAGCTGGCTCGACTCGATCACCTCGCAGTCCGTGGCGCGTCTCGCGCCTGGCGAGAGCACGGAGCTCCTGGTGCTCGATCCCCAGGGGCGCGTCGAGCATGCGGCTGCGGTGATCGACGACGGAGCGTCGACCTGGCTGATCGCAGACGCCGGTGACGCCGACGCGCTCGCGACGTGGCTCACGCGCATGAAATTCCGGACCCAGGCCACCGTCGAGGTCCGCGACGATCTGCGTCTGATCGGCTTCGTCGATGGCGGTTCCTCCGCGCAGGCCGCGAGTGTCGCGGCATCCGCTCCGAACGGCGTCGCCCTGATCTGGAGCGATCCGTGGCAGCGGGTGAGCGCGGGCGGACACCAGTACGCCGAGGTCTCGGAGCACCCTGGCGCCGCGCTCGCCTGGCGGGTCGCGATCGTGCCGGCGGATGCCGCAGACGAGCTCGCCGCGTCGACGCCGGTCGAATCGCTCGCGGGCCTGCTCGCGGCCGAGGCCCTGCGCGTCGCCGCGTGGCGTCCGCGCTGGGCTGCGGAGGTCGACGAGCGTTCGCTGCCGCACGAGTCCGACTGGATCCGCACCGCCGTGCACCTGAACAAGGGCTGCTACCGGGGCCAGGAGACGGTGGCGAAGGTGCACAACCTCGGTCATCCGCCGCGCCGGCTCGCAGCCCTGCACCTCGACGGCAGCGATGCCGTCCTGCCCGCGCCAGGCGACCCCGTTCTCGTCGGCGACGACGAGCTCGGCCACGTCACCTCCGTGGCCCGCCATTTCGAGGACGGACCGATCGCGCTCGCCATCTTGTCGCGGCGGGCGCCAGAGGGCGATCTCGTGGTGCGGACGGCCGAAGGCGACATCGCCGCCGCTCAGCAGGTCATCGTGCCGGCCGACGCGGGAGCGACTGCAGACATCCCGCGGATCACCCGGCTCTCCCGCCGACCGAGCGCACCGGACCCGCGCGATTCGGACGCCTCCGCTCGGTGAGTCTCGCTCACGGCGCGCCCTTGCTCAATGACCGGGCTGTGGCGCCACGGCGCTCCACGGCAGCGTGAGCTCGCCGAGGCGCCAACGCCCGTTGCCTCCGAGCACCGGCCAGCCGATCGTCTTGAGCGCGGCGACCGCGGCCAGGAATCGCTGCGTCGCGCCGAAGGCCGACAGCGCGGCGGCACGCTCCCACTCGCGGTCGAGGTCGACGAGAAGCGAGTGGATGCGCTCGCCCGGCACGTTCCTGTGAATGAGCGCCTTCGGAAGCCGCTCGGCGACGATGCTCGGGCGCTCGAGCCCCGCGAGGCGCAGCGAGAGCGTGAAGCGCACCGGCATCCCGTCGGCCTCCACATCGACCCAGCTCGCGACACGGCCGATCTCGTCGCAGGTGCCCTCGACGAGCAGGCCGCCGGGAGCGAGCCGAGCGGCCATCGTGCGCCAGGCGTCGGCGACGTCGGCCTCGTCGTACTGGCGCAGCACGTTCATGGCGCGGATGACGGCGGGTCGCCGGCCGCCAGGCAGGGGCACTTCGAACCCTCCGCGCGCGAACGACACGACGAGATCCGGTGGGAAGGGCGTACGGCCTGCCCGCACCTCTTCGAGCTGTGCCGTCGCGAGCGCCACCCTGGCGGGGTCGATCTCGAGTCCGCGGACCTCGGCATCCGCTCTGACCCGGCGAAGCCGCGCCGCGAGCTCGAAGGCGGTCACGCCGCTCGCTCCGTAGCCGAGGTCGACCACGAGAGGGTCGGCGGCGGTGCGGAATGCGTCGGATGCCGCGATCCAGCGATCGTTGCGACGCAGGCGGTTCGTCCCGGTCGTGCCGCGAGTCGGCCTGCCAAGGGGAGATGACGCCATGCGTCAATCCTCCCAGCCCGCTCGATAAGCTGGAGCCATGACCCGCACCCTGATCCTGCTCCGCCACGGCCGGAGCGAGTGGAACGAACTGAACCTGTTCACCGGCTGGGTGGATGTCCGCCTGAACGAGCAGGGCAAGGCCGAGGCCCAGCGCGGCGGCGAGCTCCTCGCAGAGGCCGGCATCCTGCCCGATGTCCTGCACACCTCGCTGCTGAGCCGGGCGATCCAGACCGCGAACATCGCCCTCGACGCGGCCGACCGCCTCTGGATCCCCGTGACCCGCTCGTGGCGCCTCAACGAGCGCCACTACGGAGCACTGCAGGGCAAGGACAAGGCCGAGACGCTCGAGGCATTCGGCCCCGAGCAGTTCCAGCTCTGGCGTCGCTCGTTCGACGTGCCGCCGCCCGTGCTCGACGACGACAGCGAGTTCAGCCAGGTGAACGACCCGCGCTACGCCGGCATCGACGGAGAGGTGCCACGCAGCGAGTCGCTCAAGCTCGTGATCGACCGGCTGCTGCCGTACTGGGAGAGCGCGATCGTGCCCGACCTCGAGGCCGGCAAGACCGTGCTCGTCACCGCGCACGGCAACTCGCTGCGCGGCCTCGTGAAGCACCTCGAAGGCATCAGCGACGAGGACATCGCCGAGCTCAACATCCCCACCGGCATCCCGCTGGTGTACGAGCTCGACGAGAACAACGTCCCCACCGGCCCCGGCCGCTACCTCGACCCCGAGGCCGCTGCCGCCGGTGCTGCCGCCGTCGCGGCCCAGGGCAAGAAGTAAGAACCACATGACGAAGGCCGGATGCCCGCGGGCATCCGGCCTTCGTCATGTCCGCTCAGGCGTGGCCGAGCTCCTGCTGCTCTACCGCGAGGGCGATGTCCTCTTCGTCGACGTGCCAGTCGCCGGTGGCGAGGTAGACGACCTTCTTCGCGACGGCGACGGCGTGGTCGGCGAAGCGCTCGTGGTAGCGGCTGGCCAGCGTGGCGTCGACCGTCGCGGTCGCCTCGCCCTTCCAGTTGTCGCTGAGGACCTTCTCGAACACGCTGGCGTGCAGCTCGTCGATGTCGTCGTCGGTGTTGCGGATGGCGTCCGCGAGGCGCAGGTCCTGCGTGCGGAGCAGCTCGGAGAGCGTGCGGGCGATCTCGACGTCCAGCTCGCCCATCTTGGTGAACGTGCCCTTGAGGCCCTTGGGAACTGCGCGCTCCGGGAAGCGCAGGCGTGCGAGCTGCGAGATGTGCTCTGACATGTCGCCCATGCGCTCGAGAGACGCGCTGACGCGCAGCGCGGTGACCACGATGCGCAGATCGCGTGCGACCGGCTGCTGCCGGGCGAGGATCTCGATGGCCTGCTCGTCGAGGGCCACTGCCAGCTCGTCGATCTTCGCGTCGTCCGCGATGACCTCCTCCGCGAGGGCGACGTCGCTGGTGGCGAACGCGCGCGTCGCCTTGTCGATCGAGACGGTGACGAGGTCCGCGATCTCCACGAGCCGGTTCTGCAGGTCCTCGAGGGACTGGTGGAAGACTTCGCGCATGGTGGGCGCAACCTTTCATTCGGATCTCGTCGGAAAGGTCCGCGAGAGGGTAGGGCCGCGCTCCGCACAGGCCCGATGCGATTGTGTGCCCCGAAGGTTAACGAACGGTGCCCAGCACGTGAATAGTACTTCTCCGGATGCCGCTGAGCGCCGGAAACCCGCCGGAGCGCAGGTGAACGCACTCTACGCTTGAGGCATGACCCTGCCCCAGATCGCTCTGATCTCGCTCGCCATCGGGCTGCTGATCGGCATCGCGCTCTCGCTGGTCGTGGTCTGGGCGTACCGGGCGAGGGCCCGGATGGATGAAGAGACCTCGACCACCGTCCCCGAGGGCGTGACCGACGTCCTCGGCAGCATGGATGATGCGGCCTGCGTGATCGACACATCGGGGCTCGTGCTCGCGGCGTCGCTCGCAGCGGCGCGCTTCGGGATCCAGGTGGGCGCGACCCTCGACAACCCCGAGCTGCGTCAGCTGGTGCGCGGCGTGCGCGCGACCGGCGGGACCGCCACGGAGTCGCTCCGTATCACTCGAGGTGGGCTGAGCCTCGATCCTCGCCTGGTGTCGGCGCGTGCGAGCGTGATCAGCCCGCGCATGACGCTGCTGATCATCAGAGACGTCACGGAGCAGGAGCGGCTCGACCAGATGCGGCGCGATTTCGTCGCCAACACCAGTCACGAGCTCAAGACGCCGGTGGGCGCGGTCACGCTGCTCGCAGAGGCGATCGAATCCGCCGCCGACGACCCCGCGCAGGTGCGCATCTTCGCCGCCCGCATCTCGGCCGAGGCATCGCGGCTCGGTCAACTCACGGGGAGGATCATGAGCCTCTCGCGTCTGCAGGCCGATGACGGCCTCGGCGACGTGCGCCCCGTGGCGATCGACGAGGTCATCGCCGCGTCCATCGAGGCCCATGTGGTGCAGGCGGACTCGGCAGGCGTCGACCTCGCCCGCGGCGGCGATCGTGACGTGTGGGTGCGCGGCGACGCCCAGATCCTCATCGAGGCGATCGGCAACCTGGTCGCCAACGCGATCGTCTATTCGCCCAAGGGCTCGCGCGTCGGCATCGGCGTGCGCGCCGACGGGGACATCGTCGAGATCGCCGTGTCCGACCAGGGCATCGGCATCGCCGAGGCCGATCGCGAGCGCATCTTCGAGCGCTTCTATCGCGCCGATGAAGCACGCTCGCGCCGCACAGGCGGCACGGGCCTCGGGCTCTCGATCGTCAAACACGCGATCCAGCGCCATGGCGGCGAGGTGCTGCTGTGGTCGCGCCCCGGCCGCGGATCGACTTTCACCGTCCGACTTCCCCGCATCGACTCGCCGGTCTCGGGCGACGTCAAGAAGGAGAAGAAGCGCAAGAAGAAGCGCGAGAAGAAGGCGGTCAAAGCCGCCGCCGCTCGCGTCCGAAACGGAGAGACAGCATGACCCGCATCCTTCTCGTCGAAGACGAACCCGACCTCGCCGACCCGCTGGCGTACCTGCTGCGCCGAGAGGGCTACGAAGTCGAGATCGCCGAAGACGGACCAGGGGCGCTCGCCGCGTTCCGCGAGCGCGGGGCGGACATCGTGCTGCTCGATCTCATGCTCCCCGGCATGCCGGGCACCGAGGTGTGCCGCCAGATCCGTTCGACCTCTGCCGTGCCGATCATCATGCTCACGGCGAAGGACTCGGAGGTCGACATCGTCGTGGGTCTCGAGCTCGGCGCCGACGACTACATCACCAAGCCGTATTCCTCGCGAGAGCTGCTGGCGCGCATGCGTGCCGTGCTGCGCCGGGTAGTGCAGGCCGACAGCGAGCTCGACGAGCGGGTGCTGGACGGCGGACGGGTCTCGCTCGACATCGACCGGCACACCGTGTCGGTCGACGGCCAGCAGATCAACATGCCGCTCAAGGAGTTCGAGCTGCTCGAGGTGCTCATGCGCAATTCCGGTCGCGTGCTCACCCGCGGCCAGCTGATCGACCGGGTGTGGGGGAGCGACTACTTCGGCGACACGAAGACCCTCGACGTGCACATCAAGCGCATCCGCTCGCGCATCGAGCAGAACCCGGGTGAGCCCGTGATGCTCGTGACGGTGCGGGGCCTCGGCTACCGCTTCGAGGGCTGACCCCTTCGGCAGGAGCTGCCGACCCGACGAAGAAGGCCGGCCCCCGAGGGGCCGGCCTTCTTCGATGAGTGAGAAGTCAGTTCGACGGAGCCGGTGCGGCGGTGTCGGTCGGAGTCGGCTCCGGTGCGGGCTTGGTCGTGGGCTTCGGCTTCTCAGCCGAGGGGACCAGGTCTGCGTAGTAGGGGAGCGAACCGTCGAGCACGGGGACGTCGGCCTTGACGCCTGAGCTGTCACCCGACTGGAAGTGCACCTCGATCGTGGCGCCGGGCATCGTGTCGAGGTCGACGATGCGCAGCGGCTCCTCGTCGGCGCCGAGGCTCACGGTGCCGCCCGCGGGGACCGTCACGGCCATCGGGTCGATGCCCTCGACCGTGATCGTGAGGGTCGCCTTCTCATCGGTCGGGTTCACGAGCGCGGCGACGAAGTTGCCGACCGAGCCGTCTTCGTTCGCCACGATGAAGGCGTTGCGGACGACGACGGGACCGGTTTCATCGGAGACGTTCACGCCGTCGGATGCCGAGTAGTTGATCGTCGTCGCCTGGGGCGAGATGAACGTGCATCCGGTCGTGCCCAGCAGCACGAGGGTGCTGATGGCGGCAGCTGCGACGAGGCGCGAATTCACTGGTCCTCCTGAGGTCCGGCGGGATATCCGCATCCATTCTATGGGTACGGCCGCGCGAGTCCCGGACGCAGGGGCGCGAACCTTAGCGCATATCCCCTGTGGTATCCTTGAGGTTGCCGAAAGGACACGTTTTTATGCTTTTTGAGGTTGGCGAAACAGTCGTCTATCCGCACCATGGCGCTGCGACCATCATCGAGGTCAAGGAGCGCATCATCAAGGGCGAGGCGAAGAAGTATCTGAAGCTCAACGTCACCCAGGGCGATCTGATCATCGAGGTTCCCGCTGAGAACGTCGATCTGGTCGGCGTTCGCGATGTGATCGGCAAGGAGGGCCTCGACCACGTGTTCGAGGTTCTGCGTGCGCCGTTCACGGAGGAGCCCACCAACTGGTCGCGTCGTTACAAGGCGAACCTTGAGAAGCTCGCCTCGGGCGATGTCATCAAGGTGAGCGAGGTCGTCCGCGATCTCTGGCGTCGTGACCAGGACCGCGGTCTCTCCGCGGGTGAGAAGCGGATGCTGGCGAAGGCTCGCCAGATCCTCATCTCCGAGCTGGCCCTCGCCGAGAAGATCGACGAGGACAAGGCGGGCGCGCTGCTCGACGAGGTCCTCGCTTCCTGAGCGGAATGAGTGAGGAAGGCGGATGCTCCGGCATCCGCCTTTTTCGTGCGCCCGGTAGCGTGTGAGCATGCTTCCTGTTCCGCACACCGCGATCATCGTCGTCGCCGCAGGGTCGGGTACGCGCCTGGCCGGCGGGGCGCCCAAGGCGTTCGTCGGGATCGATGCCCGGTCGATCCTGCGCCACGCGCTCGACGGCGTCTTCGCCGCGCAGCCGATGCAGGTGATCGTCGTGGCTCCGGCCGGCTTCGAAGGGCAGGCCGAGAGCGATCTGCTCGCTGCGGCGGGGGAGCGCGCCGACCTCGGCCGCGTCGTCACCGGAGGTGCGACCCGCCAGGAGTCGGTGTCGGCGGGGCTCGCCGCGCTCTGGGGCGACATCGACACCGTGCTGGTGCACGACGCAGCGAGGGCGCTCACGCCGACGGCGGTGATCGACGCGGTCGCCGATTCCGTGGACGGCGTCGCCGGCGTGCTGCCGATGCTGCCGGTCGTCGACACCCTGAAGAAGGTCGACGGCGACATGATCGTCGCGGCGATCGATCGCGCCGAGCTGGCGGCCGCGCAGACCCCGCAGGGCTTTCCGCGCGGAGCGCTCGAGGCCGCATACGAGGATGCGCGTGAAGCGGGAGTGGAATACACCGACGATGCGGCGCTGTTCGCCGCGGCCGGCCACGCTGTGCGGCGGATCGCCGGCTCGGAGCGGGGCTTCAAGATCACCACGCAGGCCGACCTCGAGCGAGCACGGCATCTGCTCACGGCATCCGCTCCGCGTCCGCTGCTTCCTCGGGTGGGCATCGGCACCGACGTGCACGCGTTCGGCGGCGAGGGGAACCTGTGGCTCGCCGGGCTCGAATGGCCGGGCGAGCAGCCCTTGTCGGGACACTCGGACGGCGACGCCGTAGCGCACGCCATCGTGGACGCGCTGCTGGGGGCCGCCGGTCTCGGCGACATCGGCGAGCACTTCGGCACAGCGCATCCCGAGTACGCCGGAGCCCACGGCGTCGTGTTCCTCGCGCGCACACGGGAGATCCTCGCGGAGAACGGCTACGCGATCGGCAACGTGTCGGCGCAGCTTCAGGGGAACAGGCCCAAGTTCAGCCCTCGGAGGGCGCACGCGCAGGCAGTGCTGAGCGAGGTCCTCGGAGCCCCCGTGTCGGTCACGGCCACGACCACCGACGCCCTGGGCTTCACCGGCCGTGGCGAGGGCATCTCGGTCACCGCGATCGCGACGGTCATCCCGCTCTGATGTCCGGAGCCCCGCGGGCGGGAATGCGCCGCCGGGGCGCCTCGTTGCCTGATGGGGTGACCACGAAAGAAGGAATCGGAATGAAGATCCTCATCATCGGAGCGACAGGACACGTCGGGCGCGCAGCGGCCGCCGCCCTCGAAGGGCACGAGATCGTCGGAGCCTCCCGCGGCGGACAGCCCGCCGTCGACGTGACCGATCCCGCCTCGATCGAGCGCCTTTTCAGCGAAGTCGGGAGCGTCGACGCGGTGATCGCGGCTGTGGGCAGCGTGCCGTTCGCGCCGCTTGCCGAACTCGGACGCGACGCCTACGAATCGGCCTTCCGGGGCAAGGTGCTGTCGCAGATCGACATCGTCCGGATCGGCACGCCCTTCGTGCGAGAAGGCGGCTCATTCACCCTGACCAGCGGCATCCTTGCGCGTGAGCCGATCGCGACCGGCGCTGCGGCGTCGCTGGCGAACGGCGCCCTCGAGGCGTTCGTCCTCGGTGCGGCGCCCGAGCTTCCTCGCGGCATCCGCCTCAACGCGGTGAGCCCCTCCGTCCTGGAGGACGCCCCGGCGTATCACTCATCGTTCCCCGGCTTCATCCCGGTCTCCTCGCACCGGGTCGGTCAGGCGTACGCGAAGAGCGTCCTCGGCGTGCAGACGGGGCAGGTCTTCCCGGTCGACTGACCCCGTGTCGGCCTGGGCGCGACGCATTGCGGTGCGCCCAGGCTTCGCGGTCGGCCGCCCGGTAGTCTTGAGCAGTGACACTCCGCCTCTACGACACCCGCGCTGCCGCTCTGCGCGATTTCGTGCCTCTCGATCCCGAGAACATCACGATGTACGTGTGCGGACCCACAGTGCAGTCGGGCCCCCACATCGGGCACGTCAGGGCGGCGCTCAGCTTCGATCTGCTGCGGCGGTGGCTGACGCACCGGTATGGCCGCGTGACCTTCGTGCGCAACGTCACCGACATCGACGACAAGACCCTCGCGAACGCCACCGCCGAGGAACCGTGGTGGGCGCTCGCGTACCGGATCGAGCAGGAGTTCACCGCGGCGTATGCCGCCGTCGGCATCCTTCCCCCCACCTATGAGCCCCGGGCCACCGCCTCGGTCCCCCAGATGCAGGAGATCGTCGCGACGCTCATCGACCGCGGCCACGCCTATCCCGCCCCCGACGGCTCGGGCGACGTGTACTTCGACGTGCGCTCCTGGCCCGAATACGGCTCTCTCACGCACCAGTCGCTCGACGCGATGGAGCCGGCGGAGGACGCCGACCCTCGCGGCAAGCGCAACCCTCAGGACTTCGCCCTGTGGAAGGGCGCCAAGGCGGAGGAGCCGGCGGACGCCGTGTGGCGGTCGCCCTGGGGGGCAGGGCGCCCCGGCTGGCACATCGAGTGCTCGGCCATGGCCAAGCGCTACCTCGGCGCCGAATTCGACATCCACGGCGGAGGCCTCGACCTGCGCTTCCCGCACCACGAGAACGAACTCGCCCAATCGACCGCGGCCGGCGACGGCTTCGCGCAGTACTGGGTGCACAACGGCCTGGTGACGGTCGGCGGGCAGAAGATGTCGAAGTCGCTCGGCAACTTCACCCTCGCGGCCGACGTGCTCGCCGCGCACGACCCGCAGGTGGTGCGCTACGCGCTCGCTGCCGCGCACTATCGCTCCAGCCTCGATCTGACCGAGTCATCGTGGGCCGAGGCCGAGGCCGCGCTCGGGCGGATCCGCACCTTCCTCGAACGAGCAGAGAGGAGCCGCGGCTCGCTCTCGGGCGACGGGACCGTGACGTACATCCCGACTCTCCCCGAAGAATTCGCACGTGCGATGGACGACGATCTCGGAGTGCCGCAGGCTCTCGCCGTCCTGCACGAGCGGGTGCGCGCCGGCAACCAGGCGATCGATGAGGACGACGGCGCGGCGGCGGAGCAGGCGCTGCACCAGGTTCGCGCGATGGTCGGCGTGCTCGGCCTGGACGACGTTCCGGGAGGAACCGAGAGCGAGGGGGCGACGGCCTCCGCTCTCGACGCCCTCGTGCAGACGATGATCACCCAGCGTGCGCAGGCGCGCGCTGACAAGGACTGGGCGGCGGCGGATCGCATCCGTGACGCGATCGCCGCCGCAGGAATCACGCTGGAGGACACTCCGGCCGGAACTCATTGGAGTATCGATGGCTAAGCCAGGCAACCCCTCAGCGGGCAAGGGCAAGAAGAAGGGGCCCAGCAAGGGCACCGGCGGACTCGGACGCAAGGCGCTCGAGGGTCGCGGACCGACCCCGAAGGCGGAGGACCGCGCGTGGCATCCCGCGGGCAAGCGCAAGGCCGCGGCCGAGCGCTTCGCTGCCGCCGGCGGCAAGGGCCGACCCGGTCAGCAGCGCAATTCGGGCGGAAACCCGAACCGCTCGGCTCGCGCCAAGGACAACACCACCGACACCGAGATCGTCACCGGGCGCAACTCGGTGCTCGAGGCGCTGCGCGCGAAGATCCCTGCCACCGCGTTCTACATCGCCCAGCGTGTGGAGATGGATGACCGCACCAAGGAGATGCTCGCGATCGCGACGCACCGCGGCATCCCCGTGCTCGAGGTCACCCGTCAGGAGCTCGACCGCATGGCCGGGTTCGACGGCGTGCACCAGGGCGTCGCGATCAAGGTGCCGCCGTACGAGTACGCGCACCCGCAGGACCTGCTCGAAGCGGTGATCGACAAGGGCCAGGTGCCGCTGTTCGTCGCTCTCGACGGCATCACCGATCCGCGCAACCTCGGTGCGATCATCCGCTCGACCGCCGCGTTCGGCGGTCACGGGATCATCCTGCCGCAGCGTCGCTCGGCCGGGGTGAACTCGGCGGCGTGGAAGACCAGCGCCGGCGCGGCAGCACGCGTCCCGGTCGCTCTCGCCGTGAATCTCACGACGCAGCTCAAGGAGTTCAAGAAGCAGGGCGTGTTCGTCCTGGGACTCGACGGCGGCGGCGATGTGGATCTGCCCGACCTGCAGCTCGCCGATCGTCCTGTCGTGATCGTCACGGGTTCAGAGGGCAAGGGCCTCTCGCGGCTCGTGGCCGAGACGTGCGACCAGATCGTGTCGATCCCGATCTCGGCGGCCACCGAGTCGCTGAACGCCGGCATCGCGACCTCGGTCGCGCTGTACCAGGTCTCCACCGTCCGCAACGCCAAGAAGTAGGAAGGCACGTCATGACCCGCATCGTCGTTCTCGGAGGGACCGGCTATGCCGGTCGTCACATCGTCGCCGAGGCGGTGAGCCGCGGCCATGAGGTCGTCGCCGTGTCTCGCTCGGTCCCGACAGACCAGGTCATCGGGGCGGAGTACGTGCAGGGCTCGGCGCTCGACGTCGCTCCGCTCGCGGAGACCCTGACCGCGGCGGACGCGGTGGTCTCGGCGCTGTCGCCTCGCGGCGACATGACAGATCGTGCTCTCGAGGCTCTCACCAACGTCGCCGAGCTGCTGAGCGGCACCTCCACGCGCCTCGGCGTCGTCGGCGGCGCCGGCGGCAGCCTGATCGCCCCCGGCGGCCCCCGGCTGTTCGACCAGGGCTTCCCCGAGGAGTACAAGCACGAGGCGCAGGTCGGCATCGACTCGCTCGCGATGCTGGAGACGACGGATTCCGGCCTCGACTGGTTCTTCGTTCACCCCGCCGAGGTGTTCGGCCCCTGGGCCGAGGGGGAGCGCACCGGTCACTATCGTGACGGCGGCGATGTCCTCGTGCGCGATGACGAAGGCAAGTCGTACATCTCGGGCGCCGACTTCGCGGTCGCGGTCGTCGACGAGATCGAGCAGGGCAACCACCACCGCGAGCGGTTCACCGTCGGGTACTGACGCGATCCCGCCTCCGCTCAGCGGGCGTTCTCGCGGCGCCACGCGACATAGTGCGCGACGGCCGCCGGCACGTCGTAGTCGGGGCGGAATCCGGTCTCCGCGGTGAGCCGGGTGATGTCGAGGTAGGGGTCGACGCCGTCGCCGTCGCGCCCGCCGTCGACGAGCGGGGGAGTCGAGCCGGGGATCGACGCCGCCACGGCGGCAGCGACCTCGCGGTAGGTGAGCCGACCACCGCTGGAGACGTTGTAGGTGTCGTGGGCGAGCCGGTCGGTCGTCATCAGGAGCGCGATCGCCCTGCCGGTGTCCGGAGCGTAGGAGAAGTCGCTTCCCTCATCGGCATGCAGCGGGGGCGGATTCTCTCCCCGCAGCAGCGCTCCCACGTAGGGAGGGATCGGGTTGAACGTCGATTCCGGGTCCATCAGCGGACCCCACGTGCTGCCGATCCGCACCACGACCGGCTGGATGCCGATATCCCGCAGTGCCTGAGTGGTGACCGGCTCGGCGGCCTTCTTCAGCGCGATGATCAGGTGAGGCACGTCGGTGGCCGGCAGCGCGTGCTCCTCGCGCCAGGGCAGTTCGGCCGTGCCGATGTACACGCCGATGCTGCTGGCCACGGCGAACCGCCGAACCCGCCAGGCGCGGGCGGCGTCGAGCATGTTCAGCAGCCCCGTCAGGTCGTGGCGGAAGAACGCCACAGGGTCGTCGCCGGGGATGCTCCCGGCGAGATGCACGATGTCGGTGATCTCGAACCGCTGCCCGAGGTCGAGCACGGCCTCGCGATCTGTGACGTCGAGGGTCTCGACCCGCACGCGGCCGACGAGGAACGACGGCACGTCGGCGCGACGATGTCCGGTGATCACGACCTCCTCACCGAGGTCGGCGAGGGCCGCGGCGGCGTGGGCGCCGATCATCCCGAGGCCGCCCGTGACGAGGATCACCGCTGCACCTCGTAGCGCAGGTGCGTCACGTCGGGCGCGACGACGGCCTCGATCAGCCTCAGGCCGATGTGCTGCGGCAGTTCATGGAAGTAAGGGCGGCCACCGCCGAGCAGCACAGGCACCTGATGCAGGATCAGCTCGTCGACGAGTCCCGCCTTGAGCGCCTCGGTCGTGATGACCCCGCCCATGAGGGCGACGTCCTTGTCTCCGGCCAGTTCGCGAGCGAGGTCGACGGCGTCGGCCAGGCCGGTGGTCACGATGTGCTGCCGGTCGGATGCCGGTGTCAGCTCCTGGTGGCTGAGCACCACGAGCGGGGCGGTGGGGTGCGGGGCGCCGCCGGCGAAGTCGTTCGAGTCGGTGTAGGTCTTGCGGCCGGCCAGGCTCGCACCGACGCGGCCGGCCGCCTCGTCGAAGAACCCGACGCTCTCCGCGGTGAGAGTGAATCCGGGAAACGCGCGGCTGGGCACGTCGCCGCTCGAGTACCAGTCGAACAGGACGCCTCCGTCGCCGAGACCGTGCCCCGGCCGGGGATCGCGGCCGGTGATGTAGCCGTCGACGGATACGGACAGTGCGGTGATGACCTTGGTCATGATCGTTCCTTCGGGGTGTCGGGGGTGGGGGATCGGAAGAGCCCGTGGGGGTCGTACGCGGCTTCGGCTTCGGCGATGCGGTCGGCGTTCTGCGCGTGATAGGCGGTGGCGGGATCGGCGAGGGCGGCGTCGGGGAAATTCGGATAGACCCGCCCTGAGCCCTCGGCATGCGCGATGCTCCAGGAATCATCGATCCAGTCGTCGCCCGTGTCGCCGACATGCTCGAGCAGGAAGCGCTGGCCGCGGTGGGCGAAGGCGGTGGCCTCTGGCGGCGTGCGGTCGTATGCTCCGCCCATCGCGGTGAACGTGAGGCGCCGTGACGTCTGCGAGGGGTGAGCGAGCGCGTCGAGCAGGTCGACGATCGGCCCGTGGCTCATCCTCGTCGCGAAGAACTCGGAGCGGATGCGCACGGCCGATCCGTCGTCGGCATCCCGCTCAGCCAGGCTCTGCTTCAGCCGGTGGAATCGTGCCGGCGCGGCGAGGGGCAACTCGCGCACGTCTGCGCAGCCCGCGGTCGCGAGCAGCGTGCGCAGGTGCTCGAAGGTGTCGGATGCCGGCAGCAGCGAAGCTCCGAACAGGCGCGCGGTGACGCCGGCCGGGCTCGACTCGACGGTGAGATCGACCGTGAGACCGGGCGGAGCATCCGGGGCCCGATCCTGCCATGCCGCGACGAGAGCCGGCAGATCCGCCTCGGGGAGCTCGAAGTCGATCGGAATCGCCTCCGGTTCGGCGAGCGTCGAGAAGACGAGAGATGCGACGACGCCGAAGCGCCCGCCGCCCGCACCGCGCAGAGCCCAGAACAGCTCGGGCTCGTGCGTCTCGTCGCACTGCACGACGCGTCCGCCAGGCAGCACGACGACGGCGCTCACCAGGCTGTCGCAGGTGAGCCCGTGTGCGCGCCCCAGCAGACCGATCCCGCCGCCGAGAGTGAGACCCGCGATTCCGACAGTGCGCCCGCAGCCTGCAGGAAGAGTTCGCCCGTGGGCCTGCAGGGCCGAGTACACCCCGCCCAGGCGCGCACCCGCTCCGATCGCAGCGGTGCCGTCATGCGCCACCTCGATGCCGGCGAGCCCGGACACGTCGAGCACGACCCCATCGGTCGATGAGCTGCCGATGAAGCAGTGCCCGCCGCCGCGAGGTGCCAGATGGGCGCCGACCTCGGCCGCTGCGCGCACGCTGCGCACGACGTCATCGACCGAGCGGCAGCGGATCACCGCGAGCGGGTGCACGTCGCGGTGCGGCGCGCCGGCGGGGCGGCGGGCGTCGTCGTAGCCCACGTCGCCCTCCATGAGGAGCTCGCCGTCGAGGGTCTCGCGCAGCCTGGTCATCTCGCGCATGGCT
The DNA here is from genome assembly GCF_000956475.1 of Microbacterium hydrocarbonoxydans. Classification (GTDB taxonomy): domain Bacteria; phylum Actinomycetota; class Actinomycetes; order Actinomycetales; family Microbacteriaceae; genus Microbacterium; species Microbacterium hydrocarbonoxydans_A. The sequence continues at coordinate 90,268 of NZ_JYJB01000003.1, forward strand.
CGACTCTATGAAGCGCGTGCCCGTGCTCGATTGAATGAATCGTGCATCCTCACCCTGCTGGCAGCGGCATCGGCCGGGCCGCGAGGAAAGGCGCGTACGACGCGAGGTGGTCGTGTCCGCACGCACAGCGATCGACGCCTCCGAGCAGCTGCAGCGGTGTCACGCCGGTCAGTCGCACGCATTCCCGGTTCAGATGCGCCTGATCGGAGTACCCGACATCGGCGGCGAGTCCTGCCACTCCGTCGGCATCCCTCCGCCCGGTCGCACCGGCACCGGCCTGGGCGAGGGCGAGGAACCCCTGGAAGCGCAGAGCCCGCTGCAGCACTTTCGGGCTCAGACCGGTCGCGCTCAGGCAGCGCCGGCGCAGCTGGCTCGCCGAGAGCGCCAGGGCATCAGCCGCATCGCCGACCTGAGAAGGACGCCACGGCATCAGGATGCGCGCGGCCTCGCGCACCAGCACATCCAGGTGCGCGGCCCGACGGTACTCCTGCAGAAGACGACGTTGCAGCAGTGCGAGTCCGACCGAGGCGCTCGCTGCGAGCGCGAGCGCCTCAGCCAGCCTCTCGGCGTCGGCTCCCCAGAGGTCCTGCAAAAGAACCCGCTGGTCGACCAGGTCATCGAGGAAGGCCGGGAGGGGCGGGGCTCCGCCGGGGAAGAAGCGCACGCCGAGCACGGTCGTCCGGGCGGGGATCACTTCGACCAGCGGCCCGGTCAGCGGACCCAGAAGGTGCGGGCGTCCACCGACAGGGAAATGCAGCTCGACGCCTCCCGTCGGCAGGTGCCGCTGTACGTATGGTTCGTCACCCACCTGCTGGATCCACACCGTGCGGGCGACTCCGCGCAGCTGCGCGATCGGCAGGCGCTCGGTGTACGAGGCGGGCGCGGCTATGCCGGACATCTCGGTCCGTCAGCGAACCGCGGGGAAGGCGCGGCGCATGCTGCGCTTCCAGAGCAGGACGGCGATGACGATCACGGGCAGAGCGAGCAGGCCCTGCTCGACCTTCATCCACGGCGGATATCCCGAATCGGGGGCGACGATCAGCAAGATCACTCCGATCGGGGCGATCGTGGCGATGAGCCGCATGCGGGTGTAGGCCCTGCGGCTGCCCCGGGACGCCGCAGCCGTGACCGCGATGAAGGCGAAGCAGGCGATCGTCACGGCGACGCCGCGCAGCCACATCACCCAGTTCACCTCGGCAGGACTCGTGATCGAAAGAACGACGGTGACGATGAGCCCCGCGAGAGAGATGGATCCGGCCGCGGCCCACAGCGCGCGTACGCGACGCAGATCGCGCTCTGTGTCGAGTGCGGTCGTCATGAGCGGCCTTCTTCGGCACGGTGCGCAGCGCGGTCGTAGATGGCGACGATCTCGTCGATCTCCTCCGTGGCATCGGCCGGTTCGAGCGTGCGGCGGTACGCGAACTCGTCGATTGTGGCGCGGATGCTGCGCGCCATCACCTCGGGCTCGAACTCGCCGAACTCGCCCGCATGCTGTCCTTGCGAGAGCAGGATCGACAGCAGCATCACCGAGACGTCATCGCCGTCGCGCGGACGGCCACTGCCGCGGACGATCTCGGTCACGGCGATGGCCGACGCGGGGTTCGCGGCCAGGTAGTCGAGGTTCGAGCGGATGTAGGCCGCGAGCTTGCCGCGGAAGTCGGACGCGGCGTCCATCGCGGGACGCATCACCTCACCGGCATCCGACACCACCTGCATGACGACGGCTTCCATGAGCCGTTCCTTGCTGTCGAAATGGTAGGAGATGAGCCGGGTGCTGCTGAGCTCGCCGACGTCGCGGATGCGCGAGAACGTCAGCGACGCGTAGCCGCTCTCGGCGAGCGCCTGGATCGTCGCGGAGATGATCTGCCGTCGTCGGCGTTCGGTCGGGGCATAGGTGCGTGTCTCCGGTGTCATACCGGAGATATTACTCAAGTGAGTAAAATTGTCAATGCGGGAGGATCAGACCAGGTCCCGCCAGTCGACCTCATCCTCGTCGTCGTCTGCGATCGGCGTCACGCCGGTGATCACCGGTAGGCTCATCGTCTCGGTGGGCGGCCCCATGATGGTCGCCTCGTCGCGCCGGTGTCGCAGCACCTCGTTGATGTAGCTCGTCAGGACTTCGGCCAGAGGCACCGAACGGCCCTGATTCTGCGACAGATACCAGCGGTGCTCGAGCACCTGATGGAAGACCTCTGCAGGTTCGAGCTTGGCGCGCAGGTCGTAGGGGATCGCGCGGACCACGGGCTCGAACACGCGCGTGAGCCACTCGTGGGCGTACATCTCCTCGTCGGCCCACTGCTTGGTCGAGCGCGCGCGGAACTCGTCGAGGTCGTTCAGCAGGCGGCGCGCCTGGTTCTCCTCGACGTCGAGTCCGGTGAGCCGGATCAGGCGCCGCTGGTGGTGCCCGGCATCCACCACCTTCGGCTGGATCTCGACGACCGTGCCGTCGGAGGTGGTCGACATCGACATCTCGTCGATGTCGAAGCCGAGGGCGTTGAGGCGCTCGACGCGCTCGGTGATGCGCCAGGTCTCGGCGGCAGAGAAGGACTCCTGCGCCGTGAGCTCGGCCCACAGGGAGCGGTACGAGGACACGATGCCGTCGGCGATCGCGATCGCGTCGACACCGCGCTCGAGCCGGCCGCCCGCGGCGAGGTCCATGACCTCTCCGGCGATGTTCGTGCGGGCGAGGTCGAGATCGTAGGCGCGCTGCCCGTCGGTCAGACCCTCCTCGTGCAGCTCGCCGGTCTCGGCGTCGACGAGGTAGGCCGCGAACGCGCCCGCGTCACGGCGGAAGAGCGTGTTCGAGAGGGACACGTCGCCCCAGTAGAAGCCGACGTTGTGCAGACGCACGAGCAGCAGCGCGAGCGCGTCGACCAGGCGTGTCGCGGTGTCGGGGCGGAGGACACGCGTGAACAGGGCGCGATAGGGCATCGAGAAGCGCAGGTGCGAGGTGACGAGTGCGGCGGGGAGCGGGTCTCCCGCGGCATCCGTCCGTCCTGCGATCACGGCGACTCGATCGACGCAGGGGACCGCGAGGCGTGCCAGGTTTCCGAGCATGTCGTATTCGCGCTGCGCCATCTCGTCGGTGGTCTCCTTCACCGCGACGACGCGGCCGGAGAGGTCTGCGAAGCGCACGAGATGCCGGGAGAGCCCCTTCGGGAGCGACACGATCTGCTCCGACGGCCACTTCGCGAGGGTCGTCGACCAGGGCAGGGCGAGCAGGCCCGGGTCCACGGTGCTGGCGGTGATGCGAAGTGCGTCCTGCATGGTTCTCCTGAAGGGACGGATGCCGGGGGAAACGACGCGGCGCGGAACGACCAGAAGGTCGCCCCGCGCCGCGATGCTGCAGAACTCAGGAAGCCGAGACCACAGGCTTGTCGTTCAGACGCTCGCCCGACTCGATGTCGAAGGCGTGCACGTGGCCGGGGTTCGCGGCCAGCGTGACGGTCTCGCCCGCGTTCGGGTGGTTGCGGCCGTCGACGCGTGCGACGAGGTCGGCGCGCTTGCCGTTGATCTCGGTGTGGCCGTACAGGTAGCCGTCGGCGCCGAGCTCCTCGACCAGGTCGACGACGACCGAGAGGCCCTTGCCGTCGGCGGGACCGACGGTGATGTCCTCGGGGCGCACGCCGACGGTGACCTGCGAGCCGTTCGCACGACCCACGGTGTCGCGGTCGAGGGCGACGATCTCGGTGCCGAACTTCACGCCGCCGTCGGCGAGGTCTGCGGCGAACAGGTTCATGGCCGGCGAGCCGATGAAGCCTGCGACGAAGACGTTGTTCGGCTTCTCGTAGAGGTCGCGGGGCGAACCGACCTGCTGCAGGAGGCCGTCCTTGAGGACCGCGATGCGGTCGCCCATGGTGAGGGCCTCGGTCTGGTCGTGCGTGACGTAGACCGTGGTGACGCCGAGGCGGCGCTGCAGCGATGCGATCTGCGTACGGGTCTGCACGCGCAGCTTCGCGTCGAGGTTCGACAGCGGCTCGTCCATGAGGAACACCTGCGGCTGGCGGACGATCGCGCGACCCATGGCGACGCGCTGACGCTGACCACCGGAGAGCGCCTTCGGCTTGCGGGTCAGGTACTGCTCGAGGTCGAGGAGCTTGGCGGCCTCGAGGACGCGGGTGGCGCGCTCCTCCTTGCCGACACCGGCGATCTTGAGCGCGAAGCCCATGTTCTCGGCGACGGTCATGTGCGGGTACAGCGCGTAGTTCTGGAAGACCATCGCGATGTCGCGGTCCTTCGGCGGCACGTCGGTGACGTCGCGGTCGCCGATGAGGATGCGGCCGGCGTTGACCTCTTCGAGGCCGGCGAGCATGCGGAGCGACGTGGACTTACCGCAGCCGGAGGGGCCGACGAGGACGAGGAATTCGCCGTCTCCGACCTCGAGGTTCAGCTTGTCCACGGCGGGACGGGTGCCGCCGGGGTACAGGCGGGTGGCGTCATCGAAAGTGACAGATGCCATTGCGTTTCTCCTTCACCGGCAGGTACGTGCCGGACGATCCGTAGTGATAGAGCGGCGGGTGAGCACCCGCCGTGACCCATCATTGGGTCGGGTTCAGTATGGCAGAGCCGACACGGATCGGTAAATGCTCGCACCTGGGTATTTCTCAGACTGTCTGGTTAGCATCGATTCCGGCCGCGCTTCGCGGCGTTCGCCGCGTCGAGCGGCGTCCGGGGCCACCCTGCCCCCGTGAGACGGCAAGAGGAACGATGTCGAGCGACGAGACGCCGAACGTCCCCACACCTCGCAATTCGCGCGAGGCCGTGCGGGAGAAGGCACAGCAGGTGCACGCCCAGCAGTCGAGGGCGCGTCTGATGCGACGGATCATCATCGGCGCGGTCGCGATCGTGGCCGTCGGTGCGATCGGCACCGCCGTCACGCTCGCGGTCTCGGCGCAGGTGACCAAGCCGCAGCTCACGCCCTCCGGCATGGACGGAGACGGCATCCTCATCACCGGGGTCTCGGCCTCCGCATCGTCCGACGAGGTCCCCGCCACGCCGAGCGCCGAGCCCACCGGCGCCTCCACAGAGCCCACTCCCACTCCCGAGCCCACCGCGGCCGGCGACGCGGTCGACATCCACATCTACGTGGACTATCTGTCGCCGGATGCCGGGACCTTCGAGCGCGCGAACGCCCGCCAGCTGGCGAACTGGATCACCGAGGGTGCGGCGACTGTCACGTACCACCCCGTCGCGCTCTTGACCGCGAGCTCGAACGGCACCAAGTACTCGCTGCGCGCCGCCGCGGCCGCCGCGTGCGTCGCCACGCATTCACCCGAGCAGTTCTACGCCTTCAACCACGACCTGCTCGACGACCAGCCCGAGATCAACAGCGACGGACGCAGCGACGTCGACCTGGCGAACTCGGCCACGGCGGTCGGCGTGAGCAACGCCAAGGACGTGAAGTCGTGCATCGAGAACAAGGACTACATCGCCTGGGCCAAGGAAGCCACCAACCGCGCACTCGCAGGACCTCTGGTCGGATCGGATGACCTCGTCCTCACCTCCGCGCCGATGGTCGTCGTGAACGGCGAGCAGTATGTGGGCGCGCTGGACGACGCCACCGAGTTCTCGCAGTTCGTGCTCACGGTCGCCAGCGACACGTACTACGAGGAGACGCCCACCCCGACACCCTCTCCGACCGAGACTCCGGCGCAGTAGGTTCGGAGCACCGTGCCGCCATCGCTAAGCTGGTGGCATCCGCCGACTTGGCGCAATTGGTAGCGCACCGTACTTGTAATACGGGGGTTACGGGTTCGAGTCCCGTAGTCGGCTCCAGGAGCGGATCCGCAACACGGCGTCTCGCGGGAATGCCGCGGGGCATGCACGAGGTTGTCTCGGGCATGACCCGCATCGGAAACAGTGACCTCGACGTCTTCCCGCTCTCCCTCGGCGGCAACGTGTTCGGCTGGACGGCCGATCGCGACGCCTCCTTCGCGGTTCTCGACGCCTTCATCGACGGAGGCGGCGACTTCATCGACACCGCCGACTCGTACAGCGCCTGGGTGCCCGGCAACCACGGCGGCGAGAGCGAGAGGATCATCGGCGAATGGCTCGCCTCGCGCAAGCCCCGGAATGTCGTCGTCGCGACGAAGGTGAGCCAGCACCCCGAGTTCACGGGTCTCTCGGGATCGAACGTTCGCCGAGCGGCCGAGGCGTCCCTCACCAGGCTCGGAGTCGATGCGATCGACCTGTACTACGCGCACTTCGACGATGAGACCGTTCCCCTGGAGGAGACGGTCCCCGCCTTCGGGCAGCTCGTCGATGACGGTCTGGTGCGCCACATCGCCGTCTCGAACTACAGCGCCGAACGGATCCGCGAGTGGGAGGACATCACGACTCGGCTCGGCGTCGCCCGCCCCGTGGCGGTGCAGCCGCACTACAACCTCGTGCATCGCAACGTCGTCGAGGAGACGATCATCCCGGTCGCCGAGGAATTCGGCCTCGGCCTCGTTCCGTACTACTCGCTCGCGAGCGGCTTCCTGACCGGCAAGTACCGCTCGACGGATGCCGAGGGCCTCGCCTCTCCTCGCGCCGCCGGCGCCGCCAAGTACGCGACCGAGGCGGGGCTGCGGATCATCGACGCGCTCGAGGAGATCGGCGCAGCGCACGGAGCGTCGATCGCGTCGACCTCGCTGGCGTGGCTGCGGGCGCAGCCGACCGTGGTGGCGCCGATCGCGAGCGCCCGCACGGTCGAGCAGGTGCCCGACCTTCTCGCCGGCGCGCGGCTGGAGCTCACGGCTGAGGAGGTCGAGACCCTGAACCGGGTCTCGGAGTGGTCGCCCGCGCGCAGCTAGTCTCCGGCGGGCGCATCCTCTCCCAAGCCGAGCCGGTGCGCGAGGATGACGGCGTGGATGCGGTCGCGGGCCCCGAGCTTGGCGAGCACACGGCTCACATGCGTCTTCACGGTGGACTCGGAGACGAACAGCTCGGCGCCGATCTCGGCGTTGCTGAGCCCGCGCGCGATCGCGAGGAACACGTCGTGCTCGCGCTCGGTGAGGCTCTCGAGCACGTCGGCTCCGTCGGGTTCGGGCCCGGGCCCGGGCAGACGCGCGGACACGTGGTCGAGCAGCGTCCGAGTGATCCGCGGTGACAGCGCGGCGTCTCCGCGGTGCACGGCGCGAACCGCGGAGATCATCTCGTGGCGTTGCGCGTCCTTGAGCAGGAACCCGCTCGCCCCGGCGCGGATCGCGCCGAAGGCATATTCGTCGAGATCGAAGGTCGTCAGCACGAGAACGCGGGTGCCCGGATGATCACGCACGATCGCCTCGGTCGCTGCGATGCCGTCGAGTCCGGGCATCCGGATGTCCATGAGCACGACATCGGGCTGCAGGGCACCCGACTGAGCGATCGCCGCGTGACCATCGCTCGCCTCGCCGATCACGACCAGGTCGGGTTCGGCCTCGAGCACCATGCGGAACCCGAGGCGGATGAGCTCCTGATCGTCGACGAGGAGGATGCGGATCTGCTCTGTCATGGATTCTCCTGTTCCAGGGCCAGGTCTCCGGCCGGAATCGTCGCGCGCAGCCTCCATCGTGAGCCATCAGCGCGACCGTAGGCGATGCTGCCGTTCACATGAGCGACGCGCTCGGCAAGCCCCCTGAGACCGAAGCCCGACGGGCCGACCGTGGCGCCCACGCCGTCGTTGACCACCTCGACGACGACACCGTTCGCTGATCGCTCCAGGCGCACATCGATCGCGGTCGCGGCCGGCGCATGCCTGATCGCGTTCGTCACGCCCTCCTGCACGATCCGCGCCACGGCGTGCTCGACACCGGCTGTGAACGTCGCGCCTCCCGTGCTCGAGAACGTGACCGGGAACCCCGCCTGCTGCGCGGTCATGACGGTGTCGTGCGGCGTCGGGGCCGTCATCGGCGACAGCGGCAACGCGGCTTCGTCCTCGCGAAGGACGCCGAGCATCGACCTCATCTCGCCGAGTGCGGAACGGGCCGTGGCCGCGGCCGCGGTCGAAGCGTCGCGAGCGCGCGCAGCATCCGACGTCGCCGCTGCCCCCTCCGAGAGCGCGACGATCACCGTGAGCGAGTGCGAGACGATGTCGTGCATCTCTCTCGCGATCCGTGCGCGCTCCGCCGCGGCGGCGAGCTTCGCCTGCTGATCTCGCTCGACAAGCAGCTGACGTGATCGATCGATGAGCGCGGCGAGGTAGCGCTTGCGTCCTCCGACGTTGATGCCGATGAGAGTGCCGATCAAGCCGACCACGAGATTGCCCAGGAGCCCGTTCGCCGCCATCTGGAGGGTGATCGCGCCGAGGAGCAAGAGGACTCCCGATAGCACGGTCAGCGATGCCAGGCCGATTCCGAGCCCGACCCATGCGGCACGGTTCGACGCATAGACGGCGAGTGAGTACGCCGCCACGGTCACCATCGGGGTGCCTCCGGGTGCTCCGAGCAAGAGGAAGAACGCCTCGGCCGCGAAGGCGGCGATGAACGGGACGAGTGGATGCCGTCGGCGGAGCAGAAGAGCGCCGCACGCCGCGACCACAGAGATCGGCACGAGGACCGCGAGCAGGAGCGCGGTCGGCTCCGGAAGATCGTCGGCTGGACTCCTCACCGGAGCCAGCGAGAGCAGGAGGCAGAACAGGGAGATCAGCACATCCCCGAACAGCGGATGCCGGCCCCAGAACCTCTGGAACACCCCGGGGGGACGCGGCAGCCGCAGGCCGTCGTCCTCGAGGGACACGGCGCTGCGGCTGCGGGTCTTGCTCACGGAGCGACTCTACGCGTCGCGGGTGCGCAGCACGGCCCAGGCGCCGAGCATTCCCGCGGCCACCCATGCGGCCAGGGTGAGGTAGGCGACCGGGGTCTCGAGAGCCGCGCCATCGGTCAGGATCGCGCTCTGCGCAGCCGCCACCGGCAGGTACGCCGCGGCATCCATGACCCAGGCCCAGGACTCGCCGGCCAGCATGAAGAAGTTCGCCACGATCGGCAGCACGAACAGCAGGCCGACGGTGGCGGCGATCGCACCCGCTCCCGAGCGGAGGATGAATCCGAATGCCACCCCGATCAGGGCGAACACGGCCATCGCCAGAGACGACACGACGATCGGGAGGAGCGACGCCGAGGGGTCCGACCAGTCGATGCTCTGATCCCGCGTCGAGACCACTGCCGTGACGGCGAGCGCGGCCGCGAAGAAGGTCAGCAGCGACGAGACGAACAGGAAGAGGGCGATGACCACGGCCTTCGCCGCGAGCACCGATCCTCGCACCGGGTTCGCCGCGAACGTGGAGCGGATCATCCCGGTCGAGTATTCGCCGGTGACGGAGATGGCGCCGAGGATGCCGGCGAGCAGCATCGTGAACTGGATCGGCATCACGACGGCCTGGATCGGATCGAACCCTGGCTGATCCACCGCCTGAGCGATGAGCATGGCGATGCCGATCGTGAGTGCGGCTGCGATCGCGATCGACCACCAGGTCGACCGAAGAGTGGCGAGCTTGATCCATTCGCCGTGCAGCGAACGCAGGAAGCTGGGCCTGTGGACCGTGTCGGCACGGGGCCGGGTGAGGGGAGGGGCCTGGACGGTCATGAGATCTCCTTGGTGCGGTACTCGACGGAGTCGCCGGTGAGGGCCATATACGCCTCTTCAAGCGAGCCGGTGGTCGGGGTGAGCTCGTGCAGCGGGATGCCGCGGTCGGCGGCGAGGTCGCCGATCCGGGCTGCGGGGAGGCCCACGATGTCGAGCAGGTCGGGTGCGGTGCTCACGATCTCGACGGATGGTCCGCCGACCGCCGCGGCCAGGTCGGCGGCGCGAGGCGTGCGCACGCGCACGGTGTTGACGGTCCATGCGCGCACGAGCTCCTCGAGAGGCGCGTCAGCGAGCACCTGGCCGCGGCCCATCACGATCACATGGTCGGCGGTCTGGGCCATCTCGCTCATCAGATGGCTCGACAGCAGCACGGTGCGCCCCTCGGATGCTGCGTGCCGGACGAACTGCCGCACCCACCGAACGCCTTCAGGGTCGAGGCCGTTGACCGGTTCGTCGAGGATCAGCGTGTGCGGGTCGCCGAGCAGCGCGGAGGCGATGCCCAGTCGCTGCCCCATGCCGAGCGAGAACCCGCCGGCGCGCTTGCGGGACACGGATCCGATCCCGGCGAGGTCGATGACCTCGTCGACGCGCGTCGAGGGGATGCCGTGGGTCGCGGCCATGGCGCGCAGATGGTTGCGCGCGGTGCGTCCGGTGTGCACGGCCTTGGCGTCGAGCAGCACGCCCACCTCTGTGAGGGGAGCGCGGAGCCTGCGGTACTCGCGTCCTGCGACGGTCGCGCGACCCGAGGTCGGGCGGTCGAGTCCCACGATCATACGCATCGTGGTCGACTTGCCCGCACCGTTCGGCCCCAGGAACCCGGTGACGCTTCCCGGCTTGACGGTGAACGACACGTCCTGAACGGCGGTCTTGTCTCCGAACCTCTTCGTGAGGCCTTCAGCTGTGATCATGCCTCCACGCTATGCGGCGGCATCCGCTCCCCGCGTCCTCCCCGAGTACCGTCCTCGAGCACGGCGGTGTCCTCCCTGTGGCGGATGCTCAGGAGCTGGGCCGGCCGAAGGTGTCCGGGTCGACAGGGCGGATCGCCCGCGGCAGCTTCTCGACCACGAGCAGGTACGACTCGGTCACGAGCTCGGTCACGAGTCCCGCTTCGAGCGACGGGCCCGGTGTCAGCGTGATCCAGTGCTTCTTGTTCATGTGGTAGCCGGGCGAGATGTCGGCGAACGTCTCGCGCAGAGCGACCGAGTCGTCGGGGTGCGACTTGAGCGTCACGCGGCCCGTACGGTCGAGGGGGATCAGCAGGAACACGCGTCCTCGTACCTTGTAGACGTCCCAGTCGGGTCCGAAGGGATTCTCGCGCGTCGCGCCAGGGAGCTCTTCGGCGCGCTGCGCGGCGAGGGAGATCAGGTGTTCGGCATCCATCCTCAGAACAGCCGCTCGGCGCCCTTGTCGTCGGCGCGGGGCACGGCGACGACCCGGTCGTCGAGGGATGCCGCGGCCAGCAGCGCCTCGTCGATGAGTTCGCGGTCGCCCTGGGCCCGCAGCCAGTCCTGCGCGAAAGCCGTCGGGATGAGCACCGGCATGCGGTCATGGAGGTCTGCCAGGTGCGCGGGGGCCGGGCGCATCACGATGGAGTAGCAGGTGAACCACTGGCCGTCGGCCGTCCGGCCACGCTGCGTGACGGCTGCCATGCCGAACAGGGCCGAGGTGTCGAGACCGAACTCGTGCCAGACGCGCTCGGGCTTCTTCATCTCGTACCACCCGGTCGCGGGAACCAGCGCGCGCGACTTCAGAGCCCCCGTTCGCTCCTGCAGCCGCTCGGACCGGGTGTTGATCGAGGGGAACTTCGCCGGCTCGCCGTTCACGAGGAACCCCCACCATGCGGGCTCGAGCGTGGTCTGCCCGTCGGCATCGATGACGATCGGGCTGAGATTGCGGAGATTCTTGCCGGTCGGGCGCAGCGTCTCGCCGGCGTTGGCCTCGGCCCACTCCCTGAGACCCTCGATCAGGGCCTCGTCGGCCTCGGCCAGCAGCTCGTCATCGGTGAAGCGGGGATCCAGGCCGTAGCTCGCGCACATGCAGACAGGTTAGCTCCGGGCACCGACATCCGCTCGGCTAGGGTCGAGAGGTGACCGCGAAACGCCCCCTGCCCACCCCTGTCGCCCTCGGCGGCGCGGTCGCGATCGGCGTCATGACGGCCGTGCAGGCTCGCGTGAACGGCGTGCTCGGGGTCGAGGTCGACAACGGCATCGTCGCGGGCTTCATCTCCTTCGCGGTGGGTCTGCTGATCCTCATCGTCGTCATCCCGTGCATCCCCTCGGCGAGGCGAGGAGCTGCGCGCCTGTGGCGCGGCGTGCGCGCAAGGACGATCCCGTTCTGGATGCTCCTGGGCGGCACCTGCGGCGCCCTCACCGTCTCGACGCAGGGCATCACGGCCGGCGTGCTCGGCGTCTCGCTGTTCACAGTCGGGGTCGTGGCTGGCCAGACCCTGCATGGGCTCGTGCTCGATCGGCTGGGCGTCGGGCCGGCCGGGGTCGTCGCCGTCACGCCCGGCCGTGTGCTGGGCGGCGTCTTCGCCCTCGGTGCGGTCGCGATCTCACTCTCGGGTGATGTGCTCGCCGAAGCGCCGCTGTGGATGCTGCTGCTGCCGTTCGCGGCCGGAGTCGGCATCGCGTGGCAGTCGGCGGCCAACGGGCGGCTCGCACAGCGCGTGCAGTCGCCGATGGCGGCGACGCTGATGAGCTTCATCGGCGGGGTCATCGCGCTCGCCCTCGCCGCGGGCGTCAGCATCCTGATCCGCGGTCTGCCGCAGCAGCCGCCCGCCGATCCCTGGCTGTATCTCGGCGGTCTGCTCGGCTTCGCATACATCCTTCTCGGCGCCTTCATCGTGGCGCACACGGGCGTGCTGCTGATGGGGCTCGGCTCCGTGCTCGGGCAGCTCACGGCATCCGTCCTCATCGATCTGCTCTGGCCTGCTGATGCGGGGCCTCAGCTGTGGCAGCTCGTCGCCATGATCACGGTGGCGGTCCTCTCGGTCGTCGTGGCGGTGCCGCGGCGCCGCCGACCTCGAAATGGTTGATCGCAGTCGATAGTTGCGTTTCGGCAACTAAAGGCGTACAGTTGATGAAGATCAACTATTTACGCAGGAGCCATCACTGTGACAACCACTTCTTCCACGCCGCCCGAGACCGCGCGCTCGGCACGCGAGGTCTTCACCGCCATCTCCGGCCTCATCGTCGGAATGTTCGTCGCGGTGCTCTCCGGCACCGTCGTGTCGACCTCGATGCCCGTCATCATCGCCGACCTGGGCGGCACGCAGTCCCAGTACACCTGGGTCATCACCGCGAGCCTGCTCGCGACCGCCGTGTCCACCCCGATCTGGGGCAAGCTCGCCGACCTCGTCGACCGCAAGATCCTCATCCAGATCGCCCTGATCCTGTTCACTGCGGGCACTGTGATCGCTGGATTCTCCACCGACACGAACATGCTCATCGCCGTCCGCGTCGTGCAGGGCATCGGCGTCGGCGGACTCATGTCCCTGGTGATGATCGCCGTCGCGCTGATCATCTCGCCCCGCGAACGCGGCAAGTACATGGGCGTGGTCGGCGGCATCATGGCCCTCGGCACGATCGGCGGGCCGCTGCTGGGCGGTCTCATCACGGATGTGTGGGGCTGGCGCGCCAACTTCTTCGTCGGCGTTCCGTTCGCCGTCGTCGCCCTCGTGCTCCTGCAGTTCACACTGCACCTGCCCAAGCCCGCTCGGGCGAAGGTCTCGATCGACTACTTCGGCATCGTGCTTCTCGCCGTCGGCGTATCGACCCTGCTCATCTGGGTCTCCATGGGCGGCAGCGAGTTCGACTGGGATTCGATGACGAGCTATGCGCTCGCCGCGGTCGCGGGCCTCGCCATCATCGCCTTCATCGCGGTCGAGTTCGTGGTCAAGGAGCCGATCGTCCCGATGTCGCTGTTCCGCAATCGCACGTTCACGCTCTCGGTCATCGCGTCGATCGCGATCGGCGTCTCGATGTTCGCGACCTCGGTCTTCCTCGCGCAGTACTTCCAGCTCGCGCGCGGCGCGACGCCGACCGAGTCGGGCCTCATGACGATCCCGATGATCGTCGGCCAGATGGGCGCCTCGATCGTGATCGGCCAGCTCGTGAGCCGCTTCGGCAAGTGGAAGGGGTGGATGCTGGTCGGCTCCGTGCTCACCACGATCGGCGTGAGCCTGATGGCCACGCTGCGCTACGACACCCCGTTCCCGCTCGTGGCCGTGTACATGTTCGTGCTGGGCGCCGGTCTCGGCATGGTCATGCAGAACCTCACGCTGATCGTGCAGAACGACACCCCGCCCACGCAGCTGGGCGCGGCCTCGTCGAACGTGAACTTCTTCCGCACGATCGCGGGAACCATCGGCGTGACGGTCATGGGCTCGATGCTCTCGAACAGCGTCACGACCTACGTGAAGGACGGGCTGACCGGCTTCACGCCGACGAACGAGGATGAGGTCGCCGCACTCAAGCACCTCGCCTCGGGCGACGTGCCGAAGGTGTCGGAGCTGCCCCACGCGATCCGCTCGATCGTCGAGAGCGCCTATGGCCACGGCATCGCGGATGCGTTCATCATCGCCATCCCGCTCGCGGTGCTCGCGATCATCGCGATCGCGTTCATCAAGAACAAGCCGCTGTCGACCAAGAACGCCGCCGAGCAGCTGCGAGAGCAGGCGGAGGAATCGGCGATCGAGGTCGCCGAAGCCGAAGTCGGCGCGTCGACCGGAACCATCGGCGTGGTCGGCGCCGAGCCGTCACGGCGCTGAGATGACCGTCACGGAAGCCTCGGTGCCGTCGGATGTCGACGGCGCCCTGGCCGACTTCCAAGGGCAGCTGAACCTGATCTTCGCGAAGGCCCGGCTGCTCTGGAAGGACTCCGCCGCGCGCATCGATCCCGAGCTTCACGTCACCGGATACAAGCTCCTGACCTTCCTCGACGGCGCAGGAGCATCGAGCGCGCACGAGCTGGCCGAGCGCTTCGAGATGGACAAGTCGGTCATCAGCCGGCAGGTGCGGATGCTGGAATGCCACGCCCTGCTCGAATCCCGCCCCGATGAGCGCGACGGTCGGCTGCGGGTCCTGACGGTGACGCCGAAGGCGCGAGAGGCGCTCGCGCGGGTGCGGGCCGAGTACGCCCTGCGCCTGCGCGCCGCGATCGGCGAGCTCACCGTCGACGAGATCACGACGGCGTCCAAGGTGTTCCGCCTCCTGGCCGAGGCCTGAGGCACGGCGCTCTACACTGGCGAGCATGACCGACGAACCCTCCGACCTCGATCTCGCCGTGGCCAGGGTCGAGCACGAGCTCGCCGGACTCATCGCCCGGATCCGCGTGAGCTGGCGCGAAGCGGCGGTCACGGTGCATCCCGCTCTGCAGCCTCTCGGCTACCAGGTGCTGACGTCGATCGCGACGGGCAAGGCGACCTCGGCCGGAGCGATCATCGAGCGCCTGCAGACCGACAAATCTGCCGTGAGCCGACAGGTGCGCCAGCTCGAGGAGCTGGGACTCGTCGAGAGCGTGCGCGACCCCGACGACCGCCGCGCGCGCGTGCTGGTCGCCACGGATCTTGCTCAGGAGCGCGTCGCCGCCGCGCGAGCCCGTTACGAGGAACGTCTCGGCGAGCGGCTGAAAGCGTGGTCGGCCGATGACCTCGACCACTTCGCCGACCTTCTCGCGTCGCTGGGCGGCTGAGCCGCCCCCGCAACGGCTACTTCTTCTTCTTGGACTTCTTGGCAGGCTTGTCCTGCTTCGACGACGCCTTCTCCGCCTTGGGCATGCGGGTCAGGAGCCTTCGGGCGTCGACGGCCTTGCGGCGGCCCGGGCGCTTTCCGGCCGGCTTGCCTCCGACATAGAGCCAGCCGAGCAGCTCTTCATCCTTGCCGAGGCCGTGCACCTTGGCGACGGCCTTGGACCGCGTGTAGTGACCCGTGCGCCAGAGCACGCCCCAGCCGGCTTCGTCGAGCAGCAGGCTCAGCATGTGAGCGACGCCGGAGGCGACGGCCTCCTGCTCCCAGCGCGGAACCTTCTCGCTCTTGCGGTAGCTCGCGACCACCGCAATGAGCAGCGGAGCGCGCAGCGGCTTCGACGACGGCGACGAGTCGCCCTCGGCCTTGGCGATCGCAGCTCCCAGGACCTCGCGGTCGGCGCCGCGGAGCTCGATCAGACGCCAGGGCCGCAGCGAGGAGTGGTCGGCCACGCGGCCGGCGGCCGCCACGAGATGCAGCAGCTCCTCACGGCCCGGCGCGAGCTCCGTGACCTTCGACCAGGACTGACGCGAGCGGACCGCCTCGAGGGCGCTCACTCGGCGTCCGGCGTGAAGTTCAGCGCGATGGAGTTCATGCAGTAGCGGTCACCGGTCGGAGTGCCGAAGCCATCGGGGAAGACATGGCCGAGGTGCGAGCCGCAGTTCGCGCAGCGCACCTCGGTGCGCACCATGCCCAGGCTCGTGTCCTCGATGAGCTCGACCGCCTCGGGGCGGATCGACTCGTAGAAGCTCGGCCACCCGCATCCGGAGTCGAACTTCGTGCCGCTCTTGAAGAGCTCGGCACCGCAGGCACCGCAGGTGTAGAGGCCTGCGCGCTTCTCGTCGAGCAGCTGTCCGGTCCATGCGCGCTCGGTCGCGGCCTGGCGCAGCACTGCGTACTGATCGGCGCCGAGTTCCTCGCGCCACTGTTCTTCGGTCTTGTCCACGCTGTACGACATGCGTACATTCTCTCGCGTCTGCCTGTGACCGGGCGCAGTGCGACCAGAATGGACGCATGACGGATGCCGTGCAGCGCCGATATGCGCGATTCGCCGAAGAGGAGGCGCCGGGGCGCAGCGAGCTGTACGCCGAATGGGCGCGCGGGGTGGCCGCGGACGCGGCGATCAGAGGCGTGTTCGAGCGGATTCCCGAGAACCGGCGGCAGCCCCCGCTGGTCTTCGCCGTGACGCGGATGCTGGGCGCCCGTCTCACCGGCTTCGCGCAGTGGCGCGACTTCGTGCTCGCCCACGCCGACGAGATCGTCACCGAGAGCTCGTCACGGCGACTGCAGACCAACGAGCCCTTGCGTCTTTCCCCGCTGCTGCCCGTGCTCAGCGAGATCGACGGCCCCATCGCACTGCTCGAGGTCGGCGCGTCGGCAGGCCTGTGCCTGTACCCGGATCGCTACTCGTACCGGTTCGTCGACGACGCAGGCGCGCTGCGCCAGGCGATCGACCCCGCGGCCGGCCCCTCGCCCGTCGTGCTGGAGAGCGTGGTCACCGGCCCCCTCCCGCCCATGCGCCTGCCGCACGTCGTGTGGCGCGCGGGAGTGGACCTCGCGCCGCTCGACGCCGCCGATGACCGTGACCGTCGCTGGCTGCAGGGGCTCGTGTGGCCGGGGGAGGAGGGGCGCGAGCAGCGCGTGACTGCGGCGCTCGACATCGCGGCGTCCGACCCGCCGATGCTCGTGGCGGGCGACGCGCTTGCGGAGATCGACGCTCTCGCGCGCTCGGCGCCGGCGGGAGCGACTCTCGTGATCACGACGCCGGGGGTGCTCGTGCACATCCCGCGTGAGCCCAGGACAGCGCTCGTCGAGAGCATCCGCCGTCTGCCCGCCCGGTGGATCACGATCGATCCGCCGGCACTTCTGGACGTGTGGGATCCGCCGGTCGACGCCGAGAGCTGGCCGGGATTCGTCGTGGCCCTCGACGGATCGGTGCGCGCGGCGTCGGACCCGCTCGGGCGTCGATGGGAGTGGCGCACCGGAACCGCGTCCCGGCCGATCTAGTCTGATCCCATGCTGGGTGAGTTGACGGAGCGAGATCGCGCGATCCTCGCGCTGGAGACCCTGTGGCCGCGGCACAGCGGGGCGAAGGAGGAGGTCATCCGCGCCCAGCTCGGCATGAGCGCCGCCCGGTACTACCAGCTGCTCGGCCGCCTGATCGAGTCGGAAGAGGCTCTCCGCTACGACCCCATGCTCGTCGGGCGACTCCGCCGCATCCGCGATGCGCGGGCGCTGCAGCGCTCCACACGGACTCCGGGATTCGTCGGCTAGCATCGAGGGGTGTCCAAGCCCACCCGAGACCGATTCGACGACGTCCCCCGTTCGACTGGACGAGTAGGGGCGCACCGCGCCGAGGTTCCGGGCATGAACGGCTGGGTCGTTCTGCTGTGGTCGTTCGTCGCCGCCCTCGTGCTCATCATCGGCGGCATCTTCGGCTCGCTCGTGGTCATGGGGCGGATCTCCCTCTTCCCCGAGGCGGTGCCGAGCTCGACGCCGACCCCGGTCGAGACCGGTGTCGTCGATACGACGTATTCGGTCACGATCCTCAACGCGACTCCGGACGAGGGCCTCGACACGCAGATGCGCGACACGCTGCTGAACGGCGGCTGGGCGGCTGACACGGTGTTCGCGAGCGACAGCACGAGCAAGGACTTCTCGACCACCACGGTCTACTACGTCGACGCGGCAGACGAGCTCGCCGCGATCGGTCTCGCCAATCTCATCGGCGGTGCAGAGGTCGAGCAGAGCGACTTCTACGCGGACATGAACAACACCGACGGCAAGCAGCTGGTCATGGTGATCGGCCTCGATCGTTCGAGCTCCGCACCATCGACCCCCGAGGACACTCCGGCTTCCTGAACGCCGCTCGCGTCTCTCCCGGCAGCTTGCACTCGATGGGGTCGAGTGCCAGAATGGCGTTAGCACTCTCTCACTCTGAGTGCTAAACCCAACGTCTACGTCCAGGAGGGACGACAAAACTCATGGCAAAGATCATCGCTTTCGATGAGGAGGCCCGCCGCGGCCTCGAGCGCGGCCTCAACATTCTCGCCGACGCCGTCAAGGTAACGCTCGGCCCGCGCGGTCGCAACGTCGTGCTGGAGAAGAAGTGGGGCGCCCCCACGATCACGAACGACGGTGTCTCCATCGCCAAGGAGATCGAGCTCGACGACCCGTACGAGAAGATCGGCGCGGAGCTCGTCAAGGAGGTCGCCAAGAAGACCGACGACGTCGCCGGCGACGGAACCACCACCGCCACCGTCCTCGCCCAGGCACTGGTCCGCGAGGGTCTGCGCAACGTCGCAGCCGGCGCCGACCCGATCTCGCTCAAGCGCGGCATCGAGAAGGCCGTCGCGGCCATCACCGAGGAGCTGCTCTCCAGCGCCAAGGAGATCGACTCGAAGGAGCAGATCGCTGCGACCGCATCGATCTCGGCCGCTGACACCGCGATCGGCGAGCTCATCGCCGAGGCGATCGACAAGGTCGGCAAGGAGGGTGTGGTCACCGTCGAGGAGTCGCAGACCTTCGGCACCGAGCTCGAGCTCACCGAGGGCATGCGCTTCGACAAGGGCTACCTGAACCCGTACTTCGTGACGGACCCGGAGCGCCAGGAAGCGGTCTTCGAAGACGCCTACATCCTCATCGCGAACCAGAAGATCTCGAACATCAAGGACCTTCTGCCCATCGTCGACAAGGTGATCCAGGACGGCAAGGAGCTCGTCATCATCGCCGAGGACGTCGAGGGCGAGGCTCTCGCGACCCTCGTGCTGAACAAGCTCAAGGGCATCTTCAAGTCGGTCGCCGTCAAGGCTCCCGGCTTCGGCGACCGCCGCAAGGCTCAGCTGCAGGACATCGCGATCCTCACCGGCGGCCAGGTCATCACCGAAGAGGTCGGCCTCAAGCTCGAGAACGCCACGCTCGACCTGCTGGGTCGCGCACGCAAGGTCATCGTCACCAAGGACGAGACGACGATCGTCGAGGGCGCAGGCGAGGCCGCGCAGATCGAGGGTCGCGTCACGCAGATCCGTCGCGAGATCGAGAACACCGACAGCGACTACGACCGCGAGAAGCTGCAGGAGCGCCTCGCCAAGCTCGCCGGTGGCGTCGCCGTCATCAAGGCGGGGGCTGCGACCGAGGTCGAGCTCAAGGAGCGCAAGCACCGCATCGAGGACGCCGTCCGCAACGCGAAGGCAGCCGTCGAGGAGGGCATCGTCCCCGGTGGTGGCGTCGCGCTGATCCAGTCGGGCACCAAGGCGCTCGACGCTCTCTCGCTCACGGGCGACGAGGCGACCGGTGCGAACATCGTCCGCGTCGCGATCGAGGCTCCGCTGAAGCAGATCGCTCTGAACGCCGGTCTCGAGCCGGGTGTCGTCGCGAACAAGGTCGCCGAGCTCGAGTCGGGACACGGTCTGAACGCCGCGACCGGCGAGTACGTCGACATGTTCGCCGCCGGCATCATCGACCCGGCCAAGGTGACGCGCTCGGCTCTGCAGAACGCCGCGTCGATCGCCGGCCTCTTCCTCACCACCGAGGTCGTCGTCGCCGACAAGCCCGAGAAGGCTGCGGCTCCGATGGGTGACCCGTCGGGCGGCATGGACTTCTGATCCATTCCTTCTGACAGAAACGCCCCGGCTCCGGCCGGGGCGTTTCTGCTTTTCGGGGGGGGTCAGCGGAACAGGCTCGCCGAGTACTGATCGGCGTCGGCATACTGCGTCGCCGCTCCGCCGAGTGCGGTGCCGATGGACTCGAGGACCTGCTCGACGTGCAGCTGGGCGCCGCGCCACTGCTGCGCGCAACTCTGGAACGCGACCGACGCGGCACCCGACCACGACGACTCGAGCTGCGTGAGCTGGGCCATCAGAGTCGCCGATTCGCTCTGCAGCCGTTCCATGGTGGCGCGGGTGGAGCCCTGCGCGGTGGAGACGGCCTCGGTGTCGACGGTGAAGACGGACATGGGAACTCCTTTGATCTGTGGGGTTCCGACGCTATAGAGAAGCGGATGCCGGCATCCGCTCTCTCGGCCGCGATCCCCACCCGATGTGCACAACGCGTCAGACCACGCGAATGTGCAGGAGAGAACTCAGAGTTCGAGGGGGTCGAGCGGCTGGGTGTCCTCGAGAAGATGCTCGGGTGTCGCACGAGACGGTGCGAGCGGGAACGTCACGGTGAACGTCGCACCTCCGCCCGGGGTCTCGGTCACGGCCACGCTGCCGTGCAGAGCCTTGACGATAGAGGCGACGATCGCGAGTCCGAGCCCGGATCCGCCGGTCTCGCGCGCCCGCGAGGTGTCAGCGCGCCAGAACCGCTCGAAGATCTGCTCACGGATCTGCGGCGGAATGCCCTCGCCGTGATCGACGATCGCGATGCTGCCGGTTCCCGCGACGCGGTCGGCGTCGACCACGATCTCGATCGGGCTCTCGTCGGGGGAGAAGCGGCGCGCATTGCCCAGAAGGTTCGCGACCACCTGGCGCACCTTGTTCTCCTCGCCGAGCACGATCGGGGGAGTGCGCACCGGAATGTCCTCGACCTCGGTGAAGTCGATCGCCGGCATCTCGGCTGGCGCATTGCGCGTGCGTCGGCGCAGGCGTGCGAGCGAGGCACGGGAGAGCCCCCGCGGTGCGGGCGCCGGCTGCGTCGCCGGCTTCGCCGGGCGGGTGATGGGGGCCGTGAGCGGCGCCTCGAGCGTCTTGTCGACGACGGTCACGGCGCGCCCGGGGGCGGCCGCCTGCACGTCGAGGGCGGCGTCGCGGGCGACCGGGCGCAGATCGATCGCGGTGATCTCCGGTTCACGCTCCTCGTCGAGGCGCGCGAGAGCGAGGAGGTCCTCGACGAGCACGCCCATGCGGATCGCCTCCTTCTCGATGCGCTCCATGGCGCGGGCGGTGTCCTCTTCGCCCTTGATGGCTCCCATGCGATACAGCTCGGCGTAGCCGCGGACGCTCACCAGCGGTGTGCGCAACTCGTGGCTGGCATCCCCGATGAAGCGCCGCATGTGCCTGACCGTGCGGTCGCGCTGGGCGAGAGAATGGTCGGCACGATCGAGCATCGCGTTGATCGCGGCATTGAGACGACCGACTTCTGTGGTGGGCTCGAGGTCGGTGAGACGCTGGCTGAAATTGCCGGCCGCGATCGACATGGCGGTGGATTCGACCTGGCCGAGCCGGCGGAATGTCAGGGTGACGAGACCGCGGATGAGCAGAGCCGCGATGATGATGGTGATGAGGGCCACGGTGACGTAGATGCCGAAGTACTGGCTGATGATGCGGTCGGCGGCGGAGAGCGGCATCGCGACGAGCTGAATGCGCACCGCGCCGCCGCCGGCACCCGGGGTGTTCGCTACGGCCGCATGGAAGCTCGAGCCCTTCGTGCCCTCGAGCTGAATGATCACGTCCTGCTTCGCCAGCGCCTCCTGGAGCGAGTAGCTGGCGGGGAAGAGGGGCGTGTCACGGCCGTTTCCGCTCCCTGCGGTCGCCTGGAGGACGCCGCTGATGGGGTCATAGACGGCGAAGGAGAAGTCCCGAGGCGTGGCCTTGGGCGTGTAGACGGTCTCGCCGTCGGCCGTCGTCACGTCGAAGTAGGTCGACACCAGATCGGCGGAGACGAGAGCGGGCAGCTGCGAGTCGATGTTGTCGATCAGCGCGTTGCGCAGGATCGGCGCGGTACCGAGCCCGGCGACGAGGAGTCCGAGCGCGAGCACGCCGACGGTGACGCCGGTGACCTTGGCGCGCAGGCTGATGGCCCGCCACCAGCGGGTGACCGCGTCAGGCTTGTGCGCCATGCGGTCCTCCCGTCGTCGGCGTCAGCAGGTGGCCTGATCTACTTGCCGACCTTGAGCATGTAACCGAATCCGCGCTTGGTCTGGATGACCGACTCTTCCGTGTGCGGATCGATCTTGCGGCGCAGGTAGGAGATGTAGCTCTCCACGATCCCGGCGTCGCCGTTGAAGTCGTACTCCCAGACATGGTCGAGGATCTGCGCCTTCGACAGCACCCGGTTCGGATTCAGCATGAGGTAGCGCAGCAGCTTGAACTCGGTGGGACTGAGCTCGATCGACTCCTTGCCGACGTGGACGTCGTGGGTGTCCTGATCCATCGACAGCTCGCCGGCGCGGATGATCGACTCCTCGTCGGCCTGCATCGTGCGGCGCAGGATCGCCTGTGCGCGGGCCACGATCTCGTCGAGGCTGAATGGCTTGGTGACGTAGTCGTCGCCGCCCGCGTTGAGACCTTCGATCTTGTCCTCTGTGCCGTCCTTCGCGGTCAGGAAGAGGATGGGTGCCGTGAAGCCGGCACCGCGCAGTCGCTTGGTGACGCTGAAGCCGTTCATGTCGGGCAGCATCACATCGAGGATGATGAGATCGGGCTCCTCCTCGAGGACGGCCGAGATGGTGGCGGCGCCGTTGGCGACCGTCTTCACCTGGAACCCGGCGAAGCTCAGACCTGTGGAGAGCAGGTCGCGGATGTTCGGCTCGTCGTCGACGACCAGGATGCGCGCAGCAGTCATGACCCCATTATGGTGACTTCGCGCATGCAGATGCTGATTATCGGCCGGAGCGGCGAAGTCACGTCGCGGGTCCGTGCACCGCCACGGCGACCGCGAGGGTGATCGACGCCTCGACCGGGGCGTCGGGATCGACCGTGATCCGGTGCAGCAGAAGGCCATCGCAGGCCGCCATCAACATGGGAGCGCGGTCTGCGGCATCCGGGCCGGCGATCGTCCCGAGCAGGGAGCGCACCCACTCCTCGAACACCCGGCGCTGACGCCGAAGGGGAGTGACCGCCTCGTCATCGACGGCCTCGAGGAAGAGCGCGTACCGAGCACGGGTACGCGCGGCTCTCGGGCCGGACTCGAGCTCCATCACGTGTATGAGCATCTCGGTGAGGGCGGCCTCCGTGGAGGGGAGCGAGGGGAATCCTCCCTCCCCGCGCTCACTCTCGGCGATCCAGTCGATGACCCCGGAGAGCAGTGCCGCCCTCGTGCGGAAATGATTGGAGGTCGACCCTGGCGGAAGGTCTGCCGCGGCATCCACTCTCCCGTGCGTCAGTGCGCGGATCCCCTCCGTGCCGATCAGGTCGATGGCGGCCTCGAGGGCGCGGATGCGGGTGCTGCTCATGACCCGAGCATAGGCAACTACGTTCATAGTGACAAAACACTATGAACGTAGTACAGTTCGAGCAGGGCCGGTTCGACCCGAGGCGTGCAGCGACGTGGAGGTCTCATCATGGACACACCGGCGATCCCGCAGGGATCCGTTCAGGGTGCGTGGTCGCCCGCCCTCCCCGAAGCGGAGGGCTTCCGGCATTCGATGGTGCAGACGCGCGGTCTTCGCACGCACGTCGCCGAGATCGGGGAGGGCGAGCCTGTTGTCATGCTGCACGGCTTCCCCGAGCACTGGTGGCAGTGGCGCGCGATCGCGCCGGCGATCGCGGCGCGCGGATACCGGGTGATCTGCCCGGATCTGCGCGGCTCCGGGTGGACGGAGGCCGCAGATCCGAGCTTCGGCCCCGATTCGCAGCGCGACGATGTCATCGCGGTGCTCGACGCCCTCGGCATCCGTCGCGCGCACTTCGTCTGCCACGACATGGGCGCGATCTCCGGCATGCAGATCTCCTATCTGCAGCCGCAGCGGGTGCGCACGATGGTCCAGCTCTCCGTGCCACCGGGGTTCATGCTCTTCACGCCGAAGGTCGTGCCCGCGTTCGCGCACATGCCGGCGCTGCTCCTGCACCGGCGGGGCAGATCGCTCAAGGGGCTCTTCAGCCCGCGATACGCGACGAGGCAGCTGTCGGACGCGACGATTGACGGCTACCTGCGCGTGCACGATCGCGCGGAGGTGGAGAACGCCGTGACCGCGCTGTACCGCGGAATGGTCATCCCGGTGTCGTTGCGCCTCATGAGCGGCCACTACCGGCGGATGCGTCTGCAGCCACGCACACTCGCGGTGTTCGGTCGGCAGGACGGGCCGTTCGCGGAGCCGATCGCACGGCACATCTGCCGGGACCACGAGCGGCGGGCCGACCGCTTCGAGCTCGCCTTCGTCGACGATGCGGCCCACTTCCTCACGGATGACGCGCCGGAAGCCGTCACGGCGCTGATCCTGGACTGGTTCGAGCGGGCCGGCTGACGCACCGCCGCCCGCCCGCGCCGGCCACTCCCGCTCAGGCGGCGTCGAGCGCGTCGGCGTCCATGATCGTGTAGCTGTAGCCCTGCTCGGCGAGGAAGCGCTGACGGTTCTGCGCGTAATCCTGATCGATGGTGTCGCGGGCGACCAGCGTGTAGAAGCTCGCCGTGTGGCCGGACTGCTTGGGTCGCAGCAGGCGCCCGAGGCGCTGGGCCTCCTCCTGCCGTGAGCCGAACGACCCCGACACCTGGATCGCGACCGAGGCCTCCGGCAGATCGATCGAGAAGTTCGCGACCTTCGACACCACGAGCAGCTGGATCTCGCCCTCGCGGAACTGCCGGTACAGCTCCTCGCGCTCATCGACGGGCGTCGCGCCAGTGATCTGCGGAGCATCCAGCGCATCGGCGAGCGTGTCGAGCTGGTCGAGATACTGGCCGATGACGAGGATCTGCTCGTCCGGATGCTTCGCGATGAGCTCCTTCACGGCGTCGATCTTCGCCGGCGCGGAGGCGGCCAGACGATACCTCTCATCGTCGGTGGCGGCGGCATACTCGAGCCGATCGCTCGGCGGAAGGTCCACGCGCACCTCGTAGCAGACGGCGGGGGAGATGAATCCCTGCGCCTCGATCTGCTTCCACGGAGCGTCGAAGCGCTTGGGCCCGATCAGGCTGAACACGTCGCCCTCGCGGCCGTCCTCGCGCACGAGGGTCGCGGTGAGGCCGATGCGACGGCGGGCCTGTAGATCTGCGGTCAGCTTGAACACGGGAGCGGGGAGCAGGTGCACCTCGTCGTAGACGATCAGGCCCCAGTCGAGCGCGTCGAGAAGGGCGAGGTGGGCGTACTCTCCCTTCCGCTTGGCCGTGAGGATCTGGTACGTCGCGATCGTGACGGGCTTGACCTCCTTGGCCTGACCCGAGTACTCGCCGATCTCCTCCGGCGTGAGGCTCGTGCGCTTGAGCAGCTCGTCGCGCCATTGGCGGGCGGAGACCGTGTTCGTCACGAGGATCAGCGTGGTCGTCTTGGTCGCGGCCATGGCGCCGGCGCCGACGATCGTCTTGCCCGCGCCGCAGGGGAGAACCACGACGCCTGAGCCGTCCTTCGAGAACGCGTCGACGGCATCCTGCTGATACGGGCGGATCTGCCAGCCGTCCTCGGCGAGCTCGATGTCGTGCGGCGTTCCCGGCGTGTAGCCGGCGAGGTCTTCGGCGGGCCAGCCGATCTTCAGCAGCTCCTGCTTGATCTGGCCGCGAGCCCAGGCATCGACGACGAACGTGTCGGGCGTGGGATGCCCGATCAGCAGCGGCTGGATGCGCTTGTTGTTCGCGACCTGCGTGAGGACGGCGGGGTCGTTCGAGCGCAGGATCAACGTGCCTTCGCCGTCGCGCTCGATCACGAGGCGCCCGTAGCGGTTCACAGTCTCGCGCAGGTCGACGGACACCGAGGGCGGTACCGGAAAACGCGACCAGCGGTCGAGCGTCTCCAGCATGTCCTCAGCGGTGTGTCCCGCCGCACGCGCGTTCCACAGGCCCAGGCGCGTGATCCGGTACGTGTGGATGTGCTCGGGGGCGCGCTCGAGCTCGGCGAAGATCGCGAGCTCGTGGCGGGCCGCCTCGGCATCCGCATGAGCGACCTCGAGCAGGACGGTGCGATCGCTCTGCACGATCAGAGGGCCATCAGACATAGCTGTCCAGTTTACTGCGGGATCACGGTGGCGGATCGGATGCTGGACACGGGAAGGGTTCGCTCCACGTCCGCTGCGCGGTCACGTCCGCGCAGTCGTCCGCCGCCGAGTCCCGTGGCCTCCATGATCAGCTCTCTGGTCGATCCGTCCGGCATCCCCACGACCACCCTGAGCACTGCACGAGCGCGCACGGCCGCGTCGAGCTCGCGATCGAGCCAGGCGGCATCGGCGTCCGGTCCCTGGTGGGATCGGAGAGCGCGGATGAGAGCCGAGTAGTCAGGGGCGGGAGCCGTGGTGCGGACGAGCGGATGCCGGTCGCCGGCGATCGGACGACCGTGCTCGTCGACGAGGATCGCGGGATAGCGTGCATCGGCGAGAGCCCAGTACACCGTGTCGCGGCCGACCCGCGACGTGATCGAGCCGACATGCTTCGTCAGCCCCAGAGGACGAAGCGCCTGGTCGACCGCGATCGCCTCGAGAAGGTTCTGATCGACGCTCTCGATGCGCGTGCGGCCGGTCTCGGCATCCGAGGACACGCGCACCAGTCCGTGGCGCTGCGCGGTCTGCGCGACCAGATACTGCAGGGGCTGGGGGATGCCGGTGAGGGAGATCCCTCCGAGGAACTCGAGGATCGACGTCTCGGTCTCGCCGGAAGCCACTGCGCGCGCGATCGACTCCGTGGTGAAGCGGTACGACGACGCCTGGGCCGCGGATTCGCGATCGGCCATGGTCCGTAGTCGCACGTCGAGGGCCGGTTCGAGCGGCCCGGGCGAGATCGCGGTGAGATCGTTCTGCAGGAAGATGCGGTCGACCTCGGCCGGCAGCAGCGCGGTGAGCTCGTGCGCGGCGGGACCTGCGCCTGCGCGCATGGGCGCGCTCCACGCAGGTTCCGATCCGTCATCTGCGAGGAGC
The DNA here is from genome assembly GCF_000956475.1 of Microbacterium hydrocarbonoxydans. Classification (GTDB taxonomy): domain Bacteria; phylum Actinomycetota; class Actinomycetes; order Actinomycetales; family Microbacteriaceae; genus Microbacterium; species Microbacterium hydrocarbonoxydans_A. Next base: position 117,272 of record NZ_JYJB01000003.1, read on the forward strand.
GCGAGCAGGCGGGCTCGCTCGCGCAGCGCCGCGCTGCGCCCGGACCATGTCGGATCCCACGGATACGCGGACGGCCACATGGCGGGTGCGAGCCACCCGCCCGACGGCGTGCGGATGCCGCGGGGCAGGGCATCGCGGAAGCCTGTGGCCAGGGCGCTCCATCGTTCGGCCACCGAGAACCGCAGCCAGCGCTCGGCATCGTCGGTGGCGCCCATGCGCTTCCCGTCGGCGGCTGCGAGACCGGCATCGACCGCGAGCTGAATGAGCGGGTCGACGGCCTCCGCCGGTATTCCGTTCTCGGCCAGCTGCTTCTTCTCGCCTGCGCTCACAGTGCCGCCGGAGAGCAGTCCCAGCGGGCGTTCGCGGGCGCGCAGCAGCAGATCGGCGACTGCCGACACCGTCGTCAGCGCGCGCTCGGCCGCGAGCGCTGCGGCATGCGTCTCCGAAGGAACGGGATCGGTCCTCTGCATCGCGGCTGGAGCGGGGCGGTCCCGCACCGCAGTCGTCACGGGTGGGAACGGGGCTCCGTCGACCTGGAGGAGACCGAGCGCGGTCAGCGCGGTTCGCTGCTCTCCGGCATCCGCGCCCGACGCCGCCGCGCTGAGCGCCGATGCCTCTGCGGATGTCAGAGTCGGCAGCACGCGGTTCAGCGCCACGGGGTCGAGGAGTGCTTCGGCGGCGTCGAAGAAGTCCTGCCATCCGGCGTCCGGACGCACACCGCGCGCGCGGAACAGGGCGACCAGCACGTCATCGCTCGACGCGGCCAGCCATTCGGCCAGCGGTCGCGCATGCGTGCTCATAAGTGATTCCTCAGGAACGCGATGCCGCGCGGCCCTTCCGGATGAAGCTCATCACGAGCAGCGTGATGATCAGCACGAAGGCGAGCGGCGGACCCCAATAGAGGATGCTGGCGACGAACGGCCAGACGCCCTCTGCGAAGGCTGCTTCATCCATGCCATTGGCCGTGCCGATCATGATCGAGATGAATCCGAGGATCGAGGCGGCGATGAGGCCGAGCGCGGCGAATGCGAGGAAGCGGTCCACTCTGCGGATCTCGGGCTCGGAAGTCGGCGTACTCATCCGTCTCAGCCTAGTGCGTCCCCGACCGGTAGGCTGGGGGAGGGCGCTCTGTTCGAGCGCGCCATATCTCCACACCGACTCAGCGAGGTTTCTCCCATGCCCACCGGCAAGGTCAGGTTCTACGACGAAGACAAGGGTTTCGGCTTCATCGCCACCGATGACGGTCAGGATGTCTTCCTGCACGCATCAGCCATGCCTGCGGGTACGGCTGTGAAGGCGGGTTCGCGTGTGGAGTTCGGCGTCGCAGACGGCAAGCGCGGCCTGCAGGCGCTGTCGGTGCGCGTGCTCGAGGCGCCGCCGAGCCTCGCCAAGGCGAAGCGCAAGCCGGCCGACGATATGGCGATCATCGTCGAAGATCTCGTGAAGCTTCTCGACGGCATGGGCGCCGATCTGCGCCGCGGCCGTTACCCCTCGTCCGGCCACAGCCGCAAGATCGCGGCCGTTCTGCGCAAGGTCGCTGATGACCTCGACGCCTGAGGCAGACCAGCGTCTCCTCGACGCACATGATCTCGCGCTGAACGCGCTGCGCGAGATCACACCGGCGTCGACAGTCGGCCCCGCGGCCGGATATCTCGTCGAAGACGACGGCTCCGTGTCTCTGCGCTTCGCGAACCGCCTCCCCGGCTATCCGGGCTGGTACTGGACCGTCACGGTGGCTCGCGTCGATGACGAGGAGCCCACCGTGCTCGAGGTGGAGCTGCTCCCCGGCGACGGTGCGCTGCTGGCACCCGAGTGGGTGCCGTGGGCCGAGCGTCTGGCCGAGTACCGCGCACATCAGGTGGAGCTCGCCGAGCAGGCGGCGGCAGCGGCGGCGGATGAGCTCGACGTGCTCGCGGCCGCCGAGGCTGAGGGCCTGGACGACGTGCTCGACGACGATGACGACGACGATGATGACGAGGACGTGCTCGACGGCGACGAGCCGCGCGCTCTGCACGCCGGTGATCTCGACGGGGTCGACATCGATGAGCTCGACGACTCGGTCGTCCTCGACGACGAGTCGGACGATGATGACGATGACGAGTCGGACGATGATGACGATGACGAGTCTGACGAGGGCTTCGACGACGACGAGTCTGACGAGGGCTTCGACGACGACCTCGCCGATGACTCCGATGGCGATGGCGGCGCAGTCGACGATCAGCCCGTCGACTCCGAATCAGAGGCCGCGGCCGAGACGGGCTCCGACGACGAGGAGTGAGCCCTCGTTCGTCAGGTGACAGCGAGCAGGCCCATCGCTGCGGCGTCCCGAGGCGCACGGAGGCGCCCCGGGATCCGCTCGTGGCTCAGGCGCCTGTGTTCTCGAGGACGTAGTCGAGGGAGCGGGTGAGCTGGCGCACGTCGTCGGGCTCGATCGAGACGAAGGTCGCGACGCGCAGCTGGTTGCGGCCGAGCTTGCGGTACGGCTCGGTGTCGACGATGCCGTTGGCGCGCAGCGTCTTCGCGATCGCCGCAGCATCCACGGTGTCGTCGAAGTCGATCGTGACGACGACAGGGGAGCGGTGCGCGGCGTCCGCGACGAAGGGCGTGGCGACCGAGCTGGCCTCGGCCCAGTCGTAGAGAACTCCGGAGGACTCCGCCGTGCGAGCAGCGGCCCACTCGAGCCCGCCGCCTGCGAGGATCCAGCGCAGCTGGCTGTCGAGCAGGTGCAGGGTCGTGAGCGCCGGAGTGTTCAGGGTCTGGTTCAGACGCGAGTTGTCGACCGCGTTCTTCAGACTGAGGAACTCGGGGATGTAGCGACCGGATGCCGCGATCCGCTCGATCCGGTCGATCGCCGCAGGCGACACGACCGCGAACCACAGGCCGCCGTCCGAGCCGAGGTTCTTCTGCGGCGCGAAGTAGTAGACGTCGGCTTGCGCGGCGTCGAAGTCGATTCCGCCGGCCGCGCTGGTCGCGTCGATCACGGTCAGTGCGCCCTCCGCGGCGACGCGCTCGACCGGCGCGGACACGCCGGTGGAGGTCTCGTTGTGCGGCCAGGCGTACACGTCGACGCCGTCGACGATCTCGGCGGCGATGCGCGACCCGGGCTCGGCCTTGCGGACATCGGGGGCCTGCAGCCAGGGAGCAGCGGCGGCGGCCGCGAACTTGCCGCCGAACTCGCCGAAGACGAGGTTCTGGCTGCGGTTCTCGATGAGGCCGAAGGCTGCCGCATCCCAGAACGCGGTGGAGCCGCCGTTTCCGGTGATGACCTCGTAGCCCTCGGGAATGCGGAAGAGCGCCGCGAGCTGCTCGCGCACGCTTCCGACCAGATTCTTCACGGGCGCCTGGCGGTGCGACGTGCCGAGCACGCTCGCTCCCGCGGCGAGCAGCGCATCGAGCTGCTCCGGCCGCACCTTCGAGGGGCCGCACCCGAAGCGGCCGTCAGCGGGCAGGAGGTCACGGGGAATCTCGATCGCCATGGGTCGATTCTATGTTGCGCGACCCGCGCCGTTTCGCCGCGTGACGCGCCGACATCGTCGCAGGAATGTAGGCTTGCCTAAGAAGACCCGGAGGGCCAGATGACGGACTTGATCGACACCACGGAGATGTACCTCCGCACAATCCTCGAACTCGAGGAGGAGAACATCGTGCCGCTGCGCGCGCGCATCTCCGAGCGACTCGGACACTCGGGTCCGACGGTGTCGCAGACCGTGGGGCGGATGGAGCGCGACGGCCTCGTCGTCGTGTCCGAAGATCGCACGCTCGAGCTCACCGACGCCGGTAGGCGCAAGGCGGTCGACGTGATGCGCAAGCACCGTCTCGCCGAGCGCCTGCTCTCCGATGTGATCGGCCTCGACTGGGCGTATGTGCACGAAGAGGCATGCCGCTGGGAGCACGTGATGAGCGAGCAGGTCGAACGACGGCTCGTGGAGCTCCTCGGCCACCCGACGGAGTCGCCCTACGGCAACCCGATCCCGGGTCTCGATCAGCTCGGCGATCTCCCCGTGCGCACCTTCGACGAAGGCGTCATCGGCCTCGTGCAGAAGCTGACCGCCGCGGGAGAGCCCATCGAGGGCACCGTGCGTCGTCTCGCCGAGCCTGCTCAGGTCGATCCCGAGCTGCTGGAGCAGCTGCGCGATGCGGGCGTGGTGCCCGGAGCGAAGGGCGACTACCGCTTCAACGAGGGCTATGTCCTGATCCAGATGGACGGCAAAGACGAGGGGCTCGAGCTCCCGGTTGAGCTCGCCTCGCACATCTTCCTCGTCGGCGAACCCGTCTGACGCCCGATCGCGGCTCGCACCCCGAACCTGCTCCCCGGGGATTAACAGCTTTACAGGGTGACACGATCGTTATCTTCCGGTAACCTCGGACAGGTCGCCAGCGAAGAAGCCCGCTGGTGGTTACCCGCGATGGTCGCCTTTCAGGCTCGTCGTCTTCGCGGTGAAATCGCACAAAGTACCCCGAGTTACATACGTGCCACGAGAAGCAGAGTGCCGACGAGCCAGCGCTACCCGAGCGTGCAGGCCCTGGAGGACATAGTTTTGGCCGCAGACATCGAACCGCCCGCGAAGACAACCGAAGACCGCGCACTCGCCCGTCGCACGGGTGCAGCCAAGCCGGCACGCAACGTCATGAAGCCGCTCCGTTCGGTCGCGATCTTCGGCGCAGTGGGTGCTCTCGTCGCCGCCATCGCGCTTCCCGCTTACGCCTCGTCGAAGCCTGCAGAAGAGGCGACGACCCTGCAGCAGCTCGCCGCGGTCGATGCTCAGTCGCTCATCGTCGCATCCGAGGCGACCGCCGCCCCGCTCGTGCATGGCGCCTTCACGGCGACCACCCCCGAAGAGATCGAGAAGAAGAAGGCCGAAGAGGCCGCCGCAGCTCGTGCAGCGGCCGCGGCATCCACCGCCTCGTCCTCGGGCTTCGATATCAGCAAGTACGCTCTCGTCTCGCCCGGTTCCGGTGAGGTGCGCTATCCGCTCCCGCAGGGCTCTTACAACGTGAGCCGCACCCTCGGCAGCGGTCACAACGGCGCCGACATGGTCTGCCCGGCGCTGACCCCGATCTACGCGGCTGCGGCCGGCGTGGTCCGCGTCTCCTCCGAGAGCTACTACGGCTACGGCGTCGGCGTCGTGATCGACAGTGTCGTGGGCGGTCAGCGCGTCTCGACCACCTACGGCCACATGACCTACGGCACTCGCCAGGTCGAGGTGGGCCAGACGGTCGAGGCGGGGCAGCTCATCGGGCTCGTCGGCAGCACGGGGCACTCGACCGCCAACCACCTCCACTTCGAGGTGAAGATCAACGGCACCCTGGTCGAGCCGATCGGCTGGCTCGCCGCCAACGCCGGCTGATAGCCGTCATCCGTCATTGACACGCCTTCGGGCGTTCACTCGGAGTTTCGCCCAGTCCTCAGGGGAATGGGTTAGCCTGTTCCCGTTGTCGCACTGACGGGAGAGGCTGATGGAACAGATACCGAGCATCCGCACCATGGATGCCCTCGGTCGTCACGTCCTTCAGCATCGGCCGCAGGGACGCCACGGTGCTGCCGTGCGCAGAAGGCGCTGTCTGTAAAGACAGCGCCTTTTTTCGTCCCCGCGTCCGCTCTGCCGGCTGCGCGGCCTCGTGTGAGTCGAGAGTGCCGGGAAGCCGTCCCGGCGGATCGAGAGGATGACGAATGCGCACACTGGTCCTGAACGCCGGATACGAACCGCTCGCGATCGTGTCTTTCAAGAGAGCCCTGGTCCTGGTCATGAATGACAAGGCGACGGTGATCGAGCGGGTCGAAGACGATCCCGTCTGGGGAAGCCATGGCGTCTACGACCGGCCCGCGGTGATCATCCTCTCCAGATACGTGCGAGTCCCGCTCAGCCGGCGGGTCCCTGTCACCAGGCGCGGGGTGCTGCGCCGCGACAACCACCGTTGCGGCTACTGCGGCAAGGCGGCCTCGACGATCGACCATGTGCTGCCGCGATCGCGCGGGGGAGCGGACTCCTGGGAGAACCTGGTCGCCTGCTGCCTGCGCTGCAACAACATCAAGAGCAATCGCACCCCGCAGGAGATGCACTGGGAGCTGCGGTTCACGCCGCGCCCCCCGCACGGGACGTCGTGGACGGTGCGGGGGAGCGAGCGCAGCGATCCGCGGTGGGAGCCGTATCTCGCTCTCGCGGCGTGAGCCGAATTCTCAGCGCAGGGCGATGTCGAGTACCAGCTTCAAGACGATTCCGATCGCGCCCAGCACGATGCCGCCGATCGCCATGCCCGTGTACGCGCTGTTGAATCCGGCACCCGAGTTCTTTGCCGCGTTGTTCATGCGGATGGCTGTCACGCCCGTGCCGATGCCCACGATTCCGGCGATGTAGGGGATCAGGAAGATCGAGACGATCCCGGCGACGAGCGAGATGATGCTGGACGTCTTCGCCGAGTTCTTCGCCGCGGGAGGCGTCGACTGCGGGCCGGCCACCGGCGCGCCGGGGTACGCAGCGCCCGGGTACTGCGGCGGCTGCGCCGCGGGCGGCTGAACTCCTGGAGTCAGCGGCGGCTGCGCGGCCGGCGGCTGGTATGCGGGCGGCGCATCCTGCGGCGCCGGTACGGGTGGCATGACGGGTTCGCCGGCAGGCGGCGGGGCGTAGGGGTTGTGGTCTTCCGGCCTCGACGGATCAGTCATCGTCGTCCTCCTGGTCATCGTCGGAACAGCGGATGCCGCCGACGAACCCGAAGATACCGGATGCTGCGGAGCGAGCCCAGGGTGGCCGCGGAACGTCGTCGGGATTCCTCTAAGCTTGTCGCAGGCCCTCGTAGCTCAGCAGGATAGAGCAGCCCTCTCCTAAAGGGCAGGTCGCAGGTTCGAATCCTGTCGAGGGCACGACGTCCCGGTTGGGGGCCGCCGAAGGCCGCCCCCAACCGGGACGTCTAGTCTCCCTCGACAGCGGGGCCCCATCGGCCGGAGGCTCCGCACGCCGCCCTCTGCTCCCACCGTTCCCCGCCTCGCGATCAAGCGGCGTGTGGAGTGGCCGATGGCGACGCGAGGGCACGACGTCCCAGTGGGGGCCGCCGAAGGCGCCCCTGCTCTCACCCCTCTAAGCGCCCGCCCGCCCACTCGCGCCCATCACCGCCGCGAAGCTCGCCTCCAGCACCGACCGCGCCCGCCCCGCGGCCCATCGCACGTCGGCCCCGCGCCGGTACTCCACCAGCGAGAGCGCGTCGCTGTCGGCGCCGGTGCCGACACTCGTCTGGTGCAGCGAGAGCACCTCGATCCCGATCCCTGCGGCCTCGAGCGCCGACACCAGGCTCTCGACGGGGCCGACCGCTGAGGTCCGGTGCGAGCGTTCTTCGCCGCCGATCCGCAGCGCGATCTCCGTCTGCTCGCCATCGAGGCGGTAGCGCACGAGCTCGGGCTCCGAAGGCTCGCGCAGCAGATAGCTCGCCTCGAACAGCGTCCACAGCTCGCCGGCCGTCAGCTCGTCGCCGACGGCATCCGCGTGCTCCTGTACCCGATGGGCGAAGTCGATCTGCAGTCGTCGGGGCAGCTCGACACCGAACTCGGTCTCGAGAAGGTAGGCGATCCCGCCTTTGCCCGACTGCGAGTTCACGCGGATGACCGCCTCATAGCCGCGCCCGAGATCCGCGGGGTCGATCGGCAGGTACGGCACTCGCCAGGCCAGATCGCGTTCGTCCACGCCCTCGGCCGCTGCGCGTGCCCTGTGCTCGGCGAAGCCCTTGCGGATCGCATCCTGGTGGGTGCCGCTGAAGGCGGTGTGCACGAGGTCGCCGACGTAGGGGTGCCGCGGATGCACCTCGATGCCGTTGCAGAACTCGACGGTGCGGCGGATCTCGTCGATGTCCGAGAAGTCGATCATGGGATCGATGCCCTGCGCATGCAGATTGAGAGCCAGGGTCGCGATGTCGACGTTGCCGGTGCGCTCGCCGTTTCCGAAGATGCAGCCCTCGACGCGCTGCGCTCCCGCCAGCACCGCCAATTCGGCACACGCGATGCCGGTGCCGCGGTCGTTGTGCGGATGCACGGACAGGATCACGCCGTCGCGGCGGGCCAGGTTGCGGTGCATGTACTCGATCTGATCGGCGTAGACGTTGGGCGTCGCGATCTCGACCGTGGCGGGCAGGTTCAGGATGACGGGGCGGGCGGGCTCCGCATCCCACAGCTCGGTCATCGCATCGCAGACGTCGAGCGCGTAGTCGGGTTCGGTGAGGTTGAAGACCTCGGGCGAGAACTCGAAGCGCACGTTCGGTCTGTCGCCGGCCAGGGCGAGTACGTCCTGACCCGCGGTGACGATCAGCTCCTTCAGCTCCTGCCTCGTGCGGCCGAGCACGACGTCCCGCCACGTCGGCGCGGTCGCGGTGTACACGTGGATGACGACGGGATTGCGGATGCCCTCGATCGAGGCGACCGTGCGTTCGATGAGGTCACGCCGCGCAGCCGTGAACACGACGATCGTCACATCTTCCGGGGCGAGGTCGCCCCGGGCGATGAGGCGGACGAAATCGAAGTCTGTCTGCGATGCGGAGGGATACCCGACCTCGATCTCCTTGTATCCCATCGCGATCATGAGCTCGAAGAAGCGTCGCTTCCTGGCGGGATCCATCGGCTCCGCGAGCGCCTGGTTCCCGTCTCGGAGGTCGACCGGCACCCACAGGGGCGCTTGCGTCAGACGGCGCGAGGGCCAGAGGCGGTCGGTGAGGGGGAGCGGCACGCGTTCGTGGGCGGAGAGGTAGCGGTGCGAGGGCATCTGCGAGCCGCGCTGACGGTTCCAGGGAGCGGCGTCGGCGGGTACGGGGCCCGAGGGTGTGGAGAGCGTGGGGAAAGTGCGGGAGGTCATGCCTGAAGAAGGTAGCAACTCCTCAGACAAGTTGACAAGTTATACTCGATTCATGGCACAGATCCAGCGCACTCCGCTCGCCGATCAGGCGGCAGAGCTGCTTCTCCGCCGCATCCGCGCGGGAGAGTGGCAGCTCGGCCAGAAACTGCCAGGAGAGACGACCCTCGCCCCGCAGCTCGGGGTGGGGCGGTCGACCGTACGCGAGGCGATCCGGCAGCTGGCCGGGCGCGGGGTGCTCGCGACCCGCCAGGGTGCCGGCGTCTTCGTGACGGCCCTGGATGCACCGGAGGACTGGGATGCCGTGCTCCGCCGTGCCGACATCGTCAGCGTGATCGAGGCGCGCATCGCGATCGAATCCGAGGCCGCTTCTCTTGCGGCAGAGCGCCGCACAGCTGCCGATGTGCGGGCCATCCGCCGCGCACTGGAGCATCGCCGCGCCGCCGTGTCGACGATCGAAGACCACGTCGACGCCGATACCGCGTTCCACCGCACGATCGTCGCGGCCGCCCACAATCCGATCCTGCTCGACCTCTTCGACGGCCTGACCCCTCGCCTGCGGCAGACGATGGTCGAGATGCTCCGCATCCGTGCGAGCTTCGGCGGGGCGGAGGACCACGGGCGCCATGTGCGCCTCACGGACACGATCGTCGGGCATGACGCGGAGGCTGCGGCGGCGGAGAGCCGCAGCCATCTGCGGGAGCTCAAGGCGGCGCTCGCGTGAGCGTCGACCTGCTGCGGCTCGACGAGGTCACCTTCCGGCGGAGCGGCAACGAGATCCTCCACGGCATCGACCTGCGGGTCGCGCGGGGCGAGCACTGGGCGCTCCTCGGCCCGAACGGCGCCGGCAAGAGCACGATCCTGGGCTTCTGCGGCGCACAGACCCACCCCACCTCGGGAACCGTCGACGTCCTGGGCGAGAGGCTGGGGCGGGTCGACCTCCAGGAACTGCGCCGTCACATCGGGCACGTGAACCCTCGGCATCCGATCCGCTCGGATCTCACCGTGCTCGACGTCGTTCTCACGGGATTCACCGGCACGATAGAGCGGATGCTGCGCTGGGAGCCGAGCGAGCAGCAGCGTCTCAGAGCTGCGGCACTGGTCGCCCTGGTGGGCCTCGCCGATCGCGACGATGCGCGCTGGCCGACGATGTCGCAGGGCGAGCGCGGACGATCGCTCATCGCCAGGGCGCTCGCCCCCTCCCCGGCGCTGTTGCTGCTCGACGAGCCCACGACGGGTCTCGACGTCGCCGCGCGCGAGCAGCTGCTCGAGACGATCGATGACCTCTCCCGGAACGAGCCGGAGCTCGCGTCGGTGCTCGTGACCCATCATCTCGAGGAGCTGCCCGAGAGCACGACCCACGCCATGATCATCTCCGAAGGCGCAGTGGTCGCGGCGGGAGAGGTCTCAGACGTCGTCACCTCGGAGACCATCAGCGAGGCCTTCCGGCATCCGATCGATGTGGCGCGCGAAGCGGGGCGCTGGAGCGCGAGGGCGCGACGGCGGCTCGCTGTCTGAGCTCAGTCGTCTCCAGTGCGCCACAGCGTCGACGGCCACCATATCCGCCGGCCGATGTCGTAGGACAGAGCGGGCACGAGCAGCGAGCGGACGATGAACGTGTCGAGCAGCACGCCGAAGGCGACGATGAACGCCAGCTGCACGAGGAACAGGATCGGTATCACCGACAGGGCGGCGAATGTCGCTGCCAGCACGAGCCCTGCCGAGGTGATCACCCCGCCGGTGATGGACAGGCCGCGGAGGATGCCGTCGCGCGTGCCGTTGCGGCGTGACTCCTCGCGGACCCGCGTCATCAGGAAGATGTTGTAGTCGATGCCGAGCGCCACGAGGAAGACGAACCCGTAGAGGGGCACGGCGGGATCGGCGCCGGGGAAGCGGAAGACGCCGTCGAACACGAGAGCGGAGATGCCGAGAGCGGTTCCGAACGACAGCACCGTGGTCAGGATCAGCAGGACCGGCGCGAGGAGCGAGCGCAGCAGCAGCATCAGGATCACCATGATCACCGCGAGTATCACGGGGATGATGAGGTTCCGATCATGGATCGAAGCGTCGTTCGTGTCGATGGAGGTCGCCGTCACCCCTCCGACGAGTCCGCCCAGGGGATCGAGATCGGTTCGCAGCGCGCGGACGACGGAAGCCGCGGCATCCGAATCGGCGGCATCGGCCAGCGTTGCCTGCAGCAGCACGTCGCCGTGCGCGATGGTCGGCTCCGGCGCGGGGGCGCCCGGTGCGCCCACGGCGCCGATGCCATCTGCGGTGACCGGTGCGGAGCCGCTCGGCGACTCTGCCGAGGCCACAGTCACTGCGTCGACGCCTTCGGCGGAGAGCAGAACGTCGGCGGCATCCTGGAGGCGGTTCTCGTCGATGATCACGTAGACGGGACTGCCCGATCCGCCGGGGAAGTGCTCCCCGAGCGCCGCCTGGCCGTCTCGCGCTTCGGATGCGCCCAGAACGAGGTCGGATTGCGGCGCACCGGAGGCGTTCAGCTGCGTGAGGCCGGCGGCGCCGATGAGCAGCAGTGCGGTCGTGCCGATCCAGATCGCGCGCGGGCGGCGGGCGATCATGCCGGACAGGCGCGCCCAGATGCCCGTCGTGGCCCGGCCGTCTTCGGCCTCGAGGCGCTGGGGCTCGAACGTCGGCCGGCGGGGCCAGAACGCGGCCCGCCCGAACAGCATGAGCAGCGCCGGCAGCAGCGTGAGCGCTGAGAGCATCGCGAACAGGATGCCGATGGCCGCGACGGGTCCGAGAGTGCTGTTGGACTTGAGGTCGCTCAGCAGCAGGCACAGCAGGCCGGCGATCACCGTGCCGCCGGACGCGACGATCGGCTCGAACGAGCCCTTCCAGGCGGCCGCGAGGGCAGCGCCCTTGTCCTGCGTCACGCGCAGCTCCTCCCGGAACCGCGAGACCAGCAGCAGGGCGTAGTCGGTGGCCGCACCGATCACGAGGATGAAGAGGATGCCCTGCGTCTGGCCGCTCAGCAGGAGAACGCCGGCCTTCGCGAGCCACCACACGGCGAGAAGAGCGACGCAGAGTGCGAACAGGCTGGTCGACAGCACCACCACCGGCAGCAGCAGGGAGCGGTAGACGAGCACGAGGATCACGAGCACCGCGAGCAGGGCGACTCCGAGGAGGATGCCATCGATGCCTGCGAACCCGGCGACGAGGTCGGCGGAGAATCCGGCAGGTCCCGTGATGTAGACCGTGACGCCGTCGGGCACGGCGGATCGGAGATGGGATGCGAGGGCCTGCACGGTGTCGGCGAGCTCGGCGTCGCTGTGGATCGGGATGAATGCCTGAGCGGCCATCTCGTCGTCGCTGATGATCGCGGGCGAGACGTCGTCGGCGACGCCCTCGACCTCGGGGGCGGTCGCGACAGCGTCGGTGAGCGCATCCGTGTCCGCCTCCGTCAGCGCGTCATCGCCGACGAAGACCGCGACCGCGGGAATCGCATCGCTGTCGGTGAACTCCCCGAGCAGCGCCTGCACCTTCGTCGCATCCGCCGACTCCGGAAGGTAGGCGGTGCGATCGTTCGAGGAGACCTCGTCGACCTTGCCGAACAGCGGGCCACCGAGGCCGGCTCCCACCAGCCACGCGAGTATCAGCAGGGCGGGCAGCAGGATCCTCGCCCAGGGGCGGCGCCGCGTGCGCGCTCTTCGGGGTTCTCGGGTTCGGGTCCGGTCGTCCATGAGTCTCTCCTGCCGCGCGTTTACCTAGCCTGGCAAGTAAAGAACCTAGCATGAAACTATTGCCGGGATATCATCGAGTCATGAGCCCAGACGAAGCCGCGGTCGACCGCGATCGTGTGGTGGTGTCCGGCAAGGCGGTGTACGACGTCGAGGCGAGCGACCCCCGCAGCGAGCTCGTCGACCGTGCGGGCATGGACCCCGATGACGTCGTCCAGGTGAGCGCGCTCATGCGAGCTCTGGGAGGGCTGCGGGAGGCCGAGGACAAGCTCTCAGAGGCATCACTGCGCTACATGAAGCTGAACGGCACGGACATGCGCGCCCTGCACTTCCTCATCGTGTGCGACAACCAGGGGGTAGTCGCGACGCCGGGGGCTCTCGCGGCTCATCTCCGCATCTCGACCGCGTCGACGACGAAGCTGCTCGACCGGCTCGAGCGCGGTGGTCATATCGTTCGCTCAGCGCATCCTTCGGACCGTCGAGCTCTTGCCATCACGATCACGCCCGAATCCCGTCGGGCGGCCATGGAGACCGTGGGGCGTCAGCATGCGAAGAGATTCCATGCGGCGGCGCGTCTTTCTCGCGAGGAGCGCGACGTCGTCATCCGCTTCCTGGATGACATGGCGGCAGAGATCGCGCTCACCGACCAGCCGTGGGCGGAGGCCGGCGAGCGCGACGTCTGAATCAGTGCGCGGCGTTGTACGCCTCGACGACAGGAGCGGGAATGCGTCCGCGCTCCGAGAGGGTGTAGCCGTTGTCGTTCGCCCAGGCTCGGATCGCCGCGACCTCGGGGTTTCGCGAGGCGCGCTTGCGCGGCGCGGCGGCGCGGGAGGCGGATGCCGTCGAACCCGCGCGGCGTCCTGCGGAGATGTACGGCTCGAATGCGGCACGCAATTCTGCCGCGTGCGCGTCATTCAGATCGATCTCGTACGAAGTGCCGTTGAGCGAGAATCGAACGGTCTCGCCCTCACCCGCTTCGAGAACGCTGCCATCGATATCGTCGACCAACTGGTGCACAATTCTTCTTGCCATGAACCCGACATTAGCCGGGGTGCGCAATTGCGGCAAGAATTCTATTCGAGACCCGGCTCTATCAGTTTGAGCCCGACGATGCAGCCGACGAGTCCCATCAGCAGAAGAATTCGCAGCCAGGAGATCTCGGTGTCGCCCGTGATCATCGCCCAGACGATCGTGAGGGCCGCACCGATTCCGACCCACACGGCGTATGCGGTTCCCGTGGCGATATCACGCATCGCGAATGCGAGGCCGAACATGGAGGCGGTGAGGCCGATGAAGAAGACGACGGTCGGCCAGAGCCTGGTCAGGCCCTCCGACTTGCCCAGGGCCGTCGCCCAGACGGCCTCGAGGATGCCGGATGCGACGAGAACGATCCACGACATGATGGTCCCTTCGGGCCAGTCTTTGCGCTCACCGGGTACTGGTCCGCCTCGTCCGGGGCCGGGGTGTACGGCCTGTGCCCATGGTAGCGATCGGGTCAGGGCAGCAGGCCGGCGCGGCGAGCCTTCGCCACGGCCGAGTGCCGCGTCGAGGCGTCGAGCTTCGACATCGCCGTGCCGAGATACGCCTTGACCGTGCCCTCCCTGAGTCCGAGCTGCGCTGCGATCTCGGCGTTGGTCGCGCCGAGCGCTGCGCACGCGAGGACGTCTGTCTCTCGTCGCGAAAGGTGAACGGTCGGGATGGGCCCGGTCGCCGTCGGACTCGCGTCGCCGGCGAGTGCCACCAGTCGTGACTCGACTCTGGCGATGCGAGCGCGCAGCTCGGCGTCGTCGACGGATGCGGCGATGCTGCGCAGCTCGGCGAAGCTCTCGCGCAGCTCTTCGCGCTGTGGTGGGGCGACAGCATCCGTCGGGGGCGCGACCGACCGCAGCCGGCGGTCGACCTCGTCGCGGATGCGAAGCTCGTCGGCGACGGCCTGTGCGACCTGCATCGCCGGCGCCGTCGTCACGCCGCCCACCGGCGCATGCTCCCACGCTCCCGCATAGAGCACGCCGCGCGGACGACCCGCGACCAGGATCGGGAGCGCGAGCAGAGTCCGCAGGCCCTCTCCCAGAACGAAGTTGTCGTAGTCGTGCGTGATCTGTCGGGAGGACCCGTAGTCGCTCGTCATGCGAGGGCGCTGCTCCATCATCGCGCGTCCGCCCAGGCCGCGCTCAGGTCGAACCCTCAGGCCGTCCAGGGCCCGCGTGCGGTTTCCGATGATGCTCGTGACGCTCACCACGCCCTCGTCGACAAGGCCGCCGAAAGCGACGGGGAAGCGAGTGCGCTGCGCAAGCTCGCGCACGGCGCGGGCGATGAGTTCGTCCTCGGATTCCCAGGCCTGCGGACTGTTCACGACTACCTACTTTCGGGGGTGACGGCATCGTGTCCCCATTTCGTAGCGTCGACCCTACCACTCGCGAGTCACTCGCGAGAGATGCAGGCACATGTGGCAAGGAGGCCCCATGAACGAACAGAATCCCTCAGCGGATGCGGGATCGATCGACTACATCGCGATCGAGGAATCCTCGCGCTTCCGCACGCTCAAACGCACGCAGAGATCATTCATCTTCCCACTGGCAGCATTCTTCCTCATCTGGTATTTCGCGTACGTGCTTCTGGCCGCATTCGCGCATGATTTCATGGCGCAGCGAGTGTGGGGAGATATCACCGTCGGGCTGCTATTCGGCCTCGGCCAGTTCGTCACGACATTCGCCATCACCATGTGGTACGTGTCGTTCGCGAACAGAAGACTCGATCCGATCGCGACCGAGATCCGTGAAGAGCTCGAGAAGGCGCAGGTGCAGTCATGAGCATCGTGCACGCCGCCGAAGCGGTCGACCTCGAGATCAACCCGGTTCTGAACATCTCGATCTTCGTCGCGTTCGTCGCGGTGACCCTCTTCATCGTGATCAGGGCCAGCCGCAACAACAAGACGGCGGCTGACTATTACGCGGCCGGCCGCTCTTTCACCGGGCCTCAGAACGGGTTCGCGATCGCCGGAGACTACCTGTCGGCTGCGTCCTTCCTGGGCATCTGCGGCGCCATCGCGATCAACGGCTACGACGGTTTCCTGTACTCGATCGGATTCCTGGTGGCGTGGCTCGTCGCGCTGCTCCTCGTCGCCGAGCTGATGCGCAACACCGGCAAGTTCACCATGGCCGATGTGCTGTCGTTCCGGCTCAAGCAGCGGCCAGTGCGGATGGCTGCGGCGATCACGACCCTCGCCGTGTGCTTCTTCTATCTGCTTGCCCAGATGGCCGGTGCGGGCGGCCTGGTCTCGCTGCTGCTCGGCATCGACGGCCGAGTGGGACAGTCGATCGTGATCGCCGTGGTCGGCGTGCTCATGATCGTCTACGTCCTGATCGGCGGCATGAAGGGCACGACCTGGGTGCAGATCGTGAAGGCGATCCTCCTGATCGCGGGTGCCGTGGCGATGACGCTGTGGGTTCTGGCCCTCAACGGCTTCAGCCTCAACGGGCTGCTCGAGTCGGCGGTGGCGAACTCGCCCAAGGGCGACGCGATCCTCGGCCCGGGACTGCAGTACGGCGCCAATCCGCTCGACTTCCTGTCGCTGGGCATGGCGCTCGTGCTCGGCACCGCGGGCCTGCCGCACGTCCTCATGCGCTTCTACACCGTTCCGACGGCGAAGGAGGCACGGCGCTCTGTCGTGTGGGCGATCTGGCTCATCGGCGGCTTCTACCTGCTCACACTCGTGCTCGGGTACGGTGCGGGTGCGCTGGTCGGAGCCGATGTCATCGCGGCTGCGCCCGGCGGGCCGAACTCCGCAGCTCCGCTGCTCGCCCTGAAGCTCGGTGGGCCGATTCTGCTGGGCTTCATCTCGGCCGTGGCCTTCGCGACGATCCTCGCGGTCGTCGCGGGGCTCACGATCACCGCGGCCGCGTCGTTCGCGCACGACATCTATGCGAACGTCATCCAGAAGGGGCGCAGGGATGCCGCAGGCAACCCGGTGGCCGCAGACCCGAACGGAGAGGTCCGCGTCGCGCGGCGTACCGTGGTCGTGATCGGCATCCTGGCGATCATCGGCGGAATCGGCGCTCAGGGGCAGAACATCGCCTTCCTGGTGGCGCTGGCGTTCGCCGTCGCGGCATCCGCCAACCTCCCGACGATCCTGTACTCGCTCTTCTGGCGGCGCTTCAACACCCAGGGCGCCGTGTGGAGCATGTACGGCGGTCTGGGAGCAGCCATCATCCTGATCGTGCTGTCTCCGGTCTTCTCCGGATCGCCGACGGCGATGATCCCCGGGATCGACATCGCGGTGTGGCCGCTGAACAACCCGGGGATCGTGTCGATCCCGCTGGGCTTCCTGCTGGGCTGGCTGGGCACCATCACCAGTTCGTCCCAGGAGTCCAGGCAGCTCGCGGCGGAGATGGAGGTGCGCTCGCTGACCGGGTTCGGCGCCGAGAAGGCGGTGGACCACTAGCGCCGCACCAGCGCCCAGGACGAGCCACGCGGACCCCGGCGGCCTACACGCCGGGGTCCGCGTCGTCTAGCGGCGCTGGGCCTCGAGATCGAGCAGGTACCTCTTGCGCTCGGGATGGGCCCCGTAGTGCCCCGGTGTGCCGTCGGAGCGCACGACGCGATGCACGGGCACGATGATCGAGAACGGGGTGAGCCGGCACGCGGTGCCCACGGCGCGAGCCGCGCCAGGGTGCCCCGCGAGCACGGCGACCTCGCCGTAGCTGAGGGTCTCACCCCACTCGATGGTGCAGATCGTCTTCAGAGCCATCAGCGCAAACCCCTCGGCCAGGCGCCAGTCGAACCGGAGGTGCTCGTCGAACTGCACGCGCTCGCCGTCGAAGTACGAGTCGAGCAGATGCGCGAGCTCGTCTGCGGCGCCGGGGTCGGGTTCCGGCGTCGCGTGCAGCCGGGAGGAGATGCCCTCGAGCAGCCAGGGCACGGATGGATCGGCGGTCTCGGAGAGGTCGAAGCTGACGATGCCCTCGTCGGAGAAGACCGCGAGTGCGTCGCCGAACGGCGTCGGCGCGAAGTCATAGCGGTAGGTCATGCCACCTATCCTGACGTGCGCGTCGCCCCGGGTGGCGGCCGGATCACGCGATCAGTGGACGAGCCGCTCGGGAGGGTGATCCGTGCAGGAGGAGTCGAGAGACTCTGTCGCGGGGCCGATCAGGCCGTGATTCCGGTGAAACCCGCCGGGGATACCGTTGCTCGCGGCGTGTCGCGCGTAGGGTGAGAGGGTGTGGCGACGTGATGGCAAGGCTGCGGAAGAAGCGGCGACGGACGCCTCAGTGACCCTCGGAGAGCTGAAGGGGTCCGCCACCGGAATCGAGGTCGCGCATGCGGCCGAGGCGGAGCGGACCCGTTTGAGAGCCGAGGCCGCGGACCTGGGCGGTCCCTCACCGCTCGTATCCTTCCGCGATACCGCCTCTTCGGGGATCGACATCTCGAAGGCCCACCCCGGCAGCCTTCCTCAGTTCATCACCGGCAAGTCCACGCTGCTGTCGAACCTCTTCCGCGACGAGGTCGGTCTGCGCACCGCCCGGCTCGCAGCTGAGCGGATCACTGCGAAGAACACCGAGCTGCGCACTGTGCGGGGAATCGAAGCCGTTCATCTGGCCGTCGGCGTGGCCGGGTGGAAGATCGGCGGCGCCGACTTCGCCGCTCCTGTGCTGCTGCGTCCGCTCGCGATTCGCCGGCACCACTCGGATTTCGAGCTCAAGCTCCAAGGGGCGTTCGACGTCAATCCCGAACTCGTGCGGATCGCGCGCGAGCATTTCGGCATCACGATCGACGCGGGAGCGCTCGCCGCACTCGCCTACGACGGCGGCATCTTCAAGCCGCAGCCTGTGATCGACAGCCTTCGCGCAACCACGCGGTCGATCGAGACCTTCTCGGTGCAGCCGCGGCTCGTCGTGTCGGTCTTCGCCGACGTCGGCGGAGCGATGTCGCGTGACAGCCGCAACCTCGACAACGTCATGCTCAACGCCCTCGCAGGCCATGTGAGCGATCGCGAGCAGATCACGGCGGCGCGCCCCGCGCCCCCGTACACCGGCCCCGATGATCGGGCGCCGGCATCCGACAATCTCCTGCTCGATGCGGATGCCGAACAGGAGGCCGTGCTGGCGCGGATCGCGGCCGGCCACTCGCTGACAGTCGCCACGCTTCCCGGCACGGGTGGCACGCAGACGGTCATCAACGCTCTCGGCGAGCTCGTGCGAGCCGGCCGGCGCGTGCTCGTGGTCTCCGCCAGGAGGTCGACGCTCGACGGCGTCCGTCACCGCCTCTCCGGCATCGGGCTCGACAGCCTCGCCGTCTCGACCTCCGGCGTCCGCCGTGATCTGGTGCGCGCGATCGGCCGCAACGAGAAGGCGACAGCGCCCAAGGTCAGCGACGTCGATGATGCTCTGGTGCGGTTGCGCACCGTGCTGAGGGACTACCGGCGGGCGCTCACGAGCGAGGTGCAGGGCACCGGCGCCTCTGTGCTCGACGCCACCCGTCACCTGACGCGTCTGGCCTCGCTGCCCCAGCCTCCGTCGACGACGGCGCGTCTGAGCGCGGACACGCTTCGCCGACTCGCGGGCGACCGCGCGGCAGCATCCGAGGCTCTGGCTCAGGCGGCCCGGCTGGGCGAATTCCGCTTCGGTCCGGACGATTCGCCGTGGTACGGAGTGACCTTCGACAGCACCGAGGCTGCCCGCTCGGCGCATGAGCTCGCGGGACGGCTGCATTCCACGAGCGTGCCGGCTCTTCTCGAGCGGGGGTACGCGCTGATCGCACAGACGCACATGCGTCCCTTCGCGACCATCGACGAGCTGGGCGAGTACCTGCGCCTGCTGCAGGGCATCCGCGACTCGCTCGACCGGTTCAGCCCCACGGTCTTCGAGCGTCCGCTGGGCGAGCTCATCCAGGCCCACGGCTCCCGTCGCGACGCCCCAGGAATGTCGGGCGCGAACCGCCGGCGCCTTCGCAAGCTCGCGAAGGAGTATGTGCGTCCTGGCGTGCACGTGACGGAGATGCACGAGGCGCTGCTTCGCATCCAGACCCAGCGCACGCAGTGGCAGCGCTGCGTCGATGCGGGCGTCGCTCCCGAGGTGCCGCTCGGTCTCGCCGAGGTCTACTCCTCATGGCAGCGCGTGCATGCGGAACTCGCCGAGCTCGATGCGGCTCTCGGCCGCCGCGAGCCGCTCTCTTCCCTTCCTGTCGCGCGACTCGTGCGCACTCTCGCAGGCCTCGCAGCGAAGTCGGACGTGTTCGACAACCTCGTGGAGCGCGCACGGCTGCGAGACCGGCTCGAGGAACTCGGACTCGGCCCGCTGCTCGCCGAGCTCTCGGTCCGGCACGTGTCGGAGGCCCGAGTGGGCGACGAGCTCGAGTTCGCCTGGTGGCAGTCCCTGCTCGAGCGGGCGCTGCAGGACGATCGCGCGCTGCTCGGCGCGAACACCGCGGTGGTCGATCGCCTGGAGCGCGATTTCCGCCTGGTCGACGAGGCGCACGCCGCGGCTGCGGGTCCGCTGCTCGCATGGCAGCTCGCGAACCAGTGGAAGATCGCGATCGTCGACGAGCCGCAGGAATCGCAGAACCTCCGTCGCGCGCTGAAGCAGGCCGGCACGACCACGGCCGAGATCGTCAGCGCCGCCCCGACTCTCGTGAATGCTTTGGCGCCCGTCTGGATCTCCTCGCCGTATCTGGTCCCCGAGATCCCGGATTCGGTCGAGTTCGACACGGTGCTTCTGGTGGATGCCGCTGCGATCAACCTCGCCGAGGCGACGCCGGCCATTCGCCGTGCGCGCCAGGTGGTCGCCTTCGGCGACCCCGTCACGCAGAAGCCGAAGCCCTTCCACGTCGCGGTCGATCCCGGTGCGGACTGGGAAGCCGAGGTGCCCTTCGATGAGGTCTCCGTGTTCGAGCGCCTCTCCGAGCTGCTGCCGGTCATGACTCTCACCCGCAGCTATCGCGCCGGGGGAGAGGATCTCGTCGAGCTCATCAACGACGCCTTCTACGGCGGCGAGATCGTCTCGCTTCCGTGGGCGGGATCGTACCTCGGACGAGGCAGCCTCACCGTCGACTACGTGGAGGGCGGCACAGGGGCGCCCGATCCCGTGTCGGGAGCGGTCGAGAGTCCCGAGGCCGAGGTGGCCCGCGTCGTGACGCTCGTCGTCGAGCACGCGGTGCATCGCCCCGACGAGTCGCTCATGGTCGTCACGGCGAGCGCGAGGCACGCCGAGCGCGTGCGCGCGGCCGTGACTTCGGCGTTCGCCGGGCGATCCGACGTCGCGGACTTCGTGGGGCGCGACACGGCTGAGCCCTTCGCGGTGCTCACGCTCGAGGAATCGGTGGCGGAGAGCCGCGACCGTGTCATCTTCTCGCTCGGCTTCGGCCTGACCAAGCACGGCCGTGTGCTCAGCGATTTCGGCGACCTGTCCACTCCCGACGGAGAGCGGCTGCTCACGGTGGGGATGACCCGCGCCCGTCGATCGATGGTGATCGTGTCGTCGATCCGGCCCTCTGCGTTCGATGACGGTCGACTGGAGTTCGGCGCGGCCACGCTGATGTCGATCCTCGGCGGACTCGCCACACGCAGTCGCGAGGCACGTCTCGAGGATCTGGCCGATCCGCTCACCCTCGCGCTCGCCCGTGAGCTGCGGCGCCTCGGCGCCTCGGTCGATGTGGACTACCGCGGGCTGCTTCCGCTGGTCGCTCAGCACAGGGGCAAGGCCGTGGTGATCGAGTCCGATCCGGAGTCACGGGGCGAATCGCTGCGCGAGACCCTGCGGCTGCGTCCGCATGTGCTGCGCCGGCTGGGCTGGCACTACGTGCGCGTGCACGCCTTCGACCTGTACAGCGACCCTGCGACGGCGGCCACCCGCATCGCGGAGGTGCTGGGGATCTCGGCATCCGCCCCTCGCGCAGAGAACGACACGCAGCCGATCGACCCCATCGACGGCTGAGATGACCGACAAGGGCGAGCAGCGCATCGTGCGCGTGCCGGGCTCGCGGAGAGCCCGTCTCACGGCTGTGCCGGGCACGGACCCCGAACCCGAGACCATGGACAAGCCGGACCGGGCTGCCCCGGCATCGGGGGAGAAGGGGCCCAACGACGACCGGCTGCGGCAGGATGTCCCGCCCCACTACTGACTTGCCCCACCGACGCAGAACGCCCGCCCTCTCGCGAGAGGGCGGGCGTTCTGCATCGCAGATCAGGCGCTGCGCTGCTGCTTCAGCAGATCGCGGATCTCCGCGAGCAGTTCGCCCTCGGTGGCCTCGGCGGCCTCCTCGGCGATCGGGTTCTTGGCGGCCTTGCGCGCCTTGTAGGCGTTCATCGGCATCACGAAGGCGAAATACACGACGAGCGCGACAGCGAGGAAGCTGATGATCGCGGTGATGAGGTCGCCGAGCGGGAACGTCACCTTCTGCCCGTAGATGCCGGTGATGGTCGGGCCGAACTTGCCGGCCGCGTCGGCCTGGAAGAACAGGGCGACCAGCGGGTTGATGATGCTGGCGACCACGGCGTTGACGATGGCGGTGAACGCACCGCCGATGACGACCGCGACGGCCAGGTCGATGACGTTGCCTTTGAGAATGAACTCTTTGAATCCCTGAATCACAGAAACTCCCCCAAACAGATCGAGACCTCAGGAAGAGGCCGGAGCCGAGGCGGGGGCCTTTTTGGCTCCTGTCGACGATTCCGACTTCGATGATGCCGAAGCATCCGCCGATCCGCCAGTTCTCGCGCGCGAGTCGGTGCGATAGAAGCCGGAGCCGTTGAAGGTCACCCCGATCGAGCCGTACTGCTTGCGCAGGGCGCCGCCGCATTCGGGGCAGATGGTGAGAGCGTCGTCGGAGAAGCTCTGAACGGCGTCGAACTGGTGGCCGCACGATGTGCAGGCATAGGCATAGGTGGGCATCGGAGTCCTCGTGGTCAGTGTCGCGTCTGCGACAGGTTCAGAGTCTGCGTCGGGGTCACGACGCCGGTCACCGGCTGGTCGTGCACCTCCCGGGGCAGAGAGTCGAGTACCTCGGAATCATAGATCACCGCGTACACCGGAGGGCACTTCTGCATGGAGCCGATGGTCTTGTCGAAGTATCCGCGACCCCATCCCATGCGCATTCCGGTGCGGTCGACGGCAGCGGCCGGGATGATCATGAGGTCGACGTCGTTCACGGCCATCGGGCTGAGCACCTCGCCCGTGGGCTCGGGCAGGCCGTGAAGGCCCTCGGCGATCTCGCCGTCGTCGGTGGCGACGGCCCAGTCGAGCAGGCCGTCGGCGCGGGTGATCGGCAGCAGCACGCGGATGCCGCGGCCCGCCGCTCTCGCGACGAAGTCGCGGGTGCCCGGCTCGGTCGTGGTCGACAGGAAGCACGAGATGGACCGCGCGCCGATCGAGTCGACGAGTGCATCCAGGCGAGCTCCGATCGCCGCCGCCGCGGTCTCGCGCTGGGCATCGCTCAGCAGCTGCCGGCGCTCGCGCAGCTCGGCGCGCAGCGCCCGTTTCGCGTGCTCGACGTCGTTCGACATGGTTCCGAGTCTACGGGGGAGCCGCGCACTAGGCTGAGTTCATGGGTGCGCACCGTATCAAGGCCGTGATCCCCGCCGCAGGCCTCGGCACGAGATTCCTTCCTGCGACCAAGGCCATGCCGAAGGAGATGCTGCCCGTCGTCGACAAGCCGGCCATCCAGTACGTGGTCGAGGAGGCGGCCGATGCCGGCATCCACGACATCCTGGTGATCCTGGGCCGCAACAAGAACGCGATCTCGAATCACTTCGACTCGGTGCCGGAGCTCGAGGTGAAGCTGATGGAGAAGGGCGACACCGGAAAGCTCGAGCGGGTCGTGAAGTCGAGTGATCTCGCCGACATCCACTTCGTTCGCCAAGGCGAGCCCAAGGGGCTCGGCCACGCCGTGCTGCGCGCGAAGGCGCACGTCGGAGACGGGTCCTTCGCCGTGCTGCTCGGAGACGACCTGATCGACGAGCGCGATCCGCTGCTGACCGAGATGATCGCGGTGCACGAGGAGACCGGCGCGGCGGTGATCGCCCTCATGGAGGTCGACCCTGCCAGCATCCAGATGTACGGTGCCGCCGCCGTGGAGGCGATCGAGGGATCGGATGCCGTGCGCGTGACCGGCCTCGTCGAGAAGCCCGCCCCTGAGGACGCGCCCTCCAACCTCGCCGTGATCGGCCGCTACGTGCTGCCGCCGTCGATCTTCGAGGTGCTCGAGCAGACCGGACCCGGCAAGGGCGGCGAGATCCAGCTGACCGACGCGCTGCAGGTTCTGGCCGAGTCCGAGGACGGCCCCGGTGTGATGGGCGTGATCTTCCGCGGTCGCCGCTACGACACCGGAGACCGCGTCGACTACATCAAGGCGATCGTGCAGCTCGCGACCGACCGGGATGATCTCGGCCCTGAGCTGCGTCCCTGGCTGAAGGAGTTCGCGGAGCGCCTCTAGGCGGACGCGGAGGTCGGAGTCACCGCGATGGATCAGACGGGAATGCGACACGGGCCGATCGAGCTGCGGCTGGTGCGCACGCGCGATGCGCGCGCGCTGCAGACGGAGCTTCTCGCCAACCGCTCATGGCTGCAGCCGTGGGAGGCAACGGTTCCCTATGGCACGGTCTCCTTCGACATGAGGGTCAGCATCCGCCGTCTCCTTCAGCAGTACCGTGAGGGCGCCGGCTACCCGTTCGTGATGGAGTACGACGGCGAAGTGGCGGGGCAGCTGAACGTGTGGGGAGTCGCGCGCGGCTCTCTGTGCTCGGCGACGATCGGGTACTGGGTGAGCGAGCGGTTCGCCGGAAAGGGCATCACGCCGACCGCTGTGGCCCTCGCCACCGACGCCTGCTTCGTGGAGTACGGTCTGCACCGCATGGAGATCTGCATCCGCCCCGAGAACGCCGCGAGCCTGCGGGT
Organism: Microbacterium hydrocarbonoxydans; assembly: GCF_000956475.1. Taxonomy (GTDB): domain Bacteria; phylum Actinomycetota; class Actinomycetes; order Actinomycetales; family Microbacteriaceae; genus Microbacterium; species Microbacterium hydrocarbonoxydans_A. Next base: position 141,686 of record NZ_JYJB01000003.1, read on the forward strand.
CGTGCAGAAGCTCGGTTTCCGCTACGAGGGCCTGCGGCGGCGGTACATCCACATCGACGGTGATTGGCGCGACCACTACGCGTTCGCGCTCACCAAGGAGGACGTCCCTCAGGGGGTCCTGGCGCGGTGGCTCGCGGGGCAGGTTCCGCCTGACGCCGCCACGGTGCCGCCGACGGATCGGCTCACGTTCTAGACGCCGGGGATCAGCGCATGTGCGATCGTGAAGATCGCGAGCCCGGCCAGAGCGCCCACCACGGTGCCGTTCAGACGGATGTACTGCAGATCGCGGCCGACCATGAGCTCGATCTTCTCGGTGGTCTCGGCGGGATCCCAGCGCTCGACCGTGTCTGTGATGATCGACGCGATGTCGTGGCGGTAGCGGTCGACCACGAAGACCGCGGCATCCGACACCCAGGTGTCGACGCGGTGCTGCAGCGCGGCATCCGTCGTCAGCCTTTCGCCGACCTCCTGGAGGGCCTGTGCCATGCGTCGGCGCAACCCGCTCTGCGGGTCGGCGAGGGCTGTCAGCAGCCCGTTCTTCGCCGTGTTCCATGCCTCGGCGGCGAGGGCTCCGACTCGCGGGCTGTCGAACAGCGTCGCCTTGGCGTTCTCGAGCTTGGCGCGCGTGGCGGGGTCGTGCTGCAGGTTGTCGGCCAGGCGGGCGAGGTAGCCGTCGATCGCGAGGCGGGCCGGATGGCGGGGGTCGGACTGCACGGCGCGGATGAAGCGCACGGCCTCGTTGTAGGCGGTGTCGTCGACGAAGCGGTGCGCGAGCTTGGGCACCCACGACGGCAGGCGGCGGGAGATGAGGCCGGAGAAGGCGACGGCATTGGCATCCAACCACGTCGCGATGCTGTCGACGGCGAGATCGACCGCACCGTGATGCGCGTCGGCCTGCACGATCCGCTCGAGCCAGACTCCGGCTGGCGTTCCCCACTCGGGGGCGACCAGGTGCTCGCGCGCGAGGTCGGTGATGAGGCCCTGCACGTCGTCGTCGCTGAGCGCGTTGAGCACGGCGGTGGCGATCGTCGCCCCTTCGCTTCCGACGCGCTCGGCATGGGCAGGCTGCTTCAGCCACTCGCCGGCGCGCTGGGCGATCGGAGTGCTCGACAGCTTCGTGCGCACGACCGAGGCTTCGAGGAAGTTGGTCTCCACGAACTCGCCGAGGGTGCGGCCGATCTCGTCCTTGCGGGTCGGGATGATCGCGGTGTGCGGGATCGGGATGCCGAGCGGATGCCGGAACAGCGCGGTCACCGCGAACCAGTCGGCCAGCGCCCCGACCATGCCGCCCTCGGCTGCCGCCCGCACATAGGCCAGCCACTCGACGCGCTGCTGCAGTGCGAAGGCGGTGACGAATGCGAGTGCCATGAAGATCAGGGCGCCGAGGGCGACCGCCTTCATGCGCCGGAGTGCGCGTCGGCGCTCCTGGTCGGCGGGGGAGAGCAGCGTCGTGGGCGTTCGCGGCATGGGGACATCCTTTCACGCCGGGTGCCGCGTCCCGGTGGCGCGCGCGGCGTGCGCGGGCCACCGGGGTCGCCGTCAGCGGGCGGCCAGACCGGCGATGTCCTCCGGTGAGAGCGCGGAGCTCCACACGCTCAGCTCATCGACGTCGCCCTGGAACGGCGTGTCCCACCAGTTCACGCCGATGCCGAACTGCGCGCCGGGAGCACTGAGCACATCGGGGAAGCCGCTGCCCTGGAACTTCTTGACACCGTCGATGAACACCGACACGGCGCCGTGGTCGACGACGAATGCGACGTGCGACCACCGGTCGAGGGGCATGGACATGCCCGTCCCCGCGTCGTACCAGGCGGTCCCCGACCAGACCATGGTCGACCCGCCGACCCCGCTGTGGCCCTGTGGCACGAGACTCACCCACGACTCGGGGCCGGCGGCGCCGAAGAACGCGCTCGTGTAGGCGGTCAGGTGCTCAGGGCGCAACCACACGCTCACGGTGTACTCGGAGCCGTGGATGAGCTCGTTCGGCAAGCGGACGCCCGACGAACCGTCGAGGTGAAGAGCGCTGCCCCTCACTCCGTCGTCGGCGTAGGAGATCGTGCCGCCGGCGGCGTCGAGCCTGGGGCCGGTCGCGGTGGCGGCAGGGTGCTGACCTGTCGCATCGGACAGGTCGTTCTCGAACGACCAGGTACCCGAGATCACCCCGGGTGCGCGCGCGAGAACGGTCACGTCGAACGCGAGTGACTTCGTGGCATCGGCGTTGCGTATCGTCGCGGTGAGCGTGGCATGGGCATCCGAGGATCCGATGGCGGGGCGGGTGACGACCCCTGCGGAGGTGACGACGCCGGCATCCGACGTCGCCCAGGAGATCGTGGTGCCGCTGGTCCCCTCGGTGGGGAGGTTCAGGTCGGCGGTGACCGCGGAGGTGTCACCGAGATCGATCGCGGAAGCGACGGCGGTGACGGCATCCGCTGGGCTGATCGTCGGGACCAGCCGGCCCCACACCGCGACGCCATGCGGGGAGAGGGCGGTGAAGCCGGTCGACCACTTCTCGAGAGCCAGGTCCCAGACCGGCACGAACTCGCCCTTGTACGTCTCGCCGTCGATCGTGAGCGTCGCGTCGTGCTGGCCGGTGAGCTTCCACGTGCCGGTGGAGTCTCCCGTGATCCGGCCGTTGCGGGTCAAGGAGATATCGGTGGATGCCGCGGGCACGGCGGTGATGTCCTTGCCCATGTTCACGAGCTGCCACGATCCGACCACGTCGTCGCGCACGATCTTGCCGGCGGTCTCTCCCGCGTAGCGCTGCGGAGAGATCACGGGCCAGCCGTCCGCATTCATGTAGATCTGGTGCACGCGGACCTCGTGGTGCTCGCCGCTGCCGGGGAAGCGGGCGTGGAAGACGAGGAACATGCGCCCGGTCTCGGGGTCCTGGTACCAGGAATTATGACCGGGGGAGTTGTAGCCGATTCCGGTGCCTGTTCCCGGGTCGCCCAGCTCACGATCGAAGAGATAGCTGCCCATGAGCTTGACGCCGTAGGGCTGCACGGAGGCGTCGTCGAAGAGCGGAAGCGAGGGGTCGGCCTTGACATCGGCCATATCGTTGCCGTCGGCGTCGAGGTAGGGGCCGTCGGGCGAGGTGGACCGGGCGACGCGTACGTTGTATCCGCCCGAGGCGTCGAGGCCCCCGAACGACAGATAGAGGTAGTAGTAGCCGGTCGCGGGGTTGTACTGGATGGTGGGCGCTTCGATGCGGCTGTGGTTGCCGCCGACGAGGTGCTTTCCGTATCCCTGACCCGGGAGCGGCTCACCAGTGGTCGGGTCGAGCTTCAGGATGAAGATGCCGCCGGAGTAGGAGCCGTAGACCATCCACATGTTGCCGTCGGCGTCGTAGAAGGCGTCGGGGTCGACGGTGTTCGGATGGACGTGCGCGTCGTACACCTCGCCCGAGTTCTCCGACTCGCCGGACATTCCGCTCTTGAGCAGGATGCCCTGGTTCTCGTAGGGACCGTCGACGGCATCACTGGTGGCGATGCCGAGGGCCGAGCGCGGTGAGGAGCCCTCGCACGCGTTGTAGTACATCGCGTAGCGGCCGTCGGGGAGCTGGATGACGTCGGCCGCCCACAGGGTCGAGGTCTGCGCCCAGTCGAAGGTGTCGGCGAGTTCGGTGTAGATGTCGTCGAAGAGCGCGTTGTCGGGGTTCTGCGACAGATCGACGGTGTACTGCTGCCAGTCGATGAGGTCGGTGGTGTGGGCCGAGGCGCCGTGAGAGCCGAACGCCCAGATGGTGTCGCCCGAGGTGACGATCGAGGGGTCGTGCACCGAGACGTCGTTGAAGTCGGGCGGTGCGGGTGCGGAGGACGGGGGCTTCGCCCAGGCGGGGGATGCTGTCAGGCATCCCATGGTCAGTGCTGCGGCTGCTGCCAGGGCGATCGAGATGCGGGCCGTGCGGGGCATGGTGCTCCTGTTCGACATCGGACGGAGATCGCGGCTCGACATCGAGCCGTCACAGCGAATCTACAACGATGTAGAACAATGGGGCAAGAGATATTCTCCAACGATGTAGACGAGAGAAGCGCCGGGATCGCCAAGAGCAGCCGGCCATGACGCGCGGTATCGCAGTTCGGCGCTCGGTCGACGACGCGGGACTACGCTCGGAATCGTGATCGAAGACATCAAGAAGCGCGCGCTGCACCGCACGAGCATCCTCGAGGGTCAGATGCGCGGCGTCGCGCGGATGATCGAGAACGAGGAGTACTGCATGGACATCATCACGCAGTCCCGCGCGATCCAGCGCTCACTCGAGTCTCTGAACCGGCTCCTGCTGGAGAATCACCTGCGCACGCACGTCACGCACATGTTCGAAGAGGGTGGCGAGGAGCGCGACAAGGCAGTGCTCGAACTGCTGAAGGCCTTCGACTTCGACTCGAAGTGATGGCCGAGCGCAGCCGTCAGGAGTCGAGCGGACCGAGCCAGGCGCTCGCCGCCGTCGCGTGCGCCGACTCCGGATCCGAAGGGTGGAAGGCGCCCGCGAGCACGTCGCGATACAGGCGCGAGAGCTCGTTGGCCGAGAAGTAGGACCCGCCGCCGGCCGTCAGCATGGCCTGGTCGACGACGTGCTTCGCCATCGTGATCGCGCGGTGCTTGACGCCGGAGAGCAGCGTGAACCAGCGCGGCCCGTTGTCGGCCTGATCGTCGACGTCGCGCGCGAGTGCCGCGATCTGCGGAGGAAGCGCGTCATAGGCGAGGGCCATGTCGGCGATCCGCCAGCGGATGTCGGGGTCCTGGCTGTATGCGAGTCCCGTCTTCTTGGAGGTGCGCTGGCGGACGGTCTGCACTGCGAGGTCGAGAGCGCGACGAGCGATGCCCGTGTAGACGGAGGCGAGGAGAATCTCGAACACGCTGAAGATGCCGAACACGATCGGGTCGGGATTGGGCCCCGGATCGATCCGGCGCACGACGTGCGCGGCCTCCGCCACCGCGCCGTTCAGCCGCGTGGTGCGAGACTGCGTGGCCCTCATGCCGAGCGTGTCCCAGTCGACACCCGTGACGACGGCATCCGTCCGCTCGATGAACGCGAACACGAGCTTCGGAGCATCCGCACTCGTCGTGTCGAGCCCGTGCAGACCGAGCTTCGTCCAGACGGGCGCGAGCGAGGTGAAGATCTTGGTGCCGGTGAAGGCGTATCCGCCGTCTCCGGTCGGCACAGCCGAGGTGTCGCTGCCGAAGAGCACCAGGTCATTGCCGCCCTCGCTGATGCCGAAGGCGAACACCTCGCCGGCCACGGCGCCGTCCTGCACGAACTCCAGGCCGGGAACGCCGCGGTCGGAGAAGACCTTCGCGACCCCGGTCCAGACCAGGTGCATGTTGATGGCCAGTGCGGTCGCGGGTGCGGCCGTGGCCAGACGCTGCTGCAGGATCGCGGCCTGCTCGAGCCCGAGTCCCGCCCCTCCGCGCTCCTTCGGAACCAGGATCGACAGGTACCCGGCCTCTCGGAGCTCGTCGAGGTCCTGCTGCGGGAAGGTGTTCTCTCGGTCGTGCACCGGAGCGCGATCGCGGATGCGCCCGAGCAGCTCATCCGGAAGGAACAGAGCGGGATCGAAATCGCTCACGACAGGGCCTCCAGCAGGTGACGGATGGACTCATCCGGGCGGTCGCGGTGAACCGAATGCCCCGCGCCCTCGACCACGCTCATCGTGATGCGCGGGTTGCCCTCGACGATCTCGGCCGCCGTCTCTCCGGTGAACAGGCTGAAGATCGCAGGATCGGCGCCGATCACATGGGTGGGGACGGTGAGTCGTGCCGCCTCGGCTCGCACGTCCCACGACTGGTTCTGCGCGCTCGTCTGCTCGACGGCCCACCGGCTCGTGCGGTGCACGGCATCCGCCTTGAGCTCGATGTCCTGCGGGTGCCAGTGCGGATGCTCCTCGCGGATCACCTCGAGGCGGTTGTCGTCGAAGGCGCGCTGCTGACTTCTGCGGATCGCCTTCGCGTCGCGCCCTTCGAGCACGATCGCGGGATCGATGAGCACGAGCTTCTTCGTCCACTCGTGGACGGAGGCTGCCGCGAGGATGCTGGAGGCGCCGCCCAGCGAATGACCGATCACCGCATCCCAGGTGCCGCCGGCGTCGGGAAGGGTCGCGGCCAGGTCTGCGCCGTATGCGGCGAGCGTGTAGTCGAGCGCGCGCGGGGCATCGCCATGGCCGCGCAGGTCGATCGCGGTCGCATGCCATCCCGCACTCGCGAGTGCGTCGCCCAGGCGCCACATCAGTGCGGCTGAGGAGCCGAGGCCGTGCACGAGGAGTGCGTGGCGAGCGGATGCGGGGTCGCCCCAGGACAGACGGGGGAGCGTGAGCGGCGCAGGCATGTGCTCAGCCTATGACGGGGTGACGGCGAGCGGCTCGGTGTCGGGCGTGGGGCTCGCATCGCGACCTCGAAGATCGGGGAACGCCCGGACGAACACGATCGAGACGATGAGTCCGACGCCTGCGAAGACGGTCGCGGCGAGGTACGCGCCGCGCCAGTCGCCGACGTCGACGAGGAAGCCGGCGACGGCGGATCCCGCGGCGGCGCCGATGAGCTGCCCTGTGCCGGCCCAGCCGAACGCCTCGGCGGTCTCGCTGAACTTCACGCTCGCGGAGGTGATCGCGAACAGCACGGCAAGAGCAGGGGCGATGCCGATGCCGGCGAGCACGAGCGTGCCGCCCAGCCAGTACGCGTTCAGCATGACCATCGTCAGGGCGAGGCCCACCGTCACGATCACCAGGCGCCGCGCCATCGCCCACGGCCCGATCGGGATGTGCCCGAACGCCAGGCCGCCGGCGAGGCTGCCTACTGAGAAGACAGCGAGCACGAGGCCTGCCGCGAGGCTGCCGTGCTCGAAGGACGCGACGACGCCGACCTCGACGGCCGCGCAGGCTCCGATGAGCAGGAAGCCGATCACGGTGGCCAGCAGCACCGGCGGCTTGAGCACGACCTTGCCGAGCGCGTTGCGGCTGCGCGGGATGCGGACCCTGCCGACCTCCGGGGAGAGGATGAACCACGCCCCTCCCGCGACGAGGATGATCGCCACCAGCAGCAGACCCTCCACCGTGCCGATCTGCGTGGAGACCAGAGTGATCAGCACCGGCGCCAGGATCCAGATGATCTCCTGCAGCGACGCGTCGAGCGAGAAGAGCGGAGTGAGCTGGGAGGAGTTCACGAGCTTGGGATAGATCGTGCGCACCGCGGCCTGGATCGGGGGAGTGGAGAGACCGGCGACGCATCCCAGGACCATGTAACCCGGAAGCGTCAGCGGAAGCAGGGCCAGACCCAGCACGGCGATCACGCACACGCTGAGGGTGAGGGTGAGCACGCGGCGCATGCCCCAGGCGCCCATCCAGCGGCTCGTGAGCGGGCCGGCGACGGCCTGGCCGACGCTGGTCGCGGCCAGCACGAGACCGGCTGCGGCGTACGACCCCGTCTGCTGCTCGACGTGCAGCAGGATGGCGAGCGAACTCATGCCGTTGGGGAATCGCGCGGTCAGCTGTGCGGCGATCATGCGCCCGACTCCCGGCGTGCGAAGAAGCTCTCTGTATCCCGCCACGAGACCACGCTACCGGGAGGCCGCGACAGTCGCCCAGGCGGCTCGTGGACGACACGCCGCGACACGCCGAAGGTGCGATTCCACAGAAAATCCGATGTCGGATGCCGGGCGTAGCGTGCACCCTGTGGATGGATCAGGGAAGGGGTGTTCCGAGCCGCGTCATTCCGCGTTTCGACGGTCGGTTCGACTGCCGTCGACCTGTGGAAGAAACGGTGGAGAACCTGTGTTGTAACAGTGGAGAGCGGTGGAAAACTACACGGATGTAACTACTACCCCTTGTGGTCACTTCCAATGTCCGTACCTATATGTAGTATTGAACTCCCGGCGGGGGTCTGCCGGAGAAACCCGCTCGATCAAGGGATCGAGCCAGAGATCTGAGGGGAATCACGATGTCGATCACGGTCTACACGAAGCCTTCCTGCGTTCAGTGCAACGCGACCTATCGTGCGCTGGATGCCAAGGGCATCGAGTACGAGATCCACGACCTGTCGGAGGACCCGACGGCCCTCGAGCAGGTCAAGGCGCTGGGCTACATGCAGGCGCCGGTCGTCGTCACCGACGAGGACCACTGGTCGGGCTTCCGTCCCGACAAGATCGCCGAGCTGGCTTCCCGCCTCGCCTAAGGCCCTTCGGAAGGCTCAGGAACCCAAGGAGAGAGCTATGAGCGCGGTCGCGACCGCAGCGCCGCTCCTGGTCTACTTCTCGAGCGTGTCGGGCAACACGGCGCGCTTCGTCGAGAAGCTCGGGCTTCCCGCCCGTCGCATCCCGCTCCACTCTCAAGAAGGGCCCCTCGTCATAGACGAGCCCTTCGTGCTCGTCACTCCCACCTATGGCGGGGGTGAGGGGCGCGGTGTCGAACGCGGCGCCGTGCCCAAGCAGGTGATCCGGTTCCTCAACGACGAGAACAACCGGCGTCACATCCGCGGGGTCATCTCCGCGGGCAACACCAACTTCGGCGAGTCGTTCTGTCTCGCCGGTGACATCATCAGCCGCAAGTGCCACGTGCCTCACTTGTATCGGCTCGAGATCTTCGGCACACAGGACGATGTCGATCGCGTGACCGACGGATTGGAAAGACGGTGGCAGCTTCAGTGACCGAGACGGTGGCGTTCAAGGCGAACCCCGCGTACGAAGGCATGGATTATCACGCCCTCAACGCGATGCTCAACCTGTACGACGCGAACGGCAAGATCCAGTTCGACGCAGACAAGCGGGCGGCGCGGGAGTACTTCCTGCAGCACGTGAACCAGAACACGGTGTTCTTCCACTCGCTCAAGGAGCGCCTGGACTACCTCGTCGAGAAGGAGTACTACGAGGGCGCCGTCCTCGAGAAGTACTCGTTCGACTTCATCCAGAAGCTCAACGACCTGGCGTACTCGAAGAAGTTCCGCTTCGAGACCTTCCTCGGCGCGTTCAAGTACTACACCAGCTACACGCTGAAGACCTTCGACGGCAAGCGCTACCTGGAGCGCTTCGAGGACCGCGTCGTGATGACCGCCCTGGCGCTCGCCGATGGCGATGAGCAGGTCGCGATCAACCTCGTCGACGAGATCATCTCCGGTCGCTTCCAGCCCGCGACGCCGACCTTCCTCAACGCAGGCAAGGCGCAGCGCGGCGAGCTCGTCAGCTGCTTCCTCCTGCGCATCGAAGACAACATGGAGTCGATCGCCCGCGGCATCAACTCCGCCCTGCAGCTCTCCAAGCGCGGCGGCGGCGTGGCCCTGCTGCTGTCGAACATCCGCGAGTCGGGCGCTCCGATCAAGCAGATCGAGAACCAGTCCAGCGGCATCATCCCCGTGATGAAGCTGCTCGAAGACAGCTTCAGCTACGCGAACCAGCTGGGTGCGCGTCAGGGCGCCGGCGCGGTGTACCTCAACGCCCACCACCCCGACATCATGCGCTTCCTCGATACCAAGCGCGAGAACGCCGACGAGAAGATCCGCATCAAGACCCTGTCGCTGGGCGTCGTGGTGCCTGACATCACGTTCGAGCTCGCCAAGAACGACGAGGACATGTACCTGTTCTCGCCGTACGACGTCGAGAAGGTCTACGGCGTGCCGTTCGGCGACATCTCGGTCACCGAGAAGTACCGCGAGATGGTCGACGACCCGCGCATCAAGAAGACCAAGATCAACGCGCGCGAGTTCTTCCAGACCATCGCCGAGATCCAGTTCGAGTCGGGCTACCCGTACATCATGTTCGAGGACACGGTGAACAAGGCCAACCCGATCAAGGGCCGCATCAACATGTCCAACCTCTGCAGCGAGATCCTGCAGGTGAACACGCCGACCACGTACAACGAGGACCTCTCGTACAAGGAGATCGGCAAGGACATCTCCTGCAACCTCGGCTCGATGAACATCGCGCTGGCGATGGACGGCGGGAACCTGGGCGCCACGGTCGAGACGGCGATCCGCGGACTCACCGCGGTGAGCAACCAGAGCCACATCTCGTCGGTGCGGTCGATCGAGGACGGCAACGACCGCTCGCACGCGATCGGCCTCGGCCAGATGAACCTGCACGGCTACCTCGCTCGCGAGCACGTCTACTACGGCTCCGAAGAGGGCATCGACTTCACGAACATCTACTTCTACACCGTGCTGTTCCACGCGCTGCGCGCGTCGAACAAGCTCGCGATCGAGCGCGGAGTGGCCTTCGACGGCTTCGAGGACTCCACCTACGCGTCGGGTGCGTTCTTCGACAAGTACATCGAGCAGGAGTGGGCTCCCGCGACCGACAAGGTCAAGGAGATGTTCGCCGGTCACTTCATCCCGACGCAGGCCGACTGGGTCGAGCTGAAGGAGTCCGTCCAGAAGCACGGCATCTACAACCAGAACCTGCAGGCGGTCCCCCCGACCGGCTCGATCTCGTACATCAACAACTCGACGTCGTCGATTCACCCGATCGCGTCGAAGATCGAGATCCGCAAGGAAGGCAAGCTCGGCCGCGTCTACTACCCGGCGGCGTTCATGACGAACGACAACCTGGAGTACTACCAGGACGCGTACGAGATCGGCTACGAGAAGGTCATCGACACCTATGCCGCGGCGACGCAGCACGTCGACCAGGGCCTGTCGCTGACGCTGTTCTTCAAGGACACCGCCACCACGCGCGACATCAACAAGGCGCAGATCTACGCATGGCGCAAGGGCATCAAGACGATCTACTACATCCGTCTGCGTCAGCTGGCACTGGAGGGCACCGACATGACCGAGTGCGTCTCCTGCATGCTGTGACCTTTCCCTCCCCGAGAAACGACGAAGAATGACACCTCACGAACCCCTCAAGCTGGTCGACAGCGTGCAGGCGATCAACTGGAACCGCATTCAGGACGACAAGGACCTCGAGGTCTGGAACCGTCTGGTGAACAACTTCTGGCTGCCCGAGAAGGTGCCGCTGTCGAACGACATCCAGTCGTGGAACACGCTCACCCCTGACGAGCAGACGCTCACGATGCGCGTGTTCACGGGCCTGACGCTCCTCGACACCATCCAGGGAACCGTCGGCGCCGTGTCGCTCATCCCCGATGCGATCACCCCGCACGAGGAGGCGGTCTACACGAACATCGCGTTCATGGAGTCGGTGCACGCGAAGAGCTACTCGTCGATCTTCTCGACGCTGTGCTCGACCAAGGAGATCGACGAGGCGTTCCGCTGGTCCGTGGAGAACCCGAACCTTCAGAAGAAGGCTCAGATCGTCATGGACTACTACCGCGGAGACGAGCCGCTCAAGCGCAAGGTCGCCTCGACCCTGCTGGAGAGCTTCCTGTTCTACTCGGGCTTCTACCTGCCGATGCACTGGTCGAGCCGCGCCAAGCTCACCAACACCGCCGACCTCATCCGCCTCATCATCCGCGATGAGGCTGTGCACGGCTACTACATCGGCTACAAGTTCCAGCGCGGGCTCGAGACTCTCGACCAGGCCAAGCGCGACGAGCTGAAGGACTACACCTTCTCGCTGCTGTACGAACTGTACGAGAACGAGGTGCAGTACACGCAGGACCTCTACGACGGCGTCGGCCTCACCGAGGACGTCAAGAAGTTCCTGCACTACAACGCCAACAAGGCTCTGATGAACCTCGGCTACGAGGCGATGTTCCCGTCGACGGTCACCAACGTGAACCCGGCGATCCTGTCGGCGCTCTCGCCGAACGCCGACGAGAACCACGACTTCTTCTCGGGGTCGGGCTCGTCGTACGTGATCGGCAAGGCCGAGGCCACGGAAGACGACGACTGGGACTTCTAGAAATAGCTGGTCAGAGGCGCAATTCTCGAAACGGAAAGACCCCCGGCGGATCGCTCATCTCGAGCGGTTCGCCGGGGGTCTTCTCTATGTCTGCCCACGTTTTGCCCACACTTGCTAGGAGATGGCTGCCTTCCGTGCGGCGCTCATCGCCTGCGCGACGGCGTCGAGATCTCCGTCGAAGAGGTCGGCATAGACGTCGAGGGTCATCGCAGCGGACGCATGACCGAGCATCCGCTGCACGACTTTCACGTTCGCGCCCGACGACACCGCGAGGGACGCTGCCGTGTGGCGGAGGTCGTGGGGCGTAACGGTCGGGATCGAGTTGTCGACGGCCTGCGCAGCTTTCACGGCGCGCGCGAACCACCCGCTGGTCGCGTGCGGGTGCGGCATCGCCACGATGCCATCGCCGAACACGAAACCGTCTGGACCCTTCCCTTCGCACGCCTTCGCGATCTGCTTCACCAGGTGCGGAGGCATAGGCACGACGCGAGACTGACCCGACTTGGGTGTGCCAATCTCATAGACGCCCTTCACGATCACGGCGTTGTCTTCGACGTTGACGCGCTTTCGCAGCATATTCAGGTGTCGGACTCGCAGGGCGACGGCTTCACCCCACCGGAGGCCCGAGTAGGCGAGGAAGTCGAGCAGGAGAGCATGGTCGCCGGCGTGTTCGACGAGCGCGGCCACCTGAGCGTGCGAGAGGTACCGTGGCGCCTTCGGTCGTTTTGCGGGTAGCGCGACTCCGGCTGCAGGATTTCGCGGGATCGCCTTCTCGCGCGCGGCGATCGCGAGCACGCCTGAGAGGACGAACACGATTCGTCGGACGGTCTGCGGCTTCTTCGTCTTGTTGAGCTCGGCGACCCACTCGGCGATCTCGGACTGCTTGATCGTCGAGATCGTGCGTGTGCCCCACTTCGGCTGCACGTGGACGCGCCAGGCGGTGTCCATCGCATGCCGGGATGAGGGCTTCAGCGGTGCCAGTCGCTCGGCCCGCCATTTCGATTCGAACGCGCCGAGCGTCTTGCGGCTCTCGATGGGGTCGATGTACTCGCCCTTGGCTTTCGAGATGGTGACGTCGGCGAGGAAGAGCTCGGCTTCCTTCTTCGTGCGGAATCCGCGCTTGTCGGTCTGGGACTTGTCGGGCTTGCGGTAGCGGACCCTGTAGCGCTTCCCCGCGGCGGTCTCGTACGCCGTGATGGAACCCGCCATCACGCGACCTCGACGCGGGCGTGGAACTCGCCGGCGCCCATCTTCGGGGCGACATACACGGTGTCTCCGACGCGCAGCAGGATCCGGCGGAACGCGTCGATGAGGTCGACAGTGACGTTGAGCGCGATCGCCATCGCATCGACATGCCCATCGTGTCGGCCTTCCTCCCGCCGGTAGTCGTCGAGTCCGATCAGGAACAGAGCCGCCCACTCGTCCGCGCGGCGCTCCTGCTTGGCGTTCACCGGGCCGAACTTCGATTTCACATCCCCGTAGATGGCGTGGCACGTCTCGTGCGCGAGAGTGCTGACGTACCGACGAAATAGCAGATCATGCTGGACCTTCAGCACGCGTGTGTCGTGGTCGTACTCGCCGTCATCGTCAGGCGGCAGGTCGACGAACTCCACGCTCACGCCGAGAGCATCGAGCATCTCGTACAGCTTCAGAATCTTGGACTGCATCAGAAGTCCCCCTCATCCCCTCCGGGGTCGCGCGACTTCTTCTTCGCGACCGCTCGCCTATCTTCCGTGGTAGCACCGACACCGAACTTTCCGGTGATCACGTTGTCGCTACCGTTGGCGACGGCTTCAGCGCGGCTGATGAGCTCCACCTCAGTGAGACCGAGCGCGCCCGAGATCGCCGCGAGATCCCAGATGTTCAGTGTGACGCGTCGTCCGGTCTTGACGTTTCCGCCGTCGAGGCGGTCGGACATGTACTGGGAGGACTTCCCGATCAGGCGGCCGAGAGCGCGCGAGGAGAGAGACTGTCGCCCCATCTCGGCCTTGATCTCGGAGACGAGGGCATCGGCGAACCGTTCTGCGAACTCAATTTCTGACACGGGCACCATTCTGTCGTCTGCATGAATTTTGCACAAGTTGTCTGTGAAAGTTGACAGTGCATGGATCTTCATGCGACGTTAACTGCATGGAAATTCAAGCAGTCGAGCAGCGTGCCGCGGCGGTTGTACGAAACCTCGCGGATGAAGTTCGCGCCGAACTGGCAAGGAAGCGGCTTTCTGCGACCGATCTCGCCGGAGCGCTTGGTCTATCACAGGGAACGGTGGGACGCCGCCTGAACGGTGAGACGCCGTTCAACACGGTGGAACTGATCATCACATCGGCGTTCCTCGGCCTGAGCTACACCGAGCTGCTAAACCGTGCGACGCGAGAAGTTCTGGCGGTGGCGTCATGAGCAACGTGACGCCGATGAAGACCCGAGCCACGGTGTCGCCCGCCGAATGGCTCTCGCCAGCTCAGGTGTGCGAGGTCATCCCCGGGATGACGGTCACGCTGTTGCAGCGCATGCGCGACGCAGGGAAGGGACCGCGCTACGCGAAGCCGTCAGCGAAGACGGTCGTGTACGCCCGCTCAGATGTCGACGCCTACGTGCGCTCGACGCTCGTCACGACGAGGGAGCAGTCATGAAGCACATCGTCGTCATCGCGAAGTGGGTTGGACTGGTCGTTGCGGCGTTCGCTTTCGGGTGGACCGCTGGCGGACATATGGACTGGATCACGGCAGCCGGAGTATCCGGGTTGATCGTGTGGATGCTGTGCGATCGCGCACTGGACGGTTCCGGTCGATGGGGTGCCGGGAAGTCCGCTGGGGAATCGGGCATGGCGGGTCGGGGCACCACGGGGACGGATGCCCCGACCGAGCCGATGTCAGTCCGGGCGTTCGCTGGCGGCTTTCCTCGCGGCGATCTGCTGGTCAATGCCGATCGACTGGATGAGCGACCACAGGCGATCGGTCGGGTCGATGTACTCGTCGACCCAGGATGCGAGGTTCCAGTCGGGAAGATCGTCGCTCAGGAAATTCTCGCCATCGACAACCGCGTCCGCGTAGCTGATGTACGAAGAGACCGCGGACCTGGCGTGGATCAGCACGCCGCGATTGCCGTCTCCGTCGCGGAAGCGGAGCCACTTGGAGTGGCCGGCGTTGATCGCCCGGCGGATGACGTGCTCCCAGATGAGAATCGCGGATGCGTTCGACGTGATGGTGATGCCGTCGATGGTGATGCTGCTGTTGCTGGGCAGCGCGTTCATGTCTCTCCTTCGGTCGGTGCCGCATGCGCTGCAACGCATGCGAACTCTGCCCCGATCGTAGGAGCCGCGCCCGGTGTGACCTCCTTCGGCGCGCCGGGTGCCGCGTCCGGTGCGGTTCCCCCCGCCGCGCCGGACGCACCGAAGCGGCGACCGATGTTCGGCAACCTCGCGCAGGAGATCGGCGAGGATCACCCGAACGGGCTGTCTCGCCTTGACCACCTCGACGGCGTGGGGCGCGATCGATGAGCGCGCTCGAGGTGTTCCGGTACGAGGGCCGCGACATCCGCACTGTCGTGATCAACGGCGAGCCCTGGTTCGTCGCCTCGGACGTCGCCGAGGTGCTCGGTTATCGCGATGCGCACGACATGGTGCGCACGCTCGACGAGGACGAGACGGGTACGCATCTGGTGCGTACCCCTGGCGGCGAGCAGATGATGCGCGTGATCTCCGAGGGAGGCGTGTTCCGCGTCATCATCCAGCGCCAGTCCGGCCGGGTGGCCCCGACGTATCGGGATGCGATCAAGCAGTTCCAGCGGTGGGTGACGCACGAGGTGCTGCCGAGCATCCGCCGCACTGGTTCGTACGTCGTGCCGGAGACGCGGGAGCAGCTGCTCGCCCGTGCGGTGATCGAGGCGAACACCGCGATCGCTGAGGCGCATCAGGAGATCGAGGCGCTGACGCCGCGCGCGGAGGCGTGGGACGAGCTCGCGTCGGCCGCGGGGGATTACGAGGTCGCGGATGCTGCGAAGATCCTCGCCCGTGCCGGCGTCGAGACCGGCCGCCAGCGCTTGTTCGCGCAGCTCGCCGACCTCGGCTGGATCTTCCGCAGCCCGGCCGGGAAGTGGAAGGCGAAGCAGTCCGCGGTCGACTCCGGCTATCTCGCGGAGAAGCCGCAGTCTCACCACCACCCCCGCACAGGGGAGCTGGTGCTCGATGCCCCGCAGGTGCGCGTCACGATCCACGGCATCGAACGACTTCGGGTGCGCCTCGGCGCGCTCGTCTGACCCCCACAACGAGAAGAGGGGCGTCCGTTGCACCGGACGCCCCATCAAGAGAAAGGCAAGCACATGCCTCAGACACAGGATACCGACGACACCGCAGATGTGGTGGAAGTTCCCGAACCGCGCACGGCATCGACGCACGTCAGCGTCATCACCGACAGCATCCGCGTGATCCCGGCGCGGCGCGGCATCTGGCCGCTCGCGCCATGGAGGTGGGTGCTGCTGCTCGTGGGCGTCGGCCTCGCGATCACCTGCGGCATCCCCGCCGCCGCACCCGTCTGGAACGGCGCGGACCTCGCCGTCCTCATCAGCCTGGCGATCTTCGTCGCCGCGTTCACCCCTGGGAGGGATTGACCATGCTCGAGATCATCGACCGCCCGCTGCGCATCGTCGCCGAGGACTCGCTCGGCTCCGACGAGGGCCGCGCCGCCCGCGCCGCCGGCGTCACCGCATCCGAGGCGCACACGATCGCGCACGCCGGTCGCGGCGCACAGCTGCGGATCCTCGACGACAAGCTCAACGGCGCGACGTTCCGGGGCAACGCCCACACGCGCCGCGGCCACGAGCGCGAGGACTTCCTCATCGACTGGGCGTCGGAGAACGTCGCCCTGTGCGCGGCGAACATCGCGCTCATCGGCCACCCCGAGCTGACGTGGCTGCTCGCGACGCCGGACGGTCTCGGATGGGACATGGCGCACGGCCCGTTCGGTGTCGAGGTGAAGTCCCACGACCACACGTGGGGCGGCCGCGACGACATCCCCGCCGAGCACTACGACCAGATGCAGATCGGCATGGCCGTCACCGAGACGAACTGGTGGCTGTACGTGTGGGAGGTCATGGGCGAGGACGGAACCCCGACGCTCGACGATCCCCGCTTCGTGTGGGTGCCGCGTGACGAGCACCGCATCGGAGTGCTGATCGGCGAGGCGGAGAAGTTCATGGCATGGCGTGAGGCCGGCGCCCCGGAGATCGACGACCTGCCCGCCGACGTCGACGACGCCCTCGCTGACTGGGCGCGTGCCCGGGCGATGAAGACCGCGGCCGCCGCCGCGGAGGCCGCCGCAGACAAGATCATCCGCGCATACGCGCTCGACGAGGCCGACGAGCGCGGCGCGAAGGGCGCCGGTCAGCGGGCCGCGTTCGCCCTCACGAAGCTGCCGGTGCTCGACGAGGCCGCGTGGGCGGATGCCGAGCCCGCGTCGTACGCCGAGGTCGTCGACATGCGCACCCGGGTGAAGGCCGCGGAGAAGGCCGCCGCGGCCCTGTACCACCGCGACCAGGTGCGTCTCACGATCACCGCGACGAAGGGTGCAGCGTCATGAGCAAGCTCGACGTCATCGAGGCGCTGCTCGCCGAGGGCATGCGGAAGAACCTCACCGCGAACCGGAAGTACATCTCACCCGCGGAGCGCACCGCGATCGCGAAGGACTCCGCGGCGGTCGCGATCGCCGTGCTCGTCGACCTGACCGACGGTCACGATCACATCGTGCGCGCCGAGGGCGACACGTTCACCCTGCAGCATCCGCTCGTCGAGCGCCTCACCGGCGACCTCTTCGACTGCGACGTGCACCAGCACCTCGCCGACGGCGAGCCCCTCGAGCGCGGCCGGTACCGCGTCGTGCCCACCGACTCCCACGACTTCGAACTCATCCCCGTGAAGGACCAGCCATGAGCACCCCGAACATCGACGACGTCGCGCAGACCCTCGCCGAGTACGAGCGCCTCGCGATCAGCACCGGCGCGACCGTGCAGATCCTCCCGACCGAGTTCTCGGCCGACGGCGAGACGTGGGTGAAGTTCTGGATCGATGAGCACCCGCCCGCGATCGCCCGCGCGACCGTGCTCCGCGACGGCATCCCGACTGAACGCTACGTCGTGTGGGCGGAGTCCCTGCCCGCCGAGGACTCCTGGCGTGCGCTGTGGATGGCGAAGCCGACGAAGCTTTTCGGCGCGTACGCCGACCGCTCTGTGCTGCGCCGCGCTTACCGCGACGCGATCGGCGACCGCCGCGAACCCGACGAGCAGATCGACGCGCCCATGGCACCCGCGCTGCAGCGCGAATGGGAGGCCGAGATCGCGGCGGCCGCGACCACGGATGCCGTGCACGAGCTGCACGCAGAGATGAAGACGGCCCGCGCGGTCACGGTGCCGCGCGAGCGTGCCCTGCGGACCCGGCTCGCCGAGATCGAGGCGGGCGCCTGGGAGCCGGTCGACGAACCGGGCGCGGATGTCGCGCCCGCACCGCGCACTGCGACCGGCGCGATCCGCAGCACCGAAGCGAAGCCTGCCCAGCCGAACGACTTCCTCGCGCCCGCCGGGAACCGTGCCGCGCGCCGCAAGGCCGCACGCAAGAAGGGCGGGAAGCGATGACCGACGACACGATCCACGCCGACCCGATGACGGGCACGGTCGTGCACACCGCGCCCGGGTTCGACATCGTCCCCCTGGACATCGCGATGCTCGACGAGGAGCTGCTCGCGCAGTGGGCGCCGACACCGGTGCAGATCGCCGGTGCGCTCGCCATGGCCCGCGCGAAGAACCTCTCGGCACCCGCCGCCCTCGACGACTACCGGCGCAAGCTGCAGCGCGCCGAGCGGTCGAAGAAGGTCGCACTCGGCATGGCGCTGAAGAAGCTCCGCGACGAGTACGGACCCCGCTACACCATGACCGAACTCCGCGAGCTCGCGTACGGCACCGACCAGCGTCTCATCGACGCCATGGACGCGCACGACGACGCCTGGCTCGCATTCGAATACGCGAAGGACTTCGCCGAGGCGATCGAGCGGGACGTGTCCCTGCTGCAGTCGATCGCCAAGCGCGTGGGAGGAGAGAACCGATGAGCACGATCACGATCAACGCCGAGGATCTCACGGTCACCCGTGAGCTGAAGATCTCGGTGCCCGATATGCGGTGGCTCGCCGAGGGACTCCTCGCCGCGACCGCGACGAACGAGGCGTATGGCGTCATCTGCCATGCGCACCTCGCCGCCGACGGGCTCTCGGCGATCGCCGAGGCCACCGACAAGTACCGCATCCACCAGATGCACCTCGCGCTGCGCGCGCCGATCGATCCGGTCGACGTCGTCATCCCGCACGACGCGCTCGTCTGGGCGAAGAAGAACGTCCGCACGTTCGTGCCGAAGAAGGACTCGCTGATCGAACCGGTCGCGATCCTCGAGTTCACCGTCCCCGCGATCCGCGAGGACAGCCCGCACGCCGGCTGGGTGTCGGTGATCTACCGCGAGTGGGACGACGACAACGCACCCTCGGCCCGCTTCGACGCCCCGCTGATCGCGGACGCATACCCGAGCACGTCGCGCGTCGTCGACGGCATCCGCATGGCGCCCGTCGGCGAGCCGTCGCCGCTGGTGCTCGACTTCATCGCCGACGCCCGCGCCCTGCAGACCGCGCACACCGAGACCCCCACGATCGCGTACACGGTCTCGGAGACCACGGGCCGCCCGGGCCCGGTGCTCATCGACTTCTGGGAGTCGAGTGTGCTCCGGGCGACCGCCGTCATTCAGCCCTCCGCGTCGAACGATGAGGAGGACGTCCGATGAAGTCGCCGGTTCAGTACTTCGGTGCGAAGCAGCAGATCGCGGAGCAGCTGGTCGCGTTGATGCCCTCGCACATGGGATACATCGAGCCTTACGCCGGGTCGCTGTCGGTTCTGCTCGCGAAGCCGGAGTCGAAGATCGAAGTGGTCAACGACCTCGACAGCCGCCTGATGACTTTCTGGCGTGTGCTGCGCGACAGCCCGGAGGAGCTGCTCCACGTCGCCGAGTTCACGCCACACAGCCGTGCCGAGCTCGAAGGAGCGGCCGCTTTGGACGGCGAGACCGACCTCGAGCTCGCTCGTCAGGTGTGGGTGCTTCTCACTCAGGGACGCTCGCGGACGATGAAGCGAACAGGATGGCGGTTCTACGTCGATCCGCGCGGCACGAACGGATCGTTCTCGACCTATATGCGCGCCTACCGGAGCCGGCTCCTTCCCGCCGCGGAGCGGTTGCAGAACGTCTCGCTCGAGTGCCGTCCCGCGCTCGAGGTGATCGACAAGTACGGCGCGCACGAGGACAACCTGCTGTACGTCGATCCGCCCTACGTGCATTCCTCACGTCGGGGCGCGCGATACACGCACGAGATGACAGAGAGCGACCACCGTGACATGGCGGGATCGCTGCGCGCGTGCGCTGCGACCGTGATGCTCTCAGGCTACGCCTCCGAGCTCTACGACGAGCTGTTCGCCGACTGGTACCAGGTCCAGATCTCGGCGAGATCGGACAACGCTATCGATCGCGACGTCGTCGAGGTCGTCTGGTCAAACCGGCCTCTCGGAGACTTCCTCTGGCACGAGGAGGTGTCGGCATGAGCGTGGATGCAGCCTCGGGCTACAAGCACCCGGAGGTGCCGTGGAACGGGCTCACCGTCACCGACCTGTTCTGCGGTGCAGGCGGATCGAGCAGCGGTCTTGTCGAGGCCGGATACCGCGTCGTCATCGCGGCGAATCACTGGGCGCTCGCGATCGAGTCGCACCAGGTGAATCACCCCGAGACGGATCACTCGCAGGCGGACATCTCGCAGGTGAACCCGGCGTACTTCCCGCGCACTCACGTGCTCTGGGGGTCGCCGGAGTGCACGAACCACTCGATCGCGAAGGGCATCAAGCGGCAGCGTCAGCAGGATCAGGCGCTGTTCGAGATCGACGGCACCCGCCCGCTCCCGGATGAGGCCGCGAACCGGTCACGCGCGACGATGTGGGACATCCCGCGGTTCGCTGAGCACCACCGGTACATGGCGATCATCCTCGAGAACGTCGTCGACGCGTACCGGTGGGACCAGTTCGAGGCGTGGCAGATGGCGATGAAGTCCCTCGGCTACCGGATGCAGTTCGTCTGGCTGAACAGCATGCACGCGCAGATCGGCGGCCTCCCCGCGCCGCAGTCCCGCGACCGCATGTACATCGTGATGTGGCGGGAGGATCTCGCGACGAAGGATCTGCCCGGCCCGAACGTCGGGAAGTGGACCCGCCCGATGGCGGTGTGCCCCGAGCACGGCGAGGTGCAGGCGGTCCAGGCGTTCAAGAAGGCCGAGCAGTGGGGCCGCTACCGGGCGCAGTACCTCTACCGGTGCCCGAAGTGCTTCCATGTCATCGAGCCGGGCTGGCTCGCCGCTGAGTCGATCATCGACTGGTCGCTCCCCGCGCCGCGCATCGGAGACCGGGCGAAGCCGCTCGCCGAGAAGACGCGCGAGCGGATCCGTCGCGGCATCGAACGGTACTGGGCGCCGATCATCGCGAAGGCCGCCGGGAATACGTACGACGGCGTCACGACGGGATCGAACTACCTGCGCGTGGGCGGCACCGACGAACCGCTCCCGGTGCAGTTGGGCTCCGCCGAGCACGGGCTGGCGATGCCGCCCGCGTTCCTCGCGCAGTTCCGACAGCGCGAGCGCACCCAGACGCTCGACGAGGCGCTCCCGACGGTCGTCGCAGACGGCGCGAACCACGCGCTCATCGTGAACAACCTCAGCGGCGCGGACGACTCCCGGTCGCGGCCGGTGTCCGATGCGCTGCCGTCGCTGGTCGCAGGCGGCAACCACGCGTCTCTGCTGATCCCCGTCGAAGGGCGCGAGGGGAAGAGCGCGGCATCCGTCGCCGACCCGATGCGCACGCAGTCGACACGCAACGAGACCGGGCTGCTGGTGCCCCTGCGGAATCACGGCGTCGCGAAGCCGGCATCGCACCCGATCGACACGGTCAGCGCGGAGGGCAACCACCACGCGCTCGTGATGCGGAACAACACCGCTCGCGGCGATCAGGGGCAGATGTCGACGCCGGTGACCGAGCCGATCCGCGCGCTCACGACGGCCGGGCATCAGTCGCTCATCGAGCCGTCGGAGCCGATCAGCCTCGACGTCGATGACGCCGGGTTCCGGATGCTCGAGCCGCACGAGATCCAGGCGGGTATGGGCTTCGCCAGTGACTACCTGCTGCTCGGCTCGAAGCGCGACAAGGTCAAGCAGGCCGGGAACGCGGTCACGCCGCCCGCCGCGCGCGACCTCGGTCACGCGGTCGCTGAGTTCCTGTTGGCGGTGGCGGCGTGACCGGGCGGACGGATCAGCCGAGCGTGGGCTCGTCGCCGATGATGCGATCGATCTCTTCGTCTGTCGCAGGCGTGATCGACCCGTCTGAGTGCAGCCAAGAGTGCGACTGGTCATTGAGTCCTGCGTCGGGTGTTCGGATGAATCGGGGCATTCCTACTCCTTCAGTTGGAGGCGTGGTTCGCCTCGCTGATCCAACGCTAGGCGCGAATTCGGCGGCTAATCAGGGGTGCGAGGTGGCAGCATGACCGGCCCGACCGAGACCACGCGCCGCGGCGTCTACCTGCGTGACGGCTACCGGTGCGCAGCGTGCGCGGCGGTCGAGGGGCTGTCGTTCCAGCATCGCCGCGCTGTGGGCATGGGCGGGTCGAAGCTCGTTCCGTCGCCGGTCGATGGCCTGACTCTGTGTTTGGTCTGCAACGAGGCGTGCGAGCGCGAGCTGCAGGACCGTGCGCTCGCTTACGGCTGGAAGGTCCGCAAGTGGGTGACCTCGCCGGACCGGGTGCCGGTGTACTTCCCGCACGAGTTCTCCTGGTACCGGTTCGAGGGGATGCTGCGCGTGCGGATCTCGTCGGCGGTCGCGATGGAGATGGGTTGCGCGGTGTACGGCGACGAGTGGATGAAGTGGCGCGCACACGCGCTGTTCGGAGGCATGCGATGAGCGACTACGGCGATCTCGTGAACCTGTGCGTGGCGATCAAGCGGCAGGCCGACCGTGTCGGAGTCGAGCACGAGGATGTTCATCCAATCGGCGTCGTCGTCCGCATTGCCGATATCGCGGCATCCGTCGTCGACTGGGCCGGGTCAAAGGGCCGCGCCGACGCGCAGCGCGACGCGACGATCGGCTTCATCGATCAGACCGTCTATGCGAACGAAGACAACCGACCTGACCTGAAGTGGACGAACGCTGAGGTCATGGAGCTCCTCGGGAATATCCGCGAGCTGCTCGTGGACGAGGAGGCGCTCGCATGAGCGCGATGCCGAAGTTCGCGATGACGTATGTCGTCGTCTGGGCGGATGAGCGCGGCGAGGGCCGTCACGTGCTGAAGGTCGGCCGCGCCTGGCGGTTCGCCCGCGTGCAGGAGATGGCGATCTCGGGCGGCCAGGTGGTCGTTCTCGCGCGGGGCACGGACGCGTCGTGGGAGACGGAGGCGCTGCGGATCCTGCGGCGCTGGTTCCCGCAGGCGTTCCGCTCCGAGATCGAGGCCCGCCAGATCCTGTTCCAGGGCCGCGGGTGGACGGAGTGTTTCGAGGTCGACGACGAGCACCTACAGCTCGCGATCGATCTGGTGTTCGAGGGATTCGCGAAGGGAAGCGATCAGGGTGTCAACGAGGAGCGTGCAGCGGCGGATCAGCGCGGAGGATATGCGGTGGCCGGGGTACCTGCGCGCACCGCACGAGGCGAAACCGACCGCGGTCGGGTTGTGGACGACGGCGACGGACCCTCTGGGCCGGTGCGAGCTGGTGCCGGAGCTGATCGCCGCGGCGATCTACCCGGGGCAGGCGGCGACGGATCTCGTGATCGAGCATCTGCTGATGCTCGCCGACTCGGGCTTCCTGACGATCTATCAGGAGCGGGGCTCGGAGTGGATCGCGTTGCGGCGCCCGCTGCGCGTCGACGCCCGACTGGCGTCGTCGGATGCTCCGGAACCGCCACACGAACATTCGCGAACATTCGTGGCTGTGGGGGGAGCGGGCGAGCGGGCGGGTGCGCGGGTGCGTGCCGAGCAGGGCGAACGGGTGAGTCAGTGGGCGACGTGGGCGGAGGAGCAGGAGACCCGGACACGGCCGCCGAAACGACCGCTGCTTATGGATGCCCCACCTATCGGATGCCCCGATCACCCCTCCGGAAGATTCAAGGACTGCGGTCCCTGCGGCACCGCGCGCCGGCGTCACGATCGCTGGGTTCAGGAGGCCCGCTATGGCGAGCAGATGACCGAGTACGAGCAGAACCAGGAAGCAGGGGAGGTGTGGGATGACTCGACGTTCTGATGACTGGCGTCTCGCGGATGAGTGGTTCGCGGCGTTCATCGAGGATGCCGAGAACGACCCAGTGCGCCGCCGGCACGTGCTGAGGGAGCGCATCCGTGCGCTCCCGGTGAAGGACACGCTCGCGAGGGCGTTCGAGGAGAAGACGGAGCAGCTGAGGACGTTCCTCGCTGGTGAGCGCGAGCGGATGCTCGCGGGACAGGAGATGACGGCATGAGCACGCAGACCTACACCGGCACGTTGACGATCGTCGAGTGCCCCGCATGCCACATGGATTTCGGTGTCACGCCGCAGTTCGTGGAGGCGCGGCGCAATGACCACAAGAGCTTCTACTGCCCGACGGGTCACTCGATGAACTATGGGCAGAAGAGCGAGGCCGAGATGCTCCGTGAGCGCCTGCGCTTCACCGAGGGCGCGCTCACCCATACCCGGGACCAACTGCAGATGACCGAGTATCAGCGGCGCGCGCAGAAGGGCCAGAACACCCGGCTCAAGAACCGGATCGCAGCCGGGGTGTGCCCGTGCTGCAACCGCTCATTCCAGGATCTGCGCCGCCACATGGCCGGCCAACACCCTGACTACACGAACCACGAGGAGAACTGACCATGGCAGGCGAGACGATCATCACCGTCGTGGGGAACCTGACCGCCGACCCTGAACTGCGGTTCACGCAGAACGGGCTGCCGGTGGCGAGCTTCACGATCGCGTCGACACCGCGCAGCTTCGACCGGACCGCGCAGGAGTGGAAGGACGGCGACGCCCTGTTCCTCCGGGCCTCGTGCTGGCGTGAGTTCGCCGAGCATGTCGCCGGTTCGCTGACGAAGGGCATGCGGGTCATCGCGACCGGCCGCCTGCGTCAGCGTGCCTATCAGGACCGTGAGGGCGTGCAGCGCACGGCGATCGAGTTGGAGGTCGACGAGATCGGCCCGAGCCTCCGCTACGCGACCGCACAGGTGACCCGGGCGGCGCGCACGGATGGTCAGCAGCGGCCGGCGGCATCCGCCCCGGTCGAGGAGCAGTGGGCGACGTCTGAGCCGCCTGCGGGGGAGTGGGCAGGGGGCTTCGGTGATGACACTCCGTTCTGAGTTCCCGCCGCGCCCCGACTGTGCGCACTGCAAGGGCTCGGGGATCATCTCGGTGTCGAAGGATCCCGACGAGCTCGACGACTGCGTGTGCACCGACCCGCCGCGCGTGAAGTGCCCGGAGTGTCGGGATGGGAAGCACGGCAATTGCCTCCACGAGGCGCTCACCGATGACACGGACGAGTTCGTCGACTGCGCCTGCGGGTGCGAGCCGTCGCGGACGTGCCCGAGCTGCGGCGACGTCGTCCCGTTCGGCTGGACCCTCGATGACCACCTGAACTGCAACTACCCGGAGGATCGCGATGTCTGAGCAGAACGAGGTCGAGCTCTTGCCAGGTCGGGAGGAGTGCCCCGGCAACCTCACGTGGTCGGCGTTCGGCGCGACGTATCCCGACACGGTGTGCGCCTCGGTGCTGACGTGGGCGGACGGATATCAGGGCATCGGGCTGTGCGATGCCGACGACGACTTCCGCGAGCGTGATGTGCCGTGCCCGTTCTGCAGCCCCGAGGCGTTCATCGAGTACGAGTGGGGCGAGCCCCAGGACTACCTGCTGCTCTGGGCGTCGGACGAGTCGTCTGCCGACGGGGTTGAGATCCACTTCCACGACGGGCAGGCGCTCTGGTGGACGGCTACGCATCCGGAGCGTGGCGAGGAGCGAGTGCTCATCCGTCGCGGCTTCTGGGAGGACGGCACGTTCTGGACGAGCGAGGAGAACCGTGATGGATGACCGCGTGTGCATCCGAGGGTGCAAGCAGCGCGGAGTGCACTTCGCGGCGTGCGATGGTCGGGGGGACGACGGCGGCACGTGTTGGGGATGCGCCCCGCGCGAGTGCCGGGACGGTTCGCTGATCTGCGATCGGTGCTTCGGTCGGATGCGTGCGCTGCTCGCCGACGGTCCGGATCTCCTAGCCCGGGTGCGGTCTCTGGCTGATCCGATGAAGGCGACGCCGACGGACAAGGCGCCGGGCGGTCGGTCGTCGTCGGTGGAGCCGCCGGCCCCGGTGGATGCGGACTATCTGGATGCGATCACTGCGCTCGAGCAGCTCGACTCGTGGTGGTACGTGACCCTGTCGGAATACTCGAACGACCATGACGTGATCACGTGGCTGGGCGCCGTGGTGCTCGACGTGCACCCGGAGGTCGAGGGGGAGCGTCAGGCATGGTCGGTCGCTGATGCGATGGCGAAGTGGGGTGTCGAGCGTCGCACGAAGGGCGAGCCCGCATGGTCGCCCGAGGATCACCTCGACCCTGTGCGCGATCAGGCGGTGCCGATCCCGGAGTGGGGCGACCCGATCGTCGGGTGGGCGGATGCCGTGCGCATCGCGGGCAGCGATTCGACGCTGCGCCGATGGATCAAGCGCGAGGAGATCGAGGTTGCGGGCACCTTCGTGATCGCTGGCATCCGGACGCGCATGTTCCGGCGCAATGAGCTGCTCGCTACGCGTGAGCGGTTGAGCGAGAAGCAGATGAGTGGGCTGGTGCAGAACCAGACTGAGTCTGAGCAGAGACACCCGGGGGCCGAGGACCTAGGATCTCCTCATGGGTCGTGAGCACCGACAGCGCGCAGCCGCTGAGCACAAGCTCCGGCTCGCGCTCGCCAAAAAGCATCGTGCCGTGGTTGCGGAGATCGCGCGGCTCCTTGAGAAGTTCCCGTGCCCGGTGTGTGGGCGAGCAATGAAGGTGAACGAGCGCTTCCGCATCCCGAATCATGCGCAACGGGGCGGCGTGCGGTGCTCGGGATCGCTTCTCGCCATCGGATGGTTCGCAGATGGGCTCGCGGCCGTGCCGTACGACCGCTACGACGAGCCCGAGTCCGTCGAGGCGCGAGCGCTGTTGAAGCGGACACTCTCGCCAGTCGCGGCTAGCGAGCGCCGTTCTACGAGCGTCATCGGTGATCGGGCTGCACCAGGCAAGACCGTTTCAGGAGGGCTGCCAGGCTCCAAACGATAGATCACCGTGTGACGATCTCAACGTGTTAAGCTGTGCTTGCACTTGAACTGTGACCGAAGCCCTGCCGATCCGGCGGGGCTTCTTTCGTTCAGCTGTGCCCCCGCCGCCACGCGCTCACATCCCGCTGCAGAGCGACGTCGCTGCCATGACCTCACGTGACCCACGGGTCAGCGTAGAGAGAGCAGCCGGAGAAAGTCGCATGATGCGCACACTGATGCGGTGATGCGCGGCGGGGCACGGTCTCAGCGGCGCTTGCCGCCTCCTGGCACACCGCCGCGCACTGTCCTCACGCCGGTAGTCGCGTAGATTCTGCGGTCTGGTCGCCCTGGTTCACGATCGTCAACCTTGCGGCGCCGCGCATTGGATGCGTCGAACGCTGCCTGAAGCTCGGGATCATCCTCGTCCGCGCGTGGTGTGAGCGAAACGGTCCGCGAAGGCCGCAAAGCCTTGCCGGATTCCGCCGCGGCTTGGGCCGTCGGTTCGGTGCACCGGGCGCCGGAGTTCGTCGTGTGGATGGACATGCGACCATCCGGGCGAAGAGCGTGAGACTCACCACACTCGCGGCAATCCCGGAACTTCAGACTCATGCCGGAACTCTATCGACCGGTACGGACTCACGACAGGGGGAGGCGTTGAGCAAGCGCGTCCACACCCGAGAAGCTCAACGCCAGCGCACGGAGTTCTACGAGTCGGGCAAGATCCTCGACGCCGACCCTGCGACCCGTCACCTCTCGGTGTGCTGGATCTGCACGCTCCGCATCGACTACGAGCAGGCGCCGGGAACGACGACCGACTCGCACACCCTCGATCACTACTACCCGGTTGAGGACTTCCCTGAACTGCAGAACGACCCCGACAACTTCCGTCACGCGCACTTCGACTGCAACAGCAGCCGAGGCAAGGGCGACGCCGAGCGTGGCCTCGGCGACCCCATGCCGGCGTGGTGGGGATGACCAAGCCTTCCGGCTCGCCTTCGCCGCGGCGCACCCACCTCGCGCGCGGGCTGAGCGAGCCGGGACAGACCCGATCGGAGTGATCATGACCGCAGCGGTTCCCATCGGCGGGACGGTGTCGATCAGCCTCGGCGACGGCATGCCCGCCGTCGTCGCGAACTTCACCGTGCCCGTGGTGCTCGAGGACGAGGGGCACGGTCTGGTCACGTTCCACGCCGCGCCCGTCGACGCGATCAAGGCCGCCGCCACGTCCGCACTCCTGCGCGCCGCCGACGACCTGCTCGAGTCGCTCCCGACCGCACAGGTCACCGCCGCGCACATCGCGACGTGCTCGGACTGCGGAGCCAAGCTCGCATCGAACGATCCGAACCTGCGCATCGAGCACGGTGAGGGCGACAACCACATCGCCTCGTCGACCTGCGGGGGAGCGCGATGAACCGCTTCGAGGCCGCCGGCCTGTTCGTCGAGGCCGCGAAGGGCAAGCGCGTCATCGTACTCACCGAGCGGCGATGGGAGATCGGTGACGCGATCCGCTGCTTCGTCGAGCACCCGGACATCAGCGCGTGGCCGGGGTTCCGCGTGTGCAGGCGGAACGGCGAGGAGCGCGTCGACCTCGGCGGTCGCGGGCGCATCGTCTTCCACTCGGCGGCATCGAACCTCCGGGGCCTGAGTGCCGACATCGTCCTCGTGTCCGAGGATGCCTACCGCGCCATGAACGACGGGCGTCGCGAGGAGTTCCTTCGCGACGCCCGTGCCATTGTCAGCGCGAGCGGGTGCCCCGAGGTGGTCACAGACCGCGGGACGCGCCTGTCATGAGCACTCGAGCACGGAAGGCGCGTAAGCGCGCGGGTATCCCGTTCGCCAAGACGTCGAAGCATCCCACGCGGGTGTGGGGCGAACGCCGCGGTCTCGGTCTCATCACCGGGCCGGAGATCCTCGCCCGCATCCTCGCAAGTCCAACCCGATAGGCCAGGAGGCCAGCATGGATCAGATCACACCAGGACGCATCGTCCTCTACAAGCTCCGCCCTGCCGACGTCGCGATCATCACTGCCGAGAGGGCGACCGATCCGACACACCGTCGGGGGAACGTGCCCATGCCTGGCGATGTCGTGCCGCTCATCGTCGTGAGGGTGTGGCCCGACGGCGTGAATGGTCAGGCGATCCTCGATGGCAACGACTCGCTCTGGGTGACGTCCGCGCGTCAGGGTGACGCAGACGGCCAGTGGGCCTGGCCCCACCGCGCCTGACTGACCCTTCGCTCTCCTACCTCGAGGCTCCGATTCCACTTCGTGGAAAAATCCAGCCTCGAGGTGGGAGGGCGGCACACCGCCGGGAGGATGTTCCTCTCTCCCCGATAACCCTCATAGGGGGTCGCGCACGCGCGCACGCGAGGAAAGGTGACCGCGATGACCGCATTCGCTGAGGAATCCGTGACCGCAGCCCTCGAGCGCGGGCTGCGCAACGCGAAGCACCTGCGCGCGAAGCATGCTCCCGTCGTCGCCGCGGCTCGATCCCTCGCGAAGAAGATCGACGCGTGGGACGTCATCGTCGAGTGGGCGATCGAGGATGCCGCCGAGCGTGGTGGTCGCCCGTCCGTGCCCGCGAACGACAACGTCTCGATCGCGAGCTTCCTGAAGTACCTCGACGCCCTGGGCCTGACGCCCGAGGGTGAAGCGCCTGCGGCATCTGCGCCCGGGCGGCCGGCGATCAAGCCTGCGCCGGCGAAGCCGACGAACAAGGTGCTCGCGTTCCGGCAGAAGGCGCAGGCCGGGTAGGAGGCGCGGTGGAGATCACGCACGGGTTCACAGAGCCGCGTGTGTGGACGAAGCCGCTGTGCGAGCTCACCCCGCGCACCTCCCGCGGATTCGAGGTCATCGAGTTCGCCGAGGAGACGCTGAAGGTCCACCTGTTCCCGTGGCAGAAGTGGCTCCTGATCCACATGCTCGAGCTCGACTCGTTCGGGCTGCTCCGCTTCCGCAAGGCGCTCGTGATCGTCGGCCGCCAGAACGGCAAGACGCTCATCGCCGCCGTGCTCGCCGCGTACTGGCTGTACGTCGACGCGGGCCGTTGGCCGAACCAGATCGCCGAACAGAACTTCGTCGTCGTCGGTGCCGCGCAGAAGCTCGACATCGCCATGAAGCCGTGGAAGCAGGTGCGCCGTTGGGGTGCACCGGATGACATCAAGATCGGCATCGCGGTCGATCGCGTCCCCGACTTGCAGGAGATCACCTACCCGCCGCGCACCACGAACGGCGAGACCGAGCTTCGGACGCTCATGGGCGCCGCGTACCTGCCGCGCACCTTCGACGGTGCCCGCGGTCAGTCCGCCGCCCGCCTGATTCTTGACGAGCTCCGCGAGCAGTACGACTACGACGGCTGGTCGGCGATCGAGAAGTCCGCGAACGCGATGTACGACTCGCTGCTCGTCGCGTTCTCGAACGCCGGCACCCGGCGCTCGAAGGTGCTCCGCGACGTCCGCCAGATCGGGCACGAGGGTGTCGACGATCCGGAGACGCAGTGGTTCATCGCCGAGTGGTCGGCGGAACAGGATGCCCGCCTCGATGACCCGCGGGCGTTCGCTCAGGCGAACCCGTCTGCCGGGTACCTCCCCGGCATGACGATCGCCGGTCTTATGCGCGCCGCCGCGGAGGCCAAGGAGAAGAACGTCGAGCGTATCGAGGTTCTCGGCCAGTGGGTGACTGCGAAGGTCGACAACTTCATCGAGGTCGAGGACTGGAAGCAGCTACATCAGGCCGCCGCTGACGTCCTCGCGAAGATCCCGCGTGGTGCCCGCACCGTGTGGGGCATCGACATGTCGCACAACCGGCGGACGACCTGGCTCGCCGCCGCTGTGCTGCTCGAGGACGGCACCCCGTTCGTCACGATCCGCGTGAAGCGCCCCGGATGGGCGTGGGTGCTCCCGGCGCTCATCGAACTCGCGCAGACGTCCGGGCACCTCGAGGTCGCCGTGCAGTCGAAGGGCGTCCCGGCGACGGACTTCCTCAAGCCGTTGCAGGATGCCGAGTTCCCAGTCAACGGGAAGATGACGAAGTTCATCGTCCACGCGATCGACTGGTCTGCGTTCGCGCTCGCGACCGGCCGGCTCTCCGACCGCGTCCGCGACCGCGGCATCGCGCTCATCCCGCAGCCGGACGTCGACCGGGCGATCCCCGGCGCGGTTGTCCGCACCTACGCCGAGAACACTGGATGGTCGCGCGAGAAGTCCGTCCCGATGGACATCGCCGGCATCTGCGCCGAGACGATCGCGCTGTACGCGCTCGAGGCGCTGACGCCGCCCCCACC
>NZ_JYJB01000004.1 GCF_000956475.1 Microbacterium hydrocarbonoxydans
GGCCCCACCGCCCCCGCCGCCCGCCGAAGTGGTCATGCGCGACGCCGAGGAACTCGGCGACGTGAACTTCGCGACCGCCGCCTTCTAGACGGGAGACTCCCCATGTCCTGGCTCACTCGCATCGCCGACCGGATCTTCGGGGCGGCGGCTCCGGCTGTCGCCTCGTCCGAACTCGGCTACCAGACGGGCGGCCTGCTCTCGTGGACGACGCTCGTCGAGGAGTCGGGGGAGTCGAACCCGGACCTCTACTGGCCCGAGTCTCTCGAGGTCTACGACCGGATGCGGTCGGAGGACTCGCAGGTCGGCTCGGTGCTCCGCGCTGTGGTGCTTCCGATCATGCGCGCCGACTGGATGATCGATCCCGCCGGCGCACGCGACGAGGTGATCCAGCACGTCGCGACCGACCTCGGACTGCCCGTGAAGGGGAAGCCGGTCGAAGCGCCGATCCGCACCAAGGGCCGGTTCTCCTGGGTCGAGCACCTGCGCCTCGCGTTGCTCGAGCTTCCCCACGGGCACTCGTACTTCGAGCAGGTCTACTACCTCGACGCGTTCGGGCGGGCGCACATCCGTAAGCTCGCCTGGCGTCCGCCGCGCACGATCAAGGACATCAAGGTCGCCGCGGACGGCGGCCTCGTCGCGATCGTGCAGCACGGCGTCGGATCGTCCAAGGGCGCGGTGACGATCCCGGTCGACAGGCTCGTCGCGTACGTCAACGAGCGCGAGGGCGCGAACTGGCTCGGGCGCTCGCTGCTCCGCACGGCCTACAAGAACTGGCTCCTCAAGGATCGCCTTCTGCGCATCCAGGCGCTCAGCGCCGAACGCAACGGCCTCGGCGTCCCCGTCTACACCGGAGCCGAGGCACCCGCGACCGCGAGCGTCGAAGACCGTGAGCGGTGGAACAAGGCCGAGCGTGAGGGCGGCCTGAAGATCGCGAAGAACTTCCGGGCCGGCGAGAGTGCCGGAGCGTCCCTCCCTGCCGGCGCGAAGATGGAGCTCCTCGGAGTCAGCGGAAAGACGCCCGACACCGACCCGATGATCCGCTACCACGACGAGCAGATCGCCCGCGCCGTGCTGGCCCACTTCCTCAACCTCGGCACCGAGACGGGATCGTGGGCGCTCGGCTCCACGTTCGCGAACTTCTTCACGGACTCCCTCAACGCCGTCGCGCAGCAGATCGCCGACGTCGCACAGCAGCACATCATCGAGGATCTCGTCGACCTGAACTGGGGACCGAACGAACCCGCGCCCCGGATCATCCCGGCGAAGATCGGGTCGGAGCACCCGGCGACCGCCGAGGCGATCAAGCTGCTCGTCGAGGCCGGCGTGCTCGAGCCGGACGGGACGCTCAAGTCGCACGTCCGCACTCTCTACGGCCTGCCCGTCGCCGACACGACCAACGCCGACGAGGCGGCCGACGGCACAACGCAGAGCGACGCCGACCTCAAGGCGACGCCCGGCACCACACAGGAGGACACATGACCAAGCGGAACCCGAACCGGTACTGGGGGAGCGCCACGCCTCCGAAGTCCAAGGCCGAGTTCTTCGACGCGATCACCATGCCCGCGGCCGGAGACGACGGCACCGTCGCGACGATTCGCATGTACGGGCCGATCGACAGCTACGGCGGATGGTGGGGCATCAGCGCCGGCGACGTCAGCGACGTCCTCGACAACCTGCCCGACTCCGTCACGCAGATCATCCTGCGCATCAACAGCCCCGGCGGCGAGGTGTGGGAGGCGATGTCGATCCTCAACATGTTCCGTGCCCACACCGCCTCGGTCACCGCGGTCGTCGACGGCATCGCGGCATCCGCCGGGTCGTTCCTCGCCGTCGGATGCGACGAGACGGTCATGTCGCCCGGGTCACAGATGATGATCCACTCGCCGCTGACGTGGGACTACGGGAACGCCGCAGACCTGCGCAAGACCGCCGAGGTGCTCGACAGCGTCGAGGAATCGATCATCACGATCTACCGCGACAAGGCCGGCGAGTCTGCCTGGGGCGAGCTGCTCGCCGCCGAGACCTGGTACACGGCGCAGGAGGCCGTCGCCGCCGGTCTCGCCGACCGGGTCGCCGTCGTCAAGGACGCCGGCGAGACGCTCACCCCGGGCGCGGAGGAGCCGGATCTCGTTCTCGTCCCCGCCGAGGGCGACGAGGTTGACGACATCTTCGAAGCCGCCCGCGCCCGCCTCGGCTGGCACCCCACCGGCGCGGCCGCGCCCACCAAGCTCCCGAGCTCGACCGAGCCGGGTACCACCAGAGAAACGGAGACGCTCGACATGAGTGACACCTTCCTGGCCTATGTCCGTGATCGGCTCGGCGTGCCCGAGGCCGAGGCATCCGAAGAGACGGTCAAGGCCGCTCTCGACGAGGTGCTCACGGAGCAGGCCGACGCCCCCGTCCACAACGTCGTGCCCGCAGGCGCGGTCGTGATGGACGCCGCCCAGCACAAGAAGCTCGTCGATGACGCCGCCGCCGGCCGCGCCGCCCGCGAGCAGCAGATCAGCGACCGCCGCGACGGCATCGTCAAGGCGGCCCTCGATTCCGGCCGCATCGCCCCGTCGTCCGCCGACGGCTGGCGCGCGCAGCTGGAAAACGACGAGGACGGCATCTCCAAGCTGCTCGACTCGTTCCCCGCGAACACCATCCCCGTCGAGGAGATCGGACACGGCGAGGTGCACGCCACCGCGGACGACTCCAACTACTCGGCCATTTACGGCCAGAAGGGAGCCTGATCATGAGCGACCACCTGCTCACGTTCAAGCCCGGACTCGCGGTGACCTTCACCGCAACCACCGCCATCACCGGCGGCCAGGTCGTCGAGGTCACCGGCAACCGCTCGGTCGGCGTCGCCGGCGCCGCCTCGACGAAGGCGATCGGCACCGCGGGGCACGACGCCGCGATCGGCGACCCGGTCGTCGTCCACCTCGCCGGCCCTGTCGACACGGTGACCGCCGCCGCGGCCATCACCGCCGGCGCGTCCGTCGAGGCCGCAGCCGCGGGCAAGGCGCAGACCGCGAACACCGGTCGCGTGCTCGGCGTCGCACTCACCGCGGCGACCGCCGCGAACCAGACCATCCAGGTTCTTCGGGCCTGAGACAAGGAGATCGCACATCATGATCAACTACCCGATCCCCGGGTCCACGCTCGCAGCCAACGTCTCGACCGCTCAGGCGCTCGCGTTCCTGAAGTCGCCGACCCAGATCGCCCGCCGCTTCGACGAGATCCTCGCCGATCACAACTTCCTCTCGCACTACCTGCTCCGCGGGAAGTACAAGATGCAGGGCGGCGCGGTGTCCTACACGCCCGACGAGGCCACCTCCTCGGGTGCCACCGCCGAGACCATCGCCCCCGGCGGCGAGTACCCGCTCACCGCGCTCCCGGCGGATGCGGCGCTCCTGGTCGCCGCGATCAAGAAGGGTCTCGGCTCGGAGATCGCGGACGAGACCGTCGGCCGCCTTCAGATGGACCCGATCGAGCGCGCGATCCAGCTGCTCGCCAACGACCTCGTGTCGCAGTTCGACGCGGCGTCGCTGTCCCTCATCCTCTCGGCGGTCAGCCAGACCGTCGGCGGAGGCGCGTGGACGGCGGCGAACACCATCGTCGCCAACGTCGAGGTCGGCAAGGCGCAGATCAAGGGCGCGCACCGCGGCTATCGTGCGACGAGCATGGTGCTCACTGACCTTCAGTGGGCAGCTGTCGCACCGATCCTCCTGCCGCTGCTGCCGCGCGAGGCCGGGAACCCGATCCTCGCAGGCGCGTTCCCGAACATCCTCGGTCTCGACTGGGTGACCTCCTCCGACCTCCCGGGCGGATGGCAGCCGCTCATCGTCGACGCCGACCACCTCGGCGGCATCGGTCACGAGGACATCCCCTCGGAGGAGTACGTCGCCCTGGCGACGATCAACTCCCAGAACAAGTCGAACGTCGAGGTCGCTCGCTTCCGCGAGAAGAACGACTCCACGCGCATCCAGGTCCGCAAGGCCGATGTGCCGATCGTGACCAACCCGCTCGCCGCGGCGAAGATCACGGGAACGGGGCTCTGATGACGCACATCGTCACCGCGCCCGCGATCCAGGTGATCGCCGGCGTCCGCGCCCACTTCCTCGAGACCGGCGCCATCCTCCCGGACGGCGTCGCCGAGGAGACCCTCGAGTGGCTCGTCGACGAGGGACTCATCGAGTCCGTCGCCGACGCGTCCGACACCACCGCCGACGCAGATGCCGCGGCCAAGGCCGACGCCGACGCGAAGGCCAAGGCTGACGCGGAAGCGAAGGCGAAGGCCGACGCCGACGCGAAGGCCAAGGCTGACGCGGAAGCGAAGGCGAAGGCTGACGCCGACGCGAAGGCCAAGGCTGACGCGGAAGCGAAGGCGAAGGCTGACGCCGACGCGAAGGCCAAGGCTGACGCGGAAGCGAAGGCGAAGGCCGAGGCGGCCGCCAAGGCGCAGAAGTAACCGAACAGGGGGCGATGAACCATGCCGATCACACCGAACGATCTCGGCGGCGACGAGGACACCGCACGACGGGTTCTCGTCCTGGCACGGGACATCGCCCCCTGTATCGACTCCTTCTCCGACGACTCGGAGCAGAAGAAGGACGCCATCGCCGTCCTCAAGGGGGTGCTCGGCGAGCTTCCCGCCACCGGCTCCCGGCGCACTCTCGCGATGAGCCGCAACGGGTCATCGATCACGCTCGCCCAGATCAAGTCCGCATTCGACGACGACGCCCGCTCAAGCCTCCGCTCCCTGTGCTCGGCGAGCGGCGACGTCGCACCGGGTGCGCCGCTCGGCAGCTTCCCGACCGATCGCCCGTTCGCGCGCGTCTGGCCCGAACGGGACTACGCGTGAACGGCGGCTGGGGCGACCACTTCTGGTTCCCGCACACGGTCACCGCGCGCGCCTTCCAGGGCACCGGGGGGCGAGGAAAGCAGTATGCCGACTCCGTCGAACTCGCCGCCGAGGTGCTCGACAAGACCGAACGCATCCGCGACGCACAGGGCGTCGAGACGGTCTCCTCCTCGCGCGTCACAGTCTCCATCAGCGCCGACGTCCCGGTCGGCTCTCTCGTGACCGTGCGACCCGGACGCCCGAACGCCCGAGCATCCGAGGTGCTGAAGGCGGAGATCGTCGAGGACGACCCGCCGCTCCCGTCGCACATCGTGCTCTGGCTGAAGTAGGAGGTCTCCGCGATGGCCGAGATCAAGCCGATCCTCTCGCCCGTCGAGAAGGCCGCGCAGGATGCGATGAAGCAGACCGCGCGCAAGGTTCTCAAAAGGTCGAACGAGCTCGCGCCCCGCGACGACGGCGACCTCATCAAGTCCGGGAAGGTCGTCGTCGACGACCTCAGCGTCACAATCCGCTACACCGCCCCGCATGCCGTGTTCCAGCACGAGCACCTCGACTGGGTGCACGCCGACGGCGGTGGGGCGAAGTTCCTCGAGACGGCCTCCGACGAGATCGACATCGCCGCCGAGGTCGCAAAGGTCGTGAGGGAGGCGCTCGGGTGAAGGACTCCGAACTCAAGACGCGCCTGTGCGAGATCCTCGGCGCGATCGACGACTTCGCCTGGAACCCCACGACCCCGTATACCGGCGCTGAGGTCGCCGTGTTCTTCGGCGCGATCGACGATGCACCCGACCGTGCTGTCGGTGTCCGCCTCTACGGAGGCAGCGACGACGACGACCTCAAGGCGCGCAAGGCGCAGATCTGGGTGCGCGGTGCCCGCGGTGTTCGCGGCTCGGCGGACGACATCGCGGATGCCGTGTTCACCCGCTTCGACAAGCTCTCCCGCGAGGGAGGGATTCTCGGCATCCGCCGCGAATCCATGTCGGACCAGGGAGCCGACGACTCCGACCGCGACCTGCGGGCGGAGAACTACACGATCACTCTCGACAATGAGGAGGCTCTGCAATGAGCATCAATCCCCTTCCCGCCGGCACGTCGCTCGGTCAGAGCTTCGAATACGGCTTCGACATCAACCTCGGCACGTTCGGCTCGCCGATCTGGCAGGAGGTCCGGCGCATGTCGGGCTGGGCGCCGACCTTCCCCAAGGTCACCCAGGACACGGCCACGTACGACGACCAGGGTGCGCCGAACGAGGACGTCTCCGGGCGCGGCTTCGCAGGTGCGTTCACGGTGCAGGCGAACCGCTCCCAGACCACGGGCCTGTATCTGCCCGAGGTCGAGGCGCTCGTCAACGCGTCGCGCCGTGACCGCGAGCAGGCCGTCATCGACGGCCGGTTCTACCACAAGCCCAAGTCCGGCGCACCGCACCCGACGGATGCAGGCCGCGTGCTGGCGACCGTCGAGCTCTCCCGCCAGAACACGGGCAACGCGGAGATCGACGTCTTCGCGGTCAG
Organism: Microbacterium hydrocarbonoxydans; assembly: GCF_000956475.1. Lineage (GTDB taxonomy): Bacteria > Actinomycetota > Actinomycetes > Actinomycetales > Microbacteriaceae > Microbacterium > Microbacterium hydrocarbonoxydans_A. The sequence goes on from NZ_JYJB01000004.1 coordinate 6,361, forward strand.
CCTCGCAGGCAAGGGCGCGTACACGCCGATCGCGAACCCGTACGTCGGCGGCGCGACCATCCCGCCCGCGATCTCGGCGATCAGCCCCTCGGGTCAGGTGGCGACGAAGCTGATCACGATCACCGGTGCAGGCTTCCTCGGCGCGACCGATGTGAAGTTCGGTGCTACCAGCGCGACGGCGTTCACCGTCATCTCCGAAGCGACCATCGTTGCCACCGTACCGACGGGTTCCGCCGGTTCGGTGAACGTCACCGTCGTCACACCGGTCGGCACCTCGCCGGCGTTCGCGTACACGCGCGGCGCCTGACCCGTCCCGCAGGCCCGGACGCTCTCACGCGCCCGGGCCTGTGGTCCACACATCCACCGTCGACGAGAGGGCACCGATCATGGCCACCGCATCCGACTTCGCCGACTGGGCGATCCCCCCGCTGACCCTCCCGCCGCTTCCCACCCGCAACGGGGAACCGCGCGTCTTCGTCGTGCAGCCGCCGAGCGTCGGCGACGCGACCAAGCTGCTCGCCTGCGCGGTGCGCGGCGAAGTGAACCTCGGCATCGTCGACGGGCCGATCCCCGCCGGTGTGCAGGAGGTACTCGACACGATCACGACCGACGAGCACCCCGCACTCGGCTCGACTTATCAGGAGATGGTCGACGCCGGCGTACACCCCGAGACCATCGGACGCGCCGCCTATTACAGCGTCTTCTACTGGACCCGCGGCCGGGACTACGCCGACGGTCTCGCCCTGCTGCTGTGGGGACGCGAGCAGCCCGACGCCGAGGAGGCGGAGGGACCGGCCCCAAAAGCCTAGAGACGGCCGAGGACTGGGCACCCTACGGCATCGGCGAACCCAACGAGGACGGCTGGTATCCGCGATACCGGCAGGTTCCCGAGGAGCTCAAGCCGCACGCCGTCACCCCGGTCGTCTCTGGCCCGAAGCTCGACACATCCTGGCTCGCCATCGTGTCGAACTGGCGCATCGTCGTCGCCGAACTCATGGAGCGCGGCGTCGACATCTACGACGCCAAGACGCGCGCCCGCCCGTGGATGGGCGTGCGCGCTCTGATCTTCTCGCTGATCGACTCCGACACCCGGCTCCGCGCCGCACTGCGAAGGGATACCGATGGCGAAGCACGTAGTCGCTGACCTCGAGGTTCTGTTCACCGCGAACACGCAGGATGTGGACAAGGCCGAGAAGCAGGTCATCGCGGTCGGCAAGAAGATCGAGTCCAACCCGGTCAAGGTCAAGGGTGACCCGAAGCCGGTGCTCGACGACATGGACCGTGTCGAGAGGGCGGCCAAGAAGCTTGTCTCCGAGCGCGCCGTCGTCAAGCTCGACGCCGACATCACTCGCGCCGAGAGCGGCATCGAGCGCACGAAGAACCGCCTCGAGGATCTCCGAATCCGCGCTGAGGGTGGCCTCGATGTCACGGCCGACGTGCGCCGCGCCGAGGCGTCCCTGCAGCGCTTCGAACGCCAGTTGGACGGGCTGAAGCAGGCACGCAGCAAGGTCGACATCGAGGTCAACGAAGCACCCGCCGAGGCCGGCCTGAAGCGCTTCCTCTCCCTGTTCAAGAAGAAGACCGAAGAGACCGGCTCCGAGGGCGGACGATCGCTCTCCCAGGGACTCGACGCCGCGACCCGTGGCGCGGGCGAGAAGGTTGGCGCGGTCGTCGGCGGCGAGATCGAGTCGACTCTCGTCGACGCACTCTCCGCGATCCCGATCGCCGGCGGAATCATCCTCGCAGGCGTCGCCATCGGCAAGGCCATCAAGGGCGCAATCGACGACGGCCTCGCCGTCGAGAAGCGCACCGACAACCTGCAGGCGCTCACCGGAATCAGCGAGGCCGACGCGCTCCGCATCAGCCGCGCCGCCGGCGAGGCGTACGCGAACAACTTCGGCGAGTCGATCGAATCCAACATGGACGCGACCCGTCTCGCACTGCAGTTCCGCATCCTCGACCCGTCCGCCACGACCCGCGACGCGCAACTCGTCGTGCAGGGACTCGCCGGGATCTCCGACGTCCTCGAGGAAGATGTCCGCCCCACCGCGCAGGCCGTCGCCCAGCTGCTCAGCACCGGACTCGCGAAGAACGCACAGCACGCGTACGACCTCATCGCCACAGGTGCTCGCAACGGGCTGAACCGGAACGAGGATCTCCTCGACACCCTCACCGAGTACCCGGCGCTGTTCCAGCGACTCGGTCTCTCCGGCGAGGAAGCCCTCGGCCTCATCAACCAGGGCATGCGCGCCGGCGCGCGTAACTCCGACCTCGCCGCCGACGCGCTGAAGGAGTTCCAGATCCGCGCGACCGACGCCTCGGTCGCCTCCGCGACGGGCTTCGAGCAGCTGGGTTTGAACGCCGAGGAGATGACAGCGAAGATCGCCCGCGGGGGACAGGAAGCCCGCGACGGTCTCGATCTCGTGCTAGACCGACTGCGGGAGACCGAAGACCCCGTGCTCCGCAACGCCGCAGCCGTCGCGCTGTTCGGCACTCAGGCGGAGGACCTCGGGGAAGCGCTGTTCTCAATGGATCTCTCCACCGCTGTCGAGCAGCTGGGCGGCGTGACCGGGGCGGCACAGAAGATGTTCGACACGCTGGCGGGCAACGACGCGTCCAAGATCGAGCAGGCGCAGCGCAACATCGAGGTCGCGGCTGACGGCATCAAGGGTGCCCTTGCGGGGGCATTCGCGGAGCCGCTCGGCGACTTCGCCGACTGGGTCTCCCAGAACCGCGGCCCCGTGCTGCAGTTCTTCTCGGACCTCGTGAACGGCGCGATCGACTTCGGCATCACGGCGACGGAGTCCTTCGGCTCCTTCGTCTCCGGTCCTCTTGCCGACATAGTCGAGGGACTCAAGCACATCATCAAGGTCATGAACCCGTTCGCCGACACGTCGGATCTCGAGGGGTTCATCAATGGGATGCGCGATTTCGAGGGAACCACGGACGACGTCGCCGACAAGCTCGAGGGAATGCGGGACAAGTTCAACGGTTTCGCCGAGGGACAGATCGCGCTCGGCTACGTCAACGATGCGGCCTTACGCACGGCAGACGCCGTGTCGAAGGTGGGGTTCGCGGCCGACACAGGGGCGGCGCTGCTGAGCGAATTCAGCACGCAGCAGGATGGGAGCGTTCGCGCGAGCGGCGACCTGCAACGGCAACTCGAGGCATCAGCGCAGGCGCTCCGCGACGAGTACGACGCGGCGACCGAGGCGGGAGAGTCTCAGGAAAACCTTCGCGGTCGCTACGACGCCACTGTCACCGCACTCATGGGGCAGCTGACCGCGATGGGACTCACGCAGGAGCAGGCTCAGGCGCTCATCGACACCGTCCTGCAGACGCCCGAGGAAGCATCGACGTATTACGCGTCGAATGCGGAGAGCGAGCAGCAGAAGATCGAGAACCTCGCGAACCGGATCGTCACGCTCCCCGATGGGAGCACGGTGATCTACGCCGACGCGACGCCCGCGACGTGGACGGTCGACAAGCTGATCGAGACCAGCAGCGGCAAGAAGATCACCCTCAAGGTGTTCGCTGACGGGTCCGGATTCAAGCTCCCCGGCGGCCAGGTGGTCACGGCACAGGCCCGCGGAAGCGTGCTCGAGTTCATGGCAGACGGCGGCCTGCCCGGGCTGACGCCGATGTCGTCGCTCGCGCAGATGGTCCCCGCGAGCACCTGGCGTGTGGTCGGCGACCGGTCGGATGTGCCCGAACTCTTTGCCCCGCTCGACGGCTCTGCGCGATCCTGGGCGCTCCTGTTGGAGGGTCTGCGGAGGATGCCGGGATCGCCCTTCGGATCGAGCAGCACGCCCGACTCGACAGGCGGTGGCGGCGGTCAGTCGATCGTCGTGAACCAGGACGTCACCATTCAGCACCCGGACGCCACGCTCGCCGCGCGGCAACTGGGGCGCGGCATTACGGAGGCGGTGCGCTCGATATGAGCAAGATCATCCTTCGGGCGGGTGCGCGGGAACTGCCGTTCCTGGGTGCCCGCCCCTGGCCCACACCGCCCGAGGGCGTGTGGGAGTTCAGCGACCTCGCCGGATGGCGAGGGCTCACCGACGACAAGATCCCCTCCACCGAGCGAGCGCAGGAGCACGGCGCGTTCGAGCCCGAGCGGTCGCTCCGCACGCAACGCGCGATCTCTTTCATCGCGAGAGCGGTTGCCCAGACGCAGGACACCGCCGAGGACTTCGTCGACGAGCTCTCCTCGATCGGCGCGGAGGCACCGATCGAGATGATCGTCGAGACAGACTCCGGACGCAGAAGCTCCCGCCGGGTGCGGGTGGCCGCGGCGACGCCGCAGGATCGCCGGAACCGGACGCTCGCGACTGTGGCGATCGACCTGATCGCCGCGGACCCTCGCCGTTACGGCCTGTCTGAGGATGTGCCGTGGGTGGAGACCGACCCGCCGACATCCGGGACCGGGCGCGTGTGGCCGGCGGTCTGGCCCCTCGTCTGGCCGGGGAGTGGTTCGGACGGCCGGATTACGCTGACGAACACGGGCAAAGCACCGTCGGCACCGGAGTTCCAAGCCGTTGGCGGGTTCGGTACCGCGCTCATCACCTGCGTGGAGACGGGCGCCCGGATCGGGCTGGACCGTCTCGTTCCTGATGGGTCCGTCGCGGTGATCGACACGACGGAGAACTCCGCGAGTATCGACGGCCAGTCGGATATCTCACGGTGGCTGCGCTGGCGCGAGTGGGAGCTCGTACCGGCGGGGGAGTCTCGGACGTATCAGTTCGACGTAACCGATGCTGTCGGCTCCCCGAAGCTGAGAGGACGGGTGCGGCCAGGATGGTGGTGAAAGCGTACGTCTTTGAGACTCGTGGCGGAGCGTTGCTCGGCGAGGTCAAGCCCTCGGATGTGACGTGGTCAGAGAACGCGAACCAGTCCGAGACGGTGACGCCCACGTTCGATCTGAACTCGAAGACCGAAGGTGGGCGAGACTGGCGAAACCTCGGCGCCGCCTGGAAGCACTCGATCGCCCTCGAGGTGAACGGTCGCCTTCTCGGTGGGCCGATCATGCCGCACGACTTCGACGACGACAAGGGCACCCTGCGTGTCGTCGCCCGCGGCGGCCGCATCCTGTTCACGCGCCGATCCGTGCTCCCGCCTGAGGCGCTCACTCAGCCGCTGACCCTGCCGAACGGGGAACTCGACACGTCGCTCGACTCGACCTGGTCGGGGTACGACCTCGGCACGATCGCGAAGAAGATCGGCGTGCAGGCGTGCTTGTGGCCAGGTGCTTCGGATCTCCCGATCATCTGGCCGGAGGATCGCGCGGGGACGCACACGAGGACGTACCCCGCGATCGATCGCAAGAACGTCGACGCAGCATGGACGGATCTGTCGAAGGCGGAGAATGGGCCGGACATCCGTCTCGGCTTGGAATGGGACGGCGACAACCGGTTCCGCTGGCGGTTCCAGACCGGCACGCAGGAGCAGCCGCGACTGCAGGGGCGAGACGTGTTCACCTGGGAACTCCGTCAGGGGTCGGCGGTGAAGGTGCAGACGAACCCCGCTCTCATGGGCTCGCTCGCCTGGGGGCAGGGCGGCCGCTCGAACGACACCGCACTCGTACGCTCGCTCTACGATCCCGTGCTCATCGATCACGGCTATCCGCTCCTCGAGTTGGACTCAGACGTCTCGTCGAACACGTCCGAACCCACGACCGTCGACTCGGCTAACGCCGAGACCCTTCGCACGGCCGCGAAACCGTGGGAGTTCTGGTCGTTCAAGGTGCGCGCCGATCGCTCACCATACCCGTTCGAGTACGGCCCGGGATCGCTGATCGAGGTGGTCGTCACCAAGGACACGAAGGTGTCGGGTGGGTACATCCCACCCGGCACCTATAAGCGGAGGATCGCTGGCCTCTCCGGCGGCTTCGACGAATGGGTCACGATCACCTGCGGTGAGAACTACGACGCCTAGGAGGTGCCCTCGATGGACCCCGCTCCCGCGCCAGGAGGTGACCTCGGCGAACTAATTCGCGAGCTTCAGAGTCTGAAGAAGAAGGTCGGCGAGTTGGAGTCTCCGTCCGGCACGCAGAGATATCAGTCCGTGTCGAAGCTGTCCGCGCTGATCGACGATATCCAGGCGCAGCTGGACGACTACATCGCCAACCAGGCGTACACGAAATCGCAGGTCGACAACCGGATCGCGAACCCGCCCGCCGGCGTCAACGCGACCGGGAACGTCAGCGCCACAGGCGACGTCTCGGCTGGCTCAGCGCTCCGAGGCGTGAACCTCTACGCGACTGCCGCGCCGGGGTTCAATATCACGGGCACCCGCGTGGCGGCGTGGCTCGAGTCGGCGACCGGTCGGCTCGGGACGGCTTCATCGTCACGGCGATACAAGCAGGACTGGAGTATCGCCGACGTCGACCCCGACGCAGTGATGGGCGTCATGTCGTGGATTTTCCGCTACATCGAGCAGGTCGAGGAACTCGGCGACGACGCGGCGTGGGAGTACGGGTTTTTCGCGGAAGACCTGCATGACGCGGGCCTGTACCCGTGGGTCATCTACCGCGAGATTAACGGCAAGGTCGTCCCAGACGGCGTCAACTACCCAATGTTCGTGGTCGCGCAGCAGGTCGCACTCAGACACCTCGACGCTCGCACCCGCTCACAGCAAGACCAGATCGACGCGCTTACCGCTCGTCTCGATGCTCTCGACGGAGGCCACTCATGACCCTCACCCGAACACTGCCCACACAGAACCCGGCGGGCCTCCCGCTCGCCGACGAGCGCCGCATCTATGCGGGCATGCTCGTCCGCAACGCCGACGGCACCCCGCGCCACGGCATCCTGCCGGCGCATACGGGCGCTCTCGTCACCGGTCGTGCGGAGATGGCATACGACGTCGCACCCTTCGTCGCCGCGACCTCACGCTCCAACCCGGGAGCAGAGTTCGTCGCGAACGACGCGGTCACTCGTGTCGTGACGACACCTGCACCGGCATCGAACTCGCGAATCGACGTGATCTGGGTGCGCTCACAGTTCGCCCTCTTCAGCGACGCGAGCAATGACCCTGTACTCGGAGTCACGCAGGGCGTCGCCGCGCCCATCCCGACCAAGCCCTCGATCCCCGCAGGGGCGGAGGAACTCGGGACCGCAGTGATCCTCTCGACGGCGACGCAGACGTCGACCGCGGCGATCACCCCGACGCACGCCTTCACGGCAATGGCGGGCGGGTGTGTCTTCCTACGCAACCAGACCGAACAAGACGCGTTCACGCCGCAGGCGGGCACGATCGCGTGGCGCATCGATACACAGCAGCGACTCGTCTACATGCCGAACGCGACGACGCCGGGATGGTTCCACATCGGCGGAAAGCCCGCCGACGGCGGCGCGGTGACCATCTCCGCCGGAAGCGCCGGGTTCGCGGCAGGGACTCCCGCGCCGCTGCTCAAGATCCAGAACGGTCGCTACTACCTCGAGGGCACCTTCGTGAACTCCGTGGGAGCGACGTTCGGCGCGGGCTCCACATATGTCGTCGGATCGATCCCTGCATCCTCGGCTCCGCTGGTGGAGCGGCGTGTCCCGATCTCGACGAACGGGCCGATGGCCGTGTCGCTCATCATCGCGACGACCGGCGTGCTGTCCCTCGTCACCCACCAGGCATTCACCGGCACGGCTTCGTTCGTGCTGGATGGTGCGTCCTGGGCAGACAAGAAGCTCTGAACGGAGGAGCGATGAACGACCAACCGAGCCTGCATGTACCCGCGCCGGCTGAGATCCTCGGCGTCACCAGTACGCCCCTCACCGACGAGCAGGACATCGCGTACAACGTGCACTGCACGGCCGCGATCACCGAGCGTCTGCTCGAGCTCCGCGCCGCCGGGGCCGAACCGCCCCTGCTCCGCACGTTCTACCCCAACGACGACGAGCAGTCCGCGGACCTGGTGTCCCTCGACCGCGACGGGTGCGTCGTCGTCCTCGACCCAGGGAACCGATGATGCCCGCTGTGCTGTGGCCGAACGGATCGGCCAGCATCCCACCAGTCACGAGCGAGTTCAATCCCGCCCGGAAGAACCCCGTCACCGGGATCGTGCAACCTCACACCGGCATCGACCTCGTCGGATGGTCGACGATCCTCGCACCCGTCGACGGCGTCGTCACGTTCGCCGGATACAACGGCGGCGCCGGCAACGAGGTCCGCATCCGCGCCGACGGGGCGAACGCGTTCATCAAGGGGGACGTGTTCCGGATGCTCCACAACCGCGAACTCTGGGTGCGCACCGGCCAGCGGGTCACGCAGGGGCAGGGCGTCGCCGTGATGGGCACGACCGGCAACTCGACCGGCACCCACTGCCACTTCGAGACCCGCCCCGGCGGCGGCAGCGCGATCAACCCGCGCGACTACATGGCATCCCGCAACGCGTCGACATCCGGCGGCACGGGAACCCCGAGCACACCATCCATTCCTCAGACGGGAGACCCCCAGATGTTTCTGTTCTACGCCGGCGTGCTGAGCGCGTCGAACGCCTACCTCGCCACCTACGACGGCCGAACCCTGAAGGTCCGGCCGACGCAGGGCGTCGAGGCGAAAGCCCTGATTGCCGCGCTGCCGAGCATCCCTCGAGTGCAGCTGACCAGCGCCGAGGTCGTCGACCTGTGCGCCCAGGGAGGCTACGCCTATGACCGTAAGGCGGGGGTCGGCAGGGACGAGTCCGGCCGTGTCTACTCCCTCTGAACACGCAACCGGAGGGGACTCGCATGGACTGGTGGGTCACTCCACTTGTCACCCTGCTCGTCGCAGTCGTCGGCCTGTCGGGCGTGGCGCTGACGGTCTGGGCGACGCGTCGCGCGCAACAGCAGTCGCGGCTCGAGGCGGCGGAGAAGCGCGCCGACGTCAACGCACAGCGCGTGTTGAAGCTCATCAACTACTCCGCAAGGTTGCGGGACGCGATCTACCGAGGCGACAAGCCGCCTCCCGAGGAATGGCCGGAGGACATCTATGACTAGGTGGACGAAGCGGACGATCGGGATCGTCACGGCGATCGTCGTCGTCCAGATCATCACGATTGGCGGGGTCGTCGCTCTGGGCGTCGTCGCGCATGAGCAGTCGGAGCGAGCCATCCAGGCCGAGACAGCCGCTGCTGCTGAGGAGGAGCAACGCGACGCGGAAGCGGCCGAGCGAGCGGAGGCGATCGAAGCCCTGCGGGAGCAGGTGCTTGAGCTCGGCGAGGAGCCTGTCGTCGAGCCTGTCCCCGAGTCGACGAGTCCCACCGTCATCAACGGTAAAGACGGGAAAGACGCGCCGCCGCCGACGGCTGAGCAGATGCTCGCCGCCGTTCAGCAGTGCTTCGCCCTCGGCCTGTGCACGGCACCGAAAGGCGACAAGGGTGATACCGGCGACACCGGAGACCCCGGCGCTCCTGGCAGCGACTCCACCGTCCCCGGCCCCGCAGGAACCGGCATCCAGACCATCGAGTGCATGGACGACGGCACCTGGCGATTCACCATGACCGACGCCACCACCCGCGATATCCCCGGCCCGTGCCGAATCGTACCCACACCCACCACCGAACCTCCCGAAGGAGAACCGACACCATGACCAAGCTCACTAACATCGCCTGGTGGAAGGCAGCGGCGCTCCGCGGCCTGTACACCGCCGTAGCAATCGCACTCCCGTACGTCGGCGGCGCGCTCATCGCCGACATCGCCTGGCTCACCGCGGCATCCGCGGCCGTGCTCGGCTTCCTCGCCTCGATCGCGACGTCGCTAGCCGGCCTCCCCGAGACGGAGGGCGTCGACCTGCCATGGTGGCTCGCCGCCGTCGAACGTGTCGTGAAGACCTTCGCGCAGGCACTAGCTGCCGGTTTCCTCGGCGCGACGCTGCTCACCGATGTCGCATGGTCGACGGTCATCCAGGCCGCGGCAATCGCCGCGCTCACGTCGCTGCTCCGCCTCATTCTCGCGACCCTCCCCAACGATCCGACACCGCCGATCGAGATGGTTCAGACCATCGAAGGCACCTGGACCGTCGATCCGGATAGCAACCACTGACCCGGAAAGGGGACACCCATGACGATCGTGCGGATCTCTCTGCAGGAGACGAACCTCGGCGGGTTCAGTCCTGTGGAGTCCGGTGTCATCGACGCGACCTACTGGGCAGGGGATGAGCCCTTCAAGGAGGTGGTGGGGGACCAGGTGCGGTTCCCGAAGACCCTGACCGCAGAGACGACCGGAGACCTCGCCTCGATGGACATGGTTCCCACGGCCGGCGCGTGCTGCGTGAAGTGGATGATCCGGATCACGCGGGGAGGGGCATACCTGACCCGGTTCACGGAGATCCCTGACGTGCCGACGGTGGTGTTCGGTGACCTGGTCGACGTGGACCCGACGACGTTCGAACCTTCTGTGGAGGGGAAGGCGGCGTGGGATGCGGCCGTGGAGGCAGCGCAGTCGGCTGTGGCAGGTGCGGTGGCGGCGAAGGATGCCGCGCGGGTGTCTGCGGAGGCAGCGGGGGACGCGGCGGATGCTGCGGTTCCTGCTGCTTCGGAGGCGGTATCGGCACGAGACGAAGCCGTGGCGGCCGCCGTCGCCCTGTCCGGGGCTGTCGGAGCCGTTGACGGGTTGAAGACGCTCACGACGACAGGGCGACTCGCGGACACTGCTCTCAACGCGAAGATCCAGAACCGGCAGCCGAAGCTCTACTCGTCCAACCCTGGCGGGTTTCGGCAGATCCCGGTGGTGATGCTGCATAACCTGGTCAGCCTCGCCGATGCGCAGGGGCGGCTCAAGGACTACGTCTCCTGGGGGTATCAGGGGATCTTCTTCTCGGAGCTCGTCAACTACCTCCGCACCGGCGATTCATCCCAGCTTCCCGAGAAGCCCATCTGCATCACCGTGGATGATGGCGGGCTGTCCAACTACAGCTACCTGTTCCCGGCGCTCGTCGAGTACGGCATGAAGGCGACGTTCTTCATCGTCCCGGCCTGGGTCAACGGTGACATCACGACCCCCGCGAACGGGGGATCGTTTCTCGAAGCGTCACCCTTCACATGGGCGAACGCGCGTGAGATGTTCGCGTCCGGGAAGATCGAGTATCAGTCGCACACCCTGAAGCACGGCTCCATGCGGCTGCTCTCCGGGCCGGGGGAGTTCAACGGCAACGGCGAGGGCGCCGGCGCGGACTATCTCGCGTGCAAGACGATGGTCGAAGCCAACGTCCCGGGGGCGGTCGTGACCGCCTCTGCCGCCCCGTACGGCGTCATCAATGAGACGGCGCTCGCATCCCTCGCATCCGTGGGGTGCACCGGCCAGCGGATCACCGCGACCGGGCTCGACGCAACGGGCGTGTACGACGGCTCTGGCGCGTTCGCGTTCGCGACACCGCAGACCGACCCGCTGCGTGTGCCCGTCACCGATGCGGCTTCCTCGCAGTACCTGCGGAGGGCGAACAAGTTCGGTGAAGCAGACGCCGATGGCAACCAGTTCCAGAACGGGAAGGCGAAGGCGACACAGCGGGGCGTCACGCTCCCCGCGGGTTGGACGCAACCCACCGTCACACTGCCGCAGGCGATCGGCACCGGACCCGTCTTCCGCGGGTTCGGAGTCGCCGCGGACACCCCGATGTTTCACACCGACATGATCCCTGTAGGGCTCTACGGCGCGTTCTCTGTCGACTGGTGGGTGCAGGCAACAAGTTGCCCCACGAACGGCGTGCGGTGCATCGTCGAGGGGTATACGAACCCGGCCGACGCGACCCCGGCGATGACATGGACCGATCAGGACTCGAACACCTCGTGGAAGCGGAAGCGCTGGAACTTCACAGGGCATCAATCCGTCGCATGGATCAAGGTCTCCTTCGAGGTGGCTGGCGCTACCGCGTCGTGTGAGATCCTCCTGTGGGACATCCGCGTCCGTCGAACTCGCAGCGCCTACGGCTCCCTCATGTAGCAAGAGAACCCCCGCATTCAGCCTTCCCCGGGCTGGGTGCGGGGGTTCTTCGTCGTTTCTGGGCACGTCGCCGTGCGCAGGCCCACTCCTCAACGAGCATGCACCGCCATCCAGGCGGTATCTCCATGCACCTACAGGAGAGGAACCCTCGTGGACATCATCATCAGCATCGACATGGTCAGCATCGACGTCGCGTCGACGATCGCGCTTAGTCTCGCCCTTACGGCCGCCGCACGGATAGGAGCTGCCACACCTCGGGTACCTTCGCGCGCATGGCGTCCATGTCTTCGGCTTCGATCTCGCGGACGTCGTCGCGCCGATCGAACGTCCCGGTCGTCTCGATGAGCGCGGCGCCCTTCACCATCTCGGCGGGCGCGTTCACGAGCTCGTACCCGTCGGGCGTTGCGCCTCAAGCTGCGTCTGCACGTCTTCGAGAGACGTGCCGGTGACCGCGGTCGACGTGGTGCCGCGAGGGCGAATCATTCCGATGAGCATGACGTCCAGCCTAGGAGACGGGCTCGAGCAGGGTCGGGTCGTCGCGGTCGACGGTGCGGGAGTTGTTGACCTTCGTGTCGACGATGTGCTCGCGGATGGTGGAGGCGACGTCGGCGGAGGTGTGGTCGAGCATCGCGAGGGTGTCGATCTTCGCCTGACCGGTGAGCTTCTCCGGGTCGAGCCACTGCTCCCACGTATCCGGGGTGAGGAACGCCGGCATCCGGTCGTGCACCTCACCGGACGCGTCACGGGCGGCGCGGGTGATGACGACGAAGCACCGCGACCGCTCGCCGCTCGGGAGCTCCATCGACCAGGTCAGGCCGGCCGCGGCCAGCAGACCGTCGCCGTGGAGGAAGTGCGGTGTCTTCGGCGTCTTCTCTCCGGTCCACTCGAAGTAGCCGCGCATTGGGACGATGCACCGGGCAGCCGAGAACGCCGGCGCCCAGAACCCTGTCGCGAGCTTCTCCATCCGGGCGTTGATGATCGGCGCACCCTTGGGCCGGTTCGCGGGCTTCTGCCAGTCCCACCGCACGAGCTCGAGGATGCGCCCCTCGCCGCGGTCGCGGACGATCACGGCATCCTCGGTCGGGGCGATCGAGTACGCGCCGTGGAAGTCCTTCCACCAGTCTTCCGGGTGGCCGCCGTCGGCGACGTACTCCCGGATCAGCTCGTCGGTTTTGGCATCCATCGCGAATCGTCCGCACATGCGAGCGACCTTACGCCGACGTGCCGACGTCGTCGACCGTGACCGCGTTGCCCCACACCCAGCAGCGGTATCTGTCGTTCTCGCAGCGGAACTCGATGCCGGCGGCGAGGGGCGTCGATCTGATGAGCTTCGCGTCCACGCGGATCGACTCGGGACCGAACCGCACCCATGCGCGCACGCGGCGCTGCAGGGCGTGCGGGTAGATCGTCAGCGGCTGTTCGCTCAGGTTCAGCTCACGGTCGGTGAGCGACTGCAGCGGGCCGTGCTTCGCGGCCGCGCGGATCGATGACCACTGTGACTGCATGTCGAGCATCGCCGCGCGCAGAGGGCCAGGGTTCCCCATGCCGGCATTCCTTCCTCCGGCCGAGGAGACGAGTCTATGTCGCGACGCCGACGTCAGAGATCGTGGATATCGGGGCCGTCGAACTCGGGCGGGATCACGACGTCCTGCGCCTGTTGAACGTGGCCGCAGTGCGGGCACTCCCACCCGCCAGGGATATCGCGCATAACGATGTCATCCTCAGGGCAGTGAGGTTGCGCACCGGCGGTGAGGTCATCCATCCCGACAGCGTATGTCCGTGGCAGGCGAGACACTAGTCGTCTATGAGTCCTGACATCCTTCTCGCGTTTGAAGAGCGACACCCCGGGAACTCACCGGCAAAGCGCGAGCGTATCCGCCGTGACCTCGGGCTCAGCGACATCCGGTATTACCAGCTGCTCAACCGCGCCGCGTCATCCCCCGAGGGGATCGCCGCACACCCGTTCACCGCCCGCCGAGTGCGTGAGCGGGCGGCGACGCAGACGCGGGCGCGGGTGATGCGCATCGGCGCCTGAGCAGTCTCGCGGTACGGTGTGAGGCATGCGAAATACCGCCTCAGCCGCTGTCGTTCTGCTCGCGGCTCTTGCTCTTACCTCGTGCTCAGCGCCAGCGGACTCGCCCGAGTCCTCGTCCTCGCCGACGGCGACGGCATCGAAGCCATCGAGCACGCCATCGCCTGCGCCCACCGCGGACGATGCGGACGCCGTTCCGCAGGAGTGCATCGACTACGTGCCGACCACACCGTCCGATACCTCGGCGATCGGCATAGCAGGTGCAGCGGCCGACCTCCCGGACGGGGTCGTCATGAATCCCGGCATCCAGATCATTTCATCGACTAAAGATCCTGGTCGTGTCGAGGTGGTCGCTCGTGTCTGTAGCGGCGGGATCGACCGCGCTGAGCTCATCGACGTCGGCAACTCGATCGCGCGAGCGATCTACGCAGATGCGTCGCATGACACCGTGACCTTGCTTATGGTCTCGTCGTACGTGCCGGCCGGTGAATACCTCGACAAGCAACCGGATCTCGATGTCATCCAAACGGACTATGAGCTCTATCTCTGGGACGCGGAGCCGTCCACTCTCGGCCGCAACTGGCAGTGAGGTTCCACTCGCGGCCTGCCCACATTTTGCCCACAGTAAGAGGCATATGAGGGTGGTTTACGGTGGATGACGGTGGGTCATTGTGTCCGTAATTGCGCGGGCATGAGGTGGTTCTCAGGGTGTGTCATGAACCACGACTTCTTCTCGGGGTCGGGCTCGTCGTACGTGATCGGCAAGGCCGAGGCCACGGAAGACGACGACTGGGACTTCTAAGACGACTGGGACTTCTTAAAGGTCGATATGACAGAGGGACGGATGCTGACAGCATCCGTCCCTCTGGCTTCTGGGGAGGGTCAGAGCACGTCGTCTTCGACGACGGTGCCGCGCCGCGGGCGGTCACGGCGCACGAGGAGCAGGATGAGCCCGATCAGGAACGCGACGGCCCCGGCGGCCATCAGGATGTAGCCGATCATGTCGAGGTTCACGCCCTCGAGCTGCACGTCGAGCGCGAACGTGAGGATCGCGCCGATCACGAACAGGACGATTCCGGTTCCGATAGTCATGCGAGTACTCCTTTCGGGTAACGGCTGGGTGCCGCAAGACGACGATGCCCGAGCGCAGCCTGCTGCGGCAGGGGCTTGACATGCGCCTGATCACGCAGAATTCGACGGCTCAGCCAGCCGAGCCCGCTTCCGTCAAGCCCACTGCGCTCATAGGATCGGCGGCGGATACTGGGGCGATGCTCGACCAGCTTCCCGATCGTTCCGGAGCCGTCGACCTCGTCCGCCTGATCGCGGTGGGGGCGATCGTCGCGGGGCACGCCTTCACCAAGGAGGTCACGCAGGACTGGCTGTACACGTGGCACGTGGCGGTCTTCTTCATCCTGACCGGCTATCTGTGGAAGCCCGGACGAGCGTTGAGCACCGAGGTGTCGCGCCGTGCAGTGAGCCTCGGGAAGCCGTACGTGGCCGCGTTCGCGGTGCTGGCGGTGGCGCTTCTCCTGGTGCGCCCCGACGACGCCGCAGGCAAGATCATCCGGGCACTGGCTGGCGGACGCTACGCGCAGATGCCGTTCGTGACGCTGTGGTTCGTGTCAGCGCTGTTCTTCACCGCGGTGCTGTTCCGGCTGATCGAGCGGCTTCCCTACCCGCTCCAATGGGCCATCGGAATCACCGGTGCGGCCATCGCATGGACGTGGTCAGGTCCGCTCTCGCGCACCCCGCTCGGCATCGGCTACATCGCGACCTGTCTCATCTACGTGCTGATCGGCGATGCGCTGCGCCGTGCACGCGAGCGCGTCACACACCCCGCGATGACCGGCGCCGCCGTCCTGGTCCTCGGTGCGATCCTCGTCGCGGTCGGCTGGGCGGCGCCCCTGGACATCAAGCTCGGCGATGACGGCACACCGGTGTTCTCCACCCTCGCGTCGAGTGCAGTCTCGATCGGGCTGATCCTCCTCGCCGAGGCGATCGTGCGACCGGGGCCGTTCTCGAAGCTGTGCACCCTGCTTGCGCTGCCGCTGCTGACGGTGGTGCTGCTGCATCCGCTCGTGCTGTGGCTCGACATCCCGTCGTGGGCGCAGTTCGCGATCGGCGTCGCCATCCCGCTCGCGATCGGGATCGCAGCGCTCCGCACCCCGCTCGCGCCATGGATCACGGGGCAGAACCGGCTGCGCACAACGCCGGCGTGATGAGCTCGTCGCTCTCGACTACTTCCTGTTCGCCGCGTAGTACTCCAGCAGCGCCTGCGTGGACGGATCCTGCGCGGCGACGGCATCCGCATCGCCCTCGATCGCCGGAGCGATCTGCATGGCGAGCTGCTTGCCGAGCTCGACGCCCCACTGGTCGAAGGAGTTGATGCCCCAGATCGTGCCCTGTGTGAACGTGACGTGCTCGTAGAGCGCAATCAGCTGGCCGAGCACCTGCGGCGTGAGCGCCGACGCGAAGATCGACGTGGTCGGGCGATTGCCGGGGAAGGTGCGCGCAGCGACGAGCGCGCCCGTGGTTCCCTCGGCCTCGACCTCTTCGGCCGTCTTGCCGAAGGCGAGCGCCTTGGTCTGCGCGAGGAAGTTCGCCAGGAACAGCGCGTGCACGTCCTGCCCGCCGTCGGTGAGCGGGTACGCGGGGTTCACGAACGCGATGAAGTCGGCCGGGATCAGACGGGTGCCCTGGTGGATGAGCTGGTAGAACGCGTGCTGCCCGTTCGTTCCCGGCTCGCCCCAGAACACCTCTCCGGTGTCGGTGGTGACGGGGGAGCCGTCCCAGCGGACGGACTTGCCGTTGGACTCCATGGTCAGCTGCTGCAGGTACGCGGGGAAGCGGCTGAGCTGCTGAGCATAGGGGAGCACCGCGTGCGACTGCGCGCCGAAGAAGTTGTTGTACCAGACGTTCAGCAGCCCCATGAGCACCGGCACGTTGCGCGACAGCTCAGTGGTGCGCACGTGCTCGTCGACGGCATGGAAGCCGGCCAGCAGATCGCGGAACACATCGGGGCCTAGCGCGATCGCGAGCGAGAGGCCGATCGCCGAGTCGACCGAGTAGCGGCCGCCGACCCAGTCCCAGAAGCCGAACGCGTTCGCCGGGTCGATGCCGAACGCGGCGACCTTGTCGAGCGCGGTCGAGACCGCCACGAAGTGATGCGCCACGGCATCCGTGCGCGCCTCGTCGGAGTCGTCGATCGCACCGGCAGCCGCCAGCCCCTGCCACAGCCAGTCGCGCGCGAGCCGGGCGTTGGTCAGCGTCTCGAGCGTCGTGAACGTCTTCGACGCGACGATGAAGAGCGTCGTCTCGGGATCGAGGCCGGCCGTCTTCTGCGCCAGGTCGGTGGGGTCGATGTTCGAGACGAACAGAGCGTGGATGCCGGCATCCGCATAGGGCTTCAGGGCCTCGTAGACCATGACAGGGCCGAGATCCGAGCCGCCGATGCCGATGTTCACCACGTGCGTGACCTTCTTGCCCGTCACACCCAGCCAGTCACCAGAGCGCACCCGGTCCGCGAAGGCGGAGAGTGCGTCGAGTACGGACTGCACGTCGGCGTCGACATCCTGGCCGTCGACGACGAGCGCGGGGGAGGCGCCTGCGGGGCGACGCAGCGCCGTGTGCAGCACGGCACGGTCCTCGCTCGTGTTGAGGTGTGAGCCGGAGAGCATCGCCTGGAAGCGCTCGGCGACGCCGGTCTGCTCCGCCAGGCGCAGGAGAGCGGCGAGCACCTCGTCGGTCACGAGGTTCTTCGACAGGTCGACGTGGAGGTCGGCCAGGGGCAGGGAGAGGCGCTCCGCACGGCCGGGGTCGGCGGCGAACCAGCCGCGCAGATCGGGGGAGAACGAGTCGCGCAGGGTGGTGAGCTCGGACCAGGCTGCGGTGCGGGTCGGATCAACGGGAGCGTTCATGGCTACACGCTACCGCGCACGATCGGCGCCCACGCCGCCGATGACGACACAGACTTCACACCGGCTCCCGGATCACTGAGAGGATTGCCCTGATGGAAGCGTCCGCGTGAAGGCCACGATCTGCGGCCTGGTGCTGCTCACAGCGGCGTTCTTCGCAATGCTCATCACGAACGACCTCGGCATCGTCCCTCTGCTGCTGATGCTGGTCGGCGGCTGGTGCTTGGGATTCGCCGTTCTGAATCTCACGTTCCGGATGCGACGCAACGGGCTCTTCCTGCACATCGCCGTCACGGTCGTGCTCTGCGCGGAGGGATTCGCGATGGTCGAGTTCGGGGGCCCGCTCCTGGCCGCCCTTCCCGAGCCCGTGGGCGTCGCTCTCGTGGTGGTGCAGATGGCCACGATCACGGCGGCCGGTTGGCTGCTGCTGGGTCTCATCGGCAGGGTGACGGATGCTCTCGCCCGCCGTGAGCGGAAGAACGCTCCCACCCGAACGACTCCGGAGTGGGAACGGGACCCGAGCGGCGATGGCTCGTTCGTGAGCGTCAGAATGGTCGAGACGCGCATGCGCCGGCTCACCTGCGCGATTGTCGCGATCGTCGTGTTCGTCTCCGGTGCCGGAATCGCGCTGCTGATCGCACTCGACGATGCCGTCATGCGCGTCGGCCCGAAGCTGTCGATCGTCATCATGGGCCTGGTGCTGGGGCTGCCCGCCTACGGGGTTCTCGCGACGGTGCTGCGCCGGCGCACGAGGGACTGCCGCATCGCGTTCGGCAATGACGAGGTGCGCGTCGCGGTCGGAGGGGATACGTCCGTGGTCCGCTTCGCTGACATCGAGCGCCTGCGCTGGCGCTGCGACAGCGATTGCGCCCGTCTCGAGTTGCGGGGCAGCGACGTCGATCTCTCATTGTTCACCGGGCTTGCGAAGCCGGCGCCCGGCCGCACTGCGGAGCTCCCTGCACTGCCTCGTCGCGTCTTCACCCGGCTGGAAGGGGCCGGCCTCGATGTCTCGCGGTCGCGCCGCGGCGATGTCGTGATCTTCAGCCGCACGGTATCCTGATAGCTGCACGCAACGACAGGAGACCTCGTGATCCTCAGCCTCATCTTCTTCCTGATCCTCTTCCTCGGAGGGATCTGGCTCATGGGCTTCGCGCAGTCGATCGCCGACTTCCAGGGCCTCGTGTTCGTCGCGGGCCTGCTCATCGTGTCGCTGTCGATCGCGTACCTGATGCGCGCCGGCAAGAACGACGCGACGCGTCGCAGCGACAACTGGTCGGGCAACCCGACCGAGTGACCTTCAGCGCCTCTTCGCGAGGCGCGCTTCGAGGTTCGCCTTCACCGCGGGCCATTCCGGCTCGATGATCGAGTACTCGACGCTGTCGCGCAGCGCCCCGTTGCGGTAACGCAGCATCGCCCGCATCACGCCGTCCTGTTTGGCTCCCAGGCGCTCGATCGCGGCGCGCGACTGGAAGTTCACCCACTGCGTCGTGAGGCCCACGCGGAACACTCCGAGCGTCTCGAAGGCGTGCTGCATGAGCAGCAGCTTCGACTCGGCGTTCGTGCCGGTGCCGTGGGCGGAGGGGCGATTCCACGTCGAGCCGATGTGCAGCCGGGGCACATCGGGAACCATGTCGTAGTACGTGGTCATGCCGAGCACGCGGTCGCTCGCATCGAAAGCCGTGAACGCCACGATCTCGCCCGACGCGGTGCGATCGATCCGGCGCTCGATCTCGGCCGCCATCCCATCGGGTCCCGGCACCGAGGTGTACCAGGCGGTCTGCCACAGATCTCCCTCGACCGCGGCCTCGACGAGCCCGTCGTGGTGCGAGCGATCGAGCGGGCGCAGTTCGACGAGGGAGCCGGTGAGGGTGACGGGTGCGGGGCAGACGAGGAAGGCCATGGAGCCATTATCGTGGCGATATGAAGACAGTCCCGTTCGGCACCTCCTCCGCTCCCGCCGTGATCTCCGGCATGATGCGCATCGACAGCAAAGCGGATGCCGAGATCCGCGCGCTCTACGATGCGGCCCGTGACGCGGGCATCGACTTCTTCGACCACGCCGACATCTACGGCGGACGCATGCACTACTGCGAGGAGCGGTTCGCCGAAGCGCTCGAGCTGAGCGGCTCCGAGCGCGAGGAGATCGTGCTGCAGACCAAGTGCGGCATCGTGCCGGCGCAGGGGATGTTCGACTTCTCCTACGAGCACATCATGACCCAGGTCGAGGGATCGCTGAGAGCGCTGCGCACGGACTACATCGACGTGCTGCTGCTGCACCGCCCTGACGCGCTCGTCGAGCCTGAGGACGTCGCCCGGGCATTCGACGAGCTCGAGGCCTCGGGCAAGGTGCGGGCCTTCGGCGTCTCGAACCACACGCCGCGCCAGATCGACCTGCTCAAGACGGCCGTGCGGCAGCCGATCGTCGCGAATCAGCTGCAGCTGTCGATCACGCACGCCCCGATCATCGCCCAGCCGGTCGCGGCGAACATGGCCAGCGAAGACCAGAGCGTTGTGCGCGACGGAGGCGGGATCGTCGAGTACTGCCGCATCAACGGCATCACCGTGCAGGCGTGGTCGCCCTTCCAGGGCGGGTTCTTCACCGGGGTGTTCCTCGGAAATCCCGAATACGCCGAACTCAACGCGGTGATCGACCGGCTTGCAGCCGCCTACGACGTCACGCCGATCGCGATCGCGACGGCATGGATCACCCGGCATCCGGCGAAGATGCAGGTCGTGCTCGGCACCACCACACCCGAGCGCGTGCGTGATGCCGCAGCAGGCGCCGACATCGAGCTCACACGGGCGGAATGGTACGAGCTGTTCCGCGCCGCGGGGCACGTCCTCCCCTGAAGCGGCGGGCGTCGTCTAGCCTGAACCCATGGCGTTCCTGTTCTCGCTCCTCGTCATCGCGCTGATGGTCGGCGCCCTGATCGACATCATCACCCGTGTCGACTCCCAGGTGCGATTCCTGCCGAAGATGGCGTGGATCATCATCGTGATCCTGCTCCCGCTGATCGGCAGTCTGCTCTGGTTCGCGATCGGACGCGAGTATGCGGAGGCGGGGATCAGGATGCCGCGCATGACGCGGCGGGAACAGCATCCCTCGCCGTCGGCGGTCCCCGCGGCCCCGGTCGATACGCGCACGACCGAGCAGCAGATCGCCGATCTCGACCGCGAGATCGAGGAGTGGCGGCTGCGCGAGGAGATCGCGAAGCGGAAACAGGACCCTTCGGCGGATTCAGGGGCGACGGGCCCAGAGACCCAGGGCTAGAGGTCGAACGACTCCCTGATCGCCGGCTCGAGCGTCGGGTAGCGGAACTCGAATCCCGCCTCGGTGAGCGTCTCGGGCAGCACCCAGCGGCTCTTGAGTATCAACTCGGTCTCTGTGCGGATGCCGATCGCCCCGATCTCGAGCATCCAACGCGGCATGGGCGGCCCGATGCGGGCGCCGAGCACCTGGCGCACCGTCGCCATGAAGGTGCGGTTGTCGACCGGGTTCGGGGACGCGGCGTTCACGGGACCGTCGAGCTCCGGATGCTCTTCCACGAAGTCGATGATCCTGGCGACGTCCTCGACGTGCACCCAGCTGAACCGCTGCCGTCCGTGCTTCGCACCGGGGAAATGGCCCGTACCGGCCGCTCGACGGCGCCTGCTCACCGGCCACCAGCCGTCATGCTGCGCCCCGCCGAGGCCGAGCTTCGCGAGGTTCTTGAGCGGGCCCAGCACGCCGCCGTGGCCGAGCACGATCGCGCTGCGAAGCGCCACGCGGCGAGTCGCGGGCAGATCGTCAGAGAACAGTGCCCGCTCCCAGGCTTTCGCGACCTCCACCGAGAATCCGGTGCCGATCTCTCCGGACGACTCCGTCATCGGCCGGTCCTCCGCATGACGGTAGATGGTCGCGGTCGAGGAGTTCACCCACAGCGCGGGCGGGTTCTCGGCTCGGGCGATGGCCCCGCTGAGAGCCCCCGTCGTGTCGAGGCGCGAGCGGAAGATCTCCGCCCGGTTCTCGGGTGTGTAGCGGCAGTTCACGCTCTTCCCGGCGAGGCCGATCACGAGCGACGACCCGTCCACCGCACGGTCGATCGCCTGCTGGTCGCCCCAGGCGATGTCGGCGCCGGAGCGCGAGATCGTCACGACCTCGCGACCCGCATCACGGAACCGCGGCAGCAGGTACTGCCCCATGAATCCGGTGGATCCGCCGATCACGACGCGACCTGTGCTCATGAATGGGCCTCCTCGAGGCGGTAGGCGAAAGCGCCGCGATACTCGTACACACGGCCGATGAGAGGAACGTCGATGCTCAGGGCGACGCGCTGACGGCCGATCACGTCGTCGAAGCGCTCGGTGAGGCGCACGACGGGCGACATCACCCGCGGCACCCTCACCCGCAGCCGGCCGAGGCGGATGCCGACGGCTCGGCTCGTGAGGACGAGAGCGCCGTCCCGCACGTCGACGTCGAAGCAGGCGGCGATCAGCGCCGGCTCGCCGAGCTCGTCGACGACACGGCCGTGGCGGGTGACGGCGACGGCGTCGCGCATAGACCAGGTGCCGCCCGGAAGGTGGAACTCGCGCACGCCGATCGCACGAGAGGCGACAGTGCGGTTCTCCACGCGGAAGGGGACGTCGCGCTCCCAGCACGCCGCCACCACGCCGCGTCGCTCGAGCACGCGAAGCATCGGCCACAGCCAGCGACGAGGCGTGCCCACGCGCTCGAAGACTCCCTCGCCGACACCCACCTGGTCGTCGGGGACGGGCTGGAAGTAGGCGCGCAGGCGCGGATGCAGCTCGCCGATCCGGTCGCCGAGAGCCCTCGCGTACGGGGACTGCGGGATGTCTCTCACGGCTCAGGAAGCGGACTCGCGCAGCCTCACGAGGCGCTCATGCCCTGTCTCCTCGAGTTCGGCGATGTCGTCGCGAGACTTCAGGAAGTCCGAGAAGGAGCGGTAGCCGAGGGCTTTCTCGCTGAAGGACGGATCCATACGGCGCATATGCGTCTTCACCGCCGAGCTGTGCAGCCACTCGTCGGCATCGGCTTTGTCATGCCCCAGACGCAGTGCGCGCTGCAGCAGCGCCGTGGCCTCGCCCTGCTCATCGAGAGCGGGCGGCGCGGCGACCGCCGTCGTCGCCGCTTTCGTGCGCGACCTCGTCTTCGGAGCGCTCTTCGTCTTCGCCACAGGCTCGGGTTCGGGCACCGTCTCTGGTTCGGCGGCCACCGCCGGCGGCGCGGCCTTGGTCGGCCGCACGACGCCGGGAAGCGAGTCGTACGATTCGAACTCGTCGCAGGCAGCGGCCAGGGACTTCGCGGTGGAGCCCGCGACGCCGACGCCGATCACGTAGCGACCGAGGCGCTTGCAGCGCTGTGCGAGCGGCACGTAGTCGCTGTCGCCCGCGACGATCACGACGTGGGTGAGATCCGGCAGACGGAACATGTCCTCGACGGCATCCACTGCCAGGCGGATGTCGGCGCCGTTCTTGGCGTACGCGGCCGCGGGGAACAGCTGCACGAGATCGACCGCACGCGCCACGAGCTGCGACCGGTACTCGGCGTTCACGGGCGACGACCAGTCGGCGTACGCGCGCGTGAGAACGAGAGTGCCGAAGGACGCCGCGTAGTCGATGATGGCGCCGACCTCGATCATCGCGCCCTTCAGGCGCTCGACGACCTCAGGGTCGTTCGGATGCTCGGTGATGCGCTGGCGGTCCTTGCCGTAGGAGTTGCGACCGTGGACGCGGTCGTACCAGGAGATGACGA
Organism: Microbacterium hydrocarbonoxydans; assembly: GCF_000956475.1. Lineage (GTDB taxonomy): Bacteria > Actinomycetota > Actinomycetes > Actinomycetales > Microbacteriaceae > Microbacterium > Microbacterium hydrocarbonoxydans_A. The sequence continues at coordinate 29,968 of NZ_JYJB01000004.1, forward strand.
TGTTGTCGAAGTCGAGGTAGACGGCGACGCGGGCATCCGTGGTCTCAGCCATTGTCGGCCTCCTCGCTCGGGTACCGCACGCCGATCTGGGCTCTGATCTCGTCGAGCGTGCCCATGATCGCGACGCTCTCGGCAACCGGCAGCAGGTCGGAGTCGAGGGTGCCGTCGGCGACGTAGCGCTCGGCGGCCAGTGCCTGATACTCCATGCCGCGACCGGCGACCTCGTCGGAGGCGAACTCCTCCGCGACCGTGCCGTCCGGCAGGATCACCCGGAAGGTCGTGGGCGTGTACCAGACCCGGTCGATCTCGATGCGTGCGGCCGTCCCCACGATGCTCGCGGCATTGGGGCCGGCTCCGCGCGAGGAGGAGAGCGTGGTCGACAGGGCGCCTCCGTCGTGGGTCATGACCGTGGCGACCTCGGCATCCGCTCCGGTCTCGATCAGTCGCCCCACCGCCTTGACCGAGGTCGGAGCTCCGAGGATGTCGTGCACGAACGAGACCGGGTAGATGCCGAGGTCGAGCAGCGCGCCGCCGCCGAGCTCGAGCGCGTTCAGGCGGTGCGCGGGGTCGGAGGGGAGGAGCTGGGTGTGATCGGCGCTCACGGCGCGGATCTCACCGAGGGTGCCTGCGGCGATGATCTCGCGGATGCGGATCATGTGCGGCAGATACCTCGTCCACATCGCCTCCATGACCAGCAGGCCGCGCTCGGCGCCGAGCCGCTGCAGGTCCTCGGCCTCGGCGCGGTTCAGCGTGAACGCCTTCTCGACGAGCACGTGCTTGCCGGCCTCAAGAGCCAGGCGGGCGTTGTCGTGGTGCATCGGGTGCGGGGTCGACACGTAGATGATGTCGACCTCGGGATCAGCGACGAGAGCCTCGTACGACGCGTGCGCGCGCGGGATGTCGAAGCGGGTGGCGAAGGCATCCGCCGACTCCTGCGAGCGCGAGCCGACGGCGACGAGTTCGCGCCCTGCCGTGCGGAGGTCGGAAGCGAAGGCGCCGGCGATGCCGCCGGTTGCGAGGATTCCCCAACGAAGACCAGTCATGGTCTCAGCGTAGTGTTCAGGCGCGGGCGAGTGCCTGTTCGAGGTCGGCGATGAGGTCGCGCGGGTCCTCGAGGCCGGCCGACAGACGGATCGTGTTCAGCGAGATGCCGGCCGCGGAGCGCTGCTGCGCGTTCAGATGCGAGTGCGTCATCGAAGCGGGGTGGGCGACGAGGCTGCGGGCATCGCCGATGTTGGCGACGAGCCGGACGACCTTCAGACTGTCGATCACGCGGGCGATCCGCTCCTGCGTGCCCTCGTCCTCCGCGCCGGCCAGGTCGAAGGAGAACACCGAGGGCACCCCGTTCGGCAGGTAGCGGCCGGCGAGATCGTGCCAGCGGTTGCCTTCGAGGCCAGGGTGATTGACATGGGCGACCGACGGATGCTGCGCCAGGAACTGCGCGATCGCGAACGCCGTGGAGGACTGGCGCGCCACCCGCAGATCGAGAGTCTCGATCCCCTGCAGGATCTGCCAGGCGTTGAACGGCGAGAGCGAGGGGCCGAGGTCGTGCACGTACTTCGACTTCACGAGCGCGGCGAAGGCCTGCCCGATGCCGAAGCGCTCCCACAGTACGAGGCCGGGGACGCGCTTGTACTCGGCGGTGAACTGCGGCCAGCGTTCGGGCTGCGCGCCGAAGTCGAAGGTGCCCTGGTCGACGACGACGCCGCCGAGGGAGGTGCCGTGGCCGGAGAGGAACTTGGTCGCGGAGTGCACGACGAAGTCGGCGCCGTGCTCGCCCGGACGCACCAGATACGGGGTGCCGACGGTGTTGTCGATCACGAGGGGGACGCCCGCCTCGTGCGCGATGTCGGCGACGAGGCGGATGTCGAGGACCTGCGCCACAGGGTTCGCCACGGACTCGGCGAACAGCGCCCGGGTCTCCGGGCGGATCGCCGCGCGCCATGCCTCCGCGTCGTCCTGGTCGACGAAGGTCACCTCGATCCCGAAGTCCTCGAACGTGTCCTGGAACAGGTCGACCGTGCCGCCGTAGAGCTGGTTCGCGGCGACGATGTGTCCGCGGACTCCCACGATCGCGAGCAGGGTCACCGCGACCGCGGCCTGGCCGGAGGCGACGGCCACCGCGGAGACGCCGCCTTCGAGAGCGGCGACCCGCTCCTCGAGCACCTGCTGGGTGGGGCTGGCGTTGCGGCTGTAGAGGTTGCCGCTCTTGCGCAGCGCGAACAGGTCGGCGGCTTCGGCGAGCGACGCGAACTGGAACGCCGCGGTCTGGTAGATCGGCGGCACGGCGCTGTGCTGCGGCGTCCCGGGGACGTAGCCGGCCTGGATCTGCTGGGTCGCGAACTCGCTCATCAGACCATTGTGTTGATGCCGCGCGCTCCGCCCCGGCGTATGTCGAACTGTTGCAGGTGATGGTTACAGTGTGAGCATGATCCCGCCCGAAACAGATGCCATCCGCGTGACCGTGGTCGGAGCGATCAATGTCGACCTGACTGCGCGCGTGAGCCGAGCGCCGTCACGAGGTGAGACGGTCGGTGACGGCGTGCTCGCACGCGAGGCGGGCGGAAAGGGCGCGAACCAGGCGGTGGCTGCGGCACGGCTGGGGGCGGTCGTCAGCCTCGTGGGCGCTGTGGGCGATGACCCGGACGGCCGCGAGATGCGATCTTCGCTGTCGCGGGCCGGAGTCGACACCGCGAACGTGCAGACGAGCGTCGAGCCCACGGGTACGGCGCTCATCGTCGTGGATTCGGAGGGCGAGAACTCGATCGTCGTCTGCCCTGGCGCGAATTCGATGATCGATCCGGACTCCGTGCGCCTCCCGGATCAGGAGGCGCTCCTGATGCAGCTCGAGGTGCAGGATGACGTCGTCGTCGCCGCCGCGGTGCAGGCGAGCGGCTTCGTCGCCGTCAACGCATCTCCTGCGCGGAGCATCCCTGAGCCGGTGCTGAGCAGGGCCGACCTGTTCATCGTCAACGAAACCGAATACGCGCAGCTGCCGGAGATCCGCAACGCACCCTTGCTCGCGGTCACTCTCGGCGCCGAGGGCGCTGTGCTGTACGAACACGGCATCGAGATCTCTCGGGCTGACGGCCTGGCCACGGTGGTCCGCAACACCGTCGGTGCGGGGGATGCATTCGCCGCCGCGCTCGTGATCGGCCTCGCGCGCAGTGATGACCGCGCCGTGGCGTTGCAGCGCGCCTGCCCCGTCGGCGCTGCAGCCGTGGCGGATGAGCACTCCCAGGCGGACCTCGGTCCGCTGGACGACTATCCGGCTATGGGACGAGGATGATCTTTCCGTCGGCGGCGTGAGACTCCACGAGCTCGTGCGCCTGCACGGCCTCGGCGAGCGGCAGCTCGGGACCGAGCTCGACCGTGAAGTCACCTGAGGCGATGAGGTCGATGGTCGCGGGCAGCGCCTCGGCGCGCCAGGCGAGCTCCTGCTCGGTGAGCGGGACGGGCGAGCCCCCGGAGAACGCGCGGATGCCGAAGGACGCGGCATCCGGTCCCCGCACGATGGTCGCGATGCGGTCGCGGTCGGAGACGAGAGCGAGCGAGGCCTCGATCGCCTCATCCGTGCCGGCGCAGTCGAGAGCCACTGTGACCTCGCCCGGCGCCGCGTCGCGCACGCGGTCGAGGAGACCGTCGCCGTAGGCGATCGGGATCGCTCCGAGTTCTCGCAGCTGCTCGTGCCGTGCGGGGCTGGCGGTGGCGATCACGGTCGCACCCCAGGTGACCGCGAACTGCACGGCGAACTGGCCGACGGATCCTGATCCGCCGTGGATCAGCACGACGTCTCCGGCCGTCACGCCCAGCGACGTGAGCGCCTGGTACGCCGTGCCCGCAGGGATGGCGATGGCGGCGCCCTCGGCCGCCGTCACGGAGTCGGGCAGAGCGGCGAGGTTCGCCGCCGGCACGGCGAGAAGGGACGCGTAGGTGCCGACCGTGTCGCGGATCGCGACCCTGTCGCCGACCGCGTAGGACTGCACGCCGGCGCCGATCGACTCGATCACTCCTGCGCCGTCGAATCCGACCCGGCGTGGTTCGACGATGGGCGGGGAGGGGCGCTTGCCGCCGCGGAGCTTCGCGTCGATCGGGTTGACCCCGGCGGCCTCGATCCGCACCACGACCTCGTCGCGCGCGGCGACAGGATCGGGGATCTCGATCAGGTGCAGGACGTCAGGGGAGCCGATTTCGGTGTACACGATCGCGCGAGCCATGATTCCAGGCTAACCGCGTTCGCCTCTGCGCGTTTCGTCTCGCTTCGCTCGCTCAACGAGCGGAGGGCGCGGCAAGAGCCTTCATGATTCGTTGCGCTGATACCGGCTGCGCGGTGCCCAGGCGCTGTGCGAACACGCTCACGCGATACTCCTCGAGCAGCCAGCGCGTCTCGACGATCGCCGCCGACGCATTCGGAGTGAGCGGAATCGTGCCGCCGGCGTCTTCGTACGCCTTCGCCATCCGCTCGAACTCGCTCATCCGCGTGCGATCCTTGCCCGGCTCGTTCGCGAGGGTCTTCAGACGGTCGATCATGCCGCCGAGGTAGCGGGGGAAATGCACGAGCTGGTCGACGCCTGCGGCCGAGATGAACCCCGGATGCAGGAGGCCCGCGAGCTGCGTGCGGATGTCGTTGAGCGGCCCGAGCAGGGCGAGGGAGTTCTGCGACTTGATGCCGCGCTCCACCTCGCGCGACGCCGTCAGGATGCGGGCGACAAGGGACACGCAGGCGAACAGCTCGTCGACGAGGGTCACCGAGATCGCGTCCCGGGCCTGCTCGAACGCGGCCTGGGTGCGGATGGGCCCGCGCTGGTCCAGTGCGCGCCGAACGACGGCGCGGCGGCAGTCCTCCAGGAGCGCCGCCGCGTTCTGATACGGGGAGGCGGCGAGTGCAAGCTTCTCGGGTGCGGTCAGATGCTCCTGCACGTACGACATCGGCGACGGCACGGCGAGAAGAACGAGCCGCAGCACGCCGTCGCGGCTCGCCGCCGCCGCAGCATCCGCCGTGGCTTCGACGCGCACCGAGACGCTCTTGCCGTCGTCGACGATGGCCGGATAGCCGCGCACGACGCCGCCGGCCACGCGCGTGTCGAGCACTTCGGGGAGATCGCCGAAGGTCCAGCTCGTCAGGCCCGAGCGCTCGATGGATGCCGCGGATGCCACCGCCGCCGCGCCCTTGGACGGAACCGGCCCCTTCGACGGACTCGCGCCCTTCGACAGGCTCAGGGACCCCGGTGCCGCTGAGCGGGCGATGGACCGCGCCACGCTGGATCTCGCCCGGTCGGACAGCTGCGCCTGCAGCTCCGCGAGATCGCGGCTCGACCCCGCGATGCGACCGCGTTCATCGACCGCGCGGAAGTTCATGCGCAGGTGCGCGGGAACGCGCTCGTCGTCGAACTCGTTCGGGGTGACCAGCTGATTCGCGAGCGGCTGGATGAGCTTCGCCAGCGCCTCCTTGAGCGTGCGCGGCGGGAGGCCGCCATGCGTCTCGGGTCCTTCGCCCGCCAGGGCATCGCCGAACTTCTCCGCCCAGTCGGCCGCGGGCACCACATGGCGACGAATCGCCTTGGGCAGGGCGCGGAGGAGGCCCGTGACGAGCTCGGCGCGCAGGCCCGGCACCTGCCAGTCGAATCCACGGTCCTCGATCTGAGCCAGCAGCGCCAGGGGCACGACGACGCTGACGCCGTCATCCGCCGCTCCCGGCTCGAACCGGTAGGCGAGGCCGAGCACCTGATCGCCCTGCGTCCACCGCGTGGGGAACTCGTTCTGATCGGCTCGCTCGTCGTCGTCGATCAGGTCGCTCTCGCGCATCACGAGCAGCTTCGGTGTGGTCGTCAGGGCATCGCGCCACCACTTCTCGAAGGAGCGCACGTCGAACACCTCTGACGGGATGCGCTCGTCGTAGAAGCGGAAGACGGCTTCGTCGCCGGCGAGGATGTCGCGGCGGCGCTCTCGCTCCTCGAGCTTCTCGAGGCGTCTGCGCAGCTCGGCGTTGCTGCGCCAGAAGGCGCTGACCCTCTTGTCGATGCGGGTCGGGTCCCATTCGCCCTCGACGAGGGCATGCCGCAGGAACAGTTCGCGGGACGCGGCCCTGTCGATGCGCGCGAACTGCACACGGCGGCGCGGGATGATCTCGACACCGAACAGGGTGACCTTCTCGAAGGCGACGGCGGCGCCGGCATCCTTCGACCAGTGCGGCTCGGTGACCTGACGCTTGGCGAGGTCTCCGGCCAGCGACTCCGCCCACGCAGGGTCGATCGCCGCGACCGTGCGGGCGAACGTGCGGGACGTCTCCACGATCTCGGCGGCCATCACGGCCTGCGGACTCTTCTTGCGGAGCCCGGAGCCGGGGAAGATCGAGAAGCGGATGCCGCGGGCCCCCCTATACTCGGCGATCCTGCGCTTCGGGTCCTTCGGCGCCGTCTTGTTCTGGCCTCCGGCGGGTGCGCTGCGTTCGTCGAGGATGCCGATCTGCGACAGCAGTCCGGCCAGGAGCGCCTTGTGGATCGCGTCTGGGTCCGCCGCGTCCGTCTCGCTCGATGACCGGGTGCCGGGGCGCTTGACAAGCGTCTGCAGCTGACGGTGCACGTCGAACCACTCCCGCACGCGGACGTAGTTCAGATGCTCGCTGCGGCACATGCGTCGGAAGGCGCTGGAGCCCAGCTCGCGCTGCTGCTCGCGCAGGTGGTTCCACAGGTTCAGCAGGGTCAGGAAGTCGCTGGTCGGATCGACGAACCGCGCGTGCATGCGCTCCGCCTCGTCGCGGACGCCCTGCGGCGCCTCCGCCGAGGGGCGCTCGCGGACGTCCTGGATGGAGAGTCCGGCCACGATGGGAATCACCGGACCGGCGACGCCGGATGTCGCCGCCTCGACGATCATGCGGGCGAAGCGCGGGTCCATCGGCATGCGTGCGATGTCGCGCCCGATGCGGGTGAGCTGTGCCCGGCCGCCGGGGCCCTGAGCCTGCCGAATGGCTCCGAGCTCCACCAGGAGGTCGAAGGCGGCCTTCACGCCGCGCGAGTCGGGCGGAGTGAGGAACGGGAACTCGGTGATGTCGCCGAATCCGAGCGACAGCATCTGCAGCACGACCGATGCGAGCGAGGTGCGCAGGATCTCGGGCTCCGTGAACTCGGGGCGCCCGCCGAAGTCGTCTTCGCTGTAGAGCCGGATCGCGATGCCCTCGCTGGTGCGGCCCGCGCGGCCCGAGCGCTGATTCGCCGAGGCCTGCGACACCGGCTCGATCGGCAGGCGCTGCACCTTCGAGCGGTTGCTGTACCGCGAGATGCGGGCGGTGCCGGTGTCGATCACGTACTTGATGCCGGGCACCGTGAGGCTCGTCTCTGCGACGTTCGTCGCGAGGACGACACGGCGGCGGACGCCGGCCAGAGAAGAGCGTTCGAACACGCGATGCTGCTCGGCTGCCGACAGGCGCCCGTAGAGGGGGAGCACCTCGGTGGGCGAGCGATCCTTCGCGAAGGCTGCGCGCACAGCATCCGCAGCATCCGTGATCTCCGCCTCGCCGGGCAGGAACACGAGGACGTCGCCGGGCGCTTCTCGATCGAGCTCCCGCAGCGCGCCGACGATCTCGGCGACCTCGTCGATCTCCTCCTCGCTCTCCTCGTCCACGCGCGAGCGATAGCGGATCTCGACAGGGTAGGTGCGACCCGAGACCTCGATGATCGGCGCCGGCCTGGGTTCGGTGCCGGAGCCCGACGACGGGGCGAAGTGCTTCGCGAAGCTCTCGGGGTCGATGGTCGCCGAGGTGATGATGACCTTGAGATCAGGTCGCTCCGGCAGGATGCGCACCAGGTACCCGAGCAGGAAGTCGACATTCAGGGAGCGTTCGTGCGCCTCGTCGATGATGATCGTGTCGTAGCGGCGGAGCAGCCGGTCGCGGTGGATCTCGTTGAGGAGGATGCCGTCGGTCATCAGGGCGACGCGCGTCTCGTCCGAGACCTGATCCGTGAAGCGCACCTTGTAGCCGACGAGCCCGCCCAGCTCGACCTGCAGCTCCTCGGCGACGCGCTCGGCGATCGTGCGGGCGGCGAGGCGGCGGGGCTGCGTGTGTGCGATGCGCTCGCGGCCGAGCTCCAGGCAGATCTTCGGAAGCTGCGTCGTCTTGCCGGATCCGGTGGCACCAGCGACGATCACGACCTGGTTGTCGCGGATGGCGTCGGCGATCTCACCCCTGGCCGCACTGACCGGCAGCTCCGGGGGATAGGTGATCACGGGAGAAGACATAGCCCTCCATCGTATGCCGGGATCGAGGCAGCTCGGCATCCACCGCATACGATCGTCGGATGACGAGAGTGCAGCACTGGTTCCGCGAGTTCGGGCGTCCGCCGCGGATCCTGGGGCTCGACGTCGCCCGGGCGCTCGCGATCCTCGGCATGGCCGGCGCGCACATCGGCGAGACCGGCTCGTTCGATCCGTTCGATCCGTCGACCTGGTCGGCTCTGGTGCACGGGCGCTCGTCGATCCTCTTCGCCGTGCTCGCCGGCGTCTCCGTGGCGCTGATGACCGGACGCAGCGACCTGCCCGATCCCGCGCGCGTGCCGAGCCTCAGGCTCAACCTCATCGGCCGCGGGGCTGTGATCTTCGTCATCGGTCTCGTGCTGGAGATGTTCGGCACACCGATCGCCGTGATCCTCACGCTGTACGGGCTGCTCTACGTCGCCGTGATCCCGTTCCTCCGCTGGCGTCCGGCGCAGCTGCTGCTCGCGGCGGCCGTCCTCGCGGTCGCCGGGCCCCCGCTCCTCGCTCTCGTCACCGCACTGACACTGCACCCCTACGGGGCCGCGATCGGCTTCGTGCTGTACGGCTCGTACCCGATCACCGTGTGGATGGCATTCGTGCTGGGCGGCATGGCGCTGGGGCGTCTGCACGTGGAGAGAGCCGGCACGGCTGCGGTCGCGCTCGGAGCGGGCATCGGGCTCACGGTCGTGGGGTACGGACTCGGCGTGGTCGGAATCCTTGCCGGCGTCGGCGCGCCTCAGGGTGCCGCCGGATCGGGAGAGGGCGGGTGGGCCGCGTACCCTCAGGCTCTGGCCGAGTCGGATCCGCTGGGCGCGGTGCTCGCATCGGTGTTCGCGGTCGACCCGCACACGGGCGGGGTCGCCGAGATCCTCGGCTCGGGCGGATTCGCACTCGTGGTGATCGCGGCATGCCTGCTGCTCGCGCGGCCTCTGCGCCCGCTGCTTCTCCCGCTCGGCGCGCTGGGGTCGATGCCGCTGTCGGCGTACAGCCTGCATGTGGTCTCGGTGGCTCTGATCAGCGGCCCCGGCGGCTTTCTCCAGAGCAACGCGTTCTGGGCGTGGACGGCGATCGCGCTGATCGTGCTCGCGACCGTGTGGTCGATGTTCGTGGGCCGCGGCCCCCTGGAGCGGCTCGTGGGAGCAGCGGCTCGCGCGATGGCGAGCCCGCCCAGGACGACCGGTCATAGGCTGGAGTCATGACGATTCCTGCTATCGAACTGAACGACGGCCACTCCATCCCTCAGCTCGGCTACGGCGTCTTCAAGGTGCCCGCCGACCAGACCGAGCGCGCGGTGAGCGAGGCGCTGGAGATCGGCTACCGCCACATCGACACCGCCGCGATCTACGGAAACGAGGAAGGCGTGGGCGCAGCGATCGCCTCCTCCGGCATCCCGCGTGACGAGCTGTTCGTCACCACCAAGCTGTGGAACGACCGTCACCACGACGACGAGCCGAACGCCGCGATCGCGGAGAGCCTCGAGCGTCTCGGTCTCGAGCACGTCGACCTGTACCTCGTGCACTGGCCCACCCCGGCGAAGGACGACTACGTGCACGCCTTCTCGAAGCTCGTCGAGATCCGCGACGCCGGGCTCACGCGCAGCATCGGCGTCTCGAACTTCCTCGTGCCGCACCTCGAGCGCGTCGTCGCAGAGACCGGGGTGACGCCCGCCATCAACCAGATCGAGCTGCACCCGGCCTATCAGCAGCGCGACGTCGTCGCCTGGGCGACGGAGCACGGCATCCGCATCGAATCCTGGGGGCCGCTCGGGCAGGGCAAGTACGACCTGTTCGGCACTCCGGCCGTGGCGGACGCGGCGGCCGCCCACGGGGTCACTCCCGCGCAGGCCGTGCTGCGCTGGCACCTGCAGAAGGGGAACATCGTCTTCCCGAAGTCGGTGCACCCCGAGCGCCTGCGGGAGAACCTCGACGTGTTCGGCTTCGAGCTGACCGATGCCGAGATCGCGGCGATCGACGCACTCGACCCGCTCGACGGCTCCGGTCGCGTCGGCTCGCACCCGGACGACGTGAATTGACGTAATGATTCGCCCGATGACGCCCCGTGTCGCCTCATGCGACGCGGGGCGTCGTCACGAGTAGCTTCGTCGACATGACAGCCGCCTACCGTGTCGTCGCCGTGTCCGGCTCGCTTCACGAGCCGAGCAAGACCACCGCGCTCATCCGCGCCATCGGCGCAGCCGTCGCCGAGCTCGCCGAGATCGAGTTCGAGCTGATCGAGCTCACGGACGTCGGTCCTGCGCTGGCTGGAGCGCTGCGCCGGGATCAGCTTCCGCTCCATGTGGAGGAGAAGATCGTGGCGATCGAGCAGGCGGATCTGCTCATCGTCGGCAGTCCCGTGTACCGGGCGTCCTTCACGGGCCTGTTCAAGCATCTTTTCGACTTCGTCGGACAGTACGCGCTCGTCGGCAAGCCGGTGCTGCTGGCGGCCACGGGCGGCGGTGAACGACACGCGCTCATCATCGAGCACCAGCTGCGCCCGCTGTTCGCGTTCTTCCAGGCGCTCACCCTGCCCCTTGGCGTGTACGCGAGCGACACGGACTTCGACGGGTACGTGATCGAATCGGAGGTGCTGCGATCCCGCATCGCGCTCGCCGCCGAGCGTGCGCTGCCGCTCGTGGGGTACGCCGCGGCAAGGCCCGTGGAGCTTCTCGCCGGCTGAGCCGAGGACAGGCGTAGCGTTGCACACGTGACGAACCGACTGGCAGGCACGCTCAGCCCCTACCTCCGCGCGCATGCCGAGAATCCCGTCGACTGGTATCCGTGGGGGGCCGAGGCCTTCGCCGAAGCCGAGCGGCGCGACGTGCCGCTGCTCATCTCGATCGGCTACTCCACATGCCATTGGTGCCACGTCATGGCCAGGGAGTCATTCTCGGATCCGGCCATCGCGGCGATGATCGACGAGGGCTTCGTCGCGGTCAAGGTCGACCGGGAGGAGCACCCGGAGGTCGACAGCGCATACATGGCCGCGGCCTCCGCGTTCACACAGAATCTCGGCTGGCCGCTGACGGTCTTCGCGACCCCGCGCGGGCGCGCCTTCTACGCGGGCACATACTGGCCGCCGGCGCCACGGCCGCCGATGCCGGCGTTCCGCGACGTGCTCGCGGCGGTGCGGGAGGCATGGATGCTGCGGCGCGCGCAGGCGGAGGAGTCGGCCGATGCCGTGGCAGATGCCCTTGCGCATGCGGCTCTGTCGACGCCCGGCGACCTCCCCGACGCCGCCGAGCTCACGGCAGCGGCTCAGGCCATCGCGGCGAGGGAGGACCGTGTGCACGGAGGATTCGGCGGCGCTCCGAAGTTCCCGGTCGCGACGGTGCTCGGCTTCCTGCTGAGTCCGCTGGTGCACCGCGAGGCAGCCGAGGCGTCTGCCTCGGCTGCGCGCGCGCTCGCCGCCATGGCGGCTTCCGCATTGCGCGACGAGGACGGCGGCTTCTTCCGATACGCCACGCAGCGCGACTGGACGGTTCCGCACTACGAGCGGATGCTGACCGACAACGCCCAGCTGCTCGACATCGCGCTCGACGCGGGTGACCACGGCGTCGCGCGCGGCATCGCCGAGTTCCTCCTCACGACGCTGAGACGCCCGGCCGGGGGCTTCGGTGCGGCGCAGGACTCGGAGTCCTGGATCGACGGCCGCCGCAACGAGGGCGGCTACTACCAGCGCCCCGTGACGGCACGGGGTGCGCTCGAGTCGCCCGAAGTCGACGGCAAGGTCATCACGGGGTGGAACGGACTCGCGATCGGCGCGCTCTCCCGCGCGGGCCAGCGCCTCGGGGATTCGTCTCTGGTGTCGGCCGCAACAGAGGCCGCAGAAGCAGTGCTCACGCAGAATCGCGATCCGGACGGCAGGCTCGTACGCACCTCGCTCGGCGGAGCGGCATCGACGGCATCGGCGACGGCATCCGATCTCGCTCTGCTCGCCGACGGCCTGTTCGCGCTCGCCGCGGCGAGCGGCGAGGCGTCGTGGGCGACGACCGGACGCGCGCTGCTCGACGAGTCGCTGTCCGGGGTCGCGCGCGATCCTCAGCTGTCGGCGCAGAGGATCGCGACGGCCCCTGACCAGACCGACGGCGACCTTCCCAGCGACGCCTCATCCATCGCGATGGCCGCGCTGTCGGCGTGGCGCCTCGGCGCGGGGGAGCGCTACCGCGACTCGGCCGCAGAGATCGTGCGGTCGCTGTCGAAGAGCGCGTTGGAGCAGCCCTTCGCGCACGGCAGCATGCTGCGCGTCGCGGCCGCTCTCATCGACGCGCCCCGGCAGATCGTCGCGGTCGTCACGGATCGCGATGGTGCGCTGGCCGCGGCCGCTCGGACGGCGGACGCCGACGTGATCGCCATCGTGACACCCGCGCAGGCGGCGGCGTTCGCGGATGCCGGCTTCGAGCTGTTCGACGGAAGGGCCGATGCCACGGATCGGGTTTACGACTGCCGCGGCTTCGTGTGCCGGTTGCCGGTGAGCGACCCCGCCGACGTGGTGGCCGCGCGCTGACTCAGCCCGCGTTGCACATCGCCCTGGATCCGTCAGGCGCGCCCATGCTCACACCCAGCCGGGGAGCCAGTTGTGCAGCAGCCAGAACTGGTAGGGCACGCTCATGCCGGTCCACACGGGATAGAAGAACGCCGAGACCAGCACGGCGAACACGAGGAAGACCGTGACGGTGCGCTCGCCGGCCTGGCGCCGGTACAGGGGATCGTCACGGCGGCCGGCGATCACGCGCAGCGTCATCGCGAGGCCCAGCACGAGGAACGGCATCATCGCCACCGTGTAGAACTGGAAGATCGTGCGCTCGGGGAACATCAGCCAGGGAACATAGGTCGCAGCGAGCCCGATGAGCGGCAGGGTGAGAGCGGGCTCGATGGTGCGCCTCTGGATCCAGGCGCGCACCAGGCGGTACAGCAGGTACACGGATGCCGCGACGCCCGCGTACCAGATCAGCGGGTTCGGGATGCTGCTGATCACCGCGATGCAGTGGTCGGTGCCGCAGCCCGTCGGATCGCTGCCCACCCATACCGCGGTAGGCCGCAGCAGGAACGGCCACTCCCACGCCGGGCTCGCGTAGGGATGCCCGCTGGTGAGGCCCACGTGGAAGTTCAGCATGGCCTGGTGGTACCTGAACAGCGAGACGAAGGGATTCGGGTCGAGGTCGCGGTTGTAGCCGCCCGCGGTGACGAGCCAGCCGGTCCAGCTCGTGAGGTACACCGCGAACGCAGGGGCGACGAGCAGCACGAACGACACCGGTCCCTGGCGGAACGCGGCTGCCGTGGGCCACAGGACGATGCCTGCCCGGCGGCGGGCGAGAGCATCCGTCACCACGACGTACAGTCCGAAGGCCGCGAGCACGTACAGGCCTGACCACTTGACGGCGCACGCCGCGCCGAACGCGAGGCCGGCCGCGACGAGCCACGGGCGGCGCCAGAGCACCCGGCCCCACATCGGCTCGGGGTCGTCCGGATCGGGCCGCTCGAGCACGGGGATCGTGCGCTCCCTGTCGCACAGGATGAACAGCACGCCGAGCATGATGAAGAAGGTGAGGATGCCGTCGAGCAGGGCGATGCGGCTCAGCACGATGCTGAGGCCGTCGATCGCGAGGAGCCCGGCCGCGACCGTCGCCACGACGACGGAGCCGCTGAGCCTGCGGGCGATGAGATACGTGAGCAGAACGGTGCCGGTGCCGAGGAGGGCAGTCGCGAGCCGCCAGCCGACGCTGTTGTCCGGCCCGCCGAGAGCCATGCCCAGAGCGATCAGCCACTTGCCGAGCGGCGGATGCACGATGAAGGCGCCCTTGGGATCGAGCGGCAGCTGCTGCAGGGTGATGAACGCCTCGTTGGCGTTCTCGCCCCAGGTGCCCTCATAGCCGAGCGTCCACAGCGACCAGGCGTCCTTGACGTAATAGGTCTCGTCGAAGGCGAGCTGGTGCGGGTGCCCCACGTTCACCAGCCGCAGCACTGCGGCGAGCAGCGTGATCACGAGCGGCGCGAACCAGCCGATCATGCGGCCCCAGTCGGGGCTGCCCAGGATGCTGTCGCGCAGCTGCCCGTAGCGCGTCAGGCGCTGGTCGGGAGGCGGCAGCAGCGGGGCGGGTTCGGTCACCGCTACAGCCTAGACAACGCGCCTAGGCTGATCGTGTGATCATTCTCGCCGCCACGCCCATCGGAAATCTCGGCGACGCCTCCCGGCGCCTGATCGAGGTGCTCGAGAACGCCGACGTCGTCGTCGCGGAGGACACGCGCACGACCGGACGGCTCCTGCAGGCGCTGAAGATCGAGAACCGGCCGCGCCTGATCGCCCTGCACGACCACAACGAGAAGCAGAAGTCGGCCGAGCTCGCCGCCCTCGCCCTGGAGTCGGATGTGGTCGTGGTCAGCGATGCGGGCATGCCGGCCATCAGCGATCCCGGGTACGGGCTCGTGGCAGAGGCGGTCGCTCAGGGCGTGACCGTCACGGCGATCCCCGGTCCGAGCGCGGTGCTGATGGCGCTCGCGATCTCGGGACTGCCCACAGATCGCTTCACCTTCGAGGGGTTCCTGCCCCGCAAGCCGGGCGAGAGGCGCTCGACGCTGCGTGCACTCGCCGCAGAGCCGCGCACCATGGTCTTCTTCGAGTCGCCGTCGCGGCTGGCCGCCTCGCTCGCCGACATGGGCGCGGCCTTCGGCGACGAGCGCCGGATCGCCGTGTGCCGCGAGCTGACGAAGTTCTACGAAGAGGTGCGCCGGGGCGATGCCGCCGAGCTCGCGGCATGGGCCGCCGACGGCGTGAAGGGGGAGATCGTCGTCGTCGTCGAAGGAGCACCCGCACGCGCCGCTTCGGCGGAGGACGCGCTCAGCCAGGTGCAGGCGCTCGTCGCCTCCGGCATCCGCCTGAAGGAGGCGGCCGCAGAGGTGGCCGGTCTGACCGGCCTGTCCTCACGAGACCTCTATCAGGCGGCGCTGGCCGCCAGGAACTCATGATCGCAGGTCCACCGCGGGACGCTGCCGTCGGAGCGGCCTACGACAGCCGTGCCGCGGAGTACATCGCGCTTGCCGGAGGCGTCGAGCAGCTGGCGAGCGCCGACCGCGAAGAGATCGAGGCGTGGGCCGGAACCGTGCGCGGGCGGATTCTGGATGCCGGCTGTGGGCCCGGCCTGTGGACGCGTCATCTGCACGACGGCGGTCATGAGGTTCTCGGACTCGACATGTCCGAGCGCTTCGTGGCGCACGCCCGGGCGCACCATCCCGGAGTCGCATTCCGGCACGGCACGTTCGCGGAGGTTCCCGCCCAGGATGCAGCTTTCGGGGGCATCCTCGCCTGGTACTCCCTGATCCACATGCCGCCCTCCGACGTCGCCGGCATCCTCGGCGAGTTCGCGCGCGTGCTCGCCCCTGGCGGCAGTCTTCTGATCGGGTTCTTCGACGGAACGCCTCGCGAGGCGTTCGCGCACGCCGTGGCCCCCGCGTACTACTGGAGCCCCGAGGCGCTCGGGGAGCTGATGACGGAATCCGGCTTCGAGATCACGGACGGCTCACGCCGCGAGCGGCAGCCGGGCGAGGCCAGCGTGCGGCCGCACGCGTCGGTGACAGCGGTCAGGCTTCGATAGCGCGAGCGGGCGTACTCTCGACCCATGAGACAGGTGCGATCAGGACCGAGGCCGGGCGTCCTCGGCATCGTCGCGGTACTGCTCGGCACGGGGCTCGGTGAGCTCATCGCCGCGTTCCTGCTGCCTTCCGCGAGCCCCTTCGCCGCGATCGGCGGGGCCTTGATCGACATCGCGCCCGCGTGGGCGAAAGACGCGGCGATCGCCTGGTTCGGAACCGGTGACAAGGCGGCGCTGCTGGTCGGAATCGCGGTCGTGCTGCTCGCGGTCGCGTTCGGCGCCGGGATGCTGGAGGGCCGCCGCTCGCCCCTCGGCGCTGTGGTCTTCATCGTGCTCGGCGTCGTCGGCGCCGTGATCGCCGTCGTGCGCTCCGACGACGCCGTGCTCGCGGCGATCCCTGCGCTCGTCTCCGGCGGCGCAGCGGCCCTCGCGGCTCGAGGCCTGATCTCGCTGAGCGAGCGCGAGGAGGAGCCCGATCGTCGGAGGTTCCTGGTCTGGACGGCGGTGGCGACGGCATCCGGCCTGGTCGCCCTCGCGGTGTCGAACGTCGCCCGCGGCGCCTCGCAGAGCGTCGAGGCGATTCGCTCGGCGCTGCGGCTGCCGAAGCCGGCGACCGCCGCGGCTCCGGTGCCGTCCGCCGCCGAGCTCGGCATCCCGGGCCTCGCGCCTGTCGTCACACCGGACGCCGCCTTCTATCGCATCGACACCGCCCTGGTCGTGCCGCAGGTCGACCCCGCCGACTGGAGCCTTCGCGTGCACGGGATGGTCGACCGGGAGATCACGCTCACCTGGGACGATCTCATGGCGTCGGCGCTGCACGAGGCCGACGTGACCCTCGCCTGCGTATCGAACACCGTCGGCGGCGACCTGATCGGCAACGCCCGCTGGCTGGGGCTCCCGGTGCGCGAGGTGCTCGCCAGGGCCGGCGTCCACGCGGATGCCGACATGGTGCTGTCGACCTCGATCGACGGGTTCACTGCATCCACCCCGCTGGAGGCGCTGACCGACGACCGCGATTCGCTGCTCGCGATCGGCATGAACGGCGAGCCGCTGCCCGTCGAGCACGGCTTCCCGGTGCGGCTGGTCGTCCCCGGTCTCTACGGCTACGTCTCGGCCACGAAATGGGTCACCGAGCTCGAGGTCACCAGGTTCGACCGGGCCACCGCGTACTGGACGACGCGCGGCTGGTCGGAGCGCGGACCGATCAAGCTGCAGTCGCGCATCGACGTGCCGCGCGGCTCGGTCGATGCCGGCGAGACCGTGATCGCCGGCATGGCCTGGCAGCAGCACGAGGGTGTCCACGCGGTCGAGGTGCGCATCGACGGCGGCGAGTGGCGGCGCGCGACCCTGGCCACCGCGATATCGGACGACACCTGGGTGCAGTGGCACCTGGAGTGGAAGGCCGAGAGCGGCTCGCACGAGATCGAATGCCGGGCTATCGGCGCCGACGGCGTCACACAGACGGACGCCGTGGCGCCTCCCGCTCCGGACGGCGCCACAGGGTGGCATCGCATCACCGTGGCGGTGGGCTGAGCGGCGTAACCAGCCCCGGCATCCCACCTAGAATTGTCCCCATGCCCGCAGGCGAATCGTTCTACATCACCACGCCCATCTACTACCCCTCCGATGTGCCTCACATCGGCCACGGGTACACCTCGGTGGCGGTCGACGCGCTCGCGCGCTGGCACCGTCAGAGCGGCGACGACACCTGGATGCTGACGGGCACCGACGAGCACGGCCAGAAGATGCTCCGCGCCGCGGCGGCGAACAACGTCACGCCGCAGGAGTGGGTCGACAAGCTCGTCACCGAGGCGTGGTTCCCGCTTCTGAAGACCCTCGACGTCGCGAACGACGACTTCATCCGCACCACGCAGGAGCGGCACGAAGAACGCGTCAAGAAGTTCGTGCAGGCGATCTACGACCGCGGCTACATCTACGCGGGCGAGTACGAGGCGCTCTACTGCGTCGGGTGCGAGGAGTTCAAGCCCGAGTCGGAGATCCTCGACGGCACCGGACCCTTCGAAGGACTCAAGGTCTGCGCGATCCACTCGAAGCCGCTCGAGCTGCTGCAGGAGAAGAACTACTTCTTCAAGCTCAGCGAGTTCCAGGACCGCCTTCTCGAGCTGTACAAGAGCGAGCCCGACTTCGTGCGCCCCGAGTCGGCGCGCAACGAGGTCGTCTCGTTCGTGCGGCAGGGTCTGAAGGACCTGTCGATCTCGCGCTCGGCGTTCGACTGGGGCATCGAGGTGCCCTGGGACAGCTCGCACGTCATCTACGTGTGGGTCGACGCGCTCCTCAACTACGCCACCGCCGTGGGCTACGGGGAGGACGAGGAGACCTTCGCACGCCGCTGGCCCGCGTATCACGTCGTCGGCAAGGACATCCTGCGCTTCCACGCCGTCATCTGGCCGGCGATGCTGATGGCTGCGGGTCTCGACGTTCCCAAGGGCGTGTTCGCGCACGGCTGGCTGCTCGTCGGCGGTGAGAAGATGTCGAAGTCGAAGCTCACCGGCATCGCGCCGACCGAGATCACCGACGTGTTCGGCTCCGACGCGTACCGCTTCTACTTCCTGTCGGCGATCGCCTTCGGCCAGGACGGGTCGTTCTCGTGGGAGGACCTGTCGGCCCGCTACCAGGCC
Source organism: Microbacterium hydrocarbonoxydans (assembly GCF_000956475.1). GTDB lineage: Bacteria > Actinomycetota > Actinomycetes > Actinomycetales > Microbacteriaceae > Microbacterium > Microbacterium hydrocarbonoxydans_A. The sequence goes on from NZ_JYJB01000004.1 coordinate 48,442, forward strand.
GAGCTCGCGAACGGCTTCGGCAACCTCGCCTCGCGCACCACCGCGATGATCGAGAAGTACTTCGAGGGGATCGTGCCGCCCGCGGGCGACTACACCGAGAAGGACCTCGAGATCCAGCGGATCGTCGCGGATGCGGCGAAGAACGCGGATGCGGCGATGGAGCTGTTCCGCATCGACGAGGCCATCAAGGAGATCTGGACCATCGTCGATGCGCTGAACGGCTACATCACCGAGAACGAGCCGTGGGCGCTGGCCCGCGACGAGTCTCAGCGCGAGCGCCTCGGGACCGTGCTGTACACGTGCGCCGAGGGACTGCGCGCCCTCGCCGTGCTGCTCTCTCCCGTCATGCCGCAGTCGACCGAGAAGCTCTGGGTCGCTCTGGGAGCTGCGGATTCGATCGGGCGGCTGCAGGACCAGCCTCTCCGTGAAGCCGGCTCCTGGGGCGTGCTGCGCCCCGGCATCAGCGTCAACGGCCTCGCGCCGCTGTTCCCGCGGGTCGAGCAGTCCTGAGCGATTCCGATGGCTGACACGTACGTGCGAGAGCGCTCGGGCGACGGGCGGAAGGATCTGAAGTATCCGCCGGCGCCCGAGCCTCTCGCCGTACCTGTGTACGACAACCACGCGCACCTCGAGATCCTCGACGGCGATGAGCCGCTCTCGCTTGCAGAGCAGCTCGACCGCGCCGAGGCGGTGGGCATCGCCGGTGTGATCCAGGCGTCGGGCGACATCGAGTCGTCGCGCTGGGCCGTCGAGGCCGCGGCATCCGACCCTCGCGTGCTCGCGGCCGTCGCGATCCACCCCAACGACGCGCCGACATATGCCGAGCAGGGCATGCTCGACCAGGCGATCGCCGTGATCGACGAACTCGCCGCCCACCCCCGCACGCGGGCGATCGGCGAGACGGGACTGGACTTCTTCCGCACCGACGAGCCGGGCCGCCCGGCGCAGTTCGAGTCCTTCGAGGCGCACATCGCGCTCGCGAAGAAGCACGGCATCGCGATGCAGATCCACGACCGCGACGCGCACGATGCGGTCCTCGAGACGCTGAGCAGGGTGGGCGCTCCGGAGAAGACGGTGTTCCACTGCTTCTCGGGCGATGACGCGATGGCGAAGATCTGCGCGGATGCCGGCTATCACCTGTCGTTCGCGGGCAACGTCACGTTCAAGAACGCCCAGAACCTGCGCGACGCGCTCGCGGTCACGCCGCTCGACCGCATCCTCGTCGAGACCGATGCGCCCTTCCTCACGCCGACGCCGCTGCGCGGCCGCCCGAACGCGCCGTACCTCGTGCCGATCACGGTGCGCTTCATGGCGGCTGAGCTGGGCCTCGACGTCGATGAACTGTGTGCCCAGCTCGCGCAGAACACGCTGCGGGTCTACGGCTCCTTCACCGGCTGATCCGCGTCTTCGACGGGCTTCGCGCTCACGATCTGCGAGATCGGCTTCCACACGAGCACGAGGGTGACGGCGGCGCCGACGAAGGCGAACCACCACGGCGCGGTGAGCCCCCAGATCTCGGCGATCACGCCACCGAGCGCCTGGCCGATGACCATGCCGCCGAACACGCCGACCATGTTGACCGACGACACCCGGCCCTGCAGCTCGTGCGGCACGAGCCGCTGGCGCACGGTCGTCGAGATCGTGCCCCAGACGAACGCGTACGCGCCGAACCCGAACATGATCACGAGGGCCACCCAGCCGACCGTGGTGAGGGCGAACGAGAGATGCATGAGCACCTCGAGAGACAGCACGACGCGCATGAGCGTGGCGAACGACACGTGTCGCTCGAGCCAGCCGAAGCTAGCGGTGGCCAGCAGCCCTCCGGCGGCGGATGCCGTGGTGAGGGCGCCGTAGCCGATCGCACCCATGTGCAGGTGCTCCGTTGCGTAGAGCACGAGCACGCCCCAGGGCGCAGCCCACGTGACGTTGAAGACCAGGATGATGAGCACCAGCATCCGCACCGGTGGATTGCGCCACAGCCAGCGCAGCCCTTCGGCGATGTCCGTGTGCACAGGGGCGTGCTCCGGGCGGGGCGGCACGGGTGTCCGCGCCATGCGCGAGATCAGCACGACGGCGAGGGCGACGCAGACGACCTCGAGCAGGAACGGCCAGGCGGTGCCCGCGGCGAACAGGAATGCGCCGATCGGAGGGCCGGCGAACTGGTTCGCGACGAGATAGCCGGCCTGCAGTCGCGCATTGCCGATGCCGAGATCGGCGGGCCTCACGATCATCGGCAGCAGCGTGCTGCCTGCCGTGTCGACGAACACCTCGGCCGTGCCGTAGAGGAACGCCGTCGCGAGCACGATCCAGATGTTCGCCGTACCCGTGAACAGGAACACGCACAGAGCCAGCAGCACGATCGCGCGCGCTGCATTCGCCATCATCACCAGCCGCCGGCGATCGAAGCGATCGGCGATCGCGCCGGCGTGCAGTCCGAAGACCAGCCACGGCAGAAACTGCAGGATGGCGCCGGCGGCCACGAGGATCGGCGACGAGGTCATGGAGGCGATCAGCAGCGGCGCCGCTGCCAGAGCGACCCCGTCACCGACGTTGCTGGTCCACGTCGAGGCCAGCAGCCAGCGGAAATCCGAGCCCATGCGCCGGGGCGCGATCAGTTCACCGAGGGAGGGCATCCCAGAAGACTACTGAGGGTAGGGGACAATGGAACAATGACCGTCACCCTGCTCGGCGCCACCGAGATCCGCAGTCTTGCCGCCGAGCTCGACGTCACTCCCACCAAGAAGCTGGGCCAGAACTTCGTGGTCGATGCGAACACCGTGCGCAAGATCGTGCACGCCGCACGCGTGCAGCCGGGTGAGCGCGTGGTCGAGGTCGGACCGGGCCTCGGGTCCCTGACCCTCGCGATCCTCGAAGCGGGCGCCTCGGTCACGGCCGTCGAGATCGATCACCGCCTCGCCGCGCGGCTTCCGCAGACGGCGGCGGAGCACGGCGTCGAGCCGGGGATGCTGACGGTCGTCGATGCCGATGCGCTGCGTGTGACGGAGCTTCCCGGCGACCCGACGGTGCTGGTCGCCAACCTGCCGTACAACGTCTCCGTGCCCGTGCTGCTGCACTTCCTCGAGACCTTCGACCACCTGCAGCGCGGCGTCGTCATGGTGCAGGCCGAAGTCGCGGAGCGCCTCGCCGCGAAGCCCGGCTCGAAGATCTACGGCACGCCGAGTGTGAAAGCTGCGTGGTACGGCGAGTGGAAGCTCGCCGGAAACGTGTCGCGTCAGGTGTTCTGGCCGGTCCCGAACGTCGACAGCCTGCTGGTCGGATTCGACCGCTCTGAGGGCGAGCGCGGATCGATCGAAGAGCGCCGACGCACATTCCAGATCGTGGATGCCGCCTTCAACCAGCGACGCAAGATGCTGCGCCAGGCGCTCTCGGGCATCTTCGGCAGCTCGGCCGCAGCATCCGAGGCTCTCGAGGCCGCAGGCGTCGCGCCGACCGCCCGCGGAGAAGACCTCACCGTCGACGACTACCAGCGCATCGCAGGGGCTAATCTGGCACGGTGACACCCTCGCCGCGCTTCAGCCCCGACGTCCCCGAGATCCATCGGCCGTACGCCGCCGATGAGAGCCGCTACCGGCGGTTCGACTACCGCCAGGTCGGCACCTCCGGTCTCTTCCTGCCGCCGATCTCCCTCGGCCTGTGGTGGAACTTCGGCGATAACATCCCCCTTGACAACCAGCGCGCCCTGCTGCGGCACGCCTTCGATCACGGCATCACGCATTTCGATCTCGCGAACAACTACGGCCCGCCCTACGGCTCGGCCGAGAAGAACTTCGGGCGCATCTTCAGCGAGGACCTCCGGCCGTACCGCGACGAGCTGATCATCTCGTCGAAGGCCGGCTGGGACATGTGGCCAGGACCGTACGGCGACTACGCCAGCCGCAAGTACATCCTCGCGAGCGCCGAGCAGTCGCTGACGAGCATGCAGCTCGACTACGTCGACATCTTCTATTCGCACCGTGTAGACCCGGTGACGCCGATCGCCGAGACCGTAGGCGCGCTCGACACCCTCGTGAAGCAGGGCAAAGCGCTGTACGTCGGCATCTCCTCGTACAGCGCCGAGCGCACGGCCGAGGCCGTGGCGGTCGCCGAAGAGCTCGGCACCCCGCTCGTGATCCACCAGCCCGCATACTCGATCCTCAACCGCTGGATCGAAGACGGACTGACCGACACCCTCGAGCAGAAGGGCCTCGGCGCGATCGCGTTCACCCCGCTCGCCCAGGGCCTGCTCACCGACAAGTACCTCGGCGACGGCACGGCGGAGCGCGCGCAGAAGCGTCGTTCGCTGTCGGACGAGCCGCTTCCCGAGTCCGCTGTGCAGGCGCTGCGCTCGCTGAACGAGGTCGCGCGCGAGCGCGGCCAGTCCCTCGCCCAGCTGGCGCTGCAGTGGACCCTGCGCAACCCCGTGGTGGCTTCGGCGCTGGTCGGCGCTTCGCGCCCCGAGCAGCTCGATGAGAATCTCGCGGCGGTGAACGGTCCGGCCTTCGCTGCAGAGGAGCTCGCGCGCATCGACGAGCTCTCGGGCGCGATCGACGTCAACCTGTGGGCGAAGTCGTCGGATCTGTGAGCCGAACATGAGCGTGTCGTCGTCGATCGGATCCGTGCACGTGCGTGCCCCGGGGAAGATCAACGTCTATCTCGGCGTCGGCGGGCGTCACGACGACGGCTATCACGCGCTCGCGACCGTCTTCCAGGCCGTGTCGCTGTACGAAGACGTGATCGCGCGACCGGCATCCGATTTCTCGATCTCCGTGTCCGGTCCGGATGACCCCGACACTGTGCCGTTGGACGACCGGAACCTGGCCATGCGTGCAGCGAAGCTGCTCGCGGCGGCGGCGGACTACGACGGCGGAGTCGCGCTGGAGATCCGCAAGCAGGTCCCCGTCGCGGGCGGAATGGGCGGGGGATCGGCGGATGCTGCGGCGGCGCTGGTCGCGTGCGATGCGCTGTGGGGGACAGGGTTCTCGCAGGCGCGGCTGCACGAGCTTGCCGCCCGTCTCGGGGCCGATGTGCCGTTCGCGCTGCACGGCGGCACCGCCGTGGGCACCGGCCGAGGGGATCAGCTCAATCCGGCGCTCGCCCGAGGTCGCTTCGACTGGATTCTCGTGACCAGCGACGAGGGCCTGTCGACCCCGGTCGTCTACGAGCGCCTGGATGCGCTCCGCGCCGAGGAGGGCGCGTTCGCGGACGATCCGCCGCTGTCGCTGGACGTTCCCGTGCCCGTGCTGCAGGCACTGCGGTCGGGAGACGCGGAGGAGCTCGCGGGAACGCTGTTCAACGATCTGCAGGCGGCGGCGGTCGACGTGCGCCCCGATCTCGACGAGGCGATACAGCTCGGCGTGCGCTCGGGCGCGCTGCAGGGCATCGTCTCGGGATCGGGTCCGACCGTGGCGCTGCTGTGTGCAGACCCGGAGAGCGCTCAGCATGTGCAGGCGCAGCTGCGTGAGAGCGGCGTGGAGTCGCTGCATGTGCACGGTCCGGTGCCGGGCGCCCGGATCATCTCCTGAGACCCGTGATCGGTAGAGGCCGGCCTTCCCTAGCGTGGCGGTACGTCAACCACAGGGAGTGATCATGGGACTTTTCAACCGCAAGTCTGCGCAGGAGCGTCAGGAAGAGGCCATGCAGATGGCCGATGACATCGCGGCCGGCCGCGGGTTCATGGGAAAGATGACGAAGGCCTTCATGGGATCCGAGTTCACCGAGGCCATGCAGCAGGCGACGTCGTCGATCCACCAGGCGGAGCACGTGGCGGCTTTGCGGGCAGCAGGGGTTCCGACGCAGCCGGCGACCGTCATCGGGATGCAGGACACCGGGCAGACCATCAACGACAACCCCAGTATCGTGCTGACGCTGCAGGTCGGGACGCAGGCTGTCGCGATCCAGGCCCTGGTGTCGCGGCTCGAGATCCCGCGCGTGGGGGAGCAGGTGCAGGTGCTGACGGATCCTCAGTCGGGTGCCCTGCTCTACGCGGGACTCGCCGCGCGAGACTGACGGCGACATGCGTCGCGCCCTCTCAGGATTCGGGTTCCCGGGAGGGCGCGATTCTCCGTGAAGGAGGCGATACATCTGCTGTCGGATCCCCAGACGCCGGCAGACAGCCCCAGCTGCATATCGAGGGTAACCCTGAACGTCCTTGTCCCCCAAATGGGGGACAAGGTTTTTTACTGAGAGGTTGCTGGGAGAGCGTGCGGGACGCGCGCATGACAAGACCCGAATGCGCGGCGGGCGTTCTGTGTACATAATGGGGTTTGTTCTATGTGACCGTGCACATGCGAGGAGGCTGTGATGTCGACGGCTTCAGAGCGCGGACGGATGCCGAGCATCCGCGATGTGGCACGGCTGGCGGGGGTCTCGCATCAGACGGTCTCGCGCGTGCTGAACGATCATCCGAGCATCCGGCCTGAGACCAAGGCCAAGGTGCTCGATGCGATCTCGGTGCTCGACTATCGCCCGAACCTTGCAGCGCGTGCTCTCGTCACCAGCAAATCCAACATGCTCGGCATCCTCTCGGCGACCGTGGGGGAGTTCGGCCCCACTTCATCGATCGTGGGGATTGAGGATGCTGCCCGCGAAGAGGGCTATTCGGTCTCGACGCTGAACCTCTCGGCGACCACGCCGGAGGCCATCGGGCAGGCGCTGCGCCAGCTGTCGAGAGAGCAGGTCGACGGCATCGTGGTGCTCGCCCCGCAGGTGCGGGTGTTCCACGTGCTGCGCGGGATGGCCGTCGACATCCCGTTCGTGACGCTGCAGACCGCATCCGGTTCCGACGGCGTCAGCCATTCGGCCGATCAGGTGGCGGGTGCCCGCGCGGCGACAGAGCACCTGATATCGCTCGGTCACACCGACATCCTCCATCTGGCCGGCCCTCAGGACTGGATCGAGGCGGAGTCGCGGATGCGCGGATACCTCGAGGCGCTGCGCGAAGCCGATCTGCCGACGTTCCCGCCCATCAGGGGTGACTGGACCGCCGACTTCGGCTTCTTCGCAGGGCAAGAGCTGTCGCGCAGACGCGACTTCACCGGCATCTTCGTCGCCAACGATCAGATGGCGATCGGGCTCATGCACGGACTCCGGGTGTCGGGTGTGCGCGTGCCGGCTGATGTGAGCGTCGTCGGGTTCGATGACATCCCTGTGGCGGCCCATGTGGCGCCCTCCCTGACGACCGTGCATCAGGACTTCACCGAACTCGGCCGGCGCGCGGTCAGCATCCTGCTTGCGCAGATCCGGGGAGAAGCCCCGCCGGAGTTCGGGCCGCTGCAGACGACGCTGCGCATGCGCGAGTCGTCTGCCATGCGATAAGAGCACGATTCGATCACGGGCTTGACACTGCCCCGTGGAACGTAGACCATATAAACCAATGTGAACGGTCACATGGAAGATGACCGCGAAGGCGCGAGGAAGATCCGTGAGCACCACAGCAACGTTGCCGGTCGTGTCTGGCCCCATCCTGGAGATGCGCAGCATCACCAAGGAGTTCCCCGGGGTGAAGGCGCTGTCCGATGTGTCCATCACCGTCCGCTCCGGCGAGATCCATGCGATCTGCGGCGAGAACGGCGCGGGCAAGTCGACCCTGATGAAGGTGCTCTCGGGCGTGTACCCGTTCGGCACCTATGACGGCGAGATCCTCCTCTACGGCCAGGAGCAGCGCTTCAAGGACATCGCGGCCAGCGAGGCCGCGGGCATCGTGATCATCCACCAGGAGCTCGCGCTGATCCCCGAGCTGTCGGTCACCGAGAACATCTTCCTGGGGAACGAGATCCGTCGAGGGGCCCGCATCGACTGGCAGGCGCAGAAGCAGCGCGCGATCGAGCTGCTCGCCCGCGTCGGCCTCAACGAGGATCCCGACGTCCCGATCAAGACGCTCGGCGTCGGCAAGCAGCAGCTGATCGAGATCGCGAAGGCGCTCAACAAGGACGTCAAGCTGCTGATCCTCGACGAGCCGACCGCGGCTCTCAACGAGAACGACTCGCAGCACCTGCTCGATCTGATCCTGGGGCTGAAGGCCAAGGGCATCGCGTCGATCATCATCAGCCACAAGCTCAACGAGATCGAGCAGATCGCCGACGAGATCACGATCATCCGCGACGGCCGCACTGTCGAGACGCTCGACATCTCCCGCGGCGAGATCAACGAGGATCGCATCATCCGCGGCATGGTGGGTCGCTCGCTCGAGAGCCGGTACCCGGACCGCACGCCGGACATCGGGGAGGTCTTCTTCGAGGTCAGGGACTGGTGGGTGCAGCATCCGACCGTGCACGAGCGCATGGTCGTGAAGGGCTCGAGCATCAACGTCCGTCGCGGCGAGGTCGTCGGCATCGCGGGCCTCATGGGCGCGGGGCGCACCGAGTTCGCGATGAGCATCTTCGGGCGCTCCTACGGCACGTTCCTCTCCGGGACCCTGATCAAGGACGGCCGTGAGATCGTGCTGCCCGACGTCTCCTCGGCGATCAAGCACGGCCTCGCCTACGTGAGCGAGGACCGCAAGGTGCTCGGGCTCAACCTGCTCGACACCATCAAGCGATCGACCGTGGCGGCGAAGCTGTCGAAGATCTCGAAGCGCGGCGTCGTCGACTCCCGTGCCGAGTATGCGGTCGCCGAGGAGTACCGCAAGGCGATGCGCATCAAGACACCCTCCGTGGAGGAGGGCGTCGGAAAGCTGTCGGGCGGCAACCAGCAGAAGGTCGTTCTGGCGAAGTGGATGTTCACCGACCCCGACCTGCTGATCCTCGACGAGCCGACCCGCGGCATCGACGTCGGCGCCAAGTACGAGATCTACGCGATCATCAACCAGCTCGCAGCACAGGGCAAGGGCGTGATCGTCATCTCCAGCGAGCTGCCCGAGCTCCTGGGCATCTCCGACCGCATCTACACCGTTTTCGAAGGCCGGGTCACAGACTGCATCCCGGCAGATCAGGCAACTCCGGAGGCTCTCATGCGCAGCATGACCTCCTCGAACCAGAAGGCATCCGCATGAGCACCGACACCTCGCAGACGTCGTCGTCCTTCCGCTTCCGCGACATCACCAAGATGTTCGGCGGCGGTCAGTCCAAGCTGCGCCAGTTCGGCATCCTCGGCAGCCTGATCGTGATCCTGGCGCTGTTCCAGCTGCTGACGTTCATCTACAAGGGCACGGGGCTCACGCTCTCGCCCGAGAACCTGATCAACGTCGTCAACCAGTACTCCTACATCCTGATCCTCGCGATCGGCATGGTGATGGTCATCATCATGGGCCACATCGATCTGTCGGTCGGCTCGGTGGCGGCGTTCACGGGCATCATCGTCGCGAAGTCGATGTCGGAGTGGAACCTGCCCTGGCCGCTCGCGATCGCGCTCGGCGTGGGTGTGGGCATCGTCGTCGGCGCATGGCAGGGCTTCTGGGTCGCCTATGTCGGCGTTCCCGCGTTCATCGTGACCCTGGCGGGCATGCTGTTCTTCCGCGGGGCGAACCAGTTCATCGGCCAGTCGACGACCATCCCGGTGCCGCCGGAGTTCCGGGTGATCGGCTCCGGGTATCTGCCCGAGCTCGCGGTGCCGCTGAACTTCAACGTCTTGACGATGGTCCTCGCTCTCCTCGGGGTCGCGTGGATCGTGTTCTGGGAGATCCGCACCCGAGGCGTGCAGAAGCGAATGGGCTCTGCGAGTGCGCCGCTCTGGGTCAGCGTCATCAAGGTCGTGCTGATCTCCGCCGTGATCCTCGTGGCCGGCTGGCTGTTCGCGACGGGTCGTCCCGGCACCAGCTTCCCGGTTTCGGGCATCATCCTGCTCGTCCTGGTCATCGTCTACTCCTTCGTCACGAACAACACGGTGTTCGGCCGTCACATCTACGCGGTCGGCGGCAACCGCCAGGCGTCTCGCCTGTCGGGCGTGAAGGACCGCTGGGTCGACTTCTTCGTCATGATGAACATGTCGGTCCTGGCGGCTCTCGCGGGCATGATCTACGTCGCGCGTGCCGCGGCATCCGGTCCCCAGGACGGAAACGGCTGGGAGCTTGACGCGATCGCCTCGGTGTTCATCGGTGGCGCGGCCGTCTCGGGCGGAATCGGCACCGTGATCGGTTCGATCATCGGTGGTCTCGTGATGGCGTTCCTGAACAACGGCCTTGCGCTGATGGGCGCCGGCGCCGACGTCGTCTCGATGATCAAGGGCCTCGTGCTCCTGTTCGCGGTTGCCGTGGACGTGTGGAACAAGCAGCAGGGGCGCCCCTCGCTGACCGGGTTCATCCTGCGCAGGTTCACGTCGGGGGACACCCCGGCCGTGCCGCCGCTGACCCCCAACCAGACCTACGAAACCCCCGCTGTCGACAAGACGAGCGGCAAGTAGGCGGATTCCCCGCGCACGGCTCGCGCGGAGGATCTGTCCCTCACCAGAGAAAGAGATCGCATGAAGAAGATCATCGTCACCGCGACAGCGCTTGTCGCAGCGGCTGCCTTCACCCTCACCGGATGCTCGTCCGAGCGCGGCGGCGGCACTGACGGCGGCACGTCGACCGAGTCCACCAAGGGATTCGCCGCCGACGCAACGATCGGCGTCGCTCTGCCGGACAAGACCAGTGAGAACTGGGTTCTGGCCGGCAAGCTGTTCGAGGACGGCCTCAAGGAGGCCGGCTTCAAGGCTGACGTGCAGTACGCTCCCGCGTCGAACACGGTCGCCGAGCAGCAGAACCAGATCCAGGCCATGGTCACGGGTGGTGCCAAGGTCATCATCATCGGCGCCAAGGACGGCAAGCAGCTGGCGACGCAGGTCGAGGCCGCTCGCGACGCGGGTGTCACCGTCATCGCCTACGACCGCCTGATCGAGAACACGGATGCTGTCGACTACTACGTCGCGTTCGACAACTTCAAGGTCGGTGAACTGCAGGGTCAGGCTCTGCTCGACGGTCTTGCCGAGCGTGCGGGACACGAGGCGCCGTACAACATCGAGCTGTTCTCGGGTTCGCCCGATGACGCCAACTCGAAGGTCTTCTTCGACGGGGCCATGAGCGTCCTGCAGCCGAAGATCGACGACGGCACGCTGAAGGTCGTCTCCGGCCAGACCGAGATCGCGCAGACCGCGACCGAGGGATGGAAGGCTGAGAACGCTCAGCGTCGCATGGACTCGCTGCTGACGGCGTCGTACGGCTCCGCGACGCTCGACGGCGTCCTGTCGCCGAACGACACGCTGGCTCGCGCGATCATCACCTCGGTCACGGGTGCCGGCAAGCCGGTTCCGGTCGTCACCGGCCAGGACTCCGAGGTCGAATCGGTCAAGTCGATCATGGAGGGCGTGCAGTACTCCACGATCAATAAGGACACCACGCTGCTCGTCGAGCAGTCGATCAAGATGGTCGGTCAGCTCCAGAAGGGCGAGAAGGTCGATGTCAACGACGAGGAGTCGTACAACAACGGCGTGAAGGTCGTTCCGGCGTACCTGCTCGACCCGATCATCGTCACCAAGGCGAACGCTGCTGAGGCGTACGCGAACGTTCCGAGCCTGCTCGAGATCGTGAAGTCGTACCAGTAAGTCTCACTGGCGACGGGCGGGCCGTCCGGACCTTCGGGTTCGGGCGGCCCGCCCTTTGCGCGGCTGGCGATGCCCGTCGCCAGTCAGCAACCGGGCGCGGTCGGCCTCTCCGTGCAGGTGTGGGCGACGAGGGCGGTGTGCGCCTCGAAGATCTGGATCTGCTGGCTCGGCCCGTCGCTGGTCAACTCGCCGCTGACGGGATACCAGCCGAGTCCGAAGTCGATCTCAGCTGTGTAGCGGACATCGACATCGGCCTCATATGTTCCGCGCTCCATGTACACGTGGCTCGTCGGAGTTGGCGTGAACTGAGCCTGGCCGAGGTCCGCCCACGATCGACCTGGTGTGGTGATCGTGGCGGTGGTTCCGTCGCCGTAGGTGTAGTCGTAGGCGATCGGAGTGAAGCGGACCGTGAGTGGGATGTCGAACAAGGTTCCGGTCTGCGTATGGACGGATTCCGCGGCGAGGAAATTCGCGGGCATGTTGGCGATGCCGGCGTTGCCGGGCTCGACTGCGAGTGCCGTCGGCTTGGGTGCGAAGGAAGCCAGGTCGGTGATCGTGATGGTCGGAGCGCCGGGGCTCGCCTCTTCGGCACGCTGGAAGATGTAGTCGACGCACCGCTCGTTGAGGTACATGACGCAGGGAGGAAACGGGGTACCGGTGCCCGGGTTGGTGCCCCCGGAAGAGTTATTGGTGTTGTCGGTGCCTGGATCTTGGTGTGTCTGGGAGATATCCAGCACGGTGCCGTTCGACTCGCCGCACAGACCAGCGGCGGCGAGGTTGGCGTCACATCCTGTTGCGACGTGCAGCGGCGAGCCTAAGGGCGACGCAATTAGCCCGCTCAAGATCGCCGCGGTGATCAGCATGCGGCGGCCTCAGCTAGTTCAGATTGTGAGATTCGGAGCCCGTCACCGGAGTCGATGAACTTAACATCCAGCGGCACGTGCCCGGCACGATCAGAGGGTGTGACATCGCTGTCGGAGGAGTCGAGAACTACCGTGGAACTGACATCAAGACACACCAGAGCCGTAACGGTCGCTCCTTCGCCGTTCGGGAAGTCCGCGGACTGTCCGGTGAACGCGAGAACGAAACTGTCCCCCACGATCCGCAGCTCCTGGGATTGAAGTTTGTTCGACGTGTCGAGGCTTCCGTCAAGCGCTTCTCCGACGAGAAAGCCCAAGGGGTCGACGCTGTCATCGCCATCTCGTTCGAGATTCACGGCCTCCGTGTACGACCGATAGACCTCCTCCGCCGCCGCGAACGCCTCCTCCTCGCTGGCGAACGCGGCGGTCGGGGTCGGCGTGGGATCCGGCTCCGGCGTGCATCCCGACAGGAATCCGACGGTCAACACAAGCGCGCTGATGCCGGCGAGAGCGTGGGCGGCGGTCCTGTGCGATGTCACTCCGACACGGTAACCCGAACCCGGGGTGCTGCGGGAGAGTTATCCACAGGCTGCGTCAGAACGGGGCGCGCACGCTGTCGACGAACGACTCGGCCGAATCGAACGGATCAGCCGTCTCCGGCGTGAACACGACGGTGTTCGGGATCGGGGGAGTGTCCACATAGGTCCTCCCTGTCGGGCTCGTCCATTCGATCAGGCCGTCAGTTCTATGCCGCACGTGCCAAGGAGAAGCATGTTTCAACGTGTGATGTCGACGGCAGAAAGCGCTCAGGTTGCCCTCGCTGGTCGCGCCGCCGGTCGAGGCCGCATCGTTGTGATCGAGGTCGCACTTGCGAGCAGGGAGTCCGCAGGTCGGGAACCGGCACCTCTGGTCGCGGGCGCGAAGATGACGCCTCAGCTGTTCCGGCGGTCGGTATCGGTCGGTGGCCAGAACCGTTCCGGTGACGGGATGAGTGAGAACGCGATCCCAGCCGGTGGCTCTGCCCGCGAGAAGGCGCGCCGTGCGGGAGTCGATCGGGACGACCCCATCGAGAAGGGCAGGCGGGAACGCGCCGGGGGAGGGGCGTTTCGTCTCGCTGCGCTCGCTCAACGACCGATCTGGGGGTTCGCTCGACGACCGGTCTGGGGGTTCGCTCCACGACTGGTCTGCGGGTTCGCTCCACGACTGGTCTGCGGGTTCGCTCCACGACTGGTCTGCGGGTTCGCTCCACGACTGGTCTGCGGGTTCGCTCGACGAGCGGTCTCGGGGTTCGCTCGAGGAGCGGTCTCCGGGCTCGTTCAACGACCCGCCTGCGGGCTCGCCTGACCGAGCATCGGAGGAGCGAGCATCCGTTCTGAGGTCCTGGGCCATCAGGGTCGTCACAGGCACCGTGACTTCGATGCGCGCGCGGATCTCGCCCAGCAGCGCATCGGCGCTGTCGTGCCCGGCAGGGGCGCCGGTGAGCACCAGATCGGCGAGCAGATCGGCGCGGATCTCGTCGACGGAACGAGTGTCGGGCGCGAACTCGGTGTCGGCGGCACGCGCCTCCTTCGCCGCCCTCAGATTGTCGGTGCGGATCTCGTGCGCCATCTGAGACAGCCGATCCATCATGGCGTGCACGAGCACCGCCGGCCCGTGCAGCGTGAGGTCAGCCATCGCATCTTCCTGATCGCGCACCCACACCCGCCGCCGCGACCGTGCCGTGCGGTGACGCTCGTCGACCGGGAGCTCGTGGAATCGCTCGGCGATGCGTCGCGCGAGAGGACGCAGCCGATTCGGAGACTCTGCCTCGGCGAGCGGCATCACGGCAGCGACGTACGCCTCGCGCAGAGCGGCATCCATCAGATGAGCCCCCGACTCGACGATCACGTGCGCGTGCGCCGCCGTGATACGACCGGCACCCTGCGCCGCCCACACGGTCGGGAATCCGTCGACCAGCCACGATGCCTGAGCGATCCGCCGCGCCATGGTGCGGTCGCTGACCCGCAGCCGCTGCCCGATCTCCGCAGCCACCACGCGCATCGTCATGTCGCCGTCGTCGCTGTGGTCGCCCTGTTTCGCGATGTCGATCGCCACCCGCCCGGCGAGGGCGAGCAGCCCGTCGCGGGCAGCCATCATGGCGTTCACCGTCGCATCGGCCGCGGCAAGAGACTCGAGCAGATCGGCGAGCGTCGCCATCTGCGAGTCGGTTGCGTCGATCATCGCGTCCATGAATCCAGTACACCAGGCACCACCGACATTCGAACGAAGATTCGACGCGCGGAAGCGGCGAGAAGGTCACGGAACGATAACGACATCGCGTAGGGTGGCCCGAGACCCCGTCACCACACGACAGGACCAGCGGATGCTGCTGCACACCACCGACGTCGGACGCGGCGACAAGACCGCCCTCCTGCTGCACGGCCTGATGGGGTCCACGGAGAGCTGGTGGCGCGTCATCCCGCTACTGGTCGACCGCGGCTACCGCGTCCTCGCGATGGACCTTCCCGGCCACGGTCTCTCCCCGCGCGACCCTGATCTCACGGTCGCGAAGGCCGCAGCATCCGTCGCCGCCACGCTCCGGGAGACGCATCCGCAGCGCCCGCTCCACGCGCTCGGCCATTCCTATGGCGCCACGGTGCTCGCTGCAGCCGCCATCGACGCCGACGTGACCGTCTACATCGACTCTGCGCTGTCATTCACCGGCGGCCACGATCGGGCGCAGTTCACCGCCCGCTACGAGAGCGATCGCCGGAATCGCCAGAGCACGGATTGGCTGCGGAGTACGAGGCCCTTCTATACGGCCAGGGATGCCGAGGTCGAGGCGCGCGCTGCGGCCCGCTTCGATCCGGCGACCAGCGCGTCGATCTCCTGCGGTGACGACGTCACGCTGATGCCCGAGCGCGGGGCGGTCCTCGTGCACGCCGAACCGAGCAACTGGGTCACCGACGACGACAAGCGCCGCTTCGCCGCACACGGCGTCAGCGTGCGCGGCATCCGCTCGGCCGCCCACACCGTCTGGTACAGCCACTTCGACGAGTTCACGGCCGCCGTCCCTGAGGTGTTCGGCCAGTACTCTTGAAGAGACATGGCACATCTTCTCGGGGCTGAAGCCCTCCACCTCGAATATCCGACCAGGGTCGTCTTCGACTCCGTGACCCTGGGGATCGAGGAGGGGGATCGGATCGGCATCGTCGGCCGCAACGGCGATGGCAAGTCCAGCCTGCTCGGGATGCTGGCAGGCCTGAAAGAGCCGGATTCGGGGCGCGTCACGGTGCGTGGCGGCACCACCATCGGCGTCCTCAGCCAGGCCGACACGCTCGCCGACGACGTGACGATCAGCGAGGCCGTCGTCGGAGACATGCCCGAGCACGAATGGGCGGGCGTCGCGCGCATCCGCGACGTCATCGAGGGGCTGCTGAAGGATCTGCCGTGGGATGCCGAGATCGGCTCCCTCTCGGGCGGCCAGCGCCGCCGCGTGTCGCTCGCGAAGCTGCTCGCGGGAGATTGGGACGTGATCGCGCTCGACGAGCCGACCAACCATCTCGATGTCGAGGCCATCAGCTGGCTCGCCGGCCACCTCAAGAAGCGGTGGAGCCCGAACTCCGGCGCGCTGCTGGTCGTGACACACGACCGGTGGTTCCTCGACGAGATCTGCACCGAGACCTGGGAGGTGCACGACCGCATCGTCGAGCCCTTCGAGGGCGGCTACGCGGCGTACATCCTGCAGCGTGTCGAGCGCGACCGGATGGCCGCCGCCACAGAGGCCAAGCGCCAGAACCTGGCGCGCAAGGAGCTCGCCTGGCTGCGCCGTGGCGCCCCCGCGCGCACGAGCAAGCCGAAGTTCCGCATCGACGCGGCCAACGAGCTGATCGCCGACGTCCCGGAGATCCGCGACAAGGTGTCGCTGCAGTCGCTCGCCGTCTCGCGCCTCGGCAAGGACGTCGTGGACCTGCTCGATGTCGGCGTGACGTACCCCTCGGCGGGCGGAGAGAAGCAGGTCCTGCGCGACATCGAGTGGCGCATCGCGCCGGGCGAGCGCACCGGCATCCTGGGCGTGAACGGCGCGGGCAAATCGACTCTCCTGGGCCTGATCTCCGGCACCGTCGAACCGACCACGGGCCGCGTCAAGCGCGGCAAGACCGTCAAGGTGCAGACACTCACGCAGCGCCTCGACGAACTCGACCAGTACTGGAACGAGCCGGTGCGCGTCGTGATCTCCGGTCTGCGCACCTCATACACCCTCGGCGCCGGATCGAAGGCGCAGGATCTGACGCCCGGTCAGCTTCTCGAGCGCCTCGGGTTCTCATCGGCCCAGCTGTCGACGCCCGTCAAGGACCTCTCGGGTGGCCAGCAGCGCCGCCTGCAGCTCCTGCTCGTGCTGCTCGATCAGCCCAACGTCCTGATCCTCGACGAGCCGACCAACGACCTCGACACCGACATGCTCGCCGCGATCGAAGATCTGCTGGACTCGTGGTCCGGCACGCTGCTGGTCGTGAGCCACGACCGGTACTTCCTCGAGCGCGTGACCGATCAGCAGTACGCCATCCTCGGGGGACGCCTGCGTCACCTCCCCGGCGGTGTCGACGAGTACCTGCGGCTGCGTCATCTGCAGGACGCAGAGCCCGCGAAGCCGGTCGACGCCAACGACGCGAAGGCGGCGCCCAAGGGGCTCGACGGAGCAGCTCTGCGCACCGCGCAGAAGGAGGTCGCGGCCCTCGAGCGCCGCATCCAGAAGCTCACCGAGCAGGTCGACAAGGCCAAGCACGCGCTCGCGGATCACGACCAGGCCGACTACGCCGGCCTCGGCGACAAGATGAAGGCGATCGGCGACACCGAAGCCGAGATCGAGGAGCTCGAGCTCCGCTGGTTCGAGCTCACGGAGGAGATCGGCTGACAGCGGCGCCCCGAAGCCGGAGCCAGCCTTTCGTCAGGGCAGGATGCGCACGCCTGTGCCCTGCGGCAACTGGCTGAGCTTCGCGATGGCCTCGGCATCCAGACGGATGCAGCCGTTCGAGATCGCCCCGCTGCGGGCATCGTGGTAGTGGAACGCAGTGACCGCGGCGGGGTCGCCTCCGAACCCGTCGAGCGTCGGCGACTGCACGGACAGGTAGATCATCGGGTTGCCGCGGGTGTAGCCGAACTCGGGCACGACCCGCGTCATCATGACGAACGACCGGCCCAGCGGCGTCGGCGTGTCGGCCGTGCCGGATGCGAAGTCGGTGGCGATGCGCTCTCTGGCCTCGCCCCGCACGATGTCGATCGTGCGCGCGGTCAGGCTCACCTCGACCGTCGCGTCGACCGGCGTGAGGTCGACGTCGGCCGTGCGCACCCAGCCGGAGAGCTGCGCGGAGTTCCCGGCCGACGGCAGCGCCTGGCGCCCGGTCAGCAGCACGCGCAGCCAGTGCTCCTGCTTCTCGACGACAGCCACGGTTGTTCCGTCGAACTCGAAGTCGCGGGGGAGCGCCGCGACCGGCTCGCCCGTGGGATCGGCCCACACGGGCGCCGCCGTCTCCTTCGACCGCGCGGCGAATCCCGCGAACGGCTGCGAGGGGTCGGCGTCGACGGGCAGCGCAGGGATCACGGCGAAGACGTCGACCTGAGGCAGCGCTGAGGTGTCGTAGATCGACGTGTTCACGGGGAAGCCGGTCGAGGTGGGCGTCGGCTCCGGAGTCGGCAGCGGAGTTTCGGCCGGGGCCCGCGGCGAGGGGGCGGGGGCGGTGACCTCGGCGGTGCGCGGCCAGAACAGGACGGCGGATGCCGCGATCGCGAGGAGAGCGACGACGGCGCCCAGACCCCACCACAGTCCTCGTCGGGCGGGGGAATGCCGCGGTTCGCTGGAGTGCACGACTCCATCTTGCGTGGCGAGGCGCGATGCCGCCACCCCGGGGCACGGCGCAGTCCCCGAGGGAATACGATTCACCTGAGGCAGCGTTGGGAGGTAGAGATGGAAGGTCTCGAAGTCACCGTCCTGCTCGGGCTCACGATCCTTGCGGGCACCCTGCTGGCACCGCGCATACGCGTCGCGCTGCCGCTCGTGCTGGTCGTGTTCGGCTTGCTCCTCGGGTTCGTCCCCGCACTCCGCGAAGTGCAGCTGCCGCCGGAGACCGTGCTGTTGCTGTTCCTTCCGGTGATGCTGTTCTGGGAGAGCCTGACGACCTCGCTGCGCTCGATCAGGCGCGACTTCCGCTACATCCTGCCGATGAGCACTCTGCTCGTGGTCGCGTCGGCATTTGCGGTCGCGGGCGTCGGAGTCCTCCTGGGGATGCCGTGGGAGATCGCCCTCATCCTCGGCGCCGCGGTCGCGCCTCCGGATGCGACGGCTGTGGCCGCTCTCGGCCGGCTCCTGCCCCGGCGCACATTCATGAAGCTCAAAGCCGAGAGCCTCACGAACGACGGTACGGCGCTCGTGCTGTACGCCATCGCGATCTCGCTCGCCGTCGGCGGCGACGTCACGCCGTGGAGCATCACATGGACGCTGCTCGTGTCGTACGTCGGCGGGGTGCTGGCGGGCGCCGTGATCGCCGCGCTGGCGTATCTGCTCCTGCGGCGCGCGACGCGCACCGCCGTCATCAACGTCACCCTTCTGCTCGTGCCGTTCACGGCCTTCCTGCTCGCCGAGATCATGCACGCCTCCGGGGTGCTCGCGGTCGTCGTGGCCGGACTCGTGATCGCGTACGTCTCGCCGCGCATCACAACGGCCTCGTCGCGCCGCCAGTCCGAGGCGGCGTTCCCCTTCGGCGTCTACCTTCTCAACGGCGCGCTGTTCGTGCTGATCGGACTCGAGGTGCAGTACGTCGTGCACGAGATCTCGGCCGCGGCCGTCGGCCGGCTGGTGCTGACCACGCTCGCGGTCTGGGTCGCGCTTCTCGTCGTGCGCTACGTCTTCCAGCTGCTCAACGTGCCCTTCCAGCGGCAGACAGGCCCGCGGCCGCCGCGCGGACTCCGTTCTCGCATGCGCCTGGTCTCGACCGTCGCCGGTATGCGAGGTGCCGTATCGCTCGCGATCGCGCTGTCGGTTCCCGCGGGAATCGGGGGAGCGGGACGTGACGAGATCGTCGTCGTCACCGCGGGCGTCATCCTGCTCAGCCTTCTCGTGCAGGGGCCGCTTCTCCCGGCGGTCGTGCGATGGGCGAATCCGCCGACCGACACCGCGGAGATTCAGGAGTACGAGCTCGCCGAGCGCACGATCTCGGGTGCGGCGCTCGCCGCTCTCGACGATCTCGCGCTCGAGCACGGCATCGGCCAGGAGGTGCTCGACCGAGTGCGCAGCGAGGGGTACACGATGCTCGAGTACGCGAATGCGCGTGCCCTCGCTCGGGAGCAGGCCGTCGTCGACGCCGAGGCCAGCGCCCTCGACGCCATGCTCGACGAACCCGATCCGTACGACGGCGCCGGCGTGGAGATGGTCGATGCGGATGCTGCCGGCAGCGGCGGATCGCTGCAGATCATCGCGACGTCGACCGCGGTCGACCTCGCGCAGCGCTCGCCGCTCATCAGGCATGAGGAGCACACGCGTCTCAAGCTCGCGCTGCTCGATCGCAAGCGCGAGGTGCTGCTGGGGCTGCGCCGCTCGGGCGCCGTCGACGACATGGTGGTCAGGCGCATCTCGGCGCGCCTCGACCTCGAGCAGGTGCGCCTGCAGGGCATCGAGGAATTCGACTGACCCTTCCACCGGCTCAGGGACGCAGGGCTGTGACGTCGTGTGACACTCGATTCCATCGGATGCAGGACCCCTGCCTACCGTTGAAGAGTCCCCCAAGAGAGGAACCCTTCACATGACTCGTCGCACAACGTCCCTCATCGCAGCGCTCGCCGCGGTGCCGCTCTTCGTCGCCCTCGCAGGCTGCGCGACGGCATCCGACTCCACAGGCTCCGGCTCCGGCTCGGGCGACTCCTCCGAGAGCGAGACCGTCAGGATCGGCGTCGTCGGCAAGGGCGACGCGCAGTGGGCGCCGTTCGTCGACGCAGCAGCCGATGAGGGCATCACGGTCGAGCTCGTCGACTTCGGCTCGTACGAGCAGCCCAACCCTGCGCTCACCGAGGGCGAGATCGACCTCAACCAGTTCCAGCACATCGTGTACCTCGCCGAGTACAACGACGCCTCCGGCTCGGACCTCGTGCCGATCGGGTCGACCGCGATCTATCCGCTCGGGCTGTACTCGAAGAAGTACGACGACGTGAAGGACATCCCGAAGGGCGAGACCGTCGCCGTGCCGGACGACGCCTCGAACCAGGCGCGTGCTCTGCTCGTGCTGCAGTCGGCAGGACTCGTCGAGCTCAAGAGCGGCGGCACCATCTTCTCCGACATCGCCGACATCGACACCGAGAAGTCCAAGGTCAAGGTCACCGCTCTCGAGGCAGCCCTCATCCCGACCTCGCTGCCCGACGTGGCCGCCGCGATCATCAACAACGACTTCGTCGAAGATGCCGGACTCACGTTCGAAGACGCGATCGCGCAGGACGACCCCGAGGACCCGAACGCGCTGCCGTACGTCAACATCTTCGCCGCCCGCGCGGAGGACGCCGACAACAAGACCTACCAGAAGCTGGTCGAGATCTTCCAGACCGACAAGGACGTGCAGGCGGGCCTGCTCGAGTCCTCCGGCAACACGGCGGTCGCGCTGCAGACCCCGGTCGAGGACCTCGTGGCGTCGCTGAAGAAGGTCGAAGCGGACACGAAGGACAACAAGTAACACCACGACTGAGAGAATCGGGTGGCGCATCGCGCCACCCGATTCTCCGTTGGCAGCAGTAGACCGGAGCCGCACATGCCGATCGTCACCCTCACGAACGTCTCGAAGACGTATCCGTCGCGGTCGCCGGGCGCCGGCGACGTGGTCGCCGTCGACGACGTCACCCTCTCGATCGAGAAGGGAGACGTGTTCGGCATCATCGGATACTCCGGGGCCGGCAAGTCGACGCTCGTCCGGCTGATCAACGCCCTCGAACCCGCGAGTGCGGGGACGATCACGGTCGACGGCGTGGACATCACCGCGCTCAGGGAGCGCGAGCTGCGCAAGGTCCGCGGCGGCATCGGCATGATCTTCCAGCAGTTCAACCTGTTCGCAGCGAAGACCGTCAAAGCGAACATCGCCTACCCGCTCACGCTCGCCGGCTGGTCGAAGAACGACATCGATGCCCGGGTGACGGAGCTGCTCGGCTTCGTCGGTCTCTCAGACAAGGCCAAGGCGTATCCGGAGCAGCTCTCTGGTGGGCAGAAGCAGCGCGTCGGCATCGCACGTGCTCTGGCGACCCGCCCGGCGATCCTGCTTGCAGACGAGGCGACCAGCGCGCTCGATCCGCAGACCACGCACGAGGTGCTCGACCTCCTGAAGCGCGTGAACCAGGAGCAGGGCGTCACCATCATCGTCATCACCCACGAGATGGACGTCATCCAGACGATCGCCACGAAGGTGGCCGTGATGGAGCAGGGGCGGGTGATCGAGCAGGGAGACGTGTTCGACGTGTTCTCGGCGCCGCAGAACCCGGCGTCGCAGCGATTCGTGGGCACGGTCGTCAAGGGCGTGCCCACGCCCGCCGAGCTCGCCGTGCTGCGCGAGCGTCACGAAGGCCGGATCGTGACGTTCTCGTTCCGCGACGGCGACTCCTCGCAGGCCCAGGTGTTCGTCGACCTCGCAGCCGCGGGGCTCGACTTCGAGCTGATCTACGGAGGCATCAACGACATCCGCGGGCGCGCGTTCGGTCATCTGACCCTCGCGATCCGCGGTGACGCCTCGTCGATCGATCGAGCGCTCGAGAGCATCGCCGAACGTGTCGAAGTGACCGTCATCGCGGGAGAGGAGGTCCGCTGATGGATCGTCTGAACGAACTGTGGCCGGAGTTCTGGAAGGCCGCGCTCGAGACCCTCTACATGACCTCATTCGCCCTGCTGCTCGCGGGTGTGCTCGGGCTGGTCATCGGCGTACTGCTCTATGTGACCCGCCCCGGGGGACTGCTGCAGAACCGCGTCATCGCCGCGCTCCTCAACTTCGTGGTGAACTTCTTCCGCCCGATCCCGTTCGTGATCTTCATGGCCGTCGCGCAGCCGCTCGCCCGAGTGGTCGTGGGCGTCGGCATCGGCACGACCGCGGGAGCCTTCATCATCGGACTCGCCGCCTCATTCGCGATCGGCCGCATCGTCGAACAGCATCTCGTGTCGGTCTCGCCCGGAGTGATCGAAGCAGCGCGATCCATGGGCGCAGGCCCCTGGCGGATCCTGTTCACGGTGGCCATCCCCGAGTCCCTCGGCCCGCTCATCCTCGGCTACACGTTCATCGTCGTCGCGCTGATCGACATGACCGCTATGGCAGGACTCATCGGCGGCGGAGGCCTCGGCGCGTTCGCGCAGATCTATGGCTTCCGGCAGTTCGAGCCGGTCGTGATGTGGGCCGCGATCATCCTGATCGTCGCCTTCGTGCATCTGGTGCAGCTGCTGGGCACCCGGCTCGCGCGAAAGGTCATGCGGCGCTGACCCTTCGACGGGCTCAGGGACCCAGGGGGCGAGGGCTCAGGGAGCAAGCGCGCGAGCGCTCAGGGAGCCGGAGGAGCGAGCGCCAGCCGACGGCGGGTCGTGAAGACTCGCTCCTGATCGCTCAGCGGATCGACGAAGCGCAGCTCGCGTGCGAGCAGCTGCAAGGGCCTGTCGAAGTCGTCGGGGGCCTCAGGCAGCAGCACGGGGTAGAAGCCGTCGTTCAGGATGCCTAGCCCGAGGGCTGCGAGATGAACGCGCAGCTGGTGCATCTTGCCGCTGTGCGGACGAAGCAGCGTGTGCACGGTTCGGTCGTCGGCGGAGAGCACCTCGATGAGCGTCTCGGAGTTCGGCTCACGATCGGCGTCCACCTGCACGCACACCTCGCCGCGGTTCTTGACGATGTGGTTGCGGTACACGAGCGGGAACGCCGATGCATCCCAGTGCGCAGGCCGGGCCGAGACCGCCTCGTACACCTTCCGCACCTGACGGTTCTCGAACAGGAGCTGGTAGGCGCCGCGGGTCTGCGGACGGGTAGAGAACATCAGCAGGCCGGCGGTGGCGCGGTCGAGGCGGTGGATCGGGGTGAGTTCGGGGATGCCGAGCAGATTGCGCAGCCGCACGAGCGCCGAGTTCTGCACGAACTTCCCTCCCGGCGTGGTCGGCAGGAAGTGCGGCTTGTCGACCACCACGAGGTCGCGATCCTGATGCAGCACCTCGACCTCGAACGGGATGGCCTTCTCCGCCGGCGGCTCGCGGTAGTACCAGACGAACTCCTCTGCGCCCAGGGGTGTGTCGCGGCTGAGGGCGCTGCCATCGCGGGCCACGATCTCGCCGCGGTCGAAGCGCGTCAGCAGTCGCTCGGGGTCGAGGTGGAAGAACCGCTCGATCATGTAGGCGGCGATCGTGGGCCAGGCGCCCGTCATCGGCACGTGCAGGCGGGTCGCGCCGACGCCGTCGCGCACGGGGAGGGGGGAGGGCATGCCCATTCGGTCAAGCCTACGCGGCTCTGCGCCCCGCTCTAGGCCGCTCGGGTGAAGCGTGAGCGGTACTGCTGCGGCGCCAGGCCGATCCGCTCGCGGAAGTGCTTGCGCAGCGCCGCAGCCGTGGCGAAGCCAGAGCCCGCCGCGACGGCATCCACCGGCAGATCGGTCGTCTCCAGGAGCTCGCGCGCGCGATCGACCCTGGCATCCGCGAACCAGTCGCCGACTGTCCGGCCGGTCTCGGCGCGGAAGCGGCGGGTCAGGGTGCGAACGCTCATCCCGAAGCTGTCGGCGACTTCGGCCAGCGACAGGGGCTCGTCGATGCGGGCCATCAGCCAGCTCTGGATGTCGCTCGCAGAGCCCGCTCCGGCAGGGGCGATCACAGCAGGACGATCGACGAACTGGCGCTGGCCGCCTCCGCGATGCGGCGCGGCGAGGGTCGCCCGGGAGACGGCGGCGGCGACGGCAGAGCCGTGGTCGCTCGCGATCAGGTGCATCGTGGCGTCGACAGCGGCCGAGGCCCCGGCCGCTGTGAGTATCCGGCCCGAGTCGACGAAGAGCTCATCGGTGCGCAGGCGCACCTGCGGGAACCGCCGCGCGAATTCCTCGGCGGCGCACCAGTGAGTGGTCGCCTCGAGGCCGTCGAGGAGGCCGGATGCCGCCACCGTGAATGCTCCCGTGCAGAAGCTGACGATCCGCCGATCGGCGAAGTCGGCGAGCCCGATGGGGTCTCCCGAGAACTCCGCGGCGCTCCAGGGCGGGACGATGATGGTGTCTGCCGTCTCCAGAGCGCTGCGATCGGCGGTCGGTGCGACGGAGAAATCCGCATTCGTCTGGACGGGAGCGCCGTCGAGGCTGCACGTGGTCACGGAGTACAGCGGCTCTGCGTCGTGGAGCGCCGCGCGGAAGAAGCGAGCCGGCACGCCCAGCTCGTACGGGAACACTCCAGGCAGAGCGACGACGGCGATTCTATGCATGGCTATATCGTGACACATGTTGTCCATCCGGCCACTGTCGCGGTGGCACCGGATCTATCAGGCTGGATGCGCTGGCCAGATCGGCCACAGAGAAGAAAGGCGAATCACGTGCGTTCAGCGAAGTACTCCGGTGCCGGCCCCGCGGCAGAGGTCATCTCCGTCATCGACGTCGAGGTGCCGGCGCCCGGTCCCGGGGAGGTGCTCGTCAGGGTCGGCGCAGCCGGGCTCAACCCCGTCGACGTGAAGATCCGCGCGGCCGCGAGGGACTTCGGCCCGATCAGGTACACCGATCACCCGGGCTGGGATGTCGCGGGCGTCGTCGCGGCGGTGGGGGCCGGCGTCGAAGACTGGGCGGTCGGCGATCGCGTGTTCGCGCTCGCGGCGTTCCCCGCGGCGGCGCACACGCTCGCCGACTACGCCGTGGTCGCGGCGGCCGATCTCGCACCGGCTCCCTTGTCGTGGACGACCGCGCAGGCAGGGGCTGCGCCGCTGACCGCGCTCACCGCATGGCAGGCGCTCGAGGCGGCGGAGGTCGGGAAGGGGCAGCGCGTGCTCGTCCTCGGAGGTGCCGGCGGAGTCGGCCATCTCGCGGTCCAGCTCGCTGCGGCTCGCGGAGCCGACGTCGTCGCCACCGGCAGCCCCGCGAAGCACGGACTTCTGCTGTCCTGGGGTGCCCAGGAGGTCGTGGACTACCACGACGAGGCGGCGCTCGCCGCGCTCGCACCGGTGGATGCGGTGATCATCACGGTCGACGACACGCTCCCGCCGCGCGGCGCCGTCTCGCAGGGCACCGCGGTGATCACCATCACCGGCCTGTCCGAGGCCCAGGCCGCGCAGCTCGCGTCCTGGGGCGCCGACCCGGTCGAGCGGATCCTCGTGGCGGCGTCGGGGTCGCAGCTGGCCGAGATCGCCGAACTCGCCGAGTCGGGCCGGGTCACCGTGCACCTGGACTCCCAGTTCCCGCTGGAGGAGCTCGCGGCGGCGCAGGAGCGCGTGGAGTCGGGCCGCGTCACCGGCAAGGTGGCCGTCGTCGTCGATCCGAGCGTGTAGAGGTCAGGCGTCGAAGCTCAGACTGAGCTTTCGAAGGAGGCCGGCCAGCCGCTCGCGGTCGCTGCGCGAGAGCCCCTGCAGCAGGTCGGCCTCCACATCGACGAGGCGGGTGATCGCGGCATCCACCCGGATCCGTCCGTCATCCGTGAGCGTCACCAGCACGCTCCGCCCGTCGGCCGGGTCGGACTCGCGACGCACGAAGCGCCGCCCGACGAGCCGGTCGATGCGGTTCGTCATCGTGCCGCTGGAGACCAGCGTCTGCTGCAGCAGCTGCTTGGGGGAGAGCTGGAAAGGGGCGCCGGCGCGGCGGAGCGCGGACAGCACATCCCACTCCCAGGGCTCGAGATCGCTGCGACGGAAGACGTCGCGGCGGGCCCGATCGAGCAGCCGCGTCAGTCGATCCACGCGCGACAGCACCTCGAGAGGGGAGAAGTCGAGGTCGGGTCGCTGCGTGTTCCACGCGCCGACGATCCTGTCGACCTCATCCAGCTCGCTCATCCGACCATTATCGCGGGCACCGGCACCAGAGTCATGAACGCGCTGTTCTCATCCGGCTGGTAGCGACCGAAGGCCGCGCACTCGACGAACCCCGCCTTCGCATACATCGCGCGAGCCGGCGCGAAGAAATCGTGGCGCCCGGTCTCGAGCGAGAGCCGGCGGATGCCGCGCTCTGCGGCGTCATCGATCAGGAACGCGAGCATCGCGCGCCCGAGCCCGCGGCCGCGCATGCTCGGGTCGGTGCGCATCGACTTGAGCTCCTCGTGGCCGTCTTCCACCGGTGCCAGGGCGCCGGTCGCGACGATCCGCCCTTCGGCCGTCGTCGCGAACAGGCGGATGCCGGGGGTGAAGAGCCGTTCGACGGCCAGCGCGTGCTGGCTCTCGGGCGGAGCGGTGCCCTGCATGTCGGCATGATGCGCCGCGATGAAGGCGGAAAGTGCGGGCGTCGACCTCAGGACGCGCTCGATGACGAAGCTCATGGGCTCAGCCTTCCAGGACCGTGTTTCCGATACGTGTCACGATGGTTCGGGCCAGGGCCGGTCACACCCAGGCGGACATGGCAGACTTGTGGGGCAGACCCGTCGACAGGCTCACCGAGCCCGAGGGGCTGTGGTCCGCCGTGGTGTAATGGCAGCACGACAGCCTTTGGAGCTGTGAGGTCTAGGTTCGAGTCCTGGCGGCGGAGCATGACTGGGAACAATCTCGCGATCATCATCCTCGCCGCAGGTCAGGGAACACGCATGAAGTCGCGCCTGCCGAAGGTGCTGCATCCGATCGGCGGTCGTCCGCTGGTCGGGCACGTGCTGACCACGGCCGCGCGGCTCGGAGCCGATCACGTCGAGGTCGTCGTCCGCCATGAGCGCGACCGGGTCGTCGCCGCGCTCGCCGAGGACTATCCCGATGCGGTCTTCGTCGATCAGGACGAGGTCCCGGGCACCGGCCGTGCCGTGCAGGTCGCGGTCGACGCGCTTCCCGCCGACTTCGACGGCGACGTGCTCGTGCTCTCCGGCGACTGCCCGCTCGCCGACGCGGAGACGCTTGCGGCCTTCCTGGACGAGCACCGCGCGGCAGGGGCCCCGGCGACCCTGATGACTGCGGTGGTCGACGACCCGAACGGGTACGGCCGGGTGATCCGCGACGGCGACGGCGGTGTCGACCGGATCGTCGAGCAGAAGGACGCGACCGACGACGAGAAGGCCGTCCGCGAGATCAACGCCGGCATGTACGTGTTCCGCTCAGAGACGCTGCGCCGGTACCTCCCGGAGATCGGGGTCGACAACGCGCAGGGCGAGATGTACCTCA
Organism: Microbacterium hydrocarbonoxydans; assembly: GCF_000956475.1. Classification (GTDB taxonomy): domain Bacteria; phylum Actinomycetota; class Actinomycetes; order Actinomycetales; family Microbacteriaceae; genus Microbacterium; species Microbacterium hydrocarbonoxydans_A. The sequence goes on from NZ_JYJB01000004.1 coordinate 76,094, forward strand.
CCGACGTCCCAGGGCTCCTCCGCCGAGACGGCGACCGGGTCGCGGCATCCGTCGTCTCCGATGTCACCGTCACCTTCGGGGTCAACGATCGGGCGCAGCTCGCCGAGGTCGGGCGGCTGCTGAACCAGCGCATCGTCCGTCGCTGGCAGCTCGAGGGGGTCACGATCATCGACCCGTCCACCACCTGGATCGATGACGACGCCACGCTCGCCCCCGACGTGACGATCCTCCCGCACACGCAGATCCTGCGTGCGACCACGATCGCCGCGGGAGCCACCATCGGGCCCGACACCACTCTCGTGGACTGCGAGGTGGGAGAGGACGCGACCGTCCGGCGCACCGATGCCACGCTGGCCGTGATCGGCGCTCAGGCCACCGTGGGCCCGTTCTCGTTCCTGCGCCCTGGCACGGTCCTCGGCGCCAAGGGGAAGATCGGCGCCTACGTCGAGACGAAGAACGCGGAGATCGGCGAGGGCAGCAAGGTGCCGCATCTCTCCTACGTGGGGGACGCGACGATCGGGCGGGGCGTCAACCTCGGTGCGAGCACGATCACCGCCAACTACGACGATGTCAACAAGCACCGCACGGTTGTCGAGGACGAGGTGCACACCGGATCGCACACGACCCTGGTCGCGCCCGTTAGGCTGGGTGCTGGCGCGAAGACAGGCGCCGGCGCCGTCGTCCGCAAGGACGTCCCGGCCGGTGCGCTTGCCATGAGCGTCGCGCCTCAGCGCAACATCGAGGGCTGGGTCGAGAAGAACAGGGCAGGCACGGGTGCGGCGGATGCTGCAGCCCGAGAGCGATCGGCGGAATAGGCGGAAATGGCGCGCAAGAAGAAGACTGTCGATCTGGACCGCGACAACGACATCGCCCCGGGTCTCGTCGCGAAGACCAAGAAGCGGCTCGTCATCGCCGGCGGGCGCTCGCATCCAGGGCTCACCGCCGCCGTCGCGGCGGATCTCGGCACCGAGATCGCACCCGTCGAGCACCGCACCTTCGCGTCCGGCGAGATCTACGCGCGCTTCGAGGTGTCGATCCGCGGTTGCGATCTCTTCCTCATCCAGACCTTCGGCGAGCCCGTGAACGAGTGGCTCATGGAGACGCTCATCATGATCGACGCGGCGAAGCGCGCATCGGCCAAGCGCATCACCGTCGTCGCCCCGTACTACCCCTATTCCCGCCAGGACAAGAAGGGCCGTGGCCGCGAGCCGATCAGCGCCCGCCTGGTCGCCGACCTGCTGAAGACCGCCGGTGCAGACCGCGTCATGAGCGTCGACCTGCACGCAGCGCAGATCCAGGGCTTCTTCGACGGCCCCGTCGACCACCTGTTCGCCAAGCCCGTGCTGCTCGACCACTTCGAGCGCACGCTGTCGAAGGAGGACCGCGAGATCCTCACGGTCGTCTCGCCCGACATGGGCCGCGTGCGCGTGGCCGACACGTGGTCGGACAGCCTCGGCGCGCCGCTGGCGATCATCCACAAGCGTCGCGACCCGAAGGTCGCCAACCAGGTCTCGGTGCACGAGATCGTCGGAACTGTCGAGGGCCGCACCTGCCTCCTCGTCGACGACATGATCGACACCGGCGGCACGATCGTGAAGGCTGCGCAGGCTCTCAAGGCGGCCGGTGCGCACCGCGTCATCGTCGCGGCGACCCACGCGATCTTCAGCGATCCGGCATCCGAGCGCCTGCAGGACACCTCGATCGACGAGGTCGTCATCACCGACACCATCCCGCTGACCGAGTCGCGCAGATGGGACAAGCTCACGATCCTCCCGATCGCCCCGCTTCTCGCCCGCGCGATCCACGAGGTCTTCGAGGATGGCTCGGTGACCAGCATGTTCGGTGGAGACGCCTAGGCGGATCATCGTCGCGGCACAGCCCGCGCATAGGAGCGATGCATACCGTTGAATGCATCGACAGCTCGTCGACGCACCGAACCGGGAGGGCCATCATGATCCGCACGAACGTTCCCCAGTCCGTACGCACGGCCTCAGCACTCGTCGGTGTGGCCGGACTCTTCGTCCTCGCCGGCTGCTCCGGCGCCGCCGATGCCGAGACCGACAAGGGCGCCGGCACCGACGCATCGTCCAGCAGCAGCGACTCCGGGTCGGGCACCTACGCCGACGGCACCTACACCGCCGATGGCTCGTACCAGACTCCCGAGACCGTCGAATCGATCTCGGTGACCCTCACCCTCGCCGACGGCAAGGTGACCGACGTCGAGGTGACCGGCGACCCGCAGGCTCCCGAGACCGAGGAGTATCAGTCGAAGTTCATCGACGGGATCGCCGATGAGGTCGTGGGCGTGGCGCTCGACGACCTGAAGGTGAGCCGCGTGTCGGGTTCGTCGCTGACCAGCGGCGGATTCAACGCGGCGGTCGAGTCCATCAAGGAGCAGGCCGCCTCCTAGGCGCCTGGCCTGCCATGGCGATCTGGCGTTTCGACGCGATCGGCACGCGGTGGGAGATCGAGGGTGACCTCGACGGCAGCGACCGATCCGCAGTCTCTGAGGTGATCGAGCGCTTCGACCGCGAGTGGTCGAGGTTCCGCGACGACTCGGCGGTGACGCGGCTGGGATCGGCCGGCGGGGTGCTGGAGTCGGCGGATGCCGCGCCGATGCTCGACGCCTATGCAGCGCTCTCGTCAGCGACGGCAGGAGCCGTGAACCCGCTCGTCGGGGCGAGTCTCGAGGCCCTCGGATACGACGCGGCGTACACGCTGGCCGCGGGTGCGGCGCTCGCCGCTCCCGCGGCCTGGAGCGAGGTCGTCGCCTGGAACCATCAGGGGCTGACGGCGTCCGCTCCCGCCCTGATCGACGTGGGCGCTCTCGGCAAGGGGCGCCTCGTCGACCTGGTCTTCTCGGCCCTGGCCCGCGTACCGGGTGATCTGGTGGTCGACGCCGGGGGCGACATGAGGGTGCGCGGCTCCTCGGTGCGCACTGCGCTCGAGCATCCCTTCGACGCCACGAAGGCGATCGGCGTCGTGGAGCTGCAGGATGCCGCGCTGTGCGGCTCTGCGATCAACCGCCGAGCCTGGGGCGACGGACTGCATCATGTGCTGGACGCACGCACCGGTCGCCCCGTTCGCACGTGGGCGGCGACCTGGGCACTCGGCGCACAGGCGATGAGGGCGGATGCCATCGCCACCGCACTCTTCTTCGACGGAGGGCCGGCACTGGCCGCCGACTGGGGCGTCGAGTGGGTCAGGATGACGACCGACGGCAAGGTCGAGCGATCGGCGGGCTGGACCGGGCAACTGTTCACCACCCGGCCCTGAACACCGAGAGATACGGAAGAGTGGAATCGTGATCACCGCATTCACCGCTGTCAGGCAGCGAGTCCTCGCCCTGCTGGGGGCGCTGTCGATGTACCGCCTGGTGCTGTTCTCGCTGCTCGCTCTCGCGCTCCTCGCCGAGGTGCTGTCGTTCGCAGGTCTCGTGGCACCGCGGCCCCTCGAGATCCTGGTGTCCTTCGTCGTACTCGCCGCCGTGATCTCGCTGGTGGATGCCGCGGCGCAGCGGCTTCTGCATCTGCCGTGGCGCATCGAGTCGTCGCTGGTCACGGCGCTCATCCTGCTGTTCGTGCTCGCACCGGCATCCGACTTCGCTCCTGCCGCCCTCGGCGGCCTCGCCCTCGCGGGAGCGCTCGCCAGCGTCTCGAAGTACCTGATCGCATGGCGCGGCCGGCACATCCTGAATCCCGCGGCCTTCGGGGCCGCGGTGGTCACGATCGCGCATCTCGGCACGAGCTCGTCGTGGTGGGTCGGCACGCCCGCGCTCTTCGTCCCGGTCGTGGTCCTGGGCCTGCTCGTGCTCTGGCGCACCGAGAAGGTGCGGATCGTCCTCGTGTTCCTCGTCATCGCGATCGCGGTCTCTCTGCTGCGTCAGTATGTGCAGCTCACCCAGGGCGGCCTCCCCTTCGATGCGGGCCAGGCGCTGTCCTTCGCGGTGCTGCAGTCGCCGTACTTCTTCCTCGGCGCGTTCATGCTCTCCGAGCCGCTGACCCTGCCGCCGCGACGCTGGCAGCAGTTCTCGGTCGCCGCCCTCGTCGGCGTGCTCGCCGGATGGCCGATCTTCCTCGGCGGGTTCACGCTCGGCCAGGAGCGTGCGCTGCTGATCGGCAATCTGCTGGCGTTCGCGTTCGCCGTGCGAGGGTCGGTGCGCCTCACGCTCGAGAAGCGCGAGTTCATCACGCCCACGGTGCAGGAGCTGACCTTCCGCACCAGGAGCCGTCTGCGATTCCTCGCGGGGCAGTACCTCGAGCTCGACGTGCCGCATCGCCGCCCCGACGCTCGCGGCACACGCCGGGAGTTCAGCATCGTCTCGGCCCCCGCTGATCTGCCGACACTGCGCATCGCGTACAAGGACGGCGACCAGAAGCATCCGTCCAGCTACAAGCGCGCTCTTGCCGCCGCTCAGCCGGGCGCAACGCTCGCGGTCACCGGCACCTGGGGCGACTTCCTGCTGCCGCGCGGGGACGTGCCCGTTCTGATGGTGGCCGCTGGCATCGGGGTGACGCCGTTCGTGTCGCAGCTGCGGCAGCTGCAGGCGACGGGGGAGAAGCGCGACGTCGTCCTCGTGTACGTGGCATCCGATCCTGCCGAACTCGCATTCCGCGAGGAGCTCGCCGCCACCGGAGCCCGCGTCGCCGTGTTCACGCGGGAGGAGCCGAAGAACCTGCCAGCGCATTGGACATGGGCGCAGGGAGCCCGGCTGGATGCGGCAGCTCTCGAGGCGAACGTCGCAGACATCGCCTCCCGCCACGCGTTCATCTCGGGCCCGCCGCGGCTGATCGCGGACCTCGCCCCGGCCCTGCAGAAGGCGCGCAACCTCACGACCGACGCTTTCGCCGGATACTGAGCGCGCAGCCCCTGCGGGCCGTGCGGAAGGTCAGGCGCCCACGACAGGGCTCAGGGGGAGGTGCACGGCGAACGTGGTGTCGCCCGGTGCGCTCGAGACCTCGATGCGGCCGTGGTGACCCTCCACGATCGCCTTTGCGATCGCGAGGCCCAGCCCGGTCCCTCCGGTCTGCCTGGCTCGCGAGCTGTCACCGCGGGCGAAGCGCGCGAAGAGCTCCTCGCGCACGGCCGGATCGATCCCTGGGCCGTCGTCGTGCACGCGCAGCACCGCCTCCTCGCCCTCGCGCGCGACGCTCAGGGTGATCTCGGTACCCGGAGGCGTGTGCGTCCTCGCGTTCGCGAGGAGGTTGGTGACGACCTGATGCAGTCGTCCGGCGTCGCCGACGACGACCACCGGCTCGTCGGGCACCTCGATGCTCCATCCGTGATCGGGCGCCGTCGGCTGAGCATCCGACACCCCCTCGAGCGCGAGCTGCGCGAGGTCGACGGTGCCGTAGACGAGTTCGCGCCCCTCGTCGAGCCGCGCGAGGAGCAGGAGGTCTTCGACGAGGCGGGTCATGCGCAGCGACTGGGCCTGGATGCGCTCCAGCGAGGTGGTCGTCCCCTCGATCGCGCCGGGTCCGTGTCCTTCTGAACTGGGTCCCTGCGCCTGTCGAAGGGCGCGCAGAGAGAGCTCGGAGTACCCGCGGATCGAAGCGAGAGGCGTGCGCAGCTCGTGGCTCGCATCGGCGACGAACTGCCGCATGCGCTCCTCGTTGCGCTGACGAGCGGACAGCGAGTCGTTCACGTGATCCAGGAGCTTGTTCAGCGCGGCGCCGACGAGACCCGTCTCGGTGCGAGGGTCGGCTTCGGATGCCGGGACGCGCTCGGTGATCTCGACCTCGCCCCTGTCCAGCGGCTGGTTCGCGACCCGGGTGGCGGTCGCTGCGACGGCGCGAAGCGGGCGCAGCCCCACGCGGATCGTGATGGCGGTGGTGAGCGCCAGCAGGATGAGGCCGCCGAGCGTCGCGAGCACGATCACCGTGAGCAGTGTGGCGAGCTGGTTCTGGATCTCGTCCCGCGGCAGGCCCGTCACCAGGACAACGCCGGTATCGGTCTTGCTCACGAGGATGCGGTAAGAACCGACATCTGCGATGGCGACGGTGGCGAGATGCCCACCCTGGCTGAGAGCCTCGCTGATCTCCCCGATCTGCTCGCTGCTGAGGTTGCGTGTGCTCCCGCCCAGCTCGCCGTCCGTGCTTGAGAGGATGACGCCGCTCGTTCCGGAGGCGGAGTTGGAGACGGCGAACAGGAGACCGGGAACCTGCGCCGTCTTCCCTGCCAGCACGTTGTCGACGGTCGCGGCTTCAGGGGGAACACGTTCGACCCAGTCCTTGAGCGTGGCGGAGTATCCCTTCAAGCGGACGTCGAGTTGATCCTCCATCGTCCTGCCCAGCGTCGCCGAGGTGATGACCGCGACGATCACGAGGATGAGCGACACGAACCCGATGACCGCGGTCATCAGCCTCGTCTGCAGTGTGAGCGGTCGTCGCGTCACCCTCGTCGAGGTCACTGCGGGGCCTTGATCATGTAGCCGACGCCGCGGACCGTGTGCAGCAGCGGCGTGCGGCCGGCGTCGATCTTCTTGCGGAGGTACGAGATGTACAGCTCGACCACCGACGACTTGCCGCCGAAGTCGTAGCTCCACACCCGGTCGAGGATCTGCGCCTTCGACAGCACGCGCCGCTCGTTGCGCATGAGATAGCGCAGCAGCTCGAACTCGGTCGCGGTGAGCTCGATCTCGTCGCCGTCGCGGACGACCTCATGGCTGTCCTCGTTGAGCGAGAGGTCGGCGACGCGCAGAATCGACTGGCCGTCGTCGGCGGTGGCGTGCCCGGTGCGGCGGATGATCGCCCGCAGGCGGGCGATGACCTCCTCCAGGCTGAAGGGCTTGGTGACGTAGTCGTCGCCGCCCGCGGTGAGCCCGGCGACACGGTCGCCCACCGCGTCCTTCGCGGTGAGGAAGAGCACAGGCACGAGGCTGCCCGACTCGCGCAGCCGCTTCAGCACCGACATGCCGTCAAGATCGGGCATCATGATGTCGAGCACGAGAGCATCGGGATCGAATTCGCGCGCCACCTGCAGGGCTTCCAGGCCGGACGAGGCGGTGCGCACCTCCCAGCCCTCCATCCGCAGCGCCATGGCGAGCAGGTCGGTCAGCATCTGCTCGTCGTCGACGGCGAGGATGCGCAGCGGGGAGCCGTCGGGGCGGCGCAGGTCGGGATGCACGGTGCTCATGTCCTCATTCTGCGGAATCTCCTATGGAATTCCTATGGAGCGGGCAATGCTTTCGCTGTGAACGCAGAGAGGGCCCCGGCGGATGCCGGAGCCCTCTGTGCGTTCAGTACCCGATCAGTGCGTGTCCTCGGCCTCGATCTCGGTGCGGTCGCCGGACCACAGCGTGTGGAACGTGCCGGGCTTGTCGATGCGCTTGTAGGTGTGCGCGCCGAAGAAGTCGCGTTGGCCCTGCACGAGAGCGGCGGGGAGGCGGTCGGCGCGGAGGCCGTCGTAGTACGACAGCGACGACGAGAATGCGGGGGCGGGGATGCCGGCCTCGGCGGCCGAGACGACGACGCGGCGCCACGACGCCTGGGCGCGCGTGAGCGCCTCGGCGAAGTACGGAGCCGTCATCAGCACGGGCAGACCCGGCTCGGCGTCGTAGGCGTCGGCGATGCGGTTGAGGAACTGCGCGCGGATGATGCAGCCGCCGCGCCAGATCTTGCTGATCGCGCCGAGGTCGATCTTCCAATCGTACTCGGCGGCTCCGGCGCGGATCTCGTCGAAGCCCTGCGAGTAGGCGACGATCTTCGACGCGTACAGCGCGAGACGGACGTCTTCGATGAACGCGTCCTGGTCCGCGACGGTGAACGCCTCGGCGGGGCCGGGGAGAGCGGATGCCACGGCGCGCTGCTCGGGGTGCGACGACAGCGAGCGGGCGAACGTCGCCTCGGCGATGCCCGAGACCGGCACGCCCAGAGACAGCGCGGTCTGCACGGTCCAGGCGCCGGTGCCCTTCGCGCCGGCCTGGTCGACGATGACGTCGACCAGCGGCTGTCCGGTGGCGGCGTCGTTCTGTCGGAGCACCTCGGCGGTGATCTCGATCAGGTAGCTCTCGAGCTCGCCCTTGTTCCACTCGGCGAAGATCTCGGCGATCTCGGCCGGCGACTTGCCGGTGCCGCGGCGGATGAGGTCGTAGGCCTCGGCGATCAGCTGCATGTCGGCGTACTCGATGCCGTTGTGCACCATCTTGACGAAGTGGCCCGCGCCGTCGTGGCCCACGTGCGTCACGCACGGCTCGCCCTCGGCGACGGCCGCGATCGACTTCAGGATCGGACCGAGCGTGACCCACGACTCGTCCGAGCCGCCGGGCATGATCGACGGGCCGAGGAGCGCACCCTCTTCGCCGCCGGAGATCCCGGCGCCGACGAAGTTGATGCCGGTCTCGCGGACGGCCTTCTCGCGGCGGATGGTGTCGGGGAAGAAGGCGTTGCCGCCGTCGACGATGATGTCGCCGGGCTCGAAGACCTCCACCAGGGAGTCGATCACGGCATCCGTCGGGCCGCCGGCCTTGACCATGATGATCGCGGTGCGCGGCTTCTGCAGCGAGTCGGCGAACTCCCGGTAGGTCTGCGCCGGGATGAAGCCCGCCTCGGGGTGCGCGTCGAGGACCGCCTGGGTCTTCTCGTAGCTGCGGTTGAAGATCGCCACGGTGTTGCCCTCGCGGCTCGCGAGGTTGCGGGCGAGATTCGAACCCATGACGGCGAGTCCGACGACTCCGATGTTCGCTGATGCTTCGGGCACAGAGGGCTCCTCGATCGTGAAGTTAGGGGATGGTCTCAGATTATCGTGGCGGCCGACGTCAGGACGCCTGTGTGTCACGGGACTGCACGAAACGGCGGGTGACGGCGATGTCGCGGTCGCCGAGACCCGCGTCGACGATGCCGTCGAAGGCGGAGCGCAGTGCGGGAAGCAGGACAGGCTCCGTGCCTGTCGCATCGGCGATGTCGGCCGCGAAGCGCAGGTCTTTGACCATGTACTTCGCGACGCCGCTGGGGGAGTCGTCGCCCGACACGAGCTTGTGCTTGCGGCTCTCCAGGAGGTTCGACCCGGCGTAGCCGCCGCCGAGCAGGCCCCAGAGGGCGTCGAGGTCGAGTCCCGAGCGGTCGGCGAGCACGGTCGCCTCGCCGAGCGCGAGGATGGTCGCCGACACCACGAGCTGGTTGCAGGCCTTGGCGACTTCGCCCGCCCCGAGCGGGCCGAGGTGCACAGGGGTGCCGCACGGTGCGAGGACGGATGCCGCGACCGCCGCGTCCTCAGGGGCTCCTCCGAGCATGATGGAGAGCGTTCCCGCGTTCGCGCCGTCGACGCCGCCGGACACCGGGCAGTCCACCACGCGCACGCGACCCCGCGACTGGGTGTGCACGCGGTCTGCGAGCTCGCGCACGGCGGGCGCAGACGATGTGGACCCGATCAGGAGGAGGAGGTCTCCGGCATCCGCCATGATCCCCTCTTCGCCGTCGAGCAGCTGCTCGAGCTCGGGAAGGTCGGGCAGGAACGTGACGAGGACGTCGACGACGGCGGCGAGTTCCCGGGGGCTGTCGGACCAGGTCGCTCCTGCGGCGATCAACTCCGGCTGAGGTCGGCGGGCGTGGATGTGCAGACTGTCGTGTGCCGCCAGGAGCCGATCGGCGACAGGGCGGCCCATGGCGCCGAGTCCGATGATCCCGACAGTGGGAGAGGTGCTCATGGGCCCCACGGTACCAGATATCCATTGTATTGAATACTGTCCAACAGGTTGGATTTCGACTATGATGAACGGATCGAGAGACCTCCCGAGGAAGGGATGAGCATGGCCGACATCGAGACCAAGCTGCGCGCCGTCGCCGCAGTGCCGCTGAATGAGGAGCTGTGCCGGCTCATCGAAGAACTCGAGCCGCGCGTGGAGATGATCCGCGACCACTCGCTGATGCACCCCATGCGCGGCCCCGCCGACTGGTCCGGTGACCCGGAGCATCGGCGCACGCCCGAGCAGCAGGCCGCGTTCGACGCCATGGTCGACTCGGCCGACGCGCTGTTCGGGATTCCCGATGTCGACCCCGCCGCGCTCGCACGCACCGTCGCTGCGAACCCGCGTCTGCGCTGGGTCATGACGACAGCGGCGGGCGGCGGGGCCCAGGTGCGATCCGCCGATCTCGACCGCGCCGATCTCGACCGCATCACCTTCACGACCAGTGCCGGCGTGCACGGGGGCCCGCTCGCGGAGTTCGCCGTTTTGGGAGTTCTCGCGGGAGCCAAGTCGCTTCCCCGCCTGCTGCGGGATCAGCAGGACCGGGCGTGGCCAGAGCGCTGGGAGATGCGCCAGGTCGACGAGATGACCGTCCTCGTGGTCGGGCTCGGCGGTATCGGCGCGGAGTGCGCGCGCCGGTTCCATGCGCTCGGAGCCCAGGTCTGGGGCACGACCCGCTCGGGCGAGCCCGTGGAGGGCGTCGACCGGCTGGTGCGGCTCGACGAGCTCGTTCATGCGGTCGCTCAGGTCGACGCCATCGTCGTCACCCTCCCCGGCACCGAGCAGACCCATCATCTGATCGGAGCGGACGTCTTCGAGGCGGTGCGGCCAGGGACCATCCTCGCGAGTGTGGGACGGGGAACCGTGATCGACGAGCAGGCGCTCCTGCCCGCCCTCGATGACGGACGCATCGCCTTCGCGGCGCTGGACGTGTTCGAGAGCGAGCCTCTGGCCACGGAGTCGCCGCTCTGGTCGCATCCGAACGTGCTGGTGAGCCCTCACACGGCCGCTCTGAGCTCCAAGGAGGAGGAGCGCATCGCCCGGCGCTTCGCCGAGAACGCGGCGCGCCTGCTCGATGGCCGCCCACTGCGCGCGGTGGTCGATACGGTCGAGTTCTACTGAACTCGCTCTGAAGGGGTGCGCATGGACGAGGATGCCAAGGAAGGGCGCGATCCGGCGCCCGCGGTGACACGCAGCATCCGTCTGCTCGGGCTGCTCGCCGACGCTCGCGGACCGCGCACGCTCACAGAGCTCGCCGGCTCTCTCGGGCTGGCGAAGTCGTCGACCGCGAACCTGTGCCTGGCGCTGGAAGCTGCGGGCATGATCGACCGCACCGCCCAGGGCTACCGACTGGGATTGCGCACCGCAGAGCTCGGCGGGGCGTTCGCCGCACAGTTCAATCAGGTACGCGAGTTCTACACGGTGTGCGACTCCTCGGAGGTGCTGCACGCCGAGCTCGTGCAGGTCGCGATGCTCGACGGATCCGACGCGCTCTATCTCGCGCGGCACGAGGGGTCGTCGTCGCTGCGCATCGGCACTCCTCTCGGCTCGCGGCTCCCGGCGCCGCTGTCGGCCACGGGGCGGGCGCTGCTTTCTCGGATGGCGGATGACGAGGTCATCGCCCTGCTCGGAGCGGATGCCGTCTTCCCTGCTCTTACCGAACGCAGCACCACGACCATGGCCGGGCTCCTCGAAGTCCTCGCCGCCGCGCGCAAACGCGGCTGGGCGCTGGATGCCGAGGAATCGTTCCGGGGCGTCGTCGGCGTCGCAGTCCCGCTCGACGGCTGGGCTCCGGCCGATCCGCCGCTGGCCCTCGGCGTGGCGATCCGCGCGGCCGAGGCCGACTACGAGCGCATCGAGCGTGTGGGCGAGGCGCTCCAGGCGGCCGCCGCCGCCCTGACCAACCCGTTCAGCGCCGCCGCCCGGAGCCGCTGAACTCTGCCGCCACCGGGTGCGGGTTTTTGCGTATCCGGAATCGGTCCAAAGGGTTGTACTCAATCCAACAGGCTGGTACATTCGAGATCACGCCGAAGGGCGAGAGCCGATCGAAGGAGATGGCAGTGACCGATTCCCCCCTCACCACACGCGCGGTGCACGACGACCCCGAGTACGCGGCGAATCTGCGCCGGGCCACGCTCGCGTCCAGCCTCGGCAGTGCGCTCGAGTACTTCGACTTCGCCCTCTACGGCCTGTCGACCGCGTTGATCTTCAACGTCCTGTTCTTCCCTCAGGGTGACCCCGGCATGGCGACCGTGCTCGCCTTCGCGACGTTCGGCGTAGGATTCCTCGCGCGCCCGTTCGGCGGCCTGTTCTTCGGCGTCCTGGGCGACAAGCTCGGGCGCAAGTGGGTGCTCGTCGTGACGATCCTGCTCATGGGCGGCGCCTCCACCGCGATCGGCCTTCTGCCGACGTATGAGACGATCGGATTCTGGGCCCCGCTGATCCTCGTCCTGCTGCGTCTGCTGCAGGGATTCGGCGCCGGCGCAGAACAGGCCGGTGCCACTGTGCTGATGGCCGAGTACGCCCCCGTCAAGCGCCGCGGATTCTTCTCGGCTCTGCCGTTCATCGGCATCCAGGCGGGCACCCTTCTCGCCGCGCTCGTGTTCAGCGGCATCGCCCTGCTCCCCGAGGACCAGCTGCTTTCGTGGGGCTGGCGCGTTCCCTTCCTCGCATCGTTCGCCCTGATCCTGCTCGCCCTGTTCATCCGCATGCGGCTGCGCGAGACGCCCACGTTCGTCGAGCTCGAGAAGCACGACCAGATCGCCGATCGTCCGATCCGCGACATCTTCAGCCATGGTCTGCCCGGTGTGATCGTCGGCATCGGCCTCCGCATGGCGGAGAACGGCGGCTCGTACATGTTCCAGACGCTCGGTCTCGCCTTCTTCGTCTCGGTCCTCGGCCCCACGGCCGACAAGAGCCTGCTGACCTGGGGTGTCACGATCGGCTCCCTGATCGGCGTCTTCTCGGTGCCGTTCGCCGGCCACCTCTCCGACCGCTTCGGCCGGCGCACCATCTACCGCGTGGGCTCCGTGTTCATGCTGGTCTACACGTTCCCCGCATGGTGGCTGCTGTCGCTGGGCAACCACGCGATCGCCATCGCGGTCATCGCGGTGGGCATCGGCTTCGCCGTGGCCACCATGCTCGGCCCGCAGTGCTCGATGCTTCCTGAGCTGTTCGGCAACCGTCACCGTTACCTCGGTGTGGCGATGGCTCGAGAGATCTCGGCTGTGCTCGCCGGCGGCCTCGCCGGAGTGCTCGGTTCGTACATCATCAGCGTCTCGGGCGGCAACTGGGTGCTGCTCGCGACCTACATGGCGACCCTCGCGCTGATCACGACCGCGTCGACCTTCCTCGTTCCCGAGACCCTGCGTCGCGACCTCACCCGCATCGACGATGCGATCAAGGTGTCGCGCAACGAAGGCGGAGAAGACGTCTACGCCACCACGGTCTCGATCAAGGCTGTCGGACTGTGACCGGGCTCGCCGCCTTCGACCTCACCGGCAGAACGGCGCTGGTGACCGGCTCGAGCCAGGGAATCGGCCGGACCCTCGCCGAAGGGCTCGCGGCCGCGGGGGCGACGGTCATCGTGCACGGCCGGGACGAGACGAAGGCGGCGGGCGTGGCCTCCCAGATCGAGGCGGTCACGGGCCGCAGGACGCACAGCGTCGTGTTCGACGTCACGGATGCTGCAGCCGTCGACGCCGGGATCGCCGAGGTCGAGCGGCTGATCGGAACGCCCGACATCCTGGTGAACAACGCCGGCGTGCAGCGCCGCGCCCCGATCTCCGAGTTCTCGGATGCCGATTGGGACGCGCTCGTGCAGACCAACCTCTCCAGCGTCTTCCATCTGTCGCGGCGGGTGTCCGGCGGGATGATCGCGCGGGGGAGCGGCAAGATCATCCAGATCGGCAGCGTGCAGTCGCAGCTCGCCCGGCCCTCGATCGCCGCGTACTCTGCGACGAAGGGGGCGATCGTGATGTTCACGAAGGGGCTGTGCGCAGACCTGGCGCCCCACGGCATCCAGGCCAACGCGATCGCGCCGGGCTACTTCGACACGGAACTCACCCGGCCCCTCGTCGAGGACGAGACGTTCTCCGCCTGGGTGCGGGGCCGGACCCCGGCAGGACGATGGGGCGATACGAAGGATCTCGTGGGAGCCCTGGTGTTCCTCTCGAGCGCGGCGAGCGACTTCGTCAACGGGCAGACGCTGTTCGTCGACGGCGGCATGACGGCGGTGGTGTGATGCTGCTCGGGCGCATCCTCGACGACGACGGCGTGCACTGGGTGGACGGCGAGGGATCGCTGGTCGAGGACCCGTTCACGGCGCTCTCCGCGGGTCGCACGCCCGCCGTGATCGGCGGGCGCCTCGAGGGCGAGCAGCTCGCCGCGACATCGCCGACGGTGATCGTCGGCATCGCGCAGAACGGCCCCGCTCATCATTCGCCCGTGCAGGCGTGGCTGAAGAGCCCGCGCACGGTGATCGCGAGCGGAGCAGAGGTGGTGCTGCGCCGGGATGCCGGAGCTGCGGTCGCCGAGGGCGAGATCTGCGTCGTCATCGGTCGCGACACGGAGGGGCTCACGGCGGAGAACGCGCACGAGTACGTGCTCGGGGTCACTGCCGTGAACGACCTCTCCAGCCCCGATCGTGCTGAGCTCGACCCTCGCAACTTCGAGTCCAAGTCGGGCGTCGGATACACGCCGCTCGGCGTGTGGATCGACACGGATGCCGGCATCGACGACGTCTCGCTCACGGTCGACGTCGACGGCGTGCGCGTCGCCGAGACCGGAAGCCGTGAGCTGCCCATGACGATCAGGCGATGCCTCGCGTACGTCGCGTCCTGGACCCCGCTGGGAGCCGGCGACCTCGTGATGACCGGAGCCCCGCACTCGCAGGCGCCGGTGATCCCGGGGCAGACCGTGACGATCCGCGTCGCGGGCGTCGAACTGGTCACGCCGCTGGTGTGACAGAGAAGGAGAGCAGATGTCGAACCTCGCCGTCGTGGCCTACGCGGCCGACGATCTCCGTGTCGAGGACGCCGGGACACCGGTGCCGGCCGCCGACGAAGCCGTCGTGAGGATCGCGTACGGAGGGATCTGCGGATCCGACCTGCACTACTTGCGCCACGGTGCCGCCGGTGCATCCATCCTCCGTGAGCCGATGATCCTCGGGCACGAGGTGTCGGGAGTGGTCGTCGTCGAGGCTGCCGACGGCACGGGACCGGCCGCAGGCACACCCGTCGCGGTGCATCCGCTGACACCGCACGGCGACGGTGTCACGCCCTGGCCTGCTGATCGGCCGAACCTCGCCCCCGCATCGAGCTATCTCGGCTCCGCTCTGCACCTGCCGCACACGCAGGGCGCCTTCGCGCAGCGGGTGGCGATCCCCGGGCGGATGCTGCACGAGGTGCCCGCATCGCTCGATCTTCGCGTCGCCGCGCTCGCCGAGCCGGCGGCCGTGGCCTGGCATGGGCTGGCACGGGCAGGGGATGTCCGCGACCGCAGCGTCGCGGTGATCGGCGCGGGCCCCATCGGGCAGCTCGTGGCGTCCGTCGCGCGGCGTGCCGGCGCATCCGTCGTCACCGTGACCGACCTGCACGAGAAGCCCCGTCGCATCGCGGAGGCGCGCGGCATCCGCTCGCTCGACGCCCGCGACGCAGACGCGATCTCGGCTCTGCACGCCGACGTGGTCGTGGAATCCAGCGGCACCGAGCCTGGTCTGTCAGCCGCCGTCTCGGCCGCCGCGCGCGGCGGCACGGTCGTTCTGCTCGGCCTTCAGCGGGCCGGAGACGTCGCCGTCCCCATGTCGACGGCCATCACGCGCGAACTCACCCTGACCGGCTCATTCCGCTTCGCGGCAGAGTTCGACGACGTGATCGCGGCGCTGGCGGACGGATCTCTCGATGTCAGCGGCATCGTGAGCGAGGTGCGGCCGGCAGCGGACGCTCTGGCCGCTTTCGCGCTCGCCGCCGATCCGGCGAGCTCGTGCAAGGTGCTGCTCGACTTCGCGGCGGATTGAGGTCTTCCGCGGAGGAGTTCGACCTCTCAGTCCTTGCGGTAGCCGGAGCGTCCCATGGCGAACAGAGCGCCGAACGTGACGACGGCCGCGCACAGGGTCATGGCGCCGATCAGCCAGCCGATTGCGTGAGAGAGGAAAGCGCCGTCGAGCATGGGAATCTCCGAGATCTGCGAGGAAGGGACCGGTGTCCTCAGCCTACCGGGTCATCGGGTACCATTGAGGAGTACCTCGGCGAGGGATGCTTCTGCGCGTGCGCACGCATCCGTAATCGACGCGGCGAGAGCCCTGCGGCTTCTTCACGTGTCTGCGTTCGAGATCGCGATTTCCCAGACCACCGCACAGCTCCCGTTGTGTGCCCCGAAGGAGAACCACCATGTCTGAAGACACCAAGGTCGCAGCAGAGCGTCGCACCGAGTTCGGCAAGGGCTTCGCCCGCCGCCTGCGTGCTGCCGGCAAGATCCCCGCCGTCATTTACGGCCACGGAACCGATCCCGTGCACGTCGCACTGCCGGGCCACCAGGTCTCGCTGATTATCCGCCGTGCCAACGCCCTGCTCGAGCTCGACATCGAGGGCACGCAGGAGCTCGCCCTCGTCAAGGACGTGCAGCGTGACCCGGTGCTCCAGATCATCGAGCACATCGACCTCCTCGTCGTGAAGAAGGGCGAGAAGGTCACGATCGACATTCCCGTCGTGGTCACGGGCGAGGCCGCCCCCGGCACGATCGTCAACCTCGACGCCACCACGATCTCGATCGAGGCAGAGGCGACGCACATCCCGCAGAACGTCGAGGTCTCCGTCGAGGGACTCGAAGAGGGCGCCCACATCACGGCCGCCGACGTCGTCCTGCCCAAGGGCTCGACGCTCATCACCGACGGCGATGTCCTCATCGTGGCCGTCTCTGGCGAAGCCGCAGAAGAGGCTCCCGCCGACGACGCAGCCGAAGAGGCAGCCGCGGAGTAATCTCCCGCCGGTTCACCGCAGAGGGGGCGCGAGCAGATCGCGTCCCCTCTGTCGTATCCTGACCGAGGCCGCGCGGCTTCCAGAGAGGACAATCACATGGCATCGACCTGGCTCGTGGTCGGTCTCGGGAATCCCGGTCCGCAGTACGCGGCCACGCGGCACAATGTCGGCCAGATGGTGGTCGACGAACTCGCGGCACGGCGCGGCGAGAGCTTCCGTGAGCACAAGGCGGGCGCCCGCGTCGTCGAGACCTGGCTTCGACCCGGTGCGGACAAGCTGGTGCTCGCGAAGCCGAACACCTTCATGAACGTGTCCGGCACGCCGGTGGCGGCGCTGGCGAGGTTCTACTCCGTGCCGGCCGAGCGGATCGTCGTCGTGCACGACGAGCTCGACATCCCGTTCGACACGGTCAAGCTGAAGACCGGAGGCGGACACGGCGGCCACAACGGCGTGCGCGACATCGCGAAGGCCATCACCACTCCCGATTTCCCGCGTGTGCGGGTCGGGATCGGGCGCCCCTCAGGGCGGCAGGACCCGGCAGACTGGGTTCTCTCCCCGTTCGGCAAGGACGAACGGGCGAATCTGCCGATCCTCGTGTCGGATGCCGCCGACGCCGTCGAGCTGCTGGTCGCCGAAGGACTGCTCGCCGCGCAGCAGAAGCACCACGCTCCGCGCTGATCGGTGGCGGGCCCTGATCGGTATTGGGTCTGATCAGTAGTTGACGATGCCCGTCGCGGTTCCTGCCGACAGCGTCGCGACCAGCACGATCCAGAAGATGCCCGCGCCCAGCACGCCGAGGGCGAGGCCCGCGATTCCGAGCCCACGACGCTGCTTCTTGCGGATCGCGATGATGCCGACCACGATCGCGGCGATGCCGAGAGCCGTTCCGACCCAGAATGCGATCTCGGCCCACAGCACCTGAGTGCGCGCGGGGGAGAGGGTGCTCAGGAAGTCGGGGTCGGTGGTGTCGAAGCCCGAGGGGAGTCGCACGCCGATCTCGAATCCTGCGATACCGGCGATGATCGGGATGACGATCGCCGCAATGCCACCGAGGATGAGCGACAGGATGCCGAGGAAGCCGCCGGACGGCGCCGAAGCGGCCTGCGGCGCCGCATAGACGCCCTGGGGTGCGGCGTAGCCGCCGACCGGCACCTGGTAGGCGCCTGGCGGTGCTTGGGGCGCCGGCGCCTGCGGCTGACCTCCCGGTGCCTGCGGGTATCCGGCCGGTGCCTGCGGGTAACCGCCGGGCGCCTGCGGCACCGGAGGCGCAGCATGCGTGGGCGCCGGTGCCGCGGCAGGAAACGCCGGAGGCGCAGGATTCCCGGATGTCTGCGGCACGGGAGGGCGTGCCGCGTCGGGCTGAGGGGCCGGCGGGGGAGCGGTCGGATACGCGGGCTGGGCCCCCTGAGGCGCCGCAGGCGCGGGAGGAACGGCACCGGACGGCGGGGGCAGCTGCGGATCAGTCACGCCCCCATACTAGAGCGGTCGTGCTCAGACGCGCCGCAACAGTCCGACCCGGTCGTAGACCGCGCCCAGGGTCGCATCCGCGACGGCATCCGCTCGCTCCGCGTTGGCTGCGAGGATGCGGTCGAGTTCGGCAGGGTCGTCGAGCAGCTCGAGGGCCCGCGCGCGCACCGGCTCGAACTCGCTCACGACGACCTCGGCGAGGCCCTTCTTGAAGTCCCCGTAGCCACGGCCGGCGTACTCGTCCTCGATCGAGCCGATCTGGCGTCCGGTGAGGGCGGCGTAGATCGTCAGCAGGTTCGACACACCGGGCTTGCTCTCGCGATCGAAGTGCACAGCACCTTCGTTGTCGGTCACCGCTCGCATGATCTTCTTGGCGGACTTCGCCGGATCGTCGAGCATCCACAGCACGCCCGCGTCGCTCTCAGCGGACTTCGACATCTTCGATGTCGGGTTCTGCAGATCGTAGATGCGGGCGGTGTCCTTCTGGATCACCGGACGCGGCACCACGAAAGTGCTGCCGAACCGGGAGTTGAAGCGCTCGGCGAGATCGCGGGTGAGCTCGACATGCTGCTTCTGGTCGTCGCCGACCGGCACGACGTCGGTCTGATAGAGCAGGATGTCGGCCGCCATCAGCACCGGGTACGTGAACAGCCCCACGCTCGTCGCGTCCGCGCCGTAGCGGGCGGACTTGTCCTTGAACTGCGTCATTCGGCCGGCCTCGCCGAAGCCGGTGATGGTCGACAGGATCCAGGCGAGCTCGGCATGCGCGCGCACGTGCGACTGCACGTAGAGAGTCGACTGCGAGGGCTCGATGCCTGCCGCGATGTACTGGGCGGCGGTGCGGCGGGTCTTCTCGCGCAGCTCCGCAGGGTCCTGCGCGACCGTGAGCGCGTGCAGGTCGACGACGGAGAAGTACGCGTCGTACGAGCTCTGCAGGTCTCGCCACTGCAGGAGCGCGCCGATGTAGTTGCCGATCTGGAGGGAGTCGGCGGAGGGCTGCATTCCGGAGTACAGGCGAGGTTTCGTCACGATATCAATCCTATGCGGATGCCGGTGCGCTGCTGCGCCGCGCGGAACCATAGGCTGGTGCGCATGACCGCTCACAGCGACAGGGCGCTGTACGTCGAGACTCTCATCAAAGCGCCGATGGACGTCGTGTGGGCGCTGACGCAGGATCCGACCGCACACGTCCGATGGGATGCGCGCTTCACGCTCATCCGTCCCGTCCGGGTGCGAGACGACGGCGCGCAGGAGTTCGACTACGAGCTCGATCTGCATGCCCACACGATCCGCGGCACCGGCGTCTCCTTGGGCGAGCGGCACGGCCGCGGTGGCGAGCGCACCTCGGCCCTCGTGTTCGACACCGACGACGCGCTGTCGCCCCTCGGCAAGGGTCGAGGATACTGGCGCTACATCCCGACGCCGGACGGCGTCCGGTTCCTCACCGGGTACGACTACACGCCGGGGTGGGGGCCGCTCGGGCGCCTGCTCGACCCGATCGTCACCCGTCGATTCGTCTGGTGGCTGACCGCGTGGAGCTTCGACCGTCTGCGACTGTGGGCGGAGGAGGGCGTGCCCCCTGAGCAGACGGGCTGGTGGCGCTCCCTGCGCCCGGGGAACCGTCCGCGCGCTCGCGCGGGACGCTGCCTGTCGCGCCCGCCGCGGACGGGCGGCCGCACGATCATGCAGCATGCGCCGGAGTCGCTGTCGGGGTTGGACTCATGAGCACGGAGAGCATCTTCCGCCGCGCCCTCGGCGAGGAGTTCGACAGGCTTCACCCTCAGATGCAGCGGCGCTTCGGCGTCGGCGTCGAGGCCGGATACGGATGCGTCGGGCGTGGCGTGATGACCGAGGTGCGCCGAGGTCCATGGTGGACCCTGCCGTTCCTGGCGATCGGTACGATGCGCAACATCATGTTCCCCGATCGGGGTCGGGACGTCCCCTTCCAGATCGACAACTACGCCTACGTCGACGGCTATGGGCGCGAGACGGTGACCTTTGTCCGCACGATGCAGGTCCGCAGGAATCGGCGGCGGCGCTTCGACGCCACAATGATCCACAGCGAGGCGCGGGCGCGGATCGTCGACTACCTCGGCACGCACCAGCATCTCGCGGTCGATCTCGATCTCTCGGTCGGCGACGACGGATCCCTGCGGCTGATGTCCGGCGCGCAGCGCTTCTACGAGGGGCCGATCGCGTTCCGGTTCCCCATGCTGTTCAGCGGACGGGCACGACTCACCGAGCGATACGACGACGAGCGAGAGTGCTACGTGATCGACCTCGAGGTGCACAACGATCTGCTCGGATTCCTTTTCGGCTACCGAGGCACGTTCACGTGCGAGTTCATCCCCGGCACAGACGCTCCGGCCGCCGTCAAGCCCTATCGCGAGGAAGCGCGGGAGTGAGCGCCGTCGAACCGCTGTTCCTGCGTGTTCTCGGCGAGCAGGCCGGGCTGCTCGATCCCGAGCTGCGGGCCCAGCTGCGGGAGGGGGCGCGACCGGGCGGGGCTGATGGCGTGTTCGACGTGGCGGGAAGCCGACTCCGGCTGCTCTCCGCTCTCGCGAGACCGTTCGTCGGCCCGGGCCTGATCATCACACGGTTCCAGCGCGACGTGTCCTTCTCGATGCAGGAGATCCCCGAGCCGACGCCGACGGGGGAGCAGTCGCTCGTCACCCGCCGCGAGTTCCGCTTCGCCGGCGGCTCGCAGCGCGTGGTCGACAGGATCGTGGCGACCGGCCGGCCGGGCGAGCTGCGCAGCGCCCTGGGAGAACGAGGACGCATCGAGGTGCTGATGCTGTGTTCGGTGACTCCGGAAGGACGGCTGCGGATGCGCTCGCACCGCGTCCTCGTGCGGCTGGGACCCGCGCGAGTGCCGCTCGCAGGGCCGCTCGGCCTGCGGGTGGACGTGGAGGACGGCTGGGACGAGGCCCTGCAGTGCCGCACGATTGACATGCGCGCCCGCAGCCCGCTGCTGGGCGTCGTGCTCGAATACCGCGGTCGGTATCGTCGGACCGCGGCTGCGTCGCGCGACTTTCAGTAGGTGTAGTCGACGACGACAGGAGCGTGGTCGCTCCAGCGCTGGTCGTAGGCGACCGCGCGGGCCACCTGGTAGGCCTGCACGCGCTCCGCGAGGGCGGGCGTGGCGAGGTGGTAGTCGATCCGCCAGCCGGAGTCGTTGTCGAACGCCTTACCGCGCATCGACCACCACGTATAGGGGCCGTCGACCTCGCCGTGGAAGCGGCGCCCCACGTCGACCCAGCCGAGGCCGGTGCCGCCGCCCTCGGACGCGAACGGCCTCGTGTCGCTGAGCTGCCCGACCATTCCCCGGCCGATGCCTTCCTGTCCGGCCACGGGCTCTCCCGTGGCGCCGAGGAAGCGGTCGAAGTATGCGCGCTCGCGCGCGAGGAAGCCGGCCTTCTTGACGTTGCCCTTCCAGTTGAGGATGTCGAGGGGTCGGTGGCCGACGTTGAGGTCGCCGGTGACGAGAGCGAGGGCCCCCTCGGCACCGAGCTCCGCCATGCGCACGCTCATCGCATCGAGGAACTTCCACTTCTCCTCCTGCTTCGGGGTGTCGGCTTCGCCCGAGTGCACGTAGGCGCTGACCACGGTGAGGGTGGCGTCGCCGATCAGGAAATCGGCTTCGATCCAGCGGCCCTTCGAGTCGAAGTCCTCGGGGCCGAACTCCGTGCGGTGCGCGAGAGAGGGCGTGCGGCTCGCGATCGCGACGCCGGCGCGGCCTTTCGCCGTGGCTTCGTCGTGCACGAAGGTCCATCCGGGGAGTGCGGCCTCCAGGTGCTCGTCCTGGCCGCGGACCTCCTGCAGCGTGAGGATGTCGACGTCGGCGGCATCGAGCCAGGCGCTCATGCCGTTGCGGGCGGCGGCCCTGATTCCGTTGACATTGACCGTGGCGATACGCAGATGAGGCATACAACAAGCCTAGGCGCGGGGTCGGACATTCTCGGCCTCGGCATCCGCCAGTGCATCTGCCAGCGCATCCTGCGCTCTCCGGACCGCACGGCGCGCTGCGGACCGGCGGTACCAGGGAGCCTCCACAGCCGCGTCCTCCGCGCGGCGCAGCCGAACCCGCGCTGCGAGCACGAGCGCCTGCTCCTCGGCCTTGCGCGCGGCTGTCTCGTCCTCGCGCTCGAGCGGCTGGTCGTGATCCATGGCGGTGACCGCGATGAACGATGCGGCGATCAGCACGACGATCGCCAGCCAGCGGCACCACAGCAGCAGCCCGACGATCACCGCGAACGACGCGAGCAGCGGGTTGCCTGGCACCCGCGAGAGAAGCAGCCCGGCGCCGAGCTGCAGGATCACCATCGCGCCGCCGCCGAGGAGGGCGCCGGGCCAGATGTAGCGCCAGCGCAGGACGGTCCCGGTGAGGAACCGCACGAGCAGAGCGAGCGCGGCTGCATCCAGCGCGAACGCGACGACCACGGACAGCAGCCGAACGCTCAGGTCGAAGGGCCAGGAGCCGGTGCTCCAGCCGAGCAGGTGATACAGCTGCTCGAGCGCCCACACACCCGCCCAGCTGACGACGGCGCCGACCAGCATCGCGCCCCCGAAAACGATCGCCGAGAAGAAATCGCGTGCCTTCAGCAGCCAGTAACTGCGGGCGTCGAAAGGCAGCCCGAACAGGTCTCGCACTGCGCGCCGGGTGAAGGTCACCGCACCGACGGCGGTCCACAGGGCCACGCCGAGGGCGATCGCGCCGGTGACGCCGAGCACGCCGCCTGAGCTCTTGGCGATCTCGGTCACATCATCGACCGAGACGAGGCCCTCGCCGTCGGTGCCGATGAGCCCAGGGATGTAGGTGTTCATCAGCCGGACCAGGGCGCCGATCGCCGCATCGCTCGCGCCCAGCCACAATCCCGCGCCCGCGAAGGCCACGTACAGCAGGGCGAAGAGCGCGAACAGCACGTAGTAGCTCATGCCCGCCGAGAGCAGGAACCCGTTGCTGTAGGAGAAGTTGCGCCACACGCGCACGGGGAATGCGGCGAGCGTGCGGTCCTTGAGCTCGATCACACGTTCCAGCGGCACCTCGAGGCGGGTGCGGAGCGGCGCGTGATCGGACACGTCCCCACGATATCGACAACCGGATGCAGCGAAGGGCGGGCTCCGGGAGGAGACCCGCCCTTCGGCGTCAGCGTGCGCGTGCGGTCAGGGGCGTCCGCGCAGCACGGCCTGCTTGACCTCGGCGATCGCCTTGGTGACCTCGATGCCGCGGGGGCATGCCTCAGAGCAGTTGAAGGTCGTGCGGCAGCGCCACACGCCCTCCTTGTCGTTGAGGATGTCGAGGCGCACGGCGGCGTTGTCGTCGCGCGAGTCGAA
The DNA here is from genome assembly GCF_000956475.1 of Microbacterium hydrocarbonoxydans. Classification (GTDB taxonomy): domain Bacteria; phylum Actinomycetota; class Actinomycetes; order Actinomycetales; family Microbacteriaceae; genus Microbacterium; species Microbacterium hydrocarbonoxydans_A. The sequence continues at coordinate 99,554 of NZ_JYJB01000004.1, forward strand.
GATGAAGCGGTGCGCGTTGACGATCGCGGCGGGGCCGAAGTACTGCCCGTCGGTCCAGAACACGGGGCACGACGAGGTGCATGCTGCGCACAGGATGCACTTGGTGGTGTCGTCGAAGATCTCACGATCCGCGATCGACTGCACGCGCTCCTTGCCCTTCTCGGGCACCGAGTTCGCGACGAGGAACGGCTGCACCTCGCGGTAGGAGGCGAAGAACGGCTCCATGTCGACGATGAGATCCTTCTCGAGCGGCAGACCCTTGATCGCCTCGACGTAGATCGGCTTCGAGATGTCGAGGTCCTTGATCAGCGTCTTGCAGGCGAGGCGGTTGCGGCCGTTGATGCGCATGGCGTCGGAGCCGCAGATGCCGTGCGCGCACGAGCGTCGGAACGACAGCGAGCCGTCGACCTCCCACTTGATCTTGTGCAGCGCGTCGAGCACGCGGTCGGTGGAGAAGAGCTCCACGTCGTAGTCGACCCAGTGCGGCTCGGCGTCGACCTCGGGATCGAAGCGGCGGATGTTGAAGGTGACGATGAAGGACTGCACGCCCGAGTCGCTCGCGGGTGCCTCTGCAACAGCGTTCGACATGGTCAGTACTTCCTCTCCAGCGGCGGGTAGTTCAGCTCGCCTTGCTCGTTCTTGGTGAACACGACCGGCTTCCAGTCCAGCTTGATGTGATCGCTCGGCGTCGACGAGTGCGGGTCACCCGTCAGATACGCCATGGTGTGCTTCATGTAGTTCTCGTCGTCGCGCTTCGGGAAGTCGTCGCGCATGTGGCCGCCGCGGCTCTCCTGGCGGTTCTGTGCGGCATAGACGACGACCTCCGCGATGTCGAGCAGGAAGCCCAGCTCGACGGCCTCGAGCAGGTCGGTGTTGAACCGGTGGCCCTTGTCGTCGACATGGACGTTGCGGTAGCGGTCCCGGAGGTCCTTGATGACACCGAGCACGTGCTCGAGCGAGTCGTGGGTGCGGAACACCTGCGCGCCCTTGTCCATCTCGTCCTGCAGCGTCTTGCGAAGCACGGCGATGCGCTCGGTGCCCTGGTTGTTGCGCAGACCCTCGAGCATCCCGGACACGAAGCCGGCCGGGTTCTCGGGGAGCGGGACGAAGTCGGCGGTCTTGACGTACTCGACCGCCTGGCGTCCTGCGCGCTTGCCGAACACGTTGATGTCGAGAAGGGAGTTCGTGCCGAGGCGGTTGGCGCCGTGCACCGAGACGCACGCGCACTCGCCGGCGGCGTAGAGACCAGGCACGACAGTGGTGTTGTCGGCGAGGACCTCGGCGTTGTTGTTGGTCGGGATGCCGCCCATGGCGTAGTGAGCCGTGGGCATCACGGGCACCGGCTCGACCACGGGGTCGACGCCGAGGTAGGTGCGGGCGAACTCGGTGATGTCGGGGAGCTTGGTCTCGAGGACCTCTGCGCCCAGGTGCGTGCAGTCCAGCAGCACGTAGTCCTTGTGAGGACCTGCGCCGCGGCCCTCCGCGACCTCCTGCACCATGCACCGGGCGACGATGTCGCGCGGGGCGAGGTCCTTGATGGTCGGGGCGTAGCGCTCCATGAACCGCTCGCCCGACGCGTTGCGCAGGATGGCGCCCTCACCGCGGGCGCCCTCGGTGAGCAGGATGCCGAGGCCGGCGAGACCGGTCGGGTGGAACTGGAAGAACTCGAGGTCCTCGAGGGGGAGTCCCTTGCGCCACACGATGCCGACGCCGTCACCCGTGAGGGTGTGCGCGTTGGAGGTGGTCTTGAAGATCTTGCCGAAGCCGCCGGTCGCGAAGATGACGGCCTTGGACTGGAAGACGTGCAGCTCGCCGGTGGAGAGGTCGTAGGCGACGACGCCGGCGATCTGGGTCTTGCCGTCGGCATCCTTCACCGTGATCAGATCGAGCACGTAGAACTCGTTGAAGAAGTTGATGCCCAGCTTCACGCAGTTCTGGAAAAGCGTCTGCAGGATCATGTGGCCCGTGCGGTCGGCGGCGTAGCAGGCGCGTCGCACCGGAGTCTTGCCGTGCTCCGCGGTGTGGCCGCCGAACCGGCGCTGATCGATCTTGCCCTCGGGGGTGCGGTTGAAGGGGAGACCCATGTTCTCGAGGTCGATGACAGCGTCGATGGCCTCCTTCGCGAGGATCTCCGCAGCATCCTGGTCGACGAGGTAGTCGCCGCCCTTGACGGTGTCGAAGGTGTGCCACTCCCAGCTGTCCTCCTCGACGTTGGCGAGCGCCGCGGCCATGCCGCCCTGCGCTGCGCCCGTGTGCGAGCGGGTCGGGTAGAGCTTGGAGATCACCGCGGTCCGGGCTCCCGGGCCGGCCTCGATGGCCGCGCGCATGCCGGCGCCGCCGGCGCCGACGATCACGATGTCGAACTGGTGGTAGTGCACGCCGTCGCGGACGACGGACTCCTGCGCCTCAGTAGTCACTTTTCGTATGCCTTCTTCTATCGGTTGGCCACGGCCTGGCAGGTGTCCCACAGCGTGCTCGACTCGGTGACTCCGAGGCACGGGTCGAACGTGAAGACCACCAGGGTGCCGAGGAGGATGAGCAGGCCCGCGGCGAGACCCAGAGCCCAGATGAGGACCTTGCGCGCCGTGCTGTTCGTGACGTAGTCGTTCACGATGGTGCGCATGCCGTTGGCGCCGTGGATCAGGGCGAGCCACAGCATCAGCACGTCCCACCACTGCCAGAACGGAGTGGCGAACTTGCCGGCGATGAACGCGAAGTCGAGGGCGTGGATGCCTTCGCCGACCATCAGGTTGATGAACAGGTGGCCGAAGATGAGGATCACGAGGAGCACGCCGGAGAGGCGCATGAAGGCCCACCCCCACATCTCCAGGTTGAAGCGCCGCTGACGGCGGGCGGGCGCGGCGACGGTCTGAGCGGTCATCAGTGACCCCCTCCGAATCCGGCGAACGCGAGCATCAGGTGACGCGGCACGAAGCCGGCCATGATGATGCCCCAGACCAGCAGCACGCCCCAGAAGAGCTGGCGCTGGTACTTCGCGCCCTTCGACCAGAAGTCGACGGCGATGATTCGCAGTCCGTTCATCGCGTGGAACACGATGCCCGCGACCAGCACGACCTCGCCCAGCGCCATGATCGGGTTCTTATATGTGCCGATCACGGCGTTGTACGCCTCGGGCGACACCCTGATCAGTGCCGTGTCGAGCACGTGCACCAATAGGAAGAAGAAGATGGCGACTCCGGTGATGCGGTGAAGCACCCACGACCACATGCCTTCGCGACCCCGGTACAGGGTTCCGCGCGGGGACTTGGACGTGGTTTCCGAAATCGACGGTGTCAAGCGAGCGCTTGTGGACACGGTCGTCCTCCCTGGATCGATGTGACTCGGTCGCGTGCACTGCGTGGTCCAAGTGTGAGCCTGAGAAGACAACAGGCACGGCCGATCGTCGTCCATCCTATTCCTGTCAGCTCGCTGGGAGCGACGAAGGACACCCTAAGTATCTCGACGTCGAGAGGTTTTCTGCATGGTGTCGAGAGCCTGAGGACATGATGGGCTGCGGGTACTCTGGCCAGGTGACTCAACCGATCAAGGACTTCTACGCAGTGATCCCCGCCGGCGGCATCGGCAGTCGGCTCTGGCCCCTGTCGAGGGCCGATGCGCCGAAGTTCCTGCACGATCTCACCGGCTCCGGCCACTCGCTGCTGCGCGACACGTGGGACCGGCTCGAGCCGCTCGCAGGGCACGATCGGATCGCCGTCGTCACAGGGCGCGCGCACCGCGCCGCGGTCGAGGAGCAGCTCCCCGGCATCCCCGACCTCAACGTCTTCCTCGAATCGGAACCGCGCGAGTCGGCCGCCGCCATCGGGCTCGCCGCGGCGATCCTGCACCGCCGCGACCCTGATGTGATCATCGGCTCGTTCAGCGCCGATCACGTGATCCGGGGAACCCGCGTGTTCGAGTTCGCGGTGCGGGATGCCGTGGAGGTCGCCCGCCAGGGGTACATCTGCACGATCGGCATCACGCCGACCGAGCCGGCCATCGGCTTCGGGTACATCAAGCAGGGGGAGGAGCTCGTCGTCGAGGCGGCTCGCGAGGCGTCGCTGGTGGAGAGCTTCGTCGAGAAGCCCGACCTCGAGACGGCGAAGGCGTACGTCGCCGATCGCAGCTACCTGTGGAACGCCGGTATGTTCATCGCCAGGGCGAGCGTGCTGCTCGACGAGCTCGCTGCGAACGAGCCCGAGCTGCACGCGGGCCTCCTCGAGCTCGCCGAGGCGTGGGACGACCGCGACCAGCGAGGGCCCGCCGTCGACCGGATCTGGCCTCGCCTCAAGAAGATCGCGATCGACTACGCGGTGGCCGAGCCCGCGGCCAAGCGAGGGCGCCTCGCGGTCGTGCCGGGCCACTTCGACTGGGACGACGTGGGGGACTTCGCCTCGCTGACCAAGCTCATCACCAACGGCCGCAAGAACGACCTCGCCGTGCTCGGACCGAACGCGCGCGTGCTGTCGGATGCCGCGAGCGGCATCCTCGTGAGCCAGACCAGCCGCGTGATCAGCCTCGTCGGCGTGCAGGACATCGTGGTGGTCGACACGCCCGATGCCCTGCTGGTCACGACCGTCGAGCACGCGCAGCGCGTGAAGGGCGTCGTCGAGTCGCTCAAGCTCACCGGGCGTGGCGACGTGCTCTGATGAGCACCCTTGCATGCTCATCTGCTGGATTGATCTCGGCTTTGTAACCATTCGTCTGCGCGCGCGAACTGGATATGCCCAAACGTCGAAACACTAGGTAACTTTGAGCGATCCGCGAGGGCCGCGGGATCGTTGAGGGAGGCATGAGTTGACCATCTCCACCACCAAGAAGCTTCTCGGCGCGGCAGTCGCCGCCAGCGTCGTCTTCGCACTCGCCGGCTGCGGCCAGGCGCCCACCGACAAGCCGGGCGGCTCGGGCGGATCCGCCGCCTCCGATTTCACCCCGTGCATCGTCTCCGACGCGGGCGGCTTCGACGACAAGTCGTTCAACCAGCTCTCGTACGAAGGCGCGCAGAAGGCGGCCGATGAACTCGGCGCCACGCTGAAGAAGGCCGAGTCGAACGCCGAGACGGAGTACGCCCCCAACATCGACAACATGGTGTCCGAGGGCTGCAACGCGATCGTCGCCGTCGGCTTCGCACTGTCGCAGGCGACGGTCGACGCCGCTACGGCCAACCCCGACACCGACTTCATCCTCGTCGACGACGCAGGTGGCGACAGCAAGCCCGACAACGTCAAGCCGCTGCTCTACGACACGGCGCAGGCCGCGTTCCTCGCGGGCTACCTGTCGGCCGGCTACTCCAAGACCGCGAAGGTCGGCACCTACGGCGGCATGGAGTTCCCGACCGTGACGATCTTCATGGACGGCTTCAAGCAGGGCGTCGACTACTACAACACCGAGAACGGCACCGCCGTCGAGGTCGTCGGGTGGGACGGATCGACCGGTTCCTTCACGGGCGGCTTCGAGGCCAACCAGGACGCCAAGACCACGGCGCAGAACATCATCGACCAGGGTGTCGACGTGCTCTTCCCGGTCGGCGGCCCGATCTACCAGTCCGGCCTGCAGGCCATCAAGGACTCCGGCAAGGACATCGCGCTGATCGGCGCCGACGCCGACCTGTTCAACACCGACCCGACCACGGCGGACTACGTGCTCACCTCGGTGCTCAAGGCCATGGACCTCTCCACTTACGAGGCGGTCATGGCGAGCGCCGATGACAGCTTCAGCGGCGACGCCTACATCGGCACGCTCGACAACGAGGGCGTGGGCATCGCCCCGCTGCACAACTTCGAGAGCAAGGTCGACGCGGAACTGGTCAAGAAGGTCGACGCGATCAAGCAGGACATCGTCGACGGCAAGATCACCGTCAAGTCCTACCTGAGCGAGTAACAGCAAGCAACAACGGGGAGGCCGGCCCAGTCGGTCTCCCCGCTGTCGTCTGCGCGGGCGATCCCTGCGCACGGCGACGACGGCATGAATAGGATCGGACACATGAAGCTCGAGCTGCGCGGGATAACGAAGAGGTTTGGCGCGCTGACTGCCAACGACCACATCGATCTGGTCGTCCAACCCGGAGAGATCCACTGCCTTCTGGGCGAGAACGGCGCCGGGAAGTCGACTCTGATGAACGTGCTCTACGGCCTGTACCAGGCCGACGAGGGGCAGATCCTCATCGACGACGTCGTCCAGCACTTCGCGGGCCCCGGCGACGCGATGAAGGCCGGGATCGGCATGGTGCACCAGCACTTCATGCTCGTGCCCGTCTTCACCGTCGCCGAGAACGTGATGCTGGGTCACGAGAAGACCACCGCCGGAGGCCGCCTCGATATCGCCGCCGCACGCCGGCAGGTGAAGGACATCTCCGATCGCTTCGGATTCGACGTCGACCCGGATGCGGTGGTGGAAGACCTCCCCGTCGGCGTGCAGCAGCGCGTCGAGATCATCAAGGCGCTGGCTCGCGACGCCAGCATCCTCGTCTTCGACGAGCCCACGGCCGTGCTCACCCCTCAGGAGACCGATGAGCTGATGGCGACGATGCGTCAGCTGCGCGAGCGCGGCACGGCGATCGTCTTCATCACGCACAAGCTGCGCGAGGTCCGCGAGGTGGCCGATCGCATCACTGTGATCCGCCTCGGCAAGGTCGTCGGCGAGGCGTCTCCGACGGCGTCGAACACCGAGCTCGCGTCGCTCATGGTGGGCCGGGCGGTCGAGCTCACGGTGCACAAGGACGCCCCCAGGCTGCGCAGCAACTCCCTTGTGGTCGAGAACCTCACGGTCACGGATGCGGCGGGCGCGGTTCTCGTCGACGAGGCCTCGTTCGAGGTGCGCGGCGGCGAAGTGCTCGCGATCGCCGGGGTCCAGGGCAACGGCCAGACCGAGCTCACCGAGGCTCTGCTCGGCCTCCAGGAGAAGGTGCGCGGCAGCGTCCGCCTGAACGGCCAGGAGCTCGTCGGACGCAGTGTGCGGCAGATCCTGGATGCCGGTGTCGGCTTCGTCCCGGAGGATCGGGGTGTAGACGGCCTCGTCAAGGAGTTCTCGATCGCCGAGAACCTGATGCTCGATCGATCGAACGGCGCTCCGTTCGTCAAGAACGGCGCTCTGCAGCTGAGGGCCCGTGATGAGTTCGCGAAGGCGAAGATCGCAGAGTTCGACATCCGCACACAGGGGCCGACTCAGGCGGCCGGCCGCCTCTCCGGCGGCAACCAGCAGAAGATCGTGCTGGCGCGCGAACTGAGCCGCGAGCTCTCGCTGTTCGTCGCCGCCCAGCCGACCCGAGGGGTCGACGTCGGCTCCATCGAGTTCATCCACAAGCGCGTGATCGAGACCCGCGACGCCGGAGTGCCCGTGATCGTGATCTCGACCGAGCTCGACGAGGTCGCGGCCCTTGCCGATCGCATCCTGGTGATGTATCGGGGCCGCATCGTGGGCATCGTCCCGGGCGACACACCGCGTGACGTGCTCGGACTGATGATGGCGGGCGCCGCCGTGAACGAAGGAGCACAGGCATGACCGCCGCTCAGACTCAGCCGGCGACCGAGATCGCGCCGAAGGCGCCGAAGCCCTCGAAGTGGCGGAGAGCGCTCACCGAGATCGTGAACGGCAACGCGCTCGTGTCGGTTCTCGCGGTGCTCGTGGCCATCGTCGTCGGCTCCCTGATGATCGCCCTGACCGACCCTGCAGTGCAGGCCGCGGCCGGCTACTTCTTCGCGGCGCCCATGGACACTTTCAGCGCGATCGGGAGCGCCGTCGGGGGAGCGTACTCGGCTCTGTTCCGCGGTTCGATCTACAACTTCAACGCCGACTCGTTCGCGATCGGCATTCGCCCTCTGACCGAGACGCTGAAGTTCGCGACGCCGCTGATCGCCGCAGGCCTCGGCGTGGGACTTGCGTTCCGCGCCGGCCTGTTCAACATCGGCGGCCAGGGGCAGATGCTGATGGCCGCTGCCGCCGCCGGATACGTCGCCACCGCCTGGGAGCTGCCGTTCCCGCTGCACCTGATCGCCGCGCTCGTCGCCGGCATCGTCGCTGGTGCGATCTGGGCCGGCATCGCAGGGCTGCTCAAGGCGCGCACCGGCGCACATGAGGTGATCGTCACGATCATGCTCAACCACATCGCGTTCTACCTCCTGGCGTGGATGCTGGCTACTCAGGGCCTGCTGCAGGCGCCGGGATCCAACAACCCGAAGACCGCGCCCATGGCGGAGTCCGCCGTGTTCCCGCTGATCCTCGGGCCGATGTACAAGCTGCACCTCGGGTTCCTCCTGGCGCTGGTCGCCGTCGCGATCACGTGGTGGTTGCTGGAGCGCTCGAGCCTGGGCTTCCGGTTCCGTGCGGTGGGCGAGAATCCCGCCGCGGCCCGCACCGCGGGCATCTCGGTCGGACGCATGTACTTCACCGTCATGCTCATCGCCGGTGCGCTGGTCGGTCTCGCCGGCGTGAGCCAGGTGCTCGGCACCGAGCCGAAGGGCTTCAGCGGTGGCATCGATGCCGGGATCGGCTTCGACGCGATCACGGTCGCCCTCCTCGGACGCTCGCGTCCACTCGGCATCCTGTGGGCCGGTCTCCTCTTCGGGGCGTTCAAGACCGGAGGTTTCACGATGCAGGCGTCGCAGGGCGTCCCGATCGAGATCGTCCTGGTCGTGCAGTCGCTGATCGTGCTGTTCATCGCCGCTCCGCCGCTCGTGCGGGCGATGTTCGGGCTGCCGCAGCCGGGCGTCGCGACTCGCCGACAGCGTCGCGCCGCGAAGAAGGAGGTGGCGGCATGACCGCTGTGACTCTCGACGCAGAGCCCCGCACCGTCGCCGTCGTCTCGTGGAAGACGCCGGTCATCTTCACGGTCGTCACCGTGCTGTTCGCTCTTCTGCCGCTCTTCGTGCCGCGCCCAGGGGATTCGACGTTCCGCCTCACGGCCGGTGGCGAGATCCTCGCGCTGCCGAACGTCGTCGTGCCGGGCACGGCGACGGCGTGGGTCGCGGTGTTCGTCGCCGCAGCCGTCACCGCCATCGCCTGGTGGCTGGCCGCCACGCGTCGCACGGTGCCGCTGTGGCTCACCGCCATCTTCGCCGCGGCGCTGATCATCGGCTTCCTCGCCTGGGCCGCGGCCGGCAGCAAGGGCACGCTGCCGATGATCGGACTCCTCAGCGGGGCGCTGGCGCTCGCGACGCCGTTGATCTTCGGCGCTCTGGGCGGTGTGATCGGCGAGCGCGCCGGTGTCGTCAACATCGCGATCGAAGCGCAGCTGCTGGCCGGCGCGTTCACCGCCGCGATCGTCGGCTCGGCGACCGGCACGCCGTGGGCGGGCCTCGTCGCCGCCATGGTCGCCGGCGTCCTGGTCGCGCTGGTCCTCGGCGTCTTCGCGATCACCTATCACGTCGATCAGGTCATCGTCGGCGTCGTGCTGAACGTTCTCGTGATCGGCGTGACGACGTTCCTGTTCCGGCAGGTGCTCGCGCCGAACCAGGCCACGCTGAACACCGTCACGCCCTTCCCGAAGCTGCCGATCCCGCTCCTCAGCGAGATCCCGATCATCGGGCCGATCCTGTTCACGCAGACCATCGTCGTGTACCTCATGTACGTCGTCGTCTTCGTGGTCTGGTACGGCATGTACCGCACCCGCTGGGGGCTGCGCATGCGCGCGGTCGGCGAGCATCCGCAGGCAGCCGACACAGTGGGCATCAACGTCGCCCGCACCCGCTACATGAACGTGCTGATCGCGGGTGCGATCGCCGGGATGGGCGGTGCGTTCTACACCCTGGTCTCGGTGCCGCGGTTCAACCCGGAGATGACGGCGGGTGCCGGCTTCATCGCGCTCGCCGCCGTGATCTTCGGCAAGTGGGACCCGATCAAGGCGACGCTCGCAGCGCTGCTGTTCGGGTTCGCGACCAACCTGCAGGGCGTGCTCAGCGTCATCGGGTCGCCCGTGCCGAGCCAGTTCATGCTGATGCTTCCGTACGTCGTCACGATCTTCGCGGTGGCCGGTCTCGTCGGGCGCTCTCGTCCGCCGGCGGCTGACGGCGAACCGTACATCAAGTCCTAGGAGTGAGAGAGATGACCGACATCGACTGGGATGAGCTGCGTCAGGTTGCCACCGACGCGATGACGAAGGCGTACGCACCGTACTCGCGCTATCGGGTCGGCGCAGCCGCCCTCGTGGACGACGGCCGCATGGTGGCCGGATGCAACGTCGAGAACGCGTCGTACGGCGTGACCCTGTGCGCCGAGTGTGCGCTGGTCGGCGATCTGCACATGTCCGGCGGCGGCAAGCTGGTCGCCTTCGTGTGTGTGAACAACGACGGCGAGACGATCATGCCGTGCGGCCGCTGCCGTCAGCTCCTGTTCGAGCACGCCACCCCCGGGATGCTCCTGGAGACCGTCTCCGGCATCCGGACGATCGATGAAGTACTGCCGGATGCGTTCGGCCCCCGTGACCTTGAGGATGTTCGCTGATGTCTGTTGAGCCCTTCGACGCCGTTGACGTCATCCGCGCGAAGCGCGACGGCGGGGTCGTGCCCGAGCCGGCGCTGCGCTGGATGGTCGACGCGTACACCCGCGGCTACGTCTCCGACGCCCAGATGGCGTCGTTCGCGATGGCCGTGTTCCAGCGCGGCATGCAACGAGACGAGATCCGCGTGCTCACGGACGCCATGATCGCGTCGGGGGAGCGGATGAGCTTCGCGAGCCTGGGCAAGAAGACCGTCGACAAGCACTCCACAGGCGGCGTGGGAGACAAGATCACGCTGCCACTCGCACCCCTCGTGGCCGTGTTCGGGGTCGCGGTGCCCCAGCTGTCCGGCCGGGGCCTGGGTCACACGGGCGGCACGCTCGACAAGCTCGAGTCGATCCCCGGCTGGCGCGCGGCGCTCAGCAACGAGGAGATGTTCGCCCAGATGCAGTCGGATGTCGGAGCAGTCATCTGCGCCGCCGGCTCCGGGCTCGCTCCGGCCGACAAGAAGCTGTACGCCCTGCGTGACGTCACGGGCACGGTCGAGGCGATCCCGCTGATCGCGTCGAGCATCATGTCGAAGAAGATCGCCGAGGGCACCGATGCGCTCGTGCTCGATGTGAAGTTCGGCTCGGGCGCCTTCATGCAGGACATCGATCGCGCCCGCGAGCTCGCCCGCACCATGGTCGCCCTCGGCACCGACTCCGGCGTTGCGACGACCGCGCTGCTCACCGACATGAACGTGCCTCTCGGACTCGCGATCGGCAATGCCAACGAGGTCCGCGAGTCGGTGGAGGTCCTGGCCGGCGGGGGCCCGGCAGACGTCCGGGAGCTCACGATCGCGCTCGCCCGAGAGATGCTGGCGCTGGCCGGTCAGCCCGATGCCGACGTCGAGAAGGCGCTGGACGACGGCCGTGCGATGGACAGCTGGAAGGCGATGATCCGCGCGCAGGACGGGGACCCGGATGCTCCGCTGCCCACCGCCCGCGAGACGCACATCGTCACCGCACCGAACGACGGCGTCGTCACACGCATGGAGGCGCTGCCGTTCGGCATCGCCGCATGGCGGCTCGGAGCGGGACGCGCCCGCGCCGAGGATCCGGTGATCTTCGAAGCGGGCATCGACCTGCACGCGAAGCCGGGAGACCGCGTGGTCGCCGGTCAGCCCTTGTTCACGCTGTCTGCGGCGGATGAGGCCCGCTTCCCGCGCGCGCTCGAGGCGCTCGAGGGATCGTGGGCCATCGGGGATGCGGCGACGGGTTCGGCGACCGGGTTCGAACGCGGCCCGATCGTGCGCGAGCGCATCACGGCGTGAGCCCGACCGCTAGCCTGAACTGAGCGAACCCGCGACCGAGAGGAATCCCATGTCGATCGACCAGAGCGGCGACGTCACCATCCAGGGTGCGTCGCTGCGCAGCCTTCCGAAGGTGTCGCTGCACGACCACCTCGACGGCGCGCTTCGCCCGTCCACGATCATCGAGCTGGCCGATGCCATCGGTCTCGACGTGCCCGAGCAGGACCCGGCCGCGCTCGGCACGTGGTTCGCCACCCAGAGCGATTCGGGCTCGCTCGTCGAGTACCTCAAGACCTTCGATCTCACGACGGCCGTCATGCAGACCCGCGAGGGTCTCACGCGGGTCGCGCGAGAGTTCGTGGAAGATCTCGCAGCGGACGGCGTGATCTACGGCGAGGTGCGCTGGGCGCCGGAGCAGCACCTCGGTCGCGGCCTGACTCTCGAGCAGGCCGTCGACGCCGTCCAGCAGGGGATCGAAGAGGGCGAAGACGCCGCGGATCGCTCAGGCAGCAGCATCCGCGTCGGCCAGCTGATCACCGCGATGCGCCACGCGGATCGCTCTCGCGAGATCGCCGAGCTGGCGGTCTCCTTCCGAGGCCGCGGCGCCGTGGGATTCGACATCGCGGGTGCCGAAGACGGCTTCCCCGCCTCGAACCACCGCGCGGCGTTCGACTATCTCGCCGAGAACTTCTTCCCGGTGACCGTGCACGCGGGCGAAGCCGCGGGGCTGGCGTCGATCCGCTCCGCGCTGATCGACGGCCGCGCCCTGCGCCTCGGCCACGGCGTGCGGATCGCCGAAGACCTCGAGGTGATCACGGAGGAGGGCGACGAGGTGCAGGTGCGGTTCGGCGACCTCGCTCGCTGGGTGCGCGACCGGGAGATCCCGCTCGAGCTGTCGCCCTCGTCGAACCTGCAGACCGGAGCGATCGCCAAGTGGGGCAAGACGCTCGCTGACCACCCGTTCGATCTGCTCTACCAGCTCGGCTTCGCGGTCACAGTGAACGTCGACAACCGCACCATGAGTGCCACCTCGCTCACGCGCGAGCTCGCGCTCCTCGTCGAGGCGTTCGAATACGACCTCGATGACCTCGAGACCTTCCAGTTCAACGCGGCGGCCGCAGCCTTCCTGCCGGTCGAGGAGCGCGAGGAGCTGGTCGAGATCATCGCCGAAGGCTTCGACGTCTAAGCCGTGGCGACCGGGGGGAGGCGACGGCGGAAGGCCGTCGCGATGATCATCTGTGCTGTCGTGCTTCTGGGAGGCGGTGCGGCAGGTGTGTTCGCGTGGACGGCTGCGGCGCGAGAGCCGGCAGTTCCGCGCGCGGAGGCGGGAGCCATCGAGCATCCGCCGTTGAGCCCTGTGCAGCGGCTGTTGCGCGATGCGGACGACCCGCTCGCGTGCGCCGTGAGCTTCACCGGAGACGGTGCGCCGGCGGAGCCCATGCTGCAGCATCAGGACGCCCTCTATCAGGATCTGCCGATCCCGTCGCAGGACGGGCGCGTGTTCGGCGGCTGGTACCCGACGGCTGAGAGCGCCGCCGCGTTCGATCAGACGGCCAGGGTCAATGGTGCGGACGCCGTGGTGTGCCAGGACCAGCAGGTGCAGCTGTACGGGGCGTGGATGACGCCAGAGCAGAACGTCGCCGAGAACGCGCAGATCCCGATCCTGATGTATCACCAGTTCACGGCCAAGCCCGAAGGGGAGTCGGGCTGGCTGCGCGGCAACTACGCCTACATAGGCGACTTCGATGCGCAGATGAGTCACATCGCGTCGAGCGGGTTCTACATGCCCACGTGGGACGAGCTGAGCGCGTTCATCGACGGCCGGCTGTATCTTCCGGCGCATTCGGTCATCATCACCGACGACGATGCGGATCAGAGCTGGTTCGATCTCGCCGTGCCGGTCATCGACAAGTACAAGCTGCTGTCGACCTCGTTCATGATCACGGCGTATCGGCAGGATCCCCCGCCCTCCATCTACGTGCAGCGTCGTTCGCACACCCACGACATGCACCAGGCCGGCGACAACGGGAAGGGGCGGATGGTCAACTGGACAGCCGATCAGATCGCCGCCGACCTGAACACCTCGGGCGACATCCTCGGCGTGCGTCAGGTGATGGCGTACCCGTATGGCCACTACAACGACACCGCCAAGCAGGGAGTCGCGCAGGCCGGATACGAGATGGCTCGCACGATCGAACCGGGGCTGGTGACGATCGGCACCGACAAGCTCGCGCTGCCGGTCGTGCGCATCGACTACGGAATGACGGTCGACGCGCTGATCAAGCGCATCGGCTGAGCAGGCTCGCACGGCAGGATGGTGACATGCCTGCTGCCTCTGTCTTCATCACCGGTCCCGCCTCTTGGAACTCGATCGTCGTGCTCGACCGATTGCCCGAGCCGGTGCCGCACATGCAGTTCGCCGAGGACAGCTGGGACACGGTCGGCGGAACCAGCGCAGGCAAGGCCCTGAGCCTGACCGGCCTTGGTCGTTCGGTGCTGCTGTACGCCTTGGCCGCTGATGATGAGCACGCCGTCCGGGTGCAGGCGGCGTTGGCGGATGCCGGGGTGCCGACCCACTGGGGACCCGCCGAAGCCACAGAGCGGCACGTGAACCTGATGACGCGGCAGGGCGGACGGGTGTCGCTGTATCTGGCCTCTCCATCGGCGACCGACGGCGCCGAGGACGAGGAGCTGCGCGCGGCGATGGCGGATGCCGATGCGATCGTGCTGGATCTCGCCGCCGAGCCGCTGCGACTTCTGCCGCTCGCAAGAGAGACCGGCCGGCCGATCTGGGTCGACGTGCACGACTACGACGGAGAGGCGGAGTTTCATCGGCCGTTCCTGGAGGCCGCGGATGCCGTGTTCTGCAACGCCGACCGGCTCGAGGATCCGGTGGCTTTCCTGCAGTCGACGATCGCCGCAGGCGCGACGCTGGCCGTGTGCACCCTGGGCGCGGAGGGCGCTGTCGCGGTGGATGCCGGGGGAGCCGTGCACCGCGTCGGCGCCGTGCCCGTCGAGGTCGTCGACACGAACGGTGCGGGTGACGCATTCCTCGCCGGAGTGCTCGACGCATCCCTCGCGAGGGCATCGGTGCCCGATGCCCTCGCCGCAGGAGCCCGGTCGGCATCCTCCGTGCTCGGCACTCGGCACCTGCATCCGCTGCTCGACCAGGTCCTGGGTTCCTGACCCTGAGCCTGTCGAAGGGCCGTCACCTTGCGTTGCGCGTCGACGGGCTCGGCGACCCGGTAGCGGTGCCGGTTCAGGCGTCCAGTGCCGCTCTCTCTCGCCGGACAGCCGCGCGGTAGGCGTCTTTATTGACGTAGTAGGCCATGCGGTCGAGACCGAGATAGTGATAACCGCCGGTGACGTCGGGCCAGGGATCGCCGGTGACGCGGTCACGGAATGCCGTTGCCGTCGCGGCGGAGGCGTCGAGGTACGCCGCCAGCAGCTCGGCCTGCTCGTAGCGGCCCTGCCAGCCGATCCCGGAGGCCTCGATCATGCCCACCACGTAGAGCCCGTTGAACGACGCGGGGAACATGTTGAGGAAGAGCCGGGGCGCAGCGCCTTGCCACTGCAGGTGCGCGCGGTCGACGAAGGGGTAGTCGAGCCGGTATCCGGTCGCGAGGATGATGAGGTCGTACTCGCCGGAGGTGCCGTCGCTGAAATGCACGGTGTCGCCGTCGAACCGCTCGATGTCGGGCCGGATTCGCAGATCTCCCTGACCGAGATGGTGCAGGACGAGCGTGTTCACGATCGGGTGCGATTCGTAGATGCGGTAGTCGGGCTTCGGGAATCCGAATCGCACGGGGTCGCCTGTGAATGCCCGAAGCACCCTGCTGTCGACGGCCTGCTTGAGACGCGCAGGCAGTGGCCTGCCCTGGTTGAGAGTGTCGCTCGGGCGGCCGAAGAGATATCGCGGAACGAAGTAGTACCCCCGCCGCACGCTCATGTCGATCGACGCCGCGCGATGCACGGCATCCACCGCGATGTCGCAGCCCGAGTTCCCCGCGCCGATCAGCAGCACCCTCTTACCGGTGAGCTGGGCCGCGCTCTTGTACGACGACGTGTGCATGACCTCGCCCGTGAACTCGCCGGGGAAGGTCGGGATGTTCGGATGCGCCAGCGTGCCGTTCGCCAGAACCACGCCGTCGTAACGGCGGGTCTGCTCGCCTTCGGGGCCGGTGCTCGTGAGGTCCCAGCCGTCGTCACAGGGCTCGAGCCTGGTCACCGTCGTGCCGAAGCGGAACAGGGAGTTCAGACCGAAGTGCTCCGCATAGTCGCGAAAGTAGTCGAGCAGCACGCGGTGACCGGGATAGTCGACGGTCGTGCGCATCGGGAACTCTGCGAACTCGGTGGTCGTGCGCGAAGAGATCAGATGCGCGGATTCGTACACGGTGCTGCGCGGGTTCGTGATGTCCCAGAGCCCGCCGACGCCGTGCGAGGCTTCGTATCCCTCGACGCGGATGCTGCGCCGGCTCAGCGCACGCGCAGAGGCGAGCCCCGAAGGGCCCGCCCCGATGATCGCGTAGGTGCTCATCACACCATGATGGCCTCCTGGCGCGCGATCACGGCATCTCGGATCGCCGCGAACAGCGGATGCTCGGGGTCGAGGCCCGTCGCGGAAGCCGTGAACGATTCGGCATCCTCGTTGCGCAGCCGCTCCTGCAGCTCGACCGACTGCTCGTCGGCCGGGTCGTCGAACTCGAGCGCGGCGGCGACCGCCGCTGTGAGAGCGCTCGACGACAGGCCGCGCTCGGCGGCCATCGCCGCGGGGCCGATGAACCTCTCGTTCCGCGAGATCTTGCGCAGCGGCTGGCGGCCGACGCGCTGCACCGTGTCGACGAGCTCGGGATTGCGGAAGCGGTCGAGGATCTTCGCGCGGTACTCCGCCAGCTCGGCCGGATCCAGCCCATGCTCCTCGACCAGGACAGCCGAGGTCTCTTCCAGTGCTGCTGAGACCTGCGCCGCGATCTTCGGGTCGGCGAGCGCATCCGAGATCCGCTCGATCCCGGCCCGCGCGCCGAAGTACGCCGTGGCGGCGTGCCCCGTGTTGACGGTGAACAGCTTGCGCTCGATGTACGGAGCGAGGTCGTCGACGAAGTGCGCGCCGGGGATCGACGGAAGCGCTCCGTCGAAGGGACCGGATTCGATCGCCCACTCGAAGTACGGCTCGACGGTCACGTCGACCCCGGCTCCCGCAGGCTGCGCGGGCACGATCCGGTCGACCGCGGTGTTCGCGAAGACGGCGCCCGCGGTGAGGGCGTCGGCATCCGCTCCCGCAGCGGTCACCACCTCGTCGCGCAGCTGATCCGTCGCGCCGATCGCGTTCTCGCAGGCCATGACCTGGAGGGGAGCGGCGTCAGGGCTCCGGCGGCGAAGACCCTCGACGATCGCCGGTGCGACGAAGCGCAGCACGGTCGGGCCCACCGCTGTGGTCACCACGTCGGCCGTCGCGATCTCCTCGGCCAGACCGTCAGGGGCCAGACGGCTGTTGACCGCCCGGAACCCGGTGACGACCCGGTTCACTCCGCCAGGACCGGCCTCGCGCACGGTGTACTCGGACGCCGCGTTGATCGCATCGACCAGCGCGTCGGCCACGTCGGAGAAGACGACCTCATAGCCGCCCTCGTGGAGCAGCAGGCCGACGAACCCGCGGCCGATGTTCCCCGCGCCGAAGTGGACGGCCTTCATCCCTCGTTCACCGCCGACAGCAGGGCATACAGATCTTCCGGAGTCGCCGCTGCGTTGAGCCTCGCCACATCGTCCTCATCGGAGAACAGGATCGCGATCTGCGAGAGGATCTCGAGGTGCTCGTCTCCGCGGCCGGCGATGCCGATCACGAAGTTCGCCTGCTCGCCCGCCCAGTCCACGCCGCCGTCGTACCGCACGACGGAGAGAGCGGATGCCAGGATCGTGTCCTTCATCTCGTTCGTGCCGTGCGGGATCGCCAGGCCGTTGCCCATGTAGGTCGACACGGTCTCCTCGCGCTGACGCATGGCGTCGAGGTAGGCGGGCGTGACCGCCCCGGCGGCCACGAGG
Organism: Microbacterium hydrocarbonoxydans; assembly: GCF_000956475.1. Taxonomy (GTDB): domain Bacteria; phylum Actinomycetota; class Actinomycetes; order Actinomycetales; family Microbacteriaceae; genus Microbacterium; species Microbacterium hydrocarbonoxydans_A. The sequence continues at coordinate 117,316 of NZ_JYJB01000004.1, forward strand.
ATGTCGGTGGCCTCCTGCAGGGCCGCCTCCTGCGAGACGGAGCCCGCGTGGATGCGGATCTGGCCGAGTGTGAGAACGCTCATCATGCTTCCTTTCGCTGGTCCTGAACCATCTGGACGACCTCTTCGTACTTCGGAGAGTTCATGAAGTTGTCGACCGAGATGTGGATCGAGTTCGGCGACTGCGCCTTCGCGCGATCGGTCAGCTGCTGCTGGGTGATCACGACGTCGGCAGTGCCGTCGAGGTTGGCGATGGCCTGATTGACGATCTTCAGATCCTCGATGCCCGCCTTCTTGAACTTGTTGCGCAGCACGCTCGCGCCCATGGCCGACGAGCCCATGCCGGCGTCGCACGCGAACACGATGCTCTCGATCGGGGCGGTGGAGACCGCGGTGGGGGCGGCGGACTTCGACACCAGACCGCTCAGTGCCTCGGAGGACTTGCCCTTGTTGGCCTCGGTCTGTGCGACGGCTGCGGCGAAGGCGTCCTCCTTCTCGAGATCCTTCTTGCGGCTGGCGCGGAGGATCACCGTGGCGATGATGAACGTGACTGCGGCGGAGAGGATGACCGAGAGGATCACGCCCACGTAGTCGGTGCGGTACGTCTGGCCGAGCACGGCGATGATGCTCCCCGGCGCCGCAGGGGCGACGAGTCCCGTGCCGAACAGCATGTTCGTGGTCACGCCGGTCATGCCACCGGCGATCAGGGCGAGGATCAGAACGGGCTTCATCAGCGCGTACGGGAAGTACACCTCATGGATGCCGCCGAAGAACTGGATCACCGCGGCACCCGGCGCGGACGCGCGCGCTGCACCGATGCCGAACAGCGTGAACGCCAGGAGCAGACCGACACCGGGCCCGGGGTTGGCCTCGAGAAGGAACAGGATCGACTTGCCGCTTTCGGTGGCCTGCTGGGTGCCGAGCGGGGTGAGCACGCCGTGGTTGATGGCGTTGTTGAGGAAGAACACTTTCGCGGGCTCAATGATGATGCTCGTGAGCGGAAGCAGGTTCGTGTCGACCAGCCAGTTCACGACCGAGGACAGCACGTTCATGATGCCGTTGACGAGCCAGGCGACCGGATAGAAGCCGACGATCACCATCACGAAGCCCCAGATGCCCGCCGAGAACATGTTCACGAGCATCTCGAAGCCGGCCTTGATCTTGCCTTCCCAGAGGGAGTCCAGCCACTTCATGGTGTATGCCGCAAGCGGCGCCATGATCATCGCGCCGATGAACATGTGGATCTGGCCGAGGGTCTTCGCGTCGGGGTCGGCTGCGAGCAGCTGCTCGTTGTACTGAGCGATCAGGAAGTCGGATCCGGCGATGACGCCCATCACGGCGATCGCCGCGACGACGCCACCACGCGTCTTGTAGACGATCGTGCCGCCGGTGTAGGCGATGATGATCGGCAGCAGGTAGTGGATCATCGGCCCGACGATCGTCGCCAGCTGCGCGTTCGGCGTCCAACCGACGTCGATGAACAAAGCGGTGATGATGCCCCACGCGATCAGCGCGGGGATGTTAGGCATGATCATGCCCGAGAGGAACGTGCCGAAACGCTGCACGCCCACGCGGAGGCCACCGGGCTTGGTGGCGGATGACGTCGTCGTCATGATGTCGCTTCTTTCTGGTGAGGGGGAGATCAGTGCTGGGGGAGGGATGCCGCGAGCTGGGCCGCGGCGGTGCGGGCGGATGCCGCGTCATCTGCGGCGAGGGCCGCCTCGGCGAGCTGCTTCGCCTCGTCGAGGGTGCGGCCGAGAAGCATCTGCCGGACGTCGGCGAGTGCGGCCGGCGCCATCGAGAGGCTGGTCGCGCCGAGACCGACGAGGACGACGGCCAGCAGCGGGTCGGCAGCGGCCTCTCCGCAGATGCCGACGGGCTTGCCGAGCCGGGCGCCGGCGGCGCCCACCTCGCGCACCAGGCGCAGCACCGCCGGGTGCCACGGATCCTGGAAGTCGGCGACGGAGCCGAGCATGCGGTCGGCGGCCATGGTGTACTGCGTCAGGTCGTTGGTGCCGATCGAGGCGAAGTCCGCGTGTGCGAGCACGCGGTCGGCCAGGAGCGCCGCGGCCGGCACCTCGACCATGACTCCGGGAGTCTTCAGGCCGTACTCGCGCGCGAGGGCGGTGAAGTACTTCGTCTCCTCGACGGTGGCCACCATGGGTGCCATGACCCACAGATCGGCCTCGGTCGCGGCATCCGCTTCGGCGAGCGCGGTCAGCTGCTCGCGCAGGATGTCCTCGCTGGCGCGGAGCGCCCGGAGGCCGCGGAGGCCGAGCGCCGGGTTCTCCTCGTGCGCGTCGTTGAGGAACGCCAGCGGCTTGTCGGCGCCGGCGTCGAGCATACGCACGACCACCTTCTTGCCGGGGAACGCCGCGAGCAGCTCGCGATACGACTCGCGCTGCTGCTCCACGGTCGGCGCCTGCGCGGATGAGAGGAACAGGAACTCGGTGCGGAACAGGCCGACGCCCTCGGCGCCCCGAGCGACCGCATCAGCGGCATCCGCGGGCTTTCCGAGGTTCGCCAGCAGCGGGATCGCGGTGCCGTCGGCGAGCGCTCCGGGTGTGAGCGGGGCGGCCACAGCCGAGAGCCGGTCGGCGGCGCGCTGCGCGGCGCGTTCGAGCTCCTCGGCAGACGGGTCGGTCACGACCACGCCGCTCGACGCATCCACGATCACGGTCTCGCCGTCGCGGAGGCCGGCGGCCTCGGCCGCGCCCACGATGGCGACGATCCCCTTCTCACGGGCGAGGATCGCCGTGTGCGAGGTCGGACCCCCGTCGGTGGTGACAAGAGCGAGCACCTGGTCGAGCTTCAGCAGGGCCGTGTCCGCAGGAGCGAGGTCACGGGCGACCAGGACGAAGGGATGCCCGGGGTCGGGGACGCCGGGGGCGGCGACGCCGCGCAGGTGCGCGAGCACCCGCTGTGCGATGTCCTCGAGATCGGCCGCCCGCTCGCCGAGGTAGCCCCCGACGGCCTCGAGCGTCGCCCGGAAGCCGGCGAACGCGTCGTGCACCGCCCACTCGGCGGTGGTTCCCGCGTCGATGCGGGTGTCGACCTCGTCCTGCAGGGTCGGGTCCTCGGCGATCATGGCCTGGGCCTCGAGGACCTCTTGGGCCGCGCCCCCCGCGAGATCACCGCGTTCGGTGAGCTCGGCGGCCACGGCCGAGATGGCCTCGCGAGCACGTGCGCGCTCGGCATCCGCTCCGATCGTGCTGGACGTCTTCTCAGGCGCGGGAAGCGCCTCCGTCATCCGGATCACCGGCCCCTGGGCGATGCCGAGGCCGATCCCCACTCCGCGCAGCTCGCTCATCAGGCACTCTCCGCATCGTGGTCGGTGGTGAGCAGCTCGGTGAGCGTGTCGAGCACGGCATCCGCGCCGTCGCCGTCCGCCGTGAGCGTCACGTAGTCGCCGAATTCGATGGCCAGTCCGATGACGCCGAGAATGCTGGCGGCGTTGACAGGAGATCCGGCGTCCTTCGCGATGGTCACCGGGATGCCGGAGTCCTTCGCAGCCTGAGCGAACAGCTTCGCGGGGCGGGCGTGCAGCCCGTGCGACGATCCGATCCGGACGGTACGTGTGACGGTCATGATCTTCCTTCCGATGTGGTGCGGGGTTCTGCGAGGGCGGCGCGGGCGAGGGCGAGTGTTCGTCGCCCGTCGCGATCGTCGAAGATGTCGTCGGGGAGCACGGCGATCGGCATCGGGAGGACCTCCCGCAGATCGACGGCCCGCTCCTTCAGGTGGGGGCCGACGAGGATCAGATCCGCGCTGGACTCGGTCACCGACTGGGCCGTTCCAGCGGACGTCTCCCAGTCAAGACCTGCCGATTCGGCCGCGCGGCGCAGCCGCTGGGCCACGAACGTGCTCGACGCGCCTGCGCCGCAGATGACCAGGATCTTCATCGATTCCGCCTTTCTGAGAACAGTCTGTGAGCCGAGGGGTGCATCTGCCAACAAGAAGATTTCCGCCCCCGCGGAACGTCGTCTTCCGGCCTCGCACGCGCGGATGCTGACATCATGGAGACGCGGGACACAGGCGTCGCCCGCGCGGAGGAGTCGGAGGCACATGTCGCGTCAGCGTCAGGATCAGCTCCTCGCCGCCCTGCTGCGCCAGGACACGTGGGTGACCGCCGCGAGCCTCGCCGACCTTCTCGGTGTGACACCGCGCAGCATCCGCTCCTATGTGGCCTCGCTGAACGCGCGGGTCACCGACGCGGACGCCGTCGAATCCGGTCCGGCCGGATACCGCGCCGGCCCCGCCGCACGCGATGCGCTTCGCACACGCACGGGGGAGAGCACGCCGCGCCATCGCCTCCACGCCGTGGTGCGCATGCTGCTCGACGACGCCGAGGGCATCGACGTGTTCGAGGCCGCCGCACGCCTGCATGTGAGCGAGGCGACCCTGGAAGCCGATCTCACTCGCGTGCGTGGCCTGCTCGGCGACACCGGGCTCGTCCTCGAGCGCGATCGCGAACTGGTGCGCCTGAGGGGCTCTGAGGAGGCGCGGCGCCGGCTGATCAGCGGTCTGGCGCACGACGAATCGGACACCGCGTCCTTCCACCCCGAGGCATTCCGCACCGCGCTCGTCGGGAACGCGGTCGACACGAGCGCCGTCGGCCCGTTCAAGACCGCCCTCGTCGAAGAGCTGGGGGCTCTCGGCTACTACGTCAACGAGCTCGCGATCTCCGACGTGCTGCTGCACATCGCGATCGCCGCCGACCGGGTCGCCGCGGGTCACGCGCTCGACGCGGCGGAGACAGCCACTCGCGAGGAGATCCCCAGGGTCGGGGCGGTCGTCGCGAGGCTCGCCCGCGAGCATTTCGGCGTGCGTCTCGGCGAAGGCGACGTGGCGCATCTCGCCTCGCTCGTGCTGACCAGGGTCGTCGCGCCGGGGGACAGCGCCACGCAGGACGCGGCGCGCAGCGGCGTCGAACCGCGGGTCGAGCAGGCGGTGCGAGGCGAGCTCCAGCGGGCGGCGGCTGATTACCGGCTCGACCTCGTCGACGACACCTTCGTGCTGAGGCTGTCCCTGCACATCCAGAATCTGCTTCGGCGTGCAGAGAGCAGGGCGCTGTCGCGGAATCCGCTGACGCGGTCGCTGAAGTCGACGTATCCGATGATCTTCGAGGTCGCCGTGTCGATCGCCAGCGGACTCCATGACCGGCTGGGCTCACCCATTCACGACGACGAGATCGCGTACATCGCGATGCACGTCGGCGGGCGGCTCGAACGCAGTCGCGCCGCGGCATCGATCCTCACCGCCACGATCGTGTGCCCCGGGTACTACGAGCTGCACGAGCTGCTGCGCTCGAGCGTCGACCGCTCCCTCGGGTCGGCGATCGAGGTGACGGGAGTGGTGACCAGCGTCGATCCGGACTGGTCATCCTTCAACACCGATCTGGTGCTGTCGACGATCGACCCTGCGGTCGGTGACGACCGCGTGATCAGGATCCACCCGTTCTTCTCGGACACGGATGCCGAACGGGTGCAGCAGGCCGCTGCGCGGCTCCGCCGGGCGCGCAGGCTGAACCGGCTGCGTGAGGAGCTGTCGCGATACTTCGACGCAGAGGCTTTCGTGCACCCCCTTCCCGATGAGGGCGAAGAGGGCATCATCCGCCGTCTCGGCGGCCTGCTGGTGAGCCGGGGTCTGATCGGCACCGACTACGTCGAGAACACGATCGTGCGCGAGCAGATGTCGTCGACCGCATTCACCGACGCGCTCGCGGTGCCGCATGCGCTGCAGATGACGGCGTCGCGCACCGCGATCGCGATCGGCGTCGCCGACGGATCGGTGGCGTGGGGCGACGGAAGGGTGCAGGTGGTCGCCCTCGCCGCATTCAGCGAGAGCGACCGGGCCGCGTTCCAGACCGTGTTCGAGCAGCTCGTCGAGGTGTTCAGCGAACGCGACAGCGTGCAGCGCATCGTGCGTCGTGGGACGAGCTTCGAGATGTTCCTCGACGAGCTGGTCGCCGTGATCGACGGCTGATCAGCCCTTCGGGTCGAGCACCGCCGAGAGCGCGTCGAGCAGAGCGGCGGATGCCGGAGCATCCGCCGTCTCCAAAGTGACCACATCGCCCTCCGCGAGGTCGAGCATCATCACCGCGAGAACGCTGCGGAGATCGGCCTCTGCACCTGTGTCCTTGCGCACGACGACCGGATCGTCATGATCCATCGCCAGGCGGACGAGCTCCGCGACGGGTCGCGCATGGCCGCCGTTCAGAGCGGTGATCGTGACCCGTCGCGTCGCCATGCCGGTCTCGCTCAGGAGCGCTCCTCGAGGAGAGCGCGCACGCCGGCCTCGAGATCGGCGACCGCCTGCCTCGCGCCGTCGGTCGAGTCGGACCTGGCGTCGATGTACACCTTGAGCTTGGGCTCGGTGCCGCTCGGACGAACGATCACGCGCGAGCCGTCTGCCAGGCGGTAGCGCAGCACATCGCCGGAGGGCGCACCGGCCGGCGCCTGGAGCAGATCCTCGGCCGACGCGATGGCCTGCGCCCCGATGTGCGCAGGCGGAAGCGTCCGCAGCGACAGCATGACCCGGCCGATGATCGACAGGTCGTCGACGCGCACCGAGACCTGACCGCTGGCGAAGTGGCCGTACGCCTCGCCGAGTTCGGCGAGGAGGTCGGCGATGGTGAGGTCGCGCTCACGGGCCTCGGCGGCGAGACCCAGAATGGCGACGGCGGCCGAGATGCCGTCCTTGTCGCGCACGGTCGCAGGGTTGACCAGGTAGCCCAGCGCCTCCTCGAAGCCGAACACGATGCCGGGGGCGCGGGAGATCCACTTGAAGCCGGTGAGCGTCTCGTGGAAGTCCAGTCCATGGTGCGCGGCGATCGCGCCGAGACCGGGGGAGGAGACCAGCGAGCATGCCAGGGAGGCGCCCGGCGTGCCCTGCGCGGCGCGCGCAGCGCGCGCACCGAGCAGCAGCCCGACCTCGTTGCCGGTGAGGCGGCGCCAGCCGCCGTCGGCCGAGGCGTCAGGGATCGCCACGGCGAGCCGGTCGGCGTCGGGGTCATTCGCGAGGATGAAGTCCGCCTCCACCCGGCGGGCCCTCGCGAATGCGAGATCCATCGCGCCGGGCTCCTCGGGGTTCGGGAACGAGACGGTGCGGAACGTGGCATCCGGGCGCAGCTGCTCGTCGACGACGAGCGGCTGCGGGTAACCCGCAGCTGTGACGATGCGTGAGAACGTCTCCCAGCCGACGCCGTGCATCGCGGTGTAGACCCAGCGGAGCCCTGCGGCGGCTTCGGGCGCCGGAGCGACCTCGGCGGTGGCCGCGACATAGGCGTCGACGACGTCCTCACCCGCGGTCTCGTATGCGCGGGAGCGCGGAAGCACGCCGACGTCGCCGGCATCCGCCACCCGCTGGATGTGCGCGGCGATCTCGGCATCCGCGGGTGCCACGATCTGCGATCCTTCGTCTGCGCCGCCGAGGTAGACCTTGTAGCCGTTGTCGTTCGGCGGATTGTGACTCGCCGTGACCATGACCCCGGCGTCGGCGCCGAAATGGCGCACTGCGAACGCGAGCACGGGCGTCGGCAGCAGGCGAGGGAGGAGGATCGCCCGCATCCCCGCACCGGCGAACAGCTCGGCCGAGTCGGTCGCGAAGACCCGGGAGTTGCGCCGGCCGTCGTAGCCGATCACGACGGTCGGGATGCGCCCTGCGGCCTTCTCGAGCAGATAGGCGGCGAATCCTGCGGCGGCCTGGGCGACCAGCACGCGGTTCATCCGGTTGCTGCCTGCGCCGAGCTCGCCGCGCAGGCCCGCCGTTCCGAAGGCGAGACGGGAATCGAAGCGATCGGCGAGGTCCGCCACGGCCGCGTCGTCTCCGGCCGAGGCGCGCGTGATCACGCCGGCCAGCTCATCGCGGGTCTGATGGTCGGGATCCTGCCGCAGCCAGGCGCGCGCTGTGGCGAGAAGCGCGTCGTTCACAGCGCCTCGATGACGCGGGCGAGCAGCTTGGTGATCACCGGTTCGGCGTGCTGTCCGGCCTCGATGACCTCGGCGTGGCTGAGCGGGGTCTGCTGGATGCCGGCGGCGAGGTTCGTGATGAGCGAGAAGCCGAGGATCTCCATGCCCGCCTCCCGTGCCGCGATGGCTTCCAGGGCGGTGGACATGCCGACGATGTGGCCGCCGATGATCTTCGCCATCTGGACCTCGGCCGGCGTCTCGTAGTGCGGACCGCGGAACTGCGTGTAGACACCCTCGTCGAGCGTCGGGTCGATCGTGCGCGCGATGTCGCGCAGCCGCTTCGAGTAGAGGTCGGTCAGGTCGACGAACGTCGCCCCTTCGAGGGGGGAGTCGGCGGTGAGGTTGATGTGGTCGCTGATCAGGACGGGCTGGCCCGGCTTCCAGGTCTCGCGGATGCCGCCGGCGCCGTTGGTGAGGACCATGATCTTCGCCCCCGTGGCCGCGGCCGTGCGGACCGAGTGGACGACGCGTCGGACGCCGTGGTCTTCGTAGTAGTGCGTGCGCGCGCCGATCACGAGGACGTTCTTGCCGTCGGGGGTGCGGATGCTGCGCAGGGTGCCGACGTGGCCCTCCAGCGCGGGCTTGGAGAAGCCGGTGACCTCGGTCGCGGGGATCGTCGCGACGGTCTCGCCGATGATGTCGGCCGCCTTGCCCCAGCCGGAGCCGAGCGTGAGGGCGATGTCGTGCTTGTCGACTCCCGAGAGCCGAGCGATGTCCGCCGCGGCAGTGGCGGCGATCTCGAACGGGTTCACGGACGGGTCATCAAGCGGATTGCTGTGGTTAACGGGCATGCGTCCACTCTATGAACGTGGCGGCTCACCCGCCAGGATTGCGGAAGAATGGAAGGCATGTCTTTCACCCCTTTTGAGCGCACCCAGCGCGTCGCCGTCCTCGGCGGCGGTCCCGGCGGTTACGAAGCAGCTCTGGCGGCCGCCCAGCTCGGAGCCGAGGTGACCCTGGTCGAGCGCGTCGGCATCGGAGGGTCGGCCGTGCTCACCGACGTCGTGCCCTCCAAGAGCCTGATCGCCACAGCCGATGCGGCCGTCGCGATCTCCGAGGCCAGTGACCTCGGCGTGAACTTCTACGCCAAGAGCGAGAGCGGCAAGCCGCTCAAGCCGGAGATCGCGATCAATCTCGCCGCAGTGAACAAGCGGCTCATCGCGCTGGCCGGTCAGCAGTCGGAAGACATGCGGGCTGCCGTCCTCGACGCCGGCGTGCGGGTGCTCTCCGGCCACGGCAGGCTCGAGGGCGCGAACGCGATCGTCGTGTCGACCGGGGTCGACGGCACCGACTTCGATCGCATCGAAGCAGACACGATCGTCGTCGCCGTCGGCGCGTCGCCGCGCGAACTGGACTCTGCCAAGCCCGACGGCAAGCGCATCCTCACCTGGACGCAGCTGTACGACATGAAGGCGCTCCCCGAGCACCTCATCGTGGTGGGCTCCGGAGTCACCGGCGCGGAGTTCGCCTCGGCGTACATGAACCTCGGTGCCAAGGTCACGCTGATCTCGAGCCGCGATCAGGTGCTGCCCGGCTCCGACCAGGATGCGGCCCGCGTGCTGGAGAAGGTGTTCAAGCGCGGGGGCATGCAGGTTCTGTCGAAGTCCCGCGCCGACAAGGTCGAGGTCACCAAGGACGGGGTCGTCGCGACGCTGTCGGACGGCACGACGGTCGCGGGCTCGCACTGCCTGATGGCGGTCGGCTCGATCCCGAACACGGCCGGAATCGGGCTGGAGGATGCCGGAGTCGAGCTGACCGACTCGGGGCACATCCGCGTGAACAAGGTCGCCCGCACCTCGGTGCCCAACATCTACGCGGCCGGCGACTGCACGAACTTCTTCCCTCTGGCATCCGTCGCATCCATGCAGGGGCGCACCGCCGTGTTCCACGCACTGGGTGACATCGTGATCCCGCTCGAGCTGCGCAAGATCACCTCGAACATCTTCACGGCCCCGGAGATCGCGACGGTCGGGTTCAGCGAGCAGGACGTGGAGGACGGCATCGCCGACGGCCTCGTCTACAAGCTCCCCCTGGCGGCGAACCCTCGCGCGAAGATGATGGGCATCAAGGACGGCTTCGTGAAGCTGATCGCCCGCAAGGGGTCGGGCACCGTGATCGGCGGCGTGATCGTGGCCCCGAAGGCGTCGGAGCTGATCTATCCGATCGCGGTCGCCGTCGAGCGCCGCCTGACGGTCGACCAGGTCTCCCGCGTGTTCGCCGCGTACCCGTCGCTCTCGTCGAGCATCACGGACGCGTCGCGCGCGATGCACAAGGTCGTCTCGGGCTGAGTCCCGGACGCGGCAGACGACTCGTGGTCGCAGAGGGGGATGACCGCACGGAGCGGATCCCGGTGAGCTGGCCGCGGCGCTGGGGGCCGAGCCGGAGATCACGGCCGCTCTTCATCGTCATCGGCGGTGCAGCCACCGCTCTCGTCTTCGCGGCGATGATCCCGGCAGCAGCACGCGAGGGGGCCGCGGTGCTGGCCCCGGTGAGCCTCGTCGTACTGGGCGCTGGAGCGTCGCTGCTGGGGCTTCGTCAGCCGTTCGGAAAGAAGGCGCCGGAGTTCGTCGACTCCGTGGCGCTGACGAACGCAGAGTCGATGCCGCCTGACTCCTGGGTGCACTTCATCCGGCAGCGGCGCGCCGGACTGCTGACGACGCTGGCGCTATGGTCGTTCGCCGTCGTGCCCGCCGTTCTCGTCGTCGCGGCGATCCTCATCGGCACCAGCGGCCGGCCGCAGGCGCTGCTGGGGCTGGTGATCGCGCTGCCTGCGGCCGTGGTCATGGTGTGGACGGCCGTGCATCAGTCGATCGCGGAGTTCCGTCTCGGCTCGTTCGGGCGGCGCCCTGTCGGGCTCACGATCGGCCGCTCCGGCATCGCGATGATCCGCGTCGGCGATCCGCTGTACGTGCCCTGGAGCTCCGTGGTCTCGGTCACCGCTCTCTCGATGGGAGGGCACAGGCGGTACACGCCGCCCCTGCCTCTCATCGAAGTGCGCCTGCGCGGCGAGGAGACCGAGGTGCTGACGCTGACGCCCGCGGGCACGGATGTGCATCCGTGGGTGGTGCTGGCGGCGCTCTCGCACTATCTCGATCACCCCGCCGACCGGGCCGAACTGGGTACGACCTTCGGTCAGCGCCGCGTCGAGCGCTGGAATGCGGCGATCAGCTGATCGTGAGCAGCTGATGCCCTGCGGAGACCGTCGCTCCGGCATCCGCGCTGATGTTGCCCACCACGCCGTCCTTGTGCGCCTGCAGCGGCTGCTCCATCTTCATGGCTTCGAGCACGACGACCAGGTCGCCCTTGACGACCTGCTGGCCGTCTTCGACGGCGATCTTGACGACGGTGGCCTGCATGGGCGACTTCACGGCATCGCCGGAGGCGCCGGCGCTGACGCTGGTGGCGTGGCTGCGCCGTGACGGCGGCACGGCGGCCGGGCGGCCGACGGCGCTCACGGATGCCGCGACGCGGTCCGGCAGGCTGACCTCGAGGCGCTTGCCTCCCACCTCGACGACGACCGTGTGGCGGCCGGCCTGCTCCGCCGGAGCCTCCAGCTCACCGTCCCACGCGGGGATGTCGTTGACGAACTCGGTCTCGATCCAGCGGGTGAAGATGCCGAACTCGCCGTTCTCCGCCGTGAACGCGGGGTCGCGCACCACCTTGCGGTGGAACGGCAGCACCGTCGGCATTCCCGAGACCTCGAACTCGTCGAGGGCGCGACGGGACCGCTCGAGAGCCTCGGCGCGGTCCTTGCCGGTGACGATGATCTTCGCCAGAAGCGAGTCGAACGCGCCCGAGACGGAGTCGCCTGCGGTGACGCCCGAGTCAAGGCGAATGCCGGGGCCGCCGAAGGTCTTGAAGACGTGGATGGGGCCCGGCTGGGGGAGGAATCCTCGACCAGGGTCCTCGCCGTTGATGCGGAACTCGATCGAATGTCCCTGGGGCTCGGGGTCGGAGTAGTCGATGACGCCGCCGGCCGCGATGCGGAACTGCTCGCGCACCAGGTCGATGCCCGTGACCTCTTCGGACACGGGGTGCTCGACCTGGAGCCGGGTGTTCACCTCGAGGAAGGAGACGGTGCCGTCAGCGCCGATCAGGAACTCGCAGGTTCCGGCGCCGACGTAGCCGACCTCCTTGAGGATGGCCTTGGACGCCGAGTAGAGCTGGGCGTTCTGCTCGTCGGTGAGGAAGGGCGCAGGCGCTTCCTCGACGAGCTTCTGATGACGGCGCTGCAGCGAGCAGTCGCGCGTCGAGATGACGACCACATTGCCCTCGGCATCCGCCAGGCACTGCGTCTCGACGTGCCTCGGCTTGTCGAGGTACTTCTCGACGAAGCACTCGCCGCGCCCGAATGCCGCGACGGCCTCGCGCGTCGCCGATTCGAAGAGCTCTGCGACCTCGTCGAGCTCGCGGGCGACCTTGAGGCCGCGTCCGCCACCGCCGTACGCCGCTTTGATCGCGATGGGGAGTCCGTGCTCCTCGGCGAAGGCGATGACCTCGTCGGCCCCGGCCACGGGCCCGGGAGTGCCGGGGGCGAGAGGCGCCCCCACCTTCTCGGCGACGTGGCGTGCGGTGACCTTGTCTCCGAGCGCCTCGATGGCCTCGGGGGACGGTCCGATCCAGATCATGCCGGCGCCGATGACGGCACGGGCGAACTCTGCGTTCTCGGCGAGGAATCCGTAGCCGGGGTGCACGGCATCCGCTCCGGCGCGACGCGCCACCGAGAGGATCTTCTCGATCTGCAGGTAGGTCTCGGCGCTGGTCGCGCCGCCGAGGGCGTACGCCTCGTCTGCAAGACGGGTGTGCAGCGCGTCCCTGTCCTGATCGGCGTAGACGGCGACCGAGGCGATGCCCGAGTCACGGGCGGCGCGGATGATGCGGACGGCGATCTCGCCCCGGTTGGCGATAAGAACCTTCTCGATGGGCATGACTGTCAGCCTATCGAGAACGCCCCCGATCTCTTTGACGACTCTCCACAAGAAAGCTCTGGAAACGTGTCGGGAGGCTACGACCAGAGGTCGGTCCAGGTCACGCCGAGCTCGGCTGCGAGGCTCCGCACCGTGGACAGCGACATGCCGACCACGGTGGAGGGATCGCCGTCGACGCGCGTGATGAAGGCTCCGCCGAGGCTGTCGACCGTGAAGGCGCCCGCAACATGCAGCGGCTCGCCCGAGGCGACGTACGCGGCGATCTCCGCGTCCGTGATGTCCGCCGCGAAGGTGACGGATGCCGCGGCCACCGCAGTGGCCTCGACCGGAGTCGCGCCAGGCGAGATCCGGAACACGGAGTGGCCCGAGTGCAGGATGCCGGTCGCTCCGCGCATCTCGTGCCAGCGTCGTGTCGCCTCCTCGGTCGTGTACGGCTTGCCGTAGACCCGTCCGCCCACCTCGAACATGGAGTCGCCGCCGATCACGATGCCGTCGAAATCGCCGGACGCGGCGAGGCGCTCGGCCACGTCGCGCGCCTTCGCACGGGCGAGCAGCAGGACGAGCTCATCGGGCGCGAGTTCCGCGTCGCGCTCCGACGCCGCGGCTGCGGCCACTGCGTCCTCATCGACTCCGGGCGACAGCGTGAGAGGTTCGATGCCGGCCTGACGCAGCAGCATGAGGCGAGCGGGAGAGGTGGAGGCGAGGCACACGCGCATGCTCTCCACCGTAGCGGCCCGCCGTATCCTGGAGGGATGACCTCTTCCTCAGCCCGGACGCTCGATCTGGACATCACCGGCATCGCGCACGGCGGCACTTTCGTCGCACGCCACGAAGGACGGGTGGTCTTCGTCTCCGATGCGATCCCGGGAGAGCGGGTTCGCGCCCGCCTCGACGATTCGTCGACGGACGATTCGAAGAGCTTCTGGCGTGCGGAGACGGTCGACGTCCTCGACGCCTCGGAGCACCGGCGCCCGCACGTCTGGGCGGAAGCCGACGTCTCACGCGACCCTTCGCAGCGCCCGGGCGGCGCCGACCTCGGGCACATCGAGCTCGCGCACCAGCGCACGCTCAAGCGTCAGGTCCTGTCTGAAGCGCTCGACAGATTCGCCGGGACCGGGCTGGACGCACCCGAGGTCGAGCCGGTCGATTCGAGCGACGGCACGGGCTGGCGTACGCGCGTCACCCTGCATGTCGACGGCGAGGGGCGCGTGGGTCCCTACGCTGCGCGCAGTCATCGGGTGATCGATGTCGGCGCGCATCCCCTGGCCCGCCCTGCGATCGCCGACGCCGCAGCAGCGCTCGCAGGCGGCGGACCGGGGCGCATCGAGCTCGTCGAGCCGGCCGACGGCCGCGTGCGAGTCATCCGCCGGGAGGACGACGTCCGCCGAAAGGACGTCGAACGACGTCACGGCCGAGGACGCCCGCCCCGTCGCACGCACGAGACGGTTCACGAGCAGGTGGGCGACCGGCGATTCCAGGTCGACGCGGACGGCTTCTGGCAGGTCCACCCGAGGGCGGCATCCGTCCTCGACGCCGCCGTCTACGGGCTGCTCGAAGACCACGTCGACGAGGCGGCGACGCACTACGACCTGTACGGCGGCGTGGGGCTGTTCGCTGCAACCCTCGCCGACCTGGGCGCCACGAACATCGTGACCGTCGAGTCGAGCGCGAGGGCGACCGAGCATGCGAAGACCAATCTCGCCCCGCTCGAGGTGAATGCGGTCACTGCGCGTGTGGACAAGTTCCTGTCGACGGTCCGTCGAACCGGCGCCGGAACCGTGGTTCTGGACCCGCCGCGCGCAGGCGCGGGCCGGGCGGTCGTGGAGGCTCTGCACGCGATGTCGCCGGAGGCCATCGCGTACGTCGCCTGCGATCCGGTCGCACTGGCCCGAGACCTCGGCACCTTCCGCTCGCTCGGCTGGCAGGTGCCGCGCATGCGGGCGTTCGATCTGTTCCCGCATTCGCACCACTTCGAGGTCGTCGCGCTGCTGACGCGCTGACGAACCCGGGGGGTAAACCAAATGGACGAACTCAGTAGGCTGGTGCGATGAGCAGGGTCGCCCTCATCGATGATCACGAGTCCGTCCGCCTCGGGCTCGAGGCCGCGTGCGCGCGCGACGGCGAGCAGATCGTGGTGTTCTCCGGCAGCACGGTCGCGTCGTATCTCGGCTGGCGCAAGGCATCGGGCCAGGCGCCCGCCGACGTCGTCGTACTCGATCTCACTCTCGGCGACGGCACCACCGTCACCGAGAATGTCGCGTCGATCGTCGCAGACGGGGCGAGCGTGGTCATCCACAGCGTGGCCGACCGTCCTGCTGCCGTGCGCGAGGCGCTGGTGGCCGGGGCCGCGGGCGTCGTGAGCAAGTCCTCGGCGCTCGACGATGTGCTCGACGCGATCCGCACGGTGGCACAGGGCGAGGCGCTCAACAACGTCGAATGGGCGAGCGCCGTCGACGGCGACCGGGAGTTCGCCGACGCGCAGCTGTCGACGAGGGAGCGCGACGTGCTGCGTCTGTACGCCACGGGGCTGCCGCTCAAGGCCGTGGCCGATCGGCTGGGCGTCGCTTACTCGACGGCCAAGGAGAACATCTCGCGCGTCCGCGTGAAATACGTCAGCGTCGGCCGGTCGGCGTCCACGAAGGTGGATCTGATGCGCAGGGCCATGGAAGACGGTATCTACGCGCCCGACGGAGCCTAGCGTGACGGCCGAGCCGGTCAGCATCCGCGACGCCTGGAGCAAGATCCCCTCACCCGGGAGCGTCGAGACGGGATTCGAACGGTTCACGGGCAAGCGCATGGAGCGCATTCTCTCGACCGTCGTCGCGATCGGCTCCGCAGTGCTGGGCGCGCAGGCGCTGATCGCCGCGCTCACGACGCTGTCACGAGCCGACTCCGCGCAGATCGGCATGCTGCTGGTCGTGTTCGTCCCACTGGTGGCCATGCTTCTGGCGTGCGTGATCGGGCGCGGCGTCCGCTCGACCTCCGGCATCTTCGCCATCGCCTACGCTGTCGCGCTCGCCGCATGGCCCAGCGTCGTGGATCCTCTTCACAGGGATGCGACGCAGCAGCCCTGGATCTTCTTCCTCGTGAACGTGGGCGTCGTCGCGGCCATGCTCGCGTTCCCGCTGTGGCTGCAATTCGTGTGGGCGGCAGGGATGCCCTTCGTCTACGGCTACGTCCGCCTGGTGCAGGGAGAGTTCTCGAGCGCGTTCTGGGTCACCACCGCGTTCGACGTGTCGTTCACGCTCATCCTCGGCCTTGTGATCATCTCGCTGGGATGGATGTTCCGTTCAGTGGCCGCCGGCGTCGACGACGTGCGCGGTCGAGCCGTGGCGTCTTACGCCGCGGCCGCAGCTGCCGCTGCCGCGGAGGAGGAGCGCGTGACGATGTCTGCGCTGATGCACGACAGCGTGCTCGCGGCCCTCATCGCGGCGGAGCGCGCCGAGGGGCAGCGCGCTCGCGATCTCGCCGTGGCGATGGCCCGTGAGGCTCTCACCCGGCTCGCCAACACCGAGGCGGCGGTCGCGGAAGAGGGCAGCGACGAGCCTGTGACAGCCGGACAGATCGTCCTCGAGCTGCGGCGGGCGCTGTCGGAGCTGGGCGCGGACGCCATCGTCGAGGAGCGAGGCGTCATGGGAACGATCCCTGGCCGCGTCGCCCGAGCGCTCGTGCTCGCGGCGCGCCAGGCGCTCGGGAACTCGGTCGCCCATGCCGGCGGTCGCGGACTCCACATCGTCGTCGACGGGCACGGCGGCGACGCGATCTCGGTCGTGATCAGCGACCACGGGCCGGGCTTCGTCCTGGAAGAGATCGGAGCTGATCGTCTCGGCATCCGCGCATCGATCTTCGCGCGCATGGCAGGCGTCGCAGGCACGGCCGCGATCGAGTCGGATGCGTCCGGCACGGTCGTGACCCTCGGCTGGGAGCGCTCGTGAATCGTACGGTGCGCAGCGTCGCGACCCTGCTCAGCATCGGATTCGCGATGTATTTCGCCGCCCGCGGCGTGTGGTGGATCGAGCAGCCCGATGCTCCGCTTCTGATGCTGCTGGCGGTCGTGGCGTATCTCGTGGTCGTCAACATGGCGATTCTGTGGGAGTCGGCCGTCTCGGTGCGGATGCCCCTGTGGGTCGCGATTCTCGCGGGCATCTCCAGCGTCGCGATCCCGAGCCTCGCCACGCATTCGCTCGCGGTGATGCATCGCACGGCGCCGTTCGCGACCTGGTACATCGGCGCGATCGGGCTGCTCGGTGTCGTGCTCGTCGTGCGCCGGCGCTTTCTGATCGCCGCACTGAGCCTGGCGGGCCTCGTGGCGACCTGTTGGATCCATCTGGGGATCCTGAGCGCGCTGTCGCTGGGGCTCGTCGGCTCGATCATGTGGGTCGCGGTCGCCTGGCTTCTCGTGATGTTCTGGGACCGTGCGATCCGCGACACCGAGCGACTCGCGGACATCCAGCAGGCAGTGTCGGCATGGCACGCCACGCAGCAGGTGCGGCAGCGCGAGCGTCGCCTTCGGACGCAGTTCGCTCTGGCGGTCGCCGGCCCGGTGCTCAGCCGTGTGGTCGCCGCGCATGGCGTCCTCGACGAGGATGAGCGACTGGAGGCGCGCCTCGCCGAGGGGCGGCTGCGCGATGAGCTGAGAGGCGCGAGCCTGCTGAACGATGCCGTGCGCGACGCGATCGCCGAGGCCCGGCGCCGAGGCGTCGCCGTCACGGTGTTCGACGAGGGCGGGTTGGACGAGCTCGCGGAGGAGCGGCGGGCGCAGATCCGCGACGAGCTCGCCGGCGTCCTGGCGGATGCGCGAGCCGATCGCCTCATCATCCGCGCTGCGAGAGATGAGCGCGTCGCCGTGACCGTGGTCGGTCGCGCCAGCGCGGGATCATCGCGCGACGATGACGCAGTGGACCTCTGGCACGAGATCCCGCGGCACGCCGAACGCTGAGATCCGGCCCGCCTCGGCTCTGATCGGGGGAGGTGGTCAGAACCGAGGTCAGTAGGAGAAGGCGAGGGGCGGCGAAGCCGCCCGCCCCTCGCCGTTGCGGCCCAGTTACCCGAAAACTGTCCGCTGGTGGCCGATCATCGTCTGTCTACCCTGGGACAGAGAGACCAGCCGAACGCGAAGCGTCTCACTAAGTCTCACGCTTCTGGCAAGCGTTGTCTGTAGGTATTTTGGGGGACAAATTCTGGCCATTAGTCTGAGAGCGGATGGGGGAGGATAGGACGATGGGTATGCGTCGCGGCACGAATCTTCCCCGCATGGGTGATTTCAACCAGGCGGTGATCCTCGAGGCGATTCGCCGCTCCGTCGACGGTGTGAGCCGCATCGAGCTGGCCGCTGCCACCGGGCTGTCGGCTCAGACGGTGACGAACATCACGCGGCGCCTTCTTGATGACGAGCTGATCGCGGAGGCCGGCAGAACCATCAACGGACCCGGCAAGCCGCGGGTGATCCTGCGGCTGGTCCCCGACAGCCGGTTCTCCATCGGCGTGCATCTCGACCCCGCGGTGATCACGCTCGTGCTGCTCGATCTGTCCGGCGCCGTGGTCAGGCGTCGCGTCGTCCGCACGCCGGCCAAGGATCCTCGGCGCATCGTCGATGTGATGGCTCAGGCGATCGAGGCCATGATCGCGGATGCCGGCATCGATCGGGCTGCCGTGGCGGGGGTCGGCGTCGCGGCGCCCGGTCCGCTGGACGCTGCACGCGGCACGGTGATCGACCCGCCCAAGCTGCAGGGATGGCACCGCGTCCCGCTGCGGGCCGTGCTCGCCGAAGCGACGGGGTTCGCCGTCGCGCTGGAGAAGGACACCACTGCCGCGGCAGTGGGAGAGCTCTGGACCGGCAACGGGCCTGCCGATGACTCCTTCGTCTTCGTCTATCTCGGGACAGGCATCGGCGCGGCGCTGGTGCGCGACGGCGAGGCGGAGCGAGGCGCCTCTCGGAACTTCGGAGAGATCGGCCACATCGTCGTCGACCCCGATGGTCCGTCGTGCGGGTGCGGCTTGCGCGGATGCGTCGACGTGGTGTGCACCCCTCAGGCGATGGTCGAGCAGGCGGAGAGTGCGGGGGTCTTCCCCGACGATCGAGAAGGAAACGACGTCGAGGCCGTCGAGGTGCGATTCACGCAGCTCTGCGCCCGTGCGGCTGCCGGAGACGCATCGGCACTTCAGGTGCTGCGGCGAGGAGCCGCTCACCTGACCGTCCTCATCTCCGTGCTCACCAACGCGTTCGACGTGGACCGCGTCGTGCTCGGCGGGCCCTTCTGGTCGCGTCTCGCCTCGGTGTACCTCGAGGAGATCCCGCCCGCTCTCGACCGCCGCAGCGCGACCCGCGCCGTGCGCCCGCTCCCCGTCGACGGCACAGTGGTCGGTGATGACGTGGGAGCCGTGGGCGCGGCCTGTGTGGTCCTGGACTCGGTGCTCACCCCGCGCGCGTCGGACCTCTACCTCGAAGACTGATCTCTGTCGCGGAAAGACTTCCGAGATGAGGCTTGAAACAATAACTCTAATCGATGTAGTATTGTTTTTACGCCGATCTGGGGCGATGCGCGAGGCAATGTGACCCGCATCGATTTCGGCACAGTCTGTCTGCGTGATCCGTGAGCTGGGGGGCTCACGGATCCGCAGACTCTGGCCTGCCGGGGTCAGCCGGCGAAGCGGCCCCAAGGGATGTCGCGCCGCAGGGGAGTGCGCAGCGGCCGCTGGGTGCGCTGCCACGCGGAGGGCCGTCGTTCGACAGCCACCGCGCCTGCCTCCTCTTCCGCGTAGGCGCTGCTGACCACCGCGATGAGGGCTGCCAGCTCTTCTTCCGTGGCGTTGCCGCGCAGGATCTCGATCGCCGGCGGCTGGTCTTCTGGTCGCTCGGTGATCACAGCGGGATGTTCCCGTGCTTCTTCGGCGGCAGCTCGGCGCGCTTGCCGCGCAGCGCCCGCAGCGCCTTGGCGATCGAGACCCGCGTGTTCGCGGGCTCGATGATGCCGTCGATCTCACCGCGCTCCGCGGCGAGGAACGGGCTGGTCACGCTGTAGGTGTACTCGTTCGCGAGGCGCGTGCGCACAGCGGCGACGTCTTCGCCCGCCTCCTCGGCCTTCTTGATCTCGCCGCGGTAGAGGATGTTCACGGCGCCCTGGCCGCCCATCACGGCGATCTCGGCCGTCGGCCAGGCGAGGTTGACATCGGCGCCCAGCTGCTTCGACCCCATCACGATGTAGGCTCCGCCGTAGGCCTTGCGAAGGATCACGGTGACCAGGGGCACGGTGGCCTCGGCGTAGGCGTAGATGAGCTTCGCCCCACGGCGGATCACGCCGGTCCATTCCTGGTCGGTGCCAGGGAGGTACCCCGGCACGTCGACGAGCGTCACGATCGGGATCGAGAACGCGTCGCAGAACCGCACGAAGCGGCTGGCCTTCTCGCCCGCCTCGATGTTCAGGGTTCCGGCCATCTGCGAGGGCTGGTTGGCGATGATGCCGACCGAGCGGCCTTCCACACGCCCGAAGCCGATCACGATGTTCGGGGCGAACAGCGGCTGCACTTCGATGAAGTCGGCCGCATCGACGACGTGCTCGATCACCGTGTGGATGTCGTAGGGCTGGTTGGGGGAGTCGGGGATGATCGCGTTCAGCGTGCGATCGGCATCCGTCGTCTCCCACTCGAAGCCGCTCTCGTAGCTCGGGATCTCGGCCATGTTGTTGTCTGGCAGGAAGCTGAGGAGCGTGCGCGCGTAGTCGATCGCGTCGTCTTCGTCTTCGGCGAGATAGTGCGCGACACCGGAACGGGTGTTGTGGGTGAGCGCACCGCCGAGCTCTTCCATGCCGACGTCTTCGCCCGTGACGGTCTTGATGACGTCGGGGCCGGTCACGAACATCTGGCTGGTCTTGTCGACCATGATCACGAAGTCGGTCAGGGCCGGACCATAGACCGCGCCACCGGCCGCCGGGCCCATGATGATGGAGATCTGCGGGATGACACCCGAGGACCGGGTGTTGAGCCGGAAGATCTCGCCGTACTTGCTGAGGGCGAGGACACCCTCCTGGATTCGCGCGCCACCGGAATCGAGGATGCCGATGATCGGAATGCCGCTGGTGAGCGCGAACTCCATGATCTTGATGATCTTGTCGCCGGAGACCTCGCCCAGCGATCCGCCGAACGTGGTGAAATCCTGAGAGTAGACCGCGACCGTGCGGCCGTGGATGGTGCCGATGCCGGTGACCACCGAGTCGCCGTACGGACGGTTGCGGTCCATGCCGAAGGCGGTCGTGCGGTGGCGCACGTACTCATCGAATTCGACGAAGCTGCCAGGGTCCACGAGAAGCTCGATGCGCTCGCGGGCAGTCATCTTGCCTTTGGCGTGCTGCTTCTCCTGCGCGATCTTCTCCGCGTGGACGACGGCCTCGTCGTAGCGCGCGCGAAGGTCTGCGATGCGTCCGGCGGTGGTCAAGAGTTCGGGCTGTTCCGTCACGGATTCCACCCTAGCGCGGCGTCCACGCCGTCCGTTGGATGCTCGCCACAACGCCTCTGGTGATCCTTTGGCGCGCCACCACGGCATGGTGCGCCTCGCCTCGGGCGGGGCGTCACACGACGAATCGCCACACGTACTCCAGCCCATCGGTCTGACGGAACCAGGCGAGGGTCACGACCACTTCGTCGAGATCGGCCGAGCACAGGCACAGCTCCATCCGCTCGGCAGGCAGCACCTGACCCCACAGCTGTGTCGTCTCATTGCCTCCGCGATCGCCGCGGAAGACTCGCACGAAGTCCGCCGCCTCCGGGCTGCGGTTCGTCACGACAGGATGCGCGGGGTCGTCGCGCGACACGTGCCATGGCACCCGGTAGGCGACGGGAGGAGGGACATCTGAGGGGTCGACGGGTCTCAACATGGCCGACACGCTAAGAGCGGCATCCGACGGCGGCGGGCCGGGGCGGGCACCCGTCACGCGGGCTGTGAGGAAGCCGCTACTCGGGGTCGGATGTGGAGGGAGGCTCGACTCTCTCTCGGCGACCGACGGAGAGCGCCTTGCGTCCTGCCCAGGTCACGCCGCGCGCCGCAGTGCCGGCCGCTCCGGCGACGGCGTTGCCGACATACTGGGCGCCGTGCAGCATCCGCAGCTCCACCTTCTCTGCACCTTCGACGGGTTCGAGCTCGGCGGGCAGCGTCAGGGGCGGTGCGCCGAACGCGTGGTGCGAGGTCGTGAGAACTCGTCGACCCAGGATGTGGTTGCCTGTTCCGCCGATCACCGCTCCGACTCCGAACGGCATGGCCTTCCCCAAGAAGGAGGCGCCGCCCTTGGCGGCGAACTGCTTGAGGAACATGCTCTTGAGGCGATCGACCATCGGTCCGACGGCGGCGCGGGGGAGCGACTTCGTCACGAGCTCTCCCCAGTAGGCCGATCGCGATCCGCCGCGACCCGTGGCCTGGCCCGCGAGCTGACCGACGAGAGCCACGCCCTCCTTGCCGAGCATGAGCGTCATCACGAGCGCTCGCGCGCGATCGGGGTTGGAGATCGCGATGCCGTGGACCTCGGCGACCGACTGCGCGAATAGGGCCGTGGATTCGACGAAGCCGACCGTCTCGACCCCCGACAGTGCCAGCGTGACACCGGTGCCGATCCCGGGGATCACGGCGGTCGCGCCCACAGCCGCGCCGCCCGTCGTGACGGCCGACAGGTACCGCTTCTCGAGGATGCGGATGATCTCGGCCGGCGTGGCCTGCGGATGCCTCAGTCGGATGCTGCGGATATGCGCGAGCACGAGCGGACGCTGGATCGACAGCACACGGTCAAGGCCTCGGACCATGAGCGGATGCTCAGTGGAGCCCACCGGTGGCACTCCCTTGTCCCACGGAGAGCCGTCGGGCAGGGAGTGGATCTTGTGCACCTTTTTCCCCATGTGTCCGATCCTAAGGACGGTGGCCGCGAAAACGCCGAATGCCCGACCCCCTTGCGGGGAGCGGGCATTCGTGCGACAGATCTAGCTGCCGTGAGGCGAAGATCAGACGAACAGGTTCGCCCGCTCGAGATCTTCGGCGAAGTCGACCTCGACCGCGTAGAGGTCGGAGACGTCCATCGGCTCGAGAAGCACGCCGTCCTCGGCGATCGCGAGCTCGAGGCCGCGCTCGAAGTAGTCCTGGTCTTCGACGCGCTGCAACTGACGCATGAACGCCTTCTTGTGCGTCGACGAGATGTAGTTGATTCCCACGGCTTCGCCGAGGCCGCCCTTGACGGTCTTCGACAGCTCCTTGATGAAGCCCTCGGCCGTGACCGTGTACTTCACCTCTTCATCGCTGACCTTGGAGGTGTTGACCGTGACGAACGACTGGTCGCGCTCGATGTAGGCGGCCGCGCGGCCCAGGATCATCGGGTCGAAGACGACATCGCCGTTCATCCACAGAACGCCCGACTTGCCGGTGGCGCCCAGCGCGCGCAGGAGGCTCTTCGAGGTGTTGGTCTCGTCGTAGCGCTCGTTGTGCACGTAGTTCACGTTCGGGAAGGCCTCGATGATGGTCTCGGCGCGATAGCCGACGACCGTGGTGATGCGGGCGTCGTCGCCGAAGGCGGCCCGGATGTTGTCGTGCTGCTGACGCATGATCGTGCGTCCGTCGCTGAGCTCGGTGAGCGGCTTCGGCAGCGCACGGCCCAGGCGCGAGCCCATGCCGGCTGCGAGGATGACGGTCTGAAGAGTCACGAGAGCTCCTAAGGGAAGAGTGTGTTCACGGTCGGTTCACCGACCAGACACTTCGTCGTGCCGTTTTTCATGGTAGCGACCGACCCTGGGAACCTCGGGGGGAGGAGCCCCCTGTTGCCATTTCGTGACCGAGTACACACGGAACACTCAGATTCGGGGTGTGTGCCTCGATGGCCAGATTACACGCAGAAATCCCGCCGGAAAAGCTGCGTCGAGCCGGGTATCGTCAGGTGCGGTTGATACCCTCGGACGGTGACTGCTTCCCCCGACGACCGCACCCCCGAGGTGGCTGACGCCGCGAGCACGCCCGCGAAGCGAGAGGCTGAGCGAGCGGAGCGAGAAGAGGTGAAGAAGCCGGCCCGCAAGACGCCAGCCCGCAAGCCCCCGGCGAAGCGCGCGCCCTCGCAGAAGGCGGCGCAGAACGCGACGGCGTCGCTCGAGGCGGTGTCGGAGCCCCCGGTCAGATCGGATGCGGGGAACACCGGCGCCGACACAAGCGGCGCGGCGAACAGCGGTGCGGTGAAGAAGCCGACTGCGGCTGCCGCCCGCGCCGCCGCTGCCAAGAACTCGGCAGCGCGATCCGCGGCGCCGAAGTCCGGGGCCGACACGACGAAGGCCGCGGCGAAGCGTCCCTCGGCCGCGTCGAAGACGGCCGCGGCCAAGGCAGCGGCAGAGCGCTCGGCTGCCGCGAAGAGCACCGCACGAACCGCCGCGGCGAAGCGCAACACGGCCAAGACGGCTGCCGCGGTCACTGCTGCCAAGACGGCGGCGGCCAAGAAGGCTGCCGCGGCGAAGGCTGCGGAGGAAGCGAAGGCTGCCGAGGAAGCGGCGGCCGCGAAGGAAGCCCTGGCTGCCGAGGCCGCCCCCGCGGTGCAGGACGCCAGCGGGGGAGCGGCTCCCGCGCCTGTGGATGCATCCGCTGATGAGCCCGCCGTCGAAGCCGCTCCTGTCGATGCCGCGCCGCTCGCAGCCGAGGCCCCGGTCGAGGACGCTCCGATCGTCGAGGAGGCTCCCGCTGAGGAGGCTCCCGTCGAGGAAGCTCCGGTTGAGGAGGCTCCTGTTGAGGAGGCTCCTGTTGGGGAGGCTCCTGTTGAGGAGATTCCTGTTGTCGACGATGCTCCCGTAGAGGACGCTTTCGTCGTGGAGGCCTCTTCCGTCGAGGATGCTCGCGTAGAGGCGGCGCCTGTCGAGGACGCACCTGTCGAGGACGCACCAGTCGAGGTAGATCCCGTCGATGCTCCCGAGCAGGCGGCGCCCGAGACGCCGGTCGACGACGTGCCCGCGACGCCCGAGCCGAACCTGCTCCGCTCTGCCGACGTGACGGAGGGCACGGAGCCGCTCGTCGCAGCATCCGCTCCGTCCGTTCCACCGGCGAACGCGGGCGCCGAGGCCATTCGGATCCGCCGTCTGGTGAAGACCTTCGGCGATCACGTCGCGGTCAACGGCATCGACCTGAGCGTCCCTGCCGGCTCGTTCTACGGCATCGTGGGGCCGAATGGCGCGGGCAAGACGACCACCCTGTCGATCGTCGCGGGGCTGCTGCGCGCAGACTCCGGCGAGATCATGATCTGCGGCATCGACCAGTCGGCGAAGCCTCTCGCCGCTAAGCGAGTGATGGGTGTGCTGCCCGACCGGCTGCGCACCTTCGACCGCCTCACCGGCCGACAGCTGCTCCACTACTACGGCCTGCTGCGCGGGTTGTCGTCGAACGTGATCGAGAAGCGCGTGGCGGACCTCGCCCGCGCATTCGACCTGGGGGATGCGCTCAGCCGCGTCGTGTCCGACTATTCGGCCGGTATGACGAAGAAGATCATGCTGGCCGGAGCCATGATCCACTCGCCCCGGGTGCTCGTGCTCGATGAGCCGTTCGAGGCCGTCGATCCGGTCTCCTCCGCGGTCATCCTCGACATCCTGCGTGCCTATGTCGCCCACGGCGGCACCGTGATCCTCTCCAGCCACGGCATGGACCTGGTCGAGCGGGTGTGCTCTCGCGTCGCGATCATCGTCGCGGGCGACGTGCTCGCGGAGGGGACGATCGACGAGGTCAGGGCCGGGCAGACCCTCGAGTCGCGGTTCGTGGAGCTCGCAGGATCCAGCGGCGAGGTGGAGGGGCTCGAATGGCTGCACACGTTCTCCGACTGAGAGCTGCTCTGCTGATCGGAGCGCTGCGCGGCGAGCGCCGTCTGCGCACGATCGGCGCGCTCGTGATCGTCGCGGCGCTCACCGTCGTCGTGTGCGCCGCCGTGCTCAGCCTCGACGAGGCGCCGGTGGCCGTCGCGCGCACCGTCGTCGTGCTCGGCGGCGCGGCGATCCTCCTCGGCTTCCTGATCGGCCCGATCCTGGTCGGCGCGACCGATCAGCTCGACCCGCGCAGATTCGCGGTGTTCGGCGTCGACGAGCGGCGGATGCCGTGGATCCTCGCTCTGGCGGCGTTCGTCAGCGTGCCCAGCTTCGCTGTGCTCGCGGTGAACGTGTGCGTGTGCATCGTCGCGATCCAGCTCGGCACGCCGTGGCTCGTGGCAGTGCTGATGACGTTCGTCGGCGTCGTGACGACCCTGCTCGCGGCGCGGATAGGAATGGCGATCAACGCACTGCTGCTGCCAGAGCGCCGCTCGCGCGAACTCACCTCCCTGTTCGCGCTCGCCGTGATCGTGATCGCCTTCCCCGTCGCCGTCTTCCTCGCATCGCTGCGCTGGGACGGTCACGTGCCCGCGACCGTGGCCTCGGTGACCGGCACGGTCGGGCTCACTCCGTTCGCCGCCCCCTCCGGGTTCCTGTTCGCGGTGGCTCTCGACGACACCGCGGGCGCCTGGGCGAGCGGCATCATCGCCGTGGCGACCGCGATCGTCTGCTGGGGCGCGTGGACGTGGCTCGTGCGCCGTCTGCTCACCACGACGGCGCGTCCTTTCGCCTCCCGAGAGCGCACCGGGCTCGGCTGGTTCGGTCTTCTGCCGTCGAACGCGTTCGGAGCGATCGCCGCGCGCAGCCTGGTCTACTGGTTCCGCGACCGTCGCTACATCGTCAACATCATCGTGGTCCCCGTGGCGGGCGTTCTCAGTGTGTTCCCCCTCCTCGTCGCGGGCGTGCCGCTGGAGATCGCCGCACTCGTGCCGGTCCCGGTGATGGCCCTCTTCTTCGGATGGCTCCCGCACAACGACGTCGCCTACGACTCGACCGCACTGTGGACGCACATCGCCAGCGGCGTGCGCGGACTTCCCGATCGTCTGGGGCGTCTTGTTCCCGTGATGCTCGTAGCGGTGCCCGTCCTCGCGATCACCGTGCCGCTGACCCTGCTGTGGATCGCCGACTGGCGGCTGCTCTTCCCGCTGACAGGACTCGCTGCGAGCCTGCTCCTGTCGGGCCTCGGCATCTCGAGCGTCGTCTCGGTGATCGCGCCGTACGCGGTCTCGCGCCCGGGCGACAGCCCGTTCCAGCAGCCGCAGCGGCCGACCTCGCGCGGCGCGTTCGGCCCGGCATCCGCGTTCCTCGGCGCCATCGTGTTGAGCGTCCCGACGATCTGGCTGTTCGTGCTCACGATCGTCGAGGGATCGCAGTACGCGCCCGCGACGTTGTGGGCAGGGGTGGCCACGGGCGTCGGCGCGCTTCTGGTCGGCACCGCGGTCGGCGGGAAGGTGTTCGAGCGCGACGGCGAGCGACTGATGGAGTTCGTCGAGACGGCCTGAGCGGCCGCCCGCAGACGGCCTGACGCGACTAGACTCGCGGGATGAGTACTCCGCTGGACAGCCCCGATCAGGGCGGCGTGACAACGCTTGATCGCGAACTGGAAGAGCTTCTCCGAGAAGAGAATCTCGAGCCGGGCGACCACGAGCGTTTCTCGCACTATGTGAAGAAGGACAAGATCCTCGAGTCGGCGATCACCGGCAAGCCCGTGCGCGCGCTGTGCGGCAAGAAGTGGACTCCGGGGCGCGACCCCGAGAAGTTCCCGATCTGCCCCACGTGCAAGGAGATCTACGAGTCGATGGTCGGCTGACCCGCATCGACGCTCTTCGACTCGTCGCTGCGCTCCTCGCTCAGTGACCGAGCGGTCCTAACGGGCATCGACGAACTCCGTCGGAATCGCCGGGTCGGACTTGCTGAGCGCCAGAGCGCGTACCGGCAGCTCTTCGCGCACCCTCAGGTAGTGCTCGCGAGCGGATGCCGTCCCCTCGACGCCTTCGTACGAGCGGTCGATCTCGCCGGACTCCACGAAGGTCACCTGAAGCGCGCGCCCATCCGGGTGCTCGACCGCCGAGTCGAGCGGCTCGAAGCCGTCTGAGACCACGACGGTCTCCGCGACGGCCACGCCATCCGCGATGGTGCGGAAGGCGGCCTTGCGGCCGCCGTGCGAGGCCTTGTCGGCGGATGCCTTCGCCACCGAGATCCATGCCCCGTCGGAGTCCTGCCGTGCCACGAGCTTGTAGACCATGCTCGCGGTCGGATAGCCGGAGCCCGTGACGACGGACGTGCCGACGCCGTACGCATCCACGGGCGACGCCGCGAGGGCCGCGATCGCGTACTCGTCGAGGTCGCTGGTCACCGTGATCTTCGTCGCCGTCGCGCCGAGCTCGTCGAGCTGGGCGCGCACCTCGGCCGCGACGATCGGCAGGTCGCCGGAGTCGATGCGCACACCGCCGAGCGATGTGCCGGCGACGCGGATCGCCGTCTCCACGCCCGTGCGGATGTCATAGGTGTCCACGAGCAGCGTCGTAGCGGTGCCGAGGCTGTCGATCTGCGCCCTGAATGCGTCTTCCTCGCTGTCGTGCAGCAGCGTCCAGGAGTGTGCGGCTGTGCCCATGGTCGGGATGCCCCAGCGCCGCCCCGCCTCGAGGTTGCTCGTCGCGCTGAAGCCCGCGATGTACGCCGCGCGAGCCGCGGCGACGGCGGAGTGCTCGGCGGCTCGACGCGACCCCATCTCCGCGAGCGGCCGCTCGCCGGCCGCGATGCTCATGCGGGCGGCGGCCGTGGCGACGGCGGAGTCGTGGTTCAGGATGCTGAGGGCGAGGGTCTCGAGCACGACGGCGTCGGCGAAGGTGCCCTCGACGGTGAGGATGGGGGAGCCGGGGAAGTACAGCTCGCCCTCGCGATAGCCGCGGATGGACCCGGTGAAGCGGTAGTTCTCGAGGTAGGCGAGCGACGCGGCATCCACCATGTTCTCGTCGCGCAGGAACCGCAGCTCCTCCTCGCCGAAGCGGAAGTCGCGCAGCAGCGTCAGGAGCCTGCCTGTTCCCGCCACGACGCCGAAACGCCTGCCGCCGGAGAGGCGGCGCGAGAACAGCTCGAACACGCTGGGTCGCGATGCGGTGCCGTCGCGGAGGGCAGCGGCGAGCATGGTAAGTTCGTAGCGGTCGGTGAGAAGCGCCGTCGACGTCGTCATGAGCACAGCCTACTGATCCGCGTGGGACCCTGAGCGTGTCGAAGGGTCGCTGAGCCTGCTGGGTCCCTGAGCCTGTCGAAGGGCGGTCGCGGGTAGGCTGGGTAGTCATGAACGACGCCCCGATCGGAATCTTCGACTCCGGTGTCGGCGGGCTGACGGTGGCGAGGGCCATCCGCGCCCAGCTGCCCCGCGAGTCGTTCGTCTACATCGGCGACACCGCGCATTCGCCCTATGGTCCCAAGCCCATCGCCGACGTGCGGCGCTATTCGCTCGAGGTGCTCGACACGCTGGTCGACCAGGGCGTCAAGATGCTCGTGATCGCATGCAACACGGCATCCGCCGCCATGCTCCGCGATGCGCGTGAGCGGTACGACGTCCCGGTCGTCGAGGTGATCGGGCCGGCCGTGCGCCGGGCCGTGTCCACCACGCGCAACGGGCGGGTCGGCGTGATCGGCACGGTCGGCACGATCGGGTCGCGCGCCTACCAGGACATGCTCGAGGTGAACGAGCGGCTCGAGGTCTTCACCGCGGCCTGCCCGCGTTTCGTCGAGTTCGTCGAGGCGGGGATCACCGGGACGCCCGAGGTGCTGGCCGTGGCAGAGGAGTATCTGGCGCCGCTGCGCGATGCCGGCGTCGACACGCTCGTGCTCGGATGCACGCACTACCCGTTCCTGCGCGGAGCGATCAGCTACGTGATGGGGGAGGGCGTAACGCTCGTCTCGAGCGACGACGAGACCGCGGGCGACGTGTACCGCCAGCTCGTGCGCGCCGATCAGCTCGCCTCTCCCGACGCGAACGCGACGTACGTCTACGAGGCGACCGGCGACTCGACCGCCGAGTTCACGGCTCTCGCCAACCGCCTGATGGGCCACGAGGTGCGCGACGTGCAGCTCGTGCAGACCGGGGTCATCGACCTGCCGGCATCCGTCATCGACGCTCTCTGACCCCCACCCCAACAGAAGGAAGCCCATGTCATCCATCGTCCGCGCCGACGGCCGCGCCACCGACCAGCTCCGCGAGATCACGATCGAACGCGGCTGGAGCGCGCACGCCGAGGGCTCTGCCCTGATCAGCTTCGGCGGCACGAAGGTGCTGTGCACGGCATCCTTCACGAACGGCGTTCCCCGCTGGCTCACCGGCAAGGGCAAGGGCTGGGTCACCGCCGAGTACGCCATGCTGCCCCGCGCGACGAACAGCCGCAACGACCGTGAGAGCGTGAAAGGCCGCATCGGCGGCCGCACGCACGAGATCTCGCGTCTGATCGGCCGTGCTCTGCGCGCCGTGGTCGACACCAAGGCACTCGGCGAGAACACGATCGTGATCGACTGCGACGTGCTGCAGGCCGATGGCGGAACCCGCACCGCGGCGATCACGGGCGCCTACGTCGCGCTGGCGGATGCGATCGAGTGGGGGCGCGAGAAGAAGTTCATCGGGAAGAACTCGAAGCCGCTGCTCGACTCCGTCGCCGCGGTCTCCGTCGGCATCATCGACGGCGAGCCCATGCTCGATCTGGCATACGTCGAGGACGTGCGCGCCGAGACCGACATGAACGTCGTCGTCACCGGTCGCGGTCTCTTCGTCGAGGTGCAGGGAACCGCAGAGGGCGCGCCCTTCGACAAGCGCGAGCTCGACGCCCTGCTCGACCTCGGCGTCGCCGGCTGCGCCGACCTGAAGGACCTCCAGCTCAAGGCCCTCGACCCTTCCACGGGCTCAGGGATCCAGCGATGAAAGTGGTCCTCGCCACGCACAACCCGCACAAGGTGGCGGAGTTCCAGCAGATCGTCGCCCAGGTGCGGCCGGACCTCGAGATCGTCGGCTACGACGGGCCGGAGCCGGTCGAGGACGGCGTGACCTTCGCGGAGAACGCCCTCATCAAGGCACGTGCCGCGGCTGCGCACACGGGGCTCGCTGCCCTCGCCGACGACTCCGGCATCTGTGTCGACGTGCTCGGGGGATCGCCCGGAGTGTTCTCGGCGTACTGGGCGGGACAGCGCAAGGATGCCGCAGCCAACCTCGAGCTGCTGCTCGACCAGCTGCGCGACATCGCCGACCCGCATCGTGCGGCGCACTTCAACTCGACGATCGCACTGGTGACGCCCGGCGGCGCGGAGCACGTGGTCGTCGGGAAGTGGCCCGGTCGTCTGGCGCACCAGGCGTCCGGCGGCGGGGGATTCGGTTACGACCCGATCTTCATCCCCGAGGGACAGTCCGCAGGGCAGGAGCGCACTGTGGGCGATTTCACCGCCGAGGAGAAGCAGTCCCAGTCGCATCGCGCGCGGGCGTTCGCCGAGCTCGTGCCGCTGCTCGCGACCCTGTAGCCGCTACTGAGAATCGTTACCCTTCCCGACTAGGCCAAACGGCCCTATGGCGGCCGGGGGCCGGTCTAGCCTGGTCATATGCACGATCACGCGCCCGCATCAGGCGGCATCCGCGCGGCAGGCCACCGTCGCCTGCTGGCGATCTCGCTGTGCCTCACAGCGGCCATCATGGTCGTGCAGGTCGTGGGGGCCGTTCTCACCGGTTCGCTGGCGCTGCTGGCCGACGCCGCACACATGTTCACCGACGCCTCGGCGCTCGTGATCGCTCTGATCGCGGCCTCCGTGGCCGCACGCCCCGCAGACGATCGTCGCACCTTCGGCTATCAGCGCGCCGAGGTGTTCGGCGCGCTGATCAATGCCGTGATCCTGATCGCGCTCGCCGGATGGGTCGGCGTCGAGGCGGTTCTGCGGCTCGTGAACCCCGGGGAGACCGAGGTGGCGGGCGGGCTCATGCTCGTCGTCGCGGCGGTCGGACTCGTCGCCAACGGCGTCTCGATGTGGCTGCTCAGCCGCGCGCAGCGCACGAGCATGAACGTGCGGGGTGCCTATCTCGAGGTGATGGGCGATCTGATCGGCTCGGCGATGGTGATCGTCGCGGCCATCGTGATCGTGGCGACCGGATGGATGCCGGCGGATGCGATCGCGTCGATGCTCATCGCGGTCATGATCATCCCGCGGGCGATCTCGCTGCTGCGAGAGGTGTTCTCCGTGCTGGCGGAGTCGGCCCCGAAGGGCACGGCGGTGAGTGAGATCCGCGCGCACCTGCTGGGCTATGAGGGCGTCGTCGGCGTGCACGATGTCCACGTGTGGCAGCTCACTCGCGGCGCCCCGGTCTTCACGGCGCACGTGAGCGTGGCGCCGCAGCTGTTCGAGAGCGGGCGTTCGGCGAGGCTGCTCGCCGACATGCAGTCGTGCCTCGCAGAGCACTTCGACGTGGAGCACTCGACGTTCCAGATCGAGCCGGCCGAGCAGTCGGACTGTGAGCCGCATCACGCCTGACTCCATAATGCAATCTCCGGGTTGCATCTGATCATCGAGTAGTGCAACTATGGGGTTGCACTACTCGATGACGCTCGGAGGAAAGACATGTTGCTGGAGAACAAGGTGGCCGTGATCCACGGCGGAGGCGGCTCGATCGGGGCAGCGGCGGCGCGCGTGTTCGCGCGAGAGGGCGCCCGCGTCTTCCTCGCCGGGCGTTCGCTGCCACGACTCGAATCGGCGGCCGAGGGTGCGCGGCGGCAAGGAGCCGAGGTCTCGGTCGATGTGGTCGACGCGATGGATCAGGAGGCGGTCGACCGGCACATCGACGACGTGGCCGCGACGGCCGGCAGCGTCGACATCGCCCTCAACGCGGTGGGGTTCGATCACGTGCAAGGGCTGGCGATCACGGACACCGCCGTGGACGACTTCCTGTTCCCGGTCGCCCGCTACCTGCAGACGAACTTCATCACCGCGAAGGCCGCCTCACGGCACATGATCGCGCAGAGGTCCGGCGTGCTGCTGACGATCTCGACGCCCGGTGCGCGGCTGTCGGGACGAGGGCTCATCGGGAACGCTGCCCAGTCCGCCGGCCTGGAGGGCTTCTCGCGGGCGCTCGCCGGAGAGCTCGGTCCCGACGGGGTCAGGGTGGTGTGCGTGCGTCCGCACGCGATGTCCGACGCGGTCGCGACGTCGTACACCGGGCGGATGTTCGGCCGCGTGGCCGAAGCGGGCGGTCTGCCGCTGAGCGACTGGCTGGACGGACTCGCAGGCGCAACGGCGCTGGGTAGGCTCCCGGTGCTCGACGAGGTCGCTGAGTATCTGGCATTCGCGGCGTCGGACCGGGCCCGCTCGATGACCGGAGTGATCGCGAACCTCACCGCGGGTGCGATCGTCGACTGACCCGCGCCTAGGACTCGACGGCGACCTCGGCCGGCGTCTTGTCGGGCCGCAGCCCCCGCCAGCGGGAGTGCCGGAGGATGCCGTCCGGCGTCCAGTTGCCGAACTCGACCTCACCGACGAGCTCGGGCCGCACCCATTGCGCGTCCGAGGCGTCGAGCGCGGGCACGCCGTCGAGCGGCGCCTTCGGAACCCGCAGCGGCGACAATTGTGCGAGCAGGTCGCGCAGCATCCGATCGGTGAAACCCGTGCCGACCCGTCCGACATAGCGGAGGCCGGCGGGGGACGGAACGGCGAGGAGCAGCGAACCGATCGTTCCCTCTCGGTCACCCTTGCCTGGCCGGATGCCGACGATCACGACCTCCTGCATCAGGGTGTTCTTGAGCTTCACCCATGCGGGCGACCGCTGCCCCGGGCGGTAGCGCGACGAACGGTCCTTCACGACCACGCCTTCGAGGCCGAACTCGCTGCTCGCGGCGAGGGCCGCATCGACGTCGTCGAACACGGGCGGCGTCTGGACAGGAGCGTCCAGGCCGGCCGTCACGTCTTCGAGCAGCGAGCGCCGCTGTTCGAGCGGCAGACCGGTGAGGTCGTGCCCGTTGAGGCGCAGCAGATCGAACGCGATGTAGACGACGGGCGTGCGCACCACCTCGCGTTCGATCTCGCGCGGCTTGGTCAGGTGCATGCGGTTCTGGAGCCGCGAGAAGCTGGGGCGGCCGCGGTCGTCGAAGGCGACGATCTCGCCGTCGATGACCGCCTCGTCCGCCGGGAGGTGCGGCGCCCCGTCGGCCGTCAGCTCGGGGTACCGGGCGGTGATGTCGGTGCCGCTGCGGGCATGCAGCAGCATCCGTCCGTTTGCCCACGTGCCGATCGCGCGGATTCCGTCCCACTTCACCTCGACCCACGGCTTCGCGTTGACGGACTTGGCGCGGGCCGGGGTGCCGTTCTCGGCGAGCATCGGGCTCAGCGTCGGCTCGGCCGAGGAGGCGGATGCCGGTGACGGCTTCGGATGAGGGCGCCGCTGGCGCCGGTCGGAGCCGTCCTTCATCCGGTGAAGCAGCCACGAGGACTTCTCGCCCTCGCCTTCGGTGCGGATCAGCGCGAGGCGGGCGCTGCCCAACGGTCCGCCCTCGCGTCCGACGAAGGTGCCGATCACCTCGTCGTCGCGCCACTTCTCGAGTTCGACGACTCCGGTGTCCCACACCGTCATCTCGCCCGCGCCGTACTCGCCCGCGGGAATCGTGCCCGCGAAGGTCAGGTACTCCATCGGGTGCGGCTCGGTCATCACCGCGAGGTGGTTGCGGCCGCTGGTCTCGGGCACGCCCTTGGGAACCGCCCAGCTCACGAGGACCCCGCGGTCCTCGATGCGAAGGTCGTAGTGCAGGCGACGCGCGTGATGCTCCTGGATGACGAAGCGTCGCGTCTCGCCGGCTGAGGAGGGGGCCGCCCGCTCGGGCATCGGCTCGGGCGTGCGCTCTGCGTCTCTCTTGCTGCGGTACGCATCGAGCAGCTGATCGTCGCGGGGATGAAGTGCGGACATCGGATCGATGCCGTCGGCCATCCGCTCGAGCACCTCGTGCATCGAGAGCTGACGCAGAGCCGGATCGTCGAGCTCTTCCCAGGTGCGCGGAGCCGCGACCCAGGGGTGCGCGCGGCCGCGCAGGGAGTACGGGGAGATCGTCGTCTTCTTGCCGTTGTTCTGGCTCCAGTCGAGGAAGACCTTTCCACCGCGCTGCACCTTCGCCATCACGCTCGTCGCGAGATCGGGATGGTCGGACTCGATCATGCGGGCGAGCTCCTTCACGACCGCCGAGATCTCCGCGCTCGTCTGCGCGCCGGGGAGCGCCGCGTACAGGTGGATCCCCTTGCTTCCGCTCGTCACAGGGACGGGATCGAGGCCCATGCCGGTCAGGATGCCACGGGCGATCCTCGCGACCTCGGCGCACTGGGCGAGACCGACGCCGGGCCCGGGGTCGAGGTCGAGCACGAGCCGATCCGGCTTGCCCGGCAGACCGTCGGCATCGAAGCGCCACTGCGGGACGTGCAGCTCGATCGCGGCGATCTGCGCGAGCCAGACCAGGGTGGGCACGTCGTCCACGAGCGGATACTCCTTGGGCCCGTCGGAGTGCATGATCTCCTGGCGTGGCACCCATGACGGCGCACCTCGTTCGAGCTGCTTCGTGAAGAACGCCTCGGCCGGAGCATCCGTCGTCCCGACGCCGTCGACCCAGCGTTTGCGCGTGACAGGGCGACCGGCGAGAAGCGGCAGCAGGAGCGGAGCGATCTGCGAGTAGTAGCCGATGATCTCGCCCTTGGTCGTGCCCGTCTCGGGATAGACGACCTTCTCGAGATTGGTCACGCGCAGGCGGCGCCCTCCGACCTGAACCACCTGACCGTCTGCGACCATGACCACAGCGTAGTCAAGGGGCTGGTCGTGACGGGTGTGACTGGTGTCTACTTGTGTGATGAGAACGATCTGGAAGGGCGCGCTGACCTTCGGTCTCGTGAACGTGCCGGTGAAGGTGTACTCCGCCACCGAGGATCACGATGTGCCGCTGCATCAGGTGCACGAGAAGGACGGCGGGCGCATCCGCTATCAGCGCACCTGTGAGGTCTGCGGCGAGACCGTGGCCTACGCCGACATCGACCGCGCCTACGTCGACGGCGAGCAGACCGTCGTTCTCACGAAGGATGACCTCGCGTCCCTTCCTGCGGAGAAGAGCCGCGAGATCGACGTCGTCGAGTTCGTACCCAGCGAGCAGGTCGATCTGCTGACCCTCGACAAGCCGTACTATCTCGAGCCGGATTCGAAGTCGCCGAAGGCGTACGTGCTGTTGCGCAAGACGCTCGAGCAGACCGACCGCACCGCGATCGTGCGGTTCACGCTGCGGCAGAAGACCCGGCTCGCGGCGCTCCGCGTGCGCGGCAAGGTTCTCGTGCTGCAGACGCTGCTGTGGGCGGACGAGGTGCGCGAGGCCGAGTTCCCGGTGCTCGACGAAGACGTGCGGATCTCGAAGAAGGAGCTGGAGCTGTCGTCGTCTCTGGTCGACAGCTATTCCAGCGACTTCGACCCGGAGGAGTACGTCGACGAGTACCAGAAGGAGCTGCGGACCCTCATCGACGCCAAGATCGAGGCGGGCGACACGTTCGACGCGGCCGAGACCTTCGCAGAAGCGGATGCCGGAGCCGAGGGCGGCGAGGTCATCGACCTCATGGAGGCCCTGCGGGCCAGCGTCGCGCGCTCGAAGGAGTCGCGCTCAGGCGGAGCCGAAGCCGAGGAGAAGCCCAAGAAGCGGTCGACGAAGAAGAAAGCCGGCTGAGCCGACCGGCCTCACTTCTTCGTGTCGTCGCCGTCGAGGTCGAGAGCCAGAGCGTTCGCCTCGGCCGCGTCGGTGACCACGTCTTCGCCCGCAGCCTGGGCCTTCTTGGCCTTGTAGCGCTCGGAGAGGTAGTGCCAGAGCGTGACGAGGGCGGTGCCGCCGACGGCGGCGAGCAGGATCAGGTCGATGTAGCTCTCGACGAAATGAGCGAGCCAGGGGATGAACCCGATCACGTAGCCGAACATCGTCAGCCCGAAGCCCCAGAGGATCGCGCCGATCAGGTTGTACAGCGTATAGCGGCGCCACGGCATGTGGCCGACGCCGGCGGCGACCGGGGCGAAGGTGCGCACGATAGGCACGAAGCGGGCGAGGATCACGGTGAGACCGCCGAAGCGCTCGAAGAAAGCGTTCGTGCGCTCGACGTTCTTCTTGCTGAAGAGCCCGGACTCCTTGCTCTCGAACACGGCCGGACCGCCCTTGTGCCCGATGAGGTAGCCCACTTCACCGCCCACGAACGCCGAGAGCCCGATGAGCAGCGCCACGATCCAGACGTTGATGCCGAAGACACCGTGCGGCAGCGCGGCGGATGTGTGCGACAAGAGCCCCGAGATCACGAGCAGCGTGTCGCCCGGCAGCAGGAAGCCCACGAGCAGACCGGTCTCAGCGAAGATGATGAAGCACACCACGAGGAGCGCCCACGGCCCGGCGTTGCCGATGATGGTGGCGGGGTCGAGCCAGGGGATGAGGGCGGCGTGGTGCATGGTGTCCCGTCGTAGAAAGGTGTGCGGCGGTCAGAGGTCGGTGCACTGGTTGCGCGACCGAACTGTGCGGAAGGTGGGACTTGAACCCACACGCCCTGGGGCACAGGAACCTAAATCCTGCGTGTCTGCCAATTTCACCACTCCCGCGCGGTGGATTCAGTCTACTGATCGGCGACGATGACGATCCTGAGCATCCGCCTGATCAGCGCCTGTGGATAACTTCCGAGGCCGTGCGGCGATTCTTGCGATGATGCTCCGGTGAGTCATCCGTCCATCGTGGTCGCCGAGCGCGTGCGGCTGCGACTGCGCGCGGAGGGGACCGATCCTTCGGTGGATGCCGATGCCGCCCGGCACGTCGCGCTCGCCGAGGTGCGCCGCTTCAACGACGCGGCGCTGTCTCGCGGAGAGCCGATGATCGACGACGAGATCGGCTGCGTGCGCGACGTGCTCGCCGCGGTGAGCGGCTTCGGAGTGCTGCAGCCGCTGCTCGACGACCCGACCATCGAGGAGGTGTGGCTGAACGGGCCCGATCGTGTGCACATCGCCCGCGGCGGCGTCGCCCAGCGCATCGACCTGCGCATGACCGACGCGATGCTGCGCGATCTGGTCGAGCGGATGCTGCAGACCACAGGCCGGCGGGTCGACATCAGCCAGCCGTTCGTCGATGCCTCGCTGCCGGACGGTTCGCGGCTGCATGTCGCGATCGCCGACGTCGTGCGGGGCTCCTGGGCCGTCAACATCCGCAAGTTCCTGCCGATGTACCGGACTCTGGAGGCGCTGACGGTGCAGGGGGCGATGCCTGAAGCGCTGGCGACCACGCTTCGGCGGGCGATGCGCGAGGGGCGGAGCGTGATCGTCTCCGGCGCCACCCACGCGGGTAAGACGACTCTGCTCGGAGCGCTGCTGCACGGATGCGCAGATCAGCAGCGCATCATCACAGTGGAGGAGACGTTCGAGCTCGCTGTCGACGGCCCCGACCTCGTCGCGCTCCAGGGACGGCAGGCGAGCCTCGAGGGTTCTGGGGAGATCACCCTGCGTCGTCTGGTGAAGGAGGCGCTGCGTATGCGGCCCGACCGCCTCGTCGTCGGAGAGGTCCGCGACGCCGAGGCCCTCGATCTCGTGCTGGCGCTCAACACGGGCGTGCCCGGGGCGGCCACGGTGCACGCGAACTCGGCGGCGGAGGCGCTCGAGAAGCTGGCTCTGCTTCCCCTCCTCGCCGGCCGGAACATCGACCGCTCCTTCATCGCCCCCGCCCTTGCGTCGTCGATCGACCTGGTCGTGCACTGCGGTCGCGACGCCGACGGCACCCGACGCGTGCACGAGGTGATCGCACCCACAGGGGAGGTCGTCGATGGGCGGATCGTCACGCGGCCGATCTACCTTCATGACGATTCACTCACGCGGGGCGATCTCCGCCAGATGGAGGTGGGGTGATGAGCACTCTGCTCGGCGCGATGCTTGCCGCGGGAATCCTGCTGTGCCTGTCGCCCTGGCTATGGCCCCGTCGTGAGCGAACCGCGAGCGCGGGGCCCCGAGGCCGTCTGGTCAGACTGATCGAGGAAGCAGGGCTCCCCTCCGTCGCTCCTCGCACGATCGTGGTCGTGATCGTCGTGGCCGCGCTCACCGCGGCATCCGTCGTGTGGCTGCTGACCGGGCTGCCGGCACTCGCAGTGCTCGCCGGGCTCTCCGGCGGGTGGGCGCCGATTCTCTACCTGCGATCGAGACGGCTGCGGCTGCGGAAGGCCCGCAGGCAGCTCTGGCCCGACGTGTGCGATCTGCTCATCGCGTCCATCCGCGTCGGACTGTCACTGCCCGACGCCGTCGCAGGGCTCGCCGATTCCGCGCCGTCGATGCTGCGCCCGGCGTTCATCGTGTTCGCTCGCGATCTGCATTCGACGGGGCGCTTCGACTCGAGCCTCGACCGGCTGAAGACGACACTCGCCGACCCGATCGCCGATCGCATGATCGAGACTCTGCGGATGGCTCGCCAGGTCGGAGGGACTGAGCTCACGAATGTGCTGCGGGCGCTGTCGTCGTCAGTGAGAGCCGACGCGGCGCTGCGCGGCGAGGTCGAGGCGCGGCAGTCCTGGATCAGGGGAGCGGCCGTGCTCGGAGCCGTCGCTCCCTGGGTGATCCTCGGTCTGCTGGTGATGAGGCCCGAAGGCGCCGATGCGTACGGCACGCCCGAAGGCGTTTTGGTGATCTGTATCGGCGCAGCCGTCTCGGTGATCGCCTACCGGGTGATGATCCGCATCGGGCGGCTGCCGGAGCCGGGGCGGTGGTTCGGATGAGCGGAATCACGCATATCGCCATCGCGATCCTCATCGGCGGGGCGTTCGCCGGCGGAGTGCTCAGCATCCTCGCGGCCCTGCCGAGGTGGCGCGCGATCTCTCTGACAGCGCGCATCGCCCCGTATGTCCGCGATGTCGTCGATGACGCGCGACTGCCGGCATCGGCTCTTCCCCGCGTCGGCACCTTGCCCATCACGGGGCGCACTCTGTGGCAGCGGGCCAAGGCCGCCTTCGAGCGGATGCTCGGGGGAGGGGACGCGTTGCGGCACCGTCTCTCGCAGGCCGGGGTCGCGATGGACGCGGCGGCGTTCCGCGGCCGGCAGCTGGGCTGGGCGCTCGCCGGGATCGGTGCGGGCGCTGTCCTGCTGGTGGTTCTCGTCATCGCCGGACGCATGTCGGCACCCGTCGTGCTCCTTCCGCTGCTGTGCGGCGCCGCAGGCGCGGTCGTCTACGACATGCAGCTCACTGCGAGGGCGAAGGCCCGGCGGATGCGGTTGACCGACGAGCTGCCGACGACGCTCGAGTTCCTGGCCCTGTGCCTCTCGGCGGGAGAGGGTTTCCTCGACGCACTGCGCCGGGTGGCTGCGATCGGCTCAGGAGAGCTCACCGCCGAACTGCGGCAGGTGGTGCTGGCCGTCGGAACCGGATCCGGCCTGGCCGAGGCGCTCTCGGAGATGTCGGGCCGGCTGCAGCTGCCCGGCCTCTCGCGCGCGGTCGACCAGGTGATCGCCGCACTCGAGCACGGAGCGCCGCTCGCCGGGGTGCTGCACGCGCAGGCCGGCGATGCGCGCGAAGACGCGAAGCGCACGCTGATCGAACAGGCCGGACGCAAGGAGATCTTCATGCTCCTGCCATTGGTCTTCCTGATCCTGCCGCTCTCGGTCCTGTTCGCCGTCTGGCCGGGACTCTTCATCCTGCGACTCGGCATCGGCTGAGCGCTTCACGAAAGGACGACCATGACGACACTCCGACACTGGTGGAAGCACACCGCCGGCTGGGTGGCCGACCTCGCCGACGATGACGCCGGCGACGTGCCGGGTTGGGTTCTCGTGACTCTGATGACCGCCGGCCTCGTGGTGGTCATCTGGGCAGTCGCCGGGCCGGCGCTCAGCGAACTGTTCCAGCAGGCCATCGAACGGGTCTCCGGACTCTGAGGCCTCATGCGACTGCGTCGGGAGCTCGCGGACGAGCGGGGTTCGAGCCCTGTGGAGTTCGTGCTCGTGGGCACCTTGCTCACGCTGCTGACGCTCGCGGTGCTGCAGCTCGCTCTGGCCACGTACGTCCGCAACGTCGTGCACGACGCGGCGGTCGAAGGAGCGTACTACGCCGCGCTCGCCGACACCGCGCCCGAAGAGGGGGCCGAGCGCACACGGCTGGCGATCACGAGGGCGGTGGGCGGGTCGTACGCGGAAGACGTCACCGTGGCGACGACGGATGAGAACGGCCAGCAGATCATCGAGGTGCATGTGCGCACGACCCTGCCGATCATCGGGCTCGTCGGCCTGCCGTACGCGTTGGAGGTGGAAGCGCATGCGCCGGTGGAATCGCTGGGTGACGGATGACGAAGGCTCGGCGGCTCTCGAGTTCATCACGGTCGGGCTGATCCTGCTCGTGCCCCTGGTTTATCTGATCTCGGCTCTGGGTATCATCCAGGAGCAGACCCTCGGCGTCGAGGCCGCAGCCAGGCATACCGCTCGAGTGATCTCGCTGGCACCGGATGCGGAGACCGCTCTCGCGCGCAGCGAACAGGTGCTTGCTGGCATCGTCGACGAGTACGGTCTCGATGCGGATGACGTCGAGATCACTATGTCGTGCGCGCCTGCCCGGTCGGACTGTCCGACCGCGGGCGCCACCGTCACTATCACGGTGCTGACGCGAGTCCCGCTGCCCCTGATGCCCGACCTGTTCGGGCTCGATCGCTCCACGGCGATACCCGTCGAGGCGTCTGCCGTGCAGAAGATCTCGCGACTGTGGGGAGGAGGGTGAAGATGGGGGAGAGGATGCCGGACAGCGATCCCGATGACGAGGGCAGCGTGCTGCTGCTCGCGCTCGGGTATGCGCTTCTTGCGATCGCGGTGATCTTCGTGTGCGTCTGCGCGACCGACCTCTACATCACCCAGAAACGTCTGGATTCCGTCGCGGACTCCGCGGCGCTCGCCGGGGCTGACGGCTTCTCGCTCACGATCGACGGATCGGGGGCGCGGGCTGAGCTCACCGACGCGGGAGTGCTCGAGCAGGTGGAGGCGCTGCTCGAGGCGCTTCCCGCCGGCGCCACACTCGTGAGTGCGGGCACTCCGGATGGTGTGTCGGCGCGCGTGGTCGTGGCCGGTGTCTGGCATCCGCCCCTGCTGAGTCCCTTCGTGCCCGATGGTGTGCCGCTGGAGGCCAGAGGGACCAGCCGCACGGCGCTGCGATGAACGCAGCCGTCCCGGCCGCCGAACGCCGAATCGTTTCAAAAAAGTCTTGCGGTCCAATCCGCAGCACGTCTACGGTGAGCGGGAAGCGTTTTCCCGACGCGCCCTGCACTGATCTCGTCCCCACGGACGGGGAAGGACGAAGATGTTCCGCACGCGCACCATCGCCACGGCTGCCCTTGCCGCCGCATCCATGCTCGTACTGGCCTCCTGTACCGCCGCAGAGACAGCGTCGCCCAGCGCGTTCGACCCCGATGAGAAGGTCACCCTCGACTTCGCGTTCTGGGGCAACGACGACAGGGCGAGTCGATACGACCAGCTGATCGAGAAGTTCAACGAGGAGTATCCGAACATCACGATCAACTCGAGCTTCACCGACTTCCCGAGCTACTGGGAGAAGCGCCAGACCGAGGCCGCGAGCGGCAGCCTGCCCGACGTGTTCCAGTTCTCCGACAGCTACCTGCGCCAGTACGGCGAGACGGGCAACGTCCTCGACCTCGACACGGTCAAGGACCACATCGACTTCACGACGTTCGAAGACGCGCTTCTGGCGACCGGCCGCCTCGACGGCACGCAGTACTCGCTGCCGACCGGCTTCAGCCTCTGGGCGAACTTCGTCAACGACGACCTCCTGGCGCAGGCGGGCATCGAGGCGCCGGAGGGCGGTCAGAGCTACGAGGAGTTCAACGACTGGATGGCGTCCGTCACGGATGCCACCGGGGGAGCGCCCTTCGGAGGCACCGACTACACGCAGCGCATCCAGCTTTTCGAACTCCAGCTGCGCGCCGAGGGCAAGAACCTCTACACCGAGGATGGCGAGCTCGGCTTCACAGAGAAGGAGCTGACCGACTTCTGGAACTCGGGAGCAGACCTGCGCGACGGCATCACGATCCCGCAGCAGCGGCTCGAGGAGCTCAGCCCGATCTCCGGCTTCGGCTCGGCCCAGACGGCCAGCGAGATGAGCTGGAGCAATTTCCTCGGCGGCTACCTCGCCGACTCCGGGGCCTCCTCGATCTCGATCGTGGCACCGCCCACCGACGACCCCGACGCGAAGGACCTCTACCGACAGGGCGGTCTGCAGATCGCGATCTCTGCGAACACCGAGCACCCGGAGGCCGCCGCGAT
Source organism: Microbacterium hydrocarbonoxydans (assembly GCF_000956475.1). GTDB lineage: Bacteria > Actinomycetota > Actinomycetes > Actinomycetales > Microbacteriaceae > Microbacterium > Microbacterium hydrocarbonoxydans_A. Next base: position 160,368 of record NZ_JYJB01000004.1, read on the forward strand.
CTTCCTCGACTTCATCGTCAACAGCCCGGAGGCCGGGGAGATCTTCGGAACGACGCTGGGTTTCCCCGCATCGAGCAGCAAGCTCGACGGGACGACGCTCGAAGGACCCGACAAGCAGGTCGCCGACTACATCGAGTCCGTCCAGGACCGCATCGGCGACGCTCCGCCGGCGGCCGTCGTCGGCTACGGCTCGCTCGAGCAGAAGTTCTGGGATCTCGGCAAGGAGCTGGGCCTCGGCACCAAGACCGTCGACGACGCCGTCGCCGAGTTCTTCAGTGAAGCTCAGGTGATTCTGGGCTGAGTGCCGCATTCGCCCGGCGGCTTCCGAGACGTTCGAGCACCGCTCGGATGCGCCGATCGAACTGCTCAGGCACGTCGCCGGGCAGCGCGTCGAGCGGCCACCAGCGCACATCCTCCGACTCGTCGCTCACCGTGAGCGCGTCGGAGAACGGCACGACGACGGCGACCCCGATGTCGAGATGTGAGGCGCACCGGCCGAAGGCCGACGACAGGGAGTGGTGGTCGAGGTCGTAGAGGAGCGGCTCGGTGACGGACGCCGTGATCCCCGTCTCCTCACGGAGTTCGCGCAGCGCGGCATTCGCAATCGAGGTATCCGCGTCTTCGAGGTGACCGCCGGGCTGCACCCAGAACCGCCCCTTCCCATGGAAGACGAGCAGCGTGTGCGTGAGCGTCGCATCGAAGACGAAGGCCGAGGCGGTCGCATGACTCGGCCCGTCGTCACGGAACACGGGGCCGTGGTCATCGGGGAAGTGGGCGGCGAAGTCGGCCGCGGCTGCCTCATCGTGCTCTGATCGGGGCGCGAACGACACGACGAGCCGCCGCACATCAGCCGCGAGCGTCATCGCCCGGCTTCTTCTCGATCGGCACGAACATGGGGATCCACCGCAGGAACCCGGCCGCGCCGGCGACGCCCACCACGCCCATGACCGCCGCGGCGACGGGCAGCGATGCCGCGGCGACCACCCCCGAGATCAGCAGCGGAGCGATCGCGCCCCCGGCATCCGTCAGCGTCCGCCATGACCCGAGGAAGGCCGCGGGCTCGCTCTTGGGGGCGACGTCGGCGCCGAGCGTGAGCAGGATTCCGCTGGACAGGCCGTTGCCCACGCCGAGCACGGCGGCGAGCATGCCGAACCACAGCACGGCGGCCGAGCCGTCGTGCGTGAACGACAGTGCGAGGAAGCCCCCGCCCATCAGCACCATGGCGGGCATCGCGGCCCAGAGGCGCCCGAATCGGTCCATGACCTGTCCGCTGGCGTAGAACAGCGCGAAGTCGATCGCGCCGGAGACGCCGACCACGAGAGCGATCGTCGAGGCATCCAGCCCGAGGGAGATGCCCCACAGCGGCAGCAGCACCTGCCGGGCGCTGCGGACCGCCGACAGCGATGCGGCCGCGATGCCGAGGCGGCCGAGAACCGCGCGCTGCAGCCACATCGTGCGCAAGACGCCTGCCCGCTCGATCGTCGGGATCGATCCGCTCACGGCCTCACCGGAGTCCTCCGCCTGCCAGACCGCAGCCGGGACCGGGACCGTCTTCTCCGGGTCGGGCCCGAACAGCACGAGCAGCACCATCACGACCAGGCACGCGAGGAAGAACCAGAACGCGGCCGACTCCGAGCCGAAGAGCTGCAGCAGACCCGCGGCCACGAACGGGCCGATGAAGACGCCCAGGCGGAAGCTGCCGCCCAGCAGCGACAGTGCTCTGGCACGGAAGACGAGGGGCACGCGGGTCGTCATGAAGGCATGCCGGGCGAGGCCGAAGGCCGCGGCGCAGAATCCCAGGACGAAGACGGATGCCGCGAGCACGCCCGGTGACGCGGCGAACACCATCGCCACTCCCGCGGCGATCGCGACGATGCCCGCGATCACCATCGTGAAGCGCTCGCCGATGCGCGACACGGCCCACCCCGCCGGCAGGTTGCCGCACAGCTGACCGACCACGAGCGCCGAGGAGATCAGGGCGGCGAGAGCGATGTCGGCGCCCATGCGCGACGCCACGACCGGGATCAGCGGGATGACCGCGCCCTCGCCGAGGGAGAACATCACGGTCGGCAGGTACACCATGGGCCCGAACTTCTTCAGGACCGCCGATGCACTGCTCATCACTGCGACTCTACTCGGCAGAGTAGGCTGGGGAGGCCATGCTCGAACTCGATCTCTCCGCCGACATCCAGGCCCTGCGACTCACCTACGGTGACATCCGCGAGGTCATCGATGTCGAGACGCTCCGTTCCGAAATCGCCCGCCTGAGTGAAGAGGCCGGTGCCCCAGATCTCTGGGACGACACCGAGCGGGCTCAGAAGGTGACCAGCGCGCTGAGCCACCGCCAGTCGACGCTCGCGCGCATCGAGGCGATCGGCAGCAGGCTCGACGATCTGGAGGTCCTCGTCGAGCTCGCGAACGAGATGGGCGACGAGGAGTCGGCGAACGAGGCTCGTGTCGAGCTCGCCACGCTGACCGACGTGATCAACCAGCTCGAAGTGCAGACGCTGATGGACGGCGAGTACGACGAGCGCAGCGCCATCATCACGATCCGATCGGGTGCGGGCGGCGACGACGCCACAGACTTCGCCGAGATGCTCATGCGCATGTACCTGCGCTGGGCGGAGCGCCACAAGTACCCCGTCAAGGTGATGGACACCTCGTACGCCGAGGGCGCGGGCATCAAGTCGGCCACGTTCGAGATCGACGCGCCCTACGCATTCGGCACCATCTCGGTCGAGGCGGGCACGCACCGACTCGCGCGCATCAGCCCCTTCGGCTCCGCCGACAAACGGCAGACCTCCTTCGCCGCCGTCGAGGTCATCCCGCTCATGGAGGAGGCGACCGAGGTCGACATCCCCGAGAGCGACATCCGCGTCGACGTGTTCCGCTCGTCCGGCCCCGGCGGTCAGTCGGTCAACACGACCGACTCCGCCGTCCGCCTGACGCACCTTCCGACCGGCATCGTCGTCTCGATGCAGAACGAGAAGTCGCAGATCCAGAACCGTGCGGCCGCGATGCGCGTGCTCCAGACGCGCCTGCTGCTGCTGCAGAAGGAGCAGGAAGCCGCGAAGAAGAAAGAACTCGCCGGCAACATCACGGCGAGCTGGGGCGACCAGATGCGCTCCTACTTCCTCTACGGGCAGCAGCTCGTCAAAGACCTGCGCACCGGCCACGAGTCGGGCAACCCGGCTGCCGTGTTCGACGGCGATCTCGACGGCTTCATCTCGGCCGGCATCCGCTGGCGCAAGCGCAAAGAAGAGGACTGATCGATTGAGAAAGGCCCCGCGAGAGATCGCGGGGCCTTTCTCGTTCAGAGGATCAGTCCTCTCATCGCGGGGTCATCAACCCAGCAGGCAGGTGCCGAGGTTGTCGGCGTAGACCTCGAGGAAGCCGGATGCCGCCTCGACGTCATCGAAGACACCCGTTCCGCCGGCGATCTTCTGCAGCGTCTCGTCGCTGAGATCGGAATCCACGAAGGCCTGCGCGAGGCAGGTCATCTCCTCGTCGGTGTAGTCGCCAGGCTCGCTTCCCGACTCCTCGAGGACCATGGCGAGGCCCGCCTTGAGCTCGTCGACGGTGGGGCGCCCGACGGATGCCGTGCCATCGTCGGTCGGCTCATCGCTCGGATCGTCGCTGGGCGTGTCCTCAGAGCTGCTCGACGGGGGCGACGAGGGCAGATCGTCGATCGCCTCATTGAATGCCATCGTGGCGAAGAAGATGATCGCGACGACGAAGGCGACGATGATGCCGACCACGCCCACGATCAGGCCCGTGATGCCGGGCCACTTGCGACCCTTTCGGAACAGGGAGATCACGGAGACGACAAGGCCTGCGAACAGGGCGATCCACCCGACCACCATCACCGGCATGACGGGGATGCAGGAGAGGATGAGTCCGAGCGCGGCGAGGCCGAGACCGATCAGGCCGAGGATCGACATCGGCGCGGGCGCGCCCGGGGCGGTGCCGTACGCGGGCTGGGCCGTGCCGTACGGGGGCTGCGCGGCGCCAGCGGCGGGATAGCCGGTTGCCGGGCTCTGCGCACCGGGCGCGGCAGGGTAGGCCGGGGCCTGGGGCACACCGGGGTACGTGGGAGCGGCGCTCGGATATCCGGGGCCCGAGGCGTAGCCAGGAGTCGGAGCGGGCGCGGCGTACGGGGGAACATCGCCGGGGAAGGGCGCGGTCGGAGCTGCGCCTCCGGGAGCCTCGAACTGGGGAGCGGGCTGCTCTGCAGGCGCCTCGTACTGCTGCGTGGGCTGCTCGGCCGGTGCCTCGTACTGCTGCGTGGGCTGCTCGGCGGGTGCGTCGTACTGCTGGGTGGGCTGTTCGGCGGGTGCGTCGTACTGCTGCGTGGGCTGCTCGGCAGCCGCTGCGTCGAACGGCGTCGTCGGCTGATCCTCGGCGGGCGCCCACATGTCGGCACCCGGCTGTTCGAACGACGAGCCCTCGGGAACGGCGGGGATCTCGGGAACAGCGGGGATCTCGGCGGCAGGCTCGGCGCTCGGTGCGGCGCCCTCTTCCGGTGAGGACGGAACGGGCGCGATCGCCTGCTCCTCGGGAGCCTGGAACGGATTCGCGTCTGCGCTCTCGGCCACGGGAGCCTGTGCGGCGGGCACCTCGGGTTCGGCGACAGGGGCGAAGTGCTCCGTCCACTGCGTGCCGTCCCACCAGCGCTGCCGCCCTGAGCCGTCGTCGTACCAGCCAGCAGGTGTCGTCATGATCAGCATCCCCCTCGGAATAGTCCCCGCGCGATCGCGCGGATCAGCAGTTCATGTATAGCAGTGACGCTCGACGCAAGGCAGGTGAGCGGGGTGTCGCTCGCGGGCAGGGGAGAGGCGGAGCTTAGGCTCGTACCGCCATGATTCGGTTCGAGAACGTCACGAAACGCTATCGCGGGACCACCAGGCCCGCGCTGTCCGGCGTCGACTTCGAAGTCCAGCGAGGAGAATTCGTCTTCCTCGTCGGGGCTTCCGGGTCGGGCAAGTCGACCTGCCTGCGACTGATCCTCCGTGAGGAGGTGCCGACGTCAGGACGCGTCGCGGTTCTCGGCCGGGATCTGCGCTCGCTCGCCAATCGCAAGGTCCCCTACTTCCGTCGCCACATCGGGTCGGTCTTCCAGGACTTCCGGCTGCTGCCGTCGAAGACGGTGTTCCAGAACGTGGCGTTCACACTCCAGGTGACCGGCTCGTCGAGAGGGTTCATCCAGCAGGCCGTGCCGGAGGCGCTCGCCCTGGTCGGTCTCGATGGCAAGCAGAAGCGGATGCCGCATGAGCTGTCCGGCGGCGAGCAACAGCGTGTGGCGATCGCCCGCGCCCTGGTCAACCGCCCGCAGGTCCTGCTCGCCGACGAGCCGACCGGCAACCTCGACCCCGGCACCTCGGTCGACATCATGCAGCTGCTCGCGCGGATCAATGCCGGAGGCACGACAGTGCTGATGGCGACGCACGAAGCTGCGTTCGTCGATGCGATGCAGCGCCGCGTCATCGAACTCCGCGACGGCGAGATGGTGCGCGACGAAGTGCACGGCGGATACGGCGACACCTCGAACATCCCGCGTCTCGTGCCAGAGGAGGTGCGCGGGGCGGCAGCAGCCGCCGCGCTCACCGCCGTGCAGGAGGTGCAGCGCCAGACCGCCGACCTGTCCGTGGTCAGGGCGGCGCTCACCGAGGAGCTCAGCGCGCAGCGCAAGGCGGCGGCGACGACATCGGATGCCGTGCCGACGGCATCCGAGACTCCCGAGGCCCAGGCCGCCCCGGCGGAGCCGCAGCCGGCCCCCGAGGCCGAGCAGCCGACGGCGGTGGGCCCTCGCACCCACCCGATCGTGCTTCCCCAGGTCGATGTGGCGGAGCTCGGCGTCGCCGATCGGCTGGGCCTGTCCGATGACGGCGACGAAGTGGGGCCGACCTCATGAGAATCGGTCTGATCCTGGCGGAAGCGCTCGGCGGCCTTCGCCGCAACATCTCGATGGTCATCTCCGTCGTGCTGGTCACCTTCGTGTCGCTGACCTTCGTCGGCGCGGCCATCCTCATGCAGGCGCAGATCGGCACGATGCGCGCCTACTGGTCGGAGCGCGCCCAGGTCGTCGTGTCGATGTGCTCGACTCTGTCCGAGTCCACGGAGTGCGTCGACGGCGCGGCCTCGGAGGAGCAGACCGCGGCCGTGAATGCGCAGCTCGAGGACGATGCCCTCGCCCGGTTGATCTCCGATGTGCGGTTCGAGACCAAGGACGAGGCCTACGCCAACATCGTCGACCAGCTCGGCGAGGACAAGGCGAGCCTGTTCACCGCCGATCAGATGTCGGAGAGCTTCTACGTGACGCTCAAGGATCCGACGCAGTCTCAGGTGCTGGTCGAAGCGTTCAACGGCAAGAGCGGTGTCGAGCAGGTGACGGATCAGCTGCAGTACCTGGAACCTCTGTTCTCGGCCCTCACCGTCGCCACCTACATCGCGGTCGGCATCGCCGTGCTCATGCTGATCGCGGCCATCCTGCTGATCGGCACCACGATCAGGCTGTCTGCGTACGCGAGACGCAAGGAGATCGGGATCATGCGCCTGGTGGGAGCGTCGAACCGGTTCATCCAGACGCCGTTCGTCCTGGAGGGCGTGTTCGCGGCCTTCCTCGGCTCGGTGCTCGCGAGCGCCGCAGTGCTCGCCGGTGTGCACTTCGGCGTCGACGGATACCTGCGCGGCCGAGTCGCCTTCATCACCACCTGGGTCGGCATGAGGGATGCGGCGATCGTCGTGCCCGTGCTGATCGGCATCGGCATCGTGCTCGCGGCCCTCTCTGCGGGCTTCGCGATCCGTCGCTGGCTGCGCACCTGATAAGCTGACGGGCTGTCGTGCGCACGTGCGCGACACGGAATCAGGAGAGCATCATGCCCAGGGAACGCGGGGAGAAGGTCATCGCGACCAATCGTCGCGCACGTCACGACTACAACATCGAGAAGTCGTACGAGGCGGGGATGGTGCTCACCGGCACCGAGGTCAAGTCGCTGCGTCAGGGACGCGCGAACCTCAGCGACGGGTATGCCTTCATCAAGGGCAACGAGGTGTTCCTCGACTCCGTGCACATCCCCGAGTACTCGCAGGGGCACTGGACCAACCACTCGGCCAAGCGCATCCGCAAGCTGCTGCTGCACCGCGAGGAGATCGCGAAGCTGCAGCACGCGGTCTCGGCCGGCGGCTACACGCTCGTCCCGCTCAAGCTGTACTTCTCCGACGGTCGCGCCAAGGTCGAGATCGCGCTCGCGAAGGGCAAGAAGGAGTACGACAAGCGCCAGACGCTCCGCGAGCGTCAGGACACCCGCGAGGCCGAGCGCGCGATGCGGCTGCGCAACCGCGTCGGCGAGTAGCCCCGGTTCCCGAGCGAGGGCGCCGAAGACTAGCGAGACGAAGGACTCACAAGCCCTTCGCGAACACGCGCTGCAGGAACGCGATCTCGCGGTCGAGCGCGTCGATGATGGTCTCCGCGCGGCGGAAGCCGTGACCCTCGCCGGGGTAGCAGACGTACTCGTGATCGACACCGTGCGCGGCCAGAGCGTCGCGGATTGCCTCCGACTGCGCCGGTGGCACGACGGGGTCGTCCGCTCCCTGCAGAAGCAGCACCGGCACGTCGATGCGATCGGCGTTCGTGAGCGGCGACCGTTCGATGTAGAGCGACTCGGATGCCGGCAGCGGCCCGACGAGTCCTTCGATGTAGTGCGCTTCGAAGTCGTGCGAGTGCTCGGCGAGGGCGCGCAGATCGGTCACGCCGTAGCGGCTGATCCCCGCGGCGAACGTGCCTCCTCGCACCACGGCGGAGAGCACCGTCCATCCACCTGCTGAGCTGCCGCGGATCGCGATGCGCGCCGGGTCGGCGAGCCCGGCATCCGCCAGCCCGCGTGCGGCGGCGATCACATCGTCGACCTCCACCACGCCCCACTGCCCCAGAAGCCGCTCCCGGTAGGCGCGTCCATAGCCGGTCGAGCCCCCGTAGTTCACGTCGAGCACGCCGATGCCGCGGCTCGTGTAGAACGCGATGGCCGCGGATGCTGCGCCCGTGACGTGCGCAGTGGGTCCGCCGTGCACGAACACGACGTAGGGAGGAAGCTCATCCGACGGCGGCTCGGCCGCGGGATTCGCGGGCTCGTAGGCGAAGGCGTGCACAGGACCGTGAGCTCCATCGACGACGATCTGCCTGGAGGGCGGCATCCAGGCGGCATCGACGGGCGAGCCGCCCGTGACCGTCGCGACCTCTCCGGTGGCGAGGTCCGCGCACCACACTCCGGGCGCGACCGTCGAGCCGCTGCCACTGAGCAGCACCCGGGAGCCGCTGGTCGCGTCGACGCTCACGTGCCCGTCGCAGGGAACGTCCAGCACCTGAGTGCTTCCGTCGGGCGAGATCACCACGACCTCGTCCCGGCCGTTGGTGCGCACCGCGACGATGCGTCCGTCGGTGAGCGGCTGATACCAGCGGTTGCCCAGCACCCACAGGCCGTATCCGGTGTCGGCGTCCGTCGAGGTGATGCGCACGCCCTCGACGCCCGCAGACGGCGCGTCCAGCCGCAGGCGGTGCAGCTGCCAGCGACCGTCGGGGTCGTCGGCGTAGAGCAGCTCGTCATCGCCGACCCACTCCGGCTGCAGAGCCGCTCGGGTGCGGACGCTCACGAGCTCGTGATCATCGAGGCGGGTCAGCGCGAGCATCGCCTCGTCCCACGGCATCCGCTCTCCGCCCCACTCGACCCAGGCCATCCGGGCGCCGTCGGGGGAGAGTGCGGGGTGCGCGAAGAACCCGGGGCCGCTCGCGATGACGTCGATCGCCGAGGAGTCCTCCGCGGCGGAGCCGTCGACGGGGATCTCCACGATCGCGCGCAGGTGCGGGTCGACCGTGAGGTCCTCGCGGACGGCGAACAGCCGTCCCTGCTGCAGCCGGAGCCCTCCGTGAGCGGGGCCCGCGGGTGTGAGCGGCATCGGCTGTGCGTCGGGGGACAGACGGTGCACGCGCTGCTCGCGAGCGTCGACGAAGAACAGCGTGCCGTCGGCATCCGCCGTCCACGATCCGCCGCCGTACTCGTGCACGCGCGAGCGAGCGCTCCAGGGCGCCGGCAGCACCTCTCGACCCGACGAGCTGCGCACCGTCATCCGTCCGCCTTCGGCCGGGACAGACTCGCTCCACCAGATCTCGTCGCCGACGAAGGCTGCGCCGTCGATGCGGGGGGCGGATGCCGCGACCGAGGCGGCGGTGAACGGCGAAGACCAGAATCCGTACGGCGTCGACATGCTTCGAGCCTGACACACTCCGTCACAGTTGATGCGCGCGGCAGCCGAATGACATAGGTTTCTGGAAACGCCCGGTTCGCCCGGGCGTGGAGCGACAGCCGAGCCCGGCACCCGCCCGCGATGAAGACGCAGATCTGTGTCTTCCGCGGTCCGTGCCCGCCCTGTCCCAGGAGTAGAAGATGTCTTCCGAGACGCTGAACCCCCGAGTGCCGTTCTCCTTCGAGCTGTACCCGCCGCGCTCCGAGTCGAGCCAGGCCGCGCTGCACGAGACGGTGCGGCGGCTCGCGGCGGCAGGCCCCGACTTCATCTCGGTGACTTACGGCGCGGGCGGCTCGACGGGCGGACGCTCGCTCGAGGTGCTCCGCTTCATCCGCGAGCACACCGACGTCGAGCCGCTCGCGCACATCACCTGCGTGGGCAACACCTACGCGGGAGCGGCGGCACTCATCCGTGAGTTCCTCGATGCCGGCATCCTGAGCTTCCTCGCGCTGCGCGGCGACCCGCCCGCGGGCCACGACGAGCCGTTCCTCGGGGACCTGGAGAGCGCGGCCCAGCTCGTGCAGCTCATCGACCGGGTGCAGGCGGAGCGCTCTCCCTACGAGGAGGCCCCCGTTCCTGGTCTCCCCGGGGCTGCGACCGTCGGCGCCCGGCGCAAGGCGACCGTCGCCGTGGCCGCATTCCCGAACGGGCACCCGCGCTCGACGCACCGCTGGCAGGACATCGATGCCCTCCTGGCGAAGCAGGCTGCGGGCGCCTCGTCCGCCATCACGCAGCTCTTCTTCCACTCCGACGACTACCTGAGCTTCGTCGAGAAGGCACGCGCCGAGGGCGTGACGATCCCGATCCTCCCGGGCATCATGCCGATCGTGTCGCCGGTTCGCCTCGCACGCGTTCTCGAGCTCACGGGAGAGACGCTGCCGAGTGAGCTCTCCATCGCGCTGGACGTCGAACCCACGCCAGAGGGGCGCCACGAGATCGGCGTGGAGTGGGCAGCCCGGCTCGCGCGCGAGGTCGTCGCGGGCGGCGCACCCGGCATCCATCTGTACGCGTTCAACCAGCACCACACCGTGCTCACAGTCCTGGAAGAGGCCGGCGTCCTGCCCGCAGCACGAATGCGCTGACCTCGACCGGTCGACCCTCGCCGCACGCAGCCCGCGCTGCAGCAGTGTTCGTCGACGCCCGAAACCACCCGTACCACCGCTGAAAGGAATCTCCTCATGTCCGATTTCCCCGTTGGCACCATCCTCGGATACCCCCGCATCGGCCGCCGCCGTGAGCTCAAGAAGGCCGTCGAGGCGTTCTGGGCCGGCCGCTCCGATCTCGCCGAGCTCGAGGCGACGGCCGCCGCGCTGCGCGCCGCCACTCGCGAGCGGCTCGCCGCTCTCGGCCTCGGCCAGGCGGACTCGGCCATCCCCGAATCGTTCTCGTTCTACGACCAGGTGCTCGATGCCGCCGTGACGGTCGGCGCGATCCCGGCGCGCTTCGAAGATCTCCGCTCCGCCGACGGCGCGATCGGGCTGCCCGCGTACTTCACCATCGCGCGCGGCGAAGGCGAGCGCGCACCGCTCGAGATGACCAAGTGGTTCGACTCGAACTACCACTACCTCGTGCCCGAGATCGGACCGGAGACGAGTTTCTCGCTCTCCAGCGACCGCCTCGTGCGTGAGGTCGCAGAAGGCGTCGCCGCCGGCTTCGTGACGCGACCCGTGATCGTCGGACCGGTCACTCTGCTGGCATTGGCGAAGGCGTCGGATGCCGCGCCCGAGGGCTTCGACCCGCTGTCGCGCCTCGATGAACTTCTGCCCGTCTACGTCGAACTGCTCGCGGCGCTCAAGGACGCGGGAGCCGAGTGGGTGCAGCTCGACGAGCCGGCGCTGGTGAGCGAGTCGCTTCCGGCCTCCACCGCTCAGCTGGCGGATGCCGCGGCGCGCGCACTCGCGGTGCTCGGCGGCGCTCCGGCGCGCCCCTCGATCCTCGTGGCGGCGCCGTACGCCGACCTCGGCGAGACCTTCGCCGTGCTCGCCGCGGCGCCCGTCGAGGCGATCGCGGTCGACCTCGTCCGCGGCGGCGTTCCCACGTCGGCGCCGGGGCTGGAGAACAAGACCCTCGTGGGCGGCGTGATTGACGGGCACAACATCTGGCGCGGGGATCTGGCGGCGGCCGCGGACCGCCTCGAGGCTCTCGGCCGGCTCGGCGCGGCATCCGTCTCGGCATCCACCTCGACCTCTCTGCTGCACGTGCCCCACGACGTCGACGACGAGACGAAGCTCGATGCACGCCTGGTGTCGTGGCTGGCCTTCGCAGACCAGAAGGTCGCGCAGGTCGTGACGCTCGCCCGCGGGCTCTCCGAGGGACGCGACGCGATCGCGGGCGAGCTCGATGCGGCATCCGCAGCCCTGGCAGATCGTCTGTCCGCCCCCGGCGTGCGCGACGGCGCCGTCCGCGGTCGCGCACTCACAGAGGCGGACTTCTCCCGCCCGTCGTACGAGGAGCGCGAATCGGCGCAGGAGGCGCTCGGCCTGCCCGCCCTGCCGCTCACCACGATCGGCTCCTTTCCGCAGACCGGCGACATCCGGCAGGCGCGCGCCCGCTTCACCCGCGGGGAGATCCCCGCGGAGGATTACGAGGAGTTCCTGCGTCGCGAGGTGTCCAGCGTGGTCTCGCTGCAGGAGGACCTCGGCCTGGACGTCCTCGTGCATGGCGAGCCCGAGCGCAACGACATGGTGCAGTACTTCGCCGAGAACCTCGATGGCTTCGACGTCACCGAGAACGGCTGGGTGCAGTCCTACGGCTCCCGCGCGACGCGTCCGTCGATCCTCTGGGGAGACGTCTCGCGTCCCGCACCGATCACGGTCGGATGGTCGAGCTTCGCGCAGTCGCTGACGACGAAGCACATGAAGGGGATGCTCACGGGCCCCGTGACGATCCTCGCGTGGTCCTTCGTGCGCGACGACCAGCCGCTCGGCGAGACCGCGAACCAGGTCGCGCTCGCGCTGCGTGACGAGATCGCCGATCTCGAGGCCGCCGGGATCGCGATCATCCAGGTGGACGAGCCTGCCCTGCGCGAGCTGCTGCCGCTGAAGAAGGCCGACCAGCCCGCATACCTGAAGTGGTCGGTGGACTCGTTCCGCCTCGCGACCGGTGGCGCCGCCGCGGGCACCCAGGTGCACACGCACCTGTGCTACTCGGAGTTCGGCGTCGTGATCGATGCGATCCGCGCGCTGGACGCCGACGTCACCTCGATCGAGGCGGCGCGCAGCCGCATGGAGGTCGTGGCTGATGTCGCCGAGGCCGGATTCGATCACGGCATCGGGCCGGGCGTCTACGACATCCACTCGCCTCGCGTGCCGAGCGTCGAAGAGGTCGAGACTCTGCTGCGCCGGGCCGTCGACGAGATCCCGCTGCGTCAGCTGTGGGTGAACCCGGACTGCGGTCTCAAGACGCGCGGCTACGACGAGACGGTCGCGTCGCTGCGCAACATCGTCGAGGCGACCAGGCGTGTGCGCGAGGACGTCTCGGTCACGGTGTGACACACAGCAGAGGCCCCGCTCCGGTCCGAACGGAGCGGGGCCTCTGCGGTCCTCAGGACCGGTGGTGCACGTCTTGCAGACGGTACACCGGGGTGTCCAGGCCGACGTGGCGCGCCTTCAGCTGCAGGGACAGGTACAGCGAGTAGTGCCGCGACTGATGCAGGTTGCCGCCGTGGAACCAGAGGTTCTGCTGCTGAGTCGGCTTCCACATGTTGCGCTGCTCGCCTTCCCAGGGTCCCGGGTCCTTCGTGGTGTCCGAGCCGAGTCCCCAGCACTTGCCCACCCGGTCTGCGACCTCGTCGCTGATCAGGTCGGCGACCCAGCCGTTCATCGAGCCGTAGCCGGTGGCGTAGACCACGAGATCTGCGGGCAGGATCGTCCCGTCCTTCAGGACGACGGCATCCTCGGTCAGATGGTCGACGTCGCCCTTGGCCAGCTTGACCTCGCCGTCGGCCACGAGCTCGGCTGCACCGACATCGATGTAGTAACCGGATCCGCGACGCAGGTACTTCAGGAACAGGCCGGAGCCGTCGTCTCCCCAGTCGAGGTCGAACCCGGCGGCGGTCAGACGATCGTAGAACTCCTTGTCGCGCTCCTTCATCTGCTCGTAGAGGGGGATCTGGAACTCGTGCATGATCCGGTAGGGGAGCGAGGCGAAGATCAGGTCGGCCTTCTCGGTCGTGACACCGGCGGCGATCGCGCGCTCCGAATACAGATCGCCGAGACCGATGTCCATGAGCGTGTCGCTCTTGACGATGTGCGTCGAGGAGCGCTGCACCATCGTGACATCGGCGCCGTTCTCCCACAGCGCGCCGCAGATGTCGAATGCGGAGTTGTTGCTGCCGATCACGACCACGCGCTTGCCGGCGTACGCGTCGGGACCGGGATGCTGAGAGGAGTGCTGCTGCTCGCCGCGGAAGACGTCCTGTCCGGAAAACTCGGGCACATTCGGCTTCCCTGACATACCGGTCGCGAACACGAGCTGCGTGGGCTGGAGGGTGAGCGGCTTGCCCTCACGCTCGACCTGCACGCTCCACGTGCCCGAAGCGTCGTCGAAGGAGGCGCTCGTGGCGACCGTGTTCGACCAGTACGGGACCTCCATGACCTTCACATAGGACTCGAGCCAGTCGCCCACCTTGTCCTTGGGCGCGAAGACCGGCCAGTTCTCGGGGAACTTGATGTACGGCAGATGGTCGTACCAGACAGGGTCGTGCAGGCACAGCGACTTGTAACGGCTTCGCCACTGATCGCCGGGACGCGGATGCTTGTCGATGACGAGTGCCGGCACGCCGAGCTGTCTCAGCCGTGCTCCGAGTGCGATGCCGCCCTGCCCTCCGCCGATCACGAGAACGTAGGGCTGGGTGTCGACTCCGAGGGACTGCTCTTCCGCCCGTCGCTTCTCGAGCCAGGTGACGCGGTCACGGCGGGCGCCGTGCTCGGCCCCCTTCGGACGCCGCTCGCGCAGGGGCTCCTCGTGCCCGGTGAGCTCGTAGAGCGTGGTGAGCAGCGTCCAGGCCTTCGGGCCGTTCTCGTCGATCAGGCGGAGGAGGCCTCTGCCGCGTCCTGCAGCCGTCTCGAACTCGAACCAGGCCGTCGTGACGCCGTCGGATGACTCGGCCGGCTCGGTCAGGCGGAATCCGTGCGGTGCCGTCCCGTCGAGGGTCGCCGAGAGGAGATCGGCGACTCCGTGCGGATTCTCGACCGTCGTGATGTTCCAGGACAACGCGATCAGGTCGCGCCAGAAGCTCGTCGCCGCGAACAGGCCAGAAGCGCGCCCGATGTCACGGGCGGCGAGTGCGTCTTCGAACTCGGAGAACCACGCGGTCGCGAGGTCTGTGGGCTGGGTGGGTGCGGCCGGCATCGTCGCGGGCCGCTCATCGGTGTCGATCATGAACTCATGAGACGCCGGATGGGTGTCTCGGGGTAAGAGTTGCACGGTGTTGCAACGGACGGATGGCTAGACTCCCCGCCATGGCATCGTCGCCGGATCTCGCTGGGCTCGCCCGCAACCTCGTGCGGGTGCATGACGCCGTGCTCTCCGGGGCGCAGCCGCCGCAGCCGCCGCGCCGCGTCGTGGAGAGATCGTGGCACCGCACGCTGAGCCTGGGAGTCGATCCCGAGGCACGCAGCCGGCACGAGCCGCTGTCGGCGGCCGAGATCGAAGCACGACGCCGGCGCTCGCGGCTCGCTCTGGTCATCGACGAGCTCCGCGCGCCGCTGCTCGCGGCGGCGGACGCGTCGTCATACCTCGTCGTGGTGACGGATGCCGAGGGCACCGTGCTCTGGCGCGACGGTGCGCATCGGGTGAAGAGCCACGCGGATGCGCTGGGATTCGTGGAAGGCGCGTTGTGGACCGAGGGTGCGGTGGGGACGAACGCGATCGGCACCGCGCTCGTCGAAGGGGCGCCGGTGCAGCTCTTCTCCGCCGAGCACTTCGAGAGGGCGCAGGCGCCGTGGTACTGCACAGCGGAGCCGATCCACGATCCGATCGACGGCTCGCTGCTCGGAGTCGTCGATGTCAGCGGACCGGCGCTGACACTGCATCCGGCGATCCGAGCGCTCGTGTCGGCATCCGTGCAACTGGCCACGGCCCGCCTGTGGAGGAATCATGGCGAGGGGCTCGAGCGTCTTCGCCGCGCTGCGGAACCGCTGCTGGCCGGTGTCAACGGCCCGCTTCTCGTCGTCGACGATCACGGGTGGGTCGCCGCCCAGCGCGGGCTCTCGGCGCGCGATCGTGTGGAGGCTCCTCAGGCCGATCGCGCCGTCGCCGTGCCGGAACTCGGCTTATGCCTGCCGGAGCGCCTGGGCAGCGGATGGCTGATCCGTCCGACGCCAGGGCGGGTGGTGTTCACCTCCGTGCTCGATCTCGTCGCCACACCGGCCATGCTGGAGGTGCAGGCCGGAGACTCCTCGTGGCGGATGTCCCTCAGCCCTCGCCATGCGCAGCTCCTCGCCGCGCTCTCGCAGGCCGGGCCTGCGGGAACCTCCGCCGGAGAACTCAGCCGGCAGCTGTTCGGCGACGCGGATCATCAGGTGACGGTTCGCGCCGAGTTCTCACGGCTGCGTCGCGCGGTCGGCGCGCTCGTCGCAGGCAACCCGTATCGTGTCGTCGACGGCGTGCAACTCGTCGTGCACCGAGCGGGGTGACCGCGACTCAGACTGCGCGGAGCACGGCCACGACCTTGCCGAGCACCGTGGCCTCGTCGCCGAGGATCGGCTCGAAGGCAGAGTTGCGGGGGAGCAGCCAGGTGTGCCCGTCTCGCCGCCGAAGCACTTTCACCGTCGCCTCGCCGTCGAGCATCGCCGCGACGATCTCGCCGTTCTCGGCGGTGTGCTGGGTGCGCACCACGACCCAGTCGCCGTCGCAGATCGCGGCGTCGATCATCGACTCGCCCGACACCTTGAGCATGAACAGGTCGCCCTTGCCCACGAGCTGGCGCGGCAGCGGGAAGATCTCCTCCACCTGCTGATCGGCGGTGATCGGCACCCCGGCCGCGATGCGGCCGACGAGCGGCACCAGCGCCGCATCGCCCACGGGCGTCGCGACATCAGCGGGGTTCTCGCCGCTCGATCCCGGGAGGTCGATCAGGACCTCCATCGCGCGGGTCTTGCCGGGGTCGCGGCGGAGGTAACCGCTCAGCTCGAGCTGGCCGAGCTGGTGCGTGACGCTGGAGAGCGACTTCAGACCCACCGCATCGCCGATCTCTCGCATGCTGGGCGGATATCCGTGACGGCTGATCGAGCTCTGGATGACCTCGAGGATCGCCATCTGCTTCGGGCTCAGGCTCTTGCGGCGGCGGGTTCGCGGCGCCTCGGGTTCGGGGGCGGAGTTGTCGCTCATCGTGCTCCTTAGATGCGTGATTCCGGGGCCGCAGTTCGAATGTCGGTGGTCCGTGATGTGGTGTCCGTATCGAAACCGTATCCGAGAAACGCGCCGATCTGGAAGATCTGTTCGAGCGTGTCGGCAGATTCTCGAATCCGTTTTCGAAGAACGCTTGACAGATGTTCGAATTCGAAGATACATTCGGAACGTAGCTTCGCATCCACGGCTCCCGGCCGAGCCGTGCATGCGAACGCTACGCCAACTTCCCCTCTGGGGGCTTCCCTACGGAAGCGACGAGAAGGAGCATGACATGAGCACCATCGCCTTCGGCACCGCGGCAGTTCTTCCCGAGCGTCCTGCGACGCGACTGCGGGTGACCGCGCGGGGGCGACGGGTGCTCCTGGTTCTCGCGTCGGTTCCGCTCGCAGCCGGCATCGCGTTCGGCGTCCTCAGCGGCGGCAGCGCTCTCGCCTCGAACGAGGCGTCGTCGACAGCGACGTTCGAGACCATCACCGTCGTGCCCGGCGATTCGCTCTGGTCCATCGCCTCGAAGGTGGCGCCGAACGAAGATCCTCGCGTGGTCATCGACGAGATCAGCGATCTCAACATGCTCGCGGGATCGACGCTGCAGGTCGGCGATGAGCTGGCGATCCCCGCACAGTACTCGAACTGAGCCTCCGACGGGCTCAAGCGCCCAAGGCCTCCGACGGGCTCAGGCACCCAAGGGGTGAGTTGTGTCACGTGGGTCGGGTGCGGGGGCATCGCGTTCTAGCATGGGAAGGGTGACCGCTTCTCTCGACGACTTGCCTCTTCGCGACGACCTCCGTGGGCTCACTCCATACGGAGCCCCGCAGGCGCCGCTTCCGATCGCACTCAACGTCAACGAGAACACTCATCCCGTGCCGGATGCGGTCGCCAGCGACATCCTCGATGACATCGCCGTGGCGATCCGCGACGTGAACCGCTATCCCGATCGCGAGTTCACCACTCTCCGTGAGGGTTTCGCAGACTACCTCGGGCACGGTCTGACCGCTGAGCAGATCTGGGCGGGCAACGGCTCCAACGAGGTGCTCCAGCACATCCTGCAGGCGTTCGGCGGCCCAGGGCGCACCGCGTTCGGTTTCGCGCCGACCTACTCGATGTACCCCCTGATCGCGCAGGGCACGGGTGCTCGCTGGGTCGCGGGGACTCGGGAATCGGATTACACGATCACTCCGGAGGAAGCCGCGGAGCAGGTGCGCGCGGTCGATCCCGACGTGATCCTGCTGTGCTCGCCCAACAACCCGACCGGTACGCCGCTGGGGCTCGACGTCGTCCAAGCCGTGTACGACGCTGCCCGTGGCGTCGTGATCGTCGACGAGGCCTATCAGGAGTTCGCGCCGCGGGATGCGGCATCCGCCTTGACTCTTCTCGAGGGGCGTCCGCGGCTCGCCGTGTCGCGGACGATGAGCAAGGCCTTCGCGTTCGCGGGCGCCCGCGTCGGCTATCTCGCCGCCGACCCGGCGTTCATCGACGCCCTGCGGCTGGTGCGTCTGCCGTATCACCTGAGCGCGCTCACGCAGGCCGCGGCCATCGCCGCCCTGCGCAATGCGGACGTCATGCTCGCCATGGTCGACGAGATCATCGAGCAGCGCGACCGCATCTCGGCGACGCTCGAGGCGCTCGGCTACACGCCGCACGAATCATGGTCCAACTTCGTCCTCTTCGGTGGCGTGCGCGATCCGAAGACGGTCTGGCAGCAGCTGTACGACCAGGGCGTGCTGATCCGCGACGTCGGGATCCCGGGGCACCTGCGTGTCACAGCCGGAACGGAGGCGGAGACCACCGCATTCCTCGACGCCCTCGCCTCGATAGGATCGGCATCATGAGCACCCCCGCGCCTCGCACCTCTCGTCGTGTCCGCAGCACGTCGGAGTCCACGGTCGAACTCGAGCTGAACCTCGACGGAACGGGTGTCAGCCACATCGACACGTCCGTGCCCTTCTTCGACCACATGCTCACGGCGTTCGCGAAGCACTCGCTCACCGACCTCACGGTGCGGGCATCGGGTGACACCGACATCGACGCCCACCACACGGTCGAGGACATCTCGATCGTCCTCGGACAGGCGATCCGCGAGGCCCTCGGCGACAAGTCGGGGATCTCCCGGTACGGCGACGCTCTGGTGCCCCTCGACGAGGCGCTTGCGCAGGCCGTGGTCGACATCTCCGGGCGGCCGTACCTCGTGCACGAGGGCGAGCCCGCGGGCTTCGAATACCACCTGATCGGCGGTCACTTCACCGGTGCGCTGGTGCGGCACTCGTTCGAGGCCATCACCTTCAACGCGGGCCTCACCGTGCACGTCCGCGTGCTCGGCGGCCGTGACCCGCACCACATCGCCGAAGCGGAGTACAAGGCGTTCGCGCGTGCCTTCCGTCAGGCCAAGGCGCTCGATCCGCTGGTCGACGGCATCCCATCGACCAAGGGCGCACTGTGACCTCCGCGCCCCGGGTCGCCGTCTTCGACTACGAATCCGGCAATGTGCACTCCGCCGTCAAGGCCCTCGTTGCAGCCGGAGCGGATGCCGTGCTCACCCGTGACAAGAAGCTCGCACTCGAGGCGGACGGTCTCGTGGTGCCCGGAGTCGGGGCCTTCCAAGCCGTGCGCGATGCGCTGTACGCGCACGGCGGCGACGAGATCATCGATCGCAGACTTGCGGGCGGCCGCCCGGTGCTCGGGATCTGCGTGGGGATGCAGGTGCTCTTCGCGCACGGTGTCGAGCGCGGCCATGACACAGAAGGCCTCGGCGAGTGGCCGGGCGCCGTCACCGAGCTGAATGCCCCGGTGCTGCCGCACATGGGCTGGAACACCGTCGAGCCCGGCGCCGACAGCGTGCTGTTCCGCGGCATCGAAGAAGAGCGCTTCTACTTCGTGCACTCCTACGCCGCGCAGTCGTGGGAGCTCGACGTCATTCCGCCGTTCCCGCAGCCGGTTCTCACCTGGACGACCTACGGCGACCCGTTCCTCGCCGCCGTCGAGAACGGGCCGCTGTCGGCGACTCAGTTCCACCCCGAGAAGTCCGGCGACGCCGGCATCCAGCTGCTGCGCAACTGGGTGGGCAGTCTCTGACTCGGGCGCACGGCGTCACGCATTTGGGTGAGCGCCGATCGCAGGGGTACCCTCGATTCTCGTGCCTGCCATGGGCGCTTTCCCACCACTCAAGGACGTCATGAACGACTTCGCGCAGTCTCCCTCTCTCACCCTGCTCCCCGCCGTCGACGTGGCCGGCGGCAAGGCCGTCCGGCTCACTCAGGGTGAGGCCGGCAGCGAGACCAGCTACGGCGATCCGCTTGACGCTGCGGGGGAGTGGGTCGCGCAGGGCGCCCAGTGGATTCACCTCGTCGACCTCGACGCCGCCTTCGGCCGGGGCAGCAACGCGCCGATCCTCCGCAAGGTCATCAAGCAGTTCAAGAACGTGAACATCGAGCTCTCCGGCGGCATCCGCGACGACGCCACACTGGAGGCTGCACTCGAGAGCGGCGCGACGCGCATCAACCTCGGCACCGCTGCACTGGAGAACCCCGAGTGGGCCGCCGACGTGATCGGGCGATTCGGCGAGGCGATCGCAGTCGGACTCGACGTGCGTGGCACGACGCTCGCCGCGCGCGGCTGGACCAAGGACGGTGGCGACCTCTGGGAGGTTCTCGACCGCCTCGAGGATGCCGGATGCAGCCGTTACGTGGTCACCGACGTGACGAAGGACGGCACGCTCCGCGGCCCGAACCTCGACCTGCTGCGCGAGATGACCTCGCGCACCCCGAAGCCGGTGGTCGCCTCCGGCGGCATCGCCAACCTCGACGACATCGCGGCTCTTCGCGAACTCGTGCCGCTCGGCGTCGAGGGCGCGATCGTCGGCAAGGCTCTCTACGCCGGCGCGTTCACGCTGGCCGAGGCGCTGGATGTCGCAGGAGACTGAGCCGCACTCCTGCGGTCCGGAGTCGCACAATCACGGCGACTCGGCACCTCCAGGCGGACCCGGCGACTCGGCACCTCCAGGCGGAGCCGGCGACTCGGCAGGCGTCCCCTGGGAGGGGCGCAGCTTCGAGTCGAATCCGCACGCGGCAGACGACGGCTCCGCCGACCCGGCGCTTCTCGACGCGCTGCAGCGTTTCCGGGCAGGGGATGGTTCGCAGGCCGAGGTCGTCGATGCGTTCCGCTCTGCGCGCGTACTCATCCCGCTCGTCGCCGAGAAGGGCGACGACGGCGTCGGTCCGACCGGTCTCGTCGTCGACAAGACGCAGGAGCTCTCGATCGTGACGGTGGCCGCTCCTGACGGGCGTCGCGTGCAGCCCGTCTTCTCCTCCGTCGAGGCGATGCAGAGGTGGGATGCGACGGCGCGGCCGATCCCGGTCGAGGCTGTGCGTGCGGCGCTCGCGGCGTCGTCAGAGGACACCGATCTGATCGTTCTCGATCCGACGTCCGCCACCGAGTTCGTCCTTCGCCGGCCCGCCGTCTGGGCCGTCGCCCAGGGCCACGCATGGGAGCCGAGCTTCCTGTCGCCCGAGGTCTTCGCCGCGCTTCAGCAGAGCGTGGCGCATGAACTGGCCGTGATCGATGTCGCGGTCGAGGCGGGAGATCCCGATGCACGACTTCGCGGTCCCGAGCTCGTGGTGATCCTCGAGCTCGTCGACGGCCTCGAGCGCGAGGTGCTGGATGCGGTCCTGCAGCGTCTCGCGCAGCGCTGGGCCGCCGACGACCGCATCGCCGTGCTCGCGGACTCGCTGACCGTGAAGCTCCGCCGCTCCGCCTGAACTCCGCAGGGTCCGCGGTCGTAGGGCGCCCTTCGTCTGGGTCGCACTCGTACTTCTTCAGCCGAAGTCGACGGCGACGCGAGCGCGCAGACCCGCAGGGCGCAGGGATGGCCTGGTCAGGCAAATCGGGAGGGGCCCGCGAAGCGGGAGGGTCCCCGCTCTTTGCCTGACCAGGCCATCCCGGAGCCCGGAGGGCCGAAGCCCACGGGCTAGTTGACCGGCCCCGTCCACTTCTCGCCCGGCCCCTTGCCGATCGGGTCGGGAATGGTCGACGCCTCGCGGAACGCGAGCTGCAGCGACCGCAGCCCGTCGCGCAGCGATCGCGCGTGCATGTCGCTGATCTCGGGCGCGCCGGCGGTGATGAGACCGGCAAGCGCGTTGATGAGCTTGCGCGCCTCGTCGAGGTCGAGCTGCGCGTCGGGGTCGTCGGCGAGGCCGAGCTTCACCGCCGCCGCGCTCATGAGATGCACGGCCGTGGTCGTGATCACCTCGACTGCGGGGACGTCGGCGATGTCCCGGGTGGCGGATGAAGCCGCCTCCTCCTGCCGTGCCCAGCGCTCTTCGCGCTCGCGTGCAGCCTCGTCCGATGCCTGGTTCGTCACTTCGCCTTGCCTTCTGTTAGACTGTGTCGGGCTCCGGAGCGTCATGCTCCGGCACGAAAGAGGATTCACTTCCCACCCGCGCTTGCCGTTCAAGGCTACCGGGTCTAGCACTCCGCCGGATCGCATCGAGAGATGCGCCGGTTGTCAGGGTGCAGAGCCGGCGTCTGAATGCCGGCGGGTAGGGGACGATTCCGATTTCGCCCGGGATGCCGACAGCATCCTGGTGGCCGAAACCATCGTCTAAGGAGTTCCGCATCAGCGATCCCCGCACCAATGAGCGCATCCGCGTCCCCGAGGTCCGCCTCGTCGGCCCCGCGGGTGAGCAGATCGGCGTCGTCCGCATCGAGGCGGCGCTGCGCCTTGCGCAGGAAGCCGACCTCGACCTCGTCGAGGTCGCACCCAACTCGAAGCCGCCCGTGGTCAAGATCATGGACTACGGCAAGTTCAAGTACGAAGCCGCCCAGAAGGAGAAGGAGGCTCGCCGCAACCAGGCGAACACCATTCTCAAGGAGGTCCGCTTCCGCCTGAAGATCGAGGCGCACGACTACACGACCAAGCTCAAGCGCGCCGAGGGCTTCCTCAAGGCCGGCGACAAGGTGAAGGCCATGATCCTGTTCCGCGGTCGCGAGCAGTCTCGCCCCGAGCAGGGTGTCCGTCTTCTGCGCAAGTTCGCCGAAGATGTCGCAGAGCTCGGAACGGTCGAGTCGAACCCGACCATCGACGGTCGCAACATGGTGATGATCGTGGCTCCGCTCAAGAGCAAGTCCGAGGCGAAGCAGGAGCAGAACGCTGCGCGCGATGCACAGCGCGCCGCGAACAAGCAGGCTGCACGTGAAGCCAAGAGCGAGTCGGATGCTCCGGCTGCGGCTACGGCGGAGTGAGATCCGCCCCCAAGACTCCCGCACCGCGGGTTGACAACGTCGCCTGAGAAGGCGCCATACGAAGGAAGAGAAGATGCCGAAGCAGAAGACCCACTCGGGTGCTAAGAAGCGCTTCAAGATCACCGGCAGCGGCAAGCTGAAGAAGCAGCAGGCCGGCATGCGCCACAACCTTGAGCACAAGTCGAGCCGTCGCACCCGTCGCCTCAACCAGGACCAGGTTCTGGCCAAGGCAGACTTCAAGGTCGCGAAGAAGCTTCTCGGTCGCTGACGCGCCCGATCGCAGGAATAGGAACACAGGAAAATGGCAAGAGTCAAGCGGGCGGTAAACGCTCACAAGAAGCGCCGGGTCATCCTCGAGCGCGCCTCCGGCTACCGCGGTCAGCGTTCGCGCCTCTACCGCAAGGCCAAGGAGCAGGTCATCCACTCCCTGGTCTACTCGTACCGGGACCGTCGCAAGCGCAAGGGCGACTTCCGTCGTCTGTGGATCCAGCGCATCAACGCCGCTGCACGCCAGAACGGCATGACCTACAACCGTTTCATCCAGGGCCTCGGCCTCGCGGGCGTCACGGTCGACCGTCGCATGCTCGCTGACCTCGCGGTCAACGACGCGGCCACCTTCACCACGCTGGTGGAGACGGCGAAGAAGGCTCTGCCTTCCGACGTCAACGCGCCGAAGTCGGCTGCGTAAGCACCTCTTCACGCAGGGCGCTCTCCTTCGGGAGGGCGCCCTGCGGCGTTTCCCGGGGAGGGGCGGGCGGATGCTCGCGTGAGCGCCGCGTCGATGATGGCCGCTGCGCAGATGGCCACCGTGTAGACGAGGATGTCGCGGACGTCGAAGCCGGAACCGAGCAGCAGAGCCGACGGCGGGAAGACCGATGCCCACGCGCGCGGGAACCCCGTGAGCTGGAAGAGCTCGATCCCCGCGCAGATCGCGACCGCGACGACTGCCGGTCTCAGCATCCTCGAATGAGGCAGAACCCACGCTGCGAGAAGATAGACCAGCACGGCGTACAACGCGTCGCCGGCCGCGTCGCCGAACGGCCCATCGACCGTCGCGTGGACGAGCAGACCGGATCCCACCGTGAGCAGGGCGAGAGCCCCGAGAACGATCCGGCGTCGACTCGGAGCCGCTGCGGTAGGGGACGTCATCTGACGCACCCTACCCCGGCACGCCGCACGTCTCCCGAGGCGGCGCCGCATGGTGGGGGAGAGGCTTCGCTATCCCTAGACTGAGAGCGTGCTGGAGAACCCCCGCTCCCCCCGAGTCCGTGCCGTGGCCAAACTGACCAAGCGCAGTGCGCGCGCCGAGACCGGACTGTACCTCCTCGAAGGCCCCCAGGCGGTGCGCGAGGCATTGACCTACCGCCCCGACGCGATCGTGGAGCTGTTCGCCACTCCGAACGGCTGGGAGAAGCATCCCGACATCCGGGCGAAAGCAGCCGACACAGGCGTCGACGCCGTGCACGTGACCGACTACGTTCTCGGCGCGATGGCCGACACCGTCACACCGCAGGGGCTCGTCGCCGTCGTGAGGCAGACGCCGACCGCGGTCTGCGAGGTCTTCGCGTCGTCACCGCGGCTCGTCGCGATCTGCGAGGAGATCCGAGACCCCGGGAACCTCGGCACGATCATCCGCGCGGCCGACGCCGCGGGCGCCGACGCCGTGGTGCTCACCGGACGTACGGTCGATCCGTACAACCCCAAGGTCGTCCGCGCCACGACCGGATCGCTGTTCCACCTGCCGGTCTCCGTGGCGGCGGATCTCGACGAGGTCATCGAGCAGGCGCACGCGGCCGGCCTGAACGTCCTCGCCGCGGATGTGAAGGGCGACGATCTGCTCGCGGCGCGTGCAGAGGGCGTCCTCGCCGGCCCGACCGCGTGGCTGTTCGGCAACGAGGCGCGCGGTCTGGAAGACAGCGCGCTCGCCCTCGCCGACCATGTGCTGAAGCTGCCGATCTTCGGAAGGGCGGAGTCGCTGAACCTCGCCACCGCGGCGAGCGTCTGCCTGTACGAGAGCGCCTTCGCACAGCGCGCCGCAGCCGGACTGTGAGTCGCGCCGTCAGGGCGGCCCTCCGCCGGCTGGTACGGTAGATCCCCGGTAGCGCGCGGTGATGTCCGCCGTGCGAGGGGGCGCCGGCTGAAAAGGGGCAGGATCGATGCGGATTCTGATAATCGAAGACGACGAGCGCGTCGCTGCGGCGCTCGACGCCTTTCTCGCGAGGTCGGGCTACGCCACCGAGCGCGCATCAGATGGAGCATCCGCCCTGCAGATCCTCGATGCGCACACCGAGGTCGTCCTGCTCGACCTGGGGCTTCCCGACGTCGACGGCATCGACCTGTGCCGCCGCATCCGCGCGCGATCCGACGTTCCGATCGTCGTCGTCACCGCGCGCAGCCAGGTCACCGAGCGGATCAAGGGGCTCCGAGCCGGAGCGGACGACTTCGTGGTCAAGCCCTACGACGTCCACGAGCTCCTCGCCCGCATCGAGGCGGTCACGCGGCGTGCCCGGCCCGTGCACCCCGAGGCGGAGCGCGTCGTCATCGTGTCGGGCGACGATGTGCGGATCGACCTGGTCGCACGTCAGCTGCTCGTCGGCGATGCGCCGGTGGATCTCACGCCGAAGGAGTTCGACATCGTCGCGGTGCTCGCTCGTCACCCCGGCGTGGCCGTGCCGAAGGACCGCCTGATCCGCGAGGTCTGGAACACCGACTGGCGCGGCTTCACTCACTCGCTCGAGGTGCACGTGGGTGCGATCCGGCGCAAGGCCGGTGCACGCCGGTTCATCGAGACGGTGCGCGGCGTCGGATATCGACTCGTGAGCTCCTGACCCGTGCGCACCCGGCTCGTCATCGTCTTCCTGGTGCCCCTCATCGCGGTGCTGCTGTCCCTCGGCGGAGCGGCGGGATGGAGCGCCGCGCGGAGCATCCAGCAGGCGTTCTACACGCAGCAGCTCGGCGACCTCGGCTACTTCGTGACAACCGCGAGGCAGTCCCTTCTCGCCGGCAGCACCGCGGTGTTCGACGCCGAGGCCGCTCGGTTCCACGAGGTGTACGGCACGCGGGTCTCGGTCTTCGACATCGCCGGCGGCGTGTGGTCGGCGAGTGAGGGAGCATCGCCCGCGCTGTCGGAGATGCAGATCGAGCAGGTCTCTCAAGCGCTCTCCGGGCGTCGAGCCGAGATCCCCAACCCGGCGCAGCCGTGGGCTGTCGCGGATGTGTCGCTGGTCGAGCCGGTGTTCGACGACGGCGACGTGATCGGCGCGGTGATGATCTCGGCGACCGGTGACGCCGCTCGTGGAGCCATAACGCGGCAGATCGCGATCTTCGCCGCCGTCTCGGTGGCCGCGATCGCCGTCGGCGTGCTGCTCGTGTTCCAGCTGGCCCGCTGGGTGCTGTCACC
The DNA here is from genome assembly GCF_000956475.1 of Microbacterium hydrocarbonoxydans. Lineage (GTDB taxonomy): Bacteria > Actinomycetota > Actinomycetes > Actinomycetales > Microbacteriaceae > Microbacterium > Microbacterium hydrocarbonoxydans_A. Next base: position 186,652 of record NZ_JYJB01000004.1, read on the forward strand.
CGTTCGGCGACTCGACGAGGCGATGGCGGCGATCGAGCGCGGCGCGATGGACGCGCGGGTCGATGTCGACACCGGGCCGCCAGAGCTGCGCCGTATGACCCGGGTGTTCAACGGCATGGCAGACGAGATCGAGCGCGTGTTCGCACGGCAGCAGGAGTTCGCAGCCAACGCCTCGCACGAGCTGCGCAACCCCCTGAACGCGCTGCTCCTGCGCGTCGAGCACCTCGCGACCGGCCTCGGCAGCGAATGGGATGCCGATGTCGAGGAGACCCGCCAGGAGGGGCGGCGCATGGCGGAGATCCTGGAGACTCTTCTCGCCCTCACCCGCAGCGGACGGGGGGACTCGACCTTCTCCGCCGTCGATCTCACGGCATTGGCCGCTCGGCGTGCCGGAGCGTGGCGCGAAGTCGCGGCGCAGCGCGGAATCACGCTGCACGCCGGTGGCGGGGGGCCCGTGCTGAGCGTGACCGATCGAATGATCGTCGAGAGCGCTCTGGACGCGCTCATCGACAACGCGGTGAAGTTCTCGCCCCGTGGCGGCGTGGTCGAGCTGCAGGCCCGCCGGGAGGGCGACGAGTGCAGCGTCAGCGTCCGCGACCATGGCCCAGGGCTCTCGCCCGAGCAGCTCGGGCAGGCGACCGACCGCTTCTGGAGGGGCGCGGACGGCGAGGACGTGCCCGGCACCGGACTCGGGCTCGCGATCGCCACGGATCTGATGCGCTCGATCGGCGGCGATCTCCTGGTGGCGGCTGCGGAGGACGGGGGACTGCAGGTGACCCTGCGGATGCGGGACGGTGACGCGGAATGAGGGGAGCAGGGCGGCGGATCGGCGCCGCGATTCTCGCGGTGGTCGCGATGCTCGGCCTGGGCGGATGCAGCACCCGCGCCGCTGAGTGGACGGATCAGACGTACGCGATCGCCGGTGGCAGCCCGACGGGCGTGTACTACGACTACGGGGGGCGCATCGGCGCAGCCCTCTCGGACGCGCTCGACGTCACGGTGCAGGTGGAGCAGACGGCCGGCTCGCTCGACAACCTGCGTCGCGTCGGCTCAGGGCAGGCTCTGCTCGGCTTCGCACAGGCGGATGCCGCAGCAGACGCCGTGATGGGCACCGGCGCGTTCGATCAGCCGTTGCCGGTCGTCGCCGTTGCGAGGCTCTACGACGAGTACCTCCATGTGGTCGTGCGCGGGGAGTCGGACATCGACTCGATCGCCGATCTCGCGGGCTCGACGATATCGCTCGGCGCGAGGGACTCGGGCGTGAATGTGATCGCCACCCGCGTCCTCGACGCCGCAGGGGTCGGCATCGACACGATCCAGGATCCCCAGCTCGGGTTGAGCGATTCGATCTCGGCGATGCGATCGGGCGAGATCGACGGATTCTTCTGGGTGGGAGGCCTGCCCACCCCCGGCATCGAAGAGCTGGCATCGAACCAGCCGGTTCGACTGCTCCCGATCGAACGCACGTGGGTCACCGCGATCAACGAGCGCTACGCGAACGCGTACCGCACCGCCGATCTGCCGGTCGGGACGTACGGACTGACGCAGAGCGCTCCGACCATGGCGGTCCCCAACTACCTCGTGACCGCATCGTCCACACCCGATGCGGTCGTCCGCGACATCCTCGTCACGCTCTTCGACGCCCGTCAGGAGATGGCGGCGGAGGTGCCGGCGGCTGCTCTTCTCGATCGGCGCCAGGCCGTCTTCACGAGCCCTGTCGAGCTGCACCCGGGCGCCGTCGACTTCTATCGCGGCATGCGGGAATGACCGCCATCGCCCAACCCTCAAGAAACGCTCAAGAAAGCCGCATGTCGCCTGCCCGCTCTGCCAATCTGGGGTCGATCGCATCAGCGATCACACCGATCGGGTGCCAGCCTGACTGCGTCGTCCGGGGGCTGAGGACAGCAGTCACGGCGACCCCACGGCCTGCTAGGGGCAGGACGTGGGGTGACCCGACGGGTATGTCAGCGTAGACGCAGCACCTGTTACGAACGGGTAAATGTCGCGTGCGTGACCTAGAAGCCCGCGTGCGACGTGGCTAGCTTGGAGAGATGATGACCTCAGGTTCGGCCCTCGTGGTGGTCGAGAACGTCCAGAAGCACTATGGAGAGTTCCAGGCCCTCACCGATATCGACCTCACCGTGAACGAAGGAGAGGTCGTCGTCGTGATCGGCCCCTCCGGTTCGGGCAAGTCGACTCTCTGCCGCACGATCAACCGGCTCGAGACGATCACCAGCGGCAGCATCCGCATCGACGGCAAGGAGCTGCCTGCCGAAGGCAAGGCCCTCGCGACCCTGCGCGCCGACGTCGGGATGGTGTTCCAGTCCTTCAACCTGTTCGCCCACCTGACGATCCTCGAGAACGTCACGCTCGGTCCGATCAAGGTGCGCGGCCTGAAGAAGGCGGCGGCCGAGAAGGAGGCCATGGAGCTCCTGGAGCGCGTCGGCGTGGCCAAGCAGGCCTCCAAGCTCCCGGCCCAGCTCTCGGGCGGTCAGCAGCAGCGCGTGGCGATCGCGCGCGCTCTGGCGATGCATCCGAAGGTCATGCTGTTCGACGAGCCGACCAGCGCACTCGATCCCGAGATGATCAACGAGGTCCTCGACGTCATGGTCGAGCTCGCGGAACAGGGGATGACGATGATCGTGGTCACGCACGAGATGGGGTTCGCGCGCAAGGCCGCCCATCGTGTCGTGTTCATGGCCGACGGGCACATCGTCGAGGAGGCCACGCCGGAGGAGTTCTTCACGCATCCGAAGAGCGACCGCGCCAAGGACTTCCTCTCGAAGCTGCTCACCCACTGATCTTTTCTGTCCCTGCACACACAGCACACGAAGGAGACGCACATGCGACGCACACGGACACTGGCAGGAATCGGGATCGCGGCAGCAGCGCTGCTCGCGCTGACCGCCTGCAACAGCGGCACGCCGACGACGTCGGGCGACGGCGGCGGCGGCTCGGAGGAGCCGGCGGCCGACTCGACGCCGTGGACGATCGAGAAGGACGTCAAGATCGACGGCAGCCCGACGTTCGACCGGATCTCGTCGAGCGGCACGGTCAAGGTGGGTGTCAAGGAGGACCAGCCCGGACTCGGCTACCTCGACCCGGTGACCAACGAGCGCACCGGTTTCGACGTCGACATCGCTCGATGGATGGCTGCATCCCTCGGCGTCGACCCCGAGAAGATCGAGTTCCAGGCGATCGCGTCGGCGAACCGCGAGCAGGCGATCGTGAACGGCGACATCGACTACTACGTCGGCACATACTCGATCACCGACAAGCGCAAGGAGCAGATCTCCTTCGCGGGTCCCTACTTCATCACCGGCCAGGGCCTGCTCGTCGCATCCGACAGCAAGATCAAGAGCGTCGACGACCTCGACTCGTCGACCACGGTCTGCTCCGCGACCGGCTCGACGCCGATCCAGAACATCAAGACGAACTACCCCGAGGTGCCGACCAAGGAGTACGACACGTACTCGAAGTGCGTCGAGGACCTGAAGAACGGACAGGTGGATGCCGTCACCACCGATGAGGCGATCCTCATCGGCTATGCGGCTCAGGACCCTGACAAGATCAAGGTCGTCGGCGAGCCGTTCAGCGAGGAGCGCTACGGCATCGGCGTGGCGAAGGGCGACACAGCGCTGGTCGAGTACTTCGACGAGCAGCTGACGGACGGCGGAGACATCTGGCAGCAGATCTTCGACAACAACCTCGGCGCCTCGGGCGTCAAGGCGACGCAGCCTGAGGTCGACCCGGTCGGTTGACACTGAGCGGAGCGGCCGGAGAGCCGGCCGCTCCGCTTTTCGCACGACATCAGCATCCCGACTCGACAGGAGCAGCAGTGGGAGTCATCACCGACAACCTCGACCTCTGGTGGGAGGCACTGGGGGGAACCCTCGTGCTCTTCTTCGGCGGTGGCCTCATCGCCCTTGTGCTCGGGCTGATCGTCGGAGCAGCGCGCGTGTCGCCTGTTCCGATCGCGCGGGCCGTCGGCGGGATCTATGTGAACTGGATCCGCAACACCCCGCTCACGCTCGTGATGTTCTTCTTCGCGTTCTGCCTGCCGATCCTGGTGGGGCAGCGCCTGAACTACACGCTGCTCGCCGTCGTGGCGCTCGGCGTGTACACCGCAACCTACGTGGCCGAGGCGCTGCGCGCCGGCATCAACACCGTGCCGGTCGGTCAGGCCGAGGCGGCGCGCGCGATCGGACTCAACTTCGGGCAGGTCATGCGGTACGTCGTCCTGCCACAGGCGACGCGCTCTGTGGTGCCTCCCATGATGAGCGTGCTGATCGCTTTGATGAAGAACACCACGGTCGCTGCCGGATTCTCGGTCGTCAACCTGGGCACGATCCGCGCGGCGCTCAGTGAGCGCGGTGAGAACGCGCTGGTCGTTCTCCTGTGGGTCATGGTCATCTTCGTCGCACTGGTCCTGCTGCTCGGCTGGTTGCAGCGTCACCTCGAGAACAAGTGGAGGATCGCGCGATGAGCTCTGTACTCTTCGACGTCCCCGGTCCCAAGGCGATCGCCAGGAACCGCCTCATCGGAATCCTCACGGTGCTCGTCGTCCTGGCCGTGCTCGGCTGGGTGGTGTGGCGTCTATACGCGACAGGACAGTTCACCGCCGAGAAGTGGAACATCTTCACCTTCTCCGCCGTCTGGGTGCGGTTCGGGCAAGGGCTCCTCAGCACACTCGCCGCGTTCGCCGTGGCGGCGGTCGGCTCGGTCGTCCTCGGCTTCGTCCTCGGGATCGGCCGGCTGTCGGACCACGCATGGGTGCGCGAGCCGGTCAGATGGATCATCGAGGTGCTCCGCGCTGTTCCGGTGCTCGTGCTCATGATGCTGCTGTACTACGGTCTCCCCGTCGCCGGCATCAAGATGCCTCCGTACTTCGCGGTCGTGATCGCGCTGATCGTCTACAACGGCTCGGTGCTCGCCGAGGTCCTCCGCGCCGGAGTCGAGTCTCTGCCGCGGGGCCAGAGCGAAGCGGGCTACGCGATCGGCCTGCGCAAGAGCGGCGTCATGCGACTGATCCTGCTGCCGCAGGCCGTGCGGGCCATGATGCCCGTGATCATCGCGCAGCTCGTCGTCGCGCTGAAGGACACCGCGCTCGGCTTCATCATCACGTACCAGGAGCTGCTGTACGTCATCAACCAGATCGGCAACCAGGCGCCGTACGGCTCGCCGCTGATCCAGTCGGCGATGATCGGCGGCACGATGTACGTCGCGGTCTGCCTCGTGCTCTCGTACATCGCCTATCGGATGCAGCGCCGAGTGAAGCGATCGCCGAAGCAGGCTGCGGCGATCGGCAATGTCGCAGCTGATGACGAGGCGACCCTGACCGAGGCGATCGCTCTGCAGAGCCGTGCCGGGAAGTACGACGGGAACAATTCGGGCGCACAGGGGTTGTGAGCCGCGCGGACCAGGGGCCCGTCCCCGGTAGACTCGACTCTCGTGTCTGAGTCACCAGAGATCACCCCAGAAGCGGTCGAAGCCGCCGTCGCCGCGGCTCTCGAAGCCATCAGCGCGGCAGCCGACACCAGCGAGCTCAAGGCGGCGCGAGCCGCACACGTCGCGGAAGGGTCGCCGCTCGCGATCCTGAACGCCTCGATGCGACAGGTCGCGCCGGAGAACAAGGCGGCGTTCGGCAAGCTCGTGGGCCAGGGGCGCGGTCAGGTCACCCAGGCGCTCGCCGCGAAGGAAGCCGAGCTCGCCGCCGCCGAAGTCGCGGCACGTCTCGAAGCCGAGCGCGTCGACATCACGGCCGTTCCGTCCCGCACGCGCGTGGGAGCCCGGCATCCGCTCACCCTGCTCAGCGAGCAGATCTCCGACATCTTCGTCGGCATGGGCTGGGAGATCGCGGAAGGTCCCGAGCTCGAGCACGAGTGGTTCAACTTCGACGCCCTGAACTTCGACGTCGACCACCCCGCTCGCCAGGAGCAGGACACGTTCTACGTCGATCCGACCTCGCGCCACCTCGTGATGCGCACGCACACGAGCCCCGTGCAGGTGCGCTCGATGCTCGACCGCGAGCTGCCGATCTACGTGCTGTGCCCCGGCCGCGTCTACCGGACCGACGAGTTCGACGCGACGCACCTGCCGGTGTTCACCCAGTTCGAGGGCCTCGTGATCGACAAGGGCATCTCGATGGCGCACCTCAAGGGCACGCTGGATCACGTCGCCCGGCAGCTCTTCGGTCCTGAGGCGAAGACGCGCTTCCGCACGAACTTCTTCCCCTTCACCGAGCCGTCCGCCGAGCTCGACCTGTGGCACCCGACCTTCAAGGGCGGCGCGCGCTGGATCGAGTGGGGCGGCTGCGGCATGGTCAACCCCAACGTGCTGCGCGCAGCGGGCATCGATCCCGACGTCTACAGCGGCTTCGCGTTCGGCATGGGCGTCGAGCGCGGTCTCATGTTCCGCAGCGACGTGCAGGACATGCGCGACATGGCAGAGGGCGATATCCGATTCAGCGAGCAGTTCGGGATGGTGGTGTGATGCGCGTCCCGCTTTCGTGGCTGCGTGAGTACGTCGATCTGGCAGCGGATGCCACCCCCGAGGACGTCCTCGCGGCGATGGTGTCGGTGGGCTTCGAAGAGGAGGACATCCACCGCTTCGAGATCTCGGGTCCGGTCGTCGTCGGTCAGGTCGTCTCGATCGAGGCCGAAGCGCAGTCGAACGGCAAGACGATCAACTGGTGCCAGGTCGATGTGGGCGAGGCCCACGGCGGCGTCCGCGGCATCGTCTGCGGCGCGCACAACTTCGTCGCCGGAGACAAGGTCGTGGTGACCCTGCCCGGCGCCGTGCTGCCCGGCCCGTTCCCGATCGCGGCCCGCAAGACCTACGGTCACGTGTCCGACGGCATGATCGCCTCGGCACGCGAGCTGGGCCTCGGCGACGAGCACAACGGCATCCTCGTCCTGGCGGACCTCGGCATCGACGCACCGGTCGGCGCCGATGCGATCGCGCTGCTCGGCCTCGACGATGTCGCGGTCGAGATCAACGTCACCCCCGACCGCGGCTACGCCTTCTCGCTGCGCGGGGTCGCGCGCGAGTACTCGCACGCGACCGGAGCGACCTTCCGCGACCCGGCAGAGCGCGACTTCGCCGAACTGCAGCCGGGCACGGGTCACACCGCGATCGTCGACGATCAGGCGCCGGTGCGCGGCCGCGTCGGCGCGAGCGAGTTCGTCACGCGCGTCGTCCGAGACGTCGACCCGTCGCGTCCGACGCCGCCGTGGATGATCGCACGCCTGTCGCTGGCCGGCATGAGGTCGCTCGGCATCCTGATCGACATCACGAACTACGTCATGCTCGAGCTCGGCCAGCCGCTGCACGGCTACGACCTCGACACGCTGAGCGGCGGCATCACGGTGCGTCGCGCGACGGCGGGCGAGAAGATCACCACGCTCGACGGTCAGGAGCGCGCTCTCCACGTCGAGGACCTGCTGATCACAGACGACTCCGGCCCGATCGGCATCGCCGGCGTCATGGGCGGCGGAACCACCGAGATGAACGATGCGACCCGCAACGTCCTGATCGAGGCCGCGACGTTCGACCCCGTCACGATCGCGCGCTCGGCACGCCGTCACAAGCTGCCCAGCGAGGCGTCCAAGCGCTTCGAACGTGGCGTCGACCCGCTGATCCCGTTCGTCGCCGCCCGTCGCGCGGCCGACCTCATGGTCGAGCTCGCCGGAGGCACGCTCACCGACGAGGGCGGCGCGCTGTTCTCCGAGGTCTTCATCGGCGAGATCGTGCTTCCGGCCGGCTTCGTGCAGGGGCTCATCGGCGTGGACTACACGGATGCCGAGATCACCGGTGCACTGGAGACGATCGGCGCAGACGTGACGACCGGCGAGGACAGCTGGGTCGTCATCCCGCCGACCTGGCGCCCCGACCTCACCGACAAGTGGACCCTCGCCGAGGAGGTCGCCCGCATCCACGGGCTCGACCGCATCCCCTCCGTGCTGCCCACGCCGCCGTCCGGTCGAGGGCTCACGGCGCACCAGCAGGGTCGTCGCCGGGTCGCCAACGCCCTCGCCGCGGCCGGATTCGTCGAGACCTCGGCGTTCCCGTTCACCAGCGACGTCCAGAACGACCTGCACGGGTCGGCCTCGGGCGAGAAGCTGCCCAGCATCCGCCTGGCCAACGCGCTCGACGGGGCTGCGCCCTTCCTGCGCCGCTCGCTGGTCCCGGGTCTGCTGCAGATCGCGCACCGCAACATCTCGCGCGGTTTCACCGATCTCGCGATCTTCGAGACCGGAGTCGTGTTCCTCCCCGAGCCTGGCGTGACCTACGGCACCGATGACGTGCCGCCGCTCGGTGCGCGCCCCAGCGACGAGAAGCTCGCCGAGCTCAACGCGTCGATCCCGCCGCAGCGTCGACACGTCGCGGCCGTGCTCACCGGCAACGTCTCGGCGCGCCAGCCGGGGCGCCCGGCAGAACCGGCGGGGCTGGCCGAGGCCCTTGACGCCGTGCGTGTGATCGCGGCTGCGGCGGGCGTCGAGATCGATGTGGAGCAGGGGCAGCGCGCGGCGCTCCACCCGGGTCGCAGCGGTGTGCTGCGCATCGGCGAGACCGAGGTCGGATACGTCGGCGAGCTGCATCCCGATGTGGCGGCCGATGCGGATCTGCCCGGCCGCGCCACCGTTCTCGAGCTCGACCTCGACGGCATCCTCTCCCTTGCGGGCGCGTCTGTCGTGGCTGCGTCGCTGTCGGCCTTCCCGGCCGCGACGCAGGACGTGTCGCTCGTCGTGCCGGCCGAGCTGCCGGCGGCCGAGCTGCGTGCGGCGCTGATCGAGGGCGCGGGTGAGCTGCTGGAGTCTTTGCGCCTGGTCGACGACTACCGCGGCGAGGGTGTGCCGGAAGGCTCGAAGAGCCTGACGTTCGCGCTGCGGTTCCGTGCCGACGACCGCACCCTGACGGCAGCCGAGGCGACTGCGGCGAAGCTCGCCGGCGTGGCTGTCGCGACCGAGCGTTTCGGCGCCACGCTGCGCGACTGACCGGATTCCGAGTACGGCGCCGGGGTAGCGTGTCGGGATGAGCATCCTCCCGCACAGCACCCCGGCGGCCGTTCCGGAGGGAGCCCGGCCGCTCGGCGTGGGACCGTTCCTCGCACCCGGAGAGCAGATCGACTGGCACTACCGCGCCCCGGGCTGGCAGCCCGGAGATCCGTCGACCATCAGCCCGATGCGCGTGGTGCGCGACGACGAGCGGGGACTCGTGGCCTGGCTCGCGCCGGGGACGCTGCAGGAGGCGCAGGGCACGGTCACGGGCGCGCGTGTGCGCTCGATCCCCTTGGAGCGTCGCTGGCTCGACAGCCGCACCCGTATCGTCGAGGAATGGTGGGGCGGAGGCAGTCTCCGCATCGCTCCAGTCGGCGCAGCCTGGTCGGTGTGCCTGTTCTGGAAGCACGCCGACGACGTCGACTGGGTGTTCGACGGATGGTACGTGAACCTCGAGAACGCGCACCTGCGCACCGATCGCGACACCTACTCCTCTGATCACATCCTCGACGTGTGGATCGGCGCGGACCGTACGGTTCATCTCAAGGACGAGGACGAAGTCGTCGCCGCGATCGGCCAGGGGCGGCTGACCCGGGAACAGGCCGCGCAGATCGAGCGGCATGCGGATGCCGCGATCGAGTCGTTCCATCAGGGAGCATGGCCGTTCGACCCGGAGTGGGTCGCGTGGCGCCCGGATCCCGCCTGGACGATCCCCGTTCTGAGCGGACTGGACGAACTGCAGCGCTCCTGACGTCTGCTCTGGGCGGAACAGCTTCCCGACAGGGGCGGAGGCTGATGACATGGGCGTATGACGAACGCTCTCATCCTCGGCGGCACCGGCTGGCTGTCGGGCCGCATCGCGCGGCGGATGCTCGACGACGGCGTGATAGTGACATGTCTGGCTCGCGGTGGACGTGCGGCACCCGATGGTGCCTCGCTCGTGCGGGGAGACCGCGACGATCCCGACGCGTACGCGGCGGTCGAGGCGCAGGATTGGGATCACGTGATCGACGTCTCGTCGCGCGCCGATCACGTCACGGCGGCGGTCGCGGCTCTCGGCACCAGGACGGCGAGGTGGACATATGTGTCGTCGATGTCCGTCTATTCCGATGAGGTCACGGTCGGTGCGGACGAGTCAGCGCCATTGCACCCGGCAGCCGAAGCCGGAGACGAGTACGAGTACGGACCGCAGAAGGTCGCGGCAGAGAACGCCGTTCACGCGCTCGGTGATCGGGCGCTGATCGTACGGCCAGGACTCATCGTCGGAGCAGGCGATCCCGGCGACCGCTTCGGGTACTGGGCCGCGGCCTTCGACAGGGCGGGAGCCGGTGATGTGCTGCTGCCGCCGACCGAGGGAAGAACGGCGCAGGTGATCCACGTCGACGACCTCGCCGCCTTCATCACCGCCACCCGGGTCACGGGTGCGATCAACGCGATCGGAGCACAGCATCCGCTCGCCGATGTCTTCACGCTGTTCCGCACTGCGACCGGCCACACCGGCGGCACCGTGTCCGCCGATGAGGAGTGGCTCGTGGCGCACGGTGTGCAGCATTGGGCGGGCGAGCGCTCCCTCCCGCTGTGGCTGCCGGCGGAGATGACAGGGTTCATGGCGCGCTCGAACGCCGGCTACCGGGTGAACGGCGGAGCTCTGCGTCCGCTGGCCGACATGGTCGCAGACGTGCTCCAGGACGAGCGGACGCGGGGCGTGGGGCGAGAACGACGAGCCGGGCTCACGGGGCGGCAGGAGCATGAACTCCTCGCCGAGCTGAGGCGGTCGCCGCTTCGCTAGACTGCGAGCAGTGACACGGGGTGCCGCATCCGCGGCTGAGAACAGACCCGTCGAACCTGATCTAGTTAGCACTAGCGAAGGGAATGTCGCATGAGCGATCTTCTGCGTCCCGCATCCGCCTCCGACCTCGTCGAACAGGCCGCGTCGCTCCTGGCGGCGCTGCGTGCCGCTCCGCCGCTCACGCACTGCATCACGAACTCGGTCGTCACAGGGTTCACCGCCAATGTGCTGCTCGCAGTCGGCACGGCTCCCGCGATGGTCGACATCGTGGGGGAGTCGGGCGTGTTCGCGGGGATCGCCTCCGGGCTGCTCGTGAATCTCGGCACCCCGACGCCCGAACAGCGCGCGGCGAGCCTCGAAGCGGTGGCAGGAGCCACCGCATCCGGAACCCCCTGGGTGCTCGATCCGGTGGCGATCGGCGCCCTGCCTGTGCGCACCGCTCTCGCCCACAGCCTCGCCGAGCTCCGGCCCACGGCGATCCGCGGAAACGCCTCCGAGATCCTCGCCCTCGCGGGCCTGAGCGGCGGCGGCCGGGGCGTCGACGCGACGGACAGCACGGATGCCGCTATCGACGCTGCGCGGTCGCTCGCAGTGCGATTCGGCAGCGTCGTGGCGGTCTCCGGCCCCGTCGACCTGATCACCGACGGCGAACGGGCGTTCCGTCTCGACAACGGACACGAGCTGCTCACGCGCGTGACGGGCGGCGGCTGCGCGCTCGGCGCCGTCATGGCCGCGTTCCTCGGCGCCGCCAGGGCGAATGGCAACGCGCCGCTGATCGCCGTCGCTGCGGCCAGCCTCGTGTACACGATCGCCGCGGAGCGCGCCGCCGAGGTCTCGACCGGACCAGGCGGCTTCGCGGTGGCGCTTCTCGATGCGCTCGCCGCCGTGCAGCCCGCCGACATCTCATCCGCCGCCCGCGTCGAGGCGGGTGCGCTGTGATCGCCGACCTGTCGCTGTACCTCGTGACCGATCCGGAGCTGTGCGGGGAGCGCGGGGTGGTCGAGACGGTCCGGCAGGCTGTGGACGGGGGAGTGCGCGTCGTCCAGCTGCGTGACAAGAAGGCGACGGATGCCGAGACCGCTGCACAGCTGATCGAGCTGTCGCGCGTGATCGACGGGCGGGCCCTGCTGGTCGTCAACGATCGCCTCGACGCGGCGCTCGCCGCCAGGGCCGCAGGGGCGAGAGTCGACGGGGTGCACCTCGGACAGGGCGACGTCTCGGTCCTGCGCGCCCGTGCCGAGCTCGGCGCCGGAGCCCTGATCGGCCTCACCGCGAACAGCCGCGCTCACCTCGACGCCGCGCTCGCGCTCCCCGAGGGAAGCGTGGATTACCTCGGCGTGGGGGTGATCAGGCCGACGAAGACCAAGCCGGATCATCCTCCGGCTCTCGGCGTCGACGGGTTCCGCGCCTTCGCGGCCGCGAGCCCGCTTCCCTGCGTGGCCATCGGCGGCGTGGGAATCGACGACACGGAGGTGCTGCGCGATGCGGGTGCGGCCGGACTCGCTGTCGTGTCGGCGCTGTGCACCGCCCCCGACCCCGCGGTCGCCGCCGCCGCATTCGTGCGGCAGTGGCGGGCAGCCGGGGTCCCGCGCGTGCTCAGCATCGCCGGCAGCGATCCCTCTGGCGGCGCCGGCGTGCAGGCCGACCTGAAATCCATCGCGGCGTCCGGCGGGTTCGGCATGGCCGTGATCACCGCTCTCACCGCTCAGAACACTCAGGGCGTCCGCGCCGTGCACGTGCCGCCGACGGGCTTCCTCCGGGAACAGCTCGACGCGATCTCCGACGACATCGTGATCGACGCCGTGAAGATCGGGATGCTCGCGAACGCCGAGGTCATCCGCACGGTGATCGACTGGCTGGACTCGGTGCGGCCTCCCATCGTGGTGGTGGATCCGGTGATGGTGGCCACGAGCGGTGACCGGCTTCTCGACGCCGAGGCGGAACACGCGCTCGGCGAGCTGCTCACCCGCGCCGACGTCATCACCCCCAATCTCGGCGAGCTCGCGGTTCTGGTCGGACGCGACGTTCACGGCTGGGACGACGCCCTCGCCGCCGGATCGGTGCTGTCGGCGGCGGTCGGCGCGCGAGTGCTGGTGAAGGGCGGGCACCTCGTCGGAGCGGATGCCCCCGATGCACTCGTGGGCGACGGCGCGATCGTCGAGTTCGAGGGCGCGCGGATCGCGACCGGCAACACGCACGGCACTGGCTGCTCGCTGTCGTCGGCGCTCGCGACCCGTCTCGCACGCGGAGAGGCGCCGGCCGACGCGGTGGCGGAGGCCCGCGCCTGGCTGCGGGAGTCGCTGCGCGAGAGCGAGGCGCTCGCGGTCGGACAGGGACACGGCCCGATCAGTCACTTCGCCGGTCTGTGGGCACGCGGTGGTCTGGAGACCCGGCCGACGGCCGAGGACATCGCGGCGGAGTGGTGGGCGAGCATCGCAGACATCCGTTCGGAGATCGACGAGCTGCCCTTCATCCGAGCGCTCGCCGACGGCACGCTCGACCGCGACGCCTTCGTCTTCTACCTGGCGCAGGACGCGCTGTACCTGCGCGAGTACGCCAGAGTGCTCGCCGAGGCGTCACGACTCGCGCCGACCTCGGCCGAGCAGGCGTTCTGGGCGAACTCCGCGCACGGCTCGATCGTCGGCGAGCTCGAGTTGCACGCCTCCTGGCTGACGCCCGAGGCCGGCGTCAGCGCCGCGACATTCGCGGCCGAGCACGCCCCCGCGACCCTGGCGTATCTCGACCATCTGCGTGCGACCGCATTCGGCGGCGACTACGCGGAGCTCATCGCTGCCATCCTGCCCTGCTTCTGGCTGTACGACGATCTGGGCCGCCGCCTGCATGCAGGAGAGTTCGGCGAGTACGCCCGTGATCCGCGGCATCCGTACGCCTCGTGGCTCGCCACATACGCCGACCCGGCATTCGAGCAGGCCACCGTCCAGGCGATCGCCTACGTCTCGCAGACGGCGGCGACGGTCACGCCCGAGCGTCGGACGATCATGCGCCGCGCCTTCGAGACCGCAGCGGCGCACGAGCGGGAGTTCTTCGCGGCACCGCTGTGCGGCTGAGTTACGAAGCGGATTTGCGGATGCCGTGGCGCCCGCGCTATCGTCGCGGCATGCCTTCGGCCACCACAGCTTCTTCGACGCGTGTATCCAGCGTCATCGCTGTGCGCCGACGCCGCGGCGGCCGCCGACTCTAGGCGACCCCGCGCTCCTGCCTGCGTACGCACGGCGGTCGAGTGCCGGTGTCGCCGCTCCGGCCCCAGACCCTCCCAGCGTTAAGGTAGAAGCATGACGTACACGGTCGCCGTTTCCGGCGCATCCGGCTATGCGGGTGGCGAGATCCTCCGTCTCCTGGCCGCCCACCCCGACATCGAGATCCACACCGTCACGGCGCACTCGAACGCGGGCCAGCCGCTGATCCAGCATCAGCCGCACCTGCGCTCGCTTGCGCACCTCACGCTGCAGGACACGACGCCCGAGATCCTCGCCGGGCACGACATCGTGTTCCTCGCCCTGCCTCACGGGCAGTCCGGCCAGTACACCGACGCCCTGGGCTCCGTGCCTCTGGTGATCGACGCCGGCGCCGACCACCGGCTCACCTCGAAGGACTCATGGGACGCGTTCTACGGCGGAGAGTTCCACGAGCCGTGGGCGTACGGCGTTCCGGAGCTCCTCGTGAACGGTGCGAAGCAGCGCGAGAGCCTCCGCGGGGCGGCACGCATCGCGGCCCCGGGGTGCAACGCGTCGACCGTGAGCCTCAGCCTCGCTCCGGGCGTCGCCGCCGGCGTGATCGATCCGGGCGACATCGTCTCGGTGCTCGCGGTCGGCCCGTCCGGCGCGGGAAAGAGCCTCAAGACGAATCTTCTCGGCAGCGAGATCCTCGGCACCGCCAACCCCTATGCGGTCGGCGGCACTCATCGTCACATCCCCGAGATCCGGCAGGCGCTCGCCGCAGCGTCGGGCGCGGACGCAGACGGCATCCGCATCTCCTTCACGCCGGTGCTCGTGCCGATGTCACGGGGCATCCTCGCCACCTCGACGGCTCCGATCGTCGGCGACGCGACAGACGCGCAGATCCGCGAGGCCTGGGAGAGCGCCTACGCCGGAGAGACCTTCGTGCAGCTGCTGCCCGAGGGGCAGGTCCCTCGCACCGCCGACGTCCTCGGCGCCAACACGGCGCTGATCGGCCTCGCGATCGACCGCGCGGCGAACCGCGTCACCGTCGTCACCGCGGTCGACAACCTCGTCAAGGGCACCGCGGGTGCCGCCATCCAATCCATGAACATCGCGCTCGGGCTGCCCGAAGCCCGCGCGCTCTCCGTGAACGGAGTCGCACCGTGAGTGTCACCGCCCCCGCTGGATTCGAGGCGGCCGGAGTCGCCGCCGGCCTCAAGACCACAGGCAAGCCCGATGTCGCCGTCGTGGTGAACCGCGGGCCGCGCAAGGTCGGAGCCGCCGTCTTCACGAGCAACCGCGCCAAGGCCAACCCGATCATCTGGTCGCAGCAGGCCGTCGCCGATCGAGTGGTCGAGGCCGTGGTGCTCAACTCCGGCGGAGCGAACTGCTTCACAGGCAGCTTCGGCTTCCAGACCACGCACCAGACCGCCGAGAAGGCGGCCGAGCTGCTGGACATCAGCGCGGGAGATGTGCTCGTCTGCTCGACCGGCCTGATCGGCACAGGCGACGAGGTCTTCCGCGCCAAGGTGCTCGCCGGCACCGAGCAGGCGATCGCCGAGCTCTCCGCCGACGGCGGCGAGCTCGCCGCCCAGGCGATCATGACCACCGACACCATCGCGAAGACCGCCGTGATCAGCCGCGACGGATGGACGATCGGCGGCATGGCCAAGGGCGCAGGCATGCTGGCTCCCGGCCTGGCGACGATGCTCGTCGTGATCACCACGGATGCCGTTCTGGAGCCGCTCGAGGCGGATGCCGTGCTGCGCCGGGCGACCGGCCAGACCTTCGACCGCCTCGACTCCGACGGCTGCATGTCGACGAACGACCAGGTGACGCTGCTCGCCAACGGCGCGTCCGGCATCGCGCCCGATCTCGACGACTTCTCGGCCGCCCTCACCGAGCTCGCACAGCAACTCGCGGTCAAGCTCCAGGGCGACGCCGAGGGCGCGAGCCACGACATCACGATCGAGGTCCAGAACGCGGCCTCCGAACAGGAGGCCGTCGAGGTCGGCCGCTCGGTCGCCAGGAACAACCTCTTCAAGGCGGCGATCTTCGGCAACGACCCGAACTGGGGGCGAGTGCTCGCGGCCATCGGCACGACGAGCGCCCAGTTCGACCCCTACGACGTCGACGTCTGGATGAACGGCGTCCGGGTCTGCAGCGAGGGCGGCCCCGATCGTCCGCGCGAAGAGGTCGACCTGACCCCCAGGGCCACACACCTGATCATCGATCTCAAGGTCGGCGAGGCCACGGCATCCATCCTCACCAACGACCTCACTCACGATTACGTGCACGAGAACAGCGCGTACGCCTCATGACCGACATCCAGGACACCCCGGCCGAGATCGCCGCGGTCAAGGCCGAGACGCTCATCGAGTCACTGCCGTGGCTGAAGAAGTTCCGCGACCAGATCGTCGTCGTGAAGTACGGCGGCAACGCCATGGTCTCCGACGAGCTGCAGGAGGCGTTCGCTCAGGACATCGCCTACCTGCGGTACGTCGGAGTGCAGCCCGTCGTCGTGCACGGCGGCGGTCCGCAGATCTCCGACATGCTGGGCCGACTCGACATCCCCAGCGAGTTCAAGGGCGGCTATCGCGTCACCACGACCGAGGCGATCAGCGTCGTCCGCATGGTGCTCACAGGCCAGGTCAACCCGCAGCTGGTGTCGAAGATCAACTCGCACGGCCCGATCGCGACCGGCCTCAGCGGCGAGGACGCAGGTCTCTTCGGCGGACGCCGTCGAGGCGTCGTCATCGAGGGTGAAGAGGTCGACCTCGGACGGGTCGGCGACGTCGTTCAGGTCGACCCCACAGCCGTCTTCGACCATCTAGCCGCTGGGCGGGTACCCGTGATCTCCTCGATCGCCCCCGACCTCGATCACCCCGGCCAGTCGCTCAACGTGAACGCGGATGCCGCGGCCGCTGCCCTCGCGGTGGCGCTCGGCGCACGCAAGCTCGTCATCCTCACGGATGTCCCCGGGCTCTACGCCGACTGGCCGAACCGCGACTCGCTCGTCTCGCACCTGACCTCGACGGCTCTCATCGAGATGCTGCCGAGCCTGGAATCGGGAATGATCCCGAAGATGCGGGCCTGCCTCGACGCGGTCGAAGGCGGCGTCGACGCGGCGGCGATCATCGACGGACGCGTGCCTCACTCGGTGCTCGTCGAGCTGTTCACCAGCAAGGGAATCGGAACAGAAGTGGTCTTGGAAAGCGCAGGGAACAACGCATGAGCAACTGGCAGGACGACGCAGCGAATCACCTGGTCCTCAACGCAGGCCCCCGCCTCGCGATGCTCACGCGCGGAGAGGGCTCGTATCTGTGGGATGCCGACGGCAACCGCCTGCTCGACTTCCTCGCCGGCATCGCCGTGACCTCGCTCGGCCACGCGCACCCGGTGTTCGTCGAGGCCGTGTCCCGCCAGGCCGCGACGCTCGCGCACGTGTCGAACTACTTCGCGACGCCGCCGCAGCTCGCTCTCGCGGCCCGGCTCAAGCGCCTCGCGGGCGCCGGCATCGACGGTCGCGTGTTCTTCTCGAACTCGGGCGCCGAGGCCAACGAGGCCGCGTTCAAGCTCGCCCGCCTGCACGGCGGAGCCGAGAAGCCGCGCATCATCGCACTCGAGAACGGCTTCCACGGCCGCACGATGGGCTCGCTCGCGATGACCGCGAAGGCGTCGATGCGCGCGCCCTTCGAGCCGATGCCCGGCGGCGTCGAGCACATCCCGGCCACGATCGAGGCGCTCGAGGCGGCGATCGACGACCGCGTCGCGGCCGTCATCGTCGAGCCGATCCAGGGCGAGGCCGGTGTGGTCGAACTGCCGGAGGGGTACCTCGCCGCTGCCCGCTCGCTCACCCTGAAGCACGGCGCGCTGCTCATCGTCGACGAGATCCAGACCGGCGCAGGCCGCACCGGAGCCTGGTTCGGCTTCTCGCACGAGGGCATCACGCCCGACGCGATCACCCTGGCCAAGGGGATCGGCGGCGGATTCCCGATCGGCGCATTGGTCACCTACGGCGCAGCGAGTGACCTGTTCACCCCGGGCTCGCACGGCTCGACATTCGGCGGCAACCCGCTGGCGACGGCTGTGGCTGACGCCGTGCTCGCCGAGATCGAGAATGCGGGGCTCGTCGAGAACGCCGCGCGCCGCGGCGAGGAGCTGCGCGAGATCATCGCCGGCATCGACTCGCCGCTGATCGACGGCATCCGCGGGCGCGGACTGCTGGTCGGTGTGGCGCTCGCAGCCCCCGTCGCGGGTGCGGTCGTCGCGGCGGCCCAGGAGCGCGGACTCATCGTCAACGCCGCCAACCCCGAGACCGTGCGCATCGCACCGGCCCTCACGATCGGCGACGCCGAGCTCGCCGAATTCCGCGAACTGTTCACGGTGGCACTCGCCGACGTCTCGGCATCCCTCACCACTTCCGGAAAGGCCCCCGCATGACCCGCCACCTGCTGCGTGACGACGACCTGACCCCCGCCGAGCAGGCGGAGATCCTCGACCTCGCGCTGGAGCTGAAGAAGGATCGCTGGGCCAACAAGGCGCTCGCCGGTCCGCAGACCGTCGCCGTGATCTTCGACAAGTCGTCCACCCGCACCCGGGTCTCGTTCGCGGTGGGGATCGCAGATCTCGGAGGCTCGCCCCTCATCATCTCGACCGCGAACAGCCAGCTGGGCGGTAAGGAGACCCCGTCCGACACCGCTCGTGTGCTCGAGCGCCAGGTCGCGGCGATCGTGTGGCGCACGTATGCGCAGGCGGGGCTCGAGGAGATGGCGGCGGGCACGACGGTGCCCGTGATCAACGCGCTCTCCGACGACTTCCACCCGTGCCAGCTGCTCGCCGATCTGCTCACGATCCGCGAGCACAAGGGAGACCTGAAGGGGCTCACCCTGACGTTCTTCGGCGATGCGCAGAGCAACATGGCGCACTCCTACGCACTCGCAGGCGTGACCGCCGGCATGCACGTGCGCATGGCGTCGCCGCTCGACTACGCTCCCCGCGCCGACGTGGTCGAGGCGGCGGATCGTCGCGCCGCAGAGACCGGCGGCTCGATCACCCTCTACACCGATCCGGTGGAGGCGGCGGCAGGAGCCGACGTCGTGGTCACCGACACCTGGGTGTCGATGGGCAAGGAGGAGGAGAAGATCGCGCGCATCCGCGACCTGGGCGGCTACAAGGTCACTCCCGAGATCATGAGCATCGCCGATCCCGAAGCCATCTTCATCCACTGCCTGCCTGCCGACCGCGGCTACGAGGTCGACTCCGAGGTCATCGACGGACCGCAGAGCGTGGTCTGGGACGAGGCCGAGAACCGGCTGCACGCGCAGAAGGCGCTCCTGGTCTGGCTGCTCGAGAAGAACGGGACGGCCGCGTGATGGCTGCCGACAAGAACGAGGGAACGAACGAGGGCGCCCTGTGGGGAGCCCGGTTCGCGAGCGGACCGTCGCCGGAGCTCGCCGAGCTCAGCCGGTCGACGCACTTCGACTGGATCCTCGCGCCGTACGACGTCGCCGGGTCCCACGCGCATGCCACTGCTCTCGAGGCTGCCGGGTATCTGGAAGCCGACGAGGCGAAGCGGATGCATGAGGGGCTGGATGCTGTCGCGAGCAAGGTCGCCGACGGCACCCTGCTGCCGCAGCCGTCCGATGAGGACGTGCACGGCGCTCTCGAGCAGGCGCTGATCGCCGAACTCGGCCCTGAGCTCGGCGGCCGCCTGCGCGCCGGACGCAGCCGCAACGACCAGATCGCCACCCTGGTGCGCATGTACCTGATCGACCACGCCAGGGTCATCGCCCGCGACATCCTGCGCGTGATCGATGCGCTCGTGGCGCAGGCCGAGGCGCATCCCGATGCGATCCTTCCCGGCCGCACGCATCTGCAGCACGCGCAGCCCGTGCTGCTCGCTCACCACCTGCTGGCGCATGGCTGGCCGCTCGTGCGCGAGCTCGAGCGTCTCGTCGACTGGCGTCGCCGGGCCGGCGTCTCGCCGTACGGCGGGGGAGCGCTTGCCGGTTCCACGCTCGGCCTCGATCCCGCTCTCGTCGCGACCGAGCTCGGTCTCGACCGTCCGGCGGAGAACTCCCTCGACGGCACCGCGGCCCGGGACGTGGTGGCAGAGTTCGCCTTCATCACGGCGATGACCGGGGTCGACCTCTCGCGTCTGGCAGAGGAGATCATCCTCTGGAACACCCGCGAGTTCGGCTTCGTCACCCTGCACGACAGCTATTCGACCGGTTCGAGCATCATGCCGCAGAAGAAGAACCCCGACATCGCCGAACTCGCACGCGGCAAGTCGGGGCGACTCATCGGCAACCTGTCGGGACTGATGGCGACGCTCAAGGGCCTCCCGCTCGCGTACAACCGCGACCTCCAGGAGGACAAAGAGCCGGTCTTCGACTCGGTGCAGACCCTCGAGGTCGTGCTTCCCGCGTTTGCGGGCATGGTCGCGACACTGCAGTTCGACACGCAGCGCATGGCGGCCCTCGCCCCGCAGGGCTTCTCGCTCGCCACCGACGTGGCCGAGTGGCTGGTCAAGCGCCGGGTGCCGTTCCGTGACGCCCACGAGATCTCCGGCGCGCTCGTCCGCGTCTGCGAGGAGCGCGGCATCGGCCTCGAAGACGCATCCGACGAGCTGCTCCTCTCGGTGTCCCCGCACCTCGTGCCCGAGGTGCGGGAGGTCCTCACGATCGAGGGGTCGGTCGCCTCGCGTGCCGGCGCCGGCGGCACCGCGCCTGTGCGTGTCGCCGAGCAGCGTGCCGAGCTCATCGCTCGGGCTCAGGCAGCGGTGCACGCGCTCGGTCTGTAGCGGCTCGGCTCCGATCGCTCAGCCGGCGATGCGCATCAGTGCAGCGCGTCGTCGGCGGCGGTGCGCGCCCAGCGCGTGAATCGCACAGTGAGGCCCGAGCGGGTCGGTGCGGCGAGGAGCGGACCGGCGGATGCCTCGGCGTCCCCGCTGAAGGGGGCCACGCGTACGAGCCGCCACTCGCCGTCGTCGGCGCGGGCCCTCACGATCACGGCATCCGGCCACCGGCTGATCCGCACCGTGATGGTGCTCGAGAGCCACTCGTCGACCCACCCGACCGACCAGTCCGAGCTCCCGTGGGTGACGACGGCGCCGAGCCCGAGGTGGCCGTCGGCGTACTCGACTCCCGCCTTGATCCATCGCTCGTCGTCGATCTTCACGAAGACGCCGGCCTGATCGAACTGTCCCTCCCAGGGGGCGTGGAACGTGACCTCCATGGCCTCGCCGACCGCCAGCGGAGCGAGCAGCGCATGCTCGGTGTCGTGTACGAAGCCGTAGGCGGTGCGTCGCCAGGCATCGCTGCCTTCGACGGCGGTGATGTCGAGCTGGGTGGCGTCGTCGGCGATGATCTCGGTCACGGAGGCGGGGGAGTGGGTCCAGGCGCCGTCGGTCCAGGGGATGATGTACGAATCAGGCATGAATCCAAACTATAACCAAATCAGGCATAAGTAAATGAATATTCGTGTTACGGTTATGCCATGGTCATCGCCGTTCTCGCTGACATCGTCGGATCGCGCAAGCTGCGCGATCGTGCCGAGGCGCAGCGCATCCTGGACGAGGCGATCGCCCAGGTCGAGGCCGACCTGCCGCTCGCGGATCAGCCCCTCACGCCCACGGTGGGCGACGAGCAGCAGGGCGTCTATCGCGACCTGGGAGACGCTCTAGTCTCGCTTCTGATGATTCAGCTGCGTCTGCCGGACGGCGTCGCCTTCCGCTTCGGGATCGGGGTGGGAGAGGTGCGGGCCGTGGAATCGGTGCATCGCGAACTCGCCGACGGGCCGGGCTGGTACGCCGCCCGCGCGGCGATCGAGACGGTGCACGCGCGGGAGGAGCGCGCCGTGCCGCGCACGCGGACGTGGATTGTCGGAGCCCCGGGGCAGGATGAGGTCATGCAGAGCACCATCGCGGCATCCAACGCCTACCTCCTCGCGAGAGACGAGATCGTCGGCGCGATGAGCGAGCGCGAACGCCGGCTCACCTACGGACGGCTTCAAGGGCGTTCGCAGCAGGAGCTCGCGACGGAGGAGGGCATCTCGCAGCCCAGCGTCTCCAAAGCGCTGCGCAACGCGGGCGCCGCGGCATTGCTCGAGGGAGTGGCCACCCTCAGAGGAGGCGACGAATGATCATCGCAGGGCTCATGCTTCTCGCGGTCGGCGCCGCCGATCTCGTCAGGCAGTTCGCACCCCGGCGTTGGATCGGCTATCTCACGGTGACCGTGATCCTGCTCATCCTGGGAAGCGTCAGCGACGCGCTCCTGCCTATGATCGCGGCTCTGATCGTCGGGACGCTCTGGGTATGGTGCATGCCGTCCGAACGTCAGGCTCCTCTCGGCTTCTGGCCGGCCGTACTGCTCGGAGTCGTGAGTGTCGGCGCCGTCGTCTGGTTCGGCGCTCGCACCGAAGCAGGGCTGATCGGCGAGGTCTGGGCGCTGCGGTCGCCATTCGGCGACGTGCCGTTCGATCTGGCCGTTCTGGCACTGGGCGCAGGCGTCTTCCTGCTCGAGTCGGCGAACCTCGTGGTGCGCGCTGCGCTCGACGGCGAGCACACCTGGCGCCCCCTCGAGTCCGCGGCGGCACCCGTGCCCGAAGCGCCCGCACCGGTGACCGAGGGGGTCGAGGCTGCGGACCAGGGGGCGCTGGCCGTCCGCGACCCGCGCGCGGGGTTCAAGGGCGGTCGTCTGATCGGGCCGCTCGAGCGGATCCTGGTGATGATCCTCACGCTGGCGGCGGCGTACCCGATCCTCGCGGCGATGCTCGCGGCGAAGGGCATCGTCCGGTTTCCGGAGATCTCGCGCGACGGCGAGACGGGTGCGCGGGCCGAGTACTTCCTGGTGGGAAGCCTGGTCAGCTGGGTGATCGGGCTCGGAGCGGCGTTCCTGGTGTGGTGGGCCGCACACAGCTGATCCGGCTCAGCCGAGCGAACGATACCAGGCGAGCTTCTCCGCGAGCCGCTGCTGCTGCGCCAGAACCTCTGCGAGCTGCCGCTCGACCGCCTCGGCATGCTCTTCGAGCAGGGCTATCCGCTCGGGCACGCTGTCCTCGACCTGGCACAGCTGTCCGTATCGACGCAGCCGCTCCACGGGCATGCCCGTCTCGCGAAGGCACTTGAGGAACTCGAGCAGTCCGAGTTCGGCGTCCGAGTACGCGCGATGCCCGCCGGGAGTGCGGGGAACGGCGGGCAGGATGCCTTCGCGCTCGTAGTAGCGGAGCGTGTCGATGCTGAATCCGGAGCGGGCCGCGGTCTCGGCCGGAGTGTACGTCGCCATGAGGTCGAGCTTAGAAGTTGACCTGGAGCGCGCTCCAGGTTGCAGGGTGAAGACATGACAGACCTGAACAGCAGCGCATCGCCCCTCGTGCTCGGCGCGATGTCCTTCGGATCCCTCGTCGACCAGGACACGTCGTTCACCCTGCTCGATCGATTCGTCGAGCGGGGAGGCACGTGGATCGACACCGCCGACTGCTACAGCTTCTGGGCGAGTCCGACCGGCCACGGAGGGGCCTCGGAGACCGTGATCGGGCGCTGGCTGGCCGAGCGGCCGAGCGCGCGAGAACGGATCCGCATCTCCACGAAGGTCGGAGCCGAACCTCTGTGGCCGGGCTCGTGGCCGGAACACCGCACAGGACTCTCCGCCAGGGCGATCCGCGAGGCGTTCGATGGGAGCCGCCGTCGACTCGGCATCGACGTGGTCGACCTCCTCTGGCTGCACCAGGAGGACCGCTCGGTGCCGATCGAAGAATCCGTCGAAGGGCTGGCCGGGTTGACAGCGGAGGGCTTCGTACGGCGCGTCGGCGCCTCGAATCACCCGGCGTGGCGTGTGGAGCGCGCTCGCGCCCACGCCAAGGCGATCGGCGGCGTCCCCATCGACGCGCTCCAGCTCAACAGCACGTATCTGCAGGTGCGACCCGGTACCAGGCCGCCGGGCGTCGTGCATCCCTTCGGCGTCCTGAGCGCCGAGCAGCGGGACTTCGCGTCGGCGAACGGCATCGAGATCTGGGCGTACACCCCGCTGCTCTCCGGCGCGTACGACAATCAGGACAAGCCGATTCCGGATGTCTATCAGCACCAGGGGACAGAAGACAGGCTCACGGCGCTGACCGAGATCGCCGCCGAGCACGGCGCCGGCCGGGGACAGATCGTTCTTGCGTGGCAGCTGGCCCACGGCATCCGTCCCATCATCGGCGGCAGCAAGCTCTACCAGCTGGACGCAGCGATGGATGCTGCAGCCATCTCTCTCACCGCCGAGGACCTCGCGCGGCTGGACGCCCCGCTCTGAGGCGATCCGCACGTGACGTCGCTGATAGCCTTGAGCGCGTGTCAACTCCCGATCTGACGACCGCGGCGCCGGCGATCGATCCCACGTTCGAGAACGTGTGGGACGAACTCGTCTGGCGTGGCCTGGTCCACGTGTCCACCGACCAGGAGGCGCTTCGCGCCCTGCTCGCGGGAGACCCCATCACGTATTACTGCGGGTTCGACCCGACCGCGCCCAGCCTGCACCTGGGGAATCTGGTGCAGCTGCTGACGCTGCGTCGCATCCAGCTCGCCGGCCACAAGCCGCTCGGACTGGTCGGCGGCTCGACCGGTCTGGTCGGCGACCCCCGACCCACGGCCGAGCGCACGCTCAACACTCGCGAGACCGTGGCCGAGTGGGTCGGACGCCTGCGCGCGCAGGTCGAGCGCTACCTGAGCTTCGAGGGCGAGAACGCCGCTCGCATCGTGAACAACCTCGACTGGACGGCGCCGCTGTCGGCGATCGACTTCCTGCGCGAGATCGGCAAGCACTATCGTGTCGGCACGATGCTGAAGAAGGATGCCGTCGCCGCGCGTCTCAACTCCGACGAGGGCATCAGCTACACGGAGTTCAGCTACCAGATCCTGCAGGGTCTCGACTACCTCGAGCTGTACCGTCAGTACGACTGCGTGCTGCAGACGGGTGGCAGCGACCAGTGGGGCAACCTCACCAGCGGCACGGACCTCATCCGCCGCGCGGAGGGCGTCTCGGTGCACGCGATCGGCACGCCGCTGATCACCAACAGCGACGGCACCAAGTTCGGCAAGAGCGAGGGCAACGCCATCTGGCTCGATGCCGAGATGTGCAGCCCGTACCGCATGTACCAGTTCTGGCTGAGCACGACGGATGCCGATGTGATCGACCGTCTCAAGGTCTTCACGTTCCTCACCCGTGCCGAGATCGAAGAGTACGCGGCCCTCGTTGAGTCCGAACCCTTCCGTCGCGCCGCGCAGAAGCGCCTGGCTCTCGAAGTCGTCGCCACCGTGCACGGGCTCGAGGCCGCATCCGCCGTGATCGCGGCATCCGAGGCCCTGTTCGGCCAGGGGGATCTGACCGCGCTCGACGCCTCGACGCTGCGCACGGCGCTGGAGGAGCTTCCGAACGCGACCGTCGCCGCGGGAAGTCCCGTCGTCGAGGCTCTTGTGGCCACGAGCCTCGTCTCCAGCCTCAGCGAGGCTCGGCGTGCGATCGCCCAGGGCGGCGTGTCGCTCGACGGCGTGAAGGTCGACGATGATGCAGCGACCGTGCAGGGCGCTCTGCCCGGGGGAGTCTCCGTGCTCCGCCGTGGCAAGAAGACCCTCGCGGGCGTCTTCATCGGCTGATCTCCCGAGCGGATGCCGTTCACTCCGAGCCACGCGCTGGTCGCTCTGCCGTTCGTGCGCACGCCGCTCATGCCCGCGGCGATCGCGATCGGAACGATGACGCCCGACCTGCCTCTTTTCGTCAGAGGCGCGGGAATCGGGTACGGGTTCACGCACACGTACGCGAACCTCGTATGGACCGGGCTTCTCGCGTTCGCGCTGTTCCTGATCTGGCGCGTGGTGCTGCGCCCGGCCGTGCCCGAGCTCGCGCCTGCGTGGCTGGCGAGGAGACTGCCGCGCGAGTGGTCGGCGACAGCCCGCTCCTCGCTGCTCAGTGCGGTCGGGGCCGGGCACTCGCACTGGTACCCGATGCTGCTTGCGGTGTCGCTGATCCTGGGCGCGGCGTCGCACATCCTGTGGGATTCGTTCACGCACGAGGGGCGATGGGGAGTGTCGGTCTTCCCCCTCCTCGACCAGCAGTGGGGGCCGTTCACCGGGTTCAAGTGGCTGCAACACGGCTCAGCGGTCATCGCCCTGATGATCATCGCCGTGTGGGCGGTGCTGCGATTGCGGGCGGCCTCTCCGCGTGACGACATCGAGCGCATGCTGCCGGCCGCGGTGCGGATCTCATGGTGGATCTCGCTGCCCGTGATCCTGGCGACGGCATGGCTCATGGGTCTGTTCGCGTACGGACCCCTGACTGCGGATTTCACCGCACAGCACCTCGCGTATCGAGTGCTTCCACCGGCGTGCGCGGTCTGGGGTGCGCTCATCCTGCTGCTCTGCGGCCTGCTCCCCGTGTTCCGGTCGGTTCACCAGCGCGGCTGATCCGCTCCCCAGGGTCTCGGCGCACGGAACTCGACCCCCGGAACAGCCGGGCGAGCGGTCGTCACGATGCGTCCGCCGATATCGAAGACCGCCGTGTGCTCGGCGGGATCGATGTCCAGCTCCGGTTCCGGTGCCGGGCGGCGCGGCATCCCCAGCAGCTCGGCCGCGATGCGGCGCAGCGACGTCCGGGTGATCCAGCTTCCGCCTTCGACCTGCCGCCTCCTCAGGAGCGAGAGCACGGATGCCGCGAGCAGATATCCCGCGCTGTGGTCGAGGGCCTGAGCCGGAAGGGCACCGGGTCGATCGCCGTCGGGGGACTCGATCAGCGCGATGCCCGACTCTGCCTGGACCAGGCTGTCGAAACCGGCGCGCTCCGGAAAGTCGATGCCCCACGCGCTGAGCTGCGCGACGATCAGGCCGGGATGACGCTCGATCAGCTCACCGGGCGAGAGACCCAGGCGCGCGAGAGCGGCAGGGCGATAGCCGAGCACGACCACATCCGCCAGATCGAGAAGCTCGCGGAGCAGGGGCGAACGAGCATCCAGCACCGCAGATCGCTTGCCGTGCCCGGTATCGAAGTGCTGCCACTCGGGCTCCGGCAGACCGGGCGGATCGATGCGGAGCACGTCGGCGCCGAGCAGCGCCAGACTCCGCGTGCACACCGGGCCGGCGATCACCCGCGTGAGGTCGAGGACGCGGATGCCCTCCGGACCGTGCCGATCGTCACGGCTGCGTCCGCCTCCGGGGGAGGGGTGATGAGCGACTTCGACCAGGGCCGTAGACCGGAGGTCCGCATCGCGCGCATGGTCCTCGGGTCGGACCTCGACCGCCAGACCACCTTGCGCCGTGATCGCGGCCACTGCCTCGGCTGAGGTCCTCTCCGCGAATGCCGCGGGGACGTGGGCTGCGTCGACGACATCGAGACCGTCCAGAAGCCTCCGCGCATGATGCGGGTAATTGCCGTGCGTGCGCACCCAGCCATCGCGGGTTCGCCAGAACCCTGAGAGAGGCGACCACACGTCAGGCGCGAGGCCGTCGACCGTGAGCAGACGGTCGCTCCGATAGGCGAGCGCGATACTCGCGGGATCGAGCGGGGCGCGGATGCCGGCCGCCTCCGCGAAGGCGGCGACGCTCGACCAGGCGAGGTCGCCGACGGCGAGCTTCGAAGGCAGCGGAACCTGCATGATGCGAGCGTACTCCGGCGATCGCTCGGGCGTTTCATGGGCTGGACTGGGGGAATCGTCCTCGCGCGGTGCGACGACACGCCCGGGGGCAGCGCTCCGATTTGCCAGAACCCCGGAATCCACGTAACTTATTACTTGTTCGCCCCACAGGGAAGCGGAGAGGCCGAGAGCTTCACCCCCCTCAAGCGGAGAACCACCTCCCACATCCACTCACTTGTGAGACAGTCGCTTCGCGTCTAGGATGGGAGATCCACCCTCTGGGGCTGTCAGGCTCAGCACCGCGGATCGAAAGATCTGCACCGCAGGCCGATTTGACAAGCACGGCGGGATGGATAAGCTAGTGAAGTTGCTTCGGCGCGATAAGGACCGAGCGGCAGATCTGGAATTCAGCCAAAATGCGTGTCGATTTGACATGCGAAATGAGCTGGGTAAGATTGAGAAGTTGCCCTTCGGGCCTGACTGTGATGGTTGGGTCGGGGGAGCGTCCGATCCTTGAGAACTCAACAGCGTGCACTTGTCAAATGCCAAATAACCTCGACTCCACTTCGGTGGGG
>NZ_JYJB01000005.1 GCF_000956475.1 Microbacterium hydrocarbonoxydans
ATCTGACAGACGTCTCCCAGATGGGGCATCGACGCCCCACCTGGCCGTCGATGCCCCATCTGACAGACGTCTCCCAGATGGGGCGCGGACGGGCAGATGGGGCGTCGATCAACCGGGCGGGCGGATGCCGAAAGCCGCAAGCCTGTCACCGAAGACATCGACCGTGGCGATGTCAGAGGAGCCCCACCTGGCGGTCCGCCACCCGGTCACTCCGCGAATGTCGTCCTCACGGCGTTTCTCGGCAAGGATGACCTCCTGCGTCGTGCGGCCACGCGTCATCACCTCGTCGACGTACTTGTCCTTGCCGTCGAACTCGCCGAAGCACCGCGCACCGAGGAACCCGAAGTCCAACCAGTAGTCGTTGCCCGCCGCACCGACGACGTGTATCTGAATGTCGTAGTTGGTAAAACCCAACCGACTGAGGTGCAGCCGACTGACGCTTTCTCCCGGCGATTGCGCCCGGCCGTCGGCGAACGCGATCACCCGTCGCGCCTGACGAATGCCACGTCCATGAAGGCGCTCTGCTCGATCCTGCATCCGCTCGCGCCACTGCCGCGCCAGATCTTCGTTGTGCACGCTGCCGGTTGTCGCGTAGGCGTGCAAAGCAGCATCCGCGGCGGAGATCGCAGCCTCCGGTTTCAGCGAACGAGCAAGGTCGAGTACCGTCCGATCGATCGTGGTGCACATGATGCCGTCGATCTCGATGATGTCGATCTCACTGACCGCCACGTTGTGCCACCTGATCTTCGCGCGTGCGCGGCCATGCCGGGCGTCGGTTGTCGCAACATGCACCACGTCGGGTGCGTGTCGATAGAGGGGAAGCGCGTGGATGACGGCGGCCGACGGACCCCAGAACACGAGCCCGGACCCCTCGGAGTTGAGATGTGCCGCCACGACTTCGACAAGGTGGCGCCCCTCATTCCACAGGCTGTTCCAGTCGTCCGCGAAGATGTATCGGCCCCGGCGCACCTTGCGAAGTGTCTTCGTCTCGACGAGTCCACGCACTTGGCGCTCGGTCAGGCCGCGCTCCATCAGCTCGCCACGGGTGTGCAGCAACGCCCGGGCGCCCGCGATGTCGATCGTCTTCGGCATGCGCCGATCCTCCTGCATGGAGATCCCGGATTCCGGGCTCTCCCCAGGCTCCGGGCCGACTTAGCTCGAAGCCGAAGATGTGCAGGAGAACTCTCGACACGACGCCCCACCTGCGCTGCGACGCCCCAGCTGGGAGACGACTCGCAGGTAGGGCGTGGACGGGCATGTGGGGCGTCGGCCGGATCGGACGGAGCGGACGGGAACACCGCGGGACCAGCCTGAGCCGGGCTGCGGATGCCGGACGGCGGCGTGTGCGGGACTGCGGGGTCGGATGCCGGGGTTAGGGTCGAAGGGTGAATCCCGAACTCCAGGCGCGCATCGTGGCGGACTCCCGCGACCGCGTCGCGTGGATGCGGGCGCGCTCGCGCGGGATCACGGCGACCGACGTCGCGGGGCTCACGAGTGAGAAGTCGATCGCGCGCGCTGCCGACTCCAAGCTCGGCGGCGGGCCGCGCTTCGGCGGCAACGCCTACACCGACCACGGCCGCCGCCGTGAACCCGAGATCGCCGCCTGGGTGGCCGCCACACACGGGATCATGCCGTCATCCGCGCTGTTCCGGGCCGAGGTCGAGCACCGCCACCTCGCTACTCCCGACGGGATCGCGGTCGACGCAGATGGACGCATCAGGCTTGCCGAGATCAAGACCACCAACAAGCCGTTCCGCGGCATCCCCCGCACCTACTTGCGACAGGTGTGGTGGCAGCAGCACGTGCTGGGCGCCGAGCGCACCCTGTTCGTGTGGGAGGAGCACGTCGACTTCTCGCCCGTGCACGACGAGCCGAAGTGCGTGTGGATCGACCGTGACGACCGCGAGATCGGCAAACTCGTCAGTCTCGCGACCGCACTGATCGACGAGCTCTACCGCCGGACCACCGGCCAGCAGGTGCCGAGCAGGACGATGGATGCCGTCGCCAGCCGCCGGGAGCAGCTGCGCGAGCGCGACGCGTTCCGGGCACTGGCGCTCGCGGACTGACGGGCCTACGCCACGCAGGTCGCGCCCAGCCCGGCAAGACCGATCGTCAGTTTTCGAGTCGCGGTCGGTGATGTCCACGCCGTGCCCGCGATGCTGGTGACTGTCAACGTCGTCGTGCTGCCGAGGAGGTTCGTCACCAGACTCGTGAGAAGGGCCTGGCTGAGGACGGCGGTGTATGTATAGGTTCCGCTCGAAGGTCCTGTCACCGTGATCCCGGACGTCACCGTCCCGGTGTTCGTGCCGGACGTCGCAGTCAGCTTCTGTCCGGTCAGCGGGTAGGGAGCCGTCCACACGAGCGTGACGCTCTGAAAGATGCCCAGGCCATTGTTCTGCACGGTGCAGCTCGAGATCACGGGTGTGACCAGGGTCCCCGCCGTGAACGCCCCCGATCCGTACTCGGAGTCGACCCACGCGGCTTGCGTCTGCTGCACGGGCGGAGCGACGCCCAGCCCGACCAGCAGCGCGAGCCCCGCCAGTCCCCCGATCCACTGACGCCGGTTCACGAGTCGTCTCCGTCGCTCCGGGAGTGCCGCCGCACGACGACAAGCGCTCCACCCAAGACCAGCAGTACGGCGCCGGCGCCGAGAACCCAGAACACGACTGGCGACATTCCCGTCGTCGCGAGTCCTCCTTCCGGCCCGACCACCGCAGATTCCCCCGCCCCCGACGCGTGCACGCGCACGTCGGTCCGCCCATCCTCGCCACCTGCGGCGAGCGCCATCGAAAAGCGCACGTGGGCCGTCTCGGTGTCAGCCATCCGCGTGAGCTCGAACTCGGATCCATCGCGCGGGATGCGCCACCCCGAGCGCAGCACGGTCGCTCCGCCGGGGCATCCGCTCGCCGTCCACTCCTGCATGCAGAGCCTCGCGTCCACGACGAGATCCGCGCTCCCTGTCGCACTCACGCCGATCGTCACGATGCCGGGGTCTGGCGCGTCTGCGCTGACGACGACGTCCCACTGCACGGGCTCACCCGGGAGAAGAGATCCCGCAGCATCCCAGTCGGCCACCGACACCAGGCGCAGGACGCGCCCCTGCACGACCTGCGTCGTCGGCGCAGCCCATGCGGGCTGAGTCGGCAGCAGGGCGAGCACCACGAGCCCCGCAGCCATGAGAGCGCGCCTCATCTGCGCCCCCTCTCCCTCGGCCAGAACGCCCACACGACCAGCACTGCCGCGGCGACGGTGATGCCTCCCAGTACGAAGGGGTTGCCCATCCCCACGATGATCGTCGCGATGCCGGGCACCGAGAACAGCACGATACGCCCCGACGTCACCGTGTACGGAGCCGGATCCTCGAGCGCGTTCGCATCGCCTTTCATGGTGATGACGCGCTGTGCCGGGGTCGCCCCGTCGGTGATCGAGGTGACGCGGTGCGTGATCGGCAGCTCTCCTTCCCGGTCGACCGTGACGACATCGCCGACCTCGATCTCGGATGCCGGGATCCGCTGCACCACCGCCACGGAGCCCGCCGGAATCGTCGGCGACATCGACCCCGTCTTGAACATGATCAGCGTGATCCCCGCGGTGTAGGCGAGGATCACGAGCACGATGCAGATGACGCCGCTGATCGCGGCGATCCACAGCAGCAGGTCGGCGAGCACCTTGGCGGGGCCGCGCCGCGAAGAAGCGGATACGGTTGCCGCTGCATCGTCGGGACTGTGCTGTTCCCGCAGCGCCCTCCTGGTCAGGGTCTCGCTCATCGCAGGCTCCGTCTCACGGAGTCGAGGTCGCCGCGAGCTCCCAGGTCGCCGTCTGGGAGGTTCCCTGGACCGTCGTGGGAGCACCGACGTTCATCACGAACTCGAAGCAGTAGTTGATCTGGTTTCCGCCGTCCTTGTTCAGCACCTGCGTGCTCGTCGCCCCGACCGTCAGCGCGGCGCCGGATGGAAGTCCGGTCGTCACGGGGATGCTCGCCCAGTTCGCGGCGGTGCACCCGTTCGTCGTCGACACGGTCTTCACCGTGTAGGTGAGTTGCGCGCCGAGACCCGAGGCGTTGCCCGAGGCCGCCTTGAGCTGGACAGTGCCCGCCATCGACGGGGTCACGGTCTTGACGCTGAAGAGCGCATAGACCTTGTCGCCCGGCGTCATGGCTCCGGCCGTCGTCGGGAGGGCGAACGAGAGCGTTGCGCCTGGAGAAGTCGGATGCTGGCTGAACGTCGCGCCATCCGTGGCGCCGACGATGTTGAACGTGCCGGCTGTGAAGCTGCCCGATCCGAACTCGGAGTCGTTCCACGCGGCCAACGTCGCGGCGGCGCCCACGCCGAGCACGAGCCCGCCCGCGAGGAGGGCTCGTATCCGACGGGAACGCAATCGCCTGGCGTCCCGCAGCTGCCTGCGGGTGTTCATCTCACGCTCAGTTCGATTCGGCCGCGAACTCCCAGACGCCGGTCGCCGCGCCGCCTTCGGTCAGGCCTGCACCCGCGGTGGCGATGAAGCACACCTTCTGCGCAGCGCCCGCGACACCCGTGCCGTGGGCGAGGTCGAACGTCGCACCGGCGGTCGATGCCGACAGCGTGCTGCCAGACAGAAGAAGCGTGCCGTTGGTCGTCGCGGAACCGTCGCACGCGTCGGCCTCGTCGAGCGCATACACCGCGTACGAGATGTTCGTCGCGTTGGCTCCCGTACCGGACTCGAGCGATGTCGTCACGGTCGCGTCGCTGGTCGTGGTGGAGTCCAGGCGCACCCAGAACGGGGCGTAGACCGTGTCGGTGGGCGACAGGTTGCCTGCCAGGGGAAGCGTGAATGTGAGCGCGGCACCCGGAGCCGCGGCGTGCTCGCCCCAGCCTGCTGCGGCCGAGGTCGCCGAGCCCTCGAGGTTGAACGCTCCGGCCGTGAACGTGCCGTTCGCGAATTCGGAGTCGTTCCACGCAGCGAGCGTGACCGCCGT
The DNA here is from genome assembly GCF_000956475.1 of Microbacterium hydrocarbonoxydans. GTDB lineage: Bacteria > Actinomycetota > Actinomycetes > Actinomycetales > Microbacteriaceae > Microbacterium > Microbacterium hydrocarbonoxydans_A. Next base: position 4,955 of record NZ_JYJB01000005.1, read on the forward strand.
GCCGATGCCGAGCACGAGTCCGCCCGCGAGGATCGCGAGCACCTTGCGCTGGTTTGCCGTTGTCGTCATGTGAGATTCCCCCTCAGGAATTCCGGTGAGCGAGACGGAGTGCGTCTGGGGAACGGCCACCCCCTCAAGCGACCGGCATCCGCCTCGTTCGCCATCATCACCCTCTCGGAGCCTGTTCACAAGAAGCCCTGGTCACGATTGGGCGACGATAAATATTCCGATATGACCAATATTCCGATGTTCCTAGACACCCGGGCCGCGATGCATTACGAATGACACGAGGCCCCTACCCACGGCCTCTTCACCACATGTCCTGAGGGGGACGGTATGGAACCGAGACGAGCGCGCCGCGCCATGAAGAACAACAAGGCACGGAAGGTCATCGCGATCGTCGCGGCGGCCGCCGTGGCAGGGGTGGGAGCCACCCTGAGCCTCGCAGCCTGGAACGACACCGAGTGGCTGTTCGCCAGCGACGGCACCGGAGGACCCGGCATCACGACCTCGACGTTCGAGCTCGAGCAGGTCGCACTCCCCGCGGCCGGGACAGCTCCCGCCACAGTCACCTGGGCCGATTTCGAGGCCAACCCGGGCAACGGTGTCACGTTCACGCTGACAGATCTGACCCCCGGAGACGCGACGTATGCGCTGGTCGCACTGCGGTCCAAGGTCGGCTCGCTGGGCGGCGAGGCGACGCTGGCGTCCGCGGTCGCGGCGAACGGGGTGACCGTCGCCGACGCCGGCGGACATCTGTGGAACGCCACCGATCTCCGGGTCGCGACCTGGAACGGCGCCGACGTCACGGCGACCAAGGCCTGCAACGCAGCCACGTTCGGCGGCACCGGCAACACCACGATCGCCAGCGGCGACCTGGGCACGGCCTCAGGCAACGCGGCGCAGACCTATGCGGCGGATGCGGGAGATGTGAACTTCTACTGCTTCGAGCTGACGTTCACCGTTCCCGGCACTCTGCCCACCGGCATCACGGTCGACGACTACATGGGCCGCAGCATCGCGCCCGCGTGGAAGTTCGACGCCGTCTCCGACTGATCAGAACCATCATGACCTCGACCGCAGAATCGCTGCGCGATCGCGAGGTCGACCAGGAGCCGCGCGGGCGTGATCGCTCATCACGCCCGCGCCGGCGCGGCTCCGTCCTCCCCGCGATCCAGAACGCCCTGGTGTGGCTGCTCGGCATCATCGGCGCCATCGCCATCGCCTGGCTGCTCGCGTCGTGGATCTTCGGGCTTCACCTGGTGATCCTGACCACGGGCTCGATGTCCCCGGCGATGCCGCCGGGGACGGCCGTGATCGAGAGGACCACGGATGCCGCAGACCTCGCCGTCGGTGATGTCGTCAGCGTCCCGCGTGCTCACGACGGTCAGCTGGTGACGCATCGCATCGTCGGCATCGACGACGCGGCGAGCGCGGCGGAGCGCGCTCTGACCCTGCGCGGCGACGCGAACGATACGGATGACGCGGACTCCTACGTCGTCTCGCGAGCGGGGATCATGCTCTTCGCGATCCCGGGGCTCGGCATCGCGCTCTCGGCGATGACCTCTCCTGCGGGACTCGCGATTCTCGGCGTCGTCCTCGCCGGCGCGGTCCTGTGGGTGCTGTGGCCAGGGAGGAGATGACCGTGCCGGTTCTCCGCACGCACATGCGCCGCTTAACCGGCGCCGCTCTCATCGTCGTGTCCGCGTGCACGGGCGCCGTGTCCATCGGTGCGGCTGCCGCACAGGCGGCTCCCTTCTTCGCCGATCCGCAGCAGTCGACCGCCGGCCGCTTGACACTCGAGACCTCGCCCTGGGTCTCGAGCGATGCGCATGGCGTGCAGCAGCTGGCCCTGGACCAGCCTCTCGCGCTCTCCCCTGGCGACAACGGCTTCTGGGAGATCAGAGCCGCACACGACGATCCGTCAGGCCCCGCGACGCTGTCCGTCGAGATCACCTCCTCGGGTTCTCTCGCGCAGCATCCGGACGGTCTCCGCCTCACCTTCCGGCAGTGCCTGGCCGAATGGTCGGGCCTCGCCGCCGGCGCTCCGTCGTGCTCGGCGCCGGGCGGTGCCGTCACGCTGGCACCGACCGTGGCATCGGCCACCACCTACCTGGTCGACCTCGCCGCAGGCTCGGCGCAGTACATGCTCGTCACCGCGCGTCTCGACGGCGATGACGCGACCCTGCAGGGGCTGGGCTCCACGGTCGGGGTCGGGCTGACGGCCGTCAGGACGGATGCCGCTCCGGTACCGGGCCCGGGCTCCGCGCTTGCGACGACCGGAGCCGACGGCACCGCCATGCTGCAGCTGCTCATCGCCGCACTCGCTGCCGCCGGCGTCGGGGCAGGACTGCGGATGCTGCGCCGCCCGGCAGAGGCATCGAAGGAGGCCATGTCGTGAGACGCACCCGCACGTGGCTCGCCGCCGGGGCCATCGCGATCCTCGCGGTGCCGTTCATGACGTCTTCCTCTCTCGCGAGCTGGACGGATCAGGAGTGGGCTCACACCGAACCGCTCGGCACGACCTCACTCGACTGCGGCACCACCACCGGTTTCACGACCCAGGCTGCCGGACGCCAGGTCAGCGGCACGCTGCTCGGCACGGACCTCGACACGCTCGCCGCCGTGCGCGGCGTGAACAACAAGATCGACGCCGCGCTGAACGAGACGTACGCCCCGACGCCGGGAGCGCACGACCTCGATCCGACATCCACGACGACCTTCACGAGGGCGACATCGCTGAACGTGGGCGTGCTGTCTCCGCTGGTCGGAGTCTTCCTTCCCACAGTCGATGTACCGACCCCGCCGAGCCTGGCCGTCGGCACGCTCGCGCAGTACTCCCAGGTGCGGCCGACCGGCATCGCCACGGGTGCGACGGGAGCGGTGACGAATCAATCGGGCATCGCCACGATCGGGGACTACGGCGCGTCGACGCCGCCGAGCAACGGGTCGATCAGCCTCAAGAGCGTGCTCGGCAGCGCCATCGGCTCCAACATGGCGGATGTCTCGCTCGACATCGGCGCGGTGTCGGCGCTGTCACGCGTCGACGGATGCGACGTCCTGCGGCAGGCGACGTGGGACATTCCCGCGGCGCCGAACGCGGTCACACGCGACTATGACATCGCGAACCTCGATCTGACGCTGACGTCGCCGGCACTGGCAGGTCTTGTGACGCAGGTCGACACCTCCGTGGGCCAGCTGCAGACCAAGCTCAACGGACTACAGAAAGCGCTTCTCGATGGCATCAACGGCGTGCTGGGAGGCATCAGCGCGGATCTCGCGATCTTGAGCGTGACCACTGCCGGCACAAACGTATCCGTCACGAATATCCCGAACGTGGCCGCCTCAGTGTCGAGCTTGCTGAACGACTTTTCCGATGCGGACGGCATCGTCACTCTGAGTCCGAGAACAGGGCTCATCCAGGTCAACCTCGCCAAGCTGCTCAACGGTGCTGGCCAGCTCAACAATCTCAGCCCGAACAGTCAGTTTCTTCTTACTCCTGCAGTTCTGAGCGACATCGGCGCACGGGTCACGAACCTTGTCTCCTCCTGGCGCGCCCAGGTCATCAGCGCTTTGACCGCCGCGGCGAATTCCACCCACGTATCGATATCGGTCGCCGCGTCAGTCAAGGCGTTGGGCATCACAGTCGCGAACATCAGCATCGCCATCAATGCCGATCTCGGCGCGCTACATGCCAACAACGGGGCGTTGATCGCGGCAGGTGTCTCCGTGACCCTGCTCAACCAGAACAACGCCCTGCTTGCCGCGGTAATATCCAGCATCCTTGCCGTGCTGACTCCCCTGCAGGCGGCGCTTGTCTCCGTCATCAAAAGCCTGGTCGACGACATCTACGCGACGATCACCACGCTCGACACCACCCTCGCCGTCGGCGTTCCGGTGGTCGCCAACGCGGTGGCGCTCGTGTTCAGCACCCTCCAGCCGATCTTCTCGTTGTACGTGAACGTGCAGCCCGATGAACCCGGGTCACCTCCCGCGACGTCGTTCATCCCCGCGACGAGCACCTCGACCGCGGAGTACAAGGTCACCGCCCTGCGGATCGGCATCCTCGACGGCGCCCGTCCCATCAGCGTGAACCTCGGCACCGCATCCGCCGGCCCCGTCTCGCTCCCCTGAGCACGACGGCAGCTACCGCAGCACGCGCCTCGCCTCTGCGGCAATCTCTGCGGCGATCGCATCGAGCAGAGACGATCGCAGGTTCCACTGCTGCCAGTGCAGCGCCACCTGCAGCGTCGGCCCGCCGAGCGGGACGAGGCCGGCGGACTCCTGCAGCACCGGCACCATCCCCCACCCGAGCCCGATCTGCACAGCCAGTGCGTAGTCGTGCGACGCCGGCACGTAGTGGCGGGGCACGCCGTGGTGCGGCACTCCCATCGCCTCTAGCCACTCGTGCTGCAGAGCGTCCCGCCGGTCGAAGTCGACGAACGGCGCTCGTCGCAGCGCCTCGCGGCTCGCGCCGTCCGCGAACCAGCGGTCTGCGTAGCCACGCTCGGCCATCGCCCGGTACTCGAGTACGCCCAGAGGCGACACCGAGCATCCGGCGACCGGGGCTGCCTCGCTCGTGACCGCTGCCATCACCGTGCCGGACTCGAGCAGACGTGCGGTGAAGTTCTGATCGTCGCGGTGCAGATCGAAGTCGATGTCGTGTGCGGCCGAGAGCCGCGCAAGAGGAGGCAGGAACCAGGTCGCCATCGAGTCGGCGTTCACCGCCAGCGGGATGCTGATGCGTGCACCGACGGCCTCGAGACCGAGACGTGACAGCGCGTCGTGCTCGAGCAGCGCGATCTGGCGGGCGAGCCGCACCACGGCCTCACCCGATTCCGTCAGCCGCACCGGCTTGGAGCGCACGAGCAGCACGCGGCCGAGCTGCTGCTCCAGTGCCTTCAGTCGCTGACTCACGGCCGAGGGCGTGATGCGCAGCCTGCGGGATGCCGCGTCGAGGCTGCCCTCGTCGACGACCGCAGCGATAGTAGCAGCCAGTTCCGGGTCGATCCTCACTTAAGCCATGCTAACGCCTGATAAGAAACCCTCGCTGGTGCTTATGCACACGACTTCCTAGCGTGGACTCATGCTCACCGTTCTCGCCGGCCTCGGGCTCGGCCTCTCCCTCATCGTCGCGATCGGCGCACAGAACGTGTTCGTGCTGCGCCAGGGCATCCGCCGCGAGCACGTGCTCGCGGTCGTGGCCATCTGCGCGCTCTCCGACGCTGCGCTCATCATCGCGGGCGTCGCCGGCCTCGGCTTCGTCATCGCCGCCGCACCCTGGCTGGTCGTCGTGGCGCGCTGGGCCGGCGCGCTGTTCCTGCTCAGCTACGGCGTGCTCGCCGCACGGCGGGCATGGCGAGGCGGCGAGGAGCTCGAGGTCGGTTCGGCGGATGCCGCGGCATCCGCTCCGCGAGGGTCCTCCGCGACGCTCACCCGCACCCGTCTCGCGCCCGTGGTCCTCACGACGCTCGCACTGACCTGGCTCAACCCGCACGTGTACCTCGACACCGTCCTGATGCTCGGCTCGATCGCGGCGACCCACGGCGCAGAACGCTGGCTGTTCGCGGCCGGGGCGATCGCCGCCAGCATCCTGTGGTTCACGGCCCTCGGCTTCGGTGCGCGTCATCTCGGCCGCTGGCTGCGCACTCCCCGGTCATGGCGCATCCTCGATGCCATCATCGCGGTGGTCATGATCGCGCTGGCGATCTCGCTGGTCGTGCCGGTGCTCGGCGGCTGATGCCGGTCAGGCGCCGTCGAGGGGGCGCAGGATCCGCTTCAGGAACCTCTGCGTCCTCTCTTCGCGCGGAGCCTCGAAGATCTGCTCCGGCGCTCCTTCTTCGACAACCACTCCGCCGTCCATGAAGAGCACATGATCCGCGGCCTCACGCGCGAAGCTCAGCTCGTGCGTGACGACGACCATGCTCCAGCCCTCATCGGCGAGCTCCTTGATCACGAGCAGCACCTCGCCCACGAGCTCGGGATCCAGGGCGCTGGTCGGCTCGTCGAACAGCAGCAGATCCGGCTTGAGCGCGAGCGCCCTGACGATGCCGACGCGCTGCTGCTGCCCGCCGGAGAGCTGATGGGGCCTGGCATCCGCCTTGTCAGCCAGGCCGACCCGTTCGAGGAGCACGAGCGCCTCAGCGACGACCTCGTCCTTGGGGCGGCGCTGCACGCGCCACGGCCCCTCGATCACGTTCTCGAGAACCGTGAGGTGCGGGAAGAGGTTGTGATGCTGGAACACCATCGCCGAGCTGTCGCGGAGCGCGAAGCGCTGTTTCTGCGCCACTTTCGCCGCGAAGTCGATCTCCGGGCCGCCGTCGACGGCGATCACGCCGCTGTCGGGAGTCTCCAGGCCGTTCAGAGAGCGGAGGACGGTGGTCTTGCCGGAACCGCTGGGCCCGATCAGCACCACCACCTCGCCGCGGTGCAGCGTCAGGTCGATCCCGCGCAGCACCTCGTTGCTGCCGAAGCTCTTGTGCAGGGCGGTCGCCGCGAGCAGCGCCGCCGATCCATCAGTGCGCGACACGACTGTCCAGCCTTCTCTCGATGGCACCCTGCCCGGAGGAGAGCACCAGGCAGATCACCCAGTAGACCAGCGCGGCGGTCAGGTACACGACCATGACCTGATACGAGGCGGCCGCGATCTGCTGCGTCACGCGGAACAGCTCGGTCACGAGGATCGTCGAGGCGAGAGATGTGTCCTTGACGAGCGAGATGAACGTGTTCGACAGCGGCGGAACCGACACCCTGGCCGCCTGCGGCAGGATGATCCGGGTGAGCGTGCGCGTCCGGTTCATACCCACGGTGTACGCGGCCTCCCACTGCCCCTTCGGGACCGAGAGGATCGACGCGCGCACGATCTCGGCGCCATAGCCTCCGACGTTGAGGGAGAGGGCGATGATCGCGCTCGGCCAGGGATCGATCGTGATGCCGACTGCGGGCATGCCGTAGAAGATCACGAACAGCTGCACGAGCAGCGGCGTGCCGCGGATGACGGAGATGTAGAACCTCGCGATCGCCGACAGCACCGGGTTCACCGAGATGCGCATCAGCGCGATCCCGATCGCGATCACCAGTCCCAGTGCGAACGAGGCCAGCGCTAGAGGGATGGTGCCCAGCAGCGCCCCTAGGGCGATCGGCCCGAGGGAGTTCAGGAACAGCTGCCAGGCTTCCATCCGACGAATCTACTCGGAGACGTCTTCGCCGAAGTACTTCTTGCTGATCTCGGCGAGGGTGCCATCGGCCCGGAGCTCATCGAGTGCCCCGTCGACCGCGTCGACCAGAGCCTTCTTGTCCTTCGTGAACGCGAAGGCCTGCTTTCCCGCGTCGTCGGTCTCGGCGGCGACCTTCAGTCCCGTGGGGCCGTCGGTCGTCTCGTAGTCGAGGTACGTGAGCTTGTCATTGATGGTCGCGTCGACGCGACCCTGGCGCAGCAGCGCGACGGCCTGCGACCAGCCCTCGACGGCCTCGACCGTGGCGCCGGACTCGACGGCGAGGTCGTTCCAGTTGCTGGTCAGCGACTGCGCCGAGGTCTTGCCCTTGAGATCGGCGAACGAGCTGATCGAGTCGTCGTCCTCGTTGACCACGATCACGCCGGGCGAGACCGTGTACGGCGTGCTGAAGAGGTAGCTCTTCTCGCGCTCGTCGTTGATGGTCACCTGATTCGCGATCACGTCGAAGCGACCGGCGTCGAGGCCTGCGAAGATCGCATCCCACTGCGTCTCCTGGAACTCGACCTTGAGGCCCAGCTTGTCGCCGACGGCCTGGATGATCTCGACGTCGTAACCGGTGAGATCCCCCGTGCCGTTGTCGCCGTGGAAGCTGAACGGGCGGTACGTGCCCTCGGTGGCGACCGTGAGAGTGCCGTCCTTCACGAGTCCGAAGTCGGCGCCGGACTCGGATCCGGATTCGCTCGAGGAGCCGCTCTGGGCGGGCGCGCTGGAGCCGCTGCAGGCGGTGAGCGCGGATGCGGCGACGACGAGTGCCGTGACGGCGATGAGACGACGGGACATGGGGACCCTCCTGGGGTGTGCGGTGTGCGCGGATGCTGTGGCGCGCGGAACTCATTCACAGTACGCCGTTCCGGCGCGTGTTCTCTTTCCCATGACGCCGGATTTCACACGGGCCCGGGAACGCGAAAGGTCCCCGCCGGAGCGGGGACCTCTCTGTGAGTCAGACTCAGATGGCGTTGACGTCCAGCGGGATGCCGGGGCCGAACGTGGTCGACACGGCGCCCTTCTGGATGTAGCGGCCCTTCGAGCTCGACGGCTTGAGGCGGACGATCTCCTCGAGCGCGGCGTCGATGTTCTCGTTCAGCTGCTCGGCCGTGAACGAGGCCTTGCCGACGACGAAGTGCACGTTGGCGTGCTTGTCGACGCGGAACTCGATCTTGCCGCCCTTGATCTCCTCGACGGCCTTCGCCGTGTTGGGGGTCACGGTGCCGGTCTTCGGGTTCGGCATGAGTCCACGCGGACCCAGGACCTTTCCGAGGCGACCGACCTGGCCCATGAGCTCCGGGGTGGAGACGGCCGCGTCGAACGCGGTCCAGCCGCCGGCGACCTTCTCGATGAGCTCGGCGCCGCCGACCTCATCGGCGCCGGCGGCGATCGCAGCTTCGGCCGCGGGGCCGGTGGCGAACACGATGACGCGGGCGGTCTTGCCGGTGCCGTGAGGCAGGATGACGGTGCCGCGCACCATCTGGTCCGCCTTGCGGGGGTCGACAGCGAGCTTCAGCGCGACCTCGACGGTCGAGTCGAACTTCGTCGAGCCGGTCTCCTTCGCCAGGGCGACGGCCTCAGCGGGAGTGTAGAAACGGTCTGCCTCGATCTTCTCGGCGGCAGCCTTGTAAGCCTTGGACTTGGTAGCCATGATTATTCTCCTCAGCCCTCGACCGTGATGCCCATGGAACGGGCGGTGCCGGCGATGATCTTCGAGGCAGCCTCGATGTCGTTCGCGTTCAGGTCGGCCTGCTTCTGCTCGGCGATCTGACGGACCTGGTCCTTGGTGATCTTCGCGACCTTGACCGTGTGCGGGGTTGCGGAGCCCTTGGGGACTCCCGCTGCCTTCTTGATGAGCTCCGCCGCCGGCGGGGTCTTCAGGATGAACGTGAAGCTGCGGTCCTCGTAGACGGTGATCTCGACGGGGATGACGTTGCCGCGCTGCGACTCGGTCGCGGCGTTGTACGCCTTGCAGAACTCCATGATGTTGACGCCGTGCTGACCGAGCGCAGGGCCGATCGGGGGCGCCGGGTTGGCTGCACCGGCGTTGATCTGAAGCTTGATCAGGCCGGTCACCTTCTTCTTGGGTGCCATTTCCTCTTCCTTTCATCGAACGGATGCCGGTTGCATCCGCTCTCCCGCGATTCCGGCTTCTCCGGATCGCGGTCGTCTGCACGCCCCTCGACACGCCCGAAGATTCCCAGGGACCCGGTCGGGTGACGCACAAACCACACAAGTCTACCCGATGCGGACGGGTGCCGTTCTCACCGGTAGGTCGCAGCGATGCGCTCTCCCAGCAGGCGCAGCTCCTCGCGGATCTCAACGGGCTCGACGACTTCCGCGACGCTCGCCCATCCGGCCAGCTGCTCGGCGAGTGCGTCTGCGCGGTGAGCGCTGACCTCGACGCGCACGCGACCGTTCTCCTCGAGGCTCTCCCCGTCGTCGAGCAGCCGGGCCTGAGGGCCGAAGCGATCGCACAGCGCGCGCACCGCCCAGGGCTCCACGCGGACGATCGCGCTGACGGCCCCGCGCAGATCCTCGACCCGCTCCACCATCCGCGCCCAGACCGCGGCGGCGTCGAACTCCGCAGGCGGATGACCCGGCGCACCCAGGATCTCGAGCGATGCGATGCGGTCGACCCGATACGTCCGCAGCCTGGCCTCGTCGGCGACGTCGGCTCCTTCCGACACGGCCGCACCGAGCAGATACCAGCGCGCGCCCCGGCTGCCCACCATGAGCGGGACGAGTTCGGCGGATGACGGCCCGCGCGAGCCCGCATACTCGAAGCGCACGCGCAGGCGGCGCCCGATCGCGCGCTGCAGCAGCGCGACCTTGGCGGGATCGTCCACGTCGGCAGTCTCTCCCCAGGCGACGTCGCGCACGGTCGCCTCCGCGATGCGCTGCGCGCCTTCGCGGAAAGGGGCAGGAACCGCGCGCAGGAGCTTGCGCGTGGCGGCGACATGCTGCGGATCGGCCTGGCCGTTCTGTGCGAGTCCGATCAGCAGCGAGGTGACCTCGCCTTCGGTCAGTCCGGTCAGATCGGTGCGTGCGCCGCCGATCAGCCGCCACCCTCCTCCGCGTCCGCGTGTGGGATAGATCGGAACACCTGCCATGGCCAGCGCCTCGAGATCTCGGCGAGCCGTGGGCACCGACACCTCGAGTTCCGCCGCCAGCTCGGCGGCGGTGATCTGCGGACGTCCCTGCAGGAGCAGGAGCGCCTGGATCAGACGATCGGCACGGATCTCGGAGCTCCTTTTCACAAGATTTTGAAAGTGATCAGAAGATGATCACTTCGACGTCGAGCATAGAAGAACACGCACCCCTTCAGAAGGAGAAACACCATGTTCCGTGGACTCGCCAACCTCAACCTCGTCGCCGTCGACATGGACGCCGCCGTCGAGTGGTACACCGCCGTCTTCGAGACGGCACCGTACTTCGTGCGCCCAGAGCAGGGGCCCGCGCAGTACGCCGAATGGCGTTTCGGTGACGACGAGGACGAGTTCGCCCTGATGGACGCACGCTTCCGTCCCGCCCTCACTCAGCCCGGAGGCGCGCTGGTCAGCATGCACGTCGACGACATCCAGTCGTCGTTCGACCGCCTGCTCGCCCTGGGGGCCAGCGTCTTCGACCCGGTCACGCAGCGCGGCGAGGGCTGGTGGTCGGCATCGGTCAGCGACCCGTTCGGCAACCTGATCGGTCTGATCCAGAGCCCGCACTGGGCCGCGCAGCACGCCGACTGAGGGCATCCGCCGGAAACGCGAGAACGGCCGCCCCGAAAGGGACGGCCGTTCTCGTAAGAGAGATGTCAGATCATCTTGGTGACCTGGTCGAACGACAGCTCGACCGGGGTCTCGCGCTCGAAGAGAGAGACGAGAACCGTGAGCTTGCCGCTCTCGGGCTTGATCTCGCTGATCGAACCGGGAAGGCCGGCGAACGAGCCCTCCTTGATCGTGATGGTCTCGCCGATCTCGAAGTCGACCTCGGCGGGCAGCGGACGGGCGACGGCGACGCCGCCCTTGGCCGCGATGTTCTTGGCGGTCGGGACGTCCTTGACCTCGACGAGAGCCTTCAGCATGTTGAAGGCCTCCTCGAAGCGCAGCGGAGTCGGGTTGTGCGCGTTGCCCACGAATCCGGTCACACCGGGCGTGTGGCGGACGACCGACCAGGTGTCCTCGTTGAGCTCCATGCGCACCAGCACGTAGCCGGGGATGCGCACGCGGTTGACCATCTTGCGCTGGCCGTTCTTGATCTCGACGACGTCCTCCATCGGGACCTCGATCTGGTAGATCTCGTCCTCGACCTCGAGCGTCGACTTGCGCTGCTCGATGTTCGCCTTGACCTTGCGCTCGAAGCCCGCGTAGGAGTGGATGACGTACCACTTGCCGGGGAGCATGCGCAGATCGGCACGGAAGGCCTCATAGGGGTCTTCCTCGGAGTCGTCCCCCTGCTCGTCCTCGTCGCCCTGCTCGTCGTCAGCACCGAGGTCGGGGCCGTCGTAGGGGGTGACCTCCTCGGCCGCAGCGGCCTCGAGGTCAGCCGCCTCTTCGGCCACAGAATCGTTCAGGACCTCAGCGGCAGCCTCAGATTCAGCCGCTTCGTCCAGGTTGAGAGCGTCGTTCACGATCGCGTCCGCCTCCGGGTCGTCGATGTCGATGTCGATGTCTTCGTCTGCCCCGCTGTCGTCGTCGTCCTCATCTTCGATGTGGATCGCGACGTGCTCCGCCGAGGTGACCGAGAACTCCTCTGCGGCGAGGACGTTGCCCTCCTGGGCTTCGTCCTCTTCGCTGGACTGCTCTGCAGCGGTCGCCCAGTCGGCGTCGTCGGAATAGCGTTCAGACACGTTTTTCTTCTCCATGTGTGCGGCCGTAGCCGCGGTGGCATCAGGTGCCCGGAACCCCGAACACCACGTGCGTCAGCCACGCGAACAGGGTGTCAAGTCCGTAGACGATGCCCATCACGATCAGGACGAAGACGAGGACCACCGCGGTGAACTTGATCAGCTCCTTGCGGGTCGGCGTGACGACCTTGCGAAGCTCAGCGATGACCTGGCGGAGGAACAGTGCGATGCCTCCGAAGAACCGGGCGAAGAAGTTGCGCTTCTTCTCTCGGGTGGCACCGGTCGCGACGACCTCGCCACGCGGTTCTTCCTGATCCATCCTGAATGTACCTTTCGTGTGCCAGCGATGCGCTGACGCGCAGGGCGGACAGGAATCGAACCTGCAACCTGCGGTTTTGGAGACCGCTGCTCTGCCAATTGAGCTACCGCCCTAGAGGCCGGATGGCCTCGGGTTCGTCATCCGCTCTCTTCGCTTGACCTGTGATCGGTAGACCCGGGCACAGCGAAAGATTGCAGACAACAACTGCTCCACCAGCATACGGCATCCGCGGGATGCTCTCGAACCGCGGGCGCAAAAGCGCAGTTGTTAGGCTCGACAGGCGGGCGAGAGCCGGGAGGGAGCGCATGTGAGCGCGGAGGTCAAGCAGTTCCAGGTCGATCTGCGCGGCGTGGTCGATCTGCTCAGCAGGCACATCTACTCGAGCCCCCGGGTCTACCTGCGCGAGCTGCTCCAGAACGCCCGCGACGCCATCACGGCGAGGCGCGAGGTCGACGGCGCAGGCGGCCGCATCACGATCACGCCGTTCACCGACGACTCAGGTGAGTTCGTGCTCCGCGACGACGGGATCGGGCTCACGGCGACCGAGGTCGCCGACCTGCTCGCCACGGTCGGCCGCTCATCCAAGCGCGACATCTTCGACATGCCGCGAAGCGACTACCTCGGCCAGTTCGGCATCGGCCTGCTCAGCTGCTTCATGGTCGCCGACACGATCATCATCCGCTCGCGCAGCGCGCGCGGCGGCGCCTCCGTGGAGTGGACAGGAAGCTCTGACGGGACGTTCCAGGTGGTCGAGCTCGATGAAGAGCTTCCGATCGGAACGAGCGTGCACCTGGTACCGCGGTTCGACGCAGACGAGCTGCTGCGGCCGGCCGCTGTGCGCGAGCTCGCCACGACCTTCGGCGAGTTCCTGCCCGTTCGGGTGACCATCGATACGCCTGCGGGCGAGATCGACATCACGCATCCGGCCCCGTTCCTCTCTTCAGACCCCGAGCAGGCCGTGCGGTACGGCCGCGAGCTCCTGGGCGCGAGTCCGCTCGACGTGATCGAGCTGTCGGAGCCGGCGACGGGCACGCGCGGTCTCGCGTACGTCCTGCCCTTCGCTCCCCCGCCGGGCGCCCGTCAGGCCACGCGCATGTACCTGGGACGCATGCTGCTCTCGGAGCGCGTCGACGACGTTCTCCCGGAGTGGGCGTTCTTCGTGCGAGCCGTGATCGATTCGACGGGGCTCGCGCCCACCGCGAGCCGCGAATCGCTGGTGGAGGATGCCGCGCTCGAGCGCGTCCGCGAGCAGCTGGGTGCCGGCATCCGGCGCTGGGTGCTCGAGCTCGGGCTCACCGAGCCGCATCGCCTCGCTCAGTTCGTCGCGGTGCACGAGGTCGGCTTGAAGTCTCTGGTCCGCCACGACGAGGAGCTCGCCGCGTTCATCACCCGGTGGCTCACGCTCGAGACCACGCACGGCACGATGCGCATCGGCGACCTCGTCGATCGGTTCCCGCACGTGCGCTTCGCCGCGACCGTCGACGAGTTCCGCCAGGTCGCGGGCATCTCGCCGGCATCCGAGGTCCTGGTCAACGGCGGCTACCTGTATGACGCCGACCTCGTCCGTCTGCTGCCGGAGCTGTACCCCGAGGTCACCGTCGAGAAGGTCGACGTCGCTGGGGAGCTCGACCGGCTCGACCCGCCGCCGCTCGATGACCGCGAGGCCGCGGTGGCGCTCGAGTCGCGGGCGGGCGGAGTGCTCACGGCATCCGGCTGCTCCGTGGTGGTCCGCTCGATCGATCGCCCCGACCTGGCCGGTCTGTACGTCGCCGACCCCGAGGTGCTGCGCTCGATCGACCGTCGCCGCACCAGGGGCGTCACCGGCTCGCTGTGGAGCGGCGTCCTCGACCGCATCGACAGCTCGGCCGCTGCGGCGCGCGACGACGACCTGAGCGCGCGGCTGTGCCTGAACTGGTCGAACCGCGTGGTGCGAGCGCTCGTGCGCGTGCAGGACGACGCCGTGTTCGACCGCACGGTGCAGCTCTTGTACATCCAGGCGCTGCTCGCAGGGCATCACCCGCTGAGCGACGCCGACCGCGCCCTCATGACGAGCGCCCTCAGCGATCTCGTCTCCCTCTCCGCCGGCATCGAGGGCGACGCCATCTCCTTCGATTCACTCTGAAAGGCCCCGATGACACGTCCGAAGAAGCGCTTCCAGCAGCTGATCGAGGAGATCGATCGCACACCGTGGGGGCCTGCAGAGCAGGCGCTCGTCTCCGAGGCTGTCGCTCTCGCGATCGAGATCGGCGATGAGCAGCTGGAGTACCAGGCGCGTATGCGGCAGACGGCCTCGGCCAACATGGGCGGCGCGACCGATGTGATGCTGAACTCCTTCGCGTGGTGCCTCGCGCACCATGACGCCGATCCTCAGCGCTTCCCGGCCGATCTCGACAACGGCGGCGCCGACCTGATGTGGCAGTTCAAGTGGATGGCCTCGGCGCTGCGCTCCTCTCCCGCGTTCTCGACCGAGCAGATCACGGCCGTGCTCGACGACATGGAATCGCACTATCGGACCGCGGGACTCGGACTCAGCGGGGTGCTCACTGCACGCTTCGAGGATGCCTGGGACGCCGGTCGCATCGACGACGCAGAGGCTCTGCGGGTGCAGCTGGAGGCGACGCCGCGCGACGACCACAGTCATTGCGACGCCTGCGGACGCAGCCAGTTCGCGGGCTTCTTCGCCGACACCGACCGCGATGACGACGCCATCCGTCTCGTCGAGGAGATGATCGAGGGCGGGTTCTCCTGCGGCGAGGAGCCCGAGCACGCGCTCTCGCGCGTCCTGCTCCCCTATCTGCGCGCAGGGCGCTTCGACGAGGCGAAGAGCGCGCACCTGCGAAGCTACCGTCTCGCCAAGGACAACCCCGACAACCTGCGCATCGTGGCGAACAACATCGTCTTCGCCGCGGTGACCGGCAACGAAGCGCGAGCCCTCGCACTCATCGAGCGGCACATCGCGTGGCTCGCGCACGACGGCCTCAACGTCGACGCGCATTTCGCCGCGCTGTCGGCCTTCGCGGTCGCTCTCGACCGCGTGACCGCTGCAGGGCACGGGGGAACCCCGGTGCGGGGAGCGGATGCAGCGGCCCTCGTGCCGCTGTTCGGCGCGCACTCGGGGCCCTGGAGCGCCCAGGATCTCGCGGCTGCGTCATGGGCCGCCGCCGAGCGCATCGGCGCTGCCTTCGACCAGCGCGACGAGACCTCCGGCCACGCCCGTTCACTCGAGCGCATGCGGGCGCTGGCTGCAGAGCAGTACGACGTGCCGATCCGCTCGGACGCCTTCGTGGCGGCGCCCGCGGCGAACACGCCGCAGGATGCCGAAGGGTGGTTCGAGCGGGCCAGCGAGCTGGCGCAGTACGGCGCCGAGCACGAGACTCTCGCCGCGCTCCCCCGAGCCCTCGAGGTCGAGGACGCGGCGAAGCGCGCACAGCTGCAGTCGATGCGCATCGGCATCCTGGTCGCGCTGGATCGCGCCGACGAGGCTGCCGCTCTGCTGTCCGCTCGCATCGAGGCTCTCCGCGAGGCGGGGCTGGACGCCCAGGCCGATCTGGAGTCGCGACTGGGCCTGGCTACCTTCGGCCTGAACACGCCGGACGCGACGGAGATGCTCGAACACGAGCTCGCGGCATCCGATTCTCTGCCCGCCTGGTCGCGGGGCGACCTGGCGCTCAGCCGGGCCTCGCTCCACCTGAGGGAAGACGAGCCGGCCGCGGCCCTGGATCTCGCGGAGCAGGCCGCGCGGCACTTCGCAGAGGCCGCGGATCCCCGCCTGTCGAACACGACCACGCTGCTCGCGCTGTCTGCCGTGCTGAACACGGGCGACATGGACGCCGCCTCCGTGCTGCTCGAGAGGTTCCTCGCACAGGACGACCTCGGCATCGGGCATCGCGCGCGTGCTCTGCAGACCAGGGCGCGCATGCGCGGCGGATCCGAGCAGTTCGCCGAGGGTGCCGCGGATGCCGACGAGGCGTGCCGGCTGCTCGCCGGTCTCGGGGCGACGACGGCGCTGGGATCGGCCCATCTGCTCGCAGGAGCCCTCTGGGAGGATGCCGGAGAACCCGAGCAGGCCGTGGCGCGCTACCGGGTCGCCGCGCGCTTCGCAGAACAGGACGGCGGCGACGCCACGGCGGTGAACTTCCGGCTGGCGCGCGGCATGCTCTCCGCCGGGGATGCCGAGGAGGCGGCCGAGCTGTTCGGCACCGTGCTCGAGCGCGAGGAGCAGTCGGACGTGCCAGCGGGATCGCGCGCCATGACGGCGTCGATGCTCGCTCGCGCACTGGCCGCCTCGGGCGAGTACGGGCAGTCGGTGGGGGCCTATGGCTATGCGGCCGAGCTGTTCGGCGAGGCCGAGCAGCTCGCGGATCAGGCCATGGCGATGCTTGAACGAGCGAAGATCCTGGCCCGCTTCGACGAGCACGAGGACGCGATCGAGCAGCTGGAGTCGGCGGCGGAGATCGTGCGGAAGGACCCGGAGGCCGTCGGCACCCTCGCAGACGTCCTGCACAACCTCGGACAGGCGTACGGCGGCCAGCAGGACGACCGCGCCTTCGCACTGTTCGACGAGGTGGCCTCTCTCGCTCAGCAGCACGACGCGGGCTGGCTCCTCGCCGATGTCACCGACTCGCGCGGCAGGGCTCTGGGCGCATTCGGGCGCATCGACGAGGCCGTCGCCGCCGCACTCACCGCAGCCGACGCGTTCTCGGCGCTCGGAGACGAAGGATCCGCGGGTGGATCGGAGCTGTTCGCCGCGCGCCTGCTCAGCGGGAGCGAGCGTGCGGCCGACGCGGTGCCGCTGTACCGCGCGGCGCTCGAGCGCGGCACTCAGATCCCACCGCTGCGCCAGGTCTCGGCGCTCGAGCTCGGCGACGTGCTCGAGCAGCTCGGCCGGGACGGCGAGGCCGCAGAGGTCCGTGCCCTGATCGAGAGCTGATCACACCCGCTCGCGACGAAGGCGGGGTCGGATGCCACGGCATCCGACCCCGCCTTCGTTAGACGCGCTCAGGCGACCCGGATGAGCTTCTTGTTGACGAACTCGTCCGCGGCCAGGTAGCCCAGCTCGCGGGCCGTGCCGCTGCGCTTGATACCGCCGAAAGGCAGCTCGGGGCTGTCCGCCAGCACGAGGTTGACGTAGACCATGCCGGCCTCGATCCGGTCGGCGACGCGCTGCGCCTGCTCGGCGTCGGTCGTGAAGACGTACGAGCCGAGGCCGAACGAGGTGTCGTTCGCGAGCTCGACCGCCGCATCCTCGTCGGCGACGCGGTACACGACCGCTGCCGGGCCGAAGAGCTCCTCGCGGTAGACGTTCATCTCCGGCGTCACGTCGGCGAGCACGGTCGGCTCGAAGAAGGCCCCCTCGCGGCTGCCGCCGGTGAGCACAGTCGCCCCCTGCTCCACAGCCTGGTCGATCTGCTTCTGCAGGTTCGCCGCCGCGGTCTCCGACGAGACGGGGCCGAGCACGGTGTCCTCGAGGGTCGGGTCGCTGGGCTTGACGGCGGCCATGGCCGCGGTGAACTTCTCGACGAAGGCGTCGTAGAGCCCGTCGACCACGATGAAGCGCTTCGCGCCGTTGCAGGCCTGGCCGTTGTTGTCCAGGCGGGCGTCGACCCCGGCCTGCACCGTGGCGTCGAGGTCGTCGGTGGACAGCACGATGAACGGGTCGGATCCGCCCAGCTCGAGCGCGACCTTCTTGAGGTTGCGGCCGGCGACCTCGGCGACGGCGGCGCCTGCGCGCTCCGAACCGGTCACCGAGACCCCTTGCACGCGCGGGTCGGCGATGATGGTCGCCGCCTGCTCGTTGGTCGCGTACACGTTGACGTAGCCGCCGTCGGGCAGGCCGGCATCTCGGTAGATCGCCTCGATCGCCGCAGCCGACTCCGGGCACTGCGGAGCGTGCTTGAGGATGATCGTGTTGCCGACCGCGAGGTTGGGCGCCGCGAAGCGGGCGACCTGGTACGCCGGGAAGTTCCACGGCATGATGCCCAGCAGTGCGCCCAGCGGCGAACGGCGCACGACAGCAGTGCCGTCGCCGAGGATGTCCAGCGGCTGATCGGACGTGATCCTGTCGATGTTGTCTGCGTAGAACTCGACGATGTCCGCGGCGAACTCGACCTCGCCGACCGCGGCGGCGATCGGCTTGCCCATCTCGCGCACGATGATCGCGCCCAGTTCGTCTTTGCGCTCGCGGTGCAGCTCGGCGATGCGGCGGATGACGGCGGCGCGATCGGCCGGCGAGGTCGCCGCCCATGTGCGGGCCGCAGACGCGGCGCGGGCGACGGCATCCTCGATCTGCGCGTCGGTGAAGGTCTCGTAGGTGGCAACGGTCTCGCCCGTTGCCGGGTTGACGACGGCGTAGTCGCTCATGTGGGTGGTCCTTTCGTTCATCGGGACCCTTCGACAGGCTCAGGGACCCAGAAACCGGCAGAGGTCAGGCGACCGGGATCAGCGTGTACTTGGTGGACAGGTATTCGTGGATGCCCTCGAAACCGCCCTCGCGGCCGACGCCGGACTGCTTGACGCCGCCGAAGGGAGCCGCCGCATTCGACACGACGCCCACGTTCAGACCCATCATGCCGGTCTCGAGCTTGTCGATCATCCGCTGCCCGCGCTGCAGGTTCTCGGTGAACACGTACGACACGAGGCCGTACTCGGTGTCGTTGGCGAGGCGCACAGCCTCATCCTCGCTCTCGAAGGTCGCGATCGCGAGCACCGGGCCGAAGATCTCCTCGCGGAGGATCGCCGAGCCGGGAACGACGTCGGTGAGCACGGTGGGCTCGTAGAACGTGCCGGTGCCCTCGAGAGCCTTGCCGCCGGCGAGCAGCCTGGCGCCCTTGTCCACGGCGTCGCCCACGAGCTCGGCGGCCTTGGCGACGGCATCCTGGTCGATGAGCGGTCCGATCGCGACGCCCTCCTCGGTGCCGCGGCCGATCTTCATGGCGTTGACCCGCTCGGTCACGCGGCGGCCGAACTCCGCGGCGACGTCCTTGTGCACGATGAAGCGGTTCGCGGCCGTGCAGGCCTGACCGATGTTGCGGAACTTCGCAGCCAGTGCGCCCTCCACGGCCTTGTCGAGGTCTGCATCCTCGAACACGACGAACGGGGCGTTGCCGCCGAGCTCCATCGACACGCGCAGCACGCCCTCGGCGGCCTGAGCGATGAGCTTGCGGCCGACCTCTGTCGATCCGGTGAACGACAGCTTGCGCAGACGCGGGTCGGCGATGATCGGGGCCGACAGCGCACTCGAACGCGAGGTCTGCACGACGTTCACGACGCCCTTGGGCAGGCCCGCCTTCTCCAGCAGCGTGGTGAAGAACATCGTGGTGAGCGGGGTGAGTGCCGGGGGCTTGATCACGACGGTGCATCCCGCGGCGAGCGCAGGGGCGATCTTGCGGGTCGCCATGGCGAACGGGAAGTTCCACGGCGTCACGAAGAACGACGGGCCCACGGGACGCTGCGACACGACCATGTTGCCAGTGCCCTCGGGGTTCAGGCCGTAGCGGCCGGCGATGCGCACGGCCTCCTCGCTGAACCACCGCAGGAACTCACCGCCGTAGACGACCTCGCCGCGGGCCTCGGCGAGCGGCTTGCCCATCTCGAGCGTCATCAGCAGCGCCAGGTCCTCCTTGTGCTCCTGCACGAGGTCGAAGGCGCGGCGGAGGATGTCGCTGCGGGTTCGCGGGGCGGTGGCCGCCCAGGACTCCTGCGCCGCCACGGCGGCGTCGAGGGCGCGGATGCCGTCGGCCGGGGTCGCGTCGGCGATCGTGCGGATCACGTCTCCCGTCGCGGGGTCGTGCACGTCGAACGTGGCACCGGTCTCGCCGTCTACCCACTCGCCGCCGATGAAGAGGCCGGTGGGGATGCTGTCGAGCAGAGCCTGCTCTGTCTGAGTGCTCATGGGTTCTCTTTCTGTGAGTGCGTGCGAGGGTCAGCGACGACGAAGGCTGGGCGGAGCATCCGCCCCCAGCGTCTCGCCGCGGAAGAAGGCGGGCCGGCGGATGGCCTGCCACACCATGATCACGATGCCGACGCCGATGATGCCGACGCCGAGCACGAACACGAGGCCGACGCCGCCGACGCTCGAACCGCTGCCGTAAGCCGGGTCCATCGAGTCGATCAGGGTCGTGACGAACAGCACCGCGAGGATCGCGCCGCCGACGAGCGGGAACAGGAACGTGAAGAAGAAGCTGCGCGCCGAATCGAACCACTGCCGGCGGAAATACCACACGCACGCGAACGCGGTGAGGCCGTAGTAGAAGCAGATCATCATGCCCAGCGACAGGATGGTGTCGGTGAGGACGTTCTCGCTCACCAGTCGCATGACGGCGTAGAACACGCTCGCGACGACGGCGGACACGATGGTCGCGTAGCCGGGCGTGAAGAACCGGGGGCTGACCTTCGCGAACTTCTTCGGCAGCGCGTCGTAGTAGCCCATCGCGAGGAGCGTGCGCGCGGGGCCCACCGCGGTGGACTGCAGCGAGGCCGCGGAGCTGGAGAGAACGGCGAGCGACACGAGGAAGGCGAGCGGACCGAGGATCGGATCGGACAGCGCGAAGAAGACGTTGGCCGAGATGTCCTCGTTGGCGAGCCCCAGCGGGCCGTCTCCGACCCCGGCGAACATGATGAGGCCGATCGAGAGCAGCAGGTACAGGCTCACGACCACGACGACCGTGACCATGGCGGCCCGACCCGGGGTCTTGGTCGGGTCCTTGGTCTCCTCGTTCATCGTGAGCACGACGTCCCAGCCCCAGAAGATGAAGATCGACAGCGAGAGTCCGGCCGCGAAGGCGCTGAACGACGACACCTCGAACGGGTTGAACCACGACCACGAGAACGCGGTGGGATCCGGTGCGTCGCCCTGCACGGCCTTGACGATCGCGACGGTGGCGAAGATCACGAGGACGATCATCTGGAACCCGACCAGGATGTACTGGAACTTCTGGGTGGTCTGCATGTCGCGGTACGACACCAGGGTCGCACCCAGCATGAACAGCAGGCACACGCCGACGTTGATGAACGGGTTGAAGGCGAGATCGGCGATGGCGGCGTTGCCGGTGAGCTGCGAGATCAGCAGGAACAGGAACTCCACCGCGATGCCGGCGAGGTTCGAGAGCACGATCACGGTCGCGGCGATCAGTCCCCAGCCCGTCATCCAGCCGATCCACGGGCCGAATGCACGCACGCCCCATGTGAAGGAGGTTCCCGAGTCGGGGATCGCCCGGTTCAGCTCGCGGTAGCCGAAGGCCGTGAGGAGCATGGGGATGAAGCCGACCAGGATGATCGCGGGCACCTGGGTGCCGACGACCGCGACGGTCGGGCCGAGGGATGCGGTCAGCGTGTAGGCGGGGGCGATGGTCGAGATGCCGATGACGACGGCGCCCACCACGCCGACCGCTCCGACGCTCAGCCCCTTCTGGGAGACGCCGGTGGTGACGGCGGAATCGGTGCTGCTCATCAGCGGGCTCCTGCTTCGGCGCGGGTGCGCGGGACGACGATCATGGGGACGGGCAGTTCGTGCAGCATCTTCGCTGCGGTCGAGCCCAGGAACAGCCTGCGGGGCTGTGCGAGCCGTGACGACCCGACGAGGATGACCTCGCCGGGCAGCCAGGAGAGGTGCGCGACGGCGTCTTCGACGCTGTCGCCGGTGGCCTCTTCGATCGAGGCGCGGATGCCATCGGGCAGCAGCTCCGCTGCGACAGCGAGCACGTCGTGCCCGTGTGCGCCGGTGACGAGGCGGATCATGCCCGTGTCGAGGCCGGGAGGCACGTCGAACGGCACGAGGGACACCAGACGGAGGTCGGTTCCCGCGTCTGCGGCGATCGCGGCGGCCTCGTCGAGCAGCGCCTCAGAGCCCGGGCGGGTGCCGACGGCGACCGTGACGCGCGGCACGACGTGATCGTCCTGCTGGGCGATGCCTGCCGGCGCCAGGGCGACGGGGATGGTCGAGGAGTGCAGCAGCTCGGAGGCGACGCTGCCGAGACGGTGGCGCCCGAAGAGGCCTCCCCCGGCTGCGCCGACCACGATCAGGCGGGCGCCGAACTCCTCGCCGGCGGCCACGAGGCCTTCGGCGAACGACTCGCCGAAGCGCACGTGACCGGAACTCGTGATGCCCGGGGGCAGAGCGGCGACGGCATCCGTCAGCCACTTCTTGCCCTGGGCGCGGATGTGCTCCTCGTAGGCCCGTTCAGGCGGGACCATGGCGCTGCGCGTCCCCTCGGAAGGAAGGACGATCACGAGGTGCAGGGTGGCGTCGAGGCTGCGCGCGAGGCGCGCGCCGAGCGCTGCCGCGTCGGCTCCGGCATCCGTCGCCGTGTAGCCGACGACGATGGCGCCGCTCATCAGCCGGCGTCGCGGCTCGAGGCCACGATGTTCGAGGCCGCCAGGTGACCCATGCGGATCGCTCCGTCGACGTGCTGGTAGCCGGCTCCGGCGAGGTCGCTGCAGGCGAAGTGGATCGGGCCCACGGGTGTGCGCAGGTCGGCGCCGTAGCGGTGCAGACCGCCCATGTCGAAGCTCGCGGCGTACGCGCCGCGGGTCCACTCCTCGGTGCCCCAGTCGCTCTCGTAGTACACGACCGGGTTCTTCGCCTCCGGGCCGTAGTAGTGCGAGAGAGACTCGAGGATGCGCTCCTTGCGCTCCTCCGCGGTCAGCGTGAACAGGTCGTCGGCGTTCTGGTCGCTGACGAAGCCGACGAGCGTGCCGCGCTCGTCGCCGTGGTTGGTGTTGTCGTAGGCCTCGTGGCACAGCTCGTACGGGCTGAACGCGGTCGCGCTCAGTCCGCTCTCGCGCCAGAACGGGCGGTCGTAGACCGCGTGCACCTTGATCACGAAGCCCATGGACAGGTGCTGGTGCATCTGGTGCTGCCGACGAGGAAGGGCGGGCACGAAGGAGATGCGGTTGTAGAGCACAGGGGCGAACGCGAGGATCGCGTAGCGCGCCTTGACCGTCATCTGGTCGGTGGTGGCGATCACGCCCGCGTCGGACCACTCGAGCGTGCGCACCGGCTGGTTCAGGAAGACGTCGTCGCCGAGACGCTCAGCCAGCAGCTGCGGAACCTGCTGCAGGCCGCCGACGACGCGCTTGTCGAGGATGAAGTCGGCGTCGACGAGGTTCGAGTAGGAGCCGGCGGATGCCGCCATCAGCAGCGACTGCAGGAGCGAGAACGCATGCGTCGGCTTGGTGAGCATGGCGGAGCCGGTGGCGAAGGCGAGGTTGCGGACGGCCTCGTCGTCGTCGGTCTGCTCGCGCAGCCAGGCGTCCCAGGTGATCGTGTCCCACTCCTCGGCCTTCGGATGCGCCCAGGGCTGGTCGGGATCGATCTCGGCGACCATGGCGTCGAGGCGCTCGGTGATGTCGGCGATGACCTTCTCGGTCGCCTCCGACACCGGGAACATCTCGCCCGTGAAGCGGTGCACCTGGCCGTCGGGGCCGACGTACACGCTGTCGCCCTCGCGGTAGCGGCTGTAGGTCTCGAGCCCCAGCTCCGCGATCGTGTCCTTGAGCGCGTCCTGATCGGGCGACACCCACTGTCCGCCGATCTCGAGCATGGCGCCCTCGATGACGTCGGTCCACAGGCGTCCGCCCACGCGGTCGCGCGCCTCCAGCACCGCCACCGAGAGGCCGGCCTTGCGCAGGTCGTTGGCGGCGGTGGTGCCCGCGGCCCCGGCGCCGATGATCAGTACGTCACGGGTGATCTCAGTCATCGTGCAACTCCTTTGTCATGAAGAGAATGTGCCGGCCGCGACTCGAAATCCCCCGACACGAGTCGCGGCCGGACGTTTGTGGTGTCGGCTCAGACGGCCGAGAGTGCCGCCGCGACGACGTCAAGGCCCTCGTTCAGAAGGTCGTCGCCGATCGAGAGCGGGGGCAGGAAGCGGATGACGTTGCCGTAGGTTCCGCAGGTGAGGACGATCACTCCCTGGGCGATGCACGCCTTGGCGACGGCTGCGGTGAGCGCGGCATCCGGAGCCTTGGTCTCCGGGTCGACGAACTCGGCGGCGATCATCGCGCCGTGACCGCGGATGTCGCCGATCCGGGCGTCGGACTGCTGAATTCCGGCGAGGCGGCCCTTCAGGAGCTCGCCGATCTCGCGCGCGCGCTCGATCATCCCGTCGTTCTCGAAGACGTCGATCGCGGCGAGCGCCGCGGCGCAGGCGATCGGGTTGCCGCCGTAGGTGCCGCCAAGGCCACCCGAGTGCGAGGCATCCATGATCTCGGCGCGGCCGGTGACCGCGGCGAGCGGAAGACCGCCGGCGATGCCCTTGGCCGTCGTGATCAGGTCGGGCTCGATGCCGAAGATCTCGCTGGCGAACATCGCTCCGGTGCGGGCGAATCCGGTCTGCACCTCGTCGGCGATGAAGACGACGCCGTTCGCGCGGCACCAGTCGACGATCGCGGGGAGGAACCCGTCGGCGGGGACGATGAAGCCGCCCTCGCCCTGGATCGGCTCGATGATGACGGCGGCGAGGTTGTCGGCGCCGATCTGCTTCTCGAGCTGGAGGATCGCGCGGGCCGCAGCGTCCGCGCCGCTGAGTCCGTCACGGAAGGGGTACGACGCGGTGGCGCGGTACACCTCGGGCGCGAACGGGCCGAAGCCGCTCTTGTAGGGCATCGACTTGGCGGTCAGCGCCATGGTCAGGTTGGTGCGGCCGTGGTAGCCGTGGTCGAAGGCCACGACGGCTTGGCGGCCCGTGTGCTTGCGGGCGATCTTGATCGCGTTCTCGACGGCCTCTGCGCCGGAGTTGAACAGGGCGCTCTTCTTCGCGAAGTCGCCCGGGGTGACGCGATTGAGCGCCTCCGCGACCTCGATGTACGACTCGTACGGCGAGATCATGAAGCAGGTGTGCGTGAACTGGGCGGCCTGAGCGGCGACGGCGGCGGCGACCTTCGGGTGCGCGTTGCCGACCGTGGTGACCGCGATGCCGGAGCCCAGGTCGATGAGGGAGTTTCCGTCGGCGTCGACGACGACTCCGCCGCCGGCCGCGACAGTCGCGACGGGAACCGTGTGGCCGACGCCGGCGGCGACGGCATCCGCCTTGCGGGCGAGGATCTCCGCCGAGCGAGGCCCGGGGAGCTCGGTCACGATCCGACGCTCCTGAGGGAGGTCGGGTCCGCCGAGAGGAACTGCAACAGCTGCGGTGTCGAGGAGTGCCATGTCGGCGAGCGTATGCCGCCGCCCTTCCCTCGCGCATTCGCCGGACTGTATAATCTGCAGATAGGAATCGCCGAGCTGTACAAAACCTGGCGGCGAGCCGACGACTCGAGCCGAGACACATCCGACCAGAGACGGGGCCGCGTGCCGACATCCGAACAGCCCACGCTGCGCGCCCTGCTGCGACGACGCGACCTCGGCCTGACCCTCGTCTCCACAGAGGAGGATCTGCCCGAGGGTGCTCTCGACCGCTCGCTGCGCTGGGT
This sequence comes from Microbacterium hydrocarbonoxydans, assembly GCF_000956475.1. GTDB lineage: Bacteria > Actinomycetota > Actinomycetes > Actinomycetales > Microbacteriaceae > Microbacterium > Microbacterium hydrocarbonoxydans_A. The sequence goes on from NZ_JYJB01000005.1 coordinate 30,741, forward strand.
GCACAGCTCCGATCTGGCCGATCCGACCCCCTTCCTCTCCGAGGACCTCGCACTTCTGACGACGGGCACGCAGTTCGATCGCGACGACTCCGACATCGACATGTACGTCCAGAGGCTGTCGGATCGCGGTGTGCTCGGCCTCGGTTTCGGCACCGATGTGCACCGCTCCGGCATCCCGGACGAGCTCCTCGTCGCCTGCGCCGCTCACGGCATGCCCCTGTTCGAGGTGCCGTACCGCACCCCGTTCATCGCCGTCGCCCGCGCGCATTCCGAGGCGATCGCCGCCCAGGCCTACGCCCGCCGATCATGGGCGCTGGACGCGCAGAGGGCGCTCGCCCTCGCCGCCCTCCGGCCGCGCGGCCTCGACGCCACGCTCACAGAGCTCGGGCGCCGACTGGACGCCTGGACGGGCATGTACGACGCGACCGGCGCGCTGCAGTTCGCGCAGCCTCGCGACGGATTGCCGCCGGAGACACTCGCCAGCCTCGGCGAGCGCGTGATGGAGGTGCTCACCCGGGGGCTCGAGGCAGGACAGGCGCTGTCGATCGACGAGCAGACCTTCATGCTGTTCACGGTGGGGCGCGGCGGACACCTGCGCGGAGTGATCGCACTCGGCATCGACACCCTCGACCCCGAGGCCCGCACCGTCGTCACCTCGGTCATCGCGATGGCCGGTCTCGCCCTCGAGCAGAGCGATCAGCTGGCGCGCAGTCGCCGGCGCCTGCACACGCAGCTGCTCGGGTCGCTGCGCAGCGACGACCCCTCGCTCGCTCGCCGAGTGCTCGGCAGCATTCCGCCGGCGCCCATGGTGGTGGCCGTGGCGGCGGATGCTCCGGCCGGCCCCCTCGCCGACTGGTGGGAGCGGCGGCGCTCCGAGCACGGCACCGCGTCCTTCGTCGCCGAATCCGACGACGGCGTGGTGATCTGCCTGTCCGCAGGCGACGAAGCGCTCCTCGACGACGTCGCGTCGCGCTTCGGCATCCGCATCGGCGTCTCCGAGCCCGAGCCCTACGATGCCTTCTCACGCGCTCACGCGCAGGCGCTCACTGTTCTGCGCCAGCAGGGCGACGCAGGCGCGGTCCGCTATGCCGACACGGTCGGATCGAGCATCCTCAGCGCCCTCGCGACCGATGAGGCGCGCCTGGTGGCGGAGTCGAGACTCGCTCCCCTGCGCGCGCACGACGCGGCGACCGGCGGCGAGCTGGAGAGAACCCTGCGCACATGGCTGGAGCACGACGCGAAGGCCGAGTCCGCCGCCGCCGCGCTCGGTGTGCACCGCCACACGCTGCGGTCGCGGATCGCGCAGGCCGGCGCGCTGCTCGGCGTCGACATGGCCTCGTTCCCCGCCCGCGCCGAGGTGTGGACGCTTCTGCAGACCGCCAGGGATTGAGGGCGTGCCGCGGATGAGCGTGTCCGGCGTCAGCCGCGGGAGTCGAGCTCGTCGAGCAGGGCGGCGACCGTGCCGCGGAACTCCGGTCCGTGGCCGGGGAAGATGCGCGTCTCGGGCAGCTCGCGGAGCTTCTCCAGACTCTTCCTGGTCAGTGCGACGTCTTCGCTGAAGGGCGCGAGCTGCGCGCCGGTCGCTCCGGTGAGCACGTGGCGGGTCGTGATCGCGTCGCCCAGGAACAGCGCATCGACGGCCGGGACGCGAATCGCCGCTGATCCGCCGGTGTGGCCGGGAATCGCGATGATCTCGGGGCGTCCGGGGAGGTCGATCACGTCGCCATCCGCGATCGCACGCACTTCGCGCGGATACCTGGTCCTCAAGCCTCCACGGCGCAGGGCCGCCCACAGGAACTGCAGCGCCGGCCCCAGCCGCCAGGCACCCGCCGGCGCCGTCTTCTTCTCGACGCCGGTCGCGTTGTGAGCGTCGTCATCCAGAACATGGATCGGCACGCCGTGCTGCGACCGCAGCACCTCGGCCACGCCGACATGGTCGCTGTCGCCGTGGGTCAGGATCACGCCGCGGATGTCGTCAAGACCGTGGCCGGCCGACGCGAGCGCCGCGCGGAGGATGCCGAGGTCGCCGGGAAGGCCGGCGTCGATGAGCGTCACGCCCTCGTCCGTCACGATGGCGTGGATCGCGACGATGTCGTCGCCGATGCGGAGAAGCTGAGCTGTCATGACGGCTACGTTACATAGCCTTGATGGCTACAGTCAATAGCCATATGCTGGAGTCATGCCCGCCCCGCAGAGAGTCAGCACCGAGTCGCTCATCGCCACGATCCGCGAGATCGCGGAGAAGGAGGGCGTGGATGCCGTCACGATGAGCTCCGTCGCAGCCGCGGTGGGCGTGCGCGCCCCCAGCCTCTACAAGCGCGCCGCGAACCGGCATGAGCTCCTCCGCCTCGCCGCCGACGATGCGGCCCGAGAGCTCGGGTCCGAGATCGCCGACATCGCCGCGGCATCCGACGATCCGCGCGCGGTGCTGGCCGGCACCGCGCGGGCCCTCCGTGCGCTGGCGACCCGGTCGCCCCGCGTCACCACCCTGCTCTTCTGCGCGCCGCATCCGGCCGCCGACCACTCTCCCGAGATGCTGGCGCCGATCATGGCCGAGCTGCTCGACGCCGTGAGGGCGATCACGCCGGACGACCCGCTCTCGGCCGCACGCACGCTGACGGCGTGGGCGTACGGGTTCTGCACGATGGAGCAGAACGGCGGCTTCCGTCAGGGCGGCGATGTCGACGCTGCTTTCGAGAGGGGCCTCGAGATCGTGCTCCGCGGAATCGCCGGCTGACCGGGCTCACTCCGGGGCGTGCGCCTCCAGGAACTCGTAGACATCGGTCGTGTCGACACCGGGGAACGCGCCGGTCGGAAGGGTCGCCAGGAGGGTCCGCGGCGTCTTCACGTTCGGCCAGGAGTTCTCTCGCCACCGGTCTTCCAGCTCGGCGGGAGCCCTTCGGCAGCACACCTCGACCGAGTGCTTCGACACTCCGCGGTGCGGGGTGTCGCGACCCACGAACCACTTCGTGTCATCGAAGCGCACGCCCACGCTGACCGAATGCAGGCCCTCGCTCGAGGCCTCGACTCGGGCCGTGCACCAGTACGTGCCGTTGCCCGTGTCGGTGTACTGGTAGTACGGGTTGAAGCGGTCGTCCTCGTCGAACACGACACGGCTCGTCCACTTGCGGCAGCACATCTGCCCCTCGATCGCGCCCAGCCGGTCGGTCGGGAAGTTCACGTCGTCGTTCTCGTAGGCCTTCGTGATCGTTCCCGATTCATGCACCTTCAGGAAGTGCACCGGGATGTCGAGATGCCTGGTCGCGAGATTGGTGAAGCGGTGCGCCGCCGTCTCGTACGACACCGAGTAGGCGTCGCGGAGATCTTCGATCGAGATCGCCCGGCGGTTCTTCGCCTCTTTCAGCATCGGGACGACGTGGTCCTCGGGGATGAGCAGCGCGCCGGTCAGGTAGTTCGTCTCCACGCGCTGGCGCAGGAACTCGGCATAGCTGCGCGGCTCGGAGTGCCCCAGGATCCGGCTCGACAGCGCCTGGAGCACCGAGGTGCGCGAGTCGCCCTTCGACTGCGTGCGGCTGGACAGATAGAGCCTGCCGTGGGCGAGGTCGGCCACGCTGCGCGTGGTCTGGGGCAGATCGGGGGCATAGTGCAGCGTGAAGCCGAGATAGGCGGCGACCTCGGATGCCGCGCGCTGCGTCAGCGGACCGCCCGAGTGCCCGACCGCGGTGAGGATCTCGGATGCCTTCGCCTCGAGATCCGCGAAATGGTTGTCCTGCCGGCGCATGAGGTGGCGCAGCTCGACGTTCGCCCGCCGTGCTTCCTCGGGCGTCGCTGCGCGTTCGTCTTTGAGCCGGTCGATCTCGCCATGCAGTGCCAGCAGCGCCTTGAGCGCCTCGGTCGGGAGGCTCTTCGCGATGCGGAAGGGCTCGATGCCGAGAGACCGGAACGTCTGCCCCTTCATCGCGCGCTCGAGCGCGATCTCGATCGCGCTGCGCTCGTCGAGCGGCTCCCCCTCGAGCAAGGCGTCGATCGAGACGCCGAGCGCGCGGGCGATCGCCTGCAGCTGGGTGAGCTTGGGCTCACGCTTGCCCGTCTCGATCATCGACATCTGGCTGGGAGCGCGGTCGACCGCCGCGGCGAGGTCGTCGAGGGTCATGCCGCGCGCGGTGCGGAGCTGGCGGATGCGGCGGCCGATCGTGAGGGCATCGGCGTCTTCTTCGACGAGTGAAGGGACCATGGCGTTGATTCTGTCACAAAAACAGAATTTCTCTTGATCTTCACATCGCTTTTGGTCGGTTGGGGCGTTGAACTTCACTCAGAGTGGACACAAGCCACCCGGCATCCTCGCCGGATCGACCGAAGAAAGGACTTCTGATCATGAGCACTCCCACCATCACCGCCCCGATCCAGACGGCGCAGCAGGGGCCGGCGATCGTCGTCAGCGGTCCGATCCGCGAGCGCTACGACGAGATCCTCACCCCCGAGGCACTCGCGTTCCTCACCGAGCTGCACCACCGCTTCGGCGGACGCCGCCACGACCGCCTGGCCGACCGGATGCGTCGCCGCTTCGAGATCGGCAACGGCCACGACCCGCGCTTCCGGGACGACACGGCTCACATCCGCGAGGACCGCGACTGGCGCGTGGCCGGCGCGGGCCCCGGTCTCGAAGACCGACGCGTCGAGATCACCGGGCCCACCGACCCCAAGATGACGATCAACGCCCTGAACTCCGGCGCCAAGGTCTGGCTGGCCGATCAGGAGGACGCCACCAGCCCCACGTGGAAGAACGTGATCGAGGGCCAGCTGTCTCTGCGAGACGCGATCCGCGGCGAGCTGTCCTTCACATCCCCCGAGGGCAGGGAGTACCGCGTCACGGCGGAGCGGACGCCGACCATCGTGATGCGCCCGCGCGGCTGGCACCTGCCCGAGAAGCACATCGAGTTCACCGACCGCGCAGGTCGGCGGATGTCGGCATCCGGCTCGCTCGTCGACTTCGGCCTCTACTTCCTGCACAACGCGCAGGCTCTGATCGATGCGGGCCGCGGCCCCTACTTCTACATCGCCAAGCTCGAATCCAGTGAGGAGGCGAAGCTGTGGGACGACGTGTTCAGCTTCGCCGAGGAGTACATCGGCATCGCCCACGGCACGATCCGCGCCACGGTTCTCATCGAGACCCTGCCCGCGGCCTTCGAGATGGACGAGATCCTGTACGAGCTGCGAGAGCACTGCGCGGGATTGAACGCGGGCCGCTGGGACTACATCTTCTCGATCATCAAGAACTACCGCGGTCGCGGCGCCCGGTTCGTACTGCCCGACCGCAGCGAGGTCACGATGACGGTTCCGTTCATGCGCGCCTACACCGAGCTGCTGGTGCAGACCTGCCACAAGCGGGGCGCCTTCGCGATCGGCGGCATGAGCGCATTCATCCCGAACCGCCGTGACCCCGAGGTGACCGCCCTGGCGACCTCGAAGGTCTCCGCCGACAAGAAGCGCGAGGCGGGAGACGGCTTCGACGGCACCTGGGTCGCGCACCCCGACCTGATCACGACCGCGCAGGCCGAATTCGACGCCGTGCTCGGAGACCGCCCCAACCAGATCGACCGCCAGCGAGACGACGTCCACGTGACGGCGTCGGATCTGCTCGATCTGCACATCGGACGCCCGATCACCGCGCAGGGCGTGCGCGACAACGTGTCCGTGGCGATCCGCTATCTCGAGGCGTGGCTGCGGGGTCTCGGCGCCGTGGCGATCGACAACCTCATGGAGGATGCCGCGACCGCCGAGATCAGCCGCTCGCAGGTGTGGCAGTGGATCCACCAGGACCGCACCACCGAGGATGGCACCCCCATCACGGCGGAGTACGTCGAGGGCCTGATCCGCGACGTGCTGGCCAGGGCCACCCGTTCGGCGGATGACCGCTTCGACGACGCCGCCGAGATCTTCCGCGAGGTGGCGCTGCACGAGGAGTTCCCCGCCTTCCTCACCCTGGGCGCGTACTCGCGCTACCTCATCGAGAACAACTGACCGCTCACCCACCGACGAAGGATCTGACATGACTCAGTACCAGGACGACATCGACGCCATCCGGGCGCTGAAGGAGGAGCACGGCTCCCCCTGGAACGCCATCGACCCCGAGGCGGCCGCGCGGATGCGAGCGCAGAACCGCTTCCGCACCGGACTCGAGATCGCGCAGTACACGGCCGACATCATGCGTCGCGACATGGCCGAGTACGACGCCGACTCCTCCGTGTACACGCAGTCGCTCGGCGTCTGGCACGGCTTCATCGGGCAGCAGAAGCTCATCTCGATCAAGAAGCACCTGAAGTCGACGAACAAGCGCTACCTGTACCTCTCCGGCTGGATGGTGGCGGCGCTGCGCTCCGAGTTCGGTCCGCTGCCCGATCAGTCGATGCACGAGAAGACGGCCGTCCCCGCGCTGATCGAGGAGCTGTACACGTTCCTCCGTCAGGCCGACGCCCGCGAGCTCGATCTGCTGTTCACCCAGCTCGACGCCGCCCGCGCGGCAGGTGATGACACCGCGGCGGAGTTCATCCAGTCGCAGATCGACGGCTATGAGACCCACGTCGTCCCGATCATCGCCGACATCGACGCGGGCTTCGGCAATCCCGAGGCGACGTACCTGCTGGCCAAGAAGATGATCGAGGCGGGCGCGTGCGCCATCCAGATCGAGAACCAGGTCTCCGACGAGAAGCAGTGCGGACACCAGGACGGCAAGGTCACGGTTCCGCATGAGGACTTCCTCGCGAAGATCAACGCGGTCCGGTACGCGTTCCTCGAGCTCGGCATCGAGAACGGCATCATCGTCGCCCGCACAGACTCTCTCGGCGCGGGTCTCACCCAGAAGCTCGCGGTGTCCCGCGAGCCGGGCGATCTCGGCGACCAGTACAACTCCTTCCTCGATGTCGAGGAGATCGCTGAGGGCGACCTGGGCGACGGCGATGTGGTGATCCGCCGCGAGGGCAGGCTGCTGCGCCCGAAGCGGCTGCCCAGCAACCTCTACCAGTTCCGCCCTGGCACCGGCGAGGAGCGAGTCGTGCTCGACTGCATCACGTCGTTGCGAAACGGCGCCGACCTGCTCTGGATCGAGACGGAGAAGCCCCACGTCGAGCAGATCGCGGGCATGGTCGACGCGATCCGCGAGGAGATCCCGAACGCCAAGCTGGTCTACAACAACAGCCCCTCGTTCAACTGGACGCTGAACTTCCGTCAGCAGGCGTACGACGAGCTCGCGGCGCGAGGCGAGGACGTCTCGGCCTACGACCGCGACAGGCTGATGGGCATCGAGTACGACGACACCGAGCTCGCCCAGCTGGCCGATGAGAAGATCCGCACGTTCCAGCGCGACGGATCGGCGCGCGCCGGGATCTTCCACCACCTCATCACTCTTCCGACCTACCACACGGCGGCGCTGTCGACGGATGACCTTGCCCAAGGCTACTTCGGCGACGAGGGCATGCTCGCCTACGTCAAGGGCGTCCAGCGTCGCGAGATCCGCGGCGGGATCGCCACCGTCAAGCACCAGAACATGGCGGGCTCCGACATCGGCGACAACCACAAGGAGTACTTCGCCGGTGAGGCCGCGCTCAAGGCCGGCGGACAGCACAACACCATGAACCAGTTCGGCTGAGCCCGATCACTCGGAGGCCCCTCGTCCACACCGCGGACGAGGGGCCTCCGCCTGTGGATGAGGGGCATCGCCATCGTGTTCCTCGTCACGCCCGGTCCGCTGTGCGCGCAACAGGCATAGCCTGAGGGCATGAGCGACGTCTGGGCCGGGATCGCCGGCGAGTTCCTGCACCTGTACCCCCGCGGATGCCGTCTTCTCGCCGTGGCGGGAGCGGATGCCGATCGCTCGAGCCGTGCGGCCGATGATCTCGCCGCAGCACTCCGTGATGCCGGTCAGCAGGTGCGGCGGGCGCACAGCGCGGACGGCGATGAGCAGACGCTCCGTGACGACGTGGTCTCTCCGTTCCGCACGGCGCAGGAGCCCGAGGTGCTCGTCGTCTCGGGTCCCGGCATCCTGCTCGCGACGACGGCACGCGGCATGTGGAACTTCGCGGTGTGGCAGCTCGCCGGCGACGAGCCGCCGCACACGGTCGCGAACGCGATCGTCGACGTGACCGACCCCGATGCGCCGACCCGCCGCTTCGCCGACTACTGCGCGGCCCCCGCGTCCTGGGGAGCCTGACCCGTTCTTTCGCCCTGGCGCCCCACCTGACCGTCGACGCCCCACCTGCGGGGCGTCTCTCAGATGGGGCGCGGGCACGCAGGTGGGGCGTCGGCGAGATCGCGAGTTGGCGAATGACTCACCGGAACGACGCCGCGACCGAGTTTCGGTGGTAGTCGAAGACGATGCTCGTGCGCGTCGAGGCGACGCTCGACTGCGCCGACAGGTGCTCCAGCACGAACTCGCGCATCTCCGAGGAGTCCGACACCGCGATGTGCAGCAGGAAGTCGTCGTCTCCGCCGAGGAAGAAGACCTGGATCACCTGCGGCAGCACGCGCACCCGGTCTGCGAACTCGACGATGCTCTCGCGGCGTCCGCTCGGACGCAGCGTGACGCCGATGACCGCCTGGAGTCCGGCGCCCAGCATCCGCTCGTCCACGCTCGCATGGAACCCCGTGATCACGCCCCGCTCGAGCAGCGAGCGCAGTCTGGCGTGCGCGGTCGACGGCGCGACCCCCAGCGTGCCCGCGAGCTCGGCGTTCGTCATGCGCCCGTCGGCGGCGAGCAGGCTCACGATGCGGGCGTCGATCGCATCGAGCGCAGGTGCGCGCAGAGTCTTCGGTTCAGGCCGCTCGGAAGGTGCCTCCATCCGAACGATTATTCAGGATTCGCACGCTCGACGAATAGTCTTCAGTGAATCTTTTCTCACGCCGACGTTTCTGCGATCCTGGCTGCACCGCCGCCACTGTCAGGAGGATCGATGAAGATCGCCGTGCCCACCGAGGTCAAGAACAACGAGAACCGCGTCGCGCTCACCCCCGCCGGCGCCGATCGCCTCGTCCACGAGGGACACAGGGTGCTCGTGCAGTCCGGTGCCGGACTCGGCTCGCGCATCTCCGACGACGACTACCGCGCCGTCGGTGCGGAGATCCTCGACACGGCCGAGGAGGTGTGGGGCGACGCCGAACTCCTCATCAAGGTCAAGGAGCCGACGCCTGCGGAGTACGGCTTCCTGCGAGACGATCTCACGCTCTTCACCTACCTGCACCTGGCCGCCGATCGCGCCCTCACGACCGCGCTCGTCGACGCCGGCACGACCGCCGTCGCCTACGAGACGGTGCAGCTGCCCGATCGCAGCCTGCCGCTGCTGGTGCCGATGAGCGAGATCGCGGGCCGACTCTCGGTCACGATGGGCTCGTACTCGCTGCTGCGCTCGAACGGCGGACGCGGCATGCTGCTGGGCGGCATTGCGGGCGCCCCTCGGGCGAAGACCGTCGTGATCGGGGGCGGCGTCGCCGGCGAGCACGCCGCAGCGAACGCCCTGGGCCTCGGCTCGCAGGTCACCGTGATCGACATCTCGCTGCCGCGCCTGCGCGAGCTCGAGCACCGCTACGGCGGCGCGCTGCAGACCAGGGTCTCCAGCCGCTACGACATCGCCGAGGAGCTCTCCACCGCCGATCTCGTGATCGGATCGGTGCTGATCCCCGGGGCTGCGGCACCCAAGCTCGTGACCGACTCGATGGTCGCCGCGATGAAGCCCGGCTCAGTGCTGGTCGACATCGCGATCGACCAGGGCGGATGCTTCGAGGGCTCGCGTCCGACCACTCACGACGACCCCACCTTCGCCGTGCACGACTCCATCTACTACTGCGTCGCGAACATGCCCGGCGCGGTGCCGGAGACAGCCACGCGGGCGCTCACGAACGCGACGATCCCCTACGTCTCGGCGATCGCCGGCAAGGGATGGGCGCGCGCGGCATCCGACGACTCCGCCCTCGCGAAGGGACTGAACGTGCAGGGCGGGCGCATCACGCTCGACGCCGTCGCTCACGCGCACGGTCTCGCGGCCTGACGCTTCGTTACAGGCGTGTTTCGTCTTTCTCCTGTGCGAGACGCCCCCACGGTGATGGAGATGTGACGCCCCCGTAAAGTCTCTGCCGCACGCCCGGAACACCTCCCCCATAGCGTGGCCGATACGCGATCCCGCGTGAGCGCCACCCTACGGAGGTCTGCCATGGCAACATCCACCGACACCCTGCGCACGATCGATGCGGCATCCGGAGCCCTCGCCGAGCGCCCCGGACGCTGGCTCGACGGCTGGAACGCCGAGAACACCGAGCAGTGGGAAGCGCGAGGACGCGCGATCGCGAAGCGGAACCTGGGCTGGTCGATCTTCGCCGAGTTCCTCGGCTTCGTGATCTGGCAGCTGTGGAGCGTCGTCGTCGTCATGCTCCCCGCCGCCGGATTCGCCCTCACCAGCGGCGAGCAGTTCTGGCTCATCTCCCTCCCCACGCTCGTGGGCGCGACCCTGCGCATCCCGTACACCTTCGCCGTCGCCCGCTTCGGCGGCCGCAACTGGACGATGGTCTCCGCAGGCCTGCTGCTGATCCCCGCCATCCTGCTCGGCATCGTCGTCCAGCATCCCGACCTCCCCTTCGGCGTCCTGCTGCTGGTCGCGGCGCTCGGCGGCGTCGGCGGAGGCAACTTCGCAAGCTCCATGGCCAACATCACCTACTTCTTCCCGCAGAAGGAGAAGGGCTGGGCGCTCGGCCTCAACGCGGCGGGCGGCAACCTCGGCGCGGCCGTCGCTCAGTTCACCGTGCCGATCGTGGTCACTCTGGGAGCCGCCGGCACTCTCAACCTCAGCCTCGCCGGCTGGCTGTGGGTGCCGCTGATCCTGCTGGCGATGTGGGGCGCGTGGAGGTTCATGAACAACCTCTCGACCGCCAAGACCGACTTCGCCGGAGTCGCGGCGGCACTCCGCGAGAAGCATCTGTGGATCATGGCATTCCTCTACATCGGCACCTTCGGCTCGTTCATCGGGTTCGCGGGCGTCTTCCCGAAGCTGATCGCCGACCAGTTCCCGGAGTTCTCGACGCTCTCGATCGGCACGGCGAGCGTGGGCCTGGCGTTCCTCGGCGCTCTGACCGGCTCGCTCGCCCGCCCGTACGGCGGCAAGCTGGCCGACCGCATCGGCGGCGCCCGCATGACGATCGCCGCCTTCACACTCATGATCGCCGCGACGGTCGCCGTGATCCTCACCCTGCCGTTGCGCAGCTTCTGGCTGTTCCTCGGCCTGTTCCTCGTGCTGTTCGCAGCGACAGGCATCGGCAACGGCGCGACGTACCGCATGATCCCGTCGATCTTCGCGGCCCGCGGAGCCGCGATGGCCGGTTCCGAGCACGCCGTCTCGACCCAGCGGCAGGGCGCCGCGGCCGTCGGCATCATCTCGGCGGTCGGCGCCTACGGCGGCTTCCTCATCCCGCAGGTGCTCAACGCGTCTCAGGCGACCACCGGCCACTACGACGCGGCGTTCTGGGGCTTCGTGGTCGCATACGCCGTGATGGCGACGGTCACCGCGGTGATCTATCTGATCCCGCGGGCCTCGCTCGACCGCCGGATCGTCTGAGGGCCGCGCGTGTCGCCTCTGAGAGTCGTGCTGGTCGGCTTCGGGCCCGTCGGCGCACGGTTCGCCGAGGAGCTCCTGCCTGCGGTGGAAGACGGTCGCGTTCACCTCACGATCATCGGCGCGGAGACCCACGACCCCTACAACCGCATCATGATCGCGGAGTATGCCGCGGGCGAGACCACGAGGGAGGCGCTGACCACGGCCCTCGCCGCCGACTTCACCGCCGCAGGGGCGGCCGTGCGCACCGGACACCGGGTCGCTCGCATCGACCGCGAGCACGACGAGGTCGAGATCGACGGCGGCGAGCGCATCCATTACGACCGGCTCGTGATCGCGACCGGCGCCCGCTCGAACGTACCGTCGCTCGACGGCCTCGATCGTCTGGGCCGAGACGCGGCCGGCCTGGACGAGAGCCTGACCGAGGGCGTCTGCGTCGTTCGGAGCCTCGAAGACGCCGAGCGGGTCAAGCGCGTGGTCGACGCGGGCGGCCGAGTGGTCGTGCTGGGAGCGGGCGTGCTCGGGATCGAGTTCGCCCTGCTGATGGCGGCCGCAGGGGCGATCCCCCAGCTCGCGCACTTCGGGCCGATGCCGATGCCACGGCAGCTCGATCGCGGCGCAGCCCACGTGCTCTCGCGCGCGCTCGACGCGGCCGGAGTCGCAGTCGTTCCCCATATGCGCGCCGAGGGCATCATCGCCAAGGACGTCGACGGCGTCCGGTCGTTCCGCGCCCTGGTCTCCAGCGACGGCAAGCGCGTCGAGGGCGACCTGCTCGTGCTCTCCTGCGGCGTGCAGCCGCGTGCCGAGCTGGCGGCGGATGCCGGACTGCGCGTAGGACGCGGCATCCTGGTCGATGACCGCCTGCGGTCGTGGAGCGATCCGCGTATTCACGCGATCGGAGATGTCGCGCACATCGCCGACGCCGAGGCCTATGCGCACGAGCGCGATGTGCCGGGTGGGCCGTCCGGGCTGGTCGGTCCCGGCTGGCGCCAGGCCGACTGGCTCGCGGCATCGATCATCGCCGAGCTCGACGGCGAACAGCATCCGGCCTTCTCCGAGGAGGTGCCAGGGGTCGTGCTCGTCAAGGCGAGCCAGGTCGATCTCGTGTCGGCGGGCGACGTGCACGCCGACCCGTTCGCGCCCACCCCGGCAGGAGAACAGCCCCGCGAGGTCGCACTGTGGGCCGACCCGCAGCACGGCACCTACGTGAAGATGACGACGACCGACGGCGTGCTCGACGGCTTCGTCGCTGTCGGGATGCCGCGCGCCGCCGCCGAGCTCGCGGTGCTCTACCAGCGCAGGGGCGAGCTTCCGAGCGACCGTTCGCTGCTGCTGCGACTGGACTCCGCAGAGGCCGCGGTGCCGACTGCACAGGGTCGCGATGCGACGATCTGCATGTGCAATGCGGTCACCGCGGGTCAGATCGAGGATGCCGTGGCCGAGCATTCGTGCACCACGGTCGAGGACGTCGGCCGGTGCACGCGCGCAGGAACCGGGTGCGGCGGATGCCGGGCGCGGATCTCCGACATGCTGACCCAGCTCGAGGTCGCCCCCGCATGACCGCCGCCGACACGCACTGCCCGTACTGCGCGCTGCAGTGCGCGATGACTCTCACCGCCACGCCAGACGGACGGCTGCCGGTGGAGGTCTCCGGACGCGACTTCCCGACCAACCGCGGGGGTCTGTGCAAGAAGGGCTGGACGTCGGCCGAGTTGCTCGCACGCGGCGACCGGCTCACCGCTCCCCTCATGAAGCAGCCGGACGGCTCCTTCGCCGAGGCCTCGTGGGACGAGGTTCTCGACCGGATCGCGGATTCCGTCCTCACGCTGCGCGAGAAGCACGGCCCCGACGCGATCGGCGTGTTCGGAGGCGGCGGGCTCACGAACGAGAAGGCGTATCAGCTCGGCAAGTTCGCCCGCATCGCGCTGCGCACGCGGCTGATCGACTACAACGGCCGCTTCTGCATGTCGTCGGCGGCAGCCGCGGCGAACCGCGCGTTCGGGCTCGACCGCGGTCTGCCGTTCCCGCTGGCCGATCTGGACACCGCCGACACCGTACTGGTGCTCGGCTCGAACATGGGCGACACCATGCCGCCGTTCGTACAGCATCTGCAGGGGGCTCGGGCGCAGGGCGGGCTCATCGTGGTCGATCCTCGTCGCTCGACGACGGCGAGGCTCGCCGACGACGGAGCGGGGATGCATGTGCAGCCCGTGCCTGGCACGGACCTCGCTCTGCTGCTCGGGATCGCGCACGTCGTGATCGCTGAAGAGCTGTACGACCGCGACTACGTCGACGAGCGCACCGTCGGCTTCGCGGCCGTGCGACGGTCGGTGGCGTCCTGGTGGCCCGCCCGCACGGAGTCGGTCACCGGCGTCCCCGCCGAGACGATCCGCGCGCTCGCGCAGCGCCTGGCAGGGTCGTCGTCGGCCTACATCCTGACCGGACGCGGCGTGGAGCAGCACGTCGACGGCACCGACACCGCCACCGCGGCGATCAACCTGGCCCTGCTGCTCGGTCTCGTCGGGCGGCCCGGCTCGGGCTACGGCACGCTCACGGGACAGGGCAACGGGCAGGGCGGCCGCGAGCACGGGCAGAAGTCCGACCAGCTCCCCGGCTATCGCAAGATCACCGACCCGGCCGGTCGTGCGCACGTCGCGAGGGTGTGGGGCGTCGATCCGGCCGACATCCCGAGCGCCGGCGTGCCCGCGGTGCAGCTGCTGGCACGGTGCGGGATCGACGGCGGAGTGCGGATGCTGATGGTGCACGGCGCGAACGTGGTGGTCTCGGCGCCCGATGTGTCGCAGGTGCGCGCGGCGCTCGGGCGGCTCGACCTGCTCGTGGTGAGCGACTTCTTCCTGTCCGAGACGGCGCAGCTCGCCGACATCGTCCTACCGGTGCTGCAGTGGGCCGAGGAAGAGGGCACCATGACGAACCTCGAGGGCCGCGTCATCCGCCGTCGCCGTGCCGCCACCCCTCCTCCTGGCGCGCGCAGCGAGCTGTGGATCATGCGAGAGCTCGCCGCGCGCCTCGGCGCCCCCGGCACCTGGTCGCTCGATCCTTCGGAGGTGTTCGACGAGCTCGCCCGAGCATCCGCCGGCGGTCTCGCCGACTACTCCGGCCTCTCGCACGCTCTGCTCGACTCCGGTGCCGAAGCGCATTGGCCCTACCCGGCGGGATCGTCGGGGACGCCTCATCTCTTCCGCGACCGCTTCGCGCACGACGATGGTCGCGCCCGCCTCGTCGCGGTGCGCTCCCGGCGGCAGGAGACGCCGCGGGGCTCGGAACTCAGCCTCATCACGGGACGACTGCTCACGCACTACCAGTCGGGCACGCAGACCCGGCGCGTGGCGGAGCTCAACGACCCGACTCCGCGGATCGTCGCGCAGCTGCATCCGGTGACAGCGCGCGACCGAGGCATCGCCGCGGGCTCCCGCATCCGTCTTCGCAACGTCCGCGGCGTCGTCGACGCCGAAGTGGCCGTCACCGAGGACATCCGCCCCGACACGGTCTTCCTGCCCTTCCACTATGCGGGCGCCGAGAGCGCCAACCTGCTCACGAGCGCGAAGACCGACCCCCACAGCTCGATGCCGGAGTTCAAGAACGCCGTCGTGACGGTCGAGGCGATCGCGGGCGCCGAGTAGCATTCTCAGTGTGACCGAACGCGCACCCCTCTCCCGCAAACTGTCCGCCATCGCCGAGTCCGCGACTCTGAAGGTCGACGCCAAGGCCAAGGCCCTCAAGGCCGAGGGCAAGCCCGTCATCTCGTACGCCGCCGGCGAGCCCGACTTCGCGACGCCGCAGTTCATCGTCGACGCCGCGGCCGAGGCCCTGGCCGACCCGGCGAGCTACCGGTACACACCGGCTCCCGGCCTTCCGGCGCTCCGCGAGGCGATCGCCGCGAAGACGCTGCGCGATTCGGGTCTCGAGGTCTCCCCCGGTCAGGTCATCGTCACCAACGGCGGCAAGCAGTCCGTCTACCAGGCCTTCCAGGCCGTCGTGAACCCGGGCGACGAGGTCCTGCTGCCGGCTCCGTACTGGACCACCTACCCCGAGGCCATCCGTCTCGCCGACGGCACCCCCGTCGAGGTGTTCGCCGGCGCCGACCAGGAGTACAAGGTCACCGTCGAGCAGCTCGAGGCCGCGCGCACCGAGCGCACGACGGTGCTCGTGTTCGTCTCTCCGTCGAACCCGACCGGTTCGGTGTACACGGCCGAGGAGACGAAGGCGATCGGCGAGTGGGCCGTCGAGCACGGCATCTGGATCATCTCCGACGAGATCTACCAGAACCTCACCTACGAGGGAGTCAAGGCGACGTCGATCGTCGAGGCGGTTCCCGAGGCCGCGAACCAGACCATCCTCGTCAACGGCGTCGCGAAGACCTACGCGATGACCGGCTGGCGCGTGGGTTGGATGGTGGGGCCTGCCGACGCCATCAAGGTCGCGGGCAACCTGCAGTCGCACCTGACCAGCAACGTCAACAACGTCGCCCAGAAGGCCGCGCTCGCCGCGCTCAACGGACCGCAGACCGAGGCCGAGCAGTTCCGCGAGGCGTTCGACCGCCGCCGCCGTCTGATCGTCTCCGAGCTGTCGAAGATCGACGGCCTCGTCGTACCGAACCCGCTCGGCGCGTTCTACGTCTACCCCGACGTGCAGGGCCTGCTCGGTCGCACCTGGGGCGGCGTGACGCCGACCACCTCGCTCGAGCTTGCCGATCTGATCCTCGACCAGGCCGAGGTCGCGGTCGTTCCCGGAGAGGCCTTCGGCCCGTCGGGATACATCCGCATGTCGTACGCCCTCGGCGACGACCAGCTCCTCGAGGGAGTGCAGCGCCTGCAGCGCCTGTTCTCCGCCTGACTCCGGGCTCGCTCGCATCCGCCGAGACCCCGGCTTTCTGTCCAGACCCCGCCCTGCCGACGTCGGCACGGCGGGGTTTCGGCGAAAGGACGGGGTTTCGACGCGTCGGGTTCGGACGAGCGAGTCAGTCCTCGGGGTGGAATCCGATCAGCCAGCGGATGCCGTAGCGATCCACCAGGGTCCCGTCGAAGTCGCCCCAGGGCCTCGCCTGCAGCATGTCGATGACCCGTCCGCCGGCGGCGAGCTGATCGAACCAGCTGGTGAGGATCGTGGCATCCGCGGTTCCCAGCAGCGACAGGAACATCCCGCCCATCTGCACCGCGTCGTCGTCGGCGCCGGCATCGGCTCCGGCGATCTCGACGAGCCCCGAGAGCTGACCGTGCGCGATCGCGTCTCCCGGACCGTCACGACGGCCCGCTGCGGCGTAGTCGAGCATCTGCAGCTCGCCGCCGAAGACGCCCTGATAGAAGTTCAGAGCCTCCGCCGCGTTGCCGGGGAACAGCAGGTAGGGAATGAGTCCGCTCATGCCGCGAGTGTACGCCCCGACGCGGTTCCCGTCAGTCGGGCACGGCGCTGCGGTACCGTCGTGGCTTTCCCTCGCCGAGATCGATCAGGCGCCGCATCCGACGCAGTTCGATGGGCGCGCCGAGCAGCGCGTGCTGCCTACAGCTCGACGCCGACGAGCACGGGTTCAGGCTGCAGCACGAGGCCGAACTCGGAGTGCACGCGGCTCTGGATGAAGCGCGCCAGCTCGGAGACCTCGGCCGCGCTCGCTCCCCCGCGGTTGGTGAGAGCGAGAGCGTGCTTGGTCGACACAGAGGCGCGGGAGCGCGGCAGCTTGAATCCCTTGCGGATGCCGGCCTGCTCGATCAGCCACGCCGCGCTGACCTTGACCTCGGCCGGTGCGGGCGCGACTGCCGGCTGCGGAACCAGGCCGTCGAACGACGCGAGCGGGATCACCGTCACGGCATCGAGGTCGGGGGTCACCGGCCACTGCGGGCACTCGGGCGGGAGCGCCCGCGCGACGCTCTCCGGGACGATCGCGTTCTGGAAGAACGAGCCGACGCCGTGCGTGTCGGGGTCGTTCTCATCGAGAAGCATGCCCTTCGACGCGCGTGTGGCGAGGATGCGCTCGCGCACCCAGCTCAGCGGCACAGGCTCGTCGCTGTCGAGGCCGAGGGCGCGACGCAGCTGCTCGCCCCGCACGATGCGCTGTTCCGCGACGAGCAGGTCGACCGTGATCGAGAGGATGACGGCTCGCCGCGCGGGCACGCTGCCATAGTGATGCTTGAACACCGAGGTGCGGAATCCGAGACCGAGATCGGATGCCGGCACCGTGACGATCATCTCGGAGGCGTGCTCGTCGATCAGCTCGACCTCGACCAGGGTCTCCTGGACCTCCTGGCCGTAGGCGCCGATGTTCTGGACAGGGGCCGCCCCGACCGTGCCGGGGATGCCGCTCATCGCCTCGAGACCCGCATATCCGTGCTCCACGGCGTAGGCGACCAGGTCGTCCCAGCCATGACCGGCCTGCGCACGCAGACGGATGCGGCCGGGATGCGGAGAGGGCAGCTCCTCGATGCCGCGTGTGAGGACGCGGATGACGGTGCCTTCGAACGGCTCGTCCCCGACGAACAGGTTCGACCCGCCGCCCAGCACGAACCAGTCGTCTCCCCGCGACCAGACGTCCTGCAGCGCGTCGACGAGTCCGGCGGTCGTCGTCGCCTCGAGCATGCGCTCAGGGGCGGCGCCTGTCCGCAGTGTGGTGAGCGCGGACAGGCGGATCGGCTCGACCTCGCGCATCAGATCGCGACGCGCAGCTGCGCCTTGACGAGCACGGTCGCGTCGCCGAACGTGACCTTGAGGTCGATGCGAGCGGCCGTCTCCTCGACCGCTCCGACGGTCGCGAGCACGTGCACGTCGGCGCCGGTCTCAGGGTCGACGACGACGGGCTTGGTGAACCGCACGCCGTAATCGACGATGCGGGCGGTCGGCTCGAGGGCCGCCACGACGACAGACGAGGCGATGCCCATCGTCAGCATGCCGTGCGCGAGCACCCCCGGCAGGCCGACTTCGGCGGCGACGTCGTCGCGGTAGTGGATGGGGTTGAAGTCTCCCGAGGCACCTGCGTAGCGCACGAGCGACTCGCGGGTCAGGTGCACGGTGCGCTCGGCGATGACGTCTCCGACGGTGAACGGCATCAGGCTGCTCCCTCTTCCGAGCCGACCAGCAGGACGCTGGTGGCCGTCACGACGTGACTGCCCGCGGCATCCGTGATCTCGGCCTCACTCGTGATCATCGCGTTCCCGCCCATCATGCGGATGCCGGTGACCGTGAGGCGGCCGGTGAGCTCGTCTCCTGCGACGATCGGACGCGTGTAGGCGAAACGCTGCTCCGCGTGAATCGTACGGGCCAGCACGATGCCGGAATCCGGCTCGGCGAGCAGCTGCTGCAGAGTCTGATCCTGGATGACCATCGCGAAGGTCGGCGGTGCGACGACGTCCGCGAAGCCCGCCGCCCTCGCGGCTTCGACGTCGGTGTGCTGCGGCGCGTCGGCGAAGACCGCGCGAGCGAACTCGCGCACCTTCTCACGTCCGACGAGGTAGGGGGCGGTCGGCGGGAACTCCCGGCCGATGAGATCTTGGTTCACTGCCACCCCTCGATCCTACTTTCCCCGCGTACCCGGGCCCGCCGATGGCCGCCCCTTGATCGCCTTCATCGCCATCTGCGCGGCGATGACGACGAGGTACGCGGCGAAGAGCACGTTTCCGGTGAGCGGATCGATCAGCGTCGCGAGCCATGCGCCGAGCGCGGTGGTGGTGCACGCAGAGACGCCGATCAGCGCGGCTGCCACGAGGTCGACGTTGTGATTGCGGAGGTTGCCGATGGTTCCGGACACCGCGGTCGGGATCATCATCAGCAGCGAGGTGCCCTTGGCGACGAGGTCGCTGGTGCCGAACGCGATCATCATCGCCGGCACGACGATCACTCCGCCGCCCACGCCGATCAGTCCGGCGATCACTCCGGTCGCGACGCCGAGGGCGACGAGGGAGATGCCGCTCAGCCAGTTGAGGTCGAAGTCCGCGTCACGGGATGGGATCACGAGGAAGAGCGTCACGATCACGATGAGGAGGAAGACCACGAACGCCCAGCGCAGAGCCGTCTGCGAGATCTTCGGCAGCAGCCGCGTGCCGATCTGCGCACCGACCACCGATCCCGCGGCCAGGATCAGTGCCGGCACCCAGGCGACGGAATCGTGCACGGCGTAGGAGATGACTCCGACCGTGGCGGTGGGGATGATCGCGGCGAGCGAGGTACCTGCGCCGAGTCGCTGGTTGAAGTGCAGAAGCAGCACGAGCAGGGGAACGATCACCGTGCCACCGCCGACGCCGAAGAGTCCGGAGAGGAGCCCGGCGACCAGGCCGATGCCGACGAACGATGCGTAGGCGCGGGGCCCGCGGCTCAGGCTCTGGACATCGCTCACGATTCCACCCTACTCGCGCGCATGGTCACCCCAGGCCCTCCTCCGGTCACCGCGCCGTCTGCGCCCGCGACCGCCGCGAAGAATCCGTGAGACCGGATGCCTCCTTGTGCGACACTGGATCGCAGCGGACAGTGGCGTCCGCAGACCCGGATCGAAGGAGATCTCATGGTTCGCAGCCCCTACCCCGACGTGGAGATCCCCGACGTCTCCATCCACGAGTTCCTGTTCGGAGATCTCGACGAGTCACGCCTCGATGCCATCGCGCTGGTCGACGGCATGAGCGGCGCCACCACGACCTACCGGCAGCTGCTCGGGCAGATCGACCTCTTCGCCGGCGCTCTCGCCGCACGCGGAGTCGGAGTCGGCACCACGGTCGCCGTGCTGTGCCCGAACGTCCCCGCTTTCGCGACCGTGTTCCACGGCATCCTGCGCGCAGGCGCCACCGCCACCACGATCAACTCGCTGTACACGGCTGAGGAGATCGCGAACCAGCTGTCGGATGCCGGGGCGACATGGCTCGTCACGGTCTCTCCGCTGCTGGCCGGAGCACAGGCCGCGGCCGAACGCCTCGGCATCGACGCCGATCATGTGATCGTGCTCGACGGCGCTGAGGGTCACCCCTCGCTTCCGCAGCTTCTGGGCGAGGGTCACGGCGCGCCGGACGTGTCCTTCGATCCGGCCACTCACATCGCGGTGCTGCCCTACTCCTCCGGCACGACCGGGCGTCCGAAGGGAGTCATGCTCACTCACCGGAACCTGATCGCCAACGTGTCGCAGTGCCGGTCCACGATCTCGCTCGCCGACGACGACCGTGTGCTCGCCGTGCTCCCGTTCTTCCACATCTACGGCATGACGGTCCTGCTCAACTTCGCGCTTCGGCAGCGGGCGGCGCTTGTGACGATGCCGAAGTTCGACCTCGTCGAGTTCCTTCGCGTGGTGCAGGAGCACCGCACCAGCTGGGTCTTCATCGCGCCGCCGATCGCGGTGGCCCTGGCGAAGCATCCGCTCATCGATCAGTACGACCTGTCCGCGATCAAGGTGATCTTCTCGGGCGCCGCTCCGCTCGACGGGTCGCTCGCCTCTGCCGTCGCCAACCGCCTCGGCTGCGTGGTCTGCCAGGGCTACGGCATGACCGAGACCAGTCCCGTCACGCACGCCATCCCCTACGACCGCCCGGAGATCGACCGCTCCTCGGTGGGGATGCTGCTCGCCAACACCGAGGCCCGTCTCCTCGCAGAGGACGGCACCGACGTCGAGATCCCGCCCGAGGGCGTCAGCGATCCAGGCGAGCTCCTCATCCGCGGCCCGCAGGTGATGAAGGGCTATCTCAACCGCCCCGATGCCACGGCGGAGATGCTCGACGCCGAGGGCTGGTTGCACACCGGCGATGTGGCGACGGCGACGCACGAGGGCGTCTTCCGCATCGTCGATCGCCTCAAAGAGCTCATCAAGTACAAGGGCTACCAGGTCGCGCCGGCCGTGCTCGAGGCGGTGCTGCTCGAGCATCCGTCGATCGCCGACGCCGCCGTGATCGGCGCGCCCGACGAGGACGGCCAGGAGGTGCCGCGGGCCTACGTCGTCGTGCAGCCGGGCGCGGAGCTGGACGCGGATGCCGTGATGGCCCACGTCGCCGCACACGTCGCGCCGCACGAGAAGGTGCGGCAGGTGGTGTTCATCGACGCCATCCCGAAGTCGGCCTCCGGAAAGATCCTGCGCAAAGACCTCCGCGCACGCGCCTGAGCCATCGCAGACGCGAAGAAGCCCGTCACCCCGAACGGGTGGCGGGCTTCTTCGATGCGAGCGAGATGCTTACTCGGACTTCTCCTCGACAGCGTCCGCGGCGGCAGCCTCGGCTGCTTCGCCCTCGGCCTGCGACTCGGCGCCGGCGTCCGCGGCCTCGTCCACGGGAGCCTCCTCGACGGGAGCCTCCTCGACGACCTCAGCCGGCTTCTCAGCCTTCTCGGCCTTGGGAGCTGCGGCCTTCTTGGTCGACTTCGCCTTCGGGGTGACGGGCTCGAGAACGAGCTCGATCACGGCCATGGGAGCGTTGTCGCCCTTGCGGTTGCCGATCTTCGTGATGCGGGTGTACCCGCCCTCACGGTCGGCGACCAGCGGAGCGATCTCGTTGAACAGCACGTGAGCGGCGTCCTTGTTGGAACGCAGCACCGTGAGCGCGCGACGACGCGCGTGCAGGTCGCCGCGCTTGCCGAGCGTCACGAGACGCTCTGCGAGCGGACGCAGGCGCTTCGCCTTGGTCTCGGTCGTGGTGATCGACTTGTGCGTGAACAGCTGCGCGGCGAGGTTGGCAAGCAGCAGGCGCTCGTGGGCGGGGCCGCCTCCGAGGCGGGGACCCTTGGTGGGCTTGGGCATAATCGTCTAACTCCTGGTCAGGAAAGGTCGGGTATCAGAAGGACTCGTCTTCGCTGCCGCCGTAGAAGTGGGCGCCGTCGAAACCGGGCACCGAATCCTTGAGCGACAGACCGAGCGAGATGAGCTTGTCGCGCACCTCGTCGACCGACTTCTGGCCGAAATTGCGGATGTTCATGAGCTGCGTCTCCGACAGGGCGACGAGCTCCGAAACGGTGTTGATGCCTTCACGCTTCAGGCAGTTGTACGAGCGCACAGACAGGTCGAGGTCCTCGATCGGCATCGACAGCTCGCTGGAGTTCACAGCCTCCACCGGCGCCGGGCCGATCTCGATGCCCTCAGCCTCGACGTTCAGCTCGCGTGCGAGGCCGAACAGCTCGGTGAGCGTCTTCGCAGCCGAGGCGACGGCGTCGCGCGGGCTGATCGAGTTCTTGGTCTCGACGTCGAGGACGAGCTTGTCGAAGTCGGTGCGCTCACCGGCACGAGTCGCCTCGACGCGGTAGCTGACCTTGAGAACGGGCGAGTAGATCGAGTCGATCGGGATCTGACCGGCCTCGGCGTACTCGTTGCGGTTCTGCGTCGCCGAGACGTAGCCGCGGCCACGCTCGATCGTGAGCTCGAGCTCGAACTTCGCGGTGTCGTTGAGGGTCGCGATGACGAGCTCGGGGTTGTGCACCTCGACACCGGCGGGAGCCGAGATGTCGGCGGCGGTGACTTCGCCCGCACCGGTCTTGCGCAGGTACGCCGTGATGGGCTCATCGCGCTCACTCGAGACGACGAGCTGCTTGATGTTGAGGATGATCTCGGTGACATCCTCCTTCACGCCGGGGATGGTGCTGAACTCGTGCAGCACACCGTCGATGCGGACGCTGGTGACAGCGGCGCCGGGAATCGACGACAGCAGGCTGCGACGAAGCGCGTTGCCGATCGTGTATCCGAAGCCGGGCTCCAGAGGCTCGATGATGAACCGGCTCCGGTTCTCGACGATCTTTTCCTCGGTGAGTGTGGGACGCTGTGCAATAAGCACTCTGTGTTCCTTTCGATCACATGCCCGCTATATGACATGTGGTGGGGTGAGGTCTTTAGTTGTGACGTTGCCGTCGGGCCCGCGGCCGGGCGCACTGCGCCGGGGGCGGGCAGTGAGTCGCTCGCCCCTTACAGGGCGAGCGACTCACGGAGCCGGATCAGACGCGGCGACGCTTCGGCGGACGGCATCCGTTGTGCGCCTGCGGCGTGACGTCCTGGATCGAGCCGACCTCGAGGCCGGCGGCCTGCAGCGAGCGGATCGCGGTCTCGCGGCCGGAGCCCGGACCCTTCACGAGGACGTCGACCTTCTTGACGCCGTGCTCCGCAGCCTGACGAGCAGCGGACTCGGCAGCCATGCCGGCGGCGTACGGGGTCGACTTGCGGGAGCCCTTGAAGCCCACGCCACCCGACGAAGCCCAGGCGATGACGGCGCCGGACGGGTCCGTGATCGAGACGATCGTGTTGTTGAACGTCGACTTGATGTGGGCCTGGCCCAGCGCGATGTTCTTCTTTTCCTTGCGGCGCGGCTTGCGCGCGGCGGCCTTGGGTGCAGCCATGAAAATGTTCTCCTAGTCCCTGGGGCCGCTGCTTAGCGGGCCTTCTTCTTGCCGGCGACGGTGCGCTTCGGGCCCTTGCGGGTACGGGCGTTGGTCTTGGTGCGCTGACCGCGGACCGGGAGACCACGACGGTGGCGGATGCCCTCGTAGGAGCCGATCTCGACCTTGCGGCGGATGTCTGCTGCGACCTCGCGGCGCAGGTCACCCTCCACCTTGTAGTTGCCTTCGATGTAGTCGCGAAGAGCGATGAGCTGGTCGTCGGTGAGGTCCTTCACGCGGATCGACTCGTCGATCTCGGTGGCCTTGAGGATCTCGACCGAGCGGGTACGGCCGACGCCGTAGATGTAGGTAAGGGCGATCACCACGCGCTTGTCGCGCGGGATGTCAACGCCGGCAAGACGTGCCATGCGGTTCTCCTGGATGTTGTGGAGGTGTGGAGCAGGATCGGTGCTCGGGCCTCCGCCCCGAGGTGTCGGCTCCGATCCCCTCAGCTCCCCTCTGGGGCGCCGAATGTGTCGAAGCGTCTGATCCTGCCGTGTGTATTGAGTTGTAAGTCAGATCGGAAAGATCAGCCCTGGCGCTGCTTGTGGCGCGGGTTGCTCTTGCAGATGACCATGACGCGGCCGTGACGACGGATCACCTTGCAGTGATCGCAGATCGGCTTGACGCTGGGGTTGACCTTCATGATGTGTTCCTGTTCGCTGTCTTCACCGGGCAGGCAGGGTTGCCTGGGGTGTTACTTCTCGACCGATCAGCGGTAGCGGTAGACGATGCGACCGCGGGTCAGGTCGTAGGGGCTGAGCTCCACGACCACGCGGTCCTCGGGGATGATGCGGATGTAGTTCTGCCGCATCTTTCCTGAGATCGTTGCCAGAACCTTGTGTCCGTTGGTGAGCTCAACGCGGAACATCGCGTTGGGCAGCGCCTCGGACACGACGCCCTCGATCTCGATGACACCGTCTTTCTTAGCCATAGCCTCGCTGACGCTTCTGCAGACCGGTCGATCTGCGGTGGGTGATTGGGATTGCGATGCCGCACCGACTCGGACACGCCGAATCAAGGCACAAGGCACCAAAGATCTATGATATCCGACGGCCCCGGTTCCAGCAAGCTGAGACCGGGGCCGTCGGCGTGGCTCACTTGTCGGAGCTGTCGCCGTCTGCTCCGGAGCCCGCCGTGCCGGCCTTGGCCAGCACGTCCTCGAGCTTGGTGATCTCGCCCGCCTGCAGGTCGAGACGCTTGCCGTTGACCTCTACGGTCGGCGTGCCCTGGATGTCGTGCTTCGTCGTCTGCGACGCGACGAACGTCTTGTACGTGCCGTCGGCGATGCAGTCTGCCGCAGCGCCTGCACCCGCCTCGTTCGCCAGCGAGGCCAGCTCGTCGTCACTGAGGCCGACCGAGTTCTCCTCGGGCTGGTTCGTGAAGAGCGAGTTGAAGTAGCCGAGAGCGGCATCCGGCGCCTTGTCCGCCACGCAGTACATCGCGCTCGCGGCACGGGTCGAGTACTTGGTGTTCTGCGAGTACCGGTCGAGGATCGAGATCGGGTGGATGTTCAGCGTGATCGCGTTGTCGGCCGCCGCGGTCTGCAGCTGCTCGCCGTACTGATCCTCGAAGTCGCCGCAGATCGGGCACATGAAGTCGACGTAGGTGTCGACCACGTCGTCGCCGGTGCCGAAGGTGATCGCTCCCGTGTCCTTGTCCACGAGCGCGCTCTGGGGCGCCGTGCCAGGGCCCGTCGCCAGCGAGTTCGCCCACCAGACGGCTGCGCCGATCGCCACAAGGACGATCACCACGGCCGTGGACACGCCGACGACGAACCAGTTCGTGCTCTTCTTGGCGACTGCCATTGCTTTCCGATCTGTCGAGGCTCACCCGCGTGAGTCCGGCTTGAAGTCTTCGGGTGTATGCACACCCATGCATCCATTGTGCCTGGTCTTTCCTATGCAGCGGTTGTGTTCGCGCGTCATCGGTCACCTCCTGGTCTCTGCGTGACCTACGCCGCCTCGCGCCGGAGGTCACGCGCGAAGCGGGAGGTCACGCGTGGTGAGGACGTCACGCCCGGCGCAGGAGGCCGCGCGCGGTGCACGACGTCACACGCGACGCAGCAGAGACCACGCGCGAGCTTCCTCTTCTGCACAGAGGTAGCCGCGCCACGATGACACCCGGATCCCTGCACGAACTCCACACCCCAGGCATGGGAAGTCACCCCGTGAGCCGGAACTCACCCGAGACAAGAGAAGTCACGCCGGAAACCGGAACTCACGCATAACGACGGAAGTCACATCGTAAGCAGGAACTCACCGCGAACGAGAGCGGTCACCGGCAAACGTTCCTCTACTCGAACCGCCCCTACGCGAGGGGCGTCGGAACGACGCCGAAGGCGGCGAGGCCTGCGGCACCCCCGTCGGCCGCGGTCAACACCCAGATGCCGTCGGCGTGCACCGCGACGCTGTGCTCCCAGTGCGATCCGTCGGAGCCGTCGATCGTCGAGACCGTCCAGTCATCGTCCTCGACGAAGGTCTCCTCGCCGCCGGCGGTGACCATGGGCTCGATCGCGAGCACGAGACCGGGCTTGATCTCGGCTCCGGGGTCGGGCGTGCGGTAGTTGAACACACTCGGCGGCTCGTGCATCTTGCGGCCGATGCCATGACCCACGTACTCGCGCAGGATCCCGTACGGGCGGCCGGAGACCTCAGACACTCCCTGCGCCTCGATGTAGTCCTGGATCGCGGCGCCGATCTCGCCGATGTGCGAAGCCGAAGCCATCGCGGCGATTCCCGCCCACATCGAGCCCTCGGTCACACGCGACAGCTCCTGGCGCCGGGCGACGAGCGCAGCATCCGCACCACCGGGCACGATGAACGTGCGAGCGCTGTCGCCGTTCCAGCCTTCGAACTGCGCTCCCCCGTCGACCGAGACGATGTCGCCTGCCTCGAGAACGCGCGAACCGGGGATGCCGTGCACCACCTCTTCGTTCACGGACACGCAGATCGTGTGGTGGTATCCGCGCACGAGCTGGAAGTTCGACTCGGCTCCGCGTTCCACGATCACGCGGTTCGCCTCAGCGTCGAGTTCGATCGTCGAGACTCCGGGCCGAACGAGCGGAGCGACGGCGTCGAGCGCCGCGGCCGTGATCAGGCCAGGCTCGAGCATCGATCGCAGCTGAGCCGGCGTCTTGTAGATCGAACGACGGAACATCTCAGACCGCGACGCGGAGTCCGCGTGCGTCGAGAGCGGCGAAGATGCGCTCGGTGATCTCGTCGAGGGTGCCGACGCCGTCGATCGTGTCGACGATGCCGCGCGGGCCGTAGACCGACAGGATCGGGGCCGTCTCGTGCTCGTAGATGTCCAGACGGTGTGCGATCGCCTCAGGCGTGTCGTCCGTGCGGCCCTGCTCCGTGGCGCGCAGCGCAAGACGCGAGATGCTCTCCTCGCGCGGCACGTCAAGCAGGATCACCGCGTCGAGAGACTCACCGCGACCGGCGAGGAACTCATCGAGGTGCTCGACCTGATGCGTGTTGCGCGGGTAGCCGTCGAGCAGGAAGCCCGCTGCCGCGTCGTCCTGCGACAGGCGATCACGCACGATCGCGCTGGTGAGCTCATCGGGGACGAGGTCGCCGGCATCGAGGATCGCCGTGACCTGCTGGCCGAGTTCGGTGCCCTCTTTGATGTTGGCCCGGAAGATGTCTCCGGTGGAGACGACGGGGATGCCGAACGACTCCGCGATGCGCACGCCCTGCGTGCCCTTGCCGGAACCCTGCGGGCCGACGATGAGAAGACGAGCGGATGCGGTCATCGGAGGAGCCCTTCGTAGTGACGCTGCTGCAGCTGTGCATCGATCTGCTTGACCGTCTCCAGACCGACACCGACGATGATCAGGATCGACGCACCGCCGAACGGGAAGTTCTGATTGGCGCCGACAGTCGCAAGGGCGATGAGCGGGATGAGGGCGATCAGGCCCAGGTAGATGGAACCAGGGAGCGTGATGCGGGTCAGCACGTAGTCGAGGTACTCGGCGGTCGGGCGACCGGCGCGGATGCCGGGGATGAACCCGCCGTACTTCTTCATGTTGTCGGCGACCTCGACGGGGTTGAACGTGATCGCCACGTAGAAGTAGGTGAAGCCGATGATCAACAGGAAGTACGCCAGCATGTAGACCGGGTGGTCGCCCTTGGTGAAGTTCGACGTGATCCACGTCACCCATGCAGCAGGGGTCGAGCCGTCCTGCGGGGTGTTGAACTGCGCGATCAGCGCCGGGATGTACAGCAGCGATGAGGCGAAGATGACCGGGATGACACCCGCCATGTTGACCTTGATCGGGATGTACGTGTTCGTGCCGCCATAGGTGCGGCGCCCGACCATGCGCTTGGCGTACTGCACCGGGATGCGTCGCTGCGACTGCTCGACGAACACGACGAGCCCCATCACGATGATGCCGACCGCGATGACCATGAAGAAGATCTCAGGGCTCTTGGTCTGCCAGATCAGCGCCATCGCGCCGGGGAACGTGGCGGCGATCGAGGTGAAGATCAGCAGGGACATGCCGTTGCCGATGCCGCGCTCGGTGACGAGCTCTGCGAACCACATGATGAGGCCCGTGCCTGCGGTCATGGCGATGATGATGAGCAGCTGGGCCCACCACGCCTCGTTCGTGAGCAGGGTCTGGCAGGCGGCGACGTCGGTGTTGCCGAAGAGCTGACCGCTGCGGGCCACGGTGACCAGCGTGGTCGACTGCAGCAGCGCGAGCGCAATCGTGAGGTAGCGCGTGTACTGGGTCAGCTTGGACTGCCCGGCCTGGCCCTCCTTGTGCAGGGCCTCGAAGTGCGGGATGACGACGCGGAGGAGCTGCGTGATGATCGTCGCCGTGATGTACGGCATGACGCCCAGCGCGAAGATCGACAGCTGCAGCAGTGCGCCACCCGAGAAGAGGTTGACGAGTCCGAGCAGGCCGTCGGTCCCGTTGTTCTCGGCGAGACACGCCTCGACGTTCGGGAAGTTCACGAACGGAGCCGGGACATTGGATCCGAGACGGTAGATGGCGACGATCGCCAGGGTGAAACCGATCTTCCGACGCAGGTCGGGCGTGCGGAAGATCCGCGCGATGGCGCTAAACAAGGGCGTTCCTCCTGAAAAGGTTGCCAATCCCTGAGGGATGGCTGAAAGACCAGGGTAACTCAAAAGAGGGGCCGGATTTCTCCGACCCCTCTTTCGCAGTGGTTACTTGACGGTTCCGCCCGCTGCCACGATCTTCTGCTCGGCAGAACCCGAGACCTTGTCGACCGAGACGGTGAGCTTCACGGCGATGTCGCCGTTGCCCAGAACCTTGACCTTCTCGTTCTTGCGAACGGCACCCTTGGCGACCAGGTCGCTGACGGTGACATCGCCACCTGCGGGGTACAGCTCCGCGAGCTTCTCCAGGTTCACGACCTGGTACTCGACGCGGAACGGGTTCTTGAACCCGCGCAGCTTCGGGGTGCGCATGTGCAGAGGCATCTGCCCACCCTCGAAGCCGACGCGAACGGTGTTGCGAGCCTTGGTGCCCTTGGTTCCGCGGCCGGCGGTCTTGCCCTTGGAGCCCTCACCGCGACCGACACGGGTCTTCGCGGTGTTGGATCCGGGGACCGGACGCAGGTGGTGCACCTTCAGGACGCCGGGACGGGATGCCGGAGCATCCTTCTTCGGAGCGGCCTTCTTGGCTGCGGTGTCGGCCTTGGCAGAGGCAGCAGCCTTCGCCGGAGCCTTCTTCGCAGCAGGCTTCTTCTCGGCGGCAGCCTTGGGGGCTGCGGCCTTCTTCGGGGCCTTCTCGGCCTCGACGGCTTCGTTCTTCTCAGCCATTAGTCGATCTCCTCAACCTTGACGAGGTGTGCGACCGCACGGACATAGCCGCGAGTCTGGGCGTCGTCAGGGCGGACGGTGGTGTCACCGATGCGCTTCAGACCGAGCGAACGCAGCGTGTCGCGCTGGTTCTGCTTCTCGCTCACCTTGGACTTGATCTGCGTGACCTTGAGCCGGGCGGCCATCAGGCACCTACCTTCTGTGCAGCGAGAGCCTCAGCCTCGGCACGGACGAGACGCGCAGGTGCGACCTGGTCGAACTCGAGGCCACGACGCGCGGCAACCGCACGGGGCTCCTCGAGCTGCTTCAGAGCCGTCACCGTCGCGTGCACGATGTTGATCGTGTTCGACGAGCCGAGCGACTTCGACAGCACGTCGTGGATGCCGGCGCACTCGAGCACGGCGCGCACGGGACCACCCGCGATGACACCGGTACCGGCAGCGGCCGGACGGAGCAGGACCACACCAGCGGCCGCCTCACCCTGCACGGGGTGCGGGATGGTGCTGCCGACGCGCGGAACGCGGAAGAAGTTGCGCTTGGCCTCTTCGACACCCTTCGCGATCGCGAGAGGAACCTCACGGGCCTTGCCGTAGCCGACGCCGACCAGACCGTTGCCGTCGCCGACGACCACGAGAGCGGTGAAGCTGAACCGGCGTCCACCCTTCACGACCTTCGACACGCGGTTGATGGTGACGACGCGCTCGAGGAACTGGTTGTCACCGCGGTCGCGCGAGTTGCGGTCACGACCGCCCTGGTTGCGGTCACGGCCACCGCGGCGGCCATCACGCTGATCGCGAGTCGGCTCGGCCTGCGTGGTGCCGGCGGCCGTCTCGGAAGTGGCAGCAGCCGCTTCGGTCACTTCGTTCTCCTTGTTGTCACTCACAGTGCCAGGCCCCCTTCACGAGCGCCGTCGGCGATGGCGGCGACGCGACCGGCGTAGCGGTTGCCACCACGGTCGAACACTGCCTCGGAAACGCCTGCAGCCTTCGCGCGCTCGGCGACGAGCTCGCCGACCTTGCGGGCCTTGGCGGTCTTGTCACCCTCGAACGCGCGCAGGTCGGTCTCGAGCGTCGAAGCCGACGCGACGGTGTGACCCTTGCTGTCGTCGACCAGCTGCACGAAGACGTGGCGGGCCGAGCGGTTGACGACGAGACGCGGACGCGACTCGGTGCCCACGACCTTCTTGCGAAGGCGGGCGTGACGACGCGCGCGGGCGTCAGACTTTGACTTGAGAGCCATGGTTACTTACCACTCTTTCCGGCCTTGCGACGCACGACCTCGCCGGCGTAGCGCACACCCTTGCCCTTGTACGGCTCGGGCTTGCGGATCTTGCGGATGTTCGCAGCTGCCTCGCCGACAGCCTGCTTGGAGATACCGCTCACGGTGAGCTTGTTGGTGCCCTCGACCGTGAAGGTGATGCCGGCGGGCGGGTCGACCAGAACCGGGTGCGAGAAGCCGAGGGCGAACTCGACCGAGCTGCCCTTCTGAGCCACGCGGTAACCGGTGCCGACGACCTCGAGACCCTTGGTGTAGCCCTGGGTCACGCCGATGATGTTGTTGTTGATGAGCGTGCGGGTCAGGCCGTGAAGCGACCGCGACGCGCGCTCGTCGTCGGGACGGGTGACGAGAACCTGGTTCTCCTCGACCGCGACCTCGATGGGGCTGGCCACCGTCAGGGTGAGCTCACCCTTGGGGCCCTTCACCGCGACCTCACGGCCGTCGACCGAAACGGTCACGCCCGCGGGAACGTCGATGGGAAGTCGTCCAATACGCGACATTTCGAATTACCACACGTAGGCGAGAACTTCTCCGCCCACGCCCTTCTGCTCAGCCTGACGGTCGGTGAGAAGACCGGAGGAGGTGGACAGGATGGCCACGCCGAGGCCGCCGAGGACCTTGGGGAGCTCCGTCGACTTCGCGTAGACGCGGAGGCCGGGCTTCGACACGCGCTTGATGCCCGCGATCGAACGCTCACGGTTGGGGCCGTACTTCAGCTGCAGGGTCAGGTTCTGGCCCACGCGAGCGTCGGAGGTCTCCCAGCCGGCGATGTAGCCCTCCTGCTGGAGGATCTCGGCGATGTGCGTCTTCAGCTTGCTCGACGGCAGCGTCACGGAGTCGTGGTGCGCCGAGTTCGCGTTGCGCAGACGGGTCAGCATGTCTGCGACCGGGTCTGTCATTGTCATTGTTGGTTTCCTTTGTTCATACGGTTCCGGCTGCCGTTACACGACAGACGGCCTGCGATGACACGCAATCTTCAATTGTACGGCATGACGGGAGCCGGATGCTGCGCGTGAACGCAGCATCCGGCTCTCACATGTCGAGGCTTACGCCTGCGCGTCGTCCGAGCGGAACGGGAAGCCGAGTGCGCGCAGCAGGGCGCGACCCTCGTCATCCGTCTTCGCGGAGGTCACGACGGTGATGTCGAAACCGCGAACCCGGTCGATCTTGTCCTGATCGATCTCGTGGAACACACTCTGCTCCTGGAGACCGAAGGTGTAGTTGCCGTTGCCGTCGAACTGCTTGTCCGACAGACCGCGGAAGTCGCGGATGCGGGGCAGAGCGAGCGAGACCAGGCGGTCCACGAACTCCCAGGCGCGGTCACCGCGGAGGGTGACGTGAGCGCCGATGGGCTGACCCTCGCGCAGCTTGAACTGTGCGATGGACTTGCGCGCCTTGGTGACGATCGGCTTCTGACCGGTGATCTTGGTGAGGTCGTCGACCGCACCATCGATCACCTTGCTGTCGCGAGCTGCCTCGCCGACACCCGTGTTCACGACGACCTTGACCAGGCCAGGGATCTGCATGACGTTCGCGTAGCCGAACTGCTCCTGCAGAGCCTTCTTGATCTCAGCGTTGTACTTCGCCTTCAGGCGGGGCTGCACCTTGACAGCCTCCGCAGCGTCAGTCGTTGCCATCAGAGGTCCTTACCGCTCTTCTTCGCGTAACGCACGCGGACGGTGCGCTTGACGCCGTCCTTGGTCTGCTCCTCGACCCGGTGGCCGACCTTGGTCGGCTTCTTGGTCGAGGGGTCGACGACTGCGACGTTCGAGATGTGGATGGGAGCCTCGATCGTCTCGAGGCCACCCGTCTTGGTGCCGCGCTGCGTCTGGCCGACGCGCGAGTGCTTGGTGACGTAGTTCACACCCTCGACGATGACGCGGTTCTGCTCGACAAGGATCTCAAGGACCTTGCCCTGCTTGCCGCGGTCGCCGCCCTTGGCCTGGGTGCGGCCGGTGATGACCTGAACCAGGTCGCCCTTCTTGATCTTCGCCATGATCAGATGACCTCCGGTGCCAGGGAGACGATCTTCATGAACTTCTTGTCACGAAGCTCACGGCCGACCGGACCGAAGATGCGGGTGCCGCGGGGCTCCCCGTCGTTCTTCAGGATCACGGCGGCGTTCTCGTCGAACTTGATGTACGAGCCGTCGGGACGGCGCGTCTCCTTCTTGGTGCGGACGATGACCGCCTTGACGACGTCGCCCTTCTTGACGTTGCCGCCCGGGATCGCGTCCTTGACGGTCGCGACGATGGTGTCGCCCAGACCCGCGTAGCGGCGGCGCGAGCCACCGAGAACACGGATGGTGAGCAGTTCCTTCGCGCCGGTGTTGTCGGCGACCTTGAGGCGGGACTCCTGCTGAATCACTTGGCCTTCTCCAGAATCTCCACCAGACGCCAGCGCTTGGTGGCGCTCAGCGGGCGGGTCTCGTTGATGAGGACCAGGTCGCCGATGCCGGCGGAGTTGGTCTCATCGTGCGCCTTGACCTTCGAGGTGCGGCGGATGACCTTGCCGTAAAGCGGGTGCTTCACGCGGTCCTCGACCTCGACCACGATGGTCTTGTCCATCTTGTCGCTGACGACGTAGCCACGACGCGACTTGCGGTAGCCACGAGCCTCCGCATCGCGCACGTCGTGCGCGGCGTGCTCAGCCTCGACAGCGGCTTCCTTCTTGGTGGCCATCACTCAGCCTCTTCCTTCGTGGCGTCGTCAGCGGCATCCGCCTTCTTCGCCTTCGACTTGGTCGCCTTCTTGGCCGGAGCCTCGACGGGAGCAGGCGTCGCACGGATGCCCAGCTCACGTTCGCGGATCACGGTGTACAGGCGCGCGATGTCGCGCTTGACGGCGCGGATGCGGCCGTGGCTCTCCAGCTGGCCGGTGGCCGACTGGAAACGGAGGTTGAACAGCTCCTCCTTGGCCTTGCGCAGCTCCTCAACGAGGCGCTGGTCTTCGAACGTGTCGAGCTCCGCCGGGGCGAGCTCCTTGGTGCCGATCGCCATTACGCGTCGCCCTCCTCGCGCTTGATGATGCGTGCCTTGAGCGGCAGCTTGTGAATTGCTCGGGTCAGTGCTTCACGAGCGAGCTGCTCGTTGACACCCGCGACCTCGAAGAGGACGCGGCCCGGCTTGACGTTGGCGACCCACCACTCGGGGGATCCCTTACCGGAACCCATTCGGGTCTCAGCCGGCTTCTTGGTGAGCGGACGGTCGGGGTAGATGTTGATCCACACCTTTCCACCACGCTTGATGTGACGGGTCATCGCGATACGAGCGGACTCGATCTGACGGTTGGTCACGTACGCCGAGGTGAGCGCCTGGATGCCGTACTCGCCGAACGACACCTGGGTGCCGCCGGTGGCCTGGCCATCACGCTTCGGGTGATGCTGCTTGCGGTACTTGACCTTGCGGGGAATAAGCATCAGGCAGACGCTCCTTCTGCGACGGGGGCCTCGTTGCGCGGCGCGCGGCGGCGGTCGCCACCACGGTCGTCACGACGGGCCTTCGGTGCGTTGGCCTGCTCGCGAGCAAGCTCCTTGGCGGTGAGGTCGCCCTTGTAGATCCAGACCTTCACGCCGATGCGGCCGAAGGTGGTCTTCGCCTCGTAGAAGCCGTAGTCGATGTTCGCGCGCAGCGTGTGCAGCGGCACACGACCCTCGCGGTAGAACTCCGAACGGCTCATCTCGGCGCCGCCGAGGCGGCCGGAGACCTGGATGCGGATGCCCTTGGCGCCAGCGCGCTGCGCGCCCTGGAGACCCTTGCGCATCGCGCGACGGAACGCCACGCGAGCAGAGAGCTGCTCGGCGATGCCCTGGGCGACGAGCTGAGCATCGGCCTCGGGGTTCTTGACCTCGAGGATGTTCAGCTGGATCTGCTTGCCCGTGAGCTTCTCGAGGTCGCCGCGGATGCGCTCGGCCTCGGCGCCGCGGCGACCGATCACGATGCCCGGACGGGCGGTGTGGATGTCGACGCGGACGCGGTCACGGGTGCGCTCGATCTCGATGTTCGAGACGCCGGCGCGGTCGAGCTGCGTCTGCAGCAGACGACGGATCTTGATGTCCTCGGCCACGTAGTCGGCGTAGCGCTGACCCTTCTTCGTCGAGTCCGAGAACCAACGAGAGACGTGATCAGTGGTGATGCCGAGGCGGAAGCCGTACGGGTTTACCTTCTGTCCCATTACTTGCTCGCCTTCTTGTTGCTGTCGCCAGCGGCAGCCGGAGCGGCCTCGGGCGTCGAGAGCACGACCGTGATGTGGCTCGTGCGCTTCTTGATCTGGAAAGCGCGACCCTGTGCACGGGGCTGGAAGCGCTTGAGCGTGGTGCCCTCGTCGACGTACGCGTTCTTCACGTACAGGTCCTGCTCGTCGAGGAACTCGCCGTCACGATCCGCCTTGACCTGCGCGTTGGCCATGGCCGACGCGACAAGCTTGTAGATCGGCTCGCTGGCGCTCTGCTGTGCGAACTTCAGGATCGCCAGAGCCTCCTGGGCCTGCTTGCCCTTGATGAGCGCGACGACACGACGAGCCTTCTGCGGGGTCACGCGGATGTGCTTCACGCGTGCGATCGATTCGACCATTAGCGGCGCCGCCCCTTCTTGTCGTCCTTCTCGTGGCCGCGGAAGGTGCGGGTGGGCGCGAACTCGCCCAGCTTGTGACCGACCATGGTCTCGGACACGAACACGGGGATGTGCTTGCGTCCGTCGTGGACCGCGATCGTGTGACCCAGCATGGCCGGGATGATCATGGACCGGCGAGACCAGGTCTTGATGACGTTCTTCGTGCCGGCTTCGTTCTGGCCGATCACCTTGCGAAGCAGGTGCTCGTCGACGAAGGGGCCCTTCTTAAGACTGCGAGGCATCTTCTCTTACTCCTACTTGCGCTTCTTGCCGGCGTTACGACGACGCACGATGTACTTGTCGCTTTCCTTGTTGGCGTGGCGGGTGCGACCCTCAGCCTGGCCCCAAGGAGTGACGGGGTGACGTCCACCGGAGGTCTTGCCCTCACCACCACCGTGGGGGTGGTCGACCGGGTTCATCGCGACACCACGCACGGTCGGGCGGACGCCCTTCCAGCGCATGCGGCCGGCCTTGCCCCAGTTGATGTTCGACTGCTCGGCGTTGCCGACCTCGCCGATGGTCGCGCGGCAGCGCGCATCGACGTTGCGGATCTCGCCCGAGGGCAGACGCAGCTGGGCGTAGGGGCCGTCCTTGGCGACGAGACGGACGGATGCACCGGCCGAACGCGCCATCTTCGCGCCGCCACCGGGGCGGAGCTCGATCGCGTGGATGACGGTACCCGTCGGGATGTTCTTCAGCGGCAGGTTGTTACCCGGCTTGATGTCAGCCGCGGGACCCGACTCGATGATGTCGCCCTGCTTCAGCTTCGCCGGCGCGAGGATGTAGCGCTTCTCGCCGTCGAAGTAGTGCAGCAGCGCGATGCGCGCGGTGCGGTTGGGGTCGTACTCGATGTGAGCGACCTTGGCGTTGACGCCGTCCTTGTCATTGCGACGGAAGTCGATGACACGGTACTGGCGCTTGTGGCCACCACCGATGTGACGGGTCGTGATGCGGCCCTGGTTGTTGCGACCACCGGTCTTGGAGAGCGGGCGCAGCAGCGACTTCTCGGGCGTCGATCGAGTGATCTCGGCGAAGTCAGCCACCGACGAGCCGCGACGGCCCGGGGTCGTGGGCTTGTACTTGCGAATAGCCATGATTTGTCCTTATCCCCCGGTCAGCCGACTGCCGTGAAGATGTCGATGGTGCCCGACTTCAGGGTCACGATCGCGCGCTTGGTGTCCTTGCGCTTGCCCGTGCCGAAGCGGGTGCGACGAGCCTTGCCGACGCGGTTGATCGTGTTGACGCCGGCGACCTTGACGCCGAAGATCTTCTCGATGGCGAGCTTGATCTCGGTCTTCGAAGCGCGCGGGTCGACGAGGAAGGTGTACTTGCCCTCGTCGATGAGCCCGTAGCTCTTCTCGGACACGACCGGCTTCAGGATGATGTCGCGCGGGTCCTTGTTCAGGGCCGTCTGGAGAACAGCTGCCTGCTCGCTCATGCGGAGACCTCCTGGTTGGCGCCGGTCTTGGAGGCGATGAAGCCTTCGAGAGCGGCCTGGGTGAAGACGATGTCGTCGGAGACGAGCACGTCGTAGGCGTTGAGCTGGTCGAACGTCAGCACGTGCAGGTTCGACAGGTTGCGGATGCTCTTCAGCGTCACGTCGTCGCCCCGCTCGATCACGACGAGGACGTTCTTCGACGAGACGACGTTGGTGAGGAAGTTCACCGCGGTCTTGGTCGAAGGCGTTCCGTCGATGCCGAAGGACTCGATGGCGTGGATGCGCTCACCGCGGAAGCGGTCGCTGAGCGCGCCCAGGAGGGCGGCGGCGATCATCTTCTTGGGGGTGCGCTGCGAGTAGTCGCGCGGCTTCGGGCCGTGCACGATGCCACCGCCGGTCATGTGCGGCGCGCGGATGGAGCCCTGACGGGCGTTACCCGTGCCCTTCTGCTTGAAGGGCTTGCGGCCTGCACCGGAGACCTCACCGCGACGCTTGGTCGAGTGGGTGCCCTGGCGCGCGGCGGCGAGCTGCGCGACGACGACCTGGTGGATCAGCGGGATGTTCGTCTTGACGTCGAACAGTTCGGCGGGAAGCTCGATCGAGCCAGCCTTCTTGCCGTCTGCCTTGAGGACGTCGAGCGCGAGAGTCGAGTCAGCCATGATCAGGCACCCTTCACTGCGTTGCGGACGTAGACGATGCGGCCACGAGCACCGGGGACAGCGCCCTTGACGAGCAGCAGGCCCTTCTCGATGTCGACGGCGTGCACCGTGAGGTTGAGAACGGTCACGCGCTCGCCACCCATACGGCCGGCCATGCGCATGCCCTTGAAGACGCGGCTCGGGGTCGACGATGCGCCGATCGAACCGGGCTTGCGGTGGTTGCGGTGCGAACCGTGCGAAGCCGAGACGCCCTTGAAGTTGTGACGCTTCATGACACCGGCGGTGCCCTTGCCCTTGCTGGTGCCGACGACGTCGACCAGCTGGCCGGCCTCGAACGTGGCGTCGACGGTGAGCTCCTGGCCCAGCGAGTAGTCAGCGGCATCCGCGGTGCGGATCTCGGTGACGTGACGACGCGGCGTGACGCCTGCGGCCTCGAAGTGGGCGGTGAGGGGCTTGTTCACCTTGCGGGGGTCGATCTGACCGTACGCGATCTGGACGGCGTTGTAGCCGTCCTTCTCGGGGGTGCGGATCTGGGTGACCACGTTCGGCGCGAGCTCGATCACGGTGACCGGGACGATCTTGCCGTCCTCGGTCCAGACCTGGGTCATGCCGAGCTTGGTGCCGAGCATGCCCTTGGAAATCTTTGCGTTGATGTCAACCATGGCGGACCTCAGAGCTTGATCTCGATGTTGACGTCAGCGGGCAGGTCGAGACGCATCAGCGAGTCGACAGCCTTGGGCGTCGGGTCGACGATGTCGATCAGACGCTTGTGGGTGCGCATCTCGAAGTGCTCGCGGCTGTCCTTGTACTTGTGGGGCGACCGGATGACGCACACGACGTTCTTCTCGGTCGGAAGGGGCACGGGGCCGACGACAGTCGCACCCGCACGGGTCACGGTGTCGACGATCTTGCGTGCGGACGTGTCGATGACCTCGTGGTCATACGACTTCAGGCGAATGCGGATCTTCTGTCCCGCCATTGTCTGCTCTCTCTCTTTAGGCGTCTTACCGTCCGGGGCCGGGTGACCCTGGGGCATTGGACGCACGACGGCGCTGGTTCGCGCCAGGCACTTCGCTTCTCGGACTCGAGGGCCTGAGCCCTGAGCCCTTCGAAGGGCTGCACCACTGTTCTTCTGTCATCCCGCACGTCTTGCAACGGACGGATGCCGACCTCCGCCACGCATGACGGAGCCTCTGCGAAGAGGTGTCGGGGATGTCCTGCCACCCGCGGCCTAGGTCCCTGCGCTGCATCCCTTGCGAGACGACGCCGCCTATGCACTTTCGTGATGGTGATCCGGCACGCGGAGCGCGCCGAAATGTCGAACCTGTCTATTCTGCCATGCCCGATTTCACTTGTGCAAACCCGGGCGTGTCGCGCCTCGGATCATGCCCCGTCGATCGCGTCGCACACAGTCTCAGGAGAGCGGGGCGAGGCATCCCCATGCCTCGCCCCGCTTGGGGAGGGCGTCCAGCGCGAGGGGGCGCACCGGACGCGAGGAAGGCAGCGCGAAGGGACGCCGCTCTCCTCGTTCGAGGGCGCGGCGAGA
This sequence comes from Microbacterium hydrocarbonoxydans, assembly GCF_000956475.1. GTDB lineage: Bacteria > Actinomycetota > Actinomycetes > Actinomycetales > Microbacteriaceae > Microbacterium > Microbacterium hydrocarbonoxydans_A. The sequence goes on from NZ_JYJB01000005.1 coordinate 69,946, forward strand.
GACCCGCCGCGCAGGCAGGGAGGAGCCGAGGTGCGCAGAGCGCACGCGTCGCACGATGATCCCCAAGATCGTTCCCCAGTGTCGAACGCGGAAAAGACCCGCGCATCGTCGGAATGCCGAACCCCTTCGGCATTCCCGGCCGCAAGATCCCCAGACGGCCGCTGGCTATTCTACGGGATGACCACGGTGGAACGCGATACCGGCCGGCGGAATACCGGGTCCCGCACTGGGCGGGCGCACGAAGAAGCGGCGGCCCTCCCTGGGGAGGACCGCCGCTCGAATACGTGCGAAGGACTACTCGTTGCCGACGGCCTTGTCTGCACCCTCACGGATCTCGTCGATCTTGTCGGCCGCACCGGGGGCGATCTTCTTGGCGAAGTCGGCGACACCGTCGAGCACCTTGTCGCTGATGTCCTCAGCCTGCTCGCTCTTGACCGCCTCTTCGATCTTGTCCTTGTTCTGCTCGAAGAGATCCTTGCCCTTGTTGACAGCGTCCTCGATACCCATGTGTGATTCCCCCTTCTGAGGTGTGTGCTGCCGGCCGACGGGCCGACAGCACTCATTCTGCATGGCCGTCGCGATATACGGAAGAGACGCGCAACCGGGAAACACAAAGGGGCCGAGCCCGGAGGCTCGACCCCTTTGCGAAGGAAGCGGATGCTTACTTGATGATCTTCGTGACCGTACCGGCGCCGACGGTGCGTCCACCCTCACGGATGGCGAAGCCGAGGCCCTCCTCCATGGCGATCGGCTGGATCAGCTCGACCGTCATGTCGGTGGTGTCGCCGGGCATGACCATCTCGGTGCCCTCGGGCAGCGAGATGACGCCGGTGACGTCGGTGGTGCGGAAGTAGAACTGCGGGCGGTAGTTCGTGTAGAACGGGTTGTGACGGCCACCCTCGTCCTTGGACAGGATGTACGCGGTGCCCTCGAAGTTCGTGTGAGGGGTGACCGAGCCCGGCTTCACGATGACCTGGCCGCGCTCGACGTCCTCGCGCTTGGTGCCGCGGAGGAGCAGACCACAGTTCTCGCCGGCCCATGCCTCGTCGAGCTGCTTGTGGAACATCTCGATACCGGTGACCGTGGTCTTGACGGTCGGACGGAGTCCGACGATCTCGACCTCGGAGTTGATCGCCAGCGTGCCACGCTCGGCGCGGCCGGTGACGACGGTGCCACGACCGGTGATCGTGAAGACGTCCTCGACGGGCATGAGGAACGGCTTGTCACGGTCGCGCTCCGGGTCCGGAACGCTGTCGTCGACGGCCTGCATGAGCTCGAGGATCTTCTCGGTCCACTTCTCGTCGCCCTCGAGCGCCTTGAGCGCCGAGACCTGCACGACGGGAGCGTTGTCGCCGTCGAAGCCCTGGCTGGAGAGCAGCTCGCGGACCTCGAGCTCGACGAGCTCCAGGATCTCCTCGTCGTCGACCATGTCGCTCTTGTTCAGCGCGACGAGCAGGTAGGGAACGCCGACCTGCTTGGCGAGCAGCACGTGCTCACGCGTCTGAGCCATCGGGCCGTCGGTGGCGGCGACCACGAGGATCGCGCCGTCCATCTGAGCAGCACCGGTGATCATGTTCTTGACGTAGTCGGCGTGGCCGGGAGCGTCAACGTGCGCGTAGTGGCGCTTCGGGGTCTCGTACTCGATGTGCGAGATGTTGATGGTGATACCACGCTGGCGCTCTTCCGGCGCCGAGTCGATGGAAGCGAAGTCGCGCTGCACGTTGGTCGCGGACGGGAACTTGTCAGCAAGCACCTTCGAGATCGCTGCGGAGAGCGTGGTCTTGCCGTGGTCAACGTGACCGATGGTTCCGATGTTGACGTGCGGCTTGGTCCGCTCGAACTTGGCCTTAGCCACTTGGTCCTCCTCAGGACGTCGTGTAGAGGTGACCGGGCACTGGATTGCGACCGGTTCTCTACGGGTTAGGTTCTCAGTTTAGTAGAGAGGGAATGTGAAGTTGTAGGGGACCTGGGAGCCGAGCCTGAGCCCGGCTCCCAGAAAGGGTTACTCGCCCTTGGCCTTCTGGACGATCTCATCGGCCACGGCACGGGGAACCTCAGCGTAGCTGTGGAACTCCATGGAGTAGACAGCGCGACCCGAGGTCTTCGAGCGCAGGTCGCCGATGTAGCCGAACATCTCGGACAGCGGAACCTGGGCGCGGACGACCTTGACGCCTGCGGCGTCCTCCATCGACTGGATCTGGCCACGACGCGAGTTCAGGTCGCCGATGACGTCGCCCATGTACTCCTCGGGAGTACGGACCTCGACGGCCATCAGCGGCTCGAGCAGCACGGGGTTTGCGCGACGCGCAGCCTCCTTGAAGCCCATGGAGCCTGCGATCTTGAACGCCATCTCCGAGGAGTCGACGTCGTGCGCGGCACCGTCGACGATGGTCGCCTTGACGCCCACCATCGGGTAGCCGGCGAGCACGCCGACGTTCATCGCGTCCTGGAAGCCGGCGTCGATCGAGCCGATGTACTCGCGCGGGATGCGACCACCGGTCACGGCGTTCACGAACTCGTAGGTCTTGTCGTTGTCGAGCTCGAGCGGCTCGATGTTGAACTGGATCTTCGCGAACTGACCCGAACCACCGGTCTGCTTCTTGTGCGTGTAGTCGTGCTTCTCGACGGCCTTGCGGATCGTCTCGCGGTACGCGACCTGAGGCTTGCCGACGTTCGCCTCGACGCGGAACTCGCGCTTCATGCGGTCGACGAGGATGTCGAGGTGCAGCTCGCCCATGCCCTTGATGGTCGTCTGACCGGTCTCGGGGTTGAGCTCCGTGCGGAAGGTCGGGTCCTCTTCGGCGAGCTTCTGGATCGCGAGACCCAGCTTCTCCTGGTCGGCCTTGGTCTTCGGCTCGATCGCGACCTCGATGACCGGCTCGGGGAACGTCATCGACTCGAGGACGACCGGCGCGCTGATGTCGGCGAGGGTGTCACCGGTGGTGGTGTCCTTCAGGCCGATCACGGCGTAGATGTTGCCGGCGGTCAGCTTGTCGACCGGGTTCTCCTTGTTGGCGTGCATCTGGAAGATCTTTCCGATGCGCTCCTTCTTGCCCTTGGTCGAGTTGATGACCTGAGCACCCGACTCGAGCTCGCCCGAGTACACGCGCACGTAGGTCAGACGACCGAAGAAGGGGTGCACGGCGACCTTGAAGGCCAGCGCCGAGAACGGGTCCTTCGCGTCGGGGTGACGCTCGATGACCTTCTCCTCGTCCTTCGGGTCGTGCGCCTCGATGGCGCCGACGTCGAGGGGGTTGGGCAGGTAGTCGACGACCGCGTCGAGCATCGGCTGCACGCCGCGGTTCTTGAACGCCGAGCCGCAGAGCACGGGGTAGATCTCGCTGGCGACGACCAGCTTGCGGATGGCGCCCTTGATCTCGGCGACCGTGAGCTCCTCACCGCCGAAGAACTTCTCGAGCAGCGCGTCGTCGGTCTCGGCGACGGTCTCGAGCAGGGTCTGACGGTACTCGTCTGCCTTGTCCTTGAGCTCGGCAGGGATCTCCTGGATCTCGTACGACGCGCCCATGGTCACGTCACCCTTGGCATCGCCGGGCCACACCAGCGCGCGCATCTCGACGAGGTCGATGACGCCGATGAAGTCGTTCTCCGCGCCGATGGGCAGCTGGATCACGAGCGGCTTCGCGCCGAGGCGGTTGACGATGGTGTCGACGGTGAAGTAGAAGTCAGCGCCGAGCTTGTCCATCTTGTTGACGAAGCAGATGCGCGGGACGTTGTACTTGTCGGCCTGACGCCACACGGTCTCGGACTGGGGCTCGACGCCCTCCTTGCCGTCGAACACGGCGACAGCGCCGTCGAGGACGCGGAGCGAGCGCTCCACCTCGACCGTGAAGTCCACGTGACCGGGGGTGTCGATGATGTTGATCTGGTTCTTGTTCCAGAAGCAGGTCACGGCGGCAGACGTGATCGTGATGCCGCGCTCCTTCTCCTGCTCCATCCAGTCGGTGGTCGACGCGCCGTCGTGCGTCTCGCCGAGCTTGTGGTTGACGCCCGTGTAGAACAGGATGCGCTCGGTGGTGGTGGTCTTGCCAGCATCGATGTGAGCCATGATGCCGATGTTCCGAACCTTGCTCAGGTCGGTGAGCACGTCTTGTGCCACAGGAGTGTCCTTATCTTTTTGGCAGTCGTACTGCGAAGAGTGGGGTGCCCGCCCCCGGCGAGTGGCCGGGGGCGGGCGAAGCTGTTACCAGCGGTAGTGAGCGAACGCGCGGTTCGACTCGGCCATCTTGTGCGTGTCCTCGCGGCGCTTGACCGCGGCGCCGAGGCCGTTCGACGCGTCGAGGATCTCGTTCTGCAGACGCTCGGTCATCGTCTTCTCACGACGGCCCTTGGCGTAGCTGACGAGCCAGCGCAGCGCGAGGGTGTTCGCGCGGTGCGGCTTGACCTCGACCGGCACCTGGTAGGTCGAACCGCCGACGCGGCGGCTCTTGACCTCGAGGGTGGGACGGACGTTGTCGAGCGCCTTCTTCAGCGTGGCGACGGCATCCTGTCCGCCGTTCTTCGCCTCGACGCCCTTGAGGGCGTTGTAGACGATCGACTCGGCGAGCGACTTCTTGCCGTCGACGAGGATCTTGTTGACCAGCTGGCTGACGATCGGAGCGCCGTATACCGGGTCGTTGACGACGGGACGCTTAGGTGCGGGACCCTTACGAGGCATCTAACTCAACCCTTCTTCGCGCCGTAGCGGCTGCGAGCCTGCTTACGGTTCTTGACGGCCTGGGTGTCCAGGGCGCCACGGACGATCTTGTAACGCACACCGGGGAGGTCCTTGACACGACCGCCGCGGACGAGCACCAGCGAGTGCTCCTGCAGGTTGTGGCCCTCGCCGGGGATGTAGGCGGTGACCTCGGTCCCGTTGCGGAGCTTCACACGAGCGACCTTGCGCATCGCCGAGTTCGGCTTCTTCGGGGTGGTGGTGTAGACGCGGGTGCAGACCCCGGCCTGCTGCGGGTTCGACTTCAGGGCGGGAGCCTTGGTCTTGGAGACCTTCGGCGAGCGACCCTTGCGAACCAACTGCTGAATGGTTGGCACGTTCTCTCCTCATAGTGCTGCACGGTGACAGCGTGATGGATTTCACATCATGACCCACCGGCACGCCGGAACCGACGTGCTTTTGTGGTGGTGGGTATGCCGTGGGGGCGGACCGGCAAGGTGCCGACGCCCAGCGAGCACGTCGAGACGTGCACACACCTGCTCAAGTGTAATGGCGCGTAACGTGGCGGTCAAATGGTCAGCGCAGATCGCGGATCCGCGCTGCGACCGAGCCGCCCTCCCCCGTCCGCCGTTCCGCGGTGACCGCGATGATCAGCAGCACGGCCCCCATCACGGCGAGTGTGATCCACCACGGCATCGACTCGATGCCCCGCCCGATCTGCACCGAGAACACGAACACGTTCTCGATCGGCAGCACGATGAGCCCGATGAGGAAGGGAGCGGCGAGACGCCCCCTCGATCCCACCAGGATGGCGGCGAGGGCCAGCACCATCACCAGGATCGCCCGCCAGGTGAGGGGGTCGGTGAAGGTCGAGACGATCGACGCGCTCATCATCGTGATGATCCCGGGGGCCAACAGCGCCCAGGAGCCGCTCCAGCGACCAGGCCAGCTGTTGAGCGTGGGGCGCGTCGACGGACTCGGCGCCCCGGGAGCGGACAGGCTCGGCGACCCGGCAGAGTCTGCGGAGAGGGTCACGGCTCCCGCCATCAGCAGGAACGCTCCGAGCGGGAGCGAGAACCACTCCACGCGCAGGTCGCGCGGGCTCCATGCCACCACGGCCGTCACGAACGCGATCGCGAACAGGAACCACACCGGCGGCAGGGCGATCTCCCGGCGGCGCAGGACGGATGCCGTCGCCACGACCGCCAGCAGGTAGCCGAGCATCAGAGCCCACATCGCCCAGATAGAGAACCAGTCGCGCTCGATCGCGAACCAGGTGCCCGCGGCGAGCGCGAGCGCCGCCGGAGCACCGAGCCAGCGGCTCGCACGCAGCGCCGGCTGCTCCTCGGCCGCTGCGCGGATGCCGCGGCCCGCGAGCATGAGCGCGAGGGAAGCCACGGCGCTCACTCCGAGGCAGCTGAGGAAGAGCTCCGCGCCGTGCAGCGACGGGAAGTCCCACCCGAGACCGATCCTGATCCCCTGGATCGCGCCGACGCTGGCCGCGAGCCCCGCAGCGATCAGGGTGGGGATGCGCAGCATCCGCAGTCGGCGCGCCCGTCCGGCAGCCCCCGCCCGGCCGAAGAAGCGGGCGAGGGCGAGGAGGCCCCAGCTCGCTGCGAGGAGACCGGCGACCCGCCAGAGAACCGAGGTCTGCCCCTCCGGGTCGGGTTCGACGACGGCAACGATGGCGAGCAGCGGTCCGATGGCGACGATGAGTCCGGCAGCGTACAGCCCGACGGCGCGCGCGCCTCTGAGGGTCAGCACGACGGCGACGATGGCTGCGCCGAGGGTCGGCGGCAGCAGATACGCCTCGAGCAGGTCGACCCCGATCAGGCCCCACACGCACCACAGCGCGCCTGTGAACGCCGCCGCCGACACCGCCCAGGCGTAGCGGCGACCCGCGAAGAGAGCGGTGGCGGCGGCACCCAGGGCGAGGATCAGCAGCACGATGAAGGCTGTTCCGAGCCCTGCCGCCTCACGCCACAGAGCGAGCCCGACCGCGATCGCTCCGGTCAGCAGCGACGACGCCTCGATCGCGATGCGCGCGGCTTCCGCGGTGCCGACCGCATGCCCTCGTGCGAGCAGCGCACCATGGATCAGCGGCGTCGCGGGCATCGCGAGAGCCACGACCGTCGCGATGATCGGCAGGGTCACCGGGGATCCGCTCGAGGGCAGCAGCTGTGCGCCCAGGCAGACGATCACGACGGCGAGAGCGGGAACCAGCATCCCCGCGGCGACCGTGCGCACCGCGACCGTGAGGCCTGGACGGCGGGTGAGCAGCAGTGACGCCGCCAGCACGAACATCAGCCCGGTGGACAGGGCCGTCCAGCCGCTGCGCTCCACGACGACCTGAAGGACGCCGATGCCGAACGGCACTGCGGAGACCACCAGCACCGCCTGCCACGACCGCGCGCCGATGCGCGGCAGATACGTCGCCGCGATCGCAACGGCGAGGCCGGCGGATGCCGTCAGGCAGAGTTGCGCGATGCCGCCCACTCCCCCCTCGCCGAGCGCCGTGGAGACGAGCGTCAGCGCGTACGCGAATCCGGCACCCGCATAGAGGAACCGCCTCCCCGCCGGAAGCGCTCCGGCCAGGGCGGCGAGCGCGATGAGCGTGCCGATGCCGGCGAGCGGCACGATCGACGGATCGCGCCAGGCGATCACGGCCGAGGCGATGAGCGCCACGTGCGCGGCGATGGACAGCACGGCCCTGACGCCCGGTGCTGTGACCGTGAGGTAGCGGAAGACCGCACCGATGATCACGACGGCGACCGCGAGCACGACGACCGAGGCGGCCAGCGGCAGCACCTTCGCGCACCCGAGAACCAGCACGGCCACGGCTCCGACGATCAGCGCGAAGCGGGCGGGCACTGTTGCGAGCAGGCGGAGGCTGTCGTGGCGTCGTGCCAGGGCGCTGAACGCGCCGAGCCCCGCGCTGACCGCGGTGAGGCCGAGGATCAGGCTCCACTCCCAGACGGCACCCCTCACCTCGATACCGGGGCTGCGCTCGATCACCTCGGTGATCGTGCGCACGCCGGTGAGCCCGGCGAAGCCGAGAAGGGCGAGCGTGGGCAGGGCCAGCACGACGAACGAGCCGCCGACGACGAACCCGCGCGGCACCGTGCGCGGCAGGGGCACGAGGGCGCCGATGATCACGAGAGCTGCCGCGGCGGCCGCGGGAACGATCGCGAGAAGCCAGGATGAGACGGTTGCCGACTCCGTCGTGAATGCGCACACGCCGAGCACGATCGCAGCCGATGCCGCACCGCCCGCCCCGAGCGCCCAGAGCGGGCCGAGCATCCGCCTCGAGGCGATCGTCGCGTGCAGGGCCATCAGGAGCAGGAGGCCGGCGACCGTGAGCAGGAAGGGCGTAGGGTCGCCGCCCACCCGCGCCACGAGCACGAGCGCGACCAGCGCGGTGATCAGCTGCAGCGCCGTGAGGGTGATCTGCTCGACCCGCGGCGGGCGCAGACATTCGATGAGACCCGCCGCAGCGAATGCGACACCGATCGCGCCGAGGGCCGCGGCCAGCGGCGTGCCGATTCCCGCGCCGGCCATCGCGGGCACGAGAGACAGCGCGACCAGCGAGGTCCACTGCCAGATCCGGATGCCGCGGGCGAAGCTCGCGATCAGCATCACCGCGCCGGCGACGGCCGTGGCACCGGCCGACGTGAGCCACGGGTCGATCCCGGGAGCGGCGAGCTGGGCGACCGCGTGCACGTCGAGGCCGCCGAACACGAGCCCGAGCCCGCCCACCGCCTCGGCCGAGAAGCGCAGGCCGCGGCGCGACAGCAGCCAGGCTCCGGCGAGGAACAGCAGCGTGATGAGTCCGACGATGACGCCGCGCAGCGCCTTGTCCGCCAGGTCGGGGTTGAAGTACGTGAAGACGACGGCCGCGACCGCGAAGAGGCCGGCGCCGGCCGTGGCCAGCACGGACTGCAGCGTTGCGCTGCTCTGCGGGTCGGTCGCGCGGGCGGCCGACGGACGAGACTCGTGCGCAGGAGCCTGCGGTGGGGTGGGTGCCGGTTCAGGTTGCGGGCGCGGAGCCGCTCCGACCGGCGCGATCGGGAGCACGGGAATACGCTGCAGCAGCTCATCGCGGGCACGCATGGCCTTCGCCGCGACGACGGAGGCGTTCCACAGCTCGACAGCGACGGGGCCGCGGAGATCCGCCCCGCAGCGACCGCAGCGTCCCGCGGACAGCGTCCACTGGCACACCGGGCAGCTGGCGTCGTCGAGCAGATGTCTGGCGACCGATTCTCCCCAGGTCGACACCGGTGTCGTCGTCGTCATCAGGACTCCTGTCCGTCGGGGATCCAGCGCAGGATGTCGCCCGGCTGGCAGTCGAGCACGCGGCAGATCGCGTCGAGTGTGGTGAAGCGCACGGCCTTCGCACGGCCGTTCTTCAGGACCGCGACATTCGCCGGAGTGATGCCGATCGCGTCCGCGAACTCCTGAACGCTCATCTTCTTGCGGGCCAGCTGCACGTCGAGATCGATCACGATGGGCATCAGACGACCTCGGAGAGATCCTGCTCGAGCTCGAGCGCCTTGCGCAGGAGTCCTCGCAGCACGACGACCAGCAGCGCGAGTGCGGCGCTCACCACCACGCCGAGGACCGCGAGCAGCGTGAGAGAGAGCGACACGGCCCGGCTCGCGACGATCACGATGTACGCGGCCAGGATCAGCACGCCCGCCGAGATGAGGGCGGCGAGGATCACGTCGACGTAGCGGAAGGCCTCCACGCGGAAGATGCGGCCGGCCTGCACGAGCGAGAGCAGGAACCAGATGCAGACGAGAGTGACCTCGACGAGGCCGAGGAACACGACAGCTCCGATGATGCCCGGGATCTCGAGCTGAGCGACATCGGGGTTGCGGATCGCGGTGATCCGAGCGACTTCGGGGATCACGAGGACCTGACTTGCGACGAGGAGCCCGAGGAGGACGACGATGAGCACCTGGAGGATGACGGTGACACGAGGCTGCATGGCGACCCTATCGATCAGCAATGGATATCTATCGAAAAACGATAGTCAGGAGCGACGCCTCCGTCATCCGACGCGGCACTTCTCACAGCGGATGCGCAGGTCGCACCCGGCGGGCGGCACCGCCTCAGCGACCGATCGGAACGTCCGCGGCCAGCATCCGCCCCCAAAGACGCAGAAAGTCGAGCTCTCCGCCAGAATCTTCGGCCGCCGCCCGCGTTCTATGCTGTCCAGGTGATGCAGCGCACTCCCCGGGTCGCCGTGCTCGGCCCGGTCACGGTCGCCGCAGCCGACGGCAACCCTCTCGCGGTTCCCGGCGGGACCTCGCGTGCTCTGCTCGCCTCGCTCGCGCTCGGCGGCGACTCATCGCGCAGCGTCGACGCGATCGCCGCCGATGTGTGGGGCGACGATCTGCCGGCCAACCCGCGCGGAGCCGTGCAGACCCTCGTCTCGCGGCTGCGCTCGCTCGCCGGCGCAGACATCGTGCGCAGCGACGCGATCGGCTATGCCCTCGGCGCCACCGCGACGAGCGACCTCGCGATCGCAAGGGAGGCGGATGCCGCAGCCGCGCGCCTTGCCGAGGGCGACCCCGCACGGCTGGCCCTGCTGGACCACGCCCTGTCGCTCTGGCGCGGAGAGGCCGGTGCCGATCTCGCCCGCTCCCCCGTCGCGCTCGACCTCTCCTCGGTGGCGAACGCTCTGCACGACAGCCTGTGCGCGGCGCACTCGCGGTCGCTGCTCGCAGCGGGCCGAGCCGCAGAAGCGGTTCCGGCTCTTGCGGATCTCGCCGAGTCGAAGCCGTACGACGACGAGGTGCACACGCAGCTGATGACGGCGCTGGTCGAGACCGGACGCCCCCAGGAGGCGCTCGCCGTCTTCGCCCGGCTGCGCGCCCGCCTGCGAGACGATCTGGGCGCATCCCCCGGAGACGGGCCGAGCACCCTGAACGCGCGAATCCTCCGCGGTGAGCAGACGGCGGGCCCCGCGCGCGTGCGCATCGGCCTGCGCGCCGCCCCGAACCGCCTCATCGGCCGCGACGACGACGTCGACCGCATCACAGCGCTGCTCGGGTCGTCGCGACTCGTGACGATCCTCGGGGCCGGCGGCCTCGGCAAGACGCGGCTCGCGCACGCGGTGGCCTCGGCATCCGACGCGCCGGTCGTCGCGGTCGTCGCACTCGCCAGCATCCGCGCCGATGCCGACCTGGAGCCCGCGATCGGCGCGGCGCTCGGCATCAGCGAGAGCTCGGCGAGCACCAGGCTGTCGGATGCCCGCGCACAGCCCGATCTGCGCACTCGCATCGTCGCCCTGCTCGGCGAGCGCCCCACACTGCTCGTGCTCGACAACCTCGAGCAGATCATCGACGCCGCCGCGGCCTGGGCCGCAGACATGCTGGCAGCCGTGCCGGCCCTGCGCATCGTCACGACCAGCCGGACGCCCGTCGCGATCGCTGCGGAGACCGTCTATCCCCTGACCGCGCTCAGCGCCGATGACGGCGACGGCCCTGCAGCGCGTCTGTTCCTCGAGCGCGCTCGCGCCGTACGACCCGACGCCAGACTCGATGCCGCCACCGTCACGCGGCTCTGCGATCGCCTCGACGGCCTGCCGCTGGCGATCGAACTCGCCGCGGCGCGCATGCGCACCATGACGGCGGAGCAGATCGAATCGCGCCTCGAGAACCGGTTCGCGCTGCTGAGGAGCGGCGACCGCACCGCCCCCGAACGCCACCGCACCCTGCAGGCCGTGATCGAGTGGAGCTGGGATCTGCTCCGCGACGACGGCCGGGCCGCGCTCATGCGCCTCTCGGTGCTGCCTGCCGGCTTCTCGGCGGCGACGGCATCTGCCGTGCTCGGGGAGCCGTCCGTCGACGACCTGCTCGACGACCTCGTCGCCCAGTCCCTGCTCGTCGTGTCGGAGGGCAGGGACGGTCTGCGCTTCCGCATGCTCGAGACGGTGCGCGAGTTCGGCCTCGCCCGTCTCGGAGCCGCCGAAGGGAACGCCTGGGACTCGGTCCTCGCCTGGGCGCGCGGGTTCGCGGATGCTCCGGGCGGCGCTCTTCTCGGGACGCATGCGCCTGTGCGCCCCGAGGTCGTGCGCGAGCTCAACTCCGAGAACGACAACCTCATCGCCGCGCTGCGACATGCACTCGACCATGGGCGCGCGGAGGACGCCGTGCGCATCTTCTGGGCGCTGACGTCCGGATGGATCGTGCGCGGCGCCTTCACGGAGTTCTTCGGGTTCGCGGGCCCTGTCCTCGCGGCCCTCGACACTCTCGACGACGACGCGCTGCCGGCAGACGTGCTCGTGGGAGTGCTCATGCCCTGCGGGCTGATGTCCCTGATCGGCGAAGACCCCAGGGGCCTGCGCGCATTCAGCCGCTTGCGCAGGCTTGCGCGCACGGGGGCGATCTCACCGAGCCCCGATCTCGCAGCCCTGGCCGCGGTCGCCGTGCACATGGCGCGACCGGAGCGAATGATGGCGGCCATGCTCGCGCTGAGCCATGCGCCGGAGCGCCGGGCCCGTCTGATCGGAGAGTTCCTCCGTTCCCAGACCGCCGAGAATCTGGGCGATGCGGCGACTGCAGCGGCATCCGCGCAGCGCGCATGGGAACTGGCCGCGGAGGTCGACGATCCGTGGATCGGGATGCTCTCGGCCAGCGCGGCGGCGCAGGTGGCCGGGCAGCTGGGCCGCCACGCCGACGCATTGGTCTGGCTGGACAGGGCTGCCCGCCGCGCGGAGGGCTTCGACGCCGCCGAGGAGCGCGCCCAGCAGGACTGGACGCGCGGCATCGCGCTTCTCGGTCTCGGGCGCCTCGACGAGGCGGAGCGGATCTTCGACGAGGTGTCCGGCACCTCGGAGCTCACGCAGCAGGGTGTCGAGTACGCGGCGCTGGGCTGGTTCGGGCTCGCCGAGGTCGCCAGGTCCCGCCACGACGCAGACCGGGCGATCGAGGCGTACCGGCGATCGCTCGCCGGCTTCCCGTCGGGAGATCAGCGCTCGACCCCGTGGTACCTCGTGCTGATCGCGACCCTGATCGCCTCATCGGTCGCGGATGATCTGCTGCCCTCCGAAGACCTCGCGCACTGGGCCAGGCGGCTGCGCACCCGCACTCTGGCGCTGTACCGCATGAATCCGACGTACGTCGACCGGCCCGTGATCGGCACCGCCATGTCAGGGTGGGCGGCGTGGGCGCTCACAGTTCCGGCCGAGCGTGAGCGGGGACTCCGCAGCCTCGCGGTGGCGGAGGCGCTCGGCGCCAGGCAGGACATGCCCAGCCTGTCGCTCGCTTCGCTGTTCGCGCAGGCGGAGGAGGCGGTCGGAGCGGATGCCGTCGCCGAAGCGCGAGCGGCGGCATCCGCCCTGCCCTCCGAGCATCTGGTGGAGGAGGCGCTGCGCGTGCTGACGCAGCGCCTTCCCCGCCGCTGACATCCCCTGCTTCACGCCGACACCCCCGGCCGGCGGCGTGCGCAACCGGGGGTCTCTGCGACCGAGCGGGGTCTCGGCGCTGCTGAGACGGCGGTCAGGCCCGGCGCATGTACGCCCGGACCGTGAGCGGGGCGAAGATCGCCACGATCACGGCGGCGCCGAGGATCGAGATCCAGGCGTCCGCTCCGAACACTCCGTTGTTGACGAGGTCGCGCACGGCGGTGACCAGGTGCGACACGGGGTTGATGTTCACGAATCCCTGCAGCCAGTCCGGCATGGTGTCCACCGGCACGAAGGCGTTCGAGAGGAACGTCAGCGGGAACAGCACGAGCATCGAGATGCCCTGCACGCTCGACGCCGTGCGAGCGATCACTCCGAAGAACGCGAAGATCCAGCTGATCGCCCAGGAGCAGCCGATCACGAGCAGGCCCGCCGCGACGACCGCGCCGATGCCGCCCTCAGGACGCATGCCCATGATGAAGCCCATGACGAACGTGAGCGTGGTCGCGATCGCGTAGCGCAGCGTGTCGGCGAGCAGCGCCCCGGAGAGCGGCGCGATGCGCGCGATCGGCAGGGAGCGGAAACGGTCGAACACGCCCTTGTCCATGTCCTCGCGCAGCTGGGTGCCGGTGACCACCGAGGTGGTGATCACGGTCTGCACCAGGATGCCGGGGATGATGACGGGCAGGTACGACGCGACGTCTCCCGAGATCGCCCCGCCGAAGATGTAGGTGAACATCAGCGTGAAGATGATGGGCTGCAGGGTCACGTCGAACAGCTGCTCGGGCGTGCGGCGGATCTTCACGAGGCCGCGATAGGCCATGGTCAGAGTGTTCTGCAGGCTCTGGGTGAGGCTCGTGCGGTTCTTCAGGTGGCGCTCGGATGCCGGGACGATCCTCCTGGTCGCGGGCGCCGTGGCGATGGCGGTCATGCGTGCACCTCTTCCTTCTGCGATTCTGCGTTCTCGTCGGCTGTGGCCGGCTTTCCGGTGATGGTGAGGAACACCTCGTCGAGCGTCGGTTTCTGCACGCTCAGCTCGGCGACCCCGATGCCGCTCTCCCGCAGACTGATCAGCAGGTCGGCGACGCGGCCCGGGTCGGCCATGGGCGCCGTGATGCGGGCGGCCTCGGGCGACAGGGTGCCGCGCACGCCCAGCATCCGCTCGATCGCGGTGAGGGCGTCTGCGGTGTCGGCAGCGTGCTCCAGGCGCAGCTGCAGGCTCGACGCCCCCACCGACGCCTTGAGCTCGTCGCTGGTGCCCTCGGCGACCACCTTGCCGCGGTCGATCACGGCGATGCGGTCGGCCAGCTGGTCGGCCTCGTCGAGGTACTGCGTCGTGAGGAGCACGGTCGATCCCGTCGCCACCAGCTCGCGGATCGTGTCCCACATCTGCCCCCGCGTGCGCGGGTCGAGGCCCGTGGTGGGCTCGTCGAGGAAGATCAGCGGCGGCTGCGCGATGAGGGATGCCGCGAGGTCGAGCCGTCGGCGCATGCCGCCCGAGAAGTCCTTGAGCGGGCGGCGGGCGGCCTCGGCGAGGCCGAAGCGCTCGAGCAGCTCCTCTTGCTTGGCCCTGGCTTCGGCGCGGCCGAGGCCGAGGAGGCGCGCGAAGATCATGAGGTTCTCGGTGGCCGAGAGCGTTTCGTCGACCGAGGCGAACTGCCCGGTGACGCCGATGAGCTGGCGGACGATCTGCGGATCGCGCACGACGTCGTAGCCGAACACGCGGCCGGTTCCGCCGTCAGGGCGCATGAGGGTCGCAAGCATGTTGATGGTCGTCGTCTTGCCGGCGCCGTTCGGGCCCAGGACTCCATAGACGGTGCCGGTCTTCACGCGGAGGTCGACGCCGTCGACCGCACGGTTCTGCCCGAACACCTTCACGAGTCCATCGGCCTCGACGGCCCAGTCTGCGTTGTGGTTTGTCATGGTGACAGCATCCGCTCGCCCGCTTGCACGGCGCTGTCGTGCCGCTGTCACGCGCTGTCAGCGACTGCCGCGCACCTCACGTCCGGCAGCTTCACCCGACGGAGGTGTCAGAGCGAATCGGGGCCGAAGGGCGAATCGAGAGATTCGGTGAGCTCCGCCAGCATCGCTTCGATCTGCGGCTCGACGTGCTGCGAGATCGCGGCCTGGATGTGCAGACGATGCCGGAGCATGAGGCCGCAGATCTCCCGGCCGACCATGTTCGCGTACTCGTCGGCGAGCGCGACCTCCTGCCGGAGGGCCGCCTTCGCCTCGTCGCTCAGCGGCGGCAGCGGCGGCAGCTCTTCCGCGCCGTCGTCGGCCATACCGGCGATCGTGAACAGGAACGGCGCGCCCGGCACCGGCTCCGGGTCGAGCGGGAGTCCGTCGAACTCCGGGTCGAGGTTCTCCGCCGGACGGTAGCTGCGTGCCCTGTTGCGAGCCGCCTGCTGGTCGAGCTCGCGCTGGAGCATCGGCAGGTTGCGCGCCGTGTACTCGGCGACCGCGCTGTCGACGATCGCCTTGATGCGGGTCGACAGACCGTGCTGCACTCCGTGCGGGGTGTTCGATGCGATACCCGCGGCTGAGAGCACGGGGGATCCGAGACAGCGGCGGCACGGCGCGACGCGACCGCGATGGGTGGCCGGCTCCCAGCGCGGCACCCAGCGCAGCCAGGCCTCGACGGCCTGGTCGACCTGCGTCTCCAGTGAGCGCTCCACCCCTCAAGCGTACGGCGCGCCGGGCGTGTCGTGCGCGATTCGGCGCGTCACGCCTCGTCGTGTTCCTCCCAGGGCCAGCGCGGATGCTGCGCCCGGGTGCGCCGGAGGGCGACGCCGCTCCACGACGCGATCGCGGCAGCGATCAGCAGCACCGCGCTCGCGCCCCCGCGCACCAGATCGCCCGCGACGGCCGTGGCGATGATCAGGTCGCTCGTGCCGAGCAGCGCGGCGATCCACACGGCGGCCAGATGCACGAGCGCCGTGACGATCGCGACCGTCAGCGCGGAGAAGAACGACGGATGCGCCGGCCGCACCGAGAACCACGTGGACGCACCGAACGCCGCGACGGCCGCCGCCATCCCGGTGATCCCCGGCCCCTGCCCGAGGCCGGGCACTGAGATGATGTCGGTATCGGTTGCGAAGCTCATCGCGCCCAGCCCGAAGACCGCGAGGGCGAAGAATCCGATCGTCGCGAGAACCAGCGCCAGCAACGCCGAGACCCCCGCGGACGGTGGTCTGCGGGGGTCGTCGGAGGACATGTCGAATCTCAGCGCGCGAGTGTCGGGCCCGCCTCGAGCGTGCGCTCGTACTCGCGCTGCGCCTCGGCGTTCAGCTCGGTCTTGCGCGCGCCGCTGCGGGCGACCCAGGCGCCGAACCAGATCGTGAGCTCACGGCCGAACACGAAGGCGGCGATGGCGAGCGGAGCGAGCAGCTGCCCGTTCACGAACTCGGAGCCCTCCGACGGGGTGAGCCGCCAGAACGGGGCCTCGATGAGCTGCCCGAGGATGTGACCGCCGTAGGCGATGACTCCCACGATGATGCCGAAGATCACCCAGCTGCCCCACCTGCCGCGGTTGATGAACGCGCCCAGCAGCCAGAAGCCGAGGTAGAAGACGACGACCGGCACCCAGAACCCGAATGTCGTGAGGGGCGCCAGAGCGGCCTCGCCGATGTTCTCGGTGGTCACGTCGCCCGCGAGCGCCCCGAGTCCGAGGATCGTGCCGAGGTACAGGATCGCGAAGGAGAGCGCGGCGAGCAGGCCGATCGCCCCGGCGGTGCCGCGGTTTCCGCGCTCGCGCGGCGGCTCGGGCGCCTGCACGAAGATCGGCTGCTGGAGCGGGGCGATGACGGGAGCCTCGGCGAAGGCGGGCTCGGACGACACGCGGTCAGAGGGCACAGGCTCGGACGGCACGATGCGCGTCTCGGTGTCGTCGGCGGTCGAGTACGCCGCGTCCGCCATTGCGGATTCGCTGTGCGAGACCGGAGTATCGAGCACCGTGGTGTCGTCGGAGTCCTCGGCGATCCGGTTCAGCTCGGGGGTCGAGAACGTTCCGGGGTGGTCGCGCTCGGCTTCGTCGAATGCGGCGAGATCGGGGTCGACAGCATCCGCTTCCGTCTTGTCCGCGTCGCCTGCTGCGCTCTGCTCTGCGGCTTCAGGGGTCTGGCCGGGAACCGCCGCGCTCGCCGCTGCGGCCGCGTCGAGACCGGCGTTCGCGCTGTCGACGACGTCGCTCACGTCGGCCGGCTGCTCGTGCTTCGGGACCTCGGGGTCACTCATGGGGTGCGCCTCTCATCGGATGTGATCAGTGTGAGGGTACCGCCGCGCGTTCATGCGCCGTCGGAGGCGTGCCGACGTGTCGTCGACCCGGCCGCTCCATCGCTGCTGAGCTGCTCCCCCGGAGTGCTGAGCCTGCCGACGCACCAGGGCTCGATGCATCAGGGCAGGACGCTGCGCATGCCCTCTCCGACGAACTGCGCCATGGTCGGCACGATGGGCAGCGCGAACCACACCAGCCCGGCGACGACTCCGGTGCACAGCAGACCGGCGATCCAGCTGATCGCCAGATTGCGTCCCCCCACTCGTGCCATGTCTTCACGGTACGTCCGCGAGCGACCTGCGCAGGCGCGCAACGCCGGGCGATGTATCAGTCCTTCACCATGGACGGCGAGGAGGCGTCATCGGCGATCAGCCGCGGCTCTCCCGAGCCGTCGGCCGGCACCGACCACACACCGCCGTCGACCGCGTACGCGACGGTGTCGTCATCGAGCCATGCGGCCTGATCGTCGACGTTGCGGTCCTCGGCGAGAGCAGTCTCCTGCATGCTCTCGAGATCGAGCACGTACAGCCGCCACCGGTCGTCGACACTGTCATTCACCCGCTTCTTGAAGGCGAGCTTCGTGCCGTCCGGGGACAGCGACGGGCACTCGAGATTCTCCCGCAAGGCGGTCGCCGACCAGTTCGCGATGTCGCCCTCGATCAAGTAGGTCTTTCCGGCCGTGGAGACCGTCGCGTAGAACGTGTTGTCGTTGGCCGCGAAGGTCACGCCCCAGTAATTGACGTCCACGCGCCGTACCCGTTCGCCGTCGATGTGGAGCGGAATACCCTCGAGCGAGTCGATGATGCGACCGGTCTCGCGATCGAAGATGCCGGTCCTGGTGGAGAAGTTCGTCCCGGCGTAGTTGTCGCCCGTGACGAAGACCGTCCATGCGACCATGCGCCCTGACGGCGAGACCCTCGCGCGCGTGGGAACACCGCTGTACGTGAACGACTCGGCCGGGGTCAGATCGGCGTCGAGCACCTCCACCTTGGTGGTGGGCTTCAGGCTCCCCTCGACGCCGAGGCACACCGCGGTGTCGCCGGCCGCGTAGAAGCGGTTGCAGTCGAGCCCCGTGCTCGTGCGGCGCGTCGACGTCCCGCTCCCCTGCTGGAGCACGACGGACCCCTCGGAGTCGCGGATGTAGAGCCCGTCGTCGGACGCAGGAACGGCGTGGCCTGCCGCGTGCGAATCGCCTCCGCTGCGGGCGGCGGCATACAGGGAGTAGCCGATGCCGACCCCCGCGAGGACGAGCGCGGCGGCGCTCACCAGAGCTACCCGGCTTCGCAGGGAGGTCATGCATTCCCCTCATCTCTGCGGGACTCGGGGCGGATCAGCACCGCGGCCCCGATCAGCACGGCGAGCATGGTGAGCGCGGCGGCCGCGAACGCGGCCGACATGCCCCAGAACGTCCACGCGGCGCCGAACATGACTGCGGCGAACAGCCGCCCGGTCGCCTGGCCGGTCTGCAGCAGCGCCATGCCCCCGGCACGGCGATCACGCGGGATGCGGGGTCCTGCGAGAGCCATGAGCACCCCGTCGGTCGCCGCGTAGAAGGTGCCGAGCAGCGCGAGCAGCAGTACGAGCAGGAGCGGGCCATCCACCGGCAGCAGGACGGTCGAATATGCGCCGACCAGAGCGAGATTGCCGAGCAGGAACGGGAGTCTCCGTCCGATGCGATCGGCCAGGCGCCCCATGGGCACCGCGAGCAGGAGATAGACCAGCGCGCTGCCCAGGGGCAGCAGCGGGAAGAAGGCGGCGTCCAGCTGCATCCGCTCCTGAAGGCCGAGATACAGGAAGCCGTCGCCGACCGTGACGAGGCCGAGGATCGACGCGGCGATCAGCAGCCGGCGAAAGCCCGCATCTCCCAGGATCCGCACCGTTTCACGCAGAGTGGGCCGCGGCGCACCGACGGGCATCGAGCGGCGCCCGGGTACGAACGCGATCAGCACCAGCACGCCCAGGCTCGCGACGCTGAAGCTCACGATGAACACCGCGTCGAAGGCATCCGCCATCATCCACAGCAGGCCGAATGCCGCAAGCGGACCCAGCAGCGCGCCCGCGGTGTCCATGGCCCGGTGCACCCCGAAGGCGCGCCCCTGGTGCGCATCGTCGACCGAGAGGGATATCAGAGCGTCGCGCGGAGCTGTGCGGATGCCCTTGCCGATCCTGTCGACCGCGAGCGTCGCCGAGAGCGCGACGGTCGACGCACCCGAGAGCAGGAGGAACGGCTTGCAGATCGCCGACAGCCCGTAGCCGATGCCCGCGACGAGCTTGTGCTGCGACCACCGATCGGCGATGTGCCCGCCGAGCAGCCGAACGAACGCCGTGACGCCGTTGTACAGACCGTCGAGGAATCCGAAGGCGAGCGGGGTCATGCCCAGTCCGATGACGAGGTACAGCGGCAGGACCGCCGTGACCATCTCCGAGGAGAGATCCGTGAGCAGGCTCACGGCTCCGAGTGCGATCGCGGTGCTGCCGACTCCGGCCGCACGGCGGCCCACCCCACCGGAATCCGATGGAGGGTGGACCGCCGTGTCGCCGTCGTCCTGCCGCGCTTTGCTGCCGGCGAGGTACATGACGTCAGTGGCAGGTGATCGTGCTGGTGTCGGCCACTGCGCCGCCGACAGCGATGAGCTTGGACGTCACCGAGTCGTCGGTGAAGTCGAGCTGCAGCACGCCGTACTTGTCGCCGACGCGCTTGACGCTGTTCGGCTTGACGTTCTCATAGCCCGTCAGGTTGACTCCGCCCATTCCGGCGACGATCTCGACCGTGCCGTTCGCCGCTGCCGCACCCGTCGCCGACTGCGGCGCGAAGCGCTCGTAGTCATGGTCGTGCCCGTTGATCACGAGCTCGACGCCGGCGTTCGCCATCAGAGCCCAGACCTCGTCCGAGACGCCCTCGTTGCCGTGGGTGCCGGAGGTGAAGGCCGGGTGGTGGTAGTACACGACAGTGCACTGTTTGGTGTTCGCCGCGAGATCGGCCTTGATCCAGTCGATCTGCTCCTGCTCGTCGAAGCGGTTGGAGTTCAGCGCGATGAAGTGCCAGTTGCCGTAGTCGTAGCTGTACCACATCTTGCCCTGCGGGGTCGCGCGGGCGCCGAAGTAGTCGCGGTAGGCCTGCTCATCGCCCTTCTCCGTCTCCTCGTTGTAGTCGGTGTCGTACGACTCGTGGTTTCCGGGCACCGGCCAGGTGCTGCTCTTGAACTTGCCCCAGGACTTGTCGTAGTTGTTCATGAAGTCCTCGATGTGCCCGTCGTCGTAGGCCATGTCACCCATCGTGATGTAGAACGCCGGGTTGAGGGACTGCGCGAGCGTCGCAGTGGCGAAGTGCTGGCAGCTCGAGCTGGGTGCCGAGCAGCCGGTGCCTGCGATGTCGCCCGCGCCGACGACGCGGAAGGTCGTGCCGCCGGGGGTGCCTCCGTCGGTGCTCGCGGTGCCGTACGCCTCGACCTCGAACAGCGAGTAGCCGTAGGCGGTGCCACGAGCAGTGCCGTAGATGCGCAGGTAGCGACCGGAGCCGTTGAGGCTCGTGAACTCATCCGTGCCGCCGTTGCCCGCGGCTTCCGTGGCGAGCGTCGTCCAGGTCGTGCCGTCGGCCGACATTTCGATGCGGTACTTGCTCGCGTACGCGGCTTCCCACTTCAAGACGACCTTGTTCACGGTCGATCCGGCACCGAGGTCGATGCGGATCCACTGCGGGTCGATGCCCTCCTTGCTGGACCAACGACTCGTCGCGCTGCCGTCGACCGCCTTCGAGCCGTCGAACTCCGCGCTTTCCACCGAGGAGGTCGTCGTCGGCTTGCTCTTCGAGATGAGCGTCGCCGTCCCCGGGGTGGAGGTCGGCGTGGGGGTCGGCGTCGCGGTCTGCGTGGGCGTGGGGGTGGGAGTGGGCGTGGTGCCGCCCCCGGTGCTCGCGGTGCCGTACGCCTCGACCTCGAACAGCGAGTAGCCGTAGGCGGTGCCGCGGGCCGTGCCGTAGATGCGCAGGTAGCGACCGGAGCCGTTGAGGCTCGTGAACTCATCCGTGCCGCCGTTGCCTGCGGCTTCCGTGGCGAGCGTCGTCCAGGTCGTGCCATCGGCCGACATCTCGATGCGGTACTTGCTCGCGTACGCGGCCTCCCACTTCAAGACGACCTTGGAGACCGCAGCCCCTGCACCGAGGTCGATGCGGATCCACTGCGGGTCGATGCCCTCCTTGCTGGACCAACGACTCGTCGCGCTGCCGTCGACCGCCTTCGCCGCCTCGAAGCCGGCGCCCTCGACCGAGGACGCCGTGACCGGCTTGCCCTGCGAGATCAGCGTCGCGGTGCCCGGCGTCGTCGGGGTAGGCGTGGGCGTGGGCGTGGCTCCGCCGATCTCGTCCAGCGGCCAGCGCGGCGTCGGATCGGTTGCCAGGTTGAAGTGGTCGGATCCGTACATGTCCCAGACCAGCGGGGTGTCGAGGTTCAGGTTTCCCGCGTCGAGCCACACGCGCTGGGCCGTCTCGATGCGGCTCACGTCCTCGTGGGCCGCCTCCTTCTGCATCTCGACCACGCGCGCGTCGAGGAACGCGTTGAGATACGTCGTCTCGTTGCCTCCCTGAGCAGGAGTCTGCGCCTTTTTCTTCGCCTCGGTGCGGATGCTCTGCAGGCCGTCGAAGCCATGAACGACCGCCGCGTCGTAATACGCGAACTGCCCGAGCGCGCCGAGCTTGTCGCCGATGGCGAGGTCGACCGAGGGATCGAAGTACCACTCCCTCGTGAGGTCGCGCTGCGCGCGCTGGAACGCGGCCTTCTGCCCCTCGGCCTTCCAGGCGGTCTCGAAGGCCGAGCCCAGGCCGGTGTGCGAATCCGTGCCGTCGACGCTGCGCAGGGCGGGAAGGTACTTCGCGAGGCCGTTGCTCGGATACTTCTGCGTGTACCGCTCGACGAGTTCGAGCATGTCGCTCGTCCCGGAGGTGAACCCGATGATGCCGCCGGTGTAACCTCGGCCGTCGCCGATGTCTTCGATGTAGTCGTAGCGGTTGTACCAGTCCAGCACCGAGTTCTCGGCCGAGGTGATGATCTCCTGTGCGATCTCGCGCTTGACCGGGTCGCGCAGGCTGACGGGCGTAGCAGCCTGTGCCGAGGTGGCGATCAGGCCGCTGAGCGGTATCACGATGGCGGCAGCCAGCAGAGCCAGCAATGGTCGACGTTGACGCATGATTCCTCCGGTGGGGGTTGGGGGGTAAAGAATGTTTAGGAAACATTCTTTACGAAGAGTTATACCCCAGCATCCGCGCCTGCGCAATGGCCCGGCAGCGCGGTTCTCCTGACGTTCATCCGGCTGACGGGTCTGTAGCATGCGGAGTACCCGAAACGAGACAACGAGGACATCGTGCCCACTCCCCCGACCGGAACCAGCGTCGTCCGAGCCATCAACGCCCGAGCCGCACTCCGTATGCTGCTCGACCGAGGTCCGCTGAGCCGCCCCGAGATCGCGGCCCTTCTGGCGGTGTCGAAGCCCACGGCCTCGCACCTGCTGGCACAGCTCGGCGAGAGCGGCCTGGTCAAGAGCGACGGAAACCGCGACGGAGCTGTCGGACGCGCGGCCGAGCTGTTCCGCGCGAACGAGGCGGCGGCCTACGCCGCCGCGATGGACATCACCCCCGAGCGCACGGCGGCGGTCGTCACAGACCTCACCGGCTCCGTGGTGGGGAGCTTCTCCCTTCATGCGGACGACGACACGGACCTCGATCCGGCCGCTCAGGTGCAGCGTGCGCTGACCGGCGCCTGCGCAGAGGCCGGCATCCCGGCATCCGCCATCCGCAGAGTGGTGATCGGCATCCAGGGAGCGATCGATCCCACCTCCGATCGCCTGCGCTTCGCCGCGCACCTGCCGGGGTGGCAGCGTCCGGGACTCACCGCCGCGCTGCAGGACGCCGTGGGTGCACCGGTCGACATCGAGAACGACGTGAACCTCGTCGCGATCGCCGAGCGAGCGCACGGCGTCGCCACCCAGGAGGACAGCTTCGCCGTGCTGTGGGTGTCGGACGGCATCGGCATGGGCCTCATGTTCGGCGGCCGCGTGCACCGCGGCCTCACAGGCGGCGCGGGCGAGATCGCGGAGCTGCCCGTGCCCGGTGCGCCGGTGCCGCAGGAGGCGAACGAGTTCGGCGCGAGCGGCATGCAGGCCATGGCCGGAGGGCCGGCGCTGCGCCGCGTGCTCGCCGAGCACGGATTCACCGCCGAGTCCGCCGTGCAGGCCATGACGGATGCCGTTGCCGCCAGCGGCGACGGCGCAGCATCCGCTCTCGACGAGATCGCCGCCCGGCTGGCCCTCGGCCTGTCGTCCGTCGTGGCGATCGTCGACCCCGACCTGATCGTGCTCGCCGGCGACCTGGCACTCGCCGGCGGAGAGCGCCTGCGCAGCCTGGTCCAGCACCACCTGCACACGTCAGTGGTCGCCCGGCCGCCCGTGCTCCTGTCCGGACTCGACGGCAACCCGGTGCTCGACGGGGCCCTGCAGCTCGCCGTCGAACGAGTGCAGGGCGAGGTGCTCGACACGGTCAGCGGCGGTCAGTCGAAGCCGGCATCCGACGGCGTCTGAGCAGGCTCCGCGTCAGCCCTTCGTCGCGCCGGCGGTCAGTCCGCCGACGATGTACTTCTGCAGGAACAGGAACAGCACCATCACGGGCACAGCCGCCATCACCGCACCCGCCGAGAACGCCGACCAGTCGGCGTAACGGGGGTTCGCGACGAGCTTGGTGAGACCGACGACCAGGGTCTGCTTGTCGACGTCCACGAGCATGATGCTCGCGATCACGTACTCGTTCACGGTTCCGATGAACGACAGCAGCGCCACCACCGCGAGGATCGGGGCGACCAGCGGCAGGATCATCGTGAAGAAGATGCGGGCGTGGCCCGCGCCGTCGATGCGCGCGGCCTCGTCGAGCTCGATCGGCAGCGTGTTGAAGAAGCCGTACATGAGGTAGGTGTTCACGCCCAGCGCGCCGCCGAGGTAGACCAGGATCAGTCCGGTGTGCGTGTTGAGGCCGATGGCGGGGAACCAGTCGCCCAGCGTGGTCATGAGCAGGAAGATCGCGACGACCGCGAGCAGCTGCGGGAACATCTGCACGACCACGATCGTGACGAGGCCCACGCGGCGGCCGGTGAACCGCATGCGGGAGAACGCGTATGCGGCCAGCGCTCCGATGAACACGGTCGAGGCTCCCGTGATCACTGCGATGAGGAGCGTGTTCAGGAACCACAGGCCGTAGGGGTTCTGGGGGTCGCTGAGAATGCGGACGTAGCTGTCGATGCCGATGGCCGAGAACAGGCGATTCGAGCCGGTCAGCGTGCCCTTCGGATTCAGCGAGGCCGACAGCACGTACAGCAGCGGGAAGAGCGCGAAGGCGCTCACCACGATCGCGATGACATGGCGCCATCCGGTGTCGGCGAACCACTTGCCGAAGGAGCGCCGGCGGGGCGCGAGGAGCTGCTCGTTCGTGACGGTGCGTGCGGTGCTCATCAGTTCAGCTCCTCGAGTGCCTTGGTCTTGCGGAAGCTGATGATCGAGATCGTCGCCACCACGATGAAGATCAGGATGGTGAAGGCGGAGGCCAGGCCGTAGTCGCGGTTCTGTCCCGTGAAGGCCACCTTGTAGACCATCGAGATGAGGATGTCGGTGTGCCCGACCGGGATGCTCACGTCGTCGAACCGCGGGCCGCCGTTGGTGAGCATGTAGATCAGGTTGAAGTTGTTGAAATTGAACGCGAACGACGAGATCAGCAGCGGCGCGACCGTCACCAGCAGGAGCGGCAGCTTGATGCGGCGGAAGATCTGCCACGGGTTCGCGCCGTCCATGACGGCCGCCTCGTTGACTTCCGAGGGGATGCCCTGCAGGGCGCCCATGCAGACCAGGAACATGTAGGGGAAGCCGAGCCACAGGTTCACGATCAGCACCGAGACCTTCGCGAGCACCGGGTCGGTGAGCCAGGGGATCTCGGCGCCGCCGAAGATCACCTGGTTGATGAAGCCGAAGCTCTCGTTCATCATGCCGGCCCAGACCAGGGCCGAGAGGAAGGCGGGGAAGGCGTACGGGAGGATCAGGATGATCCGGTACCCGTTGCGGAACCGCATCTTCGTGTTGTTGAAGACCAGCGCGAGCAGCAGGCCGAGGAAGAACGTCGAGGCCACCGAGACGAGGGCGAACACGAACGTCCAGATGGTCACCGAGATGAGCGGACCGCGGATGGACTCGTCGCTCACGGCTCGCACGAAGTTGTCGAAGCCGACCGTCGTCTGCCATCCCGGCAGCAGCTGCTTGCCGTTCTCCGCAGTGAAGGCGCCGGAGCCGTTGTCGGCGTAGACGGTGCCCGTGTCGGTGTCGGTGATCGTGTCTGCATCCGCGTCGTACTCGAGCGTCGAGATGTACAGGTAGCCCTTCTGGCCGTCGGGGGCGCGGAGGCTGCCGTCGTTGGGGTCGTCGCTGAACGGCACCGAGAGCTTCTCGAGCTCGGCCGAGAGAGTGAAGACCTTGGCGAGCGGGAGCGTCGTCCACCCGTCGGTCGCGACGGCCTGGCCGCCTTCGAAGTCGGCGTCGACCTCCTGCAGCGGCTGCTCGGCGGTTCCGAGCAGGGCGTCTCCCGAGTCGGGATCGGTGACGAGCAGACCGTATGTGCCGAACTGCTCGACCACGGTCACGGGGTAGGTCGGCGAGTCCTCGACGCGCTCCTGCGCGGAGGCGAGCAGCGAGGAGATCGCCTGGTCCTTGGTGCCGTTGTGTCCGGTGCCGTAGTTGGTGAAGCCGATGTACCCCGTGTAGAGCAGCGTGAACACCTGGAAGATCACCAGGAAGATGATGCCGGGGGTCAGGTACTTGGCGGGGATCAGCTTGCGGGAGAAGTAGATCCAGTTGACGAGGACCGCGACCACGACGACGACGCCGAGGATCAGCCACTCCTGATGCGTGAAGAGCACGTAGGCGGCGTAGAGCGCGATCGCGTCGACGACGGCCAGGAGCAGGATCTTCAGCAGCGCCCAGCCGATCGGCGTGGATGCTGCATCGGCGATCTTCGCGGCCTGACGCTGGCGCTTGGTCGGAGGAGCCGTGGGCTCGGCAGTGTGTGTCATCTCGTCCCCGTCGTGGAGCTGCCGGGGCGGACGGGTGTGTCCGCCCCGGCAGGATGGTGCTGGGTGTGTCTTACTTGATGGCCGCGGTCACGTCGTCGACGAGCTTCTGCCACGTCGTCTTCGGGTCCGCGCCGTTGATGATGGCGGCCTCAGCCACGCCCCAGAACTGCCAGACCGAACCCATGGCCGGGATGGCCGGCATCGGGACGGCGTCGGCGCCCACGGCCTGGAAGCCGGCGATGATCGGGTCGGATGCCGCCTCGTCAGCCGCAGCCGTGAGTGCGGGCAGGACGTTGCCGGCCTTGAACAGCTCGAGCTGGACGTCCTTCGTGCCGATGTAGTTCACCAGGAAGTCGTTCGCCGCGACCTTGTTCTTGGACTCCGCGCTGACGAAGAAGCCCTTGACGCCGGCGAACGGCGATGCGGTCTCGCCCGTGGGGCTGGGAACCGGGTCGATGGCGACGTTGATGCCCGCGTCGACTGCGGCGCCCACGTTCCAGGGGCCCGTCAGCCAGAAGGCCGCCGTGCCGTCGAGGAACTGCTGCTTGGCGATCTCGCCGTCGACATCCGTGTTCAGGTTGCCGGTGCCGTTCTTGCCCTGGGCACCGAGCCAGTCGGCGAAGGCGAAGCCGCCCTCGCTGCCGAGCTGCAGGTCGGTCGGGTCGTAGCTGCCCGAGTCGTCGGTGCCGAAGACGGGGGCGCCGAATGCGGTCTGGAAGGGGTACAGGTGGTACGGGTTGCCCTCTGCGCCCTGCTCGACGACGAACTTGCCCTTGGAGATCATGTCGTCGAAGCTCGTCGGAGCCGCCGGCACCAGGTCTGCGTTGCGGAGCACAGCGATGTTCTCGACCGCGTACGGCAGCATGTAGACGGTGCCCTCGTAGGTCGCGGCCTGGAGGGCCACCGGGAGGTAGTCGGATGCCGAGTCGCCGAGTTCGAGCGGAGCGACCACGCCGTTGGTGGACAGCTCGCCCAGCCAGTCGTGCGCGCCCATGACGATGTCGGGGCCCTTGCCGGTGGGAACCTGCTGGATGAAGTCATCCTTCATGTCGTCGACCGACTTGCCGACGAGGTCGACCTTGACGCCGGTCTTCTTCTCGTAGGAGTCCGCTGCGCCCTGCAGCGCGTCCACGCGCTCCGAGTCGACCCAGACGGTCAGCTTGCTGGCGGCGTCGTCGCCCTTCGAGTCGTCGCCGCTGCCCCCGGTCGCGCAACCCGCGAGCGACAGGGTCGAAATCACGGCGATCGCGCTGAAGGCGGCGATGCCCCTCTTGTTCACCTTCATTGGTGTGAGCCTCTCTCAGTGCTGATGGCCTGCAGGACTGCAAGCGCTTACAGTATGCATCGAGATCGCAGTGATGCGCAATGAAAATCTGGGTTGATATCAGACCGTGACCGTGTCAGCAGCCGTGCAACAAGGTGAAAACGCTTCCATGACTGCAGGGAAATGCGCGGGTCGGTAGACTTTTCCGCATGGCTGACAGTTCCTTTGACATCGTCTCGAAAGTGGATCACCAGGAGGCCGAGAACGCCCTCAACCAGGCCCGCAAGGAGGTCGAGCAGCGCTACGACTTCAAGGGCACCGACGCTTCCATCGAGTGGAGCGGCGAGCAGATCCTCATCAAGGCGAACTCGGAGGAGCGCGCCAAGGCCGTGCTCGACGTCTTCCAGACCAAGCTGATCAAGCGCGGCATCTCCCTCAAGAGCCTCGAGTCGGGCGAGCCCTTCGCCAGCGGCAAGGAGTACCGCATCGTCTCGACCCTCAAGGACGGCATCTCCTCGGAGAATGCGAAGAAGATCGGCAAGATCATCCGCGACGAGGGCCCCAAGGGCGTGAAGAGCCAGATCCAAGGCGACGAACTGCGCGTGCAGTCCAAGAGCCGCGACGACCTGCAGGCAGTGATCGCGCTGCTCAAGGGCAGCGATCTCGACATCGACCTGCAGTTCATCAATTACCGGTAGAGCCACCCCCCCCTCGTTGGACACGAGCGGCCGGATGCCACGGGAGAGCCCCGGCACCCGGCCGCTGTCGTTTACCCGGAAATCACATATCGATATACGGGCTTTCTTCGTCGAGACTGGAGGTGTCGCATCCGGAGCGACGGCGATGTAATCCGTGCATGATGCGCTGTCGGCCCAGCGCCGCGATCGCGATCGCGGCACATGCCCTGTGGGGACCGGGCCGGCCCGACAGCTCCGTGCAATGCATCGACCGTGGCCGGTGGGCGCCCCCTACGCTCGCCGGCCACGGAAACATTTATTACGAACGATCTGGGAAATCTCCGTCCCGCACCGTGTTTGGCAATACAGCGCACTTCGTGATGTAGTTGCCATCCGGGCATTTTTTGGGGAGCCCGGATATGGACATGCAACTGGGGGCGATCCATGATGAGAAAAGGACTGGGATCCGGGCAGGGCGAGACGAAGCAGCTGCTCGCCGAGGAGGTCTTCACGCACATCGCGTCGCGGATCATCGACGGCACTCTCGCGCCGGGGCAGCGCATCCGCGACGTCGAGGTCGCCGATGAGCTGCACGTGTCGAGGACGCCGGTCCGCGAGGCTCTGCAGCGACTTGAGCGGCTGGGCATGGTGACGATGTACCCGAGCAGGTACACCGAGGTCACCGCCGTCACGCCGGCGATCATCGCGCAGACGCTGGAGTTCGCCGGATATCAGGCCGGCGTCACGACGCGCATGGGCCTGGCCCGCATCGGCGACGCCGAGCGCGCTCGTCTGGCGGAGCTCGCCGAGCAGATGCTCACGGCGCAGGAAGGGCCGGAGATCTCCCGCACGCGGTGGGCGGTGTTCTCATATCTCAGCGAGCACTGCGACAACACGCAGCAGCGGGCGCTGATACAAGATGCCGGCGTCAGCCTGTTCCGCAACCTGCGGGACTGGGTGATCCCGGAAGACGACCGCGAGCGGATGCACCAGATCTATCGCGACTTCCGCGACGCCGTTCTCGACGGCGACGGCGATCGCGCGGAACAGCTCGCCAGGGCGATGCACTACGTCTGAGCGGTCACAGCCCAGCCGCGCACCCAGCGGTCCATCCGCGCGTAGGCCTCCTCGCGGGCGTCATGTCGCGAGAGGAACACGTCGTGCAGCGCTCCATCGATCCGCTCGACCGTGACGCTCGGGCCGAGCTTCAACGCGGCCTTCGCGATGTCGTCGACGACGAGCACGGTGTCGGCGGAGGTGAGATCGGCGGACCAGCGGGTGGGCGTCGCTGAGCGGGCCGACAGCAGCACGCACACGGGCGCCGGGATCGATAGGCCGGCGGCGACCTTGGCGTGCCCGGCGAGGATCGCGTGGAACCAGCCGGCGTACACGGCCATCGTCTGCGCCGGTCGCCAGAGCGGATTCACCTCCATCGGATCGGAGGGATCAGCGACCTCCTGCTGCGCACGCGTGTAGTAGCCCAGATCGACCTGCGGGGCGGCCTCGAGCGGACGCAGCCGCGCCTGCAGCCCGGCGACCGGCGTGATCAGTGGCCTCACCGACGCCACCTGGAATTCCAGCCACGGGCTGTTCAGGATGACGGCATCCGCCGCGCCCGGATGACGCGACGCCCACAGGCTCAGCGTGAGTCCTCCGGTCGAGTGTCCGAGCAGCACCAGGCGACGAGCGGATGCCGTGCCTTCCGCACCGCGCCCCATGGCCTCGAGCGCGGCCTCGATGTCCTCATCGTAGGCGGTGAGGTCGGTGATGTATCCAGGTGTCTGGCCCTCTCTCAGGCTGCGCCCGTACTTGCGCAGATCGAGAGCGAAGAACCGCGCGCCGCGCGCCGTCCAGAACCGGGCCAGGCGCTTCTGGAAGAAGTAGTCCGACCAGCCGTGCACGTAGAGGACGTCGACGTCATCGAGCAGGCGGCGCTGGCTCCGAAGCCGCTCCCACCACCCCGTTTTGGCCGGCAGCGCTCTCACCAGGGTCGCCACGACCGGCCCCTCGTGGTCCTCTGCCAGTTCGAGCGTCAGCTGCGAGAACTCGTCGCCGAGGACGTCGGGGATCCACTCAGGCATGCGGCCAGGCTAGCCGTCCTTCGACGGGCTCAGGAACCCAGAGTTCGTTCGCCGCGGGAGACCCGCACCATCTCCTCGCGCGGCACGACCTTGACGCGGGCGCGCTCCTGCGGCGCGCCGAGCGCGATCTCGTGCTCGTCGAGCCGGTGCCAGCCCTCGAGGTCGGTCCACTTCACGCCGCGCTCCTCGAGCAGAGCGGGGATCGAGTCCTCTGAGGGATCCTCGGGCTGCCACCAGGAGCCCTGGTCGTTGATGATGTGACGCACGGTCTCCATCGCGTCGGACTTGGTGTGGCCGATCAGGCCGACCGGTCCGCGCTTGATCCAGCCGGTCGCATAGATGCCGGGCACGCGCTGGTTCGAGTCCTTCGCGAGCACCTGGCCCTCGCGGTTCGGGATGACGCCGTGCTTCTTGTCGAAGGGCACGCCGGGAAGCGGCGAGCCGAAGTACCCGATCGCGCGGTACAGGGCCTGCATCGGCACCTCGCGCAGCTCGCCGGTGCCGATCGCTCCGCCCTGCCCGTCGGGCTGGGTGCGCTCGTACACGAGAGCCGCGACGCGGCCGTCCTCATCCTTGCGGACCTCGACCGGACGCGCCCAGAAGTGCAGGTGCAGGCGACGGGATGCGGTGCCGCCCGCGTTGTTGACGGAATCGCGCTTGCGCCACGACTGCAGCACGCGGTCGATGACCATGACCTGCTTGTTGCTGGCCACGGCATCCTTCGACGCCTCGTCGTAGTCGAAGTCCTCGTCGTAGACGACCATGTCGACATCGCGCAGCTCTCCGAGCTCGCGCAGCTCGAGCGGGGTGAACTTCACCTGCGCGGGCCCGCGGCGGCCGAACACGTGCACATCGGTCACCCGGCTCGCCTTGAGACCCTCGTACACGTTCTCCGGCACCTCGGTGACGAGCAGGTCCTCGGCGTGCTTCGCGAGCATGCGAGCCACGTCGAGCGCGACGTTTCCGTTGCCCAGCACTCCGACCGACTCCGCGTCGAGCGGCCACTCGCGCGGCACGTCGGGATGACCGTCGAACCAGCTGACGTAGTCCGCCGCCCCGTAGGAGGCCACGGCGTCGACGCCGGGGATGTCGAGGGCGGTGTCGCGGATCGCGCCGGTGGCGAAGATCACCGCGTTGTAGTGCTTCTTGAGATCCTCGAGCGTGATGTCCTCGCCGAAGCGGACGTTGCCGAACAGGCGGATGTCGCCGCGGTCGAGCACGTCGCGAAGCGCCGTGATGATGCCCTTGATGCGGGGGTGATCGGGGGCGACGCCGTAGCGGACCAGACCGTAGGGAGCGGGCAGCTGCTCGAACAGATCGATCGAGACGTCGAACTTGCGCTCGGCCTTGAGCAGGATGTCGGCGGCGTAGATGCCGGCGGGGCCTGCACCGACGATGGCGAGTCTGAGCTTGGTCATGAGGGTCCTTTCCTCACGCTGCGCGTGTGCGCGGCGGCATGGGGTCAGCGGGAGCGCTCGGCGAGCGACTCGGCGAAGCGGGTGAGAGCCTCGCGCACGGTGCCCTTGGGCAGCGGCGCGAGCGCGTCGATCGCGTCGCGGGTCCAGGTGAGCGCGAGCTCGAGGGTCTTCTGCGTGGAGGCGTGGTCGCGCAGCTCCGTGAGCGGCCCGTCGAGGATCGAGGGGTCGGCGCCCTCGGCGATGCGGGAGACGCCCTCGTCGATGCGCGCGGCCAGATCGGCGGATGCCGTGTCGCTCTCGGCCTTCAGCAGCAGGTACGGCATGGTCGGAACACCGGCGCGGAGATCGGTGCCAGGCACCTTGCCGGTGTCCTCCGGCTTGGCGGAGAGGTCGATCACGTCGTCGAGCAGCTGGAACGCGACGCCGATCTTCTCGCCGTAGACCCGCATCGGCTCCTCGTACTCGCTGGGCGCGTGCGAGAAGATCACGCCGGCCTGCGTCGCGGCGGCGATGAGGGAGCCGGTCTTGTCGGCGAGCACCTGGATGTAGAACTCGATCGCATCGTCGCCGGGCTGCGCACCCAGCGTCTCGTGCATCTGGCCGAGCACGAGCCGCTCGAAGGTGTCGGCCTGCAGGCGGATGGCACGGTCGCCGTGGCGGGCCATGAGCTGGCTGGCCCGGGAGAACAGGATGTCGCCCGTGAGGATCGCGATGTTGTTGCCCCACACCGTCTGCGCCGCGGGAACACCGCGGCGGCGGTCGGCGCCGTCCATGACGTCGTCGTGGTACAGCGAGCCGAGGTGGGTGATCTCCAGCGCCTTGGCGATGTCGATCACGGCATCGGTGTTGCCCTCGCCGAGCTGGGCGGCGAGCAGAGTGAGCACGGGGCGGATGCGCTTGCCACCGGCCTCGTAGAGGTACCGGCTGGTCACGTCGGCGAGCGGATCGGCGACGCGCACATCTTCGGCGAGACCCGTCTCCACGAGCTCGAGACCGTCTTCGATGGAGCGGGCGACACGACGGGCGGCAGGACCGATGAAGATGCGGTCGCTGAAGCCGAGACGGCTCGCCAGTCGCGAACCCGGGGCGATGGGGCTCGAAGTCACGGATCCAGCCTACCTGGGTGCGATCACTGGGGCTTGCGGGCCCGGTGCAGGGCGACGATTCCGAAGGACAGATTGCGGTACGCGACGTCCGTCCAGCCCGCCTCGCGGATCCACGACGACAGGGCGCGCTGGTCGGGCCAGTCTCTGATCGACTCGTTCAGGTAGTCGTAGGCGTCGCCGTTCGTGCCGGCCACCCGGGCGACCCGCGGCAGCACCTGCGCGTTGTAGAACCGGTAGGCGCCGCGGAACAGCTTCCCCGGGGGCGTGGAGAACTCGTTGATCACAAGGCGGCCGCCGGGCTTGGTGACGCGGAAGAGCTCCCGCAGCGCCTTCTTCGGATCGTTCACGTTGCGCAGCGCGTACGACATCGTGACGGCGTCGAACTCCGCGTCGCCGAAGGGGAGGCTCGTGGCATCCGCTTCGACGAATGACAGGTTGCGCATGCCCCCGTGGCGGCGCTTGCCCTCTGCGAGCATGCCGGGCGAGAAGTCGGCGGCGACGACCTCGGCGCCGCTGCGAGCGAGGGACGCCGACGACGAGGCGGTGCCCGCGCCGAGATCGAGGATGCGCTCCCCCGGCTTAGGGGCGACCGCTCGGGTGGTGGCGGCGCGCCAGAGCGCGTCGTTGCCGACGGTCATCGCCGTGTTCGTGCGGTCGTAGCCTGCGGCGACCTGATCGAACATGCCGCTGACGCGGGCGGGGTCCTTGCCGAGATCTGCGCGATTGGGCTCGTTCGGGGTCATGAGTGAAGTCTAGGCGGGCTCGCTGTGGACTCCGCCGGGCTCGGCGGGCCGATCGAGGCCGAGCGCCGCGAGCCGGTCGAGCCAGACGTCGGCGGTGGCGTCATCGAAGGGCGGATGCTGCGCACGCACCTGCTGCTCGAGCTCGAGCGCCAGCGCTTCGAGGTGCGTCATGATCTCGGACGGATAGCCGAATTCTGCGCTGTGCTCGGCCCACTCGTCGCGGTCGTCGACCCAGGTGCCGCGCTCCCCCACGACCCGGACCACGTCGAGGTCCATATCGATCCCGACCGCGAGCAGCGGATCGTCGGACCAGCGCACCTCCCACCCCAGGTCGATGTAGATGCGCATGCCCTTGGGGTGGTCGCGGTTCACCGTGAGCGCGTAGTCCTGCCGGTCCGCGGGGATCAGGGTCACGTTCGGGCTCCAGGTCGTGTACTCCCGACCGGGACGCGCGCTGTGCCAGCCGACGGGCTGGCCGATCCAGTCGCCCCATTCGTCGGCGCCCAGGTACACGCACTCGTGCCGCCAGTGCGCAGAGCCGTCCCACTTGCTCCACTGCGTGATCATCTCGGTGCCGGGCGCAGGACGTGCATCGCTCATGCCCTCAGCGTATGCCTGCGCCCGCAACCGCCATCCGCCGTCGCCCTGGGCGAGATCGGGAATCTCGCGTGAGGTCGGGAGTACCGCATGACATCCGCGTGCAGGGGCGGGGGTTTCGCGAGCGAATCCGGAGGTCGCAACGGAATCCCGAACTCACGCCGAAGGTAGGCTGGAGGGGTGAGCACGAAGCTGGTCGTGGAGACCCGCGAGATCGACCCGGTCGAAGATCTTCTGGCGTACGCCGACCCCGATCAGCCCCTCGCCTGGCTGCGCCGCGGCGACGGGATCGTCGCGGCAGGCGACCGGATCGTGACCGCCATCCGTGTTCCGGCCGGCACGGACGCAGCACGCTCGGCCATCATCGCCTCCGCCTGGCGGCAGCTCGCTCAGGATGCCGACATCGATGATCCGCTGGGGCTTCCCGGCACCGGCCTGGTCGGATTCGGCGCGCTCGCCTTCGATGAGCACTCGATCGCCGACAGCGTGCTCCTCGTCCCCTCCGCGGTCATCGGGCGCCACCGCGGACGCAGCTGGCTGACCCGCATCCGCACTGCCGATTCCGCGCCTTCGACCGCCCCGGCCGCCAAGACGTACGGCCCGCACTGGGCGGGCACCGTAGGCCCGGGCGCGCAGAGCCCGCAGGGCTATCAGGACTCGGTGCGCGGCGCCCTCGCCCGCATCGCGGACGGCGAGCTCAGCAAGGTCGTGCTCGCGCGCGACCTCACCGGCAGCATCCCTGCGGGGTCGGACCTGCGCCGGCTGGTTCGCGCGCTCTCGACCGGCTACCCCGACACCTGGGCGTTCGCAGTCGACGGGCTCATCGGGGCGAGCCCCGAGACGCTGGTGACGGTGCAGAACCGCACGGTGACCGCCCGCGTGCTCGCAGGCACGATAGGGCGAGGGGCGGATGCCGACGCGGACACCGCCGCGTCGGCGCATCTGGCGTCGAGCACGAAGGATCTCGACGAGCACGAGTACGCCGTGCAGAGCGTGCTCGCCTCGCTGCGTCCGCACACGCGGGTGCTCGCCGCGAGCGAGCAGCCGTTCCTGCTGAAGCTGCCGAACCTGTTCCATCTCGCGACCGACGTCGAGGGCGAACTGGCAGAGGGCGAGTCGTCGCTCGATCTCGTGGGGGCGCTGCACCCCACCGCGGCCGTCGCAGGCACGCCGACCGTCGCGGCGATCGCGGCGATCCGGCAGCTCGAGCCCTTCGACCGCGGCCGCTATGCCGGGCCGGTCGGCTGGGTCGACGCCGCGGGCAACGGCGAATGGGCGATCGCGCTGCGCTGCGCGCAGTTCACGGGGGGCGCAGGCGAGATCGCGGTGACGGCGTATGCCGGAGCAGGAATCGTCGCGGGGTCCGATCCCGAGTCGGAGCTGCTGGAGACACGGGTGAAGTTCCGCCCGCTCGTCGACGCTCTCGCCTGAAGCCGCCGAGTCTCGGGCACTGTGCTCCCTCGCGGGGCGACCGGAGGCGATCCCGAGGCGCGGCTCAGCTCGCGGCGAGGCGCTTCTTCTCAGCCTCCACGTCGAAGTCGGCCTTCGGCCACTGCGGATCGATGTCCTCGAGAGCGGCGAGGAGCAGCTCCTGCACGGCGAGCCGGGCGTACCACTTCGCGTTCGCGGGAACCACGTGCCACGGCGCCACCTCGGTCGACGTGCGCTCGAACACCGTCTGGTATGCGGCCATGTACTCGTCCCACAGCATCCGCTCGTCCACGTCGCCGGGGTTGTACTTCCAGTGCTTGTCGGGCCGATCGAGCCGCTCCATGAGCCGCTCCTTCTGCTCCTCGCGCGAGATGTGCAGCATGACCTTGACGATCCGGATGCCGGATGCGGCGGCATCCGCCTCGAACTCGTTGATCGCCGCGTATCGGCGCTCGATCTCCTCGGGCGTCGCGAGCCCCCGCACGCGACCGATCAGCACGTCCTCGTAGTGCGAGCGGTCGAACACTCCGATGAATCCCGGCTCCGGCAGCCGCTTCTCGACCCGCCACAGGAAGTCGTGCGCGCGCTCCTCGTCGGTCGGAGCCTTGAACGCCGTGAGCGAGACGCCCTGCGGGTCGACGCCGCCGACGACGTGCCGCACGATGCCGCCCTTGCCGGCCGAGTCCATCGCCTGCAGCACGAGCAGCACCGCGTCCTTCGCGACGCCCGCGCGGCTCTCGGCGAACAGCCGCTCCTGCAGCTCGTTGAGATCGTCGAGCCCCGCCGCGAGCGCGCGGGCGCCCTCGGCCTTGCCCCCGGAGAACCCGGGCTTGCTTCCGGGGTCGACGTCGGCGAGGCGGAATCCGTCTCCGACCTGCAGCTCGCGTGTCCAGGCGTGTGCGTTCATGCACACATCATGCCAGTCAGCGCGGCAACGGCACCTCGATCAGCTGTCGTCCGGTAACGGGCGTGGTGAGCACCTGATCGAGCGCGGCTCTGGTCGTCACGCGCTGGTACGTCCAGCCGTAGGCGAGCGCGAGCTGCTCGAAGCGCATACCGTGCGGGGTGTAGAAGGCTCGATCCAGGTCGGCGGCGGGGGCGGATGCCGCAACCTCCAGCCCGTCGAATATCGTGCCGCCGCCGTCGTTGCCCACGATCACCTGCAGCCGCGGCTCGGCTTCGTCGGGCGGCAGGAGCAGCGCGCCGACGTCGTGCAGGAAGGCCAGGTCTCCGAGCAGCACCCGCGTGACCCCCTGCGCGCCATCGGCCTGCGAGGCCGCCGCGATCCCGGTCGCGGTCGCGATCGTCCCGTCGATGCCCGCGAGGCCGCGGTTCGCATGCACCGGCACCTTCTTGCCGCCGAGCACGGAGTCGGCGACGCGAACGAGCCGCGACGACCCGAACACGAGACGGTCGTGCGGCCAGGTCGCCCGCCATACGGCGTCGACGAGGAGTTCGCGATCCAGCGGTCGGCGCACCGCCTCGAGCTCGACCTGCACGGCGTCGCGACGAGCGGCGAAGTCCGTCGAGGCGAGGCCATCGGCATCCGGCGCCTGCTCGCTGAGATCGATCGCGAGCGACGCGGATGCCGTCATCCACTCGCCGAGCCACTCGCGATCCGCCTCTCCCTGTGCGACGGAGACGGATGCCGCGGGCGCGGTGCGCCCGTTCAGGTTCAGCTCTTCTCCCCCCCTCCGCACGGCGATCACCTCGACGTCGCGGCGGGAGAGCAGGCGGGCGACCTCGCGGCTGAGGGTCGGGTGCCCGAGCACCACGGCTCGTTCGATGCGCCCGCCGAAGCCGGGGTCGTTCAGCAGGGACCGGTAGCCGTGCACGAGCCGGCGCCCGAACCGCGCGCCGCTCACGATCTCCGCGATCAGCGGCCAGGAACCCTGGTGCGCGATCTCCTCGGCGCCGGGGCCGGCGTCGGCTCCGGCGATCACGACCGTGCGCGGCCCCTGCTCGAGCACCGTGGCGGGCGCCGCGAGCGGGGCAGGCGAGGCGCCCGGCGTGACCTCGACGACCGGCACCTCTCCCGACAGCGGCTCACGCGACGGCAGGTTCAGGTGCACGGGGCCGGCGATGCCCGGGAGGCCGTGCTCGGCATCCGCTCCGCACGCCACCGCGACGGCGCGGGCCGCGAGATCCGACCATCCCCCGTCACCAGGCACGGGTGCGTCGAGCGAGAGCCGCGCGAACGGGCCGAACACTCCGGGCTGGATCGTGGCCTGGTTGGCCGCGATGCCGCGAAGCTCGGGAGGACGGTCGGCTGTGAGGAGCAGGAGCGGGACACCGGCGTGGAAGGCCTCCATGACGGCGGGGAGCAGATTGGCCACGGCGGTTCCCGAGGTGCAGACGATCGCGGTCGGCACTCCCGTCTCGCGCGAGAGCCCGAGCGCGGTGAATCCGGCGACGCGCTCGTCGATGCGCACGTGCACGCGGAGCAGGCCGCGTCCGTGGAAGTGCACAGCTGCGAGCGCGAGGGCCTGAGAGCGAGAACCGGGAGAGAGCACCAGATCGCGCACGCCGTGCGCGATGAGGTCTGCGATCAGGGATGCCGCGGCATCCGATGCCGGAGAGGCCGTCACGGACGCGTGTCCGGGGCGTCGCCCTCGTCTTCGAGACGGGCGAGTTCGGCCTCGAGCTCGGCGATGCGGGCGTCCTGCTCCTTCTTGTTGATGCTCCGCAGGAACGCGGGGTCGTCGTCGGGCGCGTAGGGCCGCGCGTCCTGGTCATCGGCGCGCCGGCGCCCGATCGTGAACCAGAGGATCCCGCCGACCACCGGGACGATGATGACGATCGCGATCCACACGCCCTTGGGCACGCCACGGTGCCGCGTCGCCGGCTGCACGGCGCAGTCGACGATGCTGTACACCCAGAAGACGGCGGCCAGGAAACCGCCGACGATCAACAGTCTCGCCACCCTTTCAGTGTAAGCGCGTCGTGACGACGAGGGCCTGCGTTGTTAGACTGCGCGGACCATGCCTCGCCCGCAGATCGCGCACCGGAGCGAGCGGATGCTGATCGTCAGGATCGCCATCGCGCTCGGCCTCGCGATGCTGCTTCTCGTCGGCGCATGGTCGGACTCGCACGGCGAGAGCCGCACGGGCCCTGCTCTCTGCGTGGCGTCGGGCGTCTCGGCGAGCTCGGTCTCCGGTCATCAGGAGGTCACCGCGGTCGACGACGTCGCGGCCGCCGACCTCGGAATCGTCGGCGCCTGCGCTCTCCTCGTCTTCCTCCTGGTGCTGACCGCGCGGCGGATGCTCCGCTCCCTGACGATGTTCCGTCTCGGACGCGTCGCCACGGCATCCGCTCCTCCCCGTGCCGGGCCCGCGACGCTCCTGCAGCCCCTCACTCTCACGCAGCTCTCCGTCTCACGGACCTGATTCCGGGCGCTCCGCGCTGCCCCGAATCGATCACCCCTGTGTCTGGAGACCCCATGAAGACCTCGTTCAAAGCTGTCATCATCAGCATCGCCGTCGTCGTCCTGCTCGCCATCGCCGCCATCGCCTACGCGATGAATCAACAGGCCCAGAAGCCCGCGGGAGGCGGCGAGACGGTCCGCCCCGACTCGCACGTCCTCGATGACGCGGGAGCGGATGGCGTCACCGTCGTCGAGTTCCTCGACTTCGAGTGCCCGTCGTGCGTGCGGTTCTTCCCGATCGTCGAGGACCTGCGCGAGAAGCACGCCGGCGACATCACCTATGTCGTGCGCTACTTCCCGCTACCAGGGCACATCAACTCCACGCAGGCGGCGCTGGCCGCGGAGGCGGCCGCGCAGCAGGACCGCTTCGAAGACATGTACCGCACGCTCTTCGAGACCCAGCAGCAGTGGGCGGGCCAGCAGACGGAGACGCCCGCGGTGTTCCGCGAGCTCGCCGTCGGCCTCGGCCTCGACATGGCGGCCTACGACGAGGCGATCGCCGATCCCGCGACGCTCGATCGCATCCTCTCGGACAAGGCGGATGGAGAGGCCCTCGGCGTGCGGAGCACGCCCTCGTTCTTCATCGACGGCGAGCTGCTCGAGCTCACCGCATGGGGCGACCTGGAGAGCGCGATCGACAAGGCCCTTCGGCGCTGATCAGGCGTACGGAAGAACCCTTGACACATTCGTTTAGACGAATGTATCGTGATCCGCATGGACAACATCATCGAACGCACCGTTGCCGCATCTCCCTCGCGCGTCTGGGAGCTGTGGACCACCCCGCAGGGGATCTCCGCCTGGTGGGCTCCCGAGGGATTCCGCACCGACGTCACCCGCCTCGACCTGCGCCCGGGCGGCGAGCTCGTGTACACCATGACCGCCGTCGCCCCCGAGCAGATCGCCTTCATGGAGCAGTACGGCATGCCGCTCGCCACTGAGTCCCGCAAGTTCTTCGTCGATGTGGAGGAGCCTTCCCGGCTCTCCTACCGTTCGGTGATCGACTTCGTTCCG
Source organism: Microbacterium hydrocarbonoxydans (assembly GCF_000956475.1). Classification (GTDB taxonomy): domain Bacteria; phylum Actinomycetota; class Actinomycetes; order Actinomycetales; family Microbacteriaceae; genus Microbacterium; species Microbacterium hydrocarbonoxydans_A. Next base: position 110,148 of record NZ_JYJB01000005.1, read on the forward strand.
GACCACGAGACGTACGAGCACCTCACTGTGGTCGAGCTCAGCCCCGAAGGCGAGGGAACGCGCATCGTGATGCACATCGAGCCGCTGCACGACGAGGTCTGGACGGAGCGCCTGACGCAGGGGCGCACCAACGAACTCGACAACCTCGCGGCACTGGTCGCGGCAGAATGACCGAGCCCGGCATCCAGCGAGCTCTCGCCGTGATCGCCGAGCCCACGCGATTCCGGATTCTCGAGCTCCTCGCCGATCGCGCCTGCACCGTCTCCGAGGTGCAGGCCGCGATCGGCGCCCTGCAGCCGCAGACGACGAAGCACATCCAGGCGCTGGAGACCGCGGGCGTGATCCGCGTGCACAAGCTCGGCCGACGACGCATCGCCGGCATCGACCGAGACATGATGACGCGTCTCGCCGCGCACTTCGCAGGCCTCGCCGCTCCCTCGGCCGATGATGCGGTGCTCGACAGCTACGCCGCCGCGATCCGCGAGGAAGAAGCGCGCACCGCGCACGACGAGCGGCCGCCGATGGTGTTCTCGCGCACGATCGCCGCATCCGCCGATGAGGTCTGGAAGGCCTGGACCGACCCCGTCCTCGCCGCGGGATGGTGGGCGCCCCGCCACTTCACGGTCGACGCCTTCGAGCTCTCCCCCGAGGCCTGCTCGGACATCAGGCTTGTCCTTCGCGAGGGCGAGACACGCTACAGCTCGGCCGGACGGATGCTGGTGGCCGACGCCCCCGAGCGGCTGGTCTTCGAGCTCGCTCCGCTCGGCGAGGACGGCGCCCCGCTCTTCCATGCCCGGCACACCGTCACCCTCCGCCAAGAAGGGCCGGCCACCGTCCTCGTCCTGGAGATCGAGGTCTCCGAGGTGCAGGACGCAGCCGCACCCGCGGTCGCGGGGTTGGAGCCCGGGTGGACGCAGCTGCTCGACGCGCTCGAGGCCGAGATCACGGCATCCTGATCCCGGCCCCGCGTGCGCCTGTCGCCCGTCAGACGGCGACAGGCTCGCCGGCGACGCCGAGCGTCTCGCGCAGTGTCGCACCTTCCTCATACGACTCGCGGTACGTGCCGCGTTCCTGCAGCAGCGGGATGACCCGGTCGGTGAACTCGTCGAGCCCGTGAGGTGTGAGGTGGCCGACGACCGTGAAGCCGTCGGTCGCGCGCTCCTGCACATAGCGGTCGATGTCGGCCGCCACCTGGCCGGGCGTGCCGACGAAGGTGTGGTTCGCGGTGAGCCTGATGATCAGATCGCGGATGCTGAGCTTCTCGGTCTCGGCGACCTCGCGGAGCTTGGCGATGCGGCTGCGCACGGCCGCGTGTCGATTCGCGAAGCCCTGCGCGGACTCGGGCCCCGTGTCCGGATCGACGTCGGGCAACGGCCCGTCGGGGTCGTAGCCGCTGAAATCGCGGTTCCACACCTGCTCGAGGTACGTGATCGCGGTCTCCGGGCGCACCTGGGCGAGCGCGATCTCGCGCGAGCGCTCGCGCGCCTCCTCGAGAGTGTCGCCCAGCACGAAGGATGCTGCGGGCAGGATCTTGAGGTCGTCCTCCTGACGCCCCACCGCAGCCAGACGGCCCTTCACATCGCGGTAGAAATCCTGCGCATCCTCGAACTCGGTGTGCAGCGAGAAGATCACGTCGGCGTGCGCCGTGGCGAAATCGCGGCCGTCGGCCGAATCACCCGCCTGCACGATGAGGGGGCGGTTCTGCGGGGAGCGCGGCACGTCGAAGCGCGCGTCGATGTCGAACAGGTCGCTGGTGTGCACGACCTGCTCGACGGCGTCGCGACGCAGGAACTCGCCGGTCTCGGCATCCGCGATGATCGCGTCTTCGCGCCACGACGACCACAGCCGCTTCGACAGCTCGGCGAACTCGGCCGCCCTCCGGTAGCGGTCGCCATGGTCGAGGAAACCGCCGCGGCGGAAGTTGGCTCCGTGGAACGCGTCGGAGCTGGTGACGGCGTTCCATCCAGCCCGGCCGTTCGAGAGATGGTCGAGAGTCGCGAGCTGGCGCGCCAGTTCGTAGGGCTCGTTGAACGTCGTGCTCAGCGTGCCGACGAGGCCGATGTTCTCGGTGACCCCGGCGAGCGCCGCGAGGATCGCCAGGGTGTTCGGGCGGCCGAGCACATCGAGGTCGTGGATGCGGCCTCGGTGCTCGCGGAGCCGCAGCCCCTCTGCCAGGAACAGGTAGTCGAACAGTCCCCGCTCGGCGTTCCGCGCGAAGTACTCGAACGACGAGAAGTCGATCTGGCTTCCCGCCGTCGGGTCGGTCCACACCGTGGTGTTGTTCACACCGGGGAAGTGCGCGGCGAGATGGATGCGGCGGCTCATGCGAAGACCTCCTGTGCGGCGAAGCGGCTGACGCGGCGGGGCAATCCGAGCCGCTGCCGCAGGGTGGGTGCGCCGTCGTCCTGGTGCAGGACCCCCGCGGCCTCGAGCAGCGGGACCAGCTGCTCGGTGATCGCCACGAGATCGGCGGGCAGGCGGGCAGGGCGCAGGCGGATGCCGTCGACTCCGGCGGTGGCGAGGGCGCGGATCTCATCGGCCACCGTCTCGGCCGTGCCGATCACGACGCGCGCGTCGGTGGAGATCTGCGCGCGCTCCTCGAGGCGGTTCCAGGTCGCGTGCGCCTGCTGCGTGGTGTCCTCGATCAGCACGAGGAGGTCCGCGAACACGCGCAGCGGCTCCGACTCCTCGCGCACCTCTGCCGCGGCCCGAGCGACCTCGACGATGATCGACGCGGCATCCTCGGCATCTCGCGGGGTGATGAACACCACGTCCGCGTGCTCCGCGGCGAACCGATAGGGGATGCTCTGGTGCGCCAGGGCCGTGATCAGCGGCTGCCCCTGCGGCGAGCGCGGCACGATCGAGGCGCCCGTGATCGAGAAGAACTCCCCCTCGAAGTCGGCGTTGTGCACGCGCTCCCGATCGAGGAAGCGGCCGGACTCGACGTCGCGGATGATCGCGTCGTCCTCCCAGGAGTCGGCGAGCACGCGGATGGCCTCGACGACCTCACCCGCCTCGCGGAAGGCGGCTTCCCACGCCGGATCGTCTTCGACGCGACCGGATGCAGGAAAACCTGCCGGTCCGTCGCTGCGACGGCCGAAGTTCGCCCGCTCCTGCGGAGAGGAGCCGGCGACGATGCGCGCGCCGGCTCGTCCGAGGCTCGCGTGATCGAGGGTCTGCAGGCCGGTGGCGAGGTGGAACGGCTCGGGATGCGTCGTGGTGAGAGTCGGCACCAGGCCGATCCGCCGCGTGAGCGGGGCGAGGAACGAGGCGACGAGCAGTGCATCGAGGCGTCCCCGCACGCGGTCGCGGCGGATGCCGGCATCCGACTCCGTCGTGCGGCCCTCGAGCGTGAGCGCGTCTTCGATGGTCGCGAGCACGAGTCCCGCGTCGTCGGCTGCGCGCACGAGGTCGCGCCAGTAACCCGGCGTGGTGAGCTCGGTCGGTCGCGCCGTGGGCTCGCGCCAGGCAGCAGGGTGCCAGCCCGCACCGTCGAGCGCGACGGCGATGTGCACCTTCTCGGTCATCGGTCGTTCCTTTCGATCAGCAGGACGCGGGTCCTGCGGGTTCTTTCAGCCCGCGAGGATGCGGTCGCCGACAGGCGTTCGCACCGCGAGGAAGGTCGTGCGGCGGCGCAGGGCGAAGCCCAGCCGCTCGTAGACGCGGATCGCGCCGACGTTGGTCGCCGCGGCGTGCAGCAGGGCGCGGTCGCCGCGCTGCTGGATGTGGAAGGCGACGTCGAGCACGAGCCGCGAGGCGATGCCCTGTCCACGATGCTCGGCATCCGTGGCGACCGCGCTGATCTCGGTCCATCCCTCGGGGTGCAGGCGCTCGCCCGCCATCGCGATCAGCTTGCCCTCGCGGCGGATGCCGATGTAGCGGCCGAGTTCGTGGGTGCGAGGGCGGAAGGGCCCCGGCTGGTTGCGCTCGACGAGCGCGAGCATCTCGGGCACGTCCTCGGCCCCCAGCAGCACGGCCTCCTCGTCGGGGCGGGCGTGCAGAGCATCCGTCTGCACGAGCTGCACGCCGTCTCCGCGGCCCAGCTCCTCCCACCCTTCGGGGAGATCGGGATCGGCTCCGGAGATGCCGATCTCCTCGCCTGGCCCCACCAGCTCCGTGAGCGCCTGCCAGACCCGTGGGTCTTCCCACGTGCGGACCGCGACGAAGGGGGCGACTTCCGACGGGTAGCGCCGCGCGAGGTCGTCGCCGATCGCGAAGGAGGCGTGCGGCCCGGTGAGCGCGTGCCAGGCCGGGTTGTCGAGGACGTCCTCTGAAGGCGTGTGCGACATGGATCTTCCGTTTCGTCGAGGTGTCGATCTGGCGTGCCCCCACGTTAGGAGCACGCCGTGCGGCCGGGTGCCGATCGATGCCCACTGTGTCGCCTCATGACCGAACGCGTCGGCGCGTAACGGTCGGAGTCGTTCTCCGACCGCGCGCGTCAGCACATGACCCTCGGCCTCGGAAGAGCGTCCAGACGGTGAGAACATCGCCCATCGGCATCCCGCCGCACCATCGCTGCAACCACGGAAGGAGCCCCGCCATGCCCGCTGCGACCAGACCCGCATCGACGATCGCGCGCTATGTCTCCTCACGGCTCGGCCAGTCGCTGCTCGTGCTCTGGGCGGCCTACACCGTCTCGTTCATCGTGCTGTACGCGCTGCCGAGCGATCCCGTCGCCCTGCTCGCCGGTGGCGACGCGAGCGACATCACCCCCGAGCAGCTCGCCGAGCTGAAGGCGCACTACGGTCTCGATCAGCCGCTCGTCGTGCAGTATCTGCTCCGTCTCGGCGGCGTGCTCACGGGAGACTTCGGAAGCTCGATCGCCACCGGCCGGCCGGTCGCGCAGGTGATCGGCGAGGCCATCCCGCCGACGCTGCAGCTCGCCGGGCTCGGCTTCCTGCTCGCGGTGCTGACCGGCACCGGACTCGCCGTGCTCGCCACCTACGTCCGCAGCCGGGCGCTGTCGACGCTGTTGCTCGGGCTGCCTCCGCTCGGCGTCGCGATCCCGTCGTTCTGGTTCGGTCTGATGCTCATCCAGTGGTTCTCGTTCCAGCTGCCGCTCTTCCCGGCCATGGGCGACAAGAGCATCGCCTCCCTGGTGCTGCCCTCGATCACGCTGGCCCTGCCCACCGGTGCGATGATCGCCCAGCTGCTGTCGAAGAGTCTGGCGACCTCTCTCCGCGAGCCGTACATCGACACCGCGAAGGCCAAGGGCGCCGACCGCCGTCGGGTGCACCTGCGGCACGCCCTTCGCAACGCGGCCCTGCCTGCGATCACCATGACCGGGCTCATCGTCGGACAGCTGCTCAGCGGCACCGTGGTGACGGAGACCGTGTTCTCCCGCCCCGGCATCGGCCGCGTCACCGCATCGGCGGTGCAGCAGCAGGACATCCCCGTCGTGCAGGGCATCGTGCTGTTCGCGGCCGCGGCGTTCGTGCTCGCCAATCTCGCGGTCGACCTCGTCTACCCGCTGCTCGACCCGCGCATCCAGCTGACGGCGGCACCGCGCCGCCGCCGTCAGGCCCCCGCCTCCCCCGCCGTCGCACCGACCGCCGAGGCCGCGGAGGCCCCCGTCCCCGACATCGACGCCGTACTGGAGGACGCACGATGAGCGAGACCGCCGCGCTGTTGCCCGACAGCGCCCAGCATCCCGCGGAAGGATTCGGCGCGACGTCCGCCGATCGGTTCGCGGATGCCGTCGCCGACCGCGCCTCCCGCTCCGGCTCCCGCACGCGGTGGGCGCGCGCACTGGGCTGGCTTGCCCGTCGCCCCGCCGCCGCCCTCGCTCTGCTCTGGCTGCTCGTCGTGATCGTCGCCGCTGTCTGGCCCGGCGTCCTCGCACCCGGCGATCCGCTCGCCGGCGTCCCCGCCGAGAACCTGCAGGGCCCGTCCGCGGCGCACTGGTTCGGCACCGACCAGATCGGGCGCGACCTGTACACGCGCGTGGTCCACGGCACGTCCCTCACCATCAGCGCGGCCGCGATCGCCGTCGCCGTCGGGTTGATCGCGGGTTCCGCGCTGGGCCTGCTCAGCGGGTTCGCCGGCGGACGGACGGATGCCGTCATCATGCGCGCCGCCGACGTGCTGCTGGCGATCCCCGGGCTGCTGCTCTCACTCGCCCTCATCACCGCGCTCGGCTTCGGCACGGTCAACGTGGCGATCGCGGTCGGCGTCGCGAGCGTCGCATCGGTGTCGCGCATCATGCGCTCCGAGGTCATCAAGGTGCGCAGCTCGCCGTACATCGAGGCGGCCAGGGCATCCGGCAACGGCTGGCTCCGGGTGCTCGTGCGCCACGTGCTGCCCAACTCGACGGGCCCTGTCATCGTGCTCGGCGTGCTCGAGTTCGGCGGGGCCATCCTCGCCGTCTCGGCGCTCAGTTTCCTCGGCTACGGCGCGCCGGCGCCGGCGCCCGAGTGGGGCGCGCTCGTGTCCGGTGGCCGCGACTTCCTGCGAAACGCCTGGTGGCTCACCACGCTCCCCGGCCTCACCATCGCCCTCACCGTGCTCGCCGCGAACCGGCTGGCGCGCGGGCTCGACTCCGAAGGAGCCACAAGATGACCGCTCAGACGTCGCTGCTCGAGATCGACGGGCTGTCGGTGACCTACCGCACCCCGCGCGGCGCCATCGAGGCGGTGCGGGATGTGAGCCTTTCCGTCGCACCCGGTGAGACCGTCGCGATCGTCGGCGAGTCAGGATCGGGCAAGTCGACGACCGTGCACGCCGTGATCCGCCTGCTCCCCGACGCCGCGCGGATCGCCTCCGGCGCCATCCGCTTCGGCGACGCCGATCTCGCCACCGCCTCGCGCTCCGCGCTGCGCACGGTCCGCGGGCGCCGGATCGGATTCGTGCCGCAGGACCCCACGGTCAGCCTCAACCCCGTGAAGCGCATCGGCGAACAGGTCGCCGAGGTCCTGCGCGTGCACGGTCTCGCCGGGCGGCGCGATGCCGCAGAGCGAGCGGTGGAGGCGCTCGAACGGGCGGGGCTCCCCGACGCGGCGCTGCGGGCCCGCCAGTATCCGCACGAGCTCTCCGGAGGCATGCGCCAGCGTGTGCTCATCGCGATCGCGATCGTCGCCGACCCCGAGCTGATCATCGCCGACGAGCCGACCAGCGCGCTCGACGTCACGGTGCAGCGGCAGATCCTCGACCACCTCGACCACCTCAAGCGCGAGCGCGGCTCGAGCCTGCTGCTCATCACTCACGATCTCGGAGTCGCGGGGGATCGTGCCGACCGGATCGTCGTGATGTCCCAGGGCGAGATCGTCGAGGAGGGCACACCGGAGCAGGTGCTGCTCACGCCTCAGCATCCGTACACCCGCCAGCTGATCGCCGCCGCTCCCAGCCTGAATGCCCGGCGCGAGCCGATCACCTCATCCGAGCGTCCGCCGCTCGTGCTGCAGGGACGCGCCGGCGATCCCTTCGCGGTGCGAGAGACCGCGGACGGCGCCCGGCACCCCGCAGGGCCCGTGCTCGAGGTCGAGGGGCTCGTGAAGGAGTTCCCGCTGCCAGGGTCGGGCGGCGCCGTGCAGCGCGCCGTCGACGGCGTGGGCTTCCGCATCGAGCGCGGGCGGACGCTCGCCCTCGTCGGGGAATCCGGATCGGGAAAGACCACCACCGCGCGCCTCGCCCTGCGTCTGGCCGACCCCACTTCCGGCCGCATCCGCATCGACGGCGCTGACGTCACGGATCTGCGCGGCGGAGGCCTGCGCCAGCTGCGCCGACGGATCCAGCTCGTGCAGCAGAACCCGTACGCGGCTCTCAACCCGCGCCTGACCGTCGAGGAGATCGTCGCCGACCCTCTGCAGGCGTTCCGGCTGGGCTCGGCTGCGCAGCGCCGCAGCCGAGCCGCCGAGCTCATCGACGTCGTGGCCCTGCCCTCGTCCGCGCTGCACCGACGTCCGGCCGAGCTCTCCGGCGGTCAGCGCCAGCGGGTCGCGATCGCCCGCGCACTCGCCCTCTCGCCCGAGCTCATCGTGCTCGACGAGCCCGTGTCTGCGCTCGACGTGTCGATCCAGCACCAGATCCTCACGCTGCTCGGCACGATCCAGCGCGAGTTCGGACTCAGCTATCTCTTCATCTCGCACGACCTCGCCGTGGTGCGGCAGATCGCTCACACCGTCGGCGTCATGCAGCGCGGCCGGCTCGTCGAGCTCGGCCCCGCGGAGGAGATCTTCGAGAACCCGAGCGCCGAATACACCCGCACACTCCTCGACGCGATCCCCGGCCGCCTCCAGGCCGCCCTCTGACCCACCTGCACCCCCACCTAGGAGCCATCATGACCCGCACCCGACACCCTCTGCGCGGCCGCGTCGCGCTTTCCGCCTCGATCGCCGTCGCTGCCGGACTCGCCCTCAGCGCGTGCGCCGGTGCCGCCCCCGCGAGCGCCCCGCAGGACGATGCCGCGACGCCCGTGGACGGCGGCGACCTCACCTTCGCGATCGCCAACGACCCGATCTCGCTGAACCCCTCGGGCATCGGCTCCGGAAACGACACCTGGTACGTGACCCGTCAGCTGGTCGACTCGTTGCTGTACCAGAACCCCGACACGGGCGAGCTCGAGCCGTGGCTCGCGACCTCGTACACCGCCAACGACGACGCGACGGCTTTCACGTTCGAGCTGCGGGACGACGTCACCTTCTCCGACGGCACACCCTTCACCGCGGCGAACGTCAAGGCGACGTTCGACGACATCATCGCCGCGGGCGCCCTGAGCCAGTCCGTCAGCAGCTTCGTCGGCTATCAGGAGACCAAGGTCATCGACGACGACACGGTCGAGGTCGACTTCTCGACCCCGAACGCCGCCTTCCCCAACTCGACCGCGGCCGTGGGACTCGGCATCGTCGGCGATGCGACGCTCGCTGTCCCGTTCGCGGATCGGGCGGACGGCAAGGCGGTCGTCGGAACCGGACCGTTCACCCTCGACACCTACACGAAGGACGTCGAGACCGTTCTCGCCGCACGCGAGGACTACGCCTGGGCGCCGGAGGCGCTCGGCAACGACGGCCGCGCGCACCTCGACACCGTGACGTTCCAGATCGTCCCCGAGGCGAGCGTGCGCACCGGCAGTCTCACGAGCGACCAGGTCGACGTGATCGGCGGCGTGCAGCCGACCGACGTGCAGACGCTGCAGGATGCGGGCTACCCGCTCGTGTCGCGCGGCAACCCCGGCATCAGCTTCGGGCTCTCCTTCAACCTCGCCCGCCCGATCGTGTCGGACATCGCGGTGCGCGAGGCCATCTCGGCGGCGATCGATCCGAAGGTCGTCCGTGACACCGCGCTGAACGACCTCTTCAACGTCGCCACCAGCGCTCTCGCGAAGAACACCCCGTCGTGGGCCGACGAGAGCAAGCACTTCTCCTACGACCCCGACCACGCCGCCGAGCTTCTCGAGAAGGCCGGCTGGACCGAGGGCTCCGACGGCATCCGCACCAAGGACGGCCAGCCGCTCACCCTCCAGCTCGCCTGGATCACGAACTTCGGGCCCAACCAGACCTCTCTCGAGCTGATCCAGCAGCAGCTCAAGGCCGTCGGCATCGACGTCGAGCTCGAAGGCAGCACTGTGCCCGAGTTCCTCGAGAAGCAGGCGTCCGGTGACTTCGACATCGTGTGGGGCAACCTGTCTCGCGCCGACGGCGACGTCCTGCGCACCCAGTACTCGGCCGCGACCACCAAGCTCAACATCGACGACCCCGAGCTCGAGGCGCTGCTGCAGGGTCAGCTCGCCGCGGGAGACACCGCCGCGCGCGACAAGATCCTCGCCGACGCTCAGGCGCGCATCGCCTCGCAGTATTACCAGATCCCGGTGCACGAACTCACCTCGATCCTGTCCACGCAGACCACGGTGCACGACGTCACCTTCGGCGCGGACTCGCGACTGAACTCTCTGGTCGCCGCCTGGAAGGACGCGAGCTGATGACGACGCCGAAGATCATCGAGGCCGGCTTCACGCTGGCGGGCAACTACCCGGAGACCGATCCGGCGACCGGGCTCGAGGACACGCTGCGGCTGTTCGAGTTCGCGGAGGAGATCGGGCTGCAGGTCGCCGGCATCCGCCAGCGTCACCTGGAGCGCGGAGTCTCGTCGGCGCTGACCTTCCTCGCCGCCGCGACGCAGCGCACCGAGGCCATCCGCCTCGAGACCGCGGTCGTGCCGCTGGGCTACGAGACGCCGTTCCGGCTCGCCGAGGACTTCGGCACGGTCGACGCGCTGTCGAAGGGCCGGCTCAACGTCGGGATCAGCTCGTCCGCACCGCACGGTGCGCTGCTGCGACACCTCGGCCGGATCGAGGACGAGGGCGACATCGACGCCTACGTGCTGATCGCCCGGTTCCTCGAGGCGCTCGAGGGCCGCCCCCTGGGCGAGGACATCCACACCCCCTATGGTCCGCAGACCCCTCGTGTGCAGCCGCACATCCAGGGGCTGCGAGAACGGGTCTGGCTGGGCGGCGGCTCCGCCCGGTCGGTGCGCTGGGCGGCCGAGCAGGGGCTCAAGCTCCTGCTCGGCAACATCACGGCTGCCGGCGGCGCCGACGACTTCGAGACTGCCCAGCGCGCGCACATCGACGACTACTACGCGCACCACACCGGCCCCGGCGCCCCGGCGGTCGGCGTCGAAAGAGTCATCCTGCCGATCGACAGCGCGACGACGGCGCAGCGCGAGCGCTACACCGCGTTCGCGGAGAGCCGGCAGGCACGGACCGAGCAGGCCACGAACGGCCACCTGTTCCAGGAGGATCTGTTCGGCACCGCCGACGAGATCGCGGAACGGCTGCTGGCAGATCCCTCGATCGACGGCCTCACCGAGTTGCGCGTCGCCCTGCCGTACGCCCTGTCGCTCGACGACTACCGCCAGATCCTCTCCGACATCCGCCACGCCGTCCTGCCTCGCCTCGGCTGGGCGCCCGCGGCATCCGCCCTCGCTTCGACCGCCGCCTAGACACTCGACCCCGCAGACAAGGAGCACCGCACATGACCTCACGACTTCGCATCGGCGTCGCCCTCGACGGAGCCGGCTGGCATCCCGCCGCCTGGCGCGAGCCGTCCTCACGCCCCGACGAGCTCTTCACCCCGCAGTACTGGCTCGACCTCGTCCGCACCGCGGAAGACGGTCTGCTCGACTTCGTCACGATCGAGGACTCGCTCGCGCTGCAGTCCTCCGATCCCCTCGGACCCGACGACCGCACCGACGAGGTGAGAGGACGCCTCGACGCGGTGCTGATCGCCTCGCGCGTGGCGCCGGTGACCGGCCGCATCGGCCTGATCCCGACCGCGACCGTGACGCACACCGAGCCCTTCCACGTCTCCAAGGCCATCGCCACCCTCGACTACACCAGCGAGGGCCGTGCCGGCTGGCAGGTGAAGGTGTCAGGGCGCGCCGACGAGACGGCCCACTTCGGCCGCCGCGCGCACCCCGGCACCGAGATCGAGTGGACGTCGCCGGGGTTCCGTGATTTCGCCGTCGAGCTCTTCGACGAGGCTGCGGACGCCGTAGAGGTCGTGCGGCGGCTCTGGGACAGCTGGGAGGACGATGCCGAGATCCGCGATGTCGGCACCGACCGGTTCCTCGACGCCGACAAGGTGCACCAGATCGACTTCGAGGGCCGGTGGTTCAGCGTCCGCGGGCCGTCGATCACGCCCCGTCCGCCGCAGGGTCAGCCGGTCGTCGTCGCGCTCGCGCACAACGACATCCCCTACCGGCTGGCCGCGCGCTCCGCCGACGCGGTCTTCGTCACCCCGGCGGATGCCGTCCACGCGCAGAGCATCCTCGACGAGGTGTCCGCCATCGAGGCGGATGCCGTCGCCGCCGGCGAACGCGACGGCGAGCCGCTGCAGGTGTTCGCCGACATCCTCGTGCTCCTCGACGAACCGGGAGGCGAGCCCGCCGACGAGCGGCTGCGACGCCTCGACGCGCTCGGCCGCCCGCTCACGAGCGACACCCGGATCTTCACGGGGTCGGCATCCGAGCTCGCCGACCTCGTCGCCCAGCTCGGGGAGATCGGCTACGCAGGGGTGCGGCTGCGCCCTGGGGTGGCCACCGACGACCTCCCGCGCATCGCCGGCGCCTTCACCGCCGAGCTGCGTGCCCGCGGGCTCTTCCACGACCGCTACGAGGCCGGCACCCTGCGCGGCCTGCTCGGGCTGACCGAGCACCTGCCCAGCCGTTACGCCACCGTCTGAGATCTCCTGGAGCCGACATGACAAAGAAGCAGATCATCCTCGCCGCCTACGTCGGAGGGGTCAACGAGCACACCCTGTGGGAGCATCCTGAAGCGGGAAGCCAGATCGACTTCTCCACGTTCCGGCACGTCGCGCAGACCGCCGAGCGCGGCCGATTCGACTACTTCTTCCTCGCGGAAGGCCTCGCGCTGCGAGCACGCGCAGGTCGCATCTTCGACCACGACATCGCCGGACGCCCCGACACCCTTCCGGTGCTTGCGGCCCTGGCCGCCGTGACCGAGCACATCGGCCTCGTCGGCACCCTGAACGCGACGTTCAACGAGCCGTACGAGCTGGCTCGGCAGATCGCCAGCCTCGATCACCTGTCCGGCGGCCGCGCCGGCTGGAACGTCGTCACCTCGTTCGACGCGTTCACCGGAGCGAACTTCCGCCGCGGCGGATTCCTGCCGCACAGCGAGCGCTATGTGCGCGCCGAGGAGACGGTCGCCGCGATCCGCCGGCTGTGGGACTCCTGGGCGGACGACGCGATCGTCGCCGACAAGGCCTCTGGCGAGTTCCTCGCGGACGCCGCCGCCGGCGCCTTCGCGCAGAACAGCACCCAGTTCGACATCGCGGGCCGCTTCACGGTTCCGCGCAGTCCGCAGGGCCGGCCGGTGATCGTGCAGGCCGGAGTCTCGCCGCAGGGACGCGACTTCGCGGCATCCACGGCGGACGCCATCTTCTCACCCTACGCGTCACTCGCCGAGGGCAAGGCGTTCTACGCCGACATCAAGGAGCGGGCGGCCCGCTTCGGCCGCGGACCCGACGAGATCAAGATCCTCCCGGCCGCGGCCTTCGTGATCGGCGACTCGAAGGCCGACGCCGAGGAGAAGGCGCGCGACATCCGCGAGCAGCAGCTCACGGACAAGACCATCCAGGTCACCTTCGAGCAGGTGTGGAACCGCGACCTGTCGGCCTACGACCCCGATGGGCCGCTGCCCGACATCGATCCCGATCCGCAGGCTCCGCCCATCATCCAGGGGCGGGCCTTCGTGTTCCAGGACCGTTTCGAGACCGTGCGGAAGTGGCGGGAGCTGGCCGACGAACGCGGGCTCACGCTGCGCGGGCTCGCGCACGAGGTCTCGGGCAAGGCCGCGTACGTCGGCACCGCCGCGCAGATCGCCGATCAGCTCGACGCCTTCGTGCAGGAAGACGGAGGCGATGGCGTCGTGATCGGCTCGCACCTCGTGCCGGCCGGTCTCGACGAGTTCGTCGACCAGGTCGTGCCGCTGCTGCAGGAGCGCGGTTCGCTTCGGACGGATTACGAGGGCACGACGCTGCGCGACAACCTCGGTCTTCCGGTGCCCTCGCGCGATGCGCAGCTCGCCGGTGCGACGAGCGAGGGGGCGCGATGACTCTGCAGTCCGAGGCGAGTCGATCGACGCAGACGTCGTTCGCGCAGGAATGGGACGAGTGGCACCGCGCGCACGAGAAGCGGCGCGCCGACCCGCACGGCTTCCTCGCGGTGACCGGTCTGTTCTGGCTGTCCGAGGAGAAGACCGCGGTGCCTGGTCTCCCAGGGCTCTGGAGCACCGGAGCGGAGGGCCCGGTGGTCGAGCTCGCGGAGGACGACGTGCTGCTGCTCGGCGGCACCGTGATCAGCGGGACCCACCGCTTCGGCCCGATCGCCGAGCGCGACGGCATCACGGCCGGCTTCGATGAGGGCGTGATCGAGATCGCCAAGCGCGGCGGCCGCGACATCCTGCGTCCACGCCGCGCCGACTTCCCGTTCCTCCGCTCCTACACCGGCACGGCCGCCTACCCGGCCGATCCGCGATGGCGGATCCCGGCACGGTTCGTGCGCTTCATCGCCCCTCGCGCGATCGAGGTCGGCGCGGCGGTCGATGCGCTCGCGCACGTCTACGAGTCGCCGGGCTACGTCGAGTTCGAGATCGGCGACGAGACGATCCGGCTCCTCGCCTTCCCTGGCCATGCGCCCGGTTCGCTGTTCGCGCTGTTCACCGACGCGACCAGCGGTGTCACCACCTATGCGGCGAACCGCATGGTCGCGATCGAGGTATCCGAGGACTCGGATGAGACCGTGGTCGACTTCAACAGGGCGGTGAACCTGCCCTGCGCGTACACGGACTTCGCGACATGCCCACTGCCGCCGGCCGAGAACCATCTGCGCATCGCGGTCACAGCCGGGGAGAAGACGCCGAGCGCTCGTGTCGAGGGCCTCGTGTCGGCAGCCGGGATCGTGCCCGCAGCATCCTCATCCGCCTGAACGAACCGTCAGTGCCGCCGGCGGTACGCCGCCAGCGGCACTGCTCGCGGTTTCCGTTGTCGCCCCCCCCCCCCCCCGCTGCGCCCTTCTCCCCTTCTCCGATGTGCGTGTCATTGTCGCCTCCCGCCGAAAAGGCGGCATCAGCACGCACCACGGGCGCCACGACCGGCGCTCGGCGGACGTCAGATCCCCCTCTTGCCCTTCTCCCATCTCCAAGGTGCGCGTCATTGTCGCCTCCCGCCGAAAAGGCGGCATCCACACGCACCACGACGCGGGGGGTGGACGACCGGCGCGCGCGGCGCGAAGGTGGCGCGCGCGCCGCGAACTCGACGCCGCGATGACGGCCGGGAACTGGCCCGCTATGCGTGGGAACGGAATGGCGCTCAGAGATCCAGCCCGAAGGCCAGCAGGTCGAGGAACCGACCCGGCTCGACCTCGATGCGGTGCTCGCGCTCGGGCAGCCGGCGGAATCCGAGCTTGGCGTACAGCGCGTGCGCACCGACCATCTCCGGACCGCTGTTCATCACGACCCGCTCGATCCCGCGCTCCACCGCGAGCGCGATGACGTGCCGGGTGAGGGCTTCGCCGATGCCTCGTCCCCGTGCGGAGGGCGCGACGGCGAGCTGCCGGAAGTCGAGTTCCCCTTCCAGGGCGAGCTCCGATAGGCGTTCGCCCGGACGCGGGACCCACACCGTGCCGATGATCGCACCGGCGGCGTCTTCCGCGACCCAGACATCACCCGATTCGACCCGCGTGGCGACGTCTCGCAGCGAGCGCAGGTACGCCGGCGACAGCTCGGAGTAGCTCGAGCTGTACGCCTCTTCGGTGACCTGCCCGGCGAGGTCGTAGTCGTCGGCCATCGCGATCCTGATGACGAGGGTCTGCGGTGCAGCGGATGCCGTCATGAACGGGCCGCCTCGAGCGGCCGTTCGGCTGCGGCGTCGAGTCCCCACACCTCGGCGAGCAGCTCGAAGGAGCGCACGCGGTCGCGGGGATCGTGTGCGATCGTGGTGACCAGCAGCTCGTCGGCCGCGGTCACGCGCTGCAGCGTCGCGAGCCGTTCGGCGACGGCATCCGGATCTCCGACGAACCGGGTGTCCAGACGATCGGCGACGACGTCGAGCAAATCGGGCTCGAACGGCTCGACGAGCGCGTCTTCGGGGCGGGGATAGGCGATGGCGCCTTGACCTGCGCGGATGCTGTGCACCCATTCAGCGTAACCGCGGCCGAGGCGCTCGGCCTCGGAGGCCGTGTCGGCCACCAGCACATCGGCCGAGACGATCACGCGCGGCTCGTCGAGCGCTCCGGGACGGAATGCCCGACGGTATGCGTCGACCGCGTCGAGCACGAAGCTGCCTGCCACGTGGTAGTTGGCGCCGAAGGGCAGGCCGAGGCGTCCGGCGAGCTCGGCGCTGATGCCGGCGGTGCTGCCATGCAGCCAGACCTGAATGTCCTGACCTTCCGCGGGCGTCGCGTGGATCGGAACGCCCTCGGGGGCGGCATAGCCGCCGGCGATCAGGGCGAGGATGTCGAGCACGTCCTGCTCGAAGCGATCGGCGTCGCCCGCGGCGCGGCGCAGCAGCCGCGCCTGCGCCGTGAAGCGCGCGGCGTCGAAGGCGAAGGGCTTCGCCGCAGGCAGCAGCAGCCCGTCGACGACGCGAGCTGCGCCCGCGACGGGAGGAGGCGTCGCGGCGGCGCCGCTGGAACCGGAGCGTCCGATGCCGAGGTCTAAGCGACCGGGGTGCAGAGCGGCGACGACGCCTGAGGCCTCGACGACCTGAAGCGCGGCGTAGTTGCCGATGATCGTCGCCGCGGTCCCGATGCGGATGCGCTCGGTGGCCGCGGCGATGGCGGCGAGCAGCACGTGCGGAGCCGCCCCGGCGACGCCCGGGTTCAGGTGATGCTCCGCGAGCCAGAACCGCCGATATCCCAGCCGCTCGGCCACGCGGGCGAGCTCGATCGTGTCGCGCAGCCCCTGCCCCGGGGTCGACCCTTCGCCGAACGGAGAGAGATCGAGGATGCTGAGTGGCGCGCGGTCGGTCATGTCTGTGTCCTTCTCGGAGATGGTGGATGCTGTGGACGGGCCTTCGACAGGCTCAGGCACCCAGATCGTGGGTCGCTGAACCTGTCGAAGAGCCCACGTGCTGACTGAAGCTCAGGACTTGGGCAGTCCCTGCGGGTTGACCTCGGACTTCTCGATCCCCTCGGAGTCGAGGCCCCAGGCGTCGAGGAGCTCGGCGTAGGTGCCGTCCGCGATGAGCTTGTTGATGACGATGCTGACCGGCTCGATCAGCCCGTTGCCCTTCGCCGTGCCGGCCGCGATGCTGGCCGCGAGCGGCCAGCCGCCGGGGACGATGCCGACGAGCTTGGTGTCGCCGGTCTCGCGCGCCGCCCACGCGGAGGTGGCGTTCGGGCCGAAGGTGGCGTCCACCCGTCCCGACTGCAGAGCGAGAACAGACGCCGCGTAGTCGTCGTAGTACTGCAGCTCGGCGGGCGCCTTGCCATCGGCTTCGAGCTCTTCATTCCACTTCAGCAGCACCTGCTCCTGGTTGGTGCCGGAGCCCACGACGATCTTGAGGCCCGAGATGTCCGCCGCTTCCTCGATCTTCTCGATGTCGCTGTCGGCCTTCACGTAGAAGCCGAGCAGGTCTTGACGGTAGCTGGCGAAGTCGAAGAGCTCCTTGCGCTCCTCGGTGACCGTCACATTCGAGGTGATGAGGTCGTACTTGCCGGACTGGATGCCGAGGGGCCAGTCGGCCCAGGCCACGACGACCGGGTTGTACTCCAGGCCGAGCCCTTCGGCGATCAGGCTGCCGATGTTCGGCTCGGTGCCGGCGGGCAGCGTCTCGCCTTCCGGCACGTACGCGAGCGGCGGCACGTAGGCGGCGACCGCCACGGTGAGCTTGCCCGGTTCGATCGGCTCGAAGCCGCTCTTCTTGAGCGCCTCGACGGCTTCGGGGACGACATCTCCCTCGATCCATTCGATGTCGTCCGCCGAGACGTTGGCCGATGTCGCCGCCGGTGTGGGCGTCGCGTTGTCGGCGACCGCCTCGGCCGGACGGTTGAGGGTGACGGCGGCCACGACGCCGACGATCGCGATGACCGCTGCCGCGGCCACTCCGATCGCGACGCCCTGCTTCTTGCTGAGTGCCATGTGAATCTCCTTGGTGAGTGGTGCTGCGGCGCCTGCTGTCAGGCGCCGCGTCGGGTCGTGCAGGTCAGCCCAGCACCTTGGCCAGGAACTCCTGGGTACGCGGATGCTGGGGAGCGGTGAGGACCTCGGCGGGCGGGCCCTGTTCGACGATCACGCCGCCGTCGAGGAACACCACGCGGTCGGCCACCTCACGGGCGAAGCCGATCTCGTGGGTGACGATGATGAGCGTCGTGCCCAGCTGGGCGAGATCACGGATGACGTCGAGCACCTCTCCGACGAGCTCGGGGTCGAGTGCGCTCGTCGGCTCGTCGAACAGCAGCACCTTCGGCTTGAGCGCGAGGGCCCTGGCGATCGCGACGCGCTGCTGCTGGCCGCCGGAGAGCTGACGCGGATAGGCGTCCGCCTTGTCGGCGAGTCCCACCCGGTCGAGCAGGCCGAGAGCCAGCTCACGGGCGTCGTCCTTGGTCAGCCGCTTGAGGGCGATCGGCGCCTCGGTGACGTTCTCGAGCGCCGTGAGGTGCGGGAACAGGTTGAAGTTCTGGAACACGATGCCCACCTGCGTGCGCCGACGGAGGATCTCGCGCTCGTGCAGTTCATGCAGCTTCTCGCCGCGGAGCTCGTAGCCGATCAGTTCGCCGTCGACCGTGACCGATCCGCGGTCGACGCTCTCCAGGTGGTTGATCGTGCGCAGCAGTGTCGACTTGCCGGAGCCGCTCGGTCCGAGCAGGGCGATCACCTCGCCGGGCCGCACGGTGAGGTCGATGCCGGACAGCACCTCGACCCCGCCGTAGCTCTTGTGGACGTTATGGATCTCGACGAGTCCGCGGGTGGCGGTCTCTGCGACGACGGTGGTCATGATGCTGCTCCTGAGTTGCCGAACTTGGCGTCGTTGCGGTTGCCCTGCTGGGATGCGCTCGTCAATGCAGGGGCGTTAGCGCCCTCGAGCGCTCCGGGCGGCGGCGCGTCTCCCAGCCGGGCCCACTGCACGCGGATCCAGTGCCGAGCCTGCTGGAGCGGAGTCGGCGGCAGCGCTCGCACGGAGCCGCGGGCGAAGTGCCGTTCGATGTAGAACTGCGCGACGCTGAGGATCGTGGTGATGATCGTGTACCAGACCACCGCGACGAGCAGCAGCGGGATGACCCTACTGTTGCGGTTGTAGATCACCTGCACGGCGTAGAACAGCTCGGGGATCGCGATCACGAACACGACGGATGCGCCCTTGACCAGGCCGATCACCTCGTTGGTCGCGTTCGGGACGATCGAGCGCATCGCCTGCGGGAGGATGATGCGGAACAGCCGCCTGGCCGCCGGGATGCCGAGGGCCGCTGCAGCCTCCGACTGCCCCTGGTCGACCGAGATGAGTCCGCCGCGGATGATCTCGGCCGAGTAGGCGGCCTGGTGCAGGCCGAGTCCGAGGATCGCCGCGGCGAAGGCACTGATCAACTGCACCGTGGGGAACTCGACGATCCAGAAGTCGGTCGTGAAGGGGGTGCCGAGGCCCAGCGTCGGATACAGGTAGCCGAGGTTGTACCAGACGATGATCTGCACGACCAGCGGCACCGAGCGGAAGAACCAGATGTACCCCCACGCGGCCGAACTCAGCAGCACCGACTTCGACAGCCGCCCGAGCGCGATGATCGTGCCGAGCACGAAGCCGACGACGGCCGAGACCGCGGTGATCGACAGCGTGTAGCCGATGCCGATCAGCACAGGGCCCGAGAAGAAGTACTCGGCGAACGTGCCCCACATGTAGCGGTCGTTCGTGACGAGGCTCCAGGCGAACTGGGCGACGGCGAAGACGATCACCGCGGCGATCGTCCACCGCCACCAGTGGCGGGTGTGCACCACGGTCACGGCGCCGAGATCGACCTTCGTGCGGTTCTCGACGGGACGGTCGATCTCGGGATCGACCGGGGCGCCGACGGGCGGAGCGGCGGTGTCAGTCATGATGATCCTCGTGTTCCCCGCAGCGCCCGGTGCGCCGCGTGAAGCCAAGCTAGGGTCATCTGCACCGCCCGTCCCAGCCGCGATTCACACGTCGCAACCGGCCGACGCACGCCGTAACCGAGAGGCTCGCCCCGTAACACGACGGGGCGAGCGGTCAGGCGTTCCGGAGGATCTGGTCGGTCACCCTGACCGAGAAGTACAGGGCGTCGACGGGGATCCGCTCGTCGGCGGCGTGGAACTCGCCGAACACGTCGAAATCGTCGGGCACGCGCAGGGGCACGAAGCCGTAGCCGCGGATGCCGAGCTGAGCGAGGTGCTTGTTGTCGGTGCTCGCGGGCAGCAGGTACGGCACGACGAGACCGCCGGGATCCTCCGCCGTGATCGCCTCCTGAAGGACATCGACGAGCGGTGCGTCCAGAGGAGAGTCGATCGCGGGAACCGGCCGCCCCCAGGCGATCTCGACGTCGTCCCCGACGATCCCCGCCAGTTCCTCGTGGAGCGCGGCATCCGCCCCTGGCAGCACCCGGATGTCGAGCCGCGCGATCGCCTCGGCGGGGATCACGTTGGTCTTGCCGCCCGCGGCCAGCACGGTGGGCGAGACGGTGTTGCGTGCCGAGGCGCCGACCAGAGACGCGACGAAACCCAGATTCTCGAGTTCGGCGTCGAGGTCGGCTGCGGAGAAGCGGATGCCGCGGTGCTGACCGAACACCTCGAGGAACCTGTTCAGGGCCGGTGTGCGCACGACGGGGAACTCGTGCGCCCCCACCGCCGTCACCGCACGAGCGAGGCGCACGACGGCGTTGTCGGGGGTCGGCCGCGAGCCGTGCGCGGCATGACCCCGAGCCGTGATCGTGGCCCAGGTCACGCCCTTCTCGGCGGTCGCGACGAGATAGGCGCGGCGGTCGTCAGCGAGAGGCACCGAGAAGCCGCCGACCTCGCTGATCGCCTCGGTCGCACCCGCGAACAGCTCGGGACGGTTGCGGACGATCCAGCGCGCGCCCCATACTCCCCCGGCCTCCTCGTCGGCGAAGAACGCGAAGATGAGGTCTCGCCGGGGCACGATGCCCTGCCGCCGGTAGGCGCGGGCGATCGCGAGGATCGTGCCCGCGTAGTTCTTCATGTCGACCGCGCCCCGCCCGTACAGGATGCCGTCATGGATCTCGGCAGCGAACGGCGGGTGGGTCCAGTCGGCCTCGGCCACCGGCACGACATCGAGGTGCGCGTGTACGACCAGGGCTCCGGCATCCGGATCCGACCCTGCCAACCGGGCGACCACGCTCGCCCGGCCCGCCTGCGGCTCGACGAGATCGACGCGGTAGCCGACCTCCTCCAGCTTCTCCTTCACGAACAGCGCAGCGCGGGTCTCGCCGTCGCCGATCGTGGCGGCCTCGCCCGTGTTCACACTGTCGATGCGGATGAGCGCTCGGATGAAGTCGAGGGCTTCGTCTTCGAGAGGAGTGGTCATCTCGGGACTCAGTGCTGGTGCTCTGCGCGCGCGTCGCCCGCGAGCTTGAACGCGAGCCGGCCGTGCGCGTAGCCGCCTCCCGCCCGGATCGCCGTGGCCACCCAGGCGGCCTCGGCGAGTTCGGCTTCGGTGGCCCCGGCTCGCACGGCGTTCTGCGAGTGACCGTCGATGCAGTACACGCACTGGGTCGTGATCCCGACCGCCAGCGCGATCAGCTCACGGTACTTCAGCGGGATCTCCCGGCCCTCCGTCGCGAAGACGGCCTGATCGAAGGCGGCGAACGCGGCGAGGATGTCGGGCGTCTCGTTCTTGTAGACGCGGGTGAAGGTCTTGTCTGCGGCGCGATCGAAGTAGTCGGACACGTGCTCTCCTCGGAGTTCAGGCCGCGCGGGCGCCCGGCGCTCCCTCACGGTAACCGCGGCGCGGAGAGCGGATGACGCGCGATGACGCGGACCGTCATGCGGCGTCTCGGTACGTCGTGAAAGGATAGTTCTTTGCCTCGCATGTCGTCAGGTTTCACGTCGGCCCCTGCAGGACTCCGCCGGGGCGAGACTCGTGGCATGGCAGATGTGATCGACAGCGGAACCCTCCTGCGCGAACGCTACGGCGTCGACGCGGACGATGAGTCGCTGTGCCTCGACGAATCCGGCACGATCCGCGGGCTGTTGGCCCATCGCTCGGTGCGGGCGTTCGACGGCCGACCGGTCGATCCGGCGATCGTGGATACCCTGGTGACGGCCGCGCAATCCGCGTCGACATCGTCGAATCTGCAGTCGTGGAGCGTCGTCGTGGTCCGTGACAAGACGCACAAGAGCGCGGTGGCGATGCTGGCCGGCGATCAGGAGTTCATCCGCGAGGCTCCCTTGTTCCTCGTCTTCGTCGCGGACTGGGCACGGGGAGCGGCGATCTCGCGCAGCCGGGGCGAGGCCGCCGAGGGCATCGGCTACTTCGACAGCACCCTGGTAGCTACCATCGACGCCGCGATCGCCGCGCAGAATGCCATCGTGGCCGCTGAGGCTCTCGGTCTCGGGGCCGTGTTCGTCGGTGCGGTGCGCAATCGGCCCGACGAACTCTCCGCTCTGCTCGGTCTGCCCGACGCCTCCTATCCGGTCGTCGGCGTCGCGGTCGGGTGGCCGCACACCGCGAGGCCTGCACGGGTCAAGCCGCGTCTCCCGCAGTCAGTCGTGCGTCACGACGAACGGTACGCCTCGGCATCCGCCTCTGATCTCGCCCGCTATGACGAGGCGCTGCGGCGGTTCAACGAGTCGCAGGGGCGTACCGGCAGCTGGCTCGACGCGGTCGTCGCTCGTGTGCGGAGCCGCAGCGCCCTGCACGGACGCGAGCGGCTGCGTGGCATCCTCTCCTCACGTGGACTGCCCTCGGCATGAGCGGCGGGCACGCAGTGACGGAGCAGATCGCCCGGAGCCCTGCGCTCGAAGGGCAGTCTCCGCCGGTGCTCGAGCGCGGGTGGGCGAGCACGCTGCCCGAGCTCTCACGGCCGGTCGCGCCGGCGCGCACCCCGCGACCGCGACTGCTGGCCCTGAACGAGGAGATCGCGGGTGATCTCGGTCTCGCTGCCGACTACCTGCGATCGGATGCGGGCGTGCGCTTCCTCACCGGCGAGGCGCACGATCCGGGATCGACGCCGGTCGCCCAGGTGTACGCGGGCCACCAGTGGGGCGAGTTCAAGCCCATCCTCGGCGACGGCCGCGCCGCACTCCTCGGCGAACGTCGCGACGGCCAGGGGCGTCTGCGCGACGTGCATCTGAAAGGCATCGGCCCCACGTCCATGTCGCGGGTGGACGGCTTCGCCGCGGTGGCGCCGATGCTGCGCGAGTACCTGATGGGCGAGGCGATGCACGCCCTCCGGGTGCCCACGACCCGCGCCCTGGCCGTGGTCGACACCGGCGCGCCACGTGAGCTCGACGGCGTCGTGGCGCCGGGGGCCGTCCTCGCGCGCACCGCGACGAGCCACATTCGCTTCGGCTCCTTCGAGTACGCCCGCAGGCACAACGATCCCACGCTGCTGCGCCGGCTCGCCGATCACACGATCATCCGCCACCACCCGCACGCGGTGTCCGCCGAGCATCCGCATCGGTTTCTCCTCGACAGCATCGTCGAGGCGGTGGCTGCCGTGACCGCCGACTGGATGAGCCTCGGATTCGTGCACGGCGTGCTCAGCACCGACAACGTTCTGGTGTCGGCAGAGACCATCGACTACGGTCCCTGCGCGTTGCTCGACGAGTACGAGCCCGGGGCGCACTTCAGTTCGATCGACAGGTTCGGCCGCTACGCCTACGAGCGGCAGCCCGCCATCATGCGCTGGAATCTCGAACGGCTGGGCGAGGCGTTCGCGCCGCTGCTCGCCGACGATCCGGCGTCGGGCGAGCGCGAGGCAGCGGAGATCGTCGCGCTCTTCGACCGCCGTTACCTCGCGCACAGATCGCGGGTCTTCCGCGCCAAGCTGGGTCTCGACAGCCGCATCGATCCTGCCGTGTCGGATGCGCTTGCGGATGCCGCGCTCGCGCTGCTTGCACAGCACCACGTCGACTTCTCGGGATTCTGGCGCGACCTCGCGGCGGCAGCGCAAGGCGATCGCCGAGCCGTGCGCGGACGATTCCTCGGACCCGTGGCCGAGCTCGGCGCCTGGCTCGACCGCTGGTCCGCCCTCTCTCCCGACGCCGCACTCATCCGCGCGACGAACCCCGTGTACATCCCGCGGAACCACATCGTCGACGAGGCGCTCTCAGCAGCGGCCGACGGCGACCTGACCCTCTTCGAGCGGTTGCTCGAATTGCTCCGCGACCCGTTCGCCGAGCGCCCTGGCAGCCAGTACCGGCGCTTCGCGCGGCCGGCACCCGAGGGCGCCGCGCGGCACGTCACGTACTGCGGGACCTGAGCTGTTGCGGGAAGCTCAGTCCATCGGGACGAGGATGATCCGATCCTCCCCCTCTGCCGGGTCTCCTCGACCGTCGGTGTTGTTCGTCAGCATCCACACCCCGCCGTTCGTGGCGATGACGTCACGCAGCCGTCCGAACTCGCCGACGTACTCCTCCGTGCTCGTCGACAGGTCATCCAGCGGCACCCGGCGCAGCCTCTCACCGCGGAGGTTGGCGATCAGGATGGCAGAGCGGGTCACCGCGATACCGCTCGGGCTCGCGTCAGCAGGCCGCCATTGCTGCACGGGATCGATGAAGCCGACGCCACCGGCGATCCCCTCGGCCTCGGGCCAGCCGTAGTTCCCGCCGGGTTCGATGATGTTGAGCTCGTCCCAGGTGTCCTGTCCGTACTCGCTCGCGTACATCGTGCCCTCCGCATCCCAGCCGATGCCCTGAGGGTTGCGGTGGCCGTAGCTGTACACCGGCGACCCGCGGAACGGGTTGTCGTCGGGGATCCCGCCGTCGGGAGTGAGGCGCAGGATCTTGCCCGACAGGGCATCGAGGTCCTGCGCGCTGACGCGCTCCCCCGCATCGCCGGTGGTCACGTACAGCATCCCGTCGAGTCCGAAGGCGATGCGGCCGCCGTTGTGGTTCGATGCCGAGGGGATGCCGTCGATCACGACCGCGGGCCGCCCGAGCGAGAGCTCGCCTGCCTCGCCGAGAATCGGCCGGCGCTCCACCCGGTTCCCGTCGTCGGCCGTGAAGTAGGTGTAGAGCTCGTCGTCGCGCACGGCGAGCCCGAGCAGCCCTCCCTCGCCACCGGGTGCGACGTCGTCGATCACGCCGACCTCGTGCACGTCACCGGTCTCGTCGAGCTCGAGGACCCTGGCGGTGTCTCGTTCGCTGACCAGCAGGGTGTCGCCGTACAGGACCATCGACCACGGCGCGTCCAGGTCTTCGGCAATGGTGATGGGGGCCGGTGCAGTGGCCGTCTGCACGGGGGCGGATGAGCAGGCGCTCAGCAGCAGAGCCGATGCCGCGGCCGTCGCCCACGACACGATCGCCCGTCGCGGCATCCCGTTCCCGCCTGTTCGTGTCATATCCCCATCCAACGCGGACGGCCGCGGCGATGGAAGGGGCTCGTGCGGCCGGTCGTCGTAGTCTGGCAGCGACCATGCGCACGCCGATGACTGGAGGATCCCTTGACCGACGCCATGATCAGGTCCATCTCGCCGTCCGACGCCGGTGAGGTTCTGACGCTCCAGCGCGCGGCGTTCGTCTCTGAGGCGCAGATCTACGGCGATCCCGATCAGCCGGTGCTGACGCAGTCGCTGCAGGAACTCGAGGCCGAGCTGCGCACCGCCAAAGGCGTCGTCGCCGTGATCGACGGACGGATCGTCGGCGCGCTCCGTGCCCGTGAAGGCGACGGCCTGCTGCAGATCGGCCGCATCGCGGTCGCGCCCGATGTTCAGGGCGAGGGGATCGGCAGGCGGCTGCTCGAGGCGATCGAGAACGACACCGAGTGCGACGAGGCCGAGCTGTTCACCGGCAGCCTGAGCGAGGCGAACATCGCGCTGTACGAGTCGTGCGGATATCGCGAGGCCGAGCGCATCGACCAGGGCGACGGCACGGCGCAGGTCTTCATGCGCAAGCGGCTGCGCTGAGCGGCATCCGTCGTCGGACCGCACGATCTCGGAAGCCATGTCCCTGCGCCCGTCCACGGGTGGACAATGACGGTATGGGCGAACCCGCACCCCTGGACGCCCCTCCTCCGGAGGAGCCTGCCGCGGCGCACGCAGGCGGCGCCGTCACGACGCGTGCGCAGGAATCGGATGCGGCGCTGGCGCGGCGCGCCCAGCTCCTCGCCACCGAGCACTGGGGTCTGCTCGCCGCCCGCAGCACGGCGCAGAACGAGGTGCTCGCGCGCATCACCATCTTCCTCACCCTCGTCTCCGCCGGGCTCGTGACGATCGGGCTCCTGGGTCAGGCCTCCGGCTTCCACGGCTGGTTCGGCGGGGCCTCCGTCGCGATCCTCGCCTTCCTCGCCCTGATCGGGTTCATGACGCAGGTCAGGGTCATGAACGTCTCTGAAGAGGACATGATGTACGTCGTCGCGATGAATCGGATCCGCGGCGCATACGCCGACCTGGATCCGCAGGTGGAAGACATCTTCCTCGCCTCGGTCTACGACGACCTGCCGGGGATGAAGCGGACGTATTCGTTCCTGCGCCCGCGCGGCCTCAGCATCTTCCTCGGCAGTTCGGTGATGCTGCTGATCGTCGTGAACGCGTGCGTCGTCGGCCTCCTCGCCGGCGCCTCGGTCCTCTCCGCCGGAGGTGCGTTCTCCTGGGCGACGGGTGCCGGCATCGTCGCCGGGGTGCTCTTCAGCGCGGGATTCGTGATCTTCGGCGGTGTCGGTTTCCGATGGGCGTGGGCGCACTACGTGCCGCGGCGGGCGACCCCTCCTGCCTCGACCACCGTCACGACACTGAGCGAGGGCACCCGGACTTCGTGACCTCCCGCTTTCGGCGTGAGTTCCGTGCCGCCGCGCGGGGAGTTCGCGCGCGAAGCAGGAGTTCACGCGCGAAGCAGGAGTTCACGCGCGACCCAGCCGCGCCGCCCGCGTTCACCCGTCGCGAGGCGGCCTGCGCAGCTGCTTGACGTCGGTGCGGCGCTGCTTCGCCTTCAGCCGCCGCTCCTTCGACCCGCGGCTCGGCTTCGTCGGCCGGCGGGGCGGCGCCGGCGGACGCAGGGCGTCGGCGACCAGCGCCGCGAGGCGTTCCTTGGCCGCGTCGCGGTTGCGCAGCTGCGCGCGGTGCTCGGATGCCGCGATCGTGAGCACGCCGTCGACGAGCCGCCCGCCGAGCCGCTCGATCAGTCGCTCACGCTGGACCGGCGAGAGGGCAGCGGATGCCGCGGCATCCCACACCAGTTCGACGCGCGAGTCGGCGGTGTTCACGCCCTGCCCGCCGGGACCCGACGACCGCGAGAACCGCCACGACAGCTCGGACTCGGGGATCGTGACCCCGGCCGAGACCCGGAGACCGGGGCGGTGAGAAGCAGGCATGCACCCATCATCCCCGACCGGCGGGCTGATGAGTCACGTGGACGCGACGGCGGGAGTCGAACCCGCCACGCCTTCAGTTATGAGCTGAGGCCCGGGACCGCCCGGATCGCCGCGATGTGACTCGACGGTACCCCGACAACCCCTCAGAACCGAGGAGCATTGCCTGGGATAACGCTATGAGTCGGCCGGTGACGATCAGCGCCTGATCGAGTCGTGGAACGGGTTGGGCTCGAGCGTGTAATCCGTCGCCGCCTCCGCCCACGTTCCCAGTCCCGGCGCACGGCGTCCGGCACGCACGGCCACGATCGCCCGGGTCGCCGGCGCTCCGAGCGCGAGCGCGAGACGCCCGCTCACAGTGCGATCCTCGGCACCGAGCACGCTCGCCCGGTGCCACGCAGCCTTGACCGCTCCCCCGCGGCCGTACTGCACCGTGCGCGGGGGCAGGATGCCGGCGCGTCGCTGCGCGACGAGCTCCTCGACCCGCTGCCACCAGGTCGACTCCACCTGGGGATGGAAGTAGTTGTCGCGCAGCCAGTTCGGATGCGGGTGCCGGAAGCGCCCCGCGACGACCTCGCTGCGTCCGCCGAGCAGACCGCTGCCGACGAACACCGTGTTCAGCAGCGACTTGCTGACCCCGAACGAGTCCAGCGCGATCACCGGCACACCCAGCGCCACGGCTTCGATCGCGGCGGTCGAGCTCACCGTCACGAGGCCTGCCGCGGTCGACAGCGCATCGGCCATCGAGTCGTAGGAGAACACGAGGTTCGACGGGCGTCTGCCCTCGAGCAGATCGGTGTAGGCGTCATGCTCGAGATGCGTCTCGGCCTCCCCCGGCCGTGAGCGCAGCTTCACCACGATGCGGCGGTCCGGATCGGCCTTCGCCGCCTTCACGAGGGTCGCCGCGATCTCCGCACGCTCCTCGCGGTCCATCGGAACGAGCGCCTGCGAGGCGAACACGAGATCCGTGGCGGCCGGGCGGAGCAGCCCCTCGGCCGGGCGCTCCGCGACGAGAACCCCGCGCCCGCCTGAGACGCGCGCGAGCTCGGGCGACAGCATCCGCGCCCTCGTCTTCGCGAACGGAAGCGTCGCGAGAGCCGTCGGCACGTGCACGCCGATGCGTCGGCCGAGCTCTTCGAACGCCCGCTCCTCCCGATGCGAGTGCACGACGAGCAGATCGGCGTGGCGTCGGTACTCGAGCGCGCCGCGCTGCGCGGGGATCGCCATGCCCGGAAGGCCCGCGACCGTGACGGGGCGCCGCGACAGCGTGTCGATCACGCGGCCCATGAGCCGCACGAAAGGCCCGCGACCGGCGAGCAGCACGACATCGGGGCGCTGCGCCTCGAGCCATCCCGCCGCCTCGCGGAACGTGATCCGCGACACCGCGGAGGCGTCGAGACCCGCTCCGGCAAGCGCGGTGCGCTCCTGCGCGGCGCTCGCCGTCAGCGGGGTCTTCACGAGCAGCAGATGAGGACGGATGCCGGGCACGCTGCCGAGCAGCGACGCCGACCATTTCACGAACGAGTCGGCATCCGCCACGGCGACGACGCGCAGCTGCTCGCTCATGCCGGAACGCGACGCAGCTTCGCCATCGGTGCGCGCTCGCTGTCGAACACCCGCTTGACGCCGTCGCCGAGAGCCTTCTCGATCACGCGGATATCGCGCACAAGGTGCTCCAGGCCCGTCGACTCGAGCGACGCTGCGTGGTCGGAGCCCCACATCGTGCGGTCGAGCGTGATGTGCCTCTCGACCGCGACAGCACCGAGAGCGACGGCGGCGAGTGAGATCTGCAGACCGCGCTCGTGGCCCGAGTAGCCGACCGGGATGCCGGCGTAGCGGTCGCGAAGGGTCGAGATCACGCGCAGATTGGCCTCTTCGGGCTCGAGCGGGTAGGTCGAGGTCGCGTGCATCAGGATGACCCGGTCGGTCCCCAGGGTGTCGAGTGCGCGGTCGATCTGCTCGATCGTCGACATGCCGGTGGAGAGGATGACGGGCTTGCCCGTCTCGCGCAGGCGGACCAGCAGCTCGGTGTCGGTGAGGCTGGCCGACGCGACCTTGTGCGCCACGACGTTCAGGTCCTCGAGGAAGTCGACGCTCGGCACGTCCCACGGGGAGGCGAACCAGTCGAGTCCGAGCATCGTGGCGTGGTCGCCGATCTCGATGTACTCGTCGCGGCCGAACTCGACACGACGACGGTAGTCGAGGTAGCTCATGGTGCCCCACGGCGTCTCGCGAGGCACATCGCGCATGTGCTCGGGCGTGGAGATCTCGGGCGTGCGCTTCTGGAACTTCACGGCGTCGGCCCCTGCCCGTGCCGCGACGTCGATGAGCTTCTTGGCGATCTCGACGTCGCCGTTGTGGTTGAGGCCGATCTCGGCGATCACGTAGGCGGGGCGACCGCCGCCGATCACGTGCGATCCGATGCTGACAGTCATGATTTCCTCCGGTCGTCGAATGCCTTCTCTCCTGGGTACGCGCCGAGGGTGAACATCGCGCGACCTGCGGGTTACCGGGTCCGGTCAGCTCGACAACACGCGTTCGACGAGTTCGCGAACAGCTCCCCGTCCGCCCTCGCGGGTGAGCACGACCCTGGCCGCCTCGAGCACGCGTGGGTGCGCGTTCGCCACCGCGACGGGCCAGCCGACGAGGCTCATCGCCGGAAGGTCGTTCACGTCGTTGCCGAGGTAGGCGATGTCGGCGAGATCGATGTCCTGCGCGGACGCCCATGTGCGCAGCGCAGCCGCCTTGTCGTCGAGGCCGTGCAGCACGGGCACGCGCAGCTTGTCGGCCCTCGCCCGCACGACGGGGTTCACCTCGGTCGAGAGGATGAGCATCGGCACACCGGCGCTGCGCAGCAGGGACACCCCCATGCCGTCTTCACGGCTCACTCGCACCCGCTCCCCGCCGTCGGCATCGACGATCGCGGTGTCGTCGGTGTGCACGCCGTCGAAGTCGGTCACGACGGCCTTCACCGGGATCGGATGCCGTGCCTCGTGAAGTGCGGCGAGTGAGCGCGCGATGCGCAGCTGGTGCTCGTCGTCGATCTCGATCGCCGTCCACTCCGGCACCTCTGCGATCGCGATGCGGCCGAAGAAGCGGTGCCGGCTCTCACGGAACCCCGCAGCGCTGAACACGTAGAAGGCGCCGGTCTCGAGGTAGTGGGGCTCACGGTCCTGCCGACGCGGTCGGTGCGCGGCCTCGTGGTTGATCGCTGCGGCAGCGCCCCCTGCATCCCTCCGCCAGAGGAAGCCGTAGGTCTCGTGCGCCGAGAACACGCTGTCGGCTTCGCCGGAGCGCACCAGCGCCACTGCGCCCGCGAGCGCCTCGGAGGGGATGAACGGCGAGGTCGCCTGCAGGAACGCGACGACGTCGACGTCTACTCCGGATGCCGCCAGCTCGTCGAGCGCATGCAGGATCGCGCTCTCGGAGGTCGCCGTGTCGCCGGCGATCTCGACCGGTCGAGGGATGACCCTGGCCCCCGCCGCCTCGCTGATCGCCGCGATCTCCGCATCATCGGTCGACACCGCCACGAGATCGATGCCGTCGGCGGCGAGTGCGGCGTGCACGGCTCTGGCCACGAGCGGCACGCCGCCGACCTTCTGCACGTTCTTGCGCGGAACCTGCTTCGACCCGCCACGCGCGGGAATGATCGCAACCGTCGTCATCGTCCTCGAAGCGCCTTCCATGCTCGCCCTGCCCTTCTTCTCACACCCTGTGCGGTGAGCCGCAGCTCCTCCACGCGCCCGACTCCGCCCGCAGGCTGCAGCGCGCGCTGCACGGGAGTGGGGGCGGGGGCGCCAGGCAGCCGCAGCTCCGTCAGCCGGGCGGGAGAGAAATAGCGCTCCCGCTCGTCGGGCTCGAGGCCCTCGAGCAGCGCCTCGGCCCGCGGACGCAGGTGCCCTGCGATCTCGGGCTGCATCGCGTACCCGACCGCATCGACCAGAAGCTGCAGCGCCGCAGCATCCTTCCACCGCGAATCGCCTCGGGTGAGAGCGTCGACGATCGTGGCCGGTATCCGGTTGCTGTTCTCGAAGGGGGCGAGGCGAGACAGCACGGTCTCGTTGCCCGCCGACCCGATCTCGCGCCCCTGCAGCGCGTGCACGGTGGGGAGTGCGGTCGAGAAACCGGCCACCACCGCGACCGCATCCAGGCGCTCGGCCAGGAGCTCGGCGGCCAGCGCCCCCCGGTACTCCGCGAACTCGACCTCGTGGAATGCGGCCCTCCCGCGCAGAGCATCCGTGAATCGTGGAGGAGCCGCGGGGTGAGGCTTGAACACGATGCGCTCGGGAGACCAGGCGACGGCACGATCGATCATCTCGATCTGCATCGCGACCTCTTCGTCTTCGGACACGAGTCCGAGAGCTGCCAGGTACTGGCCGAGCACGAGCACGGTCGACCGCGAGGCACCGAGCTGTCGATCGTCCTCGTCCGCGTGCGCGGTCTCCGCGAGGGCCGCGCCGAACAGCGCGGGCGGTACCGGTACGGCGGAGGCATGCGGCGAACCGACGAGCGGTGTGACGCCCGCCACCACATCGGCGTACACCACGCTGCCGATGCGGGCGGCGATCGTGTGCGGCAGCTTCACCCGCATCGGCGAGTAGGTCATCAGGCCGTCGCCGACGATCGCGACCGGCGCTCCGGGGAAGATCGTCATCAGCGTGCGGGCCGGAGCCACCTGCGGGCTCTGCACGAAGAGCTCGACATTCCGGGGGTCGAGACCCCACGCCCGAGTCAGCAGGCGCTCGAGCAGCGGAAGATCGGCGTCGCGCGGGCGCCAGGAACTCGGGTGAGCGGCGCCCAGCAGCTCGTCGAGGTCCTCGATGCGATCGAACCGGTCGCGCAGCGAGCGCAGCGCCGGATCGGTGCCGATGCTGCGGCTGAGCTCCGGGATCCGCGAAGAGGTGAAGGGCACAAGCACGCGCTCACCCGCGGCGCCCAGCAGTCCGCCGTCGATCGCGGCCGCGGCGGTGGCGAGGCCGTATGCGCTGTGCAGCGCGAAGACCTGGGTCATGCACCCACCCCCGTCGTGCGCAGCAGCGGTGCGAGCACGCGGCGACGGGGGCCGTCGAGCCGCCCGATCACGGCATCCACTTCCGCGGCGGGAAGGCGCCCCAGAAGTCCGCGGATGCTCGCGCGCATCTCCGCTCGCAGCGCCGGTGTCATGCGACGAGCCCGCACGAGGTGCCGCGAGCTGAGCGCGAGCGCGGTCCAGGTGATCTTGGGCAGGAAGCGCTCGGCGTCGGCATCCGCTTCGACGATGTCGACGACCTCGCTCATCGCACGTGCGAAGTCGAGCTGCCGCCGGTCGCGCACCTGTGTGAGCGACGACGAGACGCCGCGGCGGTACAGGAGAGCGGGGGCGTCGACGACCGCGAACGACTGCGCGTTCAGATGCAGTCGCCAGATCCACGGCCGGTCCTCTGCTGTGAACAGCCCCGGCGAGAAGCGGGCGAGCCCCTGATCGATCACTCGCCGGTGGAACATCCCCGCCCACGCGAACGGATAGTCGACCATGGTGGGCTCATGCTCGGGCAGGATCGCGTCGCGCGGAGCTGCGAGGCGCTCGCGCCACGGGAAAGGCGCCCTCTTGAGCATCCGCTTCGTGCCTGTGACCGTGACGTGATCCGTGCGCACGAAATCGCAGTCGAGCTCGCGCATCCTCCCGGCCAGCACCTGGAGTCGCAGCGGCTGCATCCAGTCGTCACCGTCGAGGAAGCAGAAGAAGTCGCCGTCGACATGCTCGAGTCCCTGGTTGCGCGCGCTGGCGAGACCCTTGGGCCGCGGATTCGTCAGGACCACGGCATCGCCGAAGTGATCGGCGTAGCGCCGCATGAGCGCGCCGGTGTCGTCGCGCGAACCGTCGTCGATCATGACGGCTTTGAGTGCCGTCTTGTCATCGAACTGCCGGGCGAGGGTCTCCAGCGTGGTCCCGATGTAGGGACCGGCGTCCTTCGCGGGGAGGATCACGGTCACGAGTGGTGTGCGCATGGTGCCAGGGATCGTGACACGGGTTCGTGGCTGGTGGTGGACGCCGAGGTGAACGGAGGGTGTCCTCGAGAGATGTGATTCGAAAATTCTTTCTAACTCCCATGTCTTCATGATTGCATAGTCCGTACTTATGTTCTATTCTTGAATCATGCCAGATTCGACGGATGTCGTCCGAGACTTCGAAGACCGCGAGCGCGTTCTCGATGCCTGGGTCGAGACGCAGCGTCAGATCGCCGTGCTGCAGGCCGAGTCCGCTGAGCTGCTGATCGAGCGCATCGCCGTCCACGAGCGCGAGCTGATCGGCAACGGCTACCACCGCGACTGCGCCTACCGGTCGATGATCGCCGAGTATTCGGCGGCCGGCCGCATCGCCTCGGGAACCATGGAGGGCGCGTTCCTCGATGCCCGCACGCTCCGCGACGACCTCCCCGCAGTGCGCGCGTGTTTCACCGAGGGCCGTATCACGGCGGCGCACGTGCACGAGATCGTGCGGGCGTCGAGCGTCGTGGTCGAGGCTGTTCGGCACGGCAAGGCGGATGCCGAGGCGCTCCCGCTCTTCGAGGAGGCCGCCCTCGCCGTCGCCGAGCAGGAGACGGCCGCCCGCACCCGACCGCATGTGCAGCAGATCGCTGCGGCGCTGGCGGGAGAGACCGTGATCGAGCGGAACCGCCGCGCCGCGAAGGACCGCACCGTGAACGTGCGCTCACTGGGCGACGGTCTGGCCCTCCTCACGGCTGTGCTGCCCGAATGGGTCGCCGAGGCGATCATGGACCGGCTGACCCGCATGACTCAGAAGATCGCCACTGCACGTGGCACCCGCGAACCGCAGCTCGACCCCGAGGTGCTCGACAGCGGCGAAGATCGCATCACCCCCGACGACATCGCGCCCGACGACCCGGCGTTCGATCGCGACCGCCTCTGGGACGAGGCGTGGGGCGAGTCGATCATCTCCGCCGACGGTACGTTCGCGCTCGACCCCGACGCCGACGTCGAGCACATCCCGGCCGACACCCGCACGTTCGATCAGATCCGTGCCGACATCCTCTCCGACATGCTGCTGGCCTCCGACCCGAGCCGGGCCCTGGGCGATGCGCTCGACAACGTGCAGGCCCGGATCCAGGTCACGATCGCCGCCACCACCCTGGCGGGCGACGACGATGCACCCGCCGAGTTCGACGGCCACGGCCCGCTCGATCCCCGCATCGCCCGGCTCCTGGCGGGCCGCAACGACGGGTGGGCGCGACTCTTCCTCGATCCCGCCGGCATGGTCGTCGAGACCGACACGTACACCCCGACCACAGCGATGAAGAGATTCCTCAGAGCGAGAGATCAGCACTGCCGATTCCCCGGATGCCGCACGCCCGTGCATCGGTGTCAGATCGACCACAACCACGATCACGCCAAGGGCGGGCGCACTGCGGTCGACAACCTGTGCCACTTCTGCGCGAAGCACCACGCGCTCAAGCACCCCGATGTGCCTGACGTCTTCCGGTGGACCGCACAGCAGAGGCCAGACGGAACGGTGACCTGGTTCAGCCCGATCGTCCGCTCCTATGATGATCGCCCTCGACGACGAGTGCTGTTCGTCTGAGCGTTCTCGCGATTCCCGGCCGGATTTGTCACGATGGACGGATGCCGCAGCCGCACCGCCCCTCGTGGAGACCCGTGCTGCGCCGTGGTGCCGACCTGCGCTGGCTCACGGCGCGGTCGTGGACGAACCGCTGGTATCCGCAGGGCGTCGACACCGGTGTGCTGCAGGGCCGGCGGATGCTGGCGATCAGCTGGTTCCGGCAGGATCGCACCCGCACGCACCTCGCGTCGCGGGTGTCGTTCATCGATCTGGCCCGTCCGCGGCGATTCGACGTCGCGCTGGCGATCGAGGGCGAGGGGGGCACGCTCGAACCCGCACGGATTCACGTGGGCGGACTCGCCTGGTTCGGCGACCGGCTGTTCGCGGCGGCGACGAAGCAGGGGATCTGGGAGTTCGATCTGGCCGGCATCCGGTCCGTTCGGGGCGCCGTCGCCCGCCGGCTGACCGGCGGGGCGCGATCGCGCACGCTCGTGGCCGTGCGCACGCGCGTGCACGCCGTCGACCTGCGCTGCTCCTTCATCGGGCGCGTGTTCGACGACCACGGCCGTCCACTGCACCGCGTGCTGATCGGAGAGTTCCGCTCGAAGGACGCGGGTCGCATCGGCGAGTTCGACCTGACCTCTGACGGATTCTCGCCACGACGGATGCTCGAACCGGGCCTGCGGCACATGCAGGGGGCCGTGGGCTGGGGCGAGGAGATCTTCGTGTCGCAGTCTGACGGACTGCGCGCCGGAACCCTGTGGAGGGGCACCGGCGACGGGCTGCAGCGCGCATCCCTGCCGCTGCCCGCCGGATGCCAGGACCTCGCCCTCGACGCGGAGGATCGCGTGCTGTGGTCGCTCGGAGAGCATCCGTGGCGGCGCGTCGTGCACGGCATCCGCTTCGCCGAGCTGGGAATCGCTCATGGGAGGCGAACGTAGACTGGACGGGTGAAGCCCGCACCGATCCTCGTCTACTCCGTGCTGCGGTTGCTTGCGTTCCTGCTCCCGCTCGCGATCCTGTGGTACTTCTTCCCGATCTTCCGGGAGCTGTGGTGGCTGGCTGCGATCTTCGCCGCACTCATCGGCGTGAGCATCTCGATGCTGTTCCTGCGCTCGCCGCTCTCCGAGGCCTCCGCCGACATCTACGCGCGTCGGCGCACCCGCACCACGGCCGGCCAGCGGGATGCCGACGCCGAGGACGACGCCCTCGACAAGGACCCGGCCCTCGACAAGGACCAGGCTCTCGACAAGGACCAGGCTCTCGAGAAGGACTCCGGGGCCTGAGCCCGCCTCCGAGCTCGACCCGAGCTCGACCCGAGCTCGACCCAGCCGAACAATCGATACCGGCCCGCGGGTCGAGCCGCAGCCGCGTCTTCGGGCCCCTGGCTCGAGTCGTCGATTCTCAGCCGACGAACGCCCAGAACAGCGCGCCGGCGTACAGCAGGGCTGCGAGCGAGGTGAGCGCGAGCGCGATGACGAGCTCGGCGGGCTTGCGGTAGGTCCACACGATCAGCAGCGCCGGCAGTGCGGCCAAGAGCGCGAGCATCGCGATCCAGGCGATCGGGAAGAGCAGCGCGAGCACGACCGCGATGGCGAACGGCGCGAGCAGGAACAGCGTGAACAGCACCTGTGTGGCGCGCTTGCCGATCAGCACCGTGAGCGTCCGCTTGCCCACCAGCCGGTCCTGATCGATGTCGCGGAGGTTGTTGGCCAACAGCACCGCGCATGCGAACAGGCCGGCCGCGACAGCGCCGAGCCACGCCTGCTGCGGCAGCGCGAAGATCTGCACCCAGGTCGTCCCCAGCGTCGCGACGAGCCCGAAGAACACGAACACGAAGACCTCGCCGAGCCCGAAGTAGCCGTACGGCTTCTTCCCGCCCGTGTAGAACCAGGCGGCGATGATGCACACGGCGCCGACCGCCAGCATCCACCACTGCTGGGTACGGATCACGATCGCCAGCCCCACGAGTGCGGCGAGTGCGAAGAAGGCGAGTCCGATGATCAGCACCGTTCGCGGTTTCACGCGCCCCGAGGCCGTCAATCGAGCGGGACCCACGCGGTTGGCGTCGGTGCCGCGGATGCCGTCGCTGTAGTCGTTCGTGAAGTTCACGCCGATCTGCAGAAGCACGGCGACCGCGAGACATGCGAGCGCGATGACCCAATGGAACTCCGGTCCCGTGCTGCGTGCGGCTCCGGTGCCGATCACGACGGGCGCGATCGCGAGCGGCAGCGTGCGCAGTCGCGCGGCGCCGATCCAGTCGCGAGCCGTCACCGGCCCCATCTCGACGATCGGCTTCTTCGCCGGATTGCCGGTGGTGCGCGTCGGCTTGCGGTTACTGTTCTTGCGCTTCGCGGATTTCGAGGATGCTGCCACGGAGGGAATCCTAGTGGGCCTGGCTTTGCCCGCCCACGCGCCCCGTGGCGCGAGCCTCAGCCGACCGCATCCCCACGCGTTTCGTCTCGCTCGCTGGCGCTCCCTCGCTCAACGACCGGGTCCACTCCCGCCCCCTCGCTCAACGACCGGGTCCGCTCCCTGCCCCCACCCGGTCGTTGAGCGAGCGAAGCGAGACGAAACGCCTTGCGCTGGCGACTCAGCGGCGAGTGAAGGACACGTGCGTCACGCCGCTCTCGGCGACCTCGCTGCGCACCTCATAGTCGTTCTCGATTCCGCGCAGACCGTCCCAGATGCGCTCACCGCTCCCGATCACGAGCGGGGCGACGGCGAGGTGCATCCGATCGATGAGCCCCGCGCGCAGGAACTGCCGCACGACGTCGACTCCTCCGCCGATGCGCACATCTCCGCCGCCGGCGGCGGCGGTCGCCTTTGCGAGCGCCTCCTCCGGCGTCGCCTCGATGAAGTGGAAGACCGTGCCGTTCGCGAACTCGATCGATTCACGCGGCGTGTGCGTGAGCACATACACCGGCACGCGGAACGGCGGCTCATCGCCCCACCAGCCGCGCCAGTCGGGTTCGTGGCCGTGGTCGTGCAGGCCGAACATCCCGGCGCCCATGATCTCGGCGCCGACCTCTTCGAAGTAGGCGGCCGCATAGTCCTCGTCGAGTCCGGTCGTCCCCTCCCCCGAGGTGTCGCCGAGTACGCGGGCTCGGAACGTGCGGGTCGCCACATAGGCTGCGACGAGGCGTCCCCAGTCGTCGCCGAACGGATTCCCCGGCGTCTGGTCGGTCGTGGTCGCGAATCCGTCGAGTGAGATGTTGAGGTCGGCGCGAACGGCCATGATTGTTCTCCTTGGGTGGTCAGAGCGCGGGCTTGGTGTCTTTGCCGTCGAGCCAGAGCATGTCCGAGGGATCGGCGTGCGTGCCCTCGGTGCCGACGTGCGTGGTGCTGATCTTCGGCCCCTTGGTGATGACGTGGACGAGAGCCATGCCGTATCCGCGTGACAGGTCGTAGTCGGCCTTGAGCCATTCGAGGATCGGCGTCGCCTTGGTGTCCGGTCCGAATCCCTTCTCGGCCGCGAGATCGATGAACTGCCGGGGCGTGAGGCCGGTCTTGGTCTCGATGTTGTCGAGGTACGCCTGGAAAGTCATTCTGTCCGCCTGTCTCAATCGTCGAGGAACGTCTGGATGATCGTGGGAGACGAATGGATGCCGATGATGCGCAGCATCCCGTCGCCCGCATTCGTGAAGCGATGCGGAACGAACGCGGGTCCGGTGGCGGTGTCACCCGCCTCAGCGAGAAACGTCTCCTCGCCGATCGTGATGCGAGCGGTGCCCTCGAGCACCACCCAGGTCTCAGAGTAGGGGTGCCAGTGCATTCCCGGGCCCTGACCGGGCTGATTCTCGACGTAGAAGTACGAGACGTCGGCGCCGTGCTCGGCCCCGACGAACCTGCGGCTCGGGCCGTCGCCGATGCGGATCTCCGCCGCGTCGACGACCCCTGCGGAAACTGATGTGCTGTTCATGAGCCCAGTCTCGACAGAGCCGTGCCGAGCACCTAGAGTTTCGATGTGGATCGAAACTCGCCGGTCGAGGGGATCGAGCATCCGGACCATCGCGTGGAGTTCGAGCTCTCACCTGGTGACATCCAGGCCGTGCGATTCGGGGTCTCCCCCGGCCACGAGCTCGCGCATGCCGTGCGCGTGCTGCTGCGACCTCAGCAGCATCCGCTGCAGTGGGGCTGGTTGCGCTCCGCGCGCGAGAGGCTTCCCCGCGAGAGCTTCGAGCTGCTCGCCGCCGTCATCGGCGACGACGGCTACCTGCCTGACTTCCTCACCGCCGCCCCGCACTGGGACATGACCCCGGATGCCGAGCTCGAAGCCCTGCGCACCGCCGACATCGCACCCATGCGGGTCGACCTCGGGAAGATGGTGCTCCGCTCGAGGGGAGCGCGCCAGGCGGCGCTGCGCAGGATGCAGGATGCCCCGGCCCGCGCGCGCTCCCTGATCGCCGACGCGTGGGCGGAGCTGTGGGATGCCGCGCTCGCGCCGGTGTGGCCGCAGCTGGAGCGGCTTCTGCGCGCCGACATCGCGGTGCGCGCGCGGGCGATCGCGACATCGGGCATCGCGGGCATGGCCGATGGCCTGCACCCGAAGGTGAGCTGGGGCGACGGCGCCGTGCGGGTGTCCCTGCGCAGGCACAGCGAGAACGTGGACTGCCGCGGCAGCGGCCTGGTCCTCGTGCCGTCGGTCATGTCCTCCTGGGGATGCATGGTCCTCACCGAGCCGCCCGCGCAGCCGACGCTGTTCTATCCGGCACGCGGGGTGACGGCGGGGTGGGCACGGGATGCGACCGAGACCGAAGAGGCTCTCGCCGCATTGCTCGGCCCGGCACGGGCAGGCATCCTGCTGTCGTCCGGCAGCGCTCGCACCACCTCGCAGGTGGCGCAGGATGCCGGTGTCGCCGTGTCGACGGCATCCCACCATCTGACGGTCCTGCGCGATGCGGGGCTGATCACGAGCGAGCGCGACGGCGCGCGCATGCAGCATCTGCGCACGCCGCTCGGCGAGGCCATGATCGGCGCAGCGCTCTGATCAGCCGGTCACGCCCACCGGGATGATCGGGCGGTGCTCGTAGTACGTCTGCAGCACCACGGTGGTGCGCGTGCTGACGTTGGCCTCGGTGCGGATGTCGCGCACGAGCTCTTCGAGCGCGCGGGGAGAGGGGACCCGCACGAACAGGATGTAGCTCGCGTCGCCTGCGATCGAATGGCAGGCCTCGATCGCCTCGAGGTGCTCCAGCAGCTCAGGAGCGTTGTCGGGCTGGGCAGGGTCCAGCGGGGTGATCTCGATGAAGGCCGACAGCGGAGTGCCCACCTGCTCGGGGTCGAGGATGGCGCGATACCCCGTCACGACGCCGCGGGTCTCGAGGCGCTTGAGCCTCGATTGCACGGCCGAGACCGAGAGGCCGACAGCGTCCGAGAGCTGAGAGAGCGTCGCGCGCCCGTCACGGGAGACCTCGGCAAGGATCGCGCGGTCGACAGAGTCATCCATACGTGGAATAATACCTGTAGATTCCGGCATTCACCGGAATATTTCCTGTCAGAACGATCGGAGGTCCCGATGTCCCTCACCACCACCCACAGCAACGCTCTCATCGGCGAACCCGAGGTCGTCGAGGACGCCTCGGTCGCCGAGCACTCTGCTGCATGGGTGCAGCTGAAGGACGCCGCGATCGCGATCCGGGAGATGCAGGTCAAGGACGGCTCGATCCCCGATGCCGCGCACCACGCCGTCGCCCGCGAGCTCGTCTCCGCGATCGTGTCCGGCATCCGCGCCCTGGCCCCTGCCTTCCCGCACGATGCCGAGTACCTGGCCGCCTCGATCGTGGACTTCGAGCGCTGGGCCGATGAGGGCTTCGGCGTTCCCGACTTCCTCGACTCGCTCATGGCGTTCCAGCCGCAGCGGCACCGGATCGACGGCATCCGTCACCTCGTGGTCTTCCCGATGTACACGCAGAACGGCTCGAGCGACCGTCTTGTCGAGGCGCTGATCGTCGAGACGATCTGGCCCGAGTTCATCGCGGCGCTCGAGGCCGGCGACTACGGAAACAAGCTCTTCGTCTCGCTGCGCCTGGTCGACTTCACCCCCGGATACAACACGAATTCCGCCGTGCTGTTCCCCGAGACCGTCGCGATGCGCGAGATCCCCTCGTTCACGTGGGGCGCGATCTTCCAGGACCGCGAGGCGGCCCGCTACCGTCGCGTCGTGCGCGCCGCTTCCGAGATCACCAACCTCGACCTGCCCGAGCGGGCCGCCGCGATGCTCGACGACCAGGCGCTCACAGAGCGCGCGTTCGTGATGTGGGACATCATCCACGACCGCACCCACATGCGCGGCGACCTGCCGTTCGACCCGTTCATGATCAAGCAGCGGATGCCGTTCTTCCTGTACTCCCTCGAGGAGATGCGCTGCGACATGACCGCGTTCCGCGAGTCGGTGAAGATCCAGCGCTCGCTCACCGCGCGCGTCGAGGCCGGCGAGGAGCTCACCGCCGCCGAGCAGGAGATGCTCGAGCACGCGCCGCTCGTGCAGTACGCCGTGATCTTCGACCGCATCTTCCGCTTCGCGATCACCGGCAACCGTACGCGCAACTACGACGCGGTCGGCGGCCAGCTGCTGTTCGCCTGGCTGCACCAGCGCGGCGTGCTGCACTGGACCGACACAGCCCTCGCCTTCGACTGGGACAACGTGCCCGACGCCGTCGTCGCCCTGGGCGACGCGATCGACGACCTGTACTGGCACTCGATCGATCGCCCGAAGGTCTCGCACTGGCTCGCCGCCTACGAGCTCGTCCGCGGCACGCTCACCCCGCACCCCGCGTCGCAGTGGGCGCGCGGGCTCTCCGACGAGATTCTCGCGGGAGCTCCCAAGGGATACACGGATGCCGTGATGGACGACGAGTTCCCGCTGTCGATGTTCTTCGAGACCCTCGACAAGAAGATGAAGCCCGTCATCGAGTCGACCGTCGGCATCCGCGGAACCGACGACTGACCCACTCCCCTGCCCCCGTCACGCCCGCGATGCGGAAGTGACCTCTCGCGGAGGATGTGACGGGCGTCGGAGATTCCCCCGGGAACCCTCCGATGCCCGTAACATCCTCCGCAGTGCGTGACACCCGCCGTTGAGGAGGAACCCATGAATGCTGCAGGGCGCACGATCGTCCTCGCCGGCGCGACGAGCGACGCGGGACTCGTCGCGGCCTCCCGCCTTCTGACCGCCGGTGCGCGCGTGGTCGCGACCGGCCGCTCTGCCGGGCGCCTCGAGCCGCTTCGCGAGGCGGGCGCTCAGGTAGAGGTCGCCGACGCGACATCTCTCGAGTCGATGGCGGCACTCGCCGCGCGCCTCGACAGTGTGGATGCCGTGATCCCGCTGGTCGGCGGGTGGCGCGGAGGAGGCGGCCTGTCAGGGCAGACAGATGCCGACTTCGACGCGCTGATGCCGGCGCTCCAGGCCGTGCGTGCCACGAGTCGCGCCTTCGACTCCGCGCTTCAGGCGTCGGATGCCGGCCGCTTCGCGATCGTGTCGTCGACGGCCGTCGCCCGCCCGCTGGCCGGCGGTGCGAACTACGCCGCGGTGAAGGCCGCGAGCGAGGCCTGGACGCGTGCGGTCGCACACGGATTCGCGAAGGCTGCTCGGGATGCGCAGCAGCCCCTGCGGGCGGCATCCGTCGTGTTCCGAGTCAAGGCGCTGGATCCGGAAGCGCTGGCAGCCGCTGCCGTCGCTCTGTGGGACACGGATGCCGCCGAGCTGAACGACACCGTGATCGAGCTGTAGGCCCAGGCGATCATCCGGCGGCGAGCAGACTGAGCCCGTCGAGGTGCGCGAACAGGCCGCCCGCAGGAGTTGAGGCGACCACAACACGCACCCCAGACGCCCGGCTGGTCGTCGCTGAGCCCGTCGATGCATGCATGGCAAAGCGCCGCCCGCGCCCCCGCGCTCACGCGCCCGCGGCAAGCAGCCGGTCGGCCGCGGCCCGCACCAGGCCGCGCAGCTCCTCGGGGGCCTCGACGACGGTCGTGCCGTCGACAGCCGCGATCACGGCAGGCAGCCAGTCCAGCCTCTCGGCGCGGATGTCCGCGCGGTGCCAGCCCGCCTGCTCGCCGGCGAGAGGGGTGAGCCTCGCGACGGACTCCGGCAGGTGTCGCCTGATCTCCTCCTGCTCGGCCCGGATGCGCAGCACCACATGCCACCGGTAGTCGGCATCCGCGAAGCCCCCGACCAGGCGCTCCGCGGCATCCCGCGGCTGCGCGGGAGCGGGGAACGTCTCGATCAGCGCACGCGCGGTGCGGATGCGGTCGACACGGAAGACTCGCTCGGCCGCGCGCTCGAGGTCGAGTCCCACGACGTACCAGCGGCCGTTCCTGGCGACCAGGTCGTACGGGTGCAGCACTCGCCGCGACGGCTCGTCAGCAGCGTTGCGGTATCGCATGTCGAGGGCTCGGCGCGTGCGCACGGCGTCGGCGACCGTGAGCAGGATCGACGCATCCGGTACGTCTTCTGCGGCCGGCGACCGAAGCACGGTGCCGGCGAGCAGTGCATCCAGGCTCCGGGATGCCGTGGGCGGCAGAGACCGCACGATCTTGGCGAGCGCGGTCCGCGCCGGGAGCGTCTCCCCCTCGTCGGTGGACTGCGCGCGGAGCAGGCTCAGGGCGACCGCGACCGCTTCCCCCTCCTCGAGCATGAGCGGTGGGACACGGTACCCGGGCGCGATGCGGTAGCCGCCGTAACGGCCGCGTACCGACTCGACCGGAATCTCGAGATCGATCAGCTGTGTCACGTAGCGGCGGACCGTGCGCTCTCCCACGCCGAGGCGCTCGGAGAGCTCGGCCACCGTGCGGGTCTGGCTCGACTGCAGCAGCTCGAGCAGCTGCAGCACACGGCTGGTCGTTCCCGTCATGAGTCCCATCATCGCGCAATACCGGACAGGAATCGCCCGGTATCTTTCCTAACCTTCTGACGGGCCCGAGATCCCGGGCCGAACATCACAAGGAGACGAACCATGCAGCTTGCCGCCACCCGCATCATCACCGACGACGTGGATCGCCTGGTGGACTTCTACGAGCGCATCACCGACCTGAAGGCGGTGCGACTGCATCCGCTGTTCGCGGAGCTGCGCACGGCATCCGCGACCCTCGCCATCGCGAGCTCCGCCACCGTGCCCC
Source organism: Microbacterium hydrocarbonoxydans (assembly GCF_000956475.1). Taxonomy (GTDB): domain Bacteria; phylum Actinomycetota; class Actinomycetes; order Actinomycetales; family Microbacteriaceae; genus Microbacterium; species Microbacterium hydrocarbonoxydans_A. Next base: position 153,777 of record NZ_JYJB01000005.1, read on the forward strand.
TGCTCGGCGAGAACGCCGCGGAGGCCGGGGCGAACCGCTCCGTGATGCTCGACTTCCTCGTCGAGGACGTCGACCATTCGGCCTCGTCTCTGCGGTCGGTCGTGACCGAGTTCGTCAGCGGCCCCGCTGACATGCCGTGGGGCAATCGCTCTCTGCTGTTCCGCGATCCGGATGGCAACCTGATCAACTTCTTCTCCCCGCTCGATGCCGACGCGAGGTCGCGATTCGAGCGCTGAGGGCGCCGGCGGCGAGGATCGTGGCAGTCTGAGACGACGGATGCTGCGGCGTCCAGTCACGTCGACACCGAGGAGTCCGATGAACGACCGCGCCGAGACCCCGGCCATCTCCCGCCGCGCCCAGAGCGACCGGCTCAAGGAGCGCATCTATCTGGCGTTCGTGGCGCTCGCCGTGGTGCTCGCACTCGGGTCGCACGAGGTCACCGCGGCTGATGCGCTGACGACGCTGGCCGTGACGACCCTGGGCACCCTGCTCGCGGTTCTCGTCGCCGACGTCATCTCGCACATGATCATGACCGAGCGCACCATGACCCGCGGCGAGTTCGCGCACGCCGTCTTCGCGAGCTTCGGCGCGCTGTCAGCCGTCGCCGTCCCCGTCGTCGCGCTGCTCATCGCGCTGATCGGCTGGTGGTCGACCACGATCGCGCTGCGCGTCTCGGCCGCGGGGCTCATCCTGTCGCTCGTCGTGATCGGATTCGCCGGCATCCGGCGCGTGCCGATGACCTGGTGGCAGCGCCTCCTCGCGCTCGGCGCCGAGGCGGTCGTCGGACTCGCCGTCGTCGGGCTGCAGACGCTCGCCCACGGCTGATCAGGCGCGGTCGTCGCGGGGAGCCTCGATGCCGTCCGCTCCCGCCCTGCCGCCGCGCGCCGACACCGGGTCGATGGGCGCCGAGGCGTCAGACGGCGCTGCCTCGGAGGAGGGCGAGGCAGCGGCATCCACCTCGTCCGCCCCCGCTTCTCGGGCGGGAGCGTGCGCGTAGAGATCGGTCAACGTGCGATACGACCTGGTGAGGAACGCCAGGCCGCCCACGACGACCATGATGAGTCCGGCGAAGAGGCAGATCAGAGCGATGCCGCGGGCTTCTCCCTCGCCCAGCAGCCAGCCCCACTGCCGGTCGCCCTCGGGGCTGCGCATGAACGGGATGATCAGGAACTGGGCGATCGGCGCGATCAGGAACGCCGTGACCGGTGCCGCGGCAGCCTCCATGGCGGCGGCCACGCCGAACACGCGGCCCTGCCTGTCGAAGGGCACGACCTTCTGGATGATCGTCTGCTCAGCGGCCTCGGCCGGGGGCACGAGCGCCATGTACATCCACATGCCGACCACGAACAGCGGCCACCACTCGCGCAGCATGAACACCGCCCCGAGCAGCCCCATCGCGATGACGACCAACAGCAGCGTCCGCATGGGTTTCGCTCCGAGCCCGAACTTCGCCACGAGTCCCCCGCCGATGAGGAATCCCGTGGACGCGAACGCCAGCGCGAAGCCCCACGTCTGCGCGTCGAACAGCGTGAGGCCGTAGGGATCCATGAGCGCCATGTAGACGCCGCCGATGAGGTTGTTGAACGTGGAGAAGATGATGAGCGCGAACAGCCCCGGTGCGAGGCGGATCGCTTTCACGCTGCCGCGGAAGTCGAGCGCGCTCGAGGCGCTGGGATCGGGCTCGGGTGTTCCCTCGGGGATGCGGATGAACAGCAGATGCACGAAGGTGAGCGCCATCGCGGCGATCGCGATCACGAGCGTCCACCCCATGCCGAGGAACCCGATGGACAGGCCCGAGAACACGCTCGTCACCAGGAACGCGAGCCCCTGCACGGTGCCGACCAGCCCGTTCGCGTTGGCTCGCCTGTCTTCTTCGACGAGGAGGGTCACGGTCGTCGAGAGCGCGATGTTGCGCAGCTGCTCGATCACCCCGCCGAACAGGATCACGAGCGAGAACAGCCAGAACCACGGCCCGCCGAGGTCGAGCAGCGCCGACTCGGGCTGCCAGAGGTAGAGGATGCCAGCCACGAGGAACGCCGCTGCGGAGATCACGCTCGACAGCAGCATGACCGTGTGCTTGCGGTGCCGGTCGACGATCGTGCCGAACACCATCGCGAAGAACGCGATGAACAGCATGTAGGCGCCGCCGATGATGCCCGTGGCGAGCACGGACTGCGTCTCGATGTACACCCAGAACGTGAGGGCGAACCAGAGGAAGCTCGTCGTCACGTTGGCGATCAGCGTGTTGACGAGGACGTTCGCGAAGGCCGTCTTCGCTGCGGTGCGCTGCATGATTAGAGGGTAGGCGCGACGTCGGACATCCGGTAGGCCGCGCACGCCAAATAGACTTGGTCGGTGAGCATTCAGCATGACCCCGCGATCCGGGGATTCGCCAGCGACAACTACTCCGGCATCCATCCGGAGGTTCTCGACGCCATCGCCGCCGCCAACGGAGGCCACCAGATCGCCTACGGCGAAGACGCCTACACGGCGCGGCTCCAGGAGGTCTTCCAGTCGCACTTCGGCGACACGGCGCAGGCCTTCCCGGTCTTCAACGGCACCGGCGCGAACGTCACCGGCCTGCAGTCGATGCTCCCCCGTTGGGGAGCGGTGATCGCGGCCTCCACGGCGCACATCAACGTCGACGAGGGCGGCGCGCCCGAGAAGATCGGCGGCTTCAAGCTGCTCACGGTTCCCACCGACGACGGCAAGCTCACCCCCGAGCTCGTCGACCGCGAAGCCTGGGGCTGGGGCGATGAGCACCGCTCACAGCCGCTGGTCGTCTCGATCACGCAGTCCACCGAGCTCGGCACCCTGTACACGGCCGAGGAGATCACGGCGCTCGCCGACCATGCGCACGAGCGCGGCATGAGGCTGCACCTCGACGGCGCGCGCATCTCGAACGCCGCGGCCGCCCTCGACCTGCCGCTGCGGGCGTTCACGACGGATGCCGGCGTCGACGTGCTCAGCTTCGGCGGAACGAAGAACGGCGCCATGCTCGGCGAGGCGATCGTGGTGCTGAACCCCGCGGCATCCGACGGTCTGATCTTCTCGCGCAAGTTCAACATGCAGCTCTCCTCGAAGATGCGCTTCGTGTCGGCCCAGCTCATCGCGCTGCTCGAAGACGATCTGTGGCTGCGCAACGCCACGCACGCGAACGCGATGGCTCAGCGCCTGCGCGGCGAGATCGAGGCAGGCATCGCCGACGGCTCGATCACCGGCGTCGAGTTCACGCAGCCGACGCAGTCGAACGGCGTGTTCGCGACGCTGCCCGACGGTGTCGCCGATCAGCTGCGCGAGTCGTTCCGCTTCTACGACTGGGATGCCGCCCGCAACGAGGTCCGCTGGATGTGCGGTTTCGACACGGCGGAGGAAGACGTCGACGCGTTCGTCACGGAGCTGTCCAGACTCACCACGGCCTGACCGCTCGAACCGCGCTCAGCGACCGAGCGCGGCCAGGACCTCGATCAGAGCGTCCGGCCCGCCCACGTTGCCTGGGACCACGACGTAGAGCCGATCCTCGCCTTCCGTGGAGACGAGGTCCCACACGGACACCCCGGGCAGCACCTGCCCTCGCACCTGTGCGCGCGTCGCCCCGACGCCCGTCCGCGCCAGCTCGGCCGATGTGATGCCGCCTTTGGCGACCACCGCCTCGACCTCCGGCATCAGCGCCCGCACCGCGACCGTGAGCGCCCGCATCACCAGCTCGCCATGGCGCAGCGTGTTGTGCTCGGGTCGGCGATGCCGCTCGGTCGAGATCACGGCGAGCCCGTGCTCGCGCAGCTGGGACCGCGCGGCGTCGGCGGCAGCCGCACCGGCCGCCTCAGGGTCGGCGAAGGCATCATCGGTCAGGATCACGACGGCGCTGCCGTGCGCTGCGACGACGGCATCGATCTGGGCCGTCGCGCCCGCCGTATGCGACCCGCACGCGAGCAGGGTGGGAACAGGAGCAGGCACCAGCGGACGAGGAAGCAGCCCGGCGCTCTCCACCTCGGCGAGCGCCGCGGCGAGCGGCGCCGCGCTGCGAACCACCACCGAGCGCCCCGCACGGCGAGCGTGACGGATGCCGTCGGCGATCAGGCGGATGTCCTCGTCGTTCTCGGCGTCGGGCAGCACCACCGCACCGGCCGCGGCTGACGCGATCGCAGGGGCGACACGTCCCGCCCGCACCTCCGCGAGCGGCACGACGACCGAGTCGCGCCCTGACTTCTCGGCGACGTACTCGCGCAGCACACCCGTGGAGAACGGGAAGACCGGGTCCTGCGCGTACTCGGTCCGATCCGCCGGGACCACCTGATCGCCCACACGCACCAGATGCACGCCGTCGACCGTGGTGCGACCGCCCGCCGGGAAGGCGGGGCTGAACACGATCACCGAATCGGGTTCCAGGAACTGCTCCGTCTCGGCGAACACGTGCCCTCGCAGCGTGGAATCGCCGCGCAGCACGAACTGCACGTCCTCCCCCAGCTGCCGTGCGGCCTGGCGCGCGGCATCGCGCACGTCGCGGACGAGCGCGACAGCCGCCCGCTCATCGATCGCACGCGAGTTGGTCTGCACGTACACGCTGTCCGCTGCGCTCAGCGCTTCGCGGATCAGGTCCACGTCGTATTCCAGGAGCACGGTCACACCGGACGCGGACTGCGTCCCCGTCGGGTCGTCATCCAGCACCACGGTCTTCATGGCGTCTCCGCCCGATAGGTCTCGATCACACTCGAGTCATCACGAGTGCGCAGCCCCTTCGCCTCGGCGAGCAGGAAGCGCTCTCGTGCCGCCGCGAGCAGCGGCAGATCGGCGGATGCTGCGGCTGCGGCATCCGCCACCAGGCCGGTGTCCTTGACGAAGATGCCGATCTGGCTGAGCACCGGCGCGTCCGGGCTATGCAGCATGCGCGGCCCACGGTCGCCGAGCATGAACGAGGCGGCTGCACCCTGCCCCACCACGTCGAGCACGAAGGCGGGGTCGAGCCCCAGGCGCTCCGCAAGAGCCAGCGCCTCTGCGGCCGCCGCGATGTGCACCGCGCACAGGTGCTGGTTGACGACCTTCACCGCCTGCCCGTCGCCCACCTCGCTGCCCACGACCCGCGGCGCGCCCATGGCCTCCAGCACGGGGACGACCGCCTGGACGTCATCGGGCGCCCCGGAGACGAACAGCGCGAGATCTCCGTTCGCCGCGCGAGCGACGCCGCCGCTCACCGGTGCGTCGACGACCGAGCCGCCGGCGTCGGCGAGGCGCGCGGCCTGCGCGCGCACGGCATCAGGGCCGACTGTCGACATCACGATCCAGCGGGCCCCGACCAGCGGGCAGCCGAGGGCGTCATCGATCACGGCCGCCAGCTGCTCGGCGGTCGCCACCATCACCACCACGACGTCGGCCTGTCCGGCATCCGCGATGCCGGTCACGGAGCGGATGCCGGCATCCGCAGCCCGCTCCCGCCCCTGCTCCGACGGCTCGACGCCGAGGACGTCGAATCCGCCGCGTGCGATGCTCGCGGCCATCGGCAGCCCGATGGCGCCCAGACCGACGAAGACGACTCTGGTCAGCTCTGCCATGATTCCTCCTCAGTGAACGGGGGTGGCGTCCTCGAGGAGCAGGGCATCCGCCTTGGCGCTGAAGAAGCGCGTCCCCCACATCATGACGGCGGCGAGGAACGCGAACACGCCCAGCGAGACGACGCCCCATGCGCCGCTGTCCGTGGGAACCGCCTCGTTCACGCCGGTGCGCATGATCGGGGCGACGAAGCCGCCCAGGTTGCCCAGCGAGTTGATCAGTCCGATGCCCGCAGCAGCTGCCGCCCCGGTGAGGAATGCGGTCGGGAACGACCAGGTGATGGGACCGGTCGAGAGGAACGCGGCGACCGCGACCGTGATCGCCGCGATGCCGAGCAGGCTCTGCCCGTTCGCGCCGGCCCAGGCCGAGACCAGGATCGCGACGCCGGTGATGACGAAGAACGCGGTGCCCCAGGTGCGCCGACGCCGGACGGTCGTGGCGTGCTTGCCCGCGTAGTAGCAGGCGAACAGCCCCACCAGCCACGGGATCGCCGAGACCAGGCCGACCTGCCATCCGACATCCTCGCCGATGAGGCCGGAAACCTGCTGCGGCAGGTAGAACGTCGTGCCGTAGACGGCGATCTGCAGGCAGAAGTAGATCACCGTGAAGTACCAGACCTTCCAGTTGATCATCGCGCGGCCGATGCCGACGGGGCCGTCCGTCTCCTTGACGGCGTCCTCGTGCTCCATGACCTGCTTGAGCGCGAGCTTCTCGTCATCGTCGAGGAACTTCGCCTTCTGGGGCGAGTCGACCAGGAAGAAGAACGCGGCGATGCCGGCGATGACGGCGAGCATGCCCTCCGCGAAGAACATCACCTGCCAGCCCGCCCAGGGGGTGAACTTCTCGCCGAAGCTGATCAGTCCGCCCGAGAGCGGAGCTCCGAGCATCTGCGAGAACGGCTGCGCCAGGTAGAACAGCGCGAACATCTGCACGCGGCGCTTGTTCGGGAACCACTGCGCGAGGAACATGATCACGCCGGGGAACAGGCCGGCCTCGGTCACGCCGAGCAGGAAGCGCAGGATGATGAACATCGGCTCGCCGTTCACGAACGCGAACAGCGCGGCGACGATGCCCCAGGTGATGGCGATGCGCGCGAGCCAGAAGCGCGCACCGAAGCGGGTGAGCAGCAGATTCGAGGGGATCTCGAACAGCGCATAGCCGATGAAGAAGATTCCGGCACCCAGCGCATACGCGCCGGCGGAGATGCCGCGGTCGACCTCCATGGCCGCCTCCGCGAATCCGACGTTCGTGCGGTCCAAGAAGGCGACGAAGTACAGGATGATCAGCATGGGCATCAGGCGGAAGGTCGCCTTCTTGATGCCGCTGGCCAGATGCGGGCTGGTCAGCAGGGCGTGGGCGCTCTGACCGGTCGCGGGTTGAGACACGTGACTCTCCTTTGAGTGGGGTGGGAAAAGGCGTTCGGCCGTCGGATGCCGTGCGCCGGTGCGCCGTCGGCGTCAGCTGCCGAGCGCGGGGATGACCAGGACGAGACCGACGATGACGCAGATCACGCCGAGGACGAGGAACGCGATGCGCCCCTTGGACCAGGTGGATGACATGGATGCTCCGATCGATGCGCCTCAGTGCATGTAGAGTCCGCCGTCGACGTTCAGGGTCTGGCCCGTCACGAATCCGGCGTCCTCGCTGATGAGGTAGGCGACAGCCGCGGCGATGTCGGTGGGGGTGCCGATGCGCGGGAGGACCCCGTCCGCAGCCATCGCCGTCTTGCGCTCCTCGGAGAGCGTGCCGCCCATGATGTCGGTGTCGATGGGCCCGGGCGAGATCACGTTGGCGGTGACGCCCACAGGGCCGAGCTCGCGGGCGATCGAACGCATCAAGCCGATCACTCCCGCCTTGGACGCGGAGTACGGCGTCTTGGAGTACGTGCCGCCTCCGCGCTGCGCAGAGACCGAGGAGATTCCGACCAGACGGCCGACGCCGTTGCCCGCGAGCGTGCGGGCGACGCGCTGCGTGACCCAGTGCACGCCGTCGAGGTTGATCGACAGCACTCGCTGCCACTCTTCGGGCGTGACATCGAGGTACGGCACCGGGGAGGAGACGCCTGCGAAGTTCACGAGCGCCACGACCTGCGGCAGCTGGGCCTCGAGCGCGTCGACAGCTGCGACGGCCTGCTCGCGGTCGGCGACGTTCGCGCCGATGCCTGCGGCGCGGACGCCGTGCTTCTCGGTGACCTCTGCGGCGGTCTGCGCGGCCGCATCGCCGTCGACATCGATGATGCCGATGCTCCAGCCGCGCTCTGCGAGGTGGAACGCCGTGGTGCGGCCGATCCCGCGGGGGCTCGCGGCACCGGTCAGGATCGCGGTGCGCTCAGCGGGGAAGGGAGTTGCCATGATGGACCTCTCAGCTCTCGGAGTTGTGGATCGGGGCGGGGCCGAGCTCGTCGACGAGCTTCTTCATCGCGACGTAGGCCTTGTTGCGGTACGCGACCAGCTCGGGCGTGCGGTTGGCCGGCACATCGAGGAAGCCCGCCCCCGACTTGGTGCCGAGCTTGCCGGCCGAGACGAGGTCCGCGAGGATCTTCGGCGTCGCGAAGCGCTCGGGGAACTCGGTCTGCAGCGAGGCGTAGCAGAACGCGTAGACGTCGAGCCCCGCCATGTCGGCGATCGCGAACGGGCCGAAGAACGGCAGCCGGAACCCGAATGTCGTGCGCACGATCGTGTCGATGTCCTCGGGCGTCGCGACGCCCTCCTCCACGAGCTGGGTGGCCTCATGGAACAGCGCATACTGCAGGCGGTTGAGGACGAATCCCGTCGCGTCCTTGACGCGGGCGGTCTCCTTGCCGGTGGCGGCGACGATCTGCTCGACCACCGGGAGGACGGCGTCGTCGGTGCCGGAGTGCGGGATGAGCTCCACGCCGGGGATGAACGGCGCGGGGTTGGAGAAGTGCACGCCGAGGAAACGAGCCGGGTTCGTCACCGCCTCGGCCAGACGGCCGATGAGGATCGTGGAGGTGTTGCTGCCGATGATGGCGTCAGGGGACGCCGCCTCTGAGATCCGTCGCAGCGTCGCGTGCTTGATCTCGATCTTCTCGGGCACGGCTTCCTCGATGAAGGATGCTCCGGCGACGGCATCCTCGATCGTGGCCGCCGTGAGGCGCTCTGCGATCACCGTTGCGGCGTCGGCGGCGAAGAGTCCGTCGGCGGCGAACTGCCCGGCTTCGGCGATCAGCCGCTCTCGGTTGCCGCGCGCGATGTCGATGTCGACATCGGCGATGCGCACATCGGCGCCGGAGAGGGCGAGCGACTGCGCGATGCCGCCGCCCATGTAGCCGCTGCCGATCACGGCGTAGACGGGGCGTTCCTGCTCGGTCATGGGGATCGTCTCCTTCAGTGAAGCTGTCGTCTCAGGCCTGCGCGGATTCGGGCAGGAGTGTGCGGAGGTAGTCGCGGTTGGTGGCGCAGACGCCGAGGCTGTCGCCGCCGTACTGCTCCATCAGGAACGGCCCGCGGAAGCCCAGCTCGATCGCGCGCGCGACCATGTCGCGGTAGTTGATGAGGCCGAGCTCGAGGCTGGTCGGGACGGCGGTCTGCCACGAGCCGTCGCCGGCCTCGTCGCGGATGTAGTTCTTCACGTGCCAATAGTTCGCGTACGGCAGGGTCTTCTCGTGCATCTCTCGCCAGTCCTCGATGGGCCGGTGGAGGCGGATGAGGTTGCCGATGTCGGGGTTGAGGCCGACGTTGTCAAGGCCGATCTCCTGCACGAGACGCACGGCGCTGTCCGCGGTGCCGAGGTACGTGTCCTCGTACATCTCCAGTGACATCGGCAGTCCGACGGATGCTGCGTGCTCGCCGAGCTCTCGCAGACGCCGCACTGCGAGAGCACGCGTCTCTGCATCGTCAGGGTCGACCGGGCCGCGGGCGGTCCAGAACCAGAGCGCCTTGCGCTGCGCCTCGGTGAACGGCTGGTGCAGGCCGGTGGAGAACACCGTCATGCCCAGCTCGGCAGCCGCGTCGATCGCACGGTGGGCGTAGGCGAGGTTCTCCTCGCCCTTGCCCGGTTGGATGACGCTCTGCCGCTGCACGTGCACGGAGATCAGCTGCACACCGTTCTCGCTGGCGACCGTCTTCAGCTCCTGGCGACGCTGCGGCGTCAGCTCGGAAGGCCGGATGTGGCTGTCGGCGATCTCGACCGCGGTGAAACCGAGCCGGGCGACCTGGCGGAACACGCGATCCCACTCCTCGACGGGGGCGTCGTGCAGACGGGTTCCGTCCGGAAGGACCGGCGCGAAGCCGTGCATGCAGACGGCGATCGGCCAGGTCTCGCTGGTGTGGGGGTGCGGCGTTGCGGTCATCACGACTCCGTTGACGGTCATCTCAGGCCCACGATGTGCGGGTCTTCGTAGATCCTATAGGAAATAGAGCAAAAGACAAGGGATGCATTCTCGAACGCGAAGCTCAGGCGCCTTCGAGATCGAGAGAGCGCGCTCGCACTCCCTCGATGTGCCGGCGCATAGCGTCCTGCGGAGTCTCTGCGGTGACGCCCGCGAACGCGTCGACGATCGCCTCATGCTCGGCGATCGCCTCGCGCACATCGGTGACGCCGTGCTCCATCGACTGCCGCATGCGGTGCACCTGAGCGCCGAGGTTCTCCGACATCTCGGTGAGATAGCGATTGCTGCAGTGCTCGAACACCACGCGGTGGAACGCGGCATCGGCGGCGAAGTACGCGGTGGTGAGCTCGACGTCGTTCGCACCGGCGCGCAGCGCCGCGATGACACGCCCGCCGGTCAGGCGGTGCGCCTCCTCCGCCGCCCTCAGCTCGGCCAGCATCTCCGCTGTCGCCGGCGCCGCGAGACGTGCCGCCTCGGATTCCAGCATCATGCGAGCCTCGAACAGCTCCCGCAGCTGGCCGAGGCCGAGCGGCGGCGCGACCCGATACCCCTTGAGCGCCTCTCGAGTGACGAGTCCGGTGCGCTCGAGCTGGACCATCGCCTCCCGCACGGGGGTGGGCGAGACGTCGAGCTGCCGGGCGATCGTGTCGATCGACAGGCGCGCACCAGGCGAGGCGTCTCCGCTGAGCAGCAGCTGGAGGATGCGCTCGTAGACATGGTCGCGCAGACCGCGACGCCTGATCGTCGAGTCCAGTCCCTTGATGCCACCGTCGCGCTCGGCCGCCATCTTCCGTCCCTCCTGCGCGCCGAGGACAGTCATCCGTTCAGCGCATCCACTTCATCGAGGATGTCACGGAATGCGCTCGGGTCGTGCGCGAAGCGCCCGAGGAACAACCCGTCCACGCATCCCCCCACCTCACTGAGCAGACCAGGTCCGGCACTGCCGCCGTAGATCACCTGTCCGCGCCGGCCGCCCGATCCGCCGACGACGGCGCGGTCGGCCAGATGCGCGCGCAGCCGGGCGCACACGCTGCGGATGTGCTCCGGCCCCGCAGGCGCAGGCGCCCCGATGGCCCACAGCGGCTCGTATGCCACGACGATCGCGCCCCCGATGCCGGCGGCGTCCGCCGCTCGCATCCCGGATTCGATCTGCCGGATGCAGGCCTGCGCTGACTCCTCCGCGCTCGAGCGCTGCTCCTCGCCGACGCAGAGGATCGGGGTCAGACCGTTCCGCAGCGCCGCATGGACCTTGGCTGCGACGATGTCGTCGGTCTCGCCGAACAGGCGGCGGCGCTCTGCATGGCCCACCTCGACGTAACGGCATCCGACTTCGGCGAGGACCGCACCGGAAACCTCACCGGTGAAGGGGCCGGCATCCTCCGTGGCGAGGTCCTGCGCGCCGACCGCGAGACGATCGCCCATCTCGACGCATGCGGGGATCGACGGGTACTGCGGAATGACGAACGCCGATACCCCCGCCGCCGCGGGATGCGCGGCCAGGATGCCGGAGACCTCCTGCACCCACTCGCGCGTGCGCGTGTGGGAGAAGTACATCTTGAGGCTGACCCCGATGAGCATGAGGCGGCCGTCAGCGCCCTTCATAGGCGCAGATCTCCTGCACCTTCTCGTTCGAAGCGCTCTGCGGGTCGAACGTGTACGTGAGCCACTCCTTCGCGAGCCGGCGCGCCAGCTCGATGCCGATGACGCGCTGCCCCATGCAGAGCACCTGCGCATCGTTGGACAGGATCGAGCGCTCGACGCTGAACGAGTCGTGCGCAGTCACGGCGCGGATTCCCGGGACCTTGTTCGCCGCGATCGCGACGCCGAGTCCCGTGCCGCAGATCAGGATCGCGCGGTCGGCGTCGCCGGCGGCCACGCGCTCGGCGGCGTTCGTCGCGATGCGCGGGTAGTTCGTGTGCCCGTCGGCGTCCACGCCGACGTCGACCACCTCGGCGACCAGCGGGTTCTCCCGCAGGTCTGCCTTGATGCGCTCCTTGTACTCGTACCCCGCGTCGTCCGAGCCGATCACCAGTCGAAGTGCCATGTCAGTCTTCCTCCTCAAGGATCCGTAGAACCGTGTGTGCGATGAGCGCGAACGAGACCGCGCCCGGGTCTGGGGTGCCGATGCTCTTGTCGCCGTGCGAACGCGCCCGTCCGAGCTTGGCCGTCAGCTGGGCCGTGGCCTCGGCGGCAGCGGTCGCCGCGTCCGCGGCATCCCTCCACGCCTCGATGAGCCCCGCGCCGGCGCCGAGTCGCTCGTGGAGGCGGTCGGCGAACGGGACGATCGCGTCGATCATGGTCTTGTCGCCGGGTTTCGCCTTGCCGAAGGACATCACCGCATCCTTCATGCGGGCGACGCCGGCGCCGACGGCTTCGGCATCGACGGCCGCGTCGTCCCCGAGTGCGGCGCCGAGCGCGACGAGCATCTCGCCCCAGATGGCACCCGACGTGCCGCCGCCCTTGTCGGCCCAGGCGTCCCCCGCGTGCTGGAGCGTGGTGCGGGAGCCGGCCGAGCGCTGCACTGCATCGGCAGCCGCGGTCGCGGCCGCTCTGCTGCCGCGCTGCATGCCTATCCCGTGGTCTCCGTCGCCGGCCACGCGGTCGATCCTTCCGAGTTCATCGGCCTGTTCGTCGAGCATCCCGGCCATGGCATCGAGGGCGCGGCCGATCGTCACGGCCGCGGCGCGGGACTCGTCGCTCGCGTCGCCGACGGCGAACTCGTCCTCGTGGAGATCCTCCCCCGCGATCTCGGCCGCGACGCGGCCGTCGACGGCGCCGCGACGATACGCCGGGGTGTCGCACGGTGCGTGCCAGAGATCTTCGAGCTCGTCATCCAGCCACAGCAGCGTGAGCGAGACCCCGGCCATGTCGAAGCTGGTGCAGAACTCCCCCACTTCGGGCGAGACGACGACCGCTCCGGCCTCACCGAGCAGTCGATGCACCGCGTCGTAGACGACGTAGAGCTCCTCGTACTTGACGCTGCCGAGACCGTTCAGGATCGGCACGACACGTGCGCCAGCGACGTCGACACCTTCGGGGATCTCGGCCAGCAGCGACGACACGAACAGCTCGGCGAGCCCGTCTGCCGAGGGGACGTCGACCTCGTCGATGCCTGGCTCGCCGTGGATGCCGAGGCCGACGGCCATGCGCCCCTCCGGAACCGTGAAGAGGGGCTCATCTGCGCCCGGCAGCGTGCAGCCCGTGAAGGCGACGCCGAGCGAGCGCGTGCGCTCGTTCGCGAGGATCGCGACGCGCTCCACGCCGTCGAGGTCGTATCCCGCCTCGGCGGCGGCGCCTGCGACCTTGAACACCACGAGGTCTCCGGCGATTCCGCGGCGCTTCTCGCTCTCGTCGGCGGGCGCGCTGTAGATGTCATCCGTCACCGTGACCGTCCGGCAGTCGATGCCGGCCTCCCGCAGACGCTCCTGCGCCTGGGTGAAGTGCAGGACGTCGCCGGCGTAGTTGCCGTAGCTGAGCAGGACGCCGCGCCCCTCGTGCGCGGCCGTCGCGACGGAGTGCACCTGGTGCGCGGAGGGCGAGGCGAAGAGGTTTCCCATCGCCGCGCCGTGCGCGAGACCGGGCCCGACCAGTCCGGCGAAGGCCGGATAGTGCCCGCTGCCCCCGCCGATCACGACGGCGACCGTGGGCTCGGGTCCGCGCGTCGAGCGCACGACGCCGCCGGTGACCTGGCGAACCCAGCGTCCGGATGCCGCGGCGAAGCCGGCGGCTGAGTCGGCGGCGAAATCGTCCGGATCGTTGAACAAGCGCGTCATTGCGTTCCCCTCTGTGGTGGCGTTCCTCGATCCTATAGGAAATCGGATCATACGTACAGAGAGCGAGCCACTGGCCTCCCCGGAGGCGACGGTCAGCGCAGCGGGCCGAGACCGGCGGGAGCCGGGCGGGCGAGGGCTCTCACGCCGTAGCAGAGGAGGGCGTCATGGAAGGGCGCCGTGGCGGAAGGGCGCCGTGGCGGAAGGGCGCCGTAGCGGAAGGGCGCCGTAGTGGAAGGGCGCCGTAGCGGAAGGGCGCCGTAGCGGAAGGGCGCCGTAGTGGAAGGGGATGCCGCTAGCGCAGCAGCCCGACGCTCGCGAGGGCCTGCCGGATCAGCGTGCCGCGGCCGCCCTCCATCTCGGCGGCGACGGCATCCGACCCCGCCTCCTCCGGGGTGAACCAGGTGACCTCGAGCGCGTCCTGACGCGGCTCGCAGGTACCCGTGACAGGCACCACGAACGCCAGCGACACGGCGTGCTGACGGTCGTCGTGGTAGGCGCTGACACCGGGGATCGGGAAGTACTCGGCAACCGTGAACGGCAAGGGCTGCGGGGGCAGCAGCGGGAAGGCCATGGGGCCGAGGTCGTTCTCGACGTGCCGGAACAGGGCGTCACGGATCGTCTCGCCGAACCGGACCCTGCCCGAGACGATCGTGCGCGTCATCTCGCCCATCGGCGTCGAACGCAGCAGGATGCCGATCTCGGTGACGACTCCCGAGCCGTCGGTGCGCACCGGAACGGCCTCGACGTAGAGCATGGGCAGCCGACGCCGCGCCTCCTCCAGCTCGAACTCGCTCAGCCAGCCCGGGTTCGATCCCGGCGCCGGCGTGGCCGCGGCGAAGCCGGCGAGCCCGTCGTCTTCGGGCTCGGGATCAGGATCAGGTGTGCGAACCGCCATGTGTCCTTTCTACCAGGCAGGATGGAGGCGTGAGCGAGAACCTGAGGATCGACGACAGCGCGACGCTCTGGTCGACAGAGGCCCGAGAGCGGATGCCGCTGCTGGTGCTGCTGCACGGCTACGGCGCCGACGAGAACGACCTGTTCGGGCTCGCGCGATATCTTCCCGCAGGGCTCGCCGTGGCATCCGTCGCCGCTCCCCTCGCCCCGCCTTGGCCGATGCCCGGCCGCTCCTGGTATCCGATCGAGGGGCTCGACGGTCGCGATCCCTCGCACGTGACGGCCGCCGCCGAAGCCCTGCTGCGCTGGCTCGACGAGATCGGCGCCGACGACATCGCACTGCTCGGCTTCTCACAGGGCGCGGCGGTGTCGCTGCAGGCGCTGCGGCTCGCGCCGGAGCGGATCGGCGCCGTCGTCGCGCTCAGCGGATACGTCGCCCCGGGAGACCTCCCCGGCGATCCTGAGCTGGCTGAGCGGCGCCCGCGCGTCTTCTGGGGGCGCGGCACACACGACGACGTCATCCCGCCGAACCTGGTCGTGCACACCGCCGACTGGCTGCCGACGCACTCCGACCTCTCCGGCCGGGTGTACACCGGTCTCACCCACAGCATCTCCGAGGACGAGCTCGTCGACGTGCGGGTGTTCCTGGACCGATGGCTGGAGAACCTCAGCGTCTGAGGGTGGTCAGCGCCTCGCGCCGGGCACGCCGGCGTCGATCCACACCAGGCGATGATCGCTCGACGGGAACGGGTAGGTGCCTGTCAGCGCCGAAAGCGGCTCGTCGGACGCGGGCCAGAACACGCCTGACCCCAGGACGCGGATCTGCCGACTGGGCAGCACGTAGTCGACGCGCAGGTTCCCCGGCGGCTCCGAGAAGTCGGCCGTGTCCTGCTGGGGAGCGCCGACATGATCGAGGTTCACACCGCCCTGGAGCTCGGTCGCCTCTGCCGCCCCGGCGCTCGTCGGCACCGTGCTCGTGTTGATCCTCGGGTTCTCGAGGAGCTGACGGATCGCGCCGCCGGTCGAGTCGCCGTCGTTCGGGTCGGCGTTCTGATCGCCGGCGATGACGAACAGCGAGCCGCCCTTGAGCCCTCCCGCACGGCCGGCGTCGTCAGTGATGTACGCGGAGGCATCGCCACCGGTGACGTAATCCGACCAGAAGCGGATCTCGTCGTGGTTGCGCGTGCCGTTGCGATCCTCTGCGCCGTCGAAGGTCGGCGGAGTCGGGTGCGACACCAGGAAGTGCACGGTCTTGTTCTTCGATACCCGGATCGGCACGTCCCAGTGCGACTTGCTCGACAGCGGGAACTGCGCGAGCTCCTCCGGCGAGTACCAGTCGGCGGGCGCATCGGTGGCCGGGTCGTCCGGCAGGAGCGCGCCGGGCATGTCGACCCAGCGGAAGTTCCGGAACGTGCGGACCGCGTCCTCGTCGATCGGCAGCTTGGAGTACACGGCCATGCCGTACTGCCCGGGGAAGAGCCCGAAGCCCCATGCGTCGTCACCGCCGCCCACGGCGCCGTTGTTGTTGAGATCGAAGCCGCTGGGCACGCCCGTGTTCACGGGTGCGGTGTAGCGATAGGGGTACTCGACCGGGGCCGCATCGCCGTGCGGCACGCTGAGGTAGTTGTCCTGGAAGAGGCGCAGCGCCTCGCCCCCGGCGACGTAGTCGAACTCGTTGATGAGGAGGACGTCGGGGTTGGCGCGCTGGATGATCTCGGCGACGGCATCCGCCTGCGCGTTGCCCGGCGCAGACAGGTCGCTGACCAGCGCGCCCTCCGCACCGCGGTTGAGCGAGGCGTTGAACGTGGCGAACCGGACGTCGCCCGCGGCGCCCTGGCCGCCTGAGGACGGCGAGGATGCGGCGACCGCGGGCGCGGCCGTGGCGGTCCCTGCGACGACGAGGAGCAGTGCTGCAGCGATTCCGACGGTGCGGACGCGACGATGCGGTCTGGTCATGAAGCCACGCTAACCCCGGCAGGTGGCCACCGGGTGAACTCCTGGCGAGCGTGAATGATCACGAGCGACACGCCCGGGTTGCGCGCGCCGCCCGGGGCGGGTATCGTCGTGGCGTCCTGTCCGCCGTGTCTGGAAGTCCTTTGATCTGATCCGTCGCCTCCGCGCCCCTCTTCTCGCGCGCTGACCCGACGATCGCCGACTCCACGGCCACCCTCCCGTTCCGGGAACCCCTCGACGTTCCGGGGGATCGGTGTCAGTGCACCCCGCACTCGACAGGAGACACTCATGTCAACACCCACCCTTCACGCTTCGGTCGTCCTCGACCGCCTCACCTTCACCTGGCCTGACGGCTCGACCGCCCTGAGCGAGGTGTCCGGGTCCTTCGGAACCGGCCGCACCGGTCTCGTCGGGCGCAACGGGGCAGGGAAGTCCACTCTGCTGCGCCTGATGGCAGGTGTCCTCACCCCCACTTCGGGGGTGATCACCGCCACCGGCGAGATCGCCTATCTGCCGCAGCAGCTGACGCTCGACGTCGACCGCCGCGTCGCCGAGCTTCTCGGCGTCGCCACGGCTCTCGACGCCGTGCGCGCGATCGAGGCGGGCGATGTGGATCCGGCCCGCTTCGATGCCGTCGGCGACGACTGGGACATCGAGGCGCGAGCCGCAGCATCCCTCGCCGAAGCCGGCCTCTCCCCCGACTTCCTCGACCGCCGTGTCGGAGAGCTCTCTGGTGGCGAGGCGGTGCTGGTGGCGATCGCCGGCATCCGCCTTCGCCGTGCGCCGATCACGCTGCTCGACGAGCCGACCAACAATCTCGACCGCGACGCCCGCGCGACGCTGGCGGCGATGGTCGAGTCGTGGAAGGGCGCGCTCGTCGTGGTCAGTCACGACCTGTCGCTGCTGGAGCTCATGGACGACACGGCCGAGCTGTACGGCAGCGAGCTGACCGTGTTCGGCGGCCCGTACTCGGAATGGCGGGCACGGCTGGATGCCGAGCAGGATGCCGCGAAGCAGGCCGAGGTCGCGGCGAAGCAGGTGCTCCGCAAGGAGAAGCGCCAGCGCATCGAGGCGGAGTCGAAGCTCGCGACCCGCAGTCAGATGGCCAAGAAGGCCTACGAGAACAAGAAGGAGCCCAAGATCGTCATGAACGGGCGCAAGATGGCTGCGGAGGTCTCGGCAGGCCGGCTGCGCGTCGAGGTCGGGGCGAAGGAGGATGCGGCGCGCTCGGCGCTCGACGAGGCGGGGCGCCGCGTGCGCTCGGACGCGTCGATGAAGATCGAGCTGCCCGATCCCGGTGTGTCGAGATCGCGCCGGATCGCGACGATCAGCGACGCCGAGCGGGAATGGGTGATCCAGGGTCCTGAGCGGGTCGCGCTGATCGGCCGCAACGGCGTGGGCAAGACGACGCTGCTCGAGCGGCTGGTCGCCGGCGCCGTTCACAACTCAGGAAGATCTGTCGCCGAAGGCGCCGGACCCCGGGATTCCCGCACCCCGGAACCGCCGCGGGACTCTTCTTTCCTGAATTGTGAACGCGCGGATGCCGTCGCCCACACCGACCGCATCGGATACCTGCCGCAGCGCGTCGACGATCTCGACGAGACCCGCACGGTCTTCGAGAACATCGCGGATGCCGCACCCCAGGTGCCGGAGAAGGAGCTGCGCAACCGGCTCGCGCGCTTCCTCATCCGCGGGGCGACGGCCGAACGTCCCGTCGCTGCGCTCTCCGGCGGCGAGCGCTTCCGGGTGGCGCTCGCGAGGCTGCTGATGAGCGATCCCGCCCCTCACCTGGTCGTTCTCGACGAGCCGACCAACAACCTCGACATCGACACCGTCGATCAGCTCGTCGAGGCGCTGCGCGCCTACCGCGGAGCGGTGCTCGTCGTGAGTCACGACGATGCATTCCTCGCCAGGCTCGATCTCGATCTCACGCTCGAGATCGATGCGGAGGGGGCCCTGCACGCCGTCTGACCGGCGTCACGCGGCCGGTCCGGACGTCGAAGACTCCGGACCGGCCGCTCCCCCATCCGCGCGGACCCCTCATCCGCGCGAAGCATCATCCGAACGGCGCCACCCACCACGGCACCTGCCCGACCTCGACGGGCCGCAGCGAGCCGTCCGCATCGAGCACTCGCAGAGAGTCCGGCTGCCACGACTCCGGTGCGGCCGCGATCACGGCCGTCGTGCCGGAGGAACCGGTGACGGCCCTCAGCGCGTCGGTCCCCATCTCGACCGTGTCGACGATCTCGCCGGTCGCGACGGACACGCTGCTGAGCAGCATCCGCTCGGCGTTCACGGATTCCCGGTGCTGCACGAGCACGTACCCCGAGGCGAACCCTGCAGGGGTCGCGGGCGCGCTGCCGGCCGATGCCTGCGCGCTCGCCGCCTCGAGCAGCGCCTCGACGTCGTCGAGGTCGATCCCGTCGAAGTCCCCCTCCAGGAACTGCCCCGTCTCGAGCATCACACCCTGCCGCGACGACGGGCCCGTGAGGGGGATGATCTCGGCGCCGACGAGCTCGGTGCGGCTGACGGTGCGGCCGTCGGGCGAGGTGATCACGAGCGCATCGCGGCTGACGGCCTCGGCGATCGACTCGATCTCGACCTTCGTGCCATCGGGGCCCGTCGCCGCGTCGACGCGAGTCGTGAGAGCCGCGGTGTCGAGGAACGCGCTCGCGCTCAGCGCGCCCCGCCATCGGCTCGCGACGTCGGGATCCGCCGCGGTCGCAGTCTGCGTGCCGACCGGGATCTGCAGCACCGCGCCCGAGCCGGTGAGCGCCACGACGGCGTTCGTCTCGAGGTCGTAGCCGTATGCCGAGGCGGCGAGCACGGCGTCGGAACCGATTCCCGAGACGCCGGTTCCCTCGGCGCGGATGTTCCCGGTCGCCGCATCCAGGATCACGAGCCCCTCGTCACTCGCGACGTAGACGAGAGTCGAGTCACCGGCGAGCGCCATGGCTTCGCCGCCGAGATCGTCGTTCAGGCGCTGGTCCCAGAGCGTCTCGCCGTCGGAGAGCCGGATCGCCGCCGCTCGGTGCTGGAACATGGGCTCGCCGATGCCAGGGCGGGAGTCGTCGGCGTAGACGACGATCGCCACGTCCTGCTCGTCGATGCTGATCACCGCGGCGCCCGGCAGGATCTCCAGATCGCGCGTCGGCGGCGAGAGCATCCACGTCCCGATGAAGATCGCCGCGCCGAGGAGCACCGGCGTCAGCAGGAATCCGAGGAAGCGGAATCGGATGCGCCGTCGCACCGTGCGCGGGTCGTGCGGCCGCCGAGGCGGAACCGGCGTCGACCCCAGCGGAAGAACCGTGCTGCCGTTGAGCACATACCCTCGCGACTCGTTCGTGTTCATGACGTCAGCCTCCCGCCGCGGATTGCCCTCCCGATCACGGGTTTCCGCGGAGCGGGGGCGTCGCGCTGTATAGGCTGGCGGTCATGAGCGCCACCGACCTCTCCTCCGAGGCGCCCTCCCCCGAGAAGGCCGCGGCCTCCCGTCCGCGCGCGCAGGTGATCAGCCAGGCCTGGATGGAGCTCGGCCCCGGTGTCGCTCCGCTGAGCAACGGATCAGGGCGCCCGCTGGCCCGCACCCTGAAGCTGATCCTCGATCCGCTGGTGATCCGGCCCGTGCAGAACCCCGCTCTCGCCGGCGGCTCGCTGACGGAGTCCGCCGCGGCCGAGCTCCGCGCCCGCATCCGCGCGGCGGGCAGCGAGCTCTCGGCCGCATCCTCCTGGTTCCTCGAGCTGAAGGCGGCACGGCGCAGGCTGCGGATCACCGACGGCAACCCGCAGGAGAAGTACTTCCAGCGCTGCTACGAGCTGGCGCGCACCGCGGGTGCTCCGTCCGACGGGGCGGATGCCGTCGCCGCCGAGGTCGTCGCGGAGATCGCCCAGGCGTCCGGCGACTCGCTGCTCGCTCACATGCGCCGGATCCTCGCCGACGAAGAACATGCTGCGCGGCTCGGCCGCGAGCTCGCGGATGCCTGGGACCGGCGGCCCGAGGCCGCAGCGCCCCCGCCCTCGCCTGACGCCGTCGCCGCAGCCCTCGACGCCTCCCCAGCGGGCGCGGCGTGCGCGCCCTTCGCTGATCTCGTCGACCGTGCCGCAGGAACGGCCTCCGGTCGAGCCCTGGGCGAAGAGGGCGCAGCGCACGCGCTCGGACTCACCCGGCATCCGATTCCCCCCGTGCCACAGCTCGGCGAGACCGCCTCGAAACGCGACCTTCCGCCGCCCTTCGACCGGTCGATCTTCGAGCGGCTGTTCGCCGCGCTCTCGGGCGGCGTGCCGCCCGAGCTCGGTGTCGACGCCGAGGGACTGCTCGCCGAGGAGATCATCCGCTCCGCGCGCGCGTGGCAGCTCGGCGAGGAGGAGAGCCGGGTGGCGATGCTGCTCGGGACGGAGGCGAGCAGCGCGCTCGAGCAGGGCGGCACGGTGCAGTCCTCCGCGGCTCACCGGCTGCTGGCGGCACGCTGGCATCGCGAGGCCTACGTGCGGCGAGCACTGCGGATGCCCGACGGACTGAGCGGAGTGCCCGCTCCCATCATCGACGACGTGCGCTCGGTGCGCCGCGCCTACCTGCGGCGGCTCTGGGTTCGCCTGCACGGCAGGGAGCTGCGCGATCAGGGCATCGAGGGCGCCGACGTGTGGGACGTCCTCGACGGTGTGCTGCGCTCGGTCGTGATGGATCAGCGCCAGCGCCTGAAGACGGCCATGATCCGCGGCGCCGGCGCCCGGGAAGCGACGGAGGCGGCATGAGCGCGCAGATCCGTGTGCAGGGCGATCGTGTGCATCTGTCGTCGGCGGACTCCTCTCCCGATCGGGTCCCGTTCCGCACCGCGATCGTCGAGGCACGGGGCGGCCTGCTGCACTGGGACCCGACGGAAGCCGTCACGGCCCCGGATGCCGACGTCGACGACGTCCACGCGGCAACCGCCTGGCTCGCGGAGATCTACGGGCAGGACGTCGCGGACGCCCTGAGCCACGGCACCGACGCGACGCTGCCCGCGGGCGAGGGAGACCCCGTCGTCATCGATGCCGTGCTGCGACTCGGGCACCTCGCCTGGGCCGGCACGTGGTGGCCGGCCGGCTCACGGGTTCCGGCACTCGACCCCGCGCTGCTCGCCGCCGAGACCGCTCTGACGACCCACATCGTCGAGCACCTGCTCGATGACGACCAGGCGGTCGAGCGGGCTCTGGCGGATGCCGCGGCCGCCCCCGCGGCACTGGCCGCTGTGCCCTCGGCACTCGCGATCGACGCCGAGCGGATGCTGTCGGCGCTTTCCGCCCTCGCGGAGGACTACGGGGTCGTGCTCGACGCGACCCCGGGTCGGAGCATCTCGGGTGCCAGGGAGGAATGGGCTCTCGCAGCGGGCGGCGCGCATGCCTCTCGCGCGGGCGTCGAGGTCGCATCGGGCAGCGCACCCGTGCGGTGGGCCGACGTGCCGGCGCAGACCGTGGCCGCAGAGTCCGAGGCGCGGTGGACCATCCGCCAGCACGCGGGCGCCGCAGTGCTGCACGTCGAGGTGCCGGCCGTCGATTCCCCGCACGCCGGTCGCTCGCTGGTCGCCCGGTTCGGACCGGCGGAACTCGGCACAGAGGTCATTCTCGAACGCGGATCGGCGATGTTCCACGGTGAAGCCGAGGTGCCGGCATCCGCCCTGTTCCTCCCCGCAGCCGATCGCACGCTCCGGGTGCACGATCCTCTGCTGAGCGCCGAGGACGATGGAGCGCCAGAGCCGCTCGACCAGCGCGAGCGCGTGCTCGCGTTCGCCGCCTCTCGGCTGAGCTCGCCCGACGCATCGCTGGCCGAGCGGGTGGCGGGAGCGCGGGCGTGACCTCGCCCGATGAGCGACCACCGAGCGCCGTGCTCGGTCGCGTCCCTGCGTCACCCCGCTGGAAGGCAGGACGCGACCGGAACAACGAGGCCGCCCTCATGCTGCACGCCGGCCGCGTGGATGAGGCCGCGGTCGTCCTCGCCGAGGTGGTCGCACTCACCCGCGTCGACGACGTCGACGCGGAAGGCCTGGACATGCGGGCCCGGGCGCTGCTGAACCTCGCGGCAGCACACGAGTTCCGGGGCGATCTGGTCGGCGCGCTGCGCACGGCCGACGAAGGTCTCGCCGCGGCATCCGACGCTCTCGCGCTGATCGGCGACGAGAGAGCAACGCGCACCGTGCAGCTCAACGGCATGCTGGCGAGGGCGCAGACTCTCACGCAGATGGACCGTCTGGACGACGCACTAGACGGCATCGCCGCAGCCGAGGCGCTGCTGGATTCGGAGGATCTCGACCAGCGCGAGCTCCTCCGGTTCTCGGTGCACAACGCCCGCACCGCGGTGCTGATCATGACCGGGCGGCTGCAGGATGCGGAGGACGAGGCGCAGCGCGCTCTCGCGGTCGCGCTCAGCGTCGGTCCTGCCCTCGCCGGCCACGCATACGCGAACCTCGGCGTGATCGCTCAGCGGACGGGCGACGATGCCGCGGCGCGAGAATACCTGCAGCTCGCGCATCAGGCGCAGGAGCTCTCGGGCGATGCCACCAGCCGCCAGCACGCGGTGGAGAACCTCGCCCGTGCTGCCATGCAGGAGGGGCGCATGCGGGAGGCGGAAGCTCTTTTCCGCCAGGCAGCGGACCTCGCCCGGCAGATCGGTCTCACGACGAGGCTCGCGGCCAGCAGGACCGGCCTTGCCGCGGTGCTGCTGCAGTCGGGGCGGGCATCGGCTGCGGCGAAGGCGCTGCGCGCCCTGCTGGACGAGCTGGACTCGGAAGCGGCGGTGCACGAACGCCTCGAGGCGTACTCGTTCCTCGGAGATGCCGAGTCGACCCGCAACCGCTATACGGCCGCCGACGAGGCGTACCGCGCCGCGCTGGAGCTCGCCCGCTCGCCGCACGACCGCGGCAGGATCAACCTGCGTCGCGCCGAGATGCACGCCGAATGGGCGTCGATGTCGATCACCCCTCGCTCGCGCCTCACCCGCCTCGAGAAGGCGCGCGACCTCGCGATCCCCGTGCTCCTGGTCACCGAGGCGCTGCGCGACGGCTTCGCGCCGGGTGTCACACGCGAGCGCTGGAGCCTGCAGGTCGCGGCCCCCGCGCGCGAGCTCGCCTTCCGTCTCGCGCGCACGCTCGGAGACTCGGCGCTGCTGTTCCAGCTGATCGAGAACGCGGCGGCGTCCGTGACGCTGCGGGCGGATGCCCCGACCGACGTCGCCGTGCTGCTGCCCTTCGAACGTCCGAGCATTCCTGACGACGCGGTTGAGCGAGACGTCCGGGACCACGGCGAGCTGCCCGCGGCCGCCGCCGGGCTGCTCGGCGGCGAGGGCACGGCATCCGTCCGCTTCGCTCCCCCGCCTCGAGTCGTCGCCGTCCCCGGCGCCGAGCCCGTGCTGGACGAGTGGATCCGCGCTGCCGAGGCCGAGTACGGCATCCCGCTTCGTTCTGAGACGACGGTGCCCGCATGGTGAGCGGCTGGCGCGATCTCCCCGACTTCGGCTCCCCGCTGCCCCGCGCGCGCACCGAGGGCGCCGCCGTGCTGGAAGACCTCCCGGACGGCGAGCGCCCCGTGGCGCGGCTGCGGTTCGTCGATGGCGACGATCTGTTCGTGAGCTGGATCTGGGACCATCAGCGCACCGCGCCGAGGATGACCCTGATCGGCCGCGAGCTCGTGGCGCCGGCGCTCGACCGGCTCGCCAAGGCGCTGCCCTCGCCGCTGCCCGGCGAGAGCGGGATCGAAGCGCTGACCCGTGCTCTCGCCGGCGGCGACCTCGTCGATCCTGAGCGGGAGCAGCAGCTCGCGGTGCTGCTCACCTCGGCGCTGATCCCGCAGTGGCTGGGTGCCGAGCTCGACGCGCTGGAGGAGGCAGGCCTCCGCCCGCACCTGCGGATCCAGCTGTCCCCGTCGACCGCGCAGCTGCCGTGGGAGCTGCTCAGCACGTCCGGCGTCGAGCGTGGCATCGACATGGCCGATGCATCCGTCCTGCTGCCGGCCACGCTGCGCAACGATCCCTCGCGGGCGGTGTCGCCGTGGTCGCCGTCGTCGCCGGTGGTGACGGTGCTGGATCCCGCGGTCCCCGGGTTCTCTGCGACGAGCGAGCTGGGCAGCGTGCTCGGCACGATCGCACCCGGCTCGGACCTCGCGCGGGCGATCGACGATCTCGGATGCCGACGGCTGCCGCGCGGCGAGGCGTTCCGCCGAGCGGATGTCGACCGGCTGGTGCTCGCGCAGGCGCTCGCGGATGCCGGACGCCTGCTGTACCTCGGGCACGTCACGGCCTCGACGCACGCGCTGGATGCGCGGCTGCATCTGTCCGACCCTGCGGATGCGCCGGGCGCGACCCCGCCGCTCGGCGCGCATCGCCCGTACTCGGCCGCCGAGATCGCGCTGGGAGCGCCTGGTCTCGAGCCGCTGCGCGCACCCAACCGCGTCGCGCTGATCGCCTGCGACTCGGGCACCGACATGCGCTTCGCAGAGCCCACAGGGCTCGTCGCGGCGTTCCTGCACCGCGGCGCCGAATATGTGACGGCCACCCGATGGACCCTGCCCACCGAAGCCGGTCTGCGCAGGCTCGTCCCAGGTCTCGGCGATCGAGCAGAGGGGATGCTGACGGATGCCGTGATCGCGGTGAACGCCGCGCACGAATCGGATGACCCGATCAGCGCGCTCGGCGCGTGGCAGCGCGAGCAGCGCCGACTGTGGACCTCGACCGGGGATCCCCGTCACTCCCCGATCATGTGGGGTGCCTTCGCGACCGCCTGGGCTCCCGAGCCGGTGCTGCTCTGAGCTCTGCGGCGTCACGTCGTGCACGTTCGACCGCATCGTCCGAGGGCGGGAGCATACCGCTCGGCGCGGACGGTTTGTCGGGAGAATTCGCGTTTGTCGGGAGAATCGCGTGGGAGACGCGGGGAACTCACTCCGTCGTCCCGACAAAGTGCTTCATCTGGACGGGCAGCCAGGGCAGGATGGGTCCATGAACCCTCTCGTGCGCCCCCGGAACGACCGCGTCATCGCCGGCGTCTGCTCCGCCGTCGCCCGACGATTCGACATGAAGGCGTCGACCGTCCGGCTGCTCAGCGTGCTCCTGGTGCTCTTCGCGGGGCTCTCGCTGTGGGCCTACGTGCTGCTCTGGATCGTGATCCCGAACGAGTGAACCGAGCCGATGTCCGTCCCCTCGGCGAAGATGGAGGGATGGGCGATGTGCTCGATCGGTTCACCCCCGCCACGCAGGACTGGTTCCGGGGGGCCTTCAGCGCGCCCACACCGGCGCAGGCGGGCGCGTGGGAGGCGATCTCGGCGGGCAAGCATGCGCTCGTGGTCGCGCCCACAGGCTCCGGCAAGACGCTGTCGGCGTTCCTCTGGGCGATCGACAGCGTGTTCCGCGAGCGGACCATGGGTACAGCCCGCGAGCGGACCACGGGCACAGCCCGCGAGCGGATGCAGCTCACGGATGCTGCGCCGAAGAAGAAGGATGCCTCGCGCACCCGCATCCTCTACATCTCGCCGTTGAAGGCGCTCGGCGTGGATGTCGAGCGCAACCTGCGCTCGCCGCTGATCGGCATCGGCCAGTCGGCGCGGCGTCTGGGCACCACCGCGCCGAGCGTCACGGTCGGCGTGCGCTCGGGCGACACGACCTCGAGCGACAGACGCAAGCTCGTCGCCGACCCGCCGGACATCCTCATCACGACTCCCGAGTCGCTGTACCTGATGCTCACCAGCCGCGCGGGTGAGACGCTGCGCGACGTGCACACGGTCATCATCGACGAGGTGCACGCGGTCGCCGCGACCAAACGCGGAGCCCACCTCGCGGTGAGTCTCGAACGGCTCGATGCGCTGCGCCGCGCGCATGGCGCACAGGATCCCGCCCAGCGCATCGGCTTGTCGGCCACGGTTCGGCCGATCGACGAGGTGGCGCGGTTCCTCGGGGGTTCCGCCCCCGTCGAGATCGTGGCGCCTCCCGCGTCCAAGACCTTCGAGCTCGGCGTGGTCGTCCCGATGGACGACATGACCAACCCGCCCCCTCCACCGGGAGTCGCCGCGCCCGTCGATGGCGAGCCGGCGGAGTACAGCGAGGTGACCGGATCCGTCTGGCCGCACGTCGAGGAGGCGATCGTCGACCGCATCCTCGAGAACAACTCGACGATCGTCTTCGCGAACTCCCGCCGTCTGGCCGAACGGCTCACCGGGCGGCTGAACGAGATCTACTCGGAGCGGATCGGCATCGCGCTGCCCGACGCGACCGTCCCGGCCGCGATGATGGCGCAGGCCGGAGCGACAGCCGGCGCCGACCCCGTTCTCGCCAAGGCCCATCACGGCTCGGTCTCGAAGGAGCAGCGAGCGCAGGTCGAGGAGGAGCTGAAATCCGGGGTCCTCCGCTGCGTCGTCGCGACCAGCAGCCTCGAACTCGGCATCGACATGGGTGCCGTCGATCTCGTGATCCAGGTCGAGGCGCCGCCGTCTGCCGCATCCGGGCTGCAGCGCGTAGGACGCGCAGGTCACCAGGTCGGAGAGATCAGTCGCGCCGCGCTCTTCCCGAAGCATCGAGGCGACGTGCTGCACACCGCGATCGTCACCGAACGGATGCTGGCGGGCAAGATCGAGGCGATCCAGGTGCCGCGCAATCCGCTCGACATCCTCGCGCAGCAGACGGTGGCCGCCAGCGCCCTCGGCGCGATCAGCGTGGAGGAGTGGTTCGAGACCGTACGGCGCTCGGCCCCCTTCCAGTCGCTGCCCCGCTCGGCGTACGAGGCCACCCTCGATCTGCTGGCGGGACGCTTCCCCTCCGACGAGTTCGCGGAGCTCCGGCCCCGCCTCGTGTGGGACCGAGACGCCGGCACCCTGACGGGCCGTCCTGGCGCGCAGCGCATCGCGGTGACCAGCGGAGGGACCATCCCCGATCGTGGGCTGTTCGGGGTGTTCGTCGCGGGCGAGACCACGGGGGCGCGCGTCGGCGAGCTCGACGAGGAGATGGTCTACGAGTCGCGTGTCGGCGACGTGTTCACATTGGGAACGACGAGCTGGCGCATCGCCGAGATCACCCACGACAGGGTGAACGTGATCCCCGCATACGGTCAGCCCGGCAAGGTGCCGTTCTGGCATGGCGACGGCATCGGGCGCCCCTTCGAACTCGGCGAGGCGCTGGGCAGGTTCTCTCGCGAGGTGTCTGCGGCGGCTCCCGAGAAGGCGGCGCAGCGACTCATCGACGCCGGTCTCGACGAGCAGGCCAGAGCGAACCTGATGGCGCATCTCACCGAGCAGCGCGAAGCCACGGGGACTCTGCCGACCGACCGCACGCTGACTGTGGAGCGCGGCCACGACGAGGTCGGCGACTGGCGGGTGATCCTGCATTCCCCATACGGCATGAAGGTGCACGCGCCGTGGGCGCTGGCCATCAACGCGCGCGTGCGCGAGCGGCTGGGCGTCGAGGGGTCGGCGGTCGCGAGCGACGACGGCATCATCGTGCGGATCCCGGATGCCGACGCCGAGCCGCCCGGCGCCGAGCTGTTCGTGTTCGACCCCGACGAGCTCGAGCAGCTCGTCACCGAAGAGGTCGGCGGCTCGGCGCTGTTCGCCTCCCGGTTCCGCGAGTGCGCGGCTCGCTCCCTGCTGATGCCGCGCATGAACCCGAACAAGCGCACGCCGCTGTGGCAGCAGCGTCAGCGCTCGGCCCAGCTGCTCGAGGTGGCGCGCCGGCATCCGACCTTCCCCGTCATCCTGGAGACCCTGCGCGAGGTGCTGCAGGACGTCTACGACCTGCCGTCGCTGCGCCGGCTCGCGATGTCGATCGCCGACCGGCGGATCCGCCTCGTAGAGACCGAACCCGCACAGCCCTCGCCCTTCGCGCGCGATCTGCTCTTCGGCTACGTCGGCGCGTTCATGTACGAGGGCGATTCGCCGCTCGCCGAGCGGCGCGCTGCAGCCCTGTCTGTCGACCCTGCTCTGCTGGGCGAGCTGCTCGGCACGGTCGAGCTCCGCGAGCTGCTCGACCCCGACGTCATCGCGCAGTTCGAGCGCGAGGCGCAGCGGCTCGATCCCGAACGCCACGCGAGGGGTCTCGAAGGCGCAGCCGATCTGCTGCGAATGCTCGGACCACTCGATGCCGCCGAGATTGCGAGCCGTCTCGACGAGCCGGTCGCCGCGCAGGCGCATCTCGATGCGCTGGTCTCCGCTCGCCGAGCCATCCCCGTGACCATCGCCGGTGTTGCGCGAGTCGCCGCGATCGAAGACGCCGGCCGTCTGCGCGATGCCCTGGGCGTCGCTCTCCCCACCGGCATCCCGGTCGCGTTCCTCGAGCCGGTGGCAGATCCGCTCGGTGATCTGGTCGCACGTCACGCCCGCACGCACGGACCCTTCACCACGGATGCTGTCGCCACCCGCTTCGGCATCGGCTCCGCGGTCGCTCGGCACACCCTGCAGCGGCTGGAGCAGTCCGGGCGCATCACGAGCGGGTACTTCCTGCCCACCGCCGCCGGCTCCGCCGACGATCTGGAGTGGTGCGACACCGAGGTGCTGCGGCGACTGCGGATGCGCTCTCTTGCGGCGATCCGCGGGTCTGTCGAGCCGGTATCCCCGGAGGCGTACGCCCGCTTCCTGCCCGACTGGCAGCATCTGTCTCGCCCGCTCGAGGGTCTCGACGGCGTGCTGACGGTGATCGAGCAGTTCGCCGGCGTGCCGATCCCCGCGAGCGCCTGGGAGTCTCTCGTCCTCCCCTCGCGAGTGCGCGACTACACGCCGGCCATGCTCGACGAGCTCACCTCGGCAGGAGAGGTCATCTGGGCGGGCAACGGCACGCTCCCGGGGCGCGACGGCTGGGTGTCGCTGCATCCGGCAGACCTCGCACCGTTCACGCTGCCCGAATCGGATGCCGAGATCGGCGCCGATTCGCTTGAGGCGCAGCTGCTCGCCGCCCTCGGCGCGGGGGGCGCCTACTTCGCGACCCAGCTCAAGGAGATGACCGGGGCCGAGAGCGAGCAGTCCGTGCTCGAGGCGCTGTGGAACCTCACCTGGGCGAGCCGCGTCACGAACGACACCTTCGCGCCGATCCGCGCGCTGCTCGCCGGCGGCTCCCAGGCTCACAAGGTCACTCGCAGGGCGCCTCGCACCCGCACCTATCGAGGCGTCTCGCTCGCGCGCACCGCTCCCCGGCCGACCTCGCTCGGCGGGCGCTGGTCGCTGCTGCCGGGCGCCGACGCGTCGGCGGGCTCGGCGACCCAGGATGCAGCCCGCCGGGCGACTGTCACGGCCGGCCTGCTGCTCGACCGCTACGGCGTCGTCACGCGCGGCGCGGTGCAGGCCGAGGGCGTGCCAGGAGGATTCGCTCAGGCGTACCGGGTGCTCGCCGGGTTCGAGGAGGCGGGCCACTGCCGACGCGGGTACGTGATCGAGAAGCTCGGGGCCGCGCAGTTCGCGGCATCCGCCACCGTCGATCGTCTGCGCACATTCGCGGGTCTCGCCGACCCTCCGCCTCGGCACGCCGTCACGCTCGCCGCGACCGACCCTGCGAACCCCTACGGCGCCGCGCTCGGCTGGCCGCCCCTCGAGGGCGTCTCGCATCGGCCCGGCCGCAAGGCCGGAGGCCTGGTCGTGCTGGTCGACGGCGCCCTCGTGCTCTACCTCGAGCGAGGAGGGCGCACAGTGCTGTCGTTCAGCGATGACCCCGACGTGCTGCGAGCCGCAGCATCCGACCTGGCCGCCACCGCGCGATCGAGGCGCCTCGAGACCCTCACGGTCGAGAAGGTCAACGGCGAGGGCGTGTACGGCACGGAGTTCGCGCTGGCCCTGCACGAGGCCGGCTTCGTCGTGACTCCGCGCGGTTACACGCTCCGCAAGACGGTCTGAGCCTCGTACGCTGAGACCCATGATCCAGGAATTCGGCGCCGGCGTGCGCACCCTGATCCGCGGATTCGCGCTGTGGCGCACTCGGCCAGGCCTGATGAACCTCGGCCTCATCCCGGCGGTGATCTCACTCGCGATCATCGCCGCCGTGCTGCTGCCGCTCATCCTCGGGATGAACTCGATCTCGGCCTGGCTCACGCCGTTCGCGGAGGACTGGCCGGCGCCGTGGAAGGGCCTGTTGCGCGCAGCAGTGGGCTTCGTGATCGTCGCCGCGGCGATCGCTCTGTCGACCGCCGTGTTCAGCGCCCTGACGCTGACGATCGGCGATCCGTTCTACCAGCGCATCTGGCATGCGGTCGAGGTCGATCTCGGCAACCCTCCGCCCGAGGACGGCGGAGGCTTCTGGACCGCTCTGGGCGAGGGGCTCCGACTCGTCGTGCTCGGCATCCTGACCGCGCTGCTCGTGCTGCTCGTCGGGTTCATCCCGCTCGTGGGCGGCATCCTCGGCGGAGTTCTCGGCGTGGTGCTGTCCGGCCGGCTCTTGGCCCGCGAACTCACGGGACGCTCCTTCGACGCTCGCAACCTCAGCCCCGCCGACCGGGCGGCGCTGTTCTCCGGCAGCCGCGCGCGCGTGCTCGGGTTCGGCGTCGCGACGCAGCTGTGCTTCCTGATCCCCGGCGGAGCCGTGGTCGTGATGCCTGTGGCCGTGGCCGCGTCGACCATGCTGGCCCGCGACATGATGGCGCGCACGCCGCTCGCCGCTGTTCCTCCGACCCCAGGGCCCGTCTGATGCCCGAGGGCGACACCGTCTTCCGCACCGCGCATCGCCTCGACGATGTGCTGGCCGGGCACGAGGTGACGCGGTTCGATCTGCGCGTCCCGCAGGCGGCGACCGTCGATCTCACCGGGCACATCGTGCACGGCGTCGCCCCGCGCGGCAAGCACCTGCTGATGCGCATCGGCGATTTCACGCTTCATTCGCATCTGCGCATGGACGGCGCCTGGTTCGTCTACCGGCCGGGCGAGAAGTGGCGGCATCCGGCGTTCAAGGTCCGTGCGATCGTCGGCACGGCTGACTGCGAAGCCGTGGGCGTCGACCTCGCCGAGATCGAGGTGGTTCCGACGCGCGATGAGGAGTCACTCGTCGGCTACCTCGGTCCCGATCCGCTGGCCCCCGACTGGGATGTCGAGGAGGCGATCCGCCGGCTCGGAGCGGATGCTCGCAGCATCCACGTCGCCCTGCTCGACCAGCGAAACGTCGCAGGCTTCGGCAACGAGTACGCGGCGGAACTCCTGTTCCTGCGCGGGATCCTGCCCACGACTCCGACGGCCGAGGTCGATGTCCGTGCGCTGCTCGACCTGGGCGTGCGCACGATCCGCGCCAACCGGAACCGGGTCGACCGCACTTTCACCGGAATCAACCGCCGGGGGCAGACGACCTGGGTCTACGGCAGGGCCGGGCGCCCCTGCCGGCGGTGCGGCACGCTGATCCTGAAGGGCTCGCAGGGTGCCGATCCGACCCGTGAGCGGGTCACCTTCTGGTGTCCCAACTGCCAGCGCTGACGGGTATCACCGCCCGGGAATGAATCCGGACGGTCGGTGGTTGTTGCTATATCCGGAGAACTCCGGAACACGGGAGGAATCGTGGGCAAGAACTACGTCGACATCGAGAACGACCAGGGCGGAACGCTGCGGTACCGCAAGCACGCCAACGGTCGCGGCCTCGTCGCGCATGGCGCGAAGGTGCATCCGATGGCGCACATCGAAGCAGGTGCGTACATCGAGCCCGGCGCCCGCGTCGGCAAGGGAGCGACCATCGCACGCGGTGCGTGGATCGACACGGATGCTGTGATCGGCGACAACGCGCACATCGATGCGCACGCGCACGTGGGCCAGGGCGCCGCGATCGGCGACGGCGCGCATGTGGGCGTCCGCACCGAGATCGGACCGGGCGCACGCATCGTGCGCGGGGCGCGCATCGGCGATGACGAGACCGTCGCTGCCGGTCTCACGGTCGCCACCGACCCGAAGGGTCTCTGGCTCGCAGCCTGAGCGGGGGCGCCGACTACAGCAGCCGGCGCTCCGAGGCCCAGACCGTGAGTTCGTGCCGCGACGACAGCTGCAGTTTGCGGAGCACCGCCGAGACGTGGGTCTCGACCGTCTTGATCGAGATGAAAAGCTCGGCTGCGACCTCTTTGTACGCGTAGCCGCGGGCGATCAATCGCATGACCTCCTGCTCGCGTGCTGACAGGCGGTCGAGCTCGTCCTGCGCCGTCGCGGTCTCCCCCGACACGGCGCCGAAGGCATCGAGCACGAAGCCTGCCAGTCTCGGCGAGAACACGGCGTCGCCTCCGGCGACGGCGTGCACGGCGCGGCTCACCTCGGCCCCAGACGAGCCTTTCGTGATGTAG
The DNA here is from genome assembly GCF_000956475.1 of Microbacterium hydrocarbonoxydans. Taxonomy (GTDB): domain Bacteria; phylum Actinomycetota; class Actinomycetes; order Actinomycetales; family Microbacteriaceae; genus Microbacterium; species Microbacterium hydrocarbonoxydans_A. The sequence goes on from NZ_JYJB01000005.1 coordinate 186,530, forward strand.
CCGCGGGCTCCGGCGCGGATGACGCGGACGACGTCTTCCGCGGCATCCGACACGCTCAGAGCGAGGAAGCGGCTCGCCGTCGGCTGCGAGCCGCGGATGACGGCTTCGCCGCCCGTCGCTTCCGCATTCTGGGTCCCTGAGCCGGGCCCACGCGCCCCGGAGGCTCCGGGCGACGCGGAGCGGCGCTCGGAGGGGGGCGTGGGGATCGAAGGGCCGCCCGGCAGGTGCACGTCGAGAAGCACGACGTCCGGCATGGTGTCTCGGATGACCGCGATCGCGCTCGGCACGTCGGCCGCCTCGCCGACCACGTCGACGCTCGCATCGAGGTCGGCGCGAAGCCCCGAGCGGAAGATCGAGTGATCGTCCACGATCACGACGCGGATGCCGTCAGACACGGGGCTCTCCTCCTGTCGGGAGGTGCAGGTGCACCTCGGTGCCGTTCTCATCGCTGCGCACGCTGCCGGAGCCTCCGGAGCGTCGCATGCGGCCGACGATCGACTCTCGCACGCCCAGGCGGTCGCTCGGCACCTCGTCGAGCGTGAAGCCGGGGCCGCGGTCGCGGATGAACACATCGACACAGGCCGCACTGCCCTCGATGTAGACAGAGATCTCGCCGCCCGCGTGACGTGCGGCGTTCAGCATCGCCTCGCGGGCCGCCGCAGCCAGGCCGCCGCTCGCGCGCTCGGTCGACAGACCGGCCGAGACCACGTCGATGCGCACCGGATAATCGAGTTCGAGAGCCCCCGCGTAGTCGCGGAGGTCGGTGGGCAGGTCGCCGTCGGCAGGTGCGTCGCCGTCGTACAGCCACGCGCGCAGCTCGCGCTCCTGTGCTCGCGCGAGACGGGCGGCTTCGCTCGACGCACCGGCGCGATTCTGGATCAGGGCGAGCGTCTGCAGCACCGAATCGTGCAGGTGGGCGGCCATCTCGCTGCGCTGCTCCTCGCGGATGCGCCGCACCCGCTCGCCTGCGAGCTCGCGCCAGCGGTGCACGAATGTCGACGACAGCACGGCCAGAAGGCCCGCGAGCGGGAGCAGCACCAGAGCGACGGTCGATGCGGCGCCCGGCCGCATCACGAGCAGCAGGCCGAACACTCCGGCGAGCACCATCAGGGCGAGTACTCGCACGATCATCGCGTGACGGGGCCCGCGTGCGGTGTCGGAGCGGTCGATCAGCGTCGCCCACAGCCCCGCTGCAGTCGCGAGAACCGAGGTCGCCCCTACGACGACGGCTGCGGCATGCGATGCTCCGGGGTCGCCCTCGCCGTACCGTCCGACGCTCCACGACAGCACGGCGATCGCGCCGATCGCGGCGCCGACGAGGAGCGTCCAGGCCACGGGCATCCGCCTCGTCGGCGCCTCTTCTCCCTCGGCCCAGGGCGTGAACACCCAGCACCAGGCGTACAGCATCACCCCCGACCCACCGCACAGCGCGAGCACGACGAACAGCGCCCGAACCATCCACACGCGCGCGCCCAGATGCCGGGCGAGCCCTGTGCTCACGCCCGCCACCGCGCACTCGCGGTCGCGCACGAGCGGCGGGCGCGGGCGCACGGACGCCGGCGCAGTGGAAGTGGACATGACGCCATCCAACCATCCGGCTCGTTCCCGAGGGGGCGTCAGGGGCAGGAATCAGGGACCGCTCAGGGGAACACCCCATGGCGGCGGGCGAGCGGATGCCGCGAGGATCGACTCATGACGATTCCCACAGAGCCGCCGATCGCGGGGCCGGATGCCGCCTCCGCGCCGCCTCCGCCCCCTCCTTCTCCGACGCCCCAGAGCAGCGACCGCTTCTTCCTGTGGGTCGCAGGTCTCGGCGTGGCGCGGTCGGAGGGATGGCTGGGCGGCGTGGCTGCGGGCATCGCCGCACGGCTGCGCATCGATCCGCTGATCGTACGCGGAGTGCTGGTCGTCGCCGCGCTCTTCGGACTGCCCGTGATCTTCCTGTATGCGCTGGCCTGGGCGCTGCTGCCTGACGCCGACGGTCGCACTCACGCCCGCGACCTGCTGCGCCAGGACTATCAGCCGGTGCAGCTCGGCATCCTCGCGATGGCGGTCATCGGCCTGATCCCGACCGCGCCCCTCACCGGCACGGTCTTCGGTCTCGGCTACGTCAACTGGTCGGCTCTGTCGATCTTCAGCTGGATCGTCGGTCTCGGCATCGTGGTCTTCCTGCTCATCCTCATCGTGCGCGCCGCAAGTCGCGCCCCGGGTGCCTCTGCGCCGGATCTGCCGATGGCTTCTGCAGATCCGACGGCCCCGGCCGCGCCCGCCACCCTCGGCGTTTCGGGTACGCCCGAGGGTGCGGGCGCCCCTTCTGCGGATGCCGCCGGCTCGACTCTCCCGATGAATGGCGTGCCGATGGCCGACGCAGCCTGGCCGTCGCCTGCCCCCGGCTCTGTGCCGCTCGTCCGCCCGCAGCCTCCCGCAGCTCCGGGCGGCAACGACGCCGAGTCTCTCGCGGTCTGGCGCGAGCAGCATGCCGCCTGGAAGGAGCAGGATCAGCTGTGGCGTCGTCAGCAGCAGGATGCAGAGCGGGCCGTCCGCGACCAGCTGCGCCGTGAGCGCCAGGCGGAGGCGGCTGTGTTCGCCGCGGCGGCAGCGGAACGGCAGCGCATCCGTCGAGCCTCGAACCCGAGGGCGAGTGTCGCCTACGTCGCCGCGGTGATCGGGCTCGCGGTCGTGGTCGGGGCAGGGGTCGGCCTCTGGGGTGGCTTCGGCGCTGCCGCCGGCGCCATCGGAGCGCTGTCCGCCGCGCTGGTTCTCGCTCTGGGCATGATCGTCGCCGGTGTGTGGCGCCGTCGCAGCGGGTTCCTCGCCTTCGTCGCGGCGACGACGCTGATGGGCGGGTTGATCGCCGGCGCAGTCGCGGCGCTGCCGCAGGTGACGCTGGGCTGGGCGAGCATCTCGAACGACCGTGCGACCACCATGACGCAGCCGTTCGGCGAGCTCTACATGAACCTCGCTCAGCACGATGACACGGTCCGCCCCATCGACGTCACAAAGGGATCGGGCTCGACGAGGATCGATGTGCTGCCCGGTGTCGAGCTCGTGCTCGATGCCACGGTCGAGTCCACCGACATCAGCTGGATCCGCATGAGCGATGAATCCGGTCAGATCATCGACAGCGGAGTGTGGGCCGCCCAGACGAGCGACGTGCACGTCACCCAGCGCGCCTCGTCGGACAAGGAGCCCATCAGGACCGTCCAGCCGGTGAGCATCACCCAGCACGGCGGCTACATCCAGGTCATCATCCACGAACCGGCGGAGGAAGAAGAATGAGCACCGACGACATGGCCACCGAAGAGGCGGCATCCGCTCCCCCGATCACCCCGGCGTTCGAGGATTCGCCCGCCCCTGACGGCGCCACCGCCCCTTACCCGGCCGCACCGCCGGCCCCGTACGGGAGTACAGCGTCCGCTGCCGCCGATCCGCCGCGCATCCGCTGGGCCGCGATCATCTGGGGACTGGTTTTCGCGGTGATCGCGGTGATCATGATCGGGCTGCTATCAGACGATCGCCGCAGCGACGGGGTGTCCGACTGGATCATGTCGCTGACGCCGGGCTCGATCACTGCGATAGTGCTGCTTGCACTCGGCGGCGTCGTGCTCATCTGCGGCACGATCGGGCTGATCCGCCGTCTGCAGCGAAAGGCTGCGGTCGGCCGCTCCGCACAGCCGATGGGAAGCTGACGGCGGTCGGCGATACCCTGGCCTGATGGCGAAACAACCTCGGCGTCCATCGGGACCGGTGCGCAGGAACAAGGCGGCGCCGGCCGAGCGCTTCCCGCCGCGCAAGCCGCCGAAGAAGACCGTCAAGGTCGTGTTCGATGCGCCGGCTCCCGAGCCCGATGAACCCCGTACGTTCAGGCTGGGTGTGATCGCCGGAGCGACGCCGGGCAAGTGGATCGATGCATGGAAAGAGCGGATGCCCCGGGTGCCACTCGAACTCGTGCCCGTCGAGATCGCCGGCCAGCGCTCGGCGATCGACGAGGTCGACGCGGCTCTCGTGCGTCTGCCGGTTGCGGACGACGACGGTCTGCACGTGATCGCGCTCTACGACGAGAGGCCCGTGGTCGTCGCCTCGGTCGATTCGCATCTGCTGGCCGCCGAGGAGCTGACCGTCGCCGACCTCGAGGGAGAGGTCGTGATCCGACTCGTCGACGACCCGTTCGGCGCGCTCGAGTTCCCCGGCACGGTGGCCGCCTCTTTCGCCGCGCTGCCGACCGAGGAGGCGATCGCGACCGCGGCTTCCGGCGTGGGAATCGTGATCGTGCCGATGTCACTCGCCCGGCTGCACCACCGCAAGGATGCCGACTACCGGGTGCTTGCAGACGGCCCCACCTCGACCGTGGCACTCGCCTGGCCGCGCGAGCGCACGACCGCCGACGTCGACACGTTCGTCGGGATCGTCCGAGGACGCACCGCGAACTCCTCGCGCTGACTCCGAACCCCGCTGTCATGGCCGCCGCTGCGAACGACAAACCCGAGCTCCACGTCGATTCGGTGGCGGAGTGGGAAGCGTGGTTGAGCGCTGATCCCGACCCGAACGGCGTGCGGCTGCGGGTGCGGAAGAAGGCGTCGCGTCTGCCGGGGATCACCTACGCCGAAGCGCTCGACGTCGCGCTGTGCTTCGGGTGGATCGACGGGCAGACGGCATCCCTCGACGCCGACTACTACCTGCACACCTTCACGCCCCGACGTCCGCGCAGTCTGTGGTCGAAGGTCAACATCGGTCACGTGACCAGGCTGATCGACGAGGGCCGCATGCGTCCGGAGGGCCAGCGCGAGATCGACCGCGCCAAGGCGGACGGACGCTGGGATGCCGCCTACCGGCAGCGCGACGGCGAGGTGCCGGCGGAGCTTCAGGCTGCTCTGGATGCCGACCCGGAAGTCGCCCTGGCGTACGCCGCGCAGTCGGCGCAGAACCGGTTCGCGATGGCGTTCCGGGTGTCTCAGCTCAAGCGGCCGGAGTCGCGAGCCGCGCGGGTCGCCCAGTACGTCGAGATGCTCAGGCGGGGCGAGACCCTGCACTGACGCCCGCCGCCCGGGCCACCCGGCCGGGGAGGGTAACGATTCGACGCGCGCCGGAGCCCACGCGCCGTGCTCAGTAGAATCGCCGGGTGGCTTCGCTTCTCTACGTCTGCGTGCGACCCGAGATCGGGGCGGCGGATGCCGAGCACGCCTCGTTCCGGCGGGCGCTCGGCGCAGACGTCGTCGACCGACTCGATCTGCTCGACGAGAGGCTCGACCTGGACCGGCTCGAGCGGTATCGAGGCGTCGTGGTGGGCGGTTCGCCGTTCAACGTGAGCGACCCGTCGAAGTCGTCCCCGCAGCTGCGCGTCGAGGCCGATCTCCAGCGCATCGCCGGCGCGGCGATGGAGGCGAGGATCGCGGCGTTCTTCACCTGCTTCAGCATCGGAGTCCTGACGCGGATGCTGGGCGGCGAGGTCGCGAACGACACTCCCGAGTCGGCGAGTGCGACGGTCATCCAGACGACCGATGCAGGCGCCGCCGATCCGGTGTTCGGCCCGAGCGCCCCGGCGCTCACCGTGTTCACGGCACATAAGGAGAGCGCGGTCGAGGTCCCTGAGGGCGCCGTGCTGCTCGCCACGAACGACGTCTGCCCGGTGCAGGCATACCGCGTCGGCACGCACCTGTACGCGGCACAGTTCCACCCTGAGCCCACCCCGCGGGACTTCGCCGACCGCATGACCTTCTACCGAACCACCGGATACTTCGACCCCGAGGAGTTCGATCTCGTGCAGGGACAGGTGCTCGCGGCATCCGTCACCGAGGGCGCCGCGCTCCTGCGCCGGTTCGCCGAGCGTTTCGCCGCCTGACGCGCGGCCGCTCAGCCCTGCGGTTTCTTGGGTGAGCGCAGAGTCTCCCGGCCGCTGAGCGAGCGCAGGGAGATGAAACGCAACGAGCTCGCGGTCCGGTTGCGCGGCGCAGCAAGCCGAACCACGCCCCTTCCCCTGGTCGTTGAGCGAGGCGAAACGCACGATCCTGCACACCGCTCGTTGAGCGAGGGAGCGCAGCGACCGAGACGAAACGCGTACTCGGCCGGTCGACGTGATGCCCCGGCAGGAGACACACGTTTCGTTTCGTCTCGGTTCGCTCGCTCAACGACCGAAGGTGGCGGACACACGTTCCGTCTCGCGTCGCTCGCACAACGACCGAAGGTGGCGGACACACGTTTGTCTCGCGTCGCTCGCTCAACGACCCGAACCCTCCCGTTCGTTGAGCGAGGGAGCGCAGCGACCGAGACGAAACGCGTACTCGGCCGGTCGACGTGATGCCCCGGCAGGAGACACACGTTTCGTTTCGTCTCGGTTCGCTCGCACAACGACCGAAGGTGGCGGACACACGTTTCGTCTCGCGTCGCTCGCACAACGACCCGAACCCTCCCGTTCGTTGAGGGAGGGAGCGCAGCGACCGAGACGAAGGCTCTCGGGAACACCGCGGCGACGCGACGGAATCCGGCGTCGCCTCCTTCGCCGGCGCTGGGTCCTCGTGCCGGGAGGTGTGCAGTTGTGTGCAGTTGTGTGCACGGTCAGGTGCGCAGCAAGGTATGGCGGGCGGGTGCTGACGGCGCGGAGAGACGGGGTGTGCGCCACTGTTGGGTGGGGTCCCACCAGGCGGGTCCGCGGATCTGCGGGACCCCTGCGTTCATGCGGATCTCCCACCCCGAGTGGTCGAGGGAGCGGTGGTGCCACCAGCACAGGGGCACACCGTTGTCGGTGTGGGTGGGTCCGCCGCGGGCGTGTTCGGTGACGTGATGGATCTCGCACCAGGAGGCGGGGACATGGCATCCAGGGATCAGGCATTCCCTGTCACGGGCGATGATCGCGCGGCGCTGGTGGGCGTTGAACACCCGGTCCGTGGTGCTGATGCCGATGATGCGGCCTTCATCGAACAGAACCCGCTGAATCGCCCCGGTGCACGCACGCGGTGTGCGCCGCGACAGACAGCGGCACCGGGGCCCCGGAGCCGGGGACCGTCGCCCACCCGGTGCCCGCCGCGAGATCTTTCGCATCGACGTGGACCACGAGTGTGGGGGCGGCGCCGCCCAGGGTGGGCATGGCTTCGTGGCGGGCGGCGATCCCGAGGGCTGCGGCGAGTGCGTCGTGGCGTTTCTGGCCGGGGGCGCGGGGGTCGATCACGTTCCGCGGATCGGTGTTGAACACGTCCCCCGCATCGTCTGTCTCGGTGAATGTCACCCCTGGGGCGGGCGCGCCGCCGACTTTCGGGTTGTTGAACGCGTCGAAGATCTGCTGCAGCTGCGCCGCGACCTCCGGAGTGACACTCCCCGCCAATCGATGCGCGCCCTTGTGCAACCGCCCGAGATTCAGGAACCGCCCCTGCTGCGCATCCCGGTCGGTCGGCTCGGCCCCGTCCGGGTCCAGGATCATCGCGAGCGTCGACGACAGCAACCGCAGATCATCCGCCGTCGCGGGAGGACCCGGATGCGTCGGGCCCGCACCCGATTCTGCCGTCGTGTCCGCATCATCGGCGGCGTCCGCGTCCGCATCCGTTTGTTCCGCCGGATCGACGTCCGCAATGCTTCCGTCGCCATCGGCTGAGTCCGCCGCGTCGAGGAGTCCACGGGCGTGTCCGGCGAGGGCCTCGTCCGCCCAGAGTCGCTCGTCGACACCGATCCGGGTGCGGGCGTACTCGATCGGATTCGTCGCGGCGAGCACCCCGGCGATCCCGACCGCACCGTCAAGCAGGGCCTCACGCAGGGCCGGCCACCGCGCCGGGAGCCGCTCCCCGGACACCAGGCTCACTTCCCGGTGCACCAGGTCGGCGGCTTTCACGATCTTCGATGCCGACGGGGCGTCGGTCAGCAGGGCTCGCTGCAACAGTTCGTTCATGCCCCGGCATCCGAACCGGTGCCCGAACTCCACATCCGCGGTCGCGACCGTCTCCACGATCCCCGCGTCGATCAGCCGCGACACCTCACCGAAACCCCGCAGCACCTCCGCCCGCTCCCCATCCGACAGACCCGCCACGCCGTCATCGGACAGCACCGCACGCAGAACGGACGCGACCTGCGCGAGCGTTCCGGCGATGCTGTTCATACCTCCATCATGCCGAGGGCCACCGACATTCCCACCCCGAAAACAGGCCGATCAGAGAAACTTTTCCACCGTTTTCTCGACGGCCCTCCTGCGCGACACTAACCCGCACTCCGGTCGCAGTTCACGCCGTCTGAATCGCGTGCAAACGGCACCGACTGCAACCGGAACGCCACACCGTTTCGTCTCGCTGCGCTCGCTCAACGACCAGAACGAGGTCACCGCGTTTCGTCTCGCTGCGCTCGCTCAACGACCGAAGGGGGCGGACGGAGCTCGCTCAACGACCCGCGGGGAGCGGAACGCCGCCCGCATCCACGACCCCATCCCCGCGCGAAGTATCAACGCGAACCGAGGAGCAGCTGCACCCGCTCGTCCAGGTACTTCGCCAGCGGCATGAACCCACCCGCGGCGCTCCAACGCACCGACGGCACCCCCTCGACCATGGCGAGCGGACCCGACGCCCCGCCGGCATCCACCGCATCCACGTCGATCGCGCTCCAGCCGACGTGGACGACCTCGCCCTCGCGGAACCCGCCCCGCACCGCCAGCGCACGGCGCTCTGCCCGGGAGCGCGCCGACTCGGCCGTGTACCCGCGACGCCCGGGCTCAGCCGCCCTCAGCACCTCGGCTGTGGCAAGCGCGTCCGCATCGGTGAGCAGCAACACTCCGATATGCCAGGCCTCGCCCACGCGCACGATGCGATGCCCTCGCCAGCGCGACTGCCGCTCCTCTCCGAGGCCCTCCTTGGCAGCTCCGGCGAGCGCGGATCGGGCATCGTCGAGCAGTCGAGAGGCAGTGTCCACATCTCCAGGGTAGGAGCCGATTCGCCCGGCACCGGCATCCACGGCAGAATCGATGCACACCCTCGAGGAGTCCCCATGTCTCAGCCTGATACCGCCCGTCTGCTCATCGCCTGCGACGACCAGCCCGGCATCGTCGCCGCCGTCGCCGGTGTGCTCTCGGAGCACGGCGCGAACATCATCTCCCTCGACCAGCACTCCACCGACTCCGAGGGCGGTCGGTTCTTCCAGCGCACCGTCATCCACCTGCCCGGGCTCTCCGCTGCCCGCCCCGCTCTCGAGGCCGACCTGGGGAAGGTCGCCGAGCGCTTCGGCATGGAATGGTCGCTGCACGACACCGCACGCCGCAAGCGGGTCGCCATCTTCGTGTCGAAGTACGACCACTGCCTCATGGAGCTGCTGTGGCGCACGCAGCGCGGCCAGCTCGACATCGACATCACGATGGTCGTGTCGAACCACCCGGATCTCGCCGAGGCCGTGCGCTCCTTCGGCGTCCCCTTCGTACACATCCCCTCCGGCGACAAGCAGGCCATGGAGCAGCGGCAGCTCGAGCTGCTGCGAGGCAACGTCGACCTCGTCGTCCTCGCCCGCTACATGCAGATCCTCACCGACGATTTCATCGTGAATCTCGGCGCCCCGGTGATCAACATCCACCACTCCTTCCTGCCGGCGTTCATCGGGGCGAACCCCTATGCGCGTGCGAAGGAGCGCGGAGTCAAGCTCATCGGCGCGACCGCGCACTATGCGACGGCCGACCTCGACGAGGGGCCGATCATCGAGCAGGACGTCACGCGCGTCACGCATTCCGAGTCGGCAGCCGAGTTGCAGCGTCGCGGCGCGGACGTCGAGCGCCTCGTGCTGGCCCGAGCCGTGCAGTGGCACGCCGAAGACCGCGTGATCGTGCACGGCAAATCCACCGTCATCCTGTAGCGAGGCGGATGCCGGGGCTGCCCGTCACTCCGCGCCCGGCACCCCGGCCATGAGCTCGTCGAAGGCCTCGCGCGCCGAGGCGTACCGGGCGAGTGGCGCGGCCTGCCCCATCCACAGCGACTGCAGCTCACCGAGGTTCTGCTCCCCCGCAGCAGCCCGGAAGCGCCCGCTGAGCCAGTTCTGCATGGGGAAAGGCGCGATCGTTCCGCTCGCCTCGATCGCGCGCACCGCCCGGTTGCGAGCACCCCTCGCGAGACGGCCGCTCATCGCCCTGGTCAGCACCGTGTCATCCGCGGCCGTCGAGCGGATCGCCCCGCGATGCGCGTCGTTCACGGCCGACTCCGCCGTCGCGAGGAACGCGGTGCCCACCTGCGCTCCAGCCGCCCCGAGGGCGAATGCCGCAGCCACTCCCCGCCGATCCGAGATGCCGCCCGCGGCGATCACCGGCACGTCGACCGCATCGACCACCTGCGGCAGCAGTGCGAACAGGCCGACCAGCGACTCCTCCGCAGGCTTCAGGAACGACACTCGGTGTCCGCCCGCCTCCGCACCTGTCGCGACGACAGCATCGACGCCGGCAGACGACAGCGCGACAGCCTCGGCGACGGTGGTCGCGGTGCCCACGAGGCGGATGCCGCGCCGATGCGCCTCGTCCACGAGCGACGTCGACGGCACGCCGAACACAAAGCTCAGCACCGCGGGCGCCGCCTCGAGGATCGCCTCGACCTGCTCCTCGAGCGGCGGCAGGTATCGCTCCGGTCGGGCAGGCACGTCAAGGCCGACCGCCGAGTAGAACGGCTCGAGCGCCTGCGCGAACATCGCGTGCTGCGCGTTCGGCTCGACCTCATCACCCGTGGGCAGCCAGATGTTCACGGCGAACGGCTTCGAGGTCGCGGCACGCAGGGCGGCGATGGTCGACCGGATCCGGTCGCCGTCATACCCGTACAGACCGTACGAGCCGAGCCCTCCGGCCTCGCTCACCGCGGCCGTCAGCGCCACGGAAGACAGCCCGCCGAAGGGGCCGAGGACGATCGGATGCTCGACATCGAAGAGGCTCATGCTCTCGACGTTACGCCCGCAGCGCACGGGCAGGATCGACTGTGACGAGGATGATAGCCTCACTGCACAAGCCTGCGAACGTGATGAGAAGGGGTGCGCGCATGAGCGAGTGGTTCGGCCAGATGCTGAGCTTCGTCGCCGCCGCGCTCGGGCTCATCCAGGTTCCGGATGCCGCGGCCCTGGGCCTCGCGATCGCGCTCGTCGCCGTGGCCGTGCTCACGATCGCCGTCACTCTCACGCTGCTTCCCCTCAGGCAGGCAGACAGACCGCATCCGCTCCGCGCCATCGGCGTGGGCGCGCGGCTCGACCAGAGCGATCCGGATGCCGCCGGACACCCGCGTCCTCGTGCGCCGGGAGTCGCCGTTCCCGCGTAGTCCCCGATCGGGAGTGCGCGGTCTTCGCCGACCCTCCCGACTCATGAAACGGACAACGCATTGGACATCTTCGCCTTCCCTCCCCTGACCTGGCTGCTCGACACCGCCTACCGCGGCATGGCCGGGCTCTCCACCCTCCTCGACCCGCTCAGCACGGCATCCGCCGCCCTCGCCGTCGTCATCGTGACCCTGCTCGTGCGCACTCTGCTGATCCCGGTCGGGATCTCGCAGGCGAAGGCCGAGCAGACCAGAGCCCGCCTCGCCCCCAAGCTGCGCGCGCTACAGCAGAAGCACAAGAAGAACCCCGAGAAGCTGCAGGCCGCGATGCTCGACCTGTACCGCAGCGAGAACACCTCCCCCTTCGCCGGCATGCTGCCGGTGCTCGCACAGGCGCCGGTCGTCGGCATCCTGTACACGCTGTTCATCCGGCCCGAGATCGCCGGACATCCGAACGAGCTGCTCACGCACGACCTTTTCGGCGCACCTCTCGACACGAGCCTCGTGCACATGCTCACCGCGGGTCCGTTCTCGGGGCAGACCCTGCTCGTCACGGGCGTCCTCATCGCGATCATGCTCGTGATCGCGGACATCACGAGGCGAGTGTTCGCCCCGGCGCCCGTCGACGATTCGCCGATGTCGTCGCCGGGAATGCTGCGCGTCATGAACGCCCTGCACTATCTGACGGCCGTCTTCGCCGTGTTCGTCCCGCTCGCAGCCGCGCTCTACCTCACGGTCACCGTCGCGTGGACGCTCGTGCAGCGGGTCGTGCTGCGGCGCCGCTATCCTCTGCCTGAGCCGGCCGCAGTCCGGGCCTGAACGTCGGGATCCGACTCACTCGGGAAGCGGGATGGGCGCCGTGAACGGCCCCTCGTCCCGCTTCTCGCGCCGCACACCCAGCGTCGTGCCGACGCTCGCGGCGATCACGAGGGCGACGGCCAGCATCCGCAGGATCGTCGCGTCCTGACCGAGGATCAGCCATCCGGCGAGCGTCGCGAATGCCGGCTCCAGGCTGAGCAGCACCCCGAACACGCGCTGGGGCAGACGGCGCAGAGCCGCCAGTTCGAAGGTGTAGGGAATGACGGACGACAGCACAGCAGTGATCACGGCGAGCAGCAGCAGATCCGGTGCGGCGACGACCGTGACGGCTGCCGGCACGCCCACGGGCAGCAGCAGGACAGCCGCGACCAGGAGACCGACCGACAGCCCGCTGTGACCGGGGATGAGCCTGCCCACTCGCGCGCTCATGCGGATGTACATGATCCAGAAGGCGGCCGCGACGAGGATGAAGGCGAGCCCGACCGGGTCCAGCGGCTCTGACCCGATCATGCCGTCGATGCCGAGAAGCGCCATACCCGCGAGCGCCACACCCACCCAGACCGCGTCGGCCATACGCCGGGTGAGCACGGCGGCGAGCACGAGAGGACCGAGGAACTCGATGGCCACGGCCGGGCCGAGCGGGATGCGTTCGATCGCTGCGTAGAAGCAGCCGTTCATGGCCGCGAGCGAGACCCCGAACAGCACTGCGGCAGTCCACTGCTGCCGGTTCCACCGCCGCGGCCTCGGTCGCACGGCGACGTACAGCACGAGCGCCGCGATCGCGACGCGCAGCGACGTGACTCCCCATGGGCCCAGCACGGGGAAGAGCTGAGCGGCGACCGCGGCGCCGAAAGGCAGGGAGAGGCACGAGCCGACGACGAGGGCGACGCCCACGAGGGGGCGGGACGACGCGGGCGACTGCACCTCTCCAGCCTAGAGCCGGGGGTGCATCACAGCGGCTTGCCTCCTGTCACGGCGAGCACCGAACCGGAGACGTACGACGACTCCGTCGAGGCCAGATACACGTACGCACCGGCCAGCTCGGCCGGCTGCCCGGCCCGGCCAAGCGGGGTGTCGGACCCGAAGGTCTTCAGCCGCTCGGCATCCCAGCCAGTCGCGGGAATCAGCGGGGTCCAGATCGGGCCTGGTGCGACGGCGTTCACACGCACGCCGCGCGGCCCCGCCTCCTCCGCGAGCGCCTTCACGAACGCGACCTGAGCGGCCTTCGTCATGGCGTAGTCCAGGAGGCCCGGCGAGGGGTTGAAGGCCTGGATGGATGCCGTCACGATGATGCTCGCTCCCGGCTCCAGGTCCGGCATCGCGGCGCGCGTCGTGAAGAGCTGCGAGAGGAGGTTGGTCTCGAACACCCGCCGCATCCGCTCGGTGCGAAGATTCTCGATGCCGTCGATGTCGTGCTGGTAGCCCGCGTTGAGCACCAGCACGTCGAGGCCGCCGAGCGCCTTGCGCGTCTCGAACACGATGTCGGCGGCGAAGGTCTCGTCGCGGATGTCGCCCGCGAGGCTGATGCCGTTGCGCCCCGCTTCGCGAATCAGCCCGACCGTCTCATCGGCATCCGCCTGCTCTTCCGGCAGGTGCACGATCGCGACGTCGGCGCCTTCGCGAGCGAAGGCGATCGCAGCGGCCCGGCCGATCCCGGAATCCCCTCCCGTGATGAGGGCACGGCGCCCCTCGAGCCGGCCGTGGCCGACGTAGCTCTCCTCACCGTGGTCGGGCTTGGGCATGGTCTCGTCGGTGTGGCCCGGCTGGTCCTGATGCTGCGAGGGGAAGCCCTCCTCACGGTGTGCGTGACGGGGGTCGGCGGTGTTCTCGCTCATGGCGCTCCTCGTGTCTCGATGTCTTCTCCGGTCGCCTTCGAGCCTGGTGGCTCATCGCATCCGGCCTCCAGGGGGTTGACAGGGCCCGACGCCCCGCACAGAGCTATTCGGCCTCCCCCACTCTCAGCCAGCGGAATCCGTAAGCGTCCAGATCCAGTTCGAACCGTCCTCTCTCGGCCGTGAGCGCAGGCCGGGACGAGAGCAGCTCATGAAGTACGTTCCCGCCGACGTCGCGCGCAGACAGCTCCACTCGCCGCGGTTCGTCTCCGAAGTTGTGCAGCGCGAGGAAGACGACGCCCTCTGCGCTCAGGGTGTGGGCGAGAACCGCCGGGTCCTGTGCGTCGAGCACCGCGACCGAGCCCCAGGCGATCTCCGGAGCCTCGCGGTAGCGGGTGGTGAGCGTCCGGATGAACGACAACAGGGAATCCGGGTCGCGCTGCTGCTCGTGCACGTTCACGTGCTCCGGCCCGTAGCCGCTCTTCGCGAGTTCTCTGCGCTGGCGCGAGACCGGAGCCGTCGAGAATCCGCCCGTCCGGTCCGGGAGCCACTGCATGGGCGTCCGCACCGCCATCCGGCTGGCGAAACCCGGCACCTCTCCCATCCCGATCTCCTCGCCGTAGAAGAGCGCTGGGGTTCCGGGCAGCGAGAACATCAGGCTGTACGCCATGCGCAGCCGACGAGGGTCGCCGCGCAGCATCGGGGCGAGCCGTCGTACGATTCCGCGCCCGTACACGCGCTGCTGCTCATCAGGCGCCAGATCCTCGAAGACCTCCTGACGCTCCTGCTCACTCAGCTGATCGAGCGTGAGCTCGTCGTGGTTGCGAAGGAACATCGTCCACCCCTGGCTCGCATCGATCTTGGGCCGCGCCCGCAGCACTTCCGCGACGGGTCCCGAGTCGTGCCTCACGAAGGCGAGGAAACACGCCTGCATGGTCGTGAAGTCGAACTGGAGGTCCAGCTCCGCACCCTTGTTGCCGAAGTACTCGAGCTGCTGCTCGTGCGGGAGGTTCACCTCGCCGAGCAGCATGGCGTCGCCGCGACGACGTGTGATGAAGCGGTTCAGCTCTCGCAGGAAGTCGTGCGGATCAGCGGTCTGGGGTCCGCCGGGCTGCTGGATCAGGAACGGCACGGCGTCGATCCGGAACCCGTCGACGCCGAGCTCGAGCCAGAAGCCCACGATCCTCGCGATCTCGGCACGCACGGCCGGGTTCGCGAGATTCAGGTCGGGCTGATGCCGATAGAAGCTGTGATGGTAGTACTGACCGGTGCGCTCGTCCTTCTCCCAGACGCTGTCCTCTTCTCCGGGGAACACGAGGTTCTTCGATCCGCGCGTCGGCCGATCCCGCCACACGTAGTAGTCCCGGAACGGGGAGGTGCGAGAGCGCCGCGCAGCGACGAACCACGGATGCTTGTCAGAGGTGTGATTCAGGACCAGATCGATGATCACCCGCAGTCCACGACCGTGGGCGATCCGGAGCAGCTCCACCACGTGCCCGAGGTCTCCCAGCCGGGGATCGACGCCGTAGAAGTCGGTGATGTCGTAGCCGTCGTCGCGATCGGGCGTCGGCTGGAAGGGCATGAGCCACAGACAGGTGATGCCGAGATCCGCCAGATAGTCGATCCGGCTCGCGAGCCCCTCGAAGTCTCCGACGCCGTCTCCATCGGAGTCCTGAAAGGTCTCGACGTCAAGGCAGTAGACCACGGCCGTCCGCCACCAGAGATCGCTCGTGTCGGCGGCCCTCATGACTGGCTCTCCCCGCCGAGGAGCGCTCTGATCGCCGGGATCAGCTCGGCGCCGCACCTGTGCAGGAAGGGAGACTGCGCGCGACCGACGTGGTGCAGATAGATCTCGTCGACACCGCGCGAGAGCTCGGCGACCCGCTCGGCGAGCTCCTGCGTCGAGGAGGTGACGATCACCGCCTGCCGCAGCTTCTCATCCGTCGGGTCGGCCCGGGCCTCGAAATCCTCCGGCTGTTCCAGGTCCCACATGAGCTCGGCCGGAGCGGTCGCATGCGACCACTGCTCGCGCGCCGTGCGCATGGCCTGCTCCATGGTGTCTTCGAGGCTGACGTGCACCTGCAGGGCCGTGCGCCCGGCGCCGCCGGCCCGGCGATACGCGTCGAAGGTCTCACCGCTCGCGGCGGCATCCGTCCCCACCGTGATGACTCCGTCGGCCCACTCCGCCGCACTGCTCGCCGTGTGCGGGCTGACGGCAGCGGCGAGAAGGGGTGGCGGACTCGACGGCCGGCTCCACACCCGCGCGTCGTGCACCCGCACGTGTCCGTCAACGCTCACCCGCTCACCCGCGAGCAGATCGCGGATGACCTCGACGCATTCGCGCAGCCGCTGATCCCTCGAGGCCTTGTCCGGCCAGGGATCGCCTGTCACGTGCTCGTTCACCGCCTCGCCGCTGCCCAGTGCCGCCCAGAATCTGCCGGGGAACATCTCGGCCACGGTCGCGATCGCCTGCGCGGTGATGGCGGGGTGGTATCTCTGCCCCGGTGCCGTGACGAGCCCGATCGGAATGCGGGTGGTGGCCAGGGCCGCCCCGATCCACGACCAGGCGAAGCCCGACTCCCCCTGGTTGCGGGTCCACGGTGCGAGGTGATCCGAGCACATCGCCGCGTCGAACCCTGCTGTCTCAGCCAGGCGGACGTCAGCGAGAAGCCGTCCTGGCGGCACCTGCTCGTGCGAGGCGTGATAGCCGATGATGGTCACGGAACGCTCCTTCCCGGGCGCCCGGACAAGGCGGCGCCCACCCCGAGATGGTCGTCGGGATGGGCGCCGGGCGCACGGGGGTTGACAGCCCCGTTCAGGTGTCAGGCTCGATCAGACCGGCGGCGTGACCGGCACGTCTCCCGCACCGGGAGTCTCGCCCGCCTCCGGCGGCTCGGGAACCAGGTACAGCCCGCTGGGTGCGTTCGCTGTGAAGGCGAGCGCTTCGATCCATGCGCGGTTGATCGCCGGCTGGCGGCTGCCGAAGTACTTGAAGACCAGGGCGCTGCCCGGCTGGATCCATACGGTCGTCCGTCCGCCGCCCACGCTCGCGTCCTCGCGCCAGCTGAACGGGAACGGCTCGCCTCGGCGGAGCTTCGCCGTGATCACGAGCTGGAGGTGAGTGAGCGCTCGATCCTCGATCTCCGTCTTCACACCGTCTTCGTAGATGAATTTGCCCATCGAGAGCGCTCCTTCTGGCTTGCTGTCAGTCCGGATGGGACTGTCGAAATCTTCCCCCTATGCGTAGCGTATTCGGTATGGGCCTGCTCTATTACGACGACTCCGAAGAACCGGTCTGCATCGACGATCTGGCGCTCGCTCATCTCAAGGTGGTCATCGCCACCAAGCTGCGTCGAAATGAGAGCTTCACGCTGTCATGGCAGCACCCGGACGGCAGCCCCCAGGGCCGCTCCACGCTGTGGCTGCATCCGGCGATCCCGCTGCGATTCATCTTCGACGAGCCGACGCCGCCGCCTCTGCAGCAAGAGTGGATCACCGCGATGGCCAACTCCGCGAACTCGAGCGGCGGGATCACGATTCCGGCATCCGACATGCTCCCCGGCGGGGCGACGGCGACTCAACCGGTCTGAAGTCAACCCCCTCTGCCGTGCGGCCGCCCCGATCTAGGCTCGGGATCCCGACACGAGGAGGCTGCTTTCCATGGACGGACGCTACATCGACGAACGCCCCGACGAGGGGTACAACCCGACCACCACGCACGCGGAATGGGGCGCAGGCTCTCCCCGCCTCCGCCTGACCCGTGACGATGAGCGCGCCGAGTTCGCGCTCGACGCGGACCTGGTGCGCATCGGCTCAGCCGCCGACAACGAGCTGAGGCTGGCCGACACCGATCCGGTGCACGCCACCATCACGCACGACGACCGCGACGAGTACGTTCTCGAGCTGCATGGCGAGGGAGAGATGAACGCCAGCGCCGGCGTCGCTGCGACGCACGGCGAGGATCGCACCGAGACTCTCCGCACGGGAGCGCGGTTCACGGTGGGTCCGTGGACCCTCGTGTTCGCTCGCGACGAGTTCGCCGACCACGGCCGACCCTTCGGGGGCCGGCAGGGAGGCGAATACTCCGACCAGCCGATGCAGCCGCCCCGCCCCGACTACTCCGACGATGAGCGGGCAGTTGCCGAATCAGGAACCGACGTCCCGGTCGAGACGTCGACCGGGACCGACCCCGTGCGTCACTCGGACTCCAGCGCCGACACGTGATGGGGCACGCCCACCGGCTTCGACTCCGCTGAGCCCCGCTGGCGGAGGTAGATCGAGAAGGCCACCATGCTGCCGACGGCGAGGAACTCGGACTGCCAGTTCTGCAGCGTGCGATCCCAGAAGTCGGGTGAGACGACATAGTCCAGCCAGGTGATCGCGGCCGTTCCGTGCATCGCGTTCTCCTCGTTCATGACGACGAGACCCCCGAGCGACTGGGCGAGCCACGACAGCAGGAAGATCGCACCCATCACGATGAGCAGCGAGTTGCCGTAGACCACCGTGCGCCATCCCCCGACCCGCGCCCACCGCGGTGAGCGCGGGTCGGCGTGGGCGCCGATCCGCTGGTCGGCATCGTCGCCCGGACCTTCATCGCCCGGCTTCTTCGATTCGGGCGATCCGCGCTGAACCAGCCAGATGGTCGCGGCGATGAACAGGAAGAACTGCAGAAACTCAGACTGCCAGTTCTCTGCCACGTCGACCAGGAAATCCGACGAGGTGACGAATTCGCCGAAGCCGATCGCCGGCATGCCGTGGTCGAGGAGCTCGGAGTTGTTGCGGAAGAAGCCGGCGATCGACTGCCCCGCCAATGCCAGAGCGAAGAGTGCGAGGAAGAACAGGCTGAGCCCGTTGTCGCGCAGTGCCCGTCGCATGCTCACCGCCCGCTCAACGGCACGAGGATCATGGCGGCGAGCCCCACGATGATGATGGTCATCCAGGTCCAGAACATCGACCGCATCCCCGCGGTCTCCTCATCTACGGGCATGCTGCCCCTCCCTTCCGTGCATCAGCATCATGGCGGAGGAGTGGGATGCGTGCCAAGGGGCTTGACGAGCGCTCCTGGGGTTTGTCAATCCCCCTCCTGCGCGCCGTGAGTGCGCCTATCGTCGCCGTCACGGAACTAAGACACGCAACCAGTTAGGAAGACCCATGACCACTGCAGCCGAGATCATGACGCCGAGCCCTCGTTGCATCGGTGTGAACGACTCGCTCCGCATCGCGGCATCCGTGATGGCCGACCTCGATGTCGGCGCCCTCCCGATCTGCGGAGAGGACAGCAAGCTCAAGGGCATGCTGACCGATCGAGATATCGTGGTGCGCGGCATCGCGATGGGGATGGATCCGGAGACCACGCCCGCGGGCGCTCTCGCACAGGGAAAGCCTGTGACGGTGGCCGCCGACGACGACGTGCGAGTGGCGCTCGACCTGATGCAGGAGCACCAGGTGCGCCGGCTTCCCGTCATCCAGGATCGTCTTCTCGTGGGCATCGTCAGCCAGGCCGACATCGCCCTGTCTCTGTCCGCTTCCACCACGGGCAAGACCGTCGAGAGCATCTCGCGCTGAGCGCCGGTATGGAAGAGGTTCATCGCCTGAGCGAGATCGCACGCGAAAGGGGTCTTCGTGTGTGCGTCGTCGAGTCGCTCACCTCCGGCCGGCTCGCCGCAGCAGTCGGGGCGGGAGAAGACGCGTCGACCTGGTTCGCGGGCGGCGTCGTCGCGTATCTCACAGACGTGAAGGAGCGCCTTCTCGGCCTCACACCGGGCACCGACCCCTGCTCAGCGACGTGCGCCCAGCAGATCGCGGAGGGCGGTCTCTCGCTCTTCGACGCTGACGTATGCGTCTCGACGACGGGCGTCGGCGGCCCGGGGCCTGAAGGAGGACATCCCGCAGGAACCGTCTTTCTCGGCTGGGCGACACGACAGGGAACGGGGCACCGGGCTCTCAGCCTCCTCGGCGACCCCGAGCAGGTCATCGACGATGCGTCCGACGCCGCGCTGCGGCTTCTCCTCTTCCACGCTGAGACGGTTCGCCCGGCCGGTCCCCTGCGTACACCGCCGGAGGGTCAGCCCGGTACCAGCCCGATCCTCAGCGGGGCGCCTGGGGCGGATGCTGCGGCGAGCGCATCATCGAGTTCGGTCAGCGGGCGCACCGCGCCGACCGCGTCGGCGAACGGGTAGGCGCGCCCGCGCCCGGAGAGGAAGGCGATCGCCTCGGCCAGTTCAGGGCCTGTGCAGTCGTGCACGCCCGCGATCGTGACGAGCCCCTGCACGATCCTCTCCGCGTCGACCGGCACGGGCTCCGCCGCGCACGCTCTGCCCACGAGGACCACTGTGCCCCCGACCGCGACACCGGCGATCGCCTCGGCCACGGCCTGCCCGGAGGCCTCGAACACGAGGTCAGGATCTCGGGCGATGCCGGTCGCGCCGAATCGGGCGGCCAGGGCGCGCCGTGCGGGGTTCGGATCGAGCACCTCCACCGACGCCCCGTACTCGGCGGCGATCGCCGCGATCGACAGGCCGACCAGGTCCGCGCCGTGGATGCGCACCGCAGCGCCGTCCAGGCTGCGGCGGGCGCGGGCGACGGCCGCCCAGGCCGTCGCCGTCGCGCACGATGCGGGAGCGAGAACGGATGCCGGGAGCGTCTCGGGCACCCGCACGATCGTGGTGCCCGCGCGCAGCTGCACGTGGCTTCCGAAGCATCCGGTGAGATCGCCATGCCCGCCGATCCGGTCATGGCCGTACCTGCCGAGCGTCCGGCACCTCTGCGTGAGGCCCGCCGAGCACCGATCGCATGACCGGCACGAGATCGTGACAGACCATACGACCCGATCGCCGATCCGCAACGGCGTGCCGGCGGCGTCGAGCACCCCTCCATCGCCGATCGCGATCACCCGTCCGACGCTCTCATGACCGAGCACGAGCGGCACGGGAGCCTCGACCCTCCCCTGCGCGGTGTGAACGTCGGAGCTGCAGATCGTCGACATCTCCACCGCGACGAGGGCGTCTCCGTCGCCGAGAGCGACTCCCGGCACGGCGATCATCTCGTGCGAGTGACCCTCTCCGATCCAGACCATAGCCATGGCTGCAGGTCGCAGCACGACGTCGCGGCGGTGCCCGGGCGGGCGGACCAGCACAGTGCCCATGACCGCTCGCTCAGGCCAGGGCCACGACGGGCAGCGGGTCGCCAGCGGCGAGGTCGCCGCACCGGGCGGTGGCGTCGGCGGTGACGGAGAGGTCGCGGCGCTTCATCGGAGCCCTTTCATGGATGTGGGGATGGATCCACGACGACTCTCTCAAGGGAATGCGGGGTGACCGCGCGCGACTCGGAAGAGTTCAGCGTCCGTTCACCCGAGGTTCCGCACGCTTCGCGGTTCGTCTCGGCGGCGTCACATGAAGACACAGGATCGACCACGGGAACGGGTCTGACCGCACGAGCGGCCTCACGGAGAAAGAGGCCCGAACACAGAAACGCGATCGCGAGCGCAGTGGTTCAGAAGCCTTAGAAGATCGCGCTCGCGATCGCAGCGCTGGGGACGCTTTTCTGGGGAGATCCCAGATTACGAGCGCCGCCCGGTCGATCAGTAGTGCCAAACGGCGAAAGTCATATGGACTTTCGTCTAGATCTTGTTTCCGGCTCTGATCAGGACATCGGAAGTCTAGCGTGCACCCGCCAGGCCCCGCCGTCGGCTCCGGCGTGGAACTCGCCGCTCGCGCCGATCACGCGCTCGGCCATGCGCGTGAGGCCAGTGCCGCTCGAGGGCAGATCCCGTCGCGGCGTGGCAGGAAGAGGACTGCGGATCGTGAGGGTGGCCGCGTCGTCGTCGACCTCCAAACGCATCTCGACCTGGCCGGGGCCGGCGTGCTTGAGGATGTTGGTCGCCGACTCCCGGACGATGCGTGCGAACACGATCTCGGCGACACGCGGGATCCGCTCGTCGCGTGGATCACCATCCACTATGACCGGGTGCCCCGCGGCTTTGATCTCGTGCTCCGCCTCGTCGATCGCCGCGTCGAGGTCGCCGGTCGGCATTCCCGACGACCGAGGCCCGTCGTCGGCGAGCTCGATCACGAAACGCAGATCGGCCATGGCCTTCCGGGCTGCGACACGGATAGCCTCCTGCGACTCCGCGCTCGCCGTCGGATCGTCCAGCATCTGCACGTGCAGCGCCACGACCGTGAGGTGGTGGGCGATGCTGTCGTGCAGTTCGCCGGCGATCCATCGCCGCTCGGCGAGGACCGCCTGACGTTCCTGCTCTGCGCTCTCGGCGAGCCGCTGCTCCAGGCGCCGCCCCCGGGCGGCTGCGAGCCGGAGCGCGAACCCGATGGCTCCGGACACCGCAGCGAGAATGAGATGGATGCCGATGTTGACCGGCACACGTGTGTCTCCGTACGCGATGATCGCGGAGGAGACCAGGAACACCCCGGCGTACGACAGGATCAGCGAGGTCCAGCCGAGCCTGAGGACGAGCCCAGCCGCGAAGGCGGCTGCGGTGAGCACCTGGGTCTCGGTCCCTGTGAGAAAAGAGAGGGCGAATATCAGCCCCAACGCGACAGTCGCCAACAAGGGCGACCAGAGATACAAGGCGAACGCGGCGGTCGACGCCACGCTCACGAGCACGGCGCCCGGCTCCACGCCTGCGGCGAAGAAGCTGCTTCCGAGGTCGAGAGCGATCACGATCCCGATGATCACCAGGACGACGATGCGTTCGACGACGCCGAGCTTCTCTCCGTGACTCAGCCGAAGTATGCCGGCGTCTTCACGGGTTGACTGGTCGAAGGCCACTCTTCAGTATCTCCTTTTCGCCAGTTATTCTTAGCGATAGACACCGAAGAAGTATCCAACCTGCTGCCAGAAAGTCATAGCTTTTCACCTCCCAAGTGGGGTTGTTCGTCTAGGTATCTATTGATCTTCTCGGTTGGCAGATTTCCGCACATCTGCCTCGTGGCCAGACCTCGCTAGCCAAAGGTCTAGATCTGCCCCCGACCTCGGGGCGAGCGCCGTTAGTCTTTCCCCATGCCCGAAATCCGCGTGCTCATCGTCGACGATGACCCTCTCGTGCGTTCCGCGCTCGCGCACTTCGTCGCTCGAGACCCCGAGATCACGGTGATCGGCCACGCGGAGGACGGATACGAGGCGATCGACTTCATCGAGCGCGACCGCCCTGACGTCGTGATGATGGACGTGCAGATGCCGGGAATGAACGGCATCGAGGCCACGGCCGCGATCGTCGAGCGCTGGCCGGACGTGCGGGTGCTCGCCGTCACCACCCTCGACGGCAGCGACACTGTCCTGCCGATGCTGAGTGCCGGAGCATCCGGCTACCTGCTCAAGGACTCGAGCGCCGAGAGCATCGTGACGGGCGTCCGCGAGGTGCACAGCGGCGCGAGCTCGCTGTCTCCGCGCATCGCGTCGCTTCTGGTCAAGCACGTGCGCAGCACCGAGCCCGCAGGAGGCGGGGCCGAACTCGAGGCGCTCACGGATCGTGAGACCGAGGTTCTCGAACGCCTCGCCCAGGGCATGTCGAACGCCGAGATCGCGCAGTCGCTCATCGTCTCCGAGGGCACGGTCAAGGCACACCTCGGCCGCATCATGTCGAAGTGGCAGGTGCGCGACCGCGTGCAGATCCTGGTCGCCGCCGCGCACGCGGGCCTCGTCGACTTCCGCTGACCGGGCACCAGGGCGAGAGCGCGAGCGGCGCGAGAGCGAGCCACCCGGTCCATCGACGTGAACGCGACGGCTCCCGGTGCGATCCGCACCGGGAGCCGTCGATCAGGGGTCTCAGCCGTCAGGCCGCCGCCTCCCGGCGCCGCATCCGGGCCACGAGGAGCACCAGGCCGCCGATCGCCAGCAGCGCGAGCGCCCAGCCGAGTCCGGTGACGATGCCGCCGGTGGTCGCGAGCACCTGAAGGTCGACGGATGCCGTCGCCGCCGCAGTCACCGTGACCGCTCCGGCCGATCCGCTCACCGTCGCCACGTTCACGACCTTGCCCGCGGCGACGTCGGCCGCCGTGAGCACGTATGCGATCGGGCCGCAGTCCGCCGCCGCACCAGGAGCGAGATCCGCGATGTCGCAGTCGATCGCGCCCCCGAGCATCGGATCGGAGATCACGACGCC
Source organism: Microbacterium hydrocarbonoxydans (assembly GCF_000956475.1). Classification (GTDB taxonomy): domain Bacteria; phylum Actinomycetota; class Actinomycetes; order Actinomycetales; family Microbacteriaceae; genus Microbacterium; species Microbacterium hydrocarbonoxydans_A. The sequence goes on from NZ_JYJB01000005.1 coordinate 210,535, forward strand.
GGAGAGCGTGCGGACTCCCGTGTTCGTGACGGTGAAACGGAACTTCACGGTGTCGCCGGCGTTGATCCTGCCATTGCCGTCGACGTCGGCGTAGTCGCCGCCGGTCTTGGTCAGCGCGATCGCAGGCTGCGCCTCGATCGGCGTCACCACCGTGTCCTCCGCCGTGGGCGGGATCTCGCCCGTGCCGGTGCCGGTGGTGATGGCGGTGTTCACGATCTCGCCCGCATCGATCTCCGCCTGCGTCAGCATGGCCGGATCGCCCGCGCACACGGTGGAGTCGCCGGGGGCGAGTTCCGTGGCATCGCACACGATGTCGCCGGTCAGACGCGGGTCGGACACCGAGATGCCCGTGAGCGTCGTGGTCCCGATGTTCGAGACCGTGAACGTGTAGGCGATCGTGTCGCCGGCATCCGTGCGTCCGCTGCCGTTCGCATCGACGATCGCGGCCGCCGACTTCAGCAGCGAGAGACGGTCGGTGCCGGCGACCCGGACATCCGCCTCGGCTCCTGCGTCAGCGGAGCCGCTCCAGGACTCTCCCTCGACCGTCGCCGTGTTGTGCACGGTGCCTGCGTCGACGTCGGCCTGCGTCAGCTCATAGGCGATCGGGCCGCACTGCGCCTCCTGGCCGGGCTGGAGCTCGAGACCTTCGAGTGCCGGGCAGTCGATGTCTCCGCCGAGCAGCGGGTCGTTCAGCACGATGTCGCGCAGGACGGTCGTGCCCGTGTTCCTGATCGTGAACGAGTAAGGCACGGTGTCACCCGCGCCGACCATCCCGTCGGCGCCGGGGTCTGCGAAGCCGGGCGTCTTGGTCAGCGCGATCGCCGTGGTGCCGACGAACAGCACCTCCGCCGAGCCGTCGTCGCTGACCTCGCCGATCGGGCTGTCCGCGGTCGCGGTGGCGATGTTCGGGCGTCGCTCCGCCTCGATGTCCGCCTGCGTGAGGGCGTAGGTGAACGGGCCGCAGTCTGCACTGGCACCGGGAACGAGCTCGGCGATCGTGCACAGCGCGGTGGCGCCGAGGAGCGGATCGGTCACCGTGACGTCGGTCAGAGTCGTGTTCCCGGAGTTGTTCACCGTGAACGAGTAGTCGATCGTGTCGCCGGCGCCGATGAAGCCGTCGCCGTTCGCGTCGGTCACCTGACCTGCCGTCTTGGTGAGTTCGATGCCTGCGGTCTGATCGATGTCGGCCGAGGCCGACGCCGTGTCCTCCACGAAGCGGTTGTCGGGTCCCTGAGCGATGGTCGAGGCGGTGTTGCGCACCACGCCGTTGTCGATGTCGGCCTGTGTGAGCGTGTACGGCACGGGGTCGCACGTCACAGACTCACCGGGCTCCAGCAGGACCCCGTCGAGCGCGGTGCAGGTCACGGGGCCGCCCAGCATCGGGTCGTCGATCTGCCCGTTGTGCAGCGTCGTCGTCCCGGTGTTGATGAGCGCGAACGTGTACTGGATCGTGTCGCCCGCGTTCACCTGGTTGTCGGCGTTGACGTCGACGACGGTGCTCGGCGTCTTGGTGAGGCTGACGCTGTTCACGCTCGGGACGGTCACGTTCGCCTCGGCGCCGTCGGTCGCGGTGCCCTGCGGGGACTGACCGGTGACGGACGCCTCGTTGTGCACGGTGCCGTTGTCGAGGTCCTGCTGCGTGAGGGTGTAGGTCACCGGCGCGCAGGTCACCTCGGCACCAGGAGCGAGCGGGGCCGCGAGGGCCGGGCAGGTCACGGCGCCGCCGAGCAGCGGATCCGTGATCTGCGCGCTCGTGAACGTGACGTCTCCGGTATTGCGCACCGTGAACGTGTAGGCCACGGTGTCACCCGCGTCGATCCGGCCGTTGCCGTTCGCGTCGGCAGGAGCCGCTGCGGACTTCACGAGCTCGATGCGCGGGGTCCCGGCGACCGGGACGACGCTGGTCGAGGTGTTGTCGGAGGGGTCAGGGTCCGGCGTGGTCGAGGTGACGGTCGCGGTGTTCGACAGCTGCGTGTCCGCCGTGGCCGGGTCGACCGTGCCCGTGACGGTCGCGGTGAAGGTCGCACCGACGGCGAGAGTGCCGACGGAGCAGCCGAGCTGACCCGCCGTCACGGTGCAGCCCGCGGTCGGGGTCGTGGGGTTCAGCAGCGCCGCCGGCAGCGGGTCGGAGACCGTGACGGCGGATGCCGGGCTCGGCCCGTTGTTGGTCACCACGATCGTGTACGTGATCGGCGCGTTCAGCTGCGCCGGGTTCGCTGATGCCGTCTTCACGATCGACAGGTCGGCAGACGGCGTGCCCTCGACGGTCGAGGTGCTCGTGTTGTCGGACGGGTCGGGATCGGGCGTCTGCGAGGTGCCGGTGGCGGTGTTCGCCACGGTGCCGGTGGCCACGACGCGCGCGGTCACCGTGAGGGTGGCGGACTCGCCCGGCAGCAGCGTCCCGACGGTCCACCGCGCGTCCGCAGCCGACCACGTGCCCACGGACGGCGTCGCGCCCGTGATGATGAGTCCGGGCCCTGCTGCGTCATCGACGACGACACCCGCAGCGGTGGACGGGCCGTCGTTGCGCACGGTGACGACGAAGCTCGCCTCGCCCTCGAGCGGGACGCTCGGGGTGCTGGTGGTCTTCGTCACGACGATGTCGGCGCTCGGAGTCAAGGGCTTGTCGACCGTCGACGTGTTGTCGGAGGGGTCGGGATCGGGCGTCGGCGAGGTCACCGTGGCGGTGTTGGTCAGAGTTCCCGTCGCGCTCGCGGCGAGGGTGCCCTCGATGCGGATCTGCACCGACTGGCCGACTGCGAGGTCTCCGACCGCGCAGGTCAGCGTGCTGCCGGCGAGCGTGCAGCCTGCCGGCGTCGTGCCGAGCGTGAAGCCGGCGGGAAGCGTGTCCGTCGCCGTGACGCCGCGTGCGACCGAGGGGCCGCCGTTCGCGATCGTGAGCGTGTAGCCGAATGCCCCGCCGGGCACGGCGGTGGCGTCGGCCGTCTTGACCACGCTGATGTCGGCGCTCTGGACGACCTCGACATCGGCGGAGTCGGAGTTGTTCGCGGGGTCGGAGTCCTCGGCGGGCGATGCGACGGATGCCGTGTTCGTCACGGTTCCGGCGGGGGCGTCAGCGGCGACCAGCGCCTGCACCGTGACGGTGCTCGATGCACCCTCCGCGAGCGTGGGCCAGGTGCAGGTGACATCGGTCGACGTCGTGGTGCAGCTGCCCGAGGTGGCCGCGGCGGTGACGACGGTGAGACCGGTGGGCAGTGCGTCCTTGAGGACGGCGTTCACGGCATCCGAGGTGCCGTTGTTGGTCACCACGATCGTGTAGGTGACAGTGCCGCCGGCGGCTACCTGCGCGGGAGAGGCCGTCTTGGTCAGGGCCAGGTCGGCGATGATGGTCGGGTTGAAGCTCGTCGAGTCGACGTTGTTGCTCGGATCGGGGTCGGGAGTGGTGCTCGTCACGCTGGCCGAGTTCTGCACGACCGCGTTCGCACCGGAGGCGAGCGCGACGGTCACCGTGATCGTGGTCGTCGCTCCTGGTGCGAGCGTGCCGACCAGGCATCCCAGCGTCTGCCCCGTCATCGCGCAGGAGCCCTGCTGCGCCGTCGCGCTGACGAAGGTCGTCGCAGGGTCGAGCGGGTCGGTCACGCGCACGTCACGCGCCTCGGAGGGGCCGTCGTTGTGGACCGTGAGCGTGTAGGTCAGGTTCTGACCCGCCACGGGCGATGCCGGCGCGAAGGTCTTCACGATCGAGACGTCGGCCTCGGCGGTGAGCGTGCCGGAGGCGGAAGCGGTGTTGTTCGAGAGGTTCGGGTCGGTGAGCGTGCCCGACACGGAGGCCGTGTTGGTGAGCGCTGCGCCTGGGCTCATCGAGGCGGACACGGTGCCGGTGACGGTGATCGTCGTGCTCGCGCCGACCGCGAGCGATCCGATAGCACAGCTGATCGTCGCTCCGGTGGTGCAGGTGCCCTGCGCCGGGGTGACCTGAGTCACCGAGTATCCGGAGGGCACGGCGTCCGTCACGGACACGCCTGTCGCCGCCTGCGGGCCGTTGTTGGTCACGGTGATCGCGAAGGTGGCGGACTCACCCACTACGAGAGGCGAGGTGTTCAGCGTCTTCGTGATCGCGAGATCCGCAGCGGCGTTCACCGGCGTCTGCACCTCGTTGCTGGTGGACGTGCGGTCCTGGTTCGCCACGCCGTCGCGGAAGGCGACGTTCGCCTCGTTGAGGACGGTCGTCGCCGCCGCGGAGACGTTGACCTTCGCATCGAAGGTGTAGCTCGTGCTCGCGCCGACGCCGATCGAGCCGCCGGCCGTGGCCGTGCCGTTGTCGCCCAGGCGCACGCGCAGCGTGCGGGTCCCCGACGTGAACTCTCCGCGGTCGTCACCCGATGCGTCGGTGAGCGCACCGGCGCCGGCGCCGCTGACGATCTTGATCGAGCCGGGCACGAAGTCGATGCCGCTGGCGAGCTGATCAGTCGACGCGGCCGCGGTGGCCGGGTTGCCGCCGTTGTTGACGGTCGTCACCGTGTAGCGCAGAACGTCGCCGACCTCGGCCGTCGTCCCGCCGCGGGTGAGGTTCGTCACGCTCTTCGTCGTGACGAGGCAGGGCCCGGTGCCGAACGTGATGTCGTCGAGGAAGTTCCCCACCGAGTTGTTGCCGGAACCGGCGCTCACGGCCTGGAAGCCGAAGCGCGTGATGGTCTGGCCGGCGGGGACCGTGTAGGTGCCGGAGTGCGAGCCCCACGCGGCGGTGGTATCGGAGAGGTTCGAGCCGCTCTGCACGAGCGTGCCGCCCGGGACGCCGATCATGACGCGCATGACGTCGGTGCCGACGCGTGCACGATGCTTGAGCGACCAGGCGAGGGTCTGTCCGGGAGTCGTCGCGACGTCCTGGTAGAGCATGCTCGCGCTGTTGGCGTTGAGCTCGGCGAACTGGCGCCCCTGCGGCGCCGTGACGCCTTGGAAGCCGCTCGACCAGATCTCGATCTGGTTCGCACTGTCGTCGGTGGACCAGCCGGGCACCTGCGCCTCGGGGATCAGCCGATACGTCGCATTGCCGATCGCGGGCGACTCGAACGTGCCATTGGTGAGCGAGACCGCTCCCTGGCACTGCGTCGGATTCTGTGCGGCCGACGCCGGAGCCGGTGCGGCGACCTCGGTCACCACCGTCAGACCCGCCGCGAGCAGCAGAGCCGAGGTGACCCCGGCGACGGTGCGACGAAGGCGCGATTGAGCGTACGCGGACATGCGTTCCCCTTGTTTCTCCCCGGAAGCTCCCCGCGCCGCTCGGCACGGCGCACTTCCCCGGTCCGACCCTATCGGAGGGCTTGTCACTGGTCCCCCCTCCCGCGACGGACGTTGTCGGACCGAGACCCGATTACGATCGGAGATGCACGCTCGCAGGAAGGCCAGTCATGCCCCTCACCCCGACCGCACTCGCCCATGCTGACGACCTCGCGGACTTCGTCGCCGCCTCCCCGTCGAGTTATCACGCCGCCGCGGAGGTCGCGCGGAGACTCGAGGCGACCGGATTCCGGCGGCTTGAAGAGGGTGAAGCCTGGGAGATCTCCTCAGGAGGACGCTACGTGGTGGTCCGCGACGGGGCGGCGATCGCCTGGACCGTGCCCGCGGATGCCACGGCCATCACGCCCGCGCACATCCTCGGTGCGCACACCGACTCCCCCGGCTTCAAGCTCAAGCCGCAGCCGACGACCGGCTCCTCCGGCTGGCTGCAGGCCGCGGTCGAGGTCTACGGCGGCCCCCTCCTGAACTCCTGGCTCGACCGGGAGCTGCGCCTGGCCGGACGTCTGGCCCTGTCAGACGGGCGCGTGGTGCTCGCCGACACCGGCGCGCTTCTGCGCCTGCCGCAGCTCGCCGTGCACCTCGACCGCGAGGCGAACACGGGCCTCGCGCTCGACAAGCAGTTCCAGACCCAGCCGGTGTGGGGACTGGGAGACCCGACGCAGAACGACATCCTCGCCGAGCTCGCCGTGTCAGCAGGAGTGTCGGCGTCTGACATCCGAGGCTACGACGTCGTGATCGCCGATTCGGCGCGCGGTGAGGTGTTCGGCAAGGACGGCGCATTCTTTGCCTCCGGCCGGCTCGACGACCTCGCCTCCGTGCACGCCGGCGTGGTGGCGCTCGCTTCGCACCAGACGGAGTCCGGCCCGATCGCCGTGCTCGCGGCCTTCGACCACGAGGAGCTCGGCTCCGGCTCCCGCTCGGGAGCCGGAGGGCCGTTCCTCGAGGACGTGCTGGAGCGCGTGTACGCCGGGCTCGGCGCCGACTCCTCGACGCGCCGTCGGGCTTACTCCTCGTCGTGGTGCCTGTCGAGCGACGTCGGCCACTCCGTGCATCCGAACTACGCGGCCAAGCACGACCCGGTCGTGCACCCCGTGCTCGGCTCCGGCCCCATCCTCAAGCTCAACGCGAATCAGCGCTATGCGACGGATGCCATAGGCGGAGCCGCCTGGAGCGCCTGGTGCGACGCCGCAGGCGTGCGGGCGCAGGAGTTCGTCTCCCACAACAACGTGCCGTGCGGCTCGACCATCGGCCCGATCACGGCGACGCGCCTCGGCATCCGCACGGTCGATGTCGGCATCCCGATCCTGTCGATGCACTCCGCTCGAGAGCTCGCCGGTGTCTCCGACCTGCACGACCTGGCACGCGTGGCGGGAGCGTTCTTCGCCGGCTGAGCCGGTCCCGACGCCCTCCCCCGCCTCGGTGCGAAAAGTCGGAGTTCTTGACGACACGCCGCGCGACCGGCGTCCGGAGGCGGCGTGTCCGCGTGAGACTCCGACTTTTCGCGCGGGGAGCGAGGAGGATGTCGTCATGAGCGACAAGATTGCGGCGGGCCCCGCTCTCATCGAGCGTGCCGGCATCGACATCATCCCCGAATCCGACCGCGGCGCGAAGCCCCGCGATCTCTTCTGGCCGTGGTTCGCGGCGAACGTGTCGGTGTTCGGCATGTCCTACGGCTCGTTCGTGCTCGGCTTCGGCGTCTCCCTGTGGCAGGCGACCGTCGTGTCGGTGATCGGCATCGTCGTGTCGTTCTTCCTGTGCGGGCTGATCGCGATCGCCGGCAAGCGCGGATCCGCACCCACCATGGTGCTGTCCCGCGCGGCGTTCGGCGTACAGGGTCAGAAGCTGCCAGGCATCGTGTCGTGGCTGACCTCGATCGGATGGGAGACCTCGCTCGCGATCACGGCCGTGCTCGCGACCGGCACGATCCTGCGCACGCTCGGCTGGGTGAACGGTGACGACGACACCGCGGTCAAGATCATCGCGACGATCGCGGTCGCCGTGCTGATCGTCGGTGCGTCGGTGCTGGGTTACCACACGATCATGAAGCTGCAGTCGGTGCTGACCTGGCTGACCGGGGCCATGACCGTGCTGTTCCTGATCTTCACCTTCGACGCCATCGACTGGACGACCGCGTTCTCACGTCCCGACGGCACGTTCGCCCAGACCGTCGGAGCTCTCGTCATGGTCATGACGGGATTCGGGCTCGGATGGATCAACATCGCAGCCGACTGGTCGCGATATCAGAAGCGCACGGCATCCGACGCCCAGATCGTCGCATGGAACACGATCGGCGGTTCGGTCGCTCCCGTGATCCTCGTCTTCTTCGGCCTGCTGCTCGCGGCATCCGATGACGATCTCGCGGCAGCCGTCGGCGGCGACCCGATCGGCGCCCTGGCGACCCTGCTGCCGCCGTGGCTGCTGTTCCCGTTCCTGGTCGTCGCCATCCTCACGCTCGTATCGGGAGCCGTGCTCGGCATCTACTCCTCCGGGCTCACTCTGCTGAGCCTCGGCATCCGCATCGCCCGCCCTGCCGCCGCAGCGGTCGACGGCGTGATCCTCACGACCGGCACGATCTTCGTGGTGTTCTTCGCGACGAGCTTCATCGGGCCGTTCCAGTCGTTCCTCATCACGCTCGGTGTGCCGATGGCGTCGTGGGCAGGCATCCTGATCGCCGACATCCTCCGCCGCCGCACGGACTACGACGAGGCCGCGCTCTTCGACTCGCGCGGACGATACGGCGCCGTCGACGCGCTCTCGATCGGCACCATGCTCGTCGCCACGGCGATCGGCTGGGGCTTCGTCATGAACCAGATCCCCGGTACGCCATGGAACGACTGGCAGGGCTACTTCCTCGACCTGCTCGGCTGGCGCGACGACTGGGGATACGCGAACCTCGGCGTGCTCTTCGCGCTCGTGCTGTCGTTCCTCGTGACCTGGTTCGGCCGGGCCGGCACAATCCGCCGGCAGGAGCAGGTGTGACCGCGGAGCCGGAGCGAGACGAAGAGTGGCTGGTCGTGATCGATCCGCAGAACATCTTCGCCTCCCCCGACTCGGCCTGGGGGTCGCCGTTCTTCACTGAGGCGATGCCTCGCATCAGGGCGCTGGCGGATGCGTTCGGCGAGCGCGTGCTGGTGACGAGATGGATGCCGACGGCCGACCGCTCGACCTCATGGGGCGAGTACTTCGCCGCCTGGCCGTTCGCGGATCGGCCGGCGACTGATCCGCTGTACGACCTCGTCTCCGATGCCGTCGACCTGTCACCGCTTCCGAGTCTCGATCTGCCGACCTTCGGGAAGTGGGGACCCGAGATCGAGGCGGTCGTCGGCCGCGGAGCGCACGTCGTGCTCGCGGGCGTCTCGACCGACTGCTGCGTGCTGTCTACAGCGCTGGCGGCGGCCGATGCCGGGGCCCGCGTCACGATCGCCGCCGATGCCTGCGCGGGGTCGACCGCGGAGAACCACGCGGCTGCGCTGCACGTCATGGGTCTGTACCCGCCGCAGATCACCATCGGCGATGCGGCAGGCATCCTCGCCGCGCTCTGATCGCAGGTTCCCCGCGCGAACGGGAATACTGCCACACTGTTCGTCGGGAGGGGTTCCATGAGCACGCACGCCGCAGACGAGCACACCGAAGACACCGTTCACCCGAAGAAGCGTCGCCGGTGGCGGCGCACCAGGATCACGCTCGGCGTCATCGCCGGCGTCGTGGCGGTCGTCGCAATCATCGGGTCGATCACGCCGTGGCCGTCGGCCATGGTGATCCGCTCGGTGTTCACCAAGGGCGGCGATGACACCGCTGCCGAGATGAAGAAGCACGTGCCGGACACGAAGCTCACCGAGACGCTCAACGTCGCCTATTCGGATGACGGCGTCGACACCACCATGGACGTCTTCTCTCCCGCATCCGCCACCGGCCCGCTGCCGACGATCGTGTGGATCCACGGCGGCGCCTGGATCTCGGGCTCGAAGGAGAACGTCGACCCGTACATGCGCATCCTCGCCGCCGAGGGCTACACGACGATCGCGGTGAACTACACGATCGGTCCGGAGGGCGTCTATCCTCTCGCGGTGCACCAGCTCAACGACGCTCTCGCCTACATCGACGAGCATGCGGAAGAGCTCGGCGTCGACCCGACGCAGATCGTTCTCGCCGGCGACTCCGCCGGCGGGCAGCTCGCGAGCCAGATGGCCACTCTCATCACCAACCCCGACTACGCGGAGATCATGGGCATGACCCCCGCGCTCACGGCCGATCAGGTCGTCGCGACCGTGCTGAACTGCGGCGTGTACGACCTCTCGGCGCTGGCCGAGCTGACCGGCCTCGTCGGCTGGGGCTTCAAGTCGTCGATGTGGGCGTACTCCGGCACGAAGGACTGGGCCGAGGGTTCGACCGGCGCCACGATGTCGACCGTCGACTGGGTCACCGCCGACTTCCCGGCCACCTACATCTCCGGCGGCAACGGCGACGGACTGACCTGGCTGCAGTCGATCCCGATGGCCAAGCGCCTGGACGAGCTCGGAGTCGACGTCACGACGCTCTTCTGGCCGGCGCCGCACGAGCCGGCCCTGCCGCACGAGTACCAGTTCCACCTCGACATGCCGGACGCCCAGACCGCGCTGCAGAAGACGATCGACTTCCTGAACGCGCACACGACGCACTGACCAGCCGGGGCGGTGCGGATGCTCGGGACCTCACTTCATGGTGTCGAGGATGCCCACCAGGTCGTCGAACGTCGTGAGCGGGTTGAGGATCGCGAACCGCGTGTTCGGCCGGCCCGCGTGCGAGCTCGGCACGACGAAGGCGTGCTGCGTGTCGAGCAGCCGGTCGGACCAGCGGTCGTAGTCGGCGCGATCCCAGCCGTTGCGCTCGAACACCACGACAGACAGCTGCGGGTCGCGCACCAGCGTCAGCTCGGGGCGTCGCGCGATCTCCTCCGCGATCCGCTGCGTGAGGGCGAGCGTCGCGCTCACGGCCTCGCGATAGGCGGTGACGCCGTAGGTGGCCAGGGAGAACCACAACGGCAGACCGCGGGGGCGCCGGGTGAGCTGTATCGAGTAGTCGGACGGGTTGAAGTCGTCGGCATCCGTCAGGGTGTCGAGGTACTCGGCGTGCTGGGTGTGCGCGCGGCGGCCGTTGTCGGGGTCGCGGTACAGCAGCGCGCAGCAGTCGAAGGGTGCGAACAGCCACTTGTGCGGGTCGACGATCATCGAGTCCGCGCGCTCGACCCCGGCGAAGATGGGCCTCGCCTCGGGCGCCAGCATCGCGGTGAGCCCGTATGCACCATCGATGTGCAGCCAGAAGTCGAACTCGTCCTTGAGCGCGGCGATGCCTGAGATGTCGTCGACGATGCCGAAGTTCGTCGACCCGCCTGTCGCGACGACGGCGCACACCTCGTCGCCGTGCTCGGCGAGAGCCGCACGCACGCCGTCGGCATGCAGCCTGCCATCCTCGCCCGCGGGGACCAGCAGGACGTCGGCGTCCATGACCTTGGCCGCGGACTTGTTCGACGAGTGCGCCTCGGTGCTGCAGACGATCTTCCAGCGCGTGGGCAGCTCTTTGCCGGCGGCGACGAGGCGCGCCTTGGCTGCTTCGCGCGCGGCCACGAGGGCCGACAGGTTGCCGATCGTGCCGCCCTGCACGAACACGCCGCCCGCGCTGTCTGGAAGCCCGAACTCACGGGCGAGGAAGGCGAGCACCTCGTTCTCGGCATGTACGGCGCCGGCGCCCTCGAGCCAGCTGCCCCCATACAGCCCGGATGCCGAGACCACGAGGTCGAAGGCGATCGCGGCCATGGTCGGCGCGGTGGGGATGAAGGACAGATACAGCGGATGACTCGTGCTGAGGCATGCGGGCGCGAGCACATGCTCGAAGGTCGCCAGCGCCCTGGTCGCACCGAGCCCCTGATCGGTGATCGTACGGCCGCCGGTCAGCCTGATCAGCTCTTCGGGTGTCTGCGGCTTGTCGAGCGGCACGAAGTCCGACAGCATCCGCCGCCTCGAATAGTCGAGGACGGCGTCGACGATCGCGGTCGATTCGGCCGAAGCCGCGTGCATGCGTTCTGCGGTCATGCGCTTTCCTGTTCTGTGCGGTGTCAGCCGAGGACGGCTGCGAGTGTGCGGCGGGCGAGGTCCGCCCGGTCGTGGGGCGCCCACTTCACCAGGGAGTGGGCGCTCATGCCGTCGACCATCGCGAGCAGCAGCCAGGCGGCGGGCTCCGGGTCGACCGTGCCGGCGGATGCCCGGCGGATGACGTCTTCGAGTCCCGACTGCCAGAGGTCCATCTCGTGGCGGACCCGCTGCCCGAGCGCCTCGTTGCGCGCGCCGAGCGACCACGACTGCACCCAGACCAGGGCGACGTCTTCGCGGGTGTCGTCGAGCAGGGTCTCGATCAGGCGCTGAAGGTTCTCGCGCAGGTCGCCGGTGAGCTCGAAGCCGCCGAGGACCTCCTCGCGCTCGGCGGCGACGATCTCGCCGAACACCTCGGCGACGAACTCGTCCATCACCGGGCGGTAGTGCGCGATCAGAGCCGGAGTGACCCCCACGCGGCTCGCCACGGCGCGCACGGTGAGCGCCTCGATGCCGCTCTCGTGCGCCAGCGCCATGGCACCGTCGACGATCGAGCGCTCGCGCTCGGCGGGCGGCAGCCGCTTCGCCGCGGCTCTTGACGTCGTGTTCATCAGGGGATACCGTAGCACCTGTTGGCCACCCGTTCAATAGTCATCGGCCGCGGCCTCGATCTCGGCGAAGAGCACGGCACTGGAGGAGAATCCCATGACCTGGCGAATGCCCGCAGAGACCACGCGCCACGACCGCATCTGGATGGCGTTCCCCGCCGAGGGGCAGACCCTCGGCGAGAGCGCCGCCGAGCGCGAGGAGGGCTACGCCACCTGGACCGCCGTCGCGCACGCCGCCGCCGAGTTCACGCCCGTCTCGATGCTCGTCGATCCGGCCGAGACGGCCCGTGCGCGTCGCATGCTCAGCGGGTCGATCGAGATCGTCGAGGCGCCCGTCGACGAGTTCTGGATGCGCGACTCGGGTCCGACGTTCGTGGTCTCCGACGACGGCCGCCTCGGTGCGGTCGACTGGATCTTCAACGGCTGGGGCGCTCCCGACTGGGCCGAGTGGCAGAAGGCCGCCCAGCACGCGCGCATCATCGCGGGAGCCGTGGGCGCCGAGCTCGTCAGCTCCGTGCTCGTGAACGAGGGCGGCGGCATCCACGTCGACGGCGAGGGCACGGTGCTGCTCACCGAGACCGTGCAGCTGGACAAGCGCCGCAACCCCTTCGCCGACCGGCAGCGCGTCGAAGCCGAGATGCGTCGCACGATCGGCGCGACCAAGGCGGTGTGGCTGCCCCGCGGACTGACTCGCGACTACGACGACTTCGGCACGAACGGCCACGTCGACATCGTCGCGACGATCGCCGCCCCTGGTCGCCTGCTGCTGCACGAGCAGCAGAACCCCGAGCACCCCGACTTCGAGGTCAGCCGACAGCTGCGCGCGCACCTGGAGCAGCAGACGGATGCCGCCGGCCGCGCCTTCGAGATCATCGGCCTGCCGGCGCCCTCGACCCTGACCGACGAGGAGGGACCTGTCGACTGGAGCTACGTCAACCACCTCGTCACGAACGATGGCGTCGTCGCCTGCGGTTTCGGCGACGAGCGGGCGGATGCCACAGCCCGCGCGATCCTCGCGGATGCCTATCCGGGGCGCACGGTCGTCACGGTCGACGCCCGCCCGCTGTTCGATCGCGGCGGCGGCATCCACTGCATCACCCAGCAGCAGCCATCCCTCTGACCCGAGGGCCCCTCTGGGCGTTTCGTCTCGCTTCGCTCGCTCAACGACCGCCGCTCGGATCGCCCCGCGAGGAGCGAAGCGACGAGACGAAACGCGTGACCAACGAAGGACTTCACTCATGTTCGACGTCTACGAAGCATCCATCGCCGACCTGCGCCAGGCGCTCGAATCCGGCGCGACGACCTCTGTCGAGCTTGTCGAGGCCTACCGCGCCCGCATCGCCGCCTACGACGCCCCCGACACCGAGACAGCCCTGAACGCCGTGGTGGTCCACAACCCGGACGCGCGCCGCGAGGCCGAGGCGTCTGACGCCCGTCGCGCCGCCGGCGAGACGCTCGGTCCGCTCGACGGCATCCCGTACACCGCGAAGGACAGCTATCTGGTGAAGGGTCTCACCGCCGCATCCGGCAGTCCCGCCTTCAAGGATCTCGTCGCCCAGCGCGACGCGTTCGCGATCGAGCGGCTGCGCGCAGGCGGGGCGATCTGCCTGGGGCTGACGAACATGCCGCCCATGGCGAACGGCGGCATGCAGCGCGGGGTGTACGGACGCGCGGAGAGCCCGTACAGCGCCGACTTCCTCACCGCGCCCTTCGCCTCCGGCTCGTCGAACGGCTCGGGCACCGCGACGGCGGCGAGCTTCGCGGCGTTCGGCATGGGTGAGGAGACCTGGTCGAGCGGCCGAGGCCCCGCGACCAACAACGCGCTGTGCGCATACACGCCCTCCCGGGGCGTGATCTCGACGCGCGGCAACTGGCCGCTCGTCCCCACGATGGACGTCGTGGTGCCGCACACCCGCAGCATGGCCGACCTGCTCGAGGTGCTCGACGTGATCGTCGCCGACGACGCCGACACCCGCGGCGACTTCTGGCGCTCCCAGCCGTGGGTGGCGCTGCCCTCGGCATCCGAGGTGCGCCCCGCGTCCTATCCGGCTCTCGCCGGGACGGCGACGCTGCAGGGCGCGCGCATCGGCATCCCGCGCATGTACATCAATGCCGATCCGGATGCCGGCACGGCCGAGAAGCCGGGCATCGGCGGACCGACCGGGCAGCGCATCGAGACCCGCGCCTCCGTCATCGAGCGCTGGGAGTCGGCCCGCCGTGACCTCGAGGCCGCGGGCGCCACGGTGATCGAGGTCGACTTCCCCGTGGTGTCGAACTACGAGGGCGACCGGCCGGGAGCAGCGACCATCGCGACGCGCGGACTCGCGTCGCCCGAATACCTGCGCCGCGAGATCGTGGACCTCTCAGCGTGGGGCTGGGAGGACTTCCTGCAGGCGAACGGCGACCCGAACCTCTCGACACTCGCCGACGTCGACGGCGACACGATCTTCCCGCACCCGGAGGGCGCGCTGCCCGACCGCTACACGGGCTTCGACGACGACATCGCCGAGTACCCCGGCTGGGTGCGCGCAAACCCGGGCGTCGGGTTCCTGGACATGCCCGAACTCCCCGACGGCCTGCGCGGGCTCGAGGAGACGCGCCGCCTCGACCTCGAGGAGTGGATGGACTCGCTCGGACTGGATGCGGTCGTCTTCCCCGCCGTCGCGGACGTGGGTCCCGCCGACATGGACAGGGTCGAGGCCTCCGCCGACCTCGGCTGGCGCAACGGCACGTGGATCGCCAACGGCAACCTGATCGTGCGCCACCTCGGCGTGCCCACCGTGACGGTGCCGATGGGCCTCATGAGGGACATCGGCATGCCGATCGGGCTCACGTTCGCCGGCCGCGCCTATGACGACTCGAGGCTGCTGGCGCTGGCCGCGGCGTTCGAGGCGGCAGGCGCGCCCGGCTCCCGCCGCACTCCCCCGCCCCGCACCCCGCGCCTCTGACTCGTCGACCGCCCCACCCCGATCGACACCGAGACCCCCACTTGCTGCCGAAACCCCCACGTATTCACGTCCATATGTGGGGGTCTCGGCGATAAGAGGGGGTTTCGGCGAGCGTGACATTTCACTCCTGTGACGCTCGGCGCGAAAGTGATATGTTCAGGGCATGAGCACTGAGAACGAGCGCGCCCTGGAAGACGGCATCGTCACCGATCTGACGGGCCGCATGACCTACGGGTCGTACCTGGCCCTCGACCAGCTGCTCACGGCGCAGCATCCGGTCAGCTCCCCCGAGCACCACGACGAGATGCTGTTCATCATCCAGCATCAGACCACCGAGCTCTGGCTCAAGCAGCTGCTGCACGAGCTGTCGTCGGCCCGCCGTCTGCTCGCGAGCGACGACCTCCGCGAGGCGCTGAAGCGCGTCGCCCGCGTCAAGAAGATCCAGGACGTGATGACCCAGCAGTGGTCGGTGCTGGCGACCCTGACTCCCACCGAGTACGCGCAGTTCCGCGGCGCTCTCGGAAACTCGTCCGGTTTCCAGTCCGTGCAGTACCGGGCCGTCGAGTTCGCGCTCGGCAACAAGAACGAGAGGATGCTCGGCGTCTTCCGCGACCATCCGGAGAACCTCGCGCTGCTCACCGCCGAGTGGGAGAAGCCGACCCTGTATGACGAGTTCCTGCGCTACGCCTCGCGCCGCGGCCTGCCGGTGCCCGCTGAGATCCTCGAGCGCGACGTGCGGCTGCCGTACCGCGAGACGCCGGCCCTCGTGCCGGCGATCCGCGAGATCTACCTGAACCCCCAGCAGCACTGGGACCTCTACGAGGCGTGCGAAGACCTCGTGGACCTGGAGGACAACTTCCAGTTCTGGCGGTTCCGGCATCTGAAGACCGTGACCCGCACGATCGGGATGAAGGTCGGAACCGGCGGATCGAGCGGCGCGGGATTCCTGCAGCGCGCTCTCGAGCTCACGTTCTTCCCCGAGCTCTACACCGTGCGCACCGAGATCGGCAGCTGATGCAGTCCCTTCCGCACGCGGACGGCGCGATCATCGGCGGGTTCACCGACCACCACGTGCACCTGCAGCTCGTCGACCACGCGTCGCTGGCGGGATCGCGGCTCGGACGAGTCATCGATCTGGGCGGGAACCCCGAGGTGCTCACCTCGTATGCGGGATCACCGCGTTTCGTCTCGCTTCGCTCGCTCAACGACCGGGAGGGCACCCACGGCTCGCTCAACGACCGGGAGGGCACCCACGGCTCGCTCGACGACCGGGATTCGGTCCGGGAACACACCACCCGGTCGTTGAGCGAGCGAGCGCCAGCGACACAGGCGACACGCGGCGAGCTCCGCAGAGCATCCGTCGAGTTCGCCGGCGCCTTCCTCACGCCTCCCGGCGGCTACCCCTCCGATCGCTCCTGGGCTCCGACCGGATCGTTCCGCGAGATCGCAGACGAGGCGGATGCGGCGACGGCCGTCGCAGAGATGGCGGATGCCGGCGCGACCCGTATCAAGGTGGCGAGCAACAGCACCGCCGGCCCCGTCTTCGCCGACGCCGTGTTCCGCACGATCGTCGAGCTCGCCGGCGCACGCGGTCTGCCGGTCGTCGCGCACGCAGAAGGTCCGGGGCAGGCTCAGCGCGCAGCGCGCCTCGGCGCCGCGACCCTCGCGCATGCCCCGTTCACCGAGCGCCTCACGGAGGAGGAGATCGCCGAGCAGGCGGCATCCGTGTCGTGGATCTCCACCCTCGCGATCCACGACGATGCCGATCGCGCACGAGCGATCGACAACGTCCGCCGCTTCCACGCGGCCGGCGGCGCCGTGCTGTACGGCACCGACATGGGCAACGGCCCCACACCGGTCGACCTGAACCCGCGCGAGATCGACGCCCTGCGCGAAGCCGGCGTCGACGGCGCCGCTCTGCTGCAGGCCCTCCACCCTGTCGACCCGTCCGACCCCGCATCCGTCCAGCTCCTCCTCCCCGAGGGCGACGCCGACCCCCTGCACGCACAGATCCTCGAGGTGTGACATGACCGAACTGCTCGACACCGCCCGCGCTCTCGATGCCGCCGACCCGCTCCGCCATCACCTCGACGCCTTCGCCGAGATGCCCGGAGTCATCGCCTACCTCGACGGCAACTCCCTCGGCCGCCCCCTGCGCGACACCGGGGAGAGGATCGCAGACTTCGTGCGCGACGACTGGGGCACCCGGCTGATCCGCTCCTGGGACGAGCAGTGGATGGAGCTGCCCACGGCACTCGGCGACCGCATCGGGGCCGCGTGCCTCGGCGCCGCACCCGGGCAGACCGTCGTCGCCGACTCGACCACCGTGCTGCTGTACAAGCTCATGCGTGCCGCCCTTCGACGGGCTCAGGGACCCACCTCGAAGGCCCGCTCCGAGATCGTGATCGAGCAGGGCAACTTCCCCACCGACCGCTTCGTCGCCGAGGGAGTCGCGGCCGAGACGGGGATGACCATCCGATGGATCACCGCCGACCCCGTGCACGGCGTGCGAGCCGAGGACATCGCGGATGCCGTCACCGAGCGCACGGCACTGGTCGTGCTCAGCCACGTCGACTACCGCTCGGGCGCCCTCGCCGACATGAAGGGCATCACGGCGCAGGTGCACGAGGCCGGCGCGCTGATGCTGTGGGATCTCTGCCACTCCGCGGGCGTCATCCCGATGCAGCTCGACGAGTGGGGCGTCGACCTCGCCGTCGGCTGCACCTACAAGTATCTGAACGGCGGACCGGGTGCGCCCGCGTTCGCGTACGTGCGCAGCGCCCACCACGGAGTGCTGCGACAGCCGATCCAGGGGTGGATGGGAGCGGCCGACGTCTTCGCGATGGGACCGGCGTACTCCCCCGACGCCACGATCCGTCAGTTCATCAGCGGCACCCCGCCGGTACTGGGGATGCTGCCCATGCAGGGGATGCTCGATCGCATCGAGCAGGCGACGATCGACGGCATCCGCGCGAAGTCGAAGACCCTCACCGATCTCGCCGTGCAGGCCGTCGACGAGGCGCTCGCCCCTCTCGGCGTGCGCCTGCTGAGCCCGCGCGACGCCGAACGTCGCGGCGGACACGTCACGATCGGCCATCCCGATTTCCGCGCCGTCACCCAGCGACTGTGGGGCGAGGGCGTGATCCCCGACTTCCGGTTCCCCGACGGCATCCGCCTCGGCCTCTCCCCGCTCAGCACCTCGCACGTCGAGGCCGTCACCGGCGTGCTCGCCGTGCGCGACGCGCTGACGCGCCTATGACCCCGATCATCGACGACATCGATGCGCGGCCCGGCAGCACCGCCTCACTCCTGCGCACCTTCGTCGGCCTGTATCTGCGCCGGCTCGGCGGCTGGATCTCTGCGTCCGCGCTGGTCTCGCTCGCAGGATCGCTGGGCATTCCCGAGGCGCAGGCGCGCACCGGCATCACCCGGCTCAAGCAGAAGGGCCTGCTGCTCGCCGAGCGCGACGACGTTCCCGGCTACCGCCTGAATCCTGCCGCCGTGACCATGCTCGAGCGCGGCGATCGGCGCATCTTCGAGATGCGGCAGATGACGGATGCCGACAGCTGGTGCCTCGTCTCCTTCTCGATTCCGGAGAGCGCCAGGAGCGTGCGGCATCAGCTGCGCAAGCGCCTGCAGTTCATCGGGGCGGGAACCGTGTCATCCGCCCTGTGGATCTGCCCCGGCCATCTCGAGGGCGAGGTGGAGCAGATCCTCCACGACCTGGATGCGCGAGCCTGGGCGACCCTGTTCTCCGCCGCAGCGCCGGCACCGGCGACCTCGCTCGTCGAGGCTGCCGCGCAGTGGTGGGACCTGGCGGCGCTCCGCTCGGCGCACGAGGTCTTCCAGGCGTCGCTCTCCACGCTGCCCTCCGAATCGTTCGCGGCGTACGTCCACCTGATCGACCGCTGGCGCGTGCTGCCCTACACCGACCCGGGGCTGCCGCCGTCGATGCTCCCGGCCGACTGGCCGGGAGCATCGAGCTTCCACGCGTTCGCGCGGTTGGCGGCCCAGCACGAGGCCCCCGCGTGGGAGCGGGTCGAGGCCGCTACCCGCTGACCTCGGACAGGAACCCGAGGACATGCTCCTGCAGGCGCAGGATGCGCAGATCTCTCGCGAGCTCCCGGTCGTAGCCCTGGTACGCCAGCGGCGGCAGCATCCGCACGTTGCGGGAGCAGCCGAACTCGGCGCACACCAGAGTGCCGACCGTGTCGCCCTTGCGGCCGGCAGGGCCCGCCTTGCGGGCGACGAACATCTGCACGTCGTTGCGCAGCGTCACGTCTTCGCACCACGAGCACTGGGCCCTGGCGGCGAGCCGCTGCTCGGCGCGCTGCAGGAAGACGCCGACGGGCTCGTCGTCGCGCCAGGCGACGACGTACGCGCGGCGAGGCAGCTTCGGGTCGACCCAGCCGAGGTAGTCGAGCTTGTCGAAGTCGATGTCGGCGAAGCCGGCGGGAAGGCTCAGGTCTGCGATCTCTTTGCGAGAGGCGTTGATGAAGGACGCGCGGATGGTGCGCTCGTCGAGGGGACGCATGAGTGATGAGTGCTTTCGTGTGAAGGGTGGAGGTGGGTACGTCTCAGCACCGGCGACGGGGGTTCCGCCTCCGGCTGGTCCTCAGCCTCTGCCCGCGGCGCTCAACGCGCCTGCGGCTCCGTTCCGCGCCTGATCGGCGCTCCTCGAAATCAACACCCGGCGATCTTACACCCCTTTGTTTCACTGCGTGTCGGCCGCCCTTCGCCCTCGGCTCGAGCCGACCTACTCTGTGTGGAACACCTCGACCGTCAGGAGACACCGTGTCCACGCCGCTGAACCACCTTCCGCCCTCTCAGGTGCGTGAGCGTTCGGCGTGCATGTGCGCGCACGGGGCCGTCTGCTCGTCGTTCGCCTCGGGTCACGGCCTGCATCTGATCCAGGCGCGGCTCGCCTCGGCGACGCCGTCGGAATGGGTCGACGCGATCGTGGAACGAGCGGATGCCGTCACCGGCGAGCTCGTCGTGCGCACGCTCGAGGGAGACGCGCACGCGCTGTGGAACGCCACAGGCGCCGCACTCGAAGCAGCAGCGGGCACCCCGGTCGCGCTGCACGTGCGCTATGGGGTGCTGGCGGTCGGGCGCACGCAGTTCAACGTCGCGACGGTCTGACCACCCGGGCCGCTGAGCGCGACGGAGGGTCAGGCGCCTGCCATCATCATGTCCTTCATGGCCATGCACGCGTCCATGCACGCCTGGCACGACTGAGCGCACATCCGGCACACGTCGCTGTCATCCGCGTGCATCATGCACATGTCCATGCAGGTCTGGCACATCGCGATGCAGGCATCGAGCATCGACATCATCGACGCCGGGGTCATGCCCTGCATCCGCATCATCGAGCGCATCATGGTGCCTGCCATGTCCGCGCAGTTCATGCACGCCGGGGCGCAGTCCATCATCTGCGTCGAACAGACGGTGCAGGCCTGTTCGCAGGCCGAGCACGCATCCATGCACGCCTGCATGACAGACATGTCCATCGCCGCCATGTCGGGCATCGACATCATGTTCTCGGACATGGCGCCCATCATCATCGAGTCCATCGCACACCGCTCTCCGTCTCGGGTCCGCGGGCGGGACCGCCCGCTTGACGCCAGAGTAGTCCTCGCCGCGTGATGCGTCGACGGGCGATTCGGCTATCTGAATACAATCTGGGCATGCGCGTATTCCTCGCCGGTGCCACCGGAGTGCTCGGCCGCCGACTTCTGCCGCTCCTCGTCGAGAAAGGGCACGAGGTGCACGCACTGACCCGCTCGACCGACAAGGCTGCGCTCGTCGAGGAGCTCGGAGGAATCCCCGTCGTGTGCGATGCCTTCGACCGCGCAGGGATCGTGGAGGCGGTGACCCGGATCGCTCCGGATGTCATCCTCCACGAGCTGACGGATCTCCCCGACTCCGCGGCCGACCTCCCCGCTCGACGAGCGGCGAACGCCCGCATCCGGATCGAGGGAACGGCCAATCTCATCGCCGCAGCC
This sequence comes from Microbacterium hydrocarbonoxydans, assembly GCF_000956475.1. Lineage (GTDB taxonomy): Bacteria > Actinomycetota > Actinomycetes > Actinomycetales > Microbacteriaceae > Microbacterium > Microbacterium hydrocarbonoxydans_A. The sequence goes on from NZ_JYJB01000005.1 coordinate 231,420, forward strand.
CGGGCCGCCGGCCGCCCCGCCCTGCTGGCGCAGAGCGTCGCATGGACCATGTCCGACGAGGTCGGCGCGCGCGGCGTCGCGACGCTCGAGGCCGGGATCCTCGAGTACGGCGGCGTGGTCCTGCGATACGGGCAGTTCTATGGCCCCGGCACCTATTGGGAGACCGAGATCCCCGCCGAGCCGCGTGTGCACCTCGATCGCGCCGCCGACCTCACGGTCGCGGCTCTCGGTGCACCCTCGGGCATCATCACGCTCACGGACTGACCCGCGGTCGGTCTCCTAGACGGATGCCACGGCGGATGTCAATCCCGTCGTGCTGACGCGACTCGCATGCGACAGTGGCGTTTCCACTGATCGCTTCGCGAAAGGAGCACACCATGGGCGTCGGAGACGACATGAAGAACGCTGCCGAGAAGATGGGCGGCAAGGTCAAGGAAGGCGTGGGCAAGGCCACCGACAACGAGAGCCTCGAGAACGAAGGCCGTCTCGACCAGGCGAAGGCCGCCGCCAAGCAGGCGGGCGAAGACGTGAAGGACGCCGCGCAGAAGGCCGGCGACAACGTCAGGGACGCTTTCGACAAGTAAGTCCCCCGCATCGGCAGGGCGCTCCTCCGGGAGACCGCCCTGCCGGACGCGGACCCCGAGCACAGGACCGGAGAGGAGATTCCGATGCCAGGACGCAGGAACAGCTCGCTGAAGGATCCGGAGCTGTACGAAGAGCTGCGCGACGACGGCGCATCCAAGGAGAAGGCTGCTCGCATCTCGAACGCCGCGGCCCGGGACGGGCGCAGCGCGGTCGGCCGTCGCGGGGGCGAGCACGGCGACTACGAGGATTGGACCGTCGACGAGCTCAGGAAGCGCGCGAAGGAGCTGGGCCTTCATGGCTACAGCGGCAAGCGCAAGTCGGAGCTGATCTCCGACCTGCGGGATCACTAGGTCCCGATGTCCGCGCGCTTCGGCATCGAGGAGGAGTTCGTCGTCCTCGATCGCGAGACGCTCGCACCGATCGGCATGGATCACGGAGCGCGCGAACGCATCACGGGGCGCCTCGGCGGCGGCGAGGTGATGCCGGAGTATCTGACCTGCCAGCTCGAATGCGCGACCGCCCCTGTGCAGAACCGGGCGGATGCCGCCGAGCAGCTGCGCCGGATGCGCGCCCTGCTCGCCGCTCACGCGGCGGGTGAGGGTGCACTCGCGGCACCCTCGGCGACGCCTTTCATCGCACCCGGCGAGTTCGTGGTCTCCCCGTCGACGCACTACGACGAGGTCGCCGATCAGCTTGCCGCGATCACGAGAGACCACGAGGTCAACGGCCTGCACGTGCATGTGGAGGTGCCAGACGATGAGGAGCGCGTGCGTGCTCTCAACCGCGTGCGCGAGTGGCTTCCGACGCTGCTCGCCCTCACCGGCAACGGCCCCTACGCGCACGGCCGGAACTCCGGATTCGCCAGCTGGCGCAGCATCCTGATCCGCCGGCTGCCCTCCTCGTGGTGCCCTCCCGCATTTCACGACTTCGACGACTACACCGAGCGGGTCGACCGTCTCGTCGCCCTCGGCGCGATCGGCGACGCGGCCTCGATCGCCTGGGCGGCTCGGCTCTCGCGACGCTTCCCCACGGTAGAGGTCAGGGTGTTCGACGCGCAGCTGACGCCCGATGACAGCCTCTTCGCCGCCGCGCTCTCGCGCGCCCTGATCCTCTCGGATGCGCCCGACACCGTCGGCCCCTCCGATCCCGACGCGATCGATGCGTCCATGTGGACCGCGGCCAGACGGGGAACGCACGCGCGCGTGATCGATCCCACCACGGGCGAGGCGGCGCCGCTGTGGGAGGCGGCTGCGGCCATGATCGCCCACGCCCGCCCCGTGCTCGCCGAGCAGGGCGACGAAGAGTTCGTGACCGCCCACCTCGAGCGCATCCGCGTCGACGGCACCGGGGCAGAGCGTCAGGAGCGCGCGTACGTACGAGACGGCGTCGATGGACTGCGCGATCTGTATCTCTCCGGCATGACGGGCGACTGACCGGCATCCGCCCCCGGTGTCCGCTCTCGGCGGTAGTGTTCGGACCGTGGCTTCCTTCGCTCCTCTGCAGCGGCTCGTGATCGCGATCGCGGTCCTCGCCTCGTTCGTGACGTTCCTCGACGGCACGGTCGTGAACGTGGCCCTTCCCGCGATCAGCCGCGAGCTGGGCGGCGGCATCACGACGCAGCAATGGGTGGTCGACGCGTACCTCATCACGCTGAGCGCGCTGATCCTGCTCGCCGGCACGGTGTCCGACGCCTACGGGCGCGTGCTCGTCATGCGCATAGGCCTGATCGCCTTCGGCGTCGCATCGCTCGCCGTGGCCGCCGCGCCCGATCCGCTCGTGCTGATCATCGCCCGGGCACTGCAGGGCGCCGCCGGCGCCCTGCTCGTTCCCAGTTCGCTCGCGCTCATCACCGCGACCATGCGCGCCGATGTGCAGTCCCGGGCGATCGGGGTGTGGACGGCGTTCACGACGGCTGCCCAGCTCGTGGGACCCCTGCTGGGCGGGCTGTTCGTCGACTTCCTGTCGTGGCGGTTCGTGTTCCTCATCAACGTGATCCCGATCGCGGTGAACCTCGTGCTGCTCTCCCGCCTGAAGCTGCCGGAGCATCCGAGCGGCCGGCGCGTCGACTGGTGGAGCGGCGCGCTGTGCGCCCTGGGTCTGGGAGCCGTGGTCTTCGCGCTGATCGAGCAGCCGCTGCGCGGCTGGGGATCGCCCGTCATCTGGGTCCCCGGCACGGTCGGAGTCGTGCTGTTCGGCGCGTTCCTCTGGCGCCAGAAGAGCTCGACCTCGCCGCTGCTGCCGATGTCGCTGTTCCGCGTGCGGGACTTCGCGTGGGGCAACCTCGCGACGCTGTTCGTCTACGCCGCGCTGTCGCTGAACGGGTTCGTGATCGGCGTGTATCTGCAGCAGGGCGCGGGGCTGCCCGCCACTGCGGCAGGGCTCGCGAGCCTTCCGATGACGATCCTGATGATCCTCGTCAGCTCGCGCGCGGGCGCCTGGGCCGGCCGATTCGGTCCTCGGCTGTTCATGACCGCAGGTCCCCTCATCATGGCGGTCGGCGCGGTGATGCTTCTGTTCGTCTCCGAGGACTTCGACTACTGGTGGCAGGTGCTGCCGGCCATGATCGTGATGGGTCTCGGTCTGTCGCTCACCGTCGCACCTCTGACTGCCGCGATCCTCGGAGCGATCGACGAGGCGCATTCGGGCATCGCCTCGGCCGTCAACAATGCCGTCGCCCGCGTCGCCGGCCTGCTCGTGGTCGCGATGATCTCCACGATCGTCGGTGGCACGCTCAACCTCGCCGGCTTCCACAGCGCGGCCGTCGTGACGGCCGCGCTGCTCGTGCTCGGCGGAGTCGTGTCGTGGATCGGCATCCGCCGCAATCCTGCCGAGGAGGCGGATGCCGCGGACCGTTGACCCCGTCGCCGACCCGGCGCAGACTGAGGAAGCCGTCGCCCATCACCAACGGAGGTCCACTGTGAGCACGACTCCCCTGCCGCCCATCGTCGATGCCGCCACCTGGCAGCGTGAGCTCGACGCGCTGCGCGCGCGGGAGAAGGCCGCCACCCGAGAGCTCGATGCGATCGCGGCGCAGCGCCGGCGACTGCCGATGGTCGAGCTGCCCGACTACACCCTGGTGGGCGAGGACGGCCCTGTGCGCCTGGCCGAGATCTTCGACGGCCGCTCGCAGCTGATCGTCTACAACCACATGTGGTCCGACGGCAACGAGTGGCAGTGCCCCGGGTGCACCGGCTTCACCTCGCAGTTCACGCGTCTCGACTTCCTCGAGCGCTACTACGACGCGAAGTTCGTGATCGTCAGCAACGGCCCGATCGACGAGCTGCTCGCCTACCGTGATCGCGTCGGCAACAGGATGCAGTGGTTCTCGAGCGCAGACAGCAGCTTCGGCGCCGACGTCGGTGCGCCCCCGAACGCCGGGTTCGCGCTCAACGTGTTCCTCCGCGACGGTGACACCGTCTACCGCACGTGGCATTCGAACGGGCGGGGCACGGAGCGTCTCAGCCATCTGCAGGCTCTCGCCGATCTGCTCCCCTACGGGCGCCAGGAGGAGTGGGAGGAGTCGCCGGCCGGCTGGCCGCAGCATCCGACCTACTCGCAGGGAATGGGATCCAAGGAGATCGGCGAGCTGTACGGGGCCGGGAGCTGAAGCGCGGCCTGGCACTCGCCCTCGCCCTCGCCCTCGCCCTGGCCCTTGCAGCAGGGCTCGGCGGATGCGCCGCGGATGGGGTCGAGATCGCACTGCCTCCGCCCGGGTCCGCCCCCGACTACCAGCTCGGCGGCGCCTATCCTCCGGCTGAGGTCGTGGGCGTCGTCGGCCGGGACCGCGCCGCCGAGCCCGCCGAGGGCGTGTACTCGATCTGCTACGTGAACGGCTTTCAGACGCAGCCAGGGGAACTCGAATCCTGGCCCGACGATGTGCTGCTGCACCGTGACGGCGACCCGTTGTTCGATCCCGACTGGCCCGATGAGGCGCTCCTCGACACCTCGACCGGCGATCGACGCGACCGCATCGCCGCGACGATCGAGCCGTGGATCATCGGATGTGCGGATGCCGGCTTCGACGCCGTCGAGTTCGACAACCTGGACTCCTACACCCGCTCCGAGGGAGCCCTCTCACTCGACGACAATCTCGACCTGGCCACGCGGCTGGTCGAGATCGCGCATGGCGCGGGCCTCGCGGCCGGTCAGAAGAACGCCGCGGAGGATGCCGCCGCACTGCATGCCCAGGCGGGCTTCGACTTCGCGGTGACCGAGGAGTGCGCGGCCTACCAGGAGTGCCCGGTGTACATCGAGGTCTACGGCGCGCACGTCATCGACATCGAGTACGTCGACGAGCTGCCGCGGACGTTCGCCGAGATGTGCGCTGACCCGGATTCACCGGCATCCATGGTCCTGCGCGACCGCGAGCTGCTCACGCCCGACGACGAGGGCTACGCCTTCGAGACCTGCTGAGCCTCGAGGAACGCGCGCACCTCGGCCACCGCAGGATCGACGGGCCGCACGGGAACCTCGTACCCGCGCTCGTCCAGCCACTCGTCGTCGTAGAGCTTGTCGAGATAGCCGCGTCCGTGGTCGGGCAGCAGCACGACCACCACGTCGTCCTCGGTGAGCGCGGCCGCGGTGCGCAGCGCCGCCACGACGGCCATGCCGCTGGATCCTCCGACGAACAGCCCCTCCTCCGCGGCGAGGCGACGGGTCATCGCGAACGACTCGGCATCCGAGATCCGCTCGTAGCCGTCGACCACCGACGGATCGAAAGTCGGCGGCATGAAGTCCTCGCCGACGCCCTCGACGTGATAGCCGTGGATGGGTCCGCCGGAGTAGATCGAACCCTCGGGGTCGGCGCCGATCACTCGCACGAGCCCGTCGCTGACCTGCTTGAGATACCGCCCGGTGCCGCTGATCGTCCCGCCGGTGCCGATGCCCGCGACGAAGTGCGTCACGCGCCCGTCGGTGTCGGCCCAGATCTCCGGTCCGGTCGTCTGGAAGTGGCCGAGCGGGCCGTTCTGATTCGCGAACTGGTTCGGGTTGAACGCCCCGGGGATCTCTGCGGCGAGCCGCGCGGCGACGCTGTAGTACGACCGCGGATCGGTCGGGTCGACGCTGGTCGGGGTGACGACGACCTCGGCGCCGTAGCCGCGCAGAGTCGCGACCTTGGCCCCTGCGAACTTGTCGGGCACGACGAACACCATGCGGTAGCCGCGCTGCAGCGCCACGAGGGCGAGTCCGACTCCGGTGTTGCCGCTGGTCGCCTCGACGATGGTTCCGCCCGGCTTCAGGAGTCCCTCCCGCTCGGCGGCGTCGATGATCGCGCCGGCGATGCGGTCCTTGGCCGAGCTGCCGGGGTTGAAGTACTCGACCTTCGCGAGGACCGCGGGACGGATGCCGGCGGTGACGGCGTTCAGGCGGACGAGGGGCGTGTGGCCGACGAGTTCGGCGATGTGCTGGGCGTAGCGCACGGAGGTTCTTCCTGATCTTCAGGGGCGCGCGTCTCGAGGCGCGCGCGGGTGTCGGATGGGTCAGTCGATGGTGAGCGGAGCGCTCAGCGACAACAACGACACGTCAGGGACACACCCGAACTGTAACCCGCGGGGCTCGGGCTGGCAACTCTCAGCGGTCGATCAGCCGAGATCGCCGTCTCCGTCCGCCGCACCGCGCGCGATCTCGACCCATCGGCGCAGGTACACCGCCCCTGCCTCGTCATGGATGAGCGAGGAGTGATGACGCACGGGGTAGGGCGTGGCCGGCACGCCGTCTGACGGGCGCACATCGACGTGCACGACGTCGTGGCCGTTCTCATGCAGCCAGTCGGCCATGGCGTAGTCGGTACGGGAGTCGCCCATCGTGCGCCAGGTTCGAGGCAGCCGCGCACCCTCGGCGGCGAGGAAGGAGAGCATCAGGCTCGCCCCGAGGTCCTTGCCCACGCGGTTCGACTCGATGTCGGTGGAGATGATGGTCGGATCGATCCGATACGCGACCCTCCCCTCCGCATCGGGCACACGCTCGTCGCCCCACTCGTAGCCCAGGCCCTGCTCCTTCAGCGCCGCGGCGATCGCCTGGTTGAGCGCGGGCTGGCGGTCGAGGAAGTCGCCGCTCTCGACATCCGTGAGCTGCTCGACCGAGACCATCGCGCGCTTCGTGTCGTCGAAGAAGACGAGATCAGAGAAGTCTTCGCGGACGATCCGCTCCACCTCTCGGCCGAAGGCCGGCGGCATCCGCAGGTCGTCATCGACCGTGACCTGCTGCGCACCGCCGGCGGTGATGCGCATCCGCACCGCGCCCTTCTCGCAGATGCCCCATACGTGAACGCCCTCCTCGAGGCCCGCGGCGAGAAGCGGCGGGATCACCTGCTCGCGGAGGAACGCGTCAGAGCGCCCCGTGTTGAACGCGATCGGGATGCCGAGGTTCGCAAGCTCCGCCAGATCTGTCGCGATCTCGGGAATCGCGATCGAGCGGGTCACGGGACTGGCGATGGGGCCGTCGACATCGAGAAGCAGGCCGAGCGGGGGCGTGTGTTCGGTCACAGGTCGATCCTACGGGCGCGCCGCAGGACGCACCTCGGCGGTTTCGATCGCGCAGCCTCGACGCTCCCCAATAGGCTGGGCGGGTGATCGAGGTGAGGGGACCGCTGAGGCGGGTGCGCGGAGGCGCCGTGCACGGCATCCGCTCGGCGATCTCACGCCGCGCGATCCCCGCCTGGATCACGATCGGGGTGCTCGCGCTGGGCAGCGCCGCGCTCATCTCGGCCGGCGCCTTCGCGACCGCGCGGCACGTGCCCGCGGACGTCGCGATCGGGGAAGAAGTGCGGACGCCCACTTATGCCGTCACCGTGCTCGACGTCGAGGTGACCGATGCCGTGGAGGAGCAGTTCTTGGAGGCCGACCCCGGCGAGACGCTGCTGCTCGTGACGATGAGGCTCGAGAACCTCAGCGACGCCACGATCGGCGTCGGCACCACCTCGGACCGGATCTCCTCGCGGCTGGTGGGCACCACCACTCCGCTGCTCGAGCTCTCCGGCGTGTCCGACCAGCGAGGAACGAGGGCGTGGCACGACATCACGTCCGCCGCCGCTCCCCTGCTGCAACCCGGTGTGCCCGCCGAGGTCACCGTCGCATGGCGAGTCGATTCGAGCGACCTCGACTCCGGCATCGCACTCGAAGTCCATGAAGCCGAGGTGCACACGGGGCAGATCATCCTGTCATCCGACGTCGTCACCTGGGCGCAGGGCGAACAGGTCGCGCGGATCGGCCTGGAGGTCCGCGGATGAGGCGGGCGCTCACCTGGCTCGCGGGGACCGCTCTCGTGGTGACGGCCGGAGTCGTCGCAGTCATCACGCCCGACGCCGACGCGCAGGACGGCCCCTTCCTCACGCACGGCACCGCCGGTCACCCCGTCACGTCGCGGAACCTGACCGTCGTGGTCGAGGACGCGACGTTCACCGACCGGGTCACCGTGGAGGACGACGACTGGGAGGCCGACGGCAACTGGCTCGTCGTCTCCCTGTCCGCGGCGGCGCGGCAGAGCGAGGTCGACGCTGCGCTGCGGCTCGTGAAGCTCGTGGTCGACGGCCGCGAATTCGTCGCCAGCGAGCGACCTGCGACGTCGATCGTCGGCGACGATCTTCGCGTCGGCATCCAGACGAGCGGTATGGTCGCCTTCGAGCTCCCAGCCGACGTGACCGCGGGCGAGGCGGAGCTGCGGGTGTCAATGCCGTACAGCACTCCCCACCTCGACGACGTGATCGTGGTGCCCCTCGATCTCACGGATGCCGGGCGAGAGTCCACGATAGACATCGTCGAACCGACGACGGGCGAGGCGCCGTGAGCTGGCTGCGCAGGCAGCGCGTCGCCCTGACCGCCCTGATGTTCAGCGCCATCGCCGTGGCGGGCGTGTACCTGTGGCTCGACATAGGCCCTGTCGCAGAGGCCGAGAGCGTCACGATCACCGAAGCCGTCGATGGCACGGCTGAGGTCGCCGGGCAGGAGCTCACGCTCGAGAGCGCGCGCTGGGACGAGTTCCCGGCCCCGAACGGCGCCCGCATCGTGAGCGTCCGGCTCACGGCATCCGGCGGGCCCGATTCCACGATGTGCGGGCAGGTCACGCTCACCGAGGTGCATGGCTCGCGCACCTGGCTCGACGCGGGCGACCTGGTGGATGTGCCGTACGAGGAGGGCGAGTCGTACTGCCTGGAGGAGTCAGCGCCCTACGACATCATCTCGGTGTTCGCCGTCCCCGACGATGCCGCCGGCCCGTTCTATCTCGACATCGCCGGCGAGGACGATGTCGTCACCCGCTTCCTCGTCGAGCCCTGATCCGGCATCCAGTCCTGCCTCAGGGCGTGCGATCACCGCGTCGTAGCCCGTCGCGAGCAGCGCGACCCTCAGTGGCTCGGCGACTGCGGCGATCGCGACGAGGATCACCGGCAGCCAGGCCTCCCAGAACGCCTCATCCTGCCCGCCGATCAGCTGCAGCACCGCGCGCGCGCCCACCCGATCGAGCAGCATCCACAACGCGTACACGAGCGCTGTCGCGCCGAACAGCGCCGGCCCGCCGCGCCAGATCACCGCGGCTGCGGCCCACAGCCCCTCGAGGCGCACCACGAGGGTGCGCGCGAGTGACCGCGCCGTTCCCCGCAGGGCCCGGTCGCTCCAGCCGCTGAGACGGGACTGCACGTCGAAGGTGGTGCCGTAGATCACGCCGACGATGGCCAGCCAGCCGGCCGGCACGATGAGCACGGCGATCACGATGCCGATGGCCCAGGACCCGCCCTCCCAGATGCCGGCGACCGGAGGGATGTGCACGGCGAACCAGTCGCCGATGTCGCGCAGCCAGTCTGCCCCTGCGCGGTGAGCCAGCCATTCGCGCACGCCTGCCCACCATTGGCCGACGAGGGTGAAGAGCATGAATGTCCAGAGCACCTCCGCGTACGCGGCGAGCGCGCGCAGGCTCATCGAGAGGCGATCATCGAATCGGGCGAGCACGATGCGGAGCGCGAGAGCGATCACCAGGACCGCGACCGGGAGCGCGCCGACGCCGATCATGCCGCCGCGATCGCCGAGCGCCTCCTGGCCGTAGCCGGTCTGCTCGAACGCCACGTCGCTGGCGATGCGGAAGAACGCGTCGCGGTCGGCATCCAGCATCCCCCATGCCTCGTAGAAGGCGAAGAACGGCAGGATCGAGACGAGCACGGCATGCGCGAAATCGCGCCGGTCGATCGGATCGGATGCTGCCGCGTGCGGCAGCGACGGGCGGACGGTCAGGTACATCGCGACGTACGACACCATGCGCGCGGCGACGGCGATCGGAAGGATGAGCAGTCCGCCCAGGGTCGTGTGGCCGCCGACCGTTCCGGCGAGTTGCAGCACGAGGCGATGCACGACCTCGCCCGCGAGATACCAGGCCATCAGGGCCGGCCAGTGGCCGCCCAGGACGCGCCCGAACGTGCGAAGTGCCTGCTGCATGCCTTCACGGTACCGGGGATCGGCCCCGCGCCGCGCAGGCGAGTTCGCCTGGCTTTGCGTGAGACCCGGATTCCCGCGTTAGGTGGGGATTCAGGCGTGACACCCACCTGGAGACCACGGTTCTCAGGCAGCAATGCGGATGTCACGCTGCAAGCAGGAGCTGATGCGGCGAGCAGGAGGCCGGACGGTCCGCGGTATCTCGCTTCTCGCTTCCCGCCCCCGCCGTCCCCGTAGGCTTCTCGCATGCCCGCCAGCCACGCCGCGACCGCCTGGAGCGGCCTCGTGCACATCGCGTGGGCGAGCGGGACGGATGCTCGGCGCACTGTTCTGGACCGGCTGCTGCGCGATGCCGGCAGCCCTGGCGATGCGGTCACGCACGAATGTCCGCGGTGCGGATCCGCAGCCCACGGCCCGCTGCGCACCTCCTCGGGGACGACGGTGCTCAGCCTCAGCCATGCGGGCGACCTCACGGCCGGAGCGATCGCACGGGCGGATGCCGCGGCATCCGTCGGCATCGACATCGAAGCCGATCGAGGGTCTGCCCCGCTGACCGAGCTCGCGGCCCTCTTCGCTCCGCGCGAGCCGCCCACGCTTCGCGAGTGGACCATGATCGAGGCCGTCGTCAAGGCCGACGGCCGGGGGCTGCGCATCGCCCCGGCGGACATCCGCTTCGAGGGCTCTCTCGCACGCATCGCCGGACGTTCGCCGATCGAGGTCGCCGAGATCGAGGCGCCCTCCGGCTATGTGATCAGCGTCGCGATCGATCCAGTCCGGCCGAGCCGCCGAGGCCGAGGATCGGACCGGTGAGCGGAGCCGCCTCCACATTTGCAGGCCCCGCCGGAAGCGGCGGCAGCGCGGGATCGTCGAGCCACCGCGAGAGCAGCGCGTCCAGCTCGGCGCCTCCCGCCCGCGTCGCCAGCTCCACGAAGTCGGCCGTCGTCGCGGTCGCGTGGGCGCGCGACGATGTCCACGAGCGCAGGATCTCGAAGAACGTCTGATCCCCGACCGTGAGCCGCAGCGCGTGCAGTGTCAGCGCGCCGCGCTTGTAGACACGATCGTCGAACATGGCGTCGGCGCCAGGATCGGCGAGCACGACGTCCTGGTCGAGATCCGCGAGGCGCGCGTGATGCGCGAGCGCCTTCGCGTGGGCCGTCGGGCCCCCCGACGCCTCCGACCAGATCCACTCGGCGTAGCAGGCGAAGCCCTCGTTCAGCCAGATGTCCTGCCAGCGCGCGACGCCCACGCTGTTGCCGAACCACTGGTGCGCGAGCTCGTGCGCGATCAGCCGCTCGAGCCCGTGCTCGCCGTCGATGTGATTCGCGCCGAAGATCGCCGATGCCAGCGCCTCGAGCGGGATCTCGAGCTCGTCAGGGGTGACGACGACCGTGTACTCGGCGAACGGATACGGTCCGAACGCCTCCTCGAACACGGTCATCATCCGCGCGAGGTCCTCGAGGTCGGCGTGCACCCGCGCGGTCAGCGCCCGCGGGAAGAACAACCGGCCTGAGACAGTGCCCAGCGGCATCCGCTCCTGCGCGTACTGGCCGATCTGCAGAGTCATCAGGTACGTCGCCGTCGGCACCGCGATGTCGAAGTCCCACACCGCACGGCCCTTCGACGTCGACCGCGCGGCGGGCACCGAGCCCACGACCGCGTAGCCGGGGTCGGTCACCACCCGCAACCGGTACGTCGCCTTGTCGTAGGGAACGTCGTTGCAGGGGAACCAGGTGGGAGCGCCCGTCGGCTGCGAGGCGATGAGCAGTCCATCCTCGAGCTCCTCCCAGCCGAGCGCCCCCCAGCGGGTGCGGCGCGGCTTCGGAGCGCCGGCGTAGTCGATCGAGACCTGCAGCACCGTGCCCGCCTCGACCGGGGCTCCGAGCGAGATCTTCAGCTTGCGGTCGGTCTGACTGAACCCCGCCTTGGGGATGCCCTCCACGCGCACCTTCTTCGCGCGCAGGCCGACGAGGTCGAGACCGAAGGCCGCCGTCTCCTGCGCGACGCGCACGTCGATCACCGCCGTGGCCGTCAGCCGGTTGGTCGAGAGCTTGTAGTCGAGGTCGAGGTCGTAGTGCTCGACGCGGATGCGCGCGTCGCCCGCGTGCGGAGTGTACGGATCGACGTTCATGCGCCTTCAGCCTGGTAGGCGCGCACGGTGACGGCCCGCCACGGTCCGATCGGGTTGCCGCTCCAGCGGCTGCCCGCGGGGACGGTCTCGCCCCGCATCACGAGGGATGCAGGGCCCACCGTGGCGTCGGCCGCGATGGTCGCGGCGGGCAGCACGACCGAGTGCGGGCCCAGTGTGGCGCCCGATTCGAGGGTGACCGTGTCGATGCTCATCACACGATCATGGAACAGATGCGTCTGAACCACACATCCGCGGTTCACCGTGGCGCCGTCTCCGAGGCGGACGAGGTCGGGCTCGGGGAGCCAGTAGCTGTCGGTCCAGACGCCGTGGCCGATCTTCGCGCCGAGACTGCGCAGCCACACCACGAGAGCCGGAGTACCCGCGGCCGCGTTCGCGAACCAGGGGGCGGCGACCATCTCGGTGAACGTGTCGGCGACCTCGGTGCGCCACACGAAGCTCGACCAGAGCGGATGCTCCCCCGCACGGATCGGCCCGACGAAGATCCACTTTGCCGCCGTGGTGACGGCGGCGGCGACGGCTCCCGCGGCGAGCATCACTCCGCCGGACAGCAGGATCGCGACGCCGAGACCCCAGGTCTCGGTGAGCCATGCCAGCGTCAGCAAGACGGCGAGTCCGAGCGCGCAGGTCACGAACACCGGCAGGATGCGTCCGAGCTCCCACAGACCTCGGGCCCAGCGCAGCGACTGCCGTGGACGATAGGTGCGCTCGAGATCGGAGTCGTTCACCACACGGCGCAGGCGCACCGCGGGCGAACCCAGCCAGGACGAGCCGGGCTTGGACTTCTCGGGCGCGACCGAGAGCACGGCGATCAGGCCGTCCTTCGGCACCCGGTGCCCTGCCGCGGCGAGCCCGGAGTTCCCGAGGAACGCCCTCTTGCCGATGCGCGCGGTGGCCAGGCGCATCCAGCCGCCGCGAAGCTCGTAGGTTCCGACCATGGTGTCATCGGCGAGGAACGCCCCGTCGTCGATCACGGTCATGCGGGGGATCAGCAGCACGGTCGACGCCTCGACCTCGCGCCCGACCTTCGCGCCCAGCATCCGCAGCCAGATCGGGGTGAACAGGCTCGAGTAGATCGGGAAGAGCAGCGTGCGGGCGGAATCCAGCAGGCGCTCGGTCGTCCACGCCTGCCATGCGACGCGGCCGTGGACCGGATGCGCGCCCTCGGTCAGTCCGATCGCGAGCAGCCGCACGAACAGCACGACGGCCGCGGCGAACACGAGACCGGTGACGAGCACGGCCGGCACGAGCCACGCCGCAAAGGCCCCGATCGCCTCGTTCAGCGAGCCGGCCCCGCGGATGCCGGCGGCGAGCACGAGCACGCCGGCGGCGAAGGCGACGAACGGCAGCAGCCCGAGCAGCGTGGAGGAGGCGCCGTACGCCCACAGCCATCGATCGCGCTTCGGCGGCGCTTCAGGGGCGAACGGCACGCTCTTGCCGCCCACGCGCACGGCGGGCGAGCCCGCCCAGCGCTGCCGCGCGCGCACCCGCCCGAACACCGCGGAGCCCGGTGCGATCTCCGCACCTCGGCCGATCTTCGTACCCGGCGCGAGAGTGCTGCGGGCGCCCACCGTCGCGTCGGCGCCGATGCGGATCTCGCCGATGCGCACGGTGTCGCCGTCGATCCAGTATCCGGCGAGGTCGACCTCGGGCTCGATCGCGGCGCCGTCGCCGATGTGCAGCATGCCCGTGACGGGCGGGAGCGAATGCAGGTCGACGCCCTTGCCGATGCGCGCGCCGAGGGCGCGTGCGTAGTGGATCACCCAGGGGGCGCCGGCGAGGCCGACCGCGTCGACCTGATGCGAGACCTGTTCGGCGAGCCAGAGGCGCAGGTGCACCGAGCCGCCGCGCGGATAGTCGCCCCCGCGCACGCCTGCGAGCAGCAGCCGGGCCACGAGGGCCGAGAGCGCCATGCGCCCGAACGGGGTCGCGAACACGATGAGACCGGTGATGATCGCCCAGACGGGAGCGTCGGGCAGGAAGTCGAAGCCCGGCACGAGCTGCAGCAGCCAGCTCGCCGCCAGCAGCCAGGTGATCCAGCGGGCGCCGGAGAGGATGAACAGGGGGATGCCGAGCAGGGTCTGCACCCACTGCATCCGCTTGGGTGTGGGGGCTGCTGCGGTGAAGGACCGAGCGGCCTCGTCGACCGAGGCCGCCTTGACGGCATCCGCCATCTGCGCCAGCTTCGGCAGGTCGTAGACGTCGGCCATCGTGAACTCGGGAGCGCGGGTGCGGATGCGGGAGACCAGCTGCGCCGCCGCGAGAGAGCCGCCGCCGAGCTGGAAGAAGTCGGCGCTCTCCTCGGTCGGTCGCATGCCGAGCACCGAGAACCACTGCTCGGCGAGCCAGGCCGCGGTGCCTGAGAGAGTGGAGTCGCCCGCGTCGGTGTCGGTGAGCGGCCAGGGGAGGGCGGCCTTGTCGACCTTGCCCGAGGTACGCACCGGCAGGTCGTCGACGACGGCGAGCAGCGGGATCAGCGGGGCGGGCAGGGCCTCGGCGAGCTGTGCGCGAGCGCGCTGGCGATCGAAGCCGTCCGCGGGGACGACGTAGCCGACGAGCAGGGCGATGCCGGCATCCGTCCTGCGCACCGCCACCGCGGCGGCCGTCACGTCGTCGATGGCCTGCAAGGCGGCCTCGACCTCGCCGAGCTCGATGCGCCGGCCGCCGATCTTGACCTGATCGTCGACTCGGCCCTGGAAGATCAGGCCCTCGGGGTCGGCGCGCACCATGTCGCCGGAGCGGTAGGCGCGCTCCCAGCCGAGGGTCGGCATGGGTGCGTACTTCTCGGCGTCCTTCGCCGGGTCGAGGTAGCGGGCGAGGCCCACTCCCCCGATGATCAGTTCACCGGCTTCTCCATCGGCGACTGGAAGCCCTTCCGCGTCGACCACCGCGAGCGCCCAGCCGTCCAGCGGCAGGCCGATGCGCACCGGGCCTTCGCCGTCCATGATGGTGGCGCTGGCGACGACGGTGGCCTCGGTGGGTCCGTAGGTGTTCCACAGCTCGCGGCCCTCGCCGACCAGGCGTGCGACGAGCTCGGGCGGGCAGGACTCGCCGCCGAAGATGAGCAGGCGCACGTTCTCGACCGTGTCCTGCGGCCAGAGAGCGGCGAGCGTCGGCACAGTGGAGACCACCGTGATCCCGTGGCCGACCAGCCAGGGGCCGAGGTCTTCTCCCGAACGCACGAGCGCTCTGGGGGCCGGCACCAGGCAGGCGCCGTGGCGCCAGGCGAGCCACATCTCCTCGCACGAGGCGTCGAACGCGACCGACAGGCCCGCGAGCACGCGGTCGCCGGGGCCGAGCGGGGCGTCCTGCAGGAACAGACGCGCCTCGGCGTCGACGAAGGCCGCGGCCGACCGATGCGAGACGGCGACGCCCTTCGGCGTTCCCGTCGAGCCCGAGGTGAAGATGATCCACGCGTCGCCGTCGGGCGTCGGCGGCGCGACGATCGGCAGAGCCGAGGTGCTGGGGTGCGGCGCGTCGCCGGCGAAGAGCTGGCTCGCGTTGCCGGCGTCGGCGGCCGTGAACACCCCGCCTGCGCCGATGACACCGCGCACCTGCGCCTCGCCGAAGACGAGGTCGGCGCGCTCCTGCGGGTCGTCGGCGTCGACAGGGACGTAGGCGGCGCCGGCCGCGAGGATCGACAGGATCGAGATGTACAGCGCGCGCTCACCAGACGGCATCCGCACACCGACGCGGTCGCCGCGCCGCACACCCTGCTCATGCAGCCGGGCGGCCGTGACATTGATGCGGGCGATCAGCTCGGCGTAGCTGATCGCGCCCGCCGCGT
The DNA here is from genome assembly GCF_000956475.1 of Microbacterium hydrocarbonoxydans. Classification (GTDB taxonomy): domain Bacteria; phylum Actinomycetota; class Actinomycetes; order Actinomycetales; family Microbacteriaceae; genus Microbacterium; species Microbacterium hydrocarbonoxydans_A. The sequence continues at coordinate 247,357 of NZ_JYJB01000005.1, forward strand.
CTTCGATCGCCGAGGCGTCGGGGAATCGCGTCGCGGTGTCGCGGAGGATGTCGATGAGCGTCCGGGGATCCGGCACCTGAGCGGTGCGGTCGTATCCCTGCTGCACGTCTGCCACTGTCGGTCTGTCTGCCGTTCTCTGGTGTCTTCGCCGTCAGTCGGACAGGAGCGCGATCAGCTGCGCCTTGGTGAGGCGGGAGTAGCCGGTGTGTCCCGCCTCCCGCCCGCGGTCGCGGAGGGCGGCGACCGTGAGCGTCTCGAGGGCGGGAGCGGATGCTGTGGCAGCGGTTCGGGTCGGTGCAGTCTTCGTTGCAGCCCGGGCCGGGCGCTTCGCAGCCGTGGTCAGATCTGCATCCGCCGAGGCCTTCTCCGGTGCGATATCGGCCACCGCAGCCTCCGCGGGAACCGTCTTGGCGGATGCGGCCTGCGCGGTCGAGGCCGTTTCGCGCGACTGATCCGTGGTGCTGGATACGACAGGTGCCGCGTTCACGGCCGACGCGGCTGCCTTGGGAGCGGACTTCTTCTTCGTCGGCTTCTTCGTCGGCTTCGCCTTCTTGTCCGCGTTCGGCTTCTTCTCCGCCTTATCCGCCGCCGCAGCATCCGCTTTCTTCGCGGAGGAGGATACGGTCCGCGCATCCGCCTTCTTCTCGACCGTGTTCTTCGCGACGGCCTTCGCTTCGACCTTCGCAGCAGCCTTCTCGAGGCGCGCGGTCGCCGCGACGGCGACCTTCTCCACCTTGCGCGGCTTGGCCGTGAGCCTCTTCTTCGACGGCTGCGCGGCGTCCTTCGTCTCATCCGCGAGTTCGCGGAGCTTGCGCCCGTCCTTCTTGGGCAGTGTCTTGCTGAGCTTCTTGGCGCTCTTCGCGGCGAGCGCCGCCGCGTCGATCGCGGCCTCGGCCGCCTTCTGCGCCTTGGTCTTCGTGGCCATGGAATCCTCGCCATCCGATCGGGCGGCACCGATCGGGGGGGTGCCGCAGCGCGCCAATGCTACTCACGCCGGGTGAACGGCTGGAGAACGGCGACTCCGTGTGACGACGGGCGGCCCGTCGGTCATCACCCTGCCGTGAGTGCGCTCACACCTGCGTCCACAGGCTCTCGATCGCGATCGCGCGCCCGATGATGCGCCCTGCGGCACGATGGCCTGACAGCATCGCCGCCGGAACGGTCGCCGGGTCATCCGTCCACGTGGCCTCGCCGGCGATGTGCAGCACTCCTCCGATCGGGGTCGCAAGGTCGTCGTGATCCGCGGTCGTCGAGCCCACGGTCATATACGCGTAGGACCCGCGGGCGAACGGGTCGTCCTGCCAGGCGGTGCGGTGGATGCTGACGGGCGCGGGGACCTCGGGGCCGAACAGTCGTCGCAGCTGCGCCATCACGGCGTCGACGACGCGATCGTCGTCCCAGTCGCGGATGCCGCGGGCCGCAGCGCCTGCGGCGAAGGTGAGCAGCGTCGGCTCGTCGTGCAGCGGCGTCAGGTCGTACCAGGAGTGCCACCAGCGACCCTCGGGGCCCTGCTGCCTGATCGCATACACGTCCGCGTCCCAGAACCTCGCCGGAAACCGCAGGATCACTTTCTCGAACGCGTTCATCTCTAGGCGCGCGAGCGCGGCGGCATTCACTGCGGGAAGCGGCGGCGAGATCTCCAGATCGCCGCCCTTCAGCACGCCGACCGGCACAGTCAAGACGGCGGCATCCGCGGTGAAGTGCTCGTCGGCGGTGCGAACTCGCACCCCGTCCGACCATTCCACACCTGTGACGATCCGTCCGAGCCGGATGTCGAGGTCTTCCGCGAGACCCCTCGGCAGCTCGTCGTATCCGTTCGGGAAGACCACCTCGTCCCCCTCGATCGAGTCGTCGTCGAGACCGTGCGCCGCGAGATCCTCGATCTGCACGCCGTACTGCTCCTCGGCGCGGTGTTCGAAGTACTCCCGCACTCGCTGGGTGCGCTCGGCATCCCATCCCCTGCGCAGGAATGCCTGCTCGGTGACGTCGCGGTAGGAGGCGTCGGATGCTGAGACCGCGACCACCGCGGCCAGCGCGGCGTCGACCTCGTGGATGTCCGCGGCGAAGCGAGCGGCCTCGGCGTCCGAGAGCCTGGTGCCGTCCGGGCCGTAGTAGGCGATCGGCCGGCTGTCGGGCTGAAAGCCGCCGACGGTGAACTCGACCGCGGGCATGCCGAAGGCCTCGGCGGCAGCGGCCACCGGGCTGCCGTCGACGCCGTGGATCCACGAGGCTCCGAGATCGGTCACGCGGCCGTCGCGCATCGTGTGCACGCGCCCGCCGACTCGTTCCCGCGCTTCGAGGACGATCACGGTAAGGCCGTGCTCCTGCAGCAGCCGGGCTGCGGTGAGCCCCGCGACACCCGCGCCGATGACGATCACGTCTGCGTGCTTCATGAGGTTCCTTCCGGCAGTCCTCTCAGTCTGAAGTCGGCAGGGGCGATCGCCCAACCGGCCCGCGGACCGGACCATAAAGTCCCGCCCGCCGTGGTGAGATGGAGCCATGCCAACTCCCGAGAACGCCCTCTCGCTCACCGTCGCCGGAACTCCGGACTACCCGAGCGAGGTGCTCAAAGCGCTCTACCGCATCACCGGACGCTCCACGGTCGAGCTGCGCAACTCGATCCGCGCCGGCGAGCCCGTGTACACCGCGGCGCTCTTCGGCAAAGACCACATCGAGGTGGTACCTCGGCTGGAGAAGACGGCCGCGTACCTCGATGAGATCGGTGCGGCGTTCGTCGTGCACGAGTGGGCCGACGGCTCGCGCGAGGAGATCTCGCGCACCGTCATGCAGGAGATCATCGAGGCTGCCGACGACGAGTCTCACTGAGCATCCGCTCGTAGCCCTCGCGGAACGACGGGAACTCCAGCGGACCCGCGAACTCCCGCATGAGGCTGCCGTCGAGCACCGTTCCCCCGCTCGTCTCGGGATCGAGGTGCGGAGGCGGCTCGACCCCCAGGCGCTCCGCGATGAACGTCACCACGTCGCCCAGGGATGCCGGGGCCTGGTCGACGGCGTGGATGAGCGGCGGCGGGGATCCGGCCGTCAGCATGGCATGCAGGAGCGCGACCAGGTCGTCTTCATGGATGCGGTTGGTCCGCCGCGTGTGGTCGACCGGAGCGTGCTCGCCGACCCTGCGGATCAGTGACTCACGACCCGGGCCGTAGATGCCGGCCGGCCTCACGATGCAGGCGCCGAACAGCTCCGACGCCATGACCTCACCGTCGAGGAGCTCCTGCGCCCTAACGCTCGTCGGGGCCGGCGGGGTCTGCTCCGTGAGCGGGGTTTCACCCGCCCGCCCTTCGAGGACGCGCGTGGACGACACGAAGACGACACGAGAGGGACGGGCCGGAAGCCCCTGCGCGAGCGCGGTGAGCGATGCCCGGTACAGCCCTCCCCCGGCAGAACCGGGCGGCAGCGTGATCACGACCGAGTCCACGGCTGGGAGCTCGCGCACCCGAGGGATGCCCAGGTCGTCGGCGATCGTCGCGAACTCTGCCGGCAGGCCGTCGGTGTTCCGGCGCAGCGCGATCACGTCGGCGCCCTCCGCGACGAGCCGCCGTCCCAGCTTGGTGCCGAGCGCGCCGCAGCCGACGAGGAGGGTGCGGCCGGGAACTCGTCGCCCGCGGTCCCACCGGTCGGTCATCGGCTCTCCCCCGCCGGCGCGATCACGGCATCGAACGCGGGAGCGAGGGCGCTCGCGACGGATGCCGCCTCACCCAGATATCCGTTCACCATCGCGCCGTCGCGGAGGATCATGAGGCGCCGGCCCGCGACAACCGCGTCATCGACACCCGCTTCCGCGGCGATGCTCGTGAACTCGTCAAGCATCCGCTGTCGATGCCCGGCGACGACCGCTCGCACCGGATCGTCGGGGTCGGAGAACTCGGCCGCCGCGTTGATGAACGCGCAGCCGCGAAAGCCCGGGCTGCAGCTTGCCGCACCGATCCCCTCGGCGATCGCGCGCAGAGACGCGCGGGGATCTCCCGAGACCCTCGCACCGATCAGCCAAGCCTGTTCCCTCGCCGCCTGGACTTCGAGGTAGGCGACCACGAGGTCGCTCTTGCTGGGGAAATGTCGATAGAAGGTGACCTTGGTGATCCCGACCTGCTCGATGATGCGATCGGCGCTCGTGGCCCTGATGCCCTGCGCATAGAACAGCTCGTTCGTCGCAGCGAGGATCCGCTCCCGTGTGCCGGTGCGCGATCGCTTCGGCGCCTCATCCGTCCGCATGGTTCCTCCGAGATCGACCTGCGCGCTTGCGCAGGTATACGAAGTAGTCTACCTTGAGCTAAGTAGACGAACTAGTCACTCTATTTATGTTCTGGAAGGCACCATGACCACCTCCGCTCCCACCACCTCGCTCAGCTACGCTCGCGCGCTGCGCTCGCTCTACGTCGTCCGCTTCGCGTTCGCGATCGTCTGGGTGGGCGTGATGTTCGCCACCTCTGCGACCGCCGCCGAGCCGAACCCGCTCCTGACAGCGCTGCTGATCGCCTATCCCCTGTTCGATGCGGGCGCCGTGCTCTGGCAGCTGCGCGCGGATCCCGATCGCTCACGCACGAAGGCCGCCGAGTGGACCGGCGTCATCGTCAGTCTCGTCATCGCCGTCGCGCTCGGCATCGCCTCGTCGATCTCACTGTCGGCCGCGCTCGCCGTGTGGGGCGTGTGGGCGATCATCGCCGGGGCGCCGCAGCTGATCACCGCGATCCGCAACCGTCGAAACGGCGGACAGGTCGCCCAGATGCTCTCCGGAGGCATCTCGCTCTTCGCCGGCGCCGGGTTCCTCTTCCAGGGCCTGCAGGGCGGAGGCATGATCGCGGGCGTGGCGGGCTACGCCGGCGTCGGCGCAGTCTTCTTCCTCATCTCCGCCATCGTGCTGAGCATCCGCCTGAAGCGGGAAAGCGCCTGACCGCGAGACGCCCGGGTCGCGACGACGCCGGGGGCCGTCATGTCGCACCCCCAACGACGGATGCCGGACGCGTCGCAGGTGATGTCGAGAATTAGATGAACACTGCGGCCCATGACAGCAGGACGACGAAGCTAGGAACCAGCGCAACGAGGAGTTTTCTCGGCCGGACCGAACGAACCGCCAGAATCGTCATCCAGATCACCAACACGGTCGCGATACAAGCCACGATTGTCGTGGGCCATCCCGTCTGGTAAGCGGTGGTATCGCCGGAGATGCTCGCCCACTCGCAGTATCTTCCTGCCGGAAACGCCGTCTCCCTACTATCCAAAAGTGCCGTCATCCCCGACTCGTCAATGCCAGGAGGCACGTAGCCAGTAATGCACGCATAGCCAGCGTTACTACCGACACTGAAGAACTGATAAATAGGCATCGCGAGGACCGCCAACGTGGCTACGCAGGCGAAAATGAAGTAGACGACGGAGCTCCCGGACGTCGCCGCCCGGGAGCTCCGCTCAGTTCTCTGGTTCGTCATGGGGGTCGACACTACTAGCAGAAGCTCGAAACTCCGCTGAATCCATAGTCGGTGGAGGCCCAGCACTTAGGGGGAGCTGTCCAACCCACCGAACTACTCTCGCTCAGCGTTAGGCGGTTGCCAGAGGTCGAAGTCGTCAGCCCCATGCAATCGGTGAGCGAGAGCCACGGCTGCAGCACGCACCCGGTCGCATTGACGGACTGCACCACGCCCGAAGAAATGCGTCCTGTGGTGTCAACTCCACGGAACGCCATGATCTGGACGGAGACCTCCTGGTGCCCATCGGGATAGGCCGGAATCAGCTGCGGGGTGCGGAAGCCGATCGCCATCGAGTTGCGGTTACAGTCGTCGCTTAGGTCGTTGTAGTCAGCGTATGCGTTCACATCGGAGGCCATGGCCGTCAGACCGCTGCCCGTGTTAACGAGCGCTGCCCACCATTCGAAGTCGTAGTTCTTCGCAAATGGCTGATCCTTGTATCCAGCGGGGCATGCAAGCCCGCCCCGCACTCCTGCCTGATAGTCGGGGTTAGACGTGGTGATGTTGACCTCCATCTCGAATCCGTCATCACCCGACAGGTTCGACGTCTTGGAGTCGGTTCCATTCCAGGTGTAGTACTGGTCGAAAAGTACGCGCAACGGATCGTCCCGTTGCACGAGGACTTCTGCGTATTCCGGGAACCAATCCTCCGCCCCCGCGGGCAAGGATTGGACCCCGAAGGCCGCCTTCTCAGCGCCGACACGGGATCGAGACTGGTCCAGCAGTGATTCGATGTGTGCCGGGTCGGCTGGGTTCGCCGCAAAGATGGGGCCCGTGCTCTCGAGTACCGCACTGCGCTTCGATGCGTAACTTGTCTCCGCTTGAGCTTCGGGCACTTCGATGATGACCGCAACGAACTGGGGCTGAGTTCCGTAGCTCTCGTCGAACCTGCGCAGGAAGTCCTCCACCGATGTCTGAGGGCTCGCGCTCAGTTCCCCGACGACCTCCGCGTTCTCGAATCGATACGCAACCACCGGATAGCCGTCAACTTCCGTCGTGCTTAGCGCGTCAACGGCGCGCTGAGCTGCACTGAACGGGACGGTCACTCTCGTCATCTCGAGGCTCGCTGAGGCGGCTGCAATCGACGCAAGACCGACGTAAACTCCGCCCGAGGCCCCAACGACCGAAGCGTTCGCCGTAAGTGGTGTCGCCAACGACGCCGCGAGAAGCGCAGCGGCACCAGTTGCCGCCACCATCATCCTTTTCTTCTTCATTCCATCCCTTTCCTGACGCAATCACAGCTCACTTCGCGACAGGCATCAGGCCGTCACCGCTCAGGAGCTACGCCCATCGTGTCGCCCGAGCATGCGCATGAACATCGCTCTTCCTTTGTTCGTGGCCCTAAGACCACGAGTTCGCGATCTCCGCCTTCCGGCGGCCGAGAACGTGCTACGGGTTCCGGGGGCAGATGCAAAATCGATCCATAGGCAGGACTGACGTTAGAGGCTGATGATCCCGATCTCGGTCGCCCGGAGCACGATCTGCAACCGATTCTCAACCCTCCACAACCGATTGATGTTACGGATATCCGCTTTTACGGTGCCCTCCGCGTAGTGCAGCACTTTGGCTATCTCGGAGTTGGACAGGCCCCTAGCGATCAGGCTGATCACTTCGTACTCGCGATGGCTTAGTTCAGGCACAGGTCGGAGGTTTCTGTCGCCGGACTCCATCACTGCGCGGACGAATCTCTCCTGCACCTCAGGCGAAACCACTCGATCACCGGCCTGGGCAGCGACGATGGCATCTATGACCTGCTCGGGTGTCGAGTTCTTCACGAGATATCCGCATGCGCCGGCGCGCAACGCCTCAAGCGCACGCCATTCGGTCGTGAATGTAGTCAGCACCACCACACGGCAGCGGGGGTTCCACGAGAGGAGCCTCCTCGTCGCTTCAACCCCTCCGATCTCAGGCATCTTGATGTCCATGAGCACTACGTCGGGGTTCGATGCCCGGCAGACGTCAAGCGCCGTCACCCCGTCCGCTGCCTCGCCGACGAGAGCGACACGTGGGTCCCCGGAGATGAACGCACGTAGAGCATGGCGCACTAAGGCTTCGTCATCAACGACCACGACGCGAACAACACCATCCACTCCTGTACGGTAGCGCTGATCACTTCCGAAACTCTGACCCAGCGGCCATGAGTTCGTACCCTGCAGAGTAGAGGTCGAAGGGTTACAGTGTTTCAGCGTCAGAGCATGTCAGTTCTGACGCCAAGCGGGGGGAGACCATCGTGGAGCTATTCAATGTGTTCAATGTCGGCCCACTCGCGCATGATCTTGTCGCGATGAGCGCTGACCTGGGGGACTGGCTTTGCCAGGTGTTGGGGATCTGTGCCTGAAGCTGTCCTGGGTGCCGGTCGTCGGGGGGAGCCCGGCCTTGCCGCCCGAATCTCGATCGGGAGAATGCTGCGATCGCGAGCTTTTTGGGGACAGCGTTCCCTTCACCCCGTAGCAAGCACTCTCTTGCTTGTGGTGGCAGGAGTGCTGCTGTGTGTCGCGGCGGGGTTTGTTTTCTCGAGCGGAACGTTCACAATGTCCGACCTCTTGGCCATCGCGCTCTATGTCGGCCTCGCCGCATTTGCCTGGCACCCCACCACGGCGGCGTTCACGGTCGTGCTCATCAGCTGCGTGGGTGTCGTGCCCACAGGCAGCGGCGGAGATCTGCTCGAGCTCGCTCTTACGCTCAGCCTAGTCTCGGCGACCGGCGCGCCATGGTTGATCGTTACTCACGCAACCCTGCTTATGGCCCTGACAGCATACGTTGCGATAGGAGGGGAGACCTTAGCCGGGGGTGGCATATTCAGCATTGCGGGGATAGCGACAATCGCCTTCCTTATAGGTATCGGTTTCCGACTGGTGGCAGCAAGGGAGACGGTGCTGGTCGCTGAACGCGCTCGCATCACGATGGATCTTGAGGAACTCGCACGAGAAGATCAAGAGCGCATCGCGGACGAGCTTCATGACGGCATCGCACATGACTTGACGCTCGTCCTTTTCCACGCACGCGCGTTGCCGAAGCAACCAGACGAAGAAGCACGTCAGGTGTCCCTCTCGACGATCGAGGAGTCCGCCGAGAGAGCACTACGAAGCATCCAAGCCCTGCTCTCACTGATGCGAGATATAGATGCGGAGCGACCGAAGTCAGCGAACCGGTACGGCGGAGATGTGATCCGCGCGATCGTCACTCTCGGAGGCCTCTTGAACGATGCAGGAATCCCCACGCGTGTTTCGACGCCAAGCCCCCCGGTTAACCTGACACAGGCGACAGAGCTCATCCTCATCGAGACAGCGATCGAAGCAGTCACGAACATCATCAAGCACGCGCCGAACTCTCACTCCGCAAGCATCGAAATCCATAGTCAGTCGGAATGTCTTGAGCTTTCCGTGAAGAACACCTTCACGGCGTTAACGCCCCGAAGCGAAGTTTCCTCCACTGGACGAGGCCTGGCCCGAGCGGAGCAACGTGTGGCGCAATGCCTTGGCCACTTGAAACATGGGCGCACTGCAGAGGGGTGGAATCTTCTGGCAACTGTGCCATCCAGCCAAGACAAGAACACCCACCCCTACGGAGGCGCCTAAGCACCGCAATACGGCTGCTGCTCAGTATCCGCCGGAGCATCCCGCGACGCTAAGACGGATGCCGGACGCAACGAGGCCGCCGCTCTTCTCATCGAGCGGCGGCCTCACGGTGCTTGCCCGCATCGCAGGAGGTCTTCGTGAGCCTCCAGCCAGGCGACTGGGCGATCGATCAGACCTCGCCGCCTTCGAGCAGCGCGTCGAGCTTGGCGTAGCCGTCGTTGACTCCGACCTCCATGCCCGACTCAAGCCATCCGTCGCGGCCCTCGAACGAGTCGACGAGCGACTGGGCGTGCAGGCGCGTGCGCCCGTCACCGAGATCCTCGAACCAGAGCGTCTCGAGCGAGACGCTCTCGGGCATCGCATCCCAGGTGAAGGTCTGGACGATGCGGTCCTCGGTCACGTCGTGGAACGAGCCGTGGAAGCTGTACTCGTCGCCTTCCCCGGTGCTGCGCATGCGCCAGCTGCCGCCGGTCCGCGCGTCCCAGACGTCGAACACGACGGCGGTGCCGTTCGGGCCGACCCAGCGGGCGTAGAGCTCGGGGTCGAGGTGTGCGCGCACGAGCTGCGCGGGCGTCGCCTGAAAATCCCTCGTGGTGCGGATGATCGGGAGGTTCGGGTCGGCCTCGATGGTGGCGGTGGTGTTCATGATGCGCTCCTTATCTGATGGACTCGGCGCCTGCCGAGCCGTCGTCGTCGTGCGGCAGCTGTGCGAGCAGGGCGTCGAGTCGCGCGAAGCGCTCCTCGGCCCGCCGCTGATGGCGCTCGATCCATGCGGTCATGAGACCGAGCACCTCTGCCTCCAGGTGCACGAGCCGCCGCTGGCCGTGCTTGCCCTTTGTCACGAGGCCCGCCTGCTCGAGCACGGCGATGTGCTTGGAGACGGCCTGGAGGCTGACGTCGAACGGAGTCGCGAGCTCACCGACCGTCGCGTCGCCGATCGCGAGTCGCGACACGATGTCGCGGCGGATCGGGTCGGCGAGAGCCTGAAACACCTGGCTCAGCGTCGCCGCGTCGCCAGACCCGTCATCCAGGTTGTCGTCCATCTCGCCCCTCCTCAACCATTTGGTTGATAACGACGATACGAGGCGGCAGACGCGTTGTCAACCTTTTGGTTGATAACTTTGCGCGGTGGTCCTCTCACGCACTGATCCGCATCCGTCATCGTGATCGCGGCGCTCTGAGAAGATGAACGACATGATCACCGTTCACCTGCGTTACGAGATCGATCCCGACAAGCTCGACGTGTTCACCGAGTACGGCCGCGCCTGGATCCGGCTGGTGGCGAAGCACGGAGGAACCCATCACGGGTATTTCATGCCGAGCGAAGGCGACAGCGACGAGGCTTTCGCGCTGTTCACGTTCCCCTCCTTGGCAGCGTACGAGATCTACCGAACGGCGTCGAAGACCGATCCCGAGTGCGTGGAGGCCTTCGAACTGGCCCGCAGGACGCAGTGCATCCGTCGCTACGAGCGCCGCTTCCTCAGCCCCGTCTTCTCCGCAGACGCGGAAGGAGACTCACCCGCCGCCCGCTGAGCTCGCGCCGGTGGAGACGCGGGGCATTCGTGGCCGCGAGCCCGCGGCGGCGCACGGCGAGGGCGCTCCGTGGGATTGCGGCCGGGCAAGAAGAAAGCCCGCCCTCCCCGGTGATTCTTAGGGAGAACGGGCTTCTGTTCTGGCGGTGACGAGGGTGTCTGGTTTCAGGACGTCGTGAACGCATGTCTCGGGACATCGTGAACGACTCATTCGTGGGCTCTCGGTGATGTCTCAGGACATCGTGAACGGGTGGCCAAGTACGAGATCCTGATCAAAGCTGTTGTCCTCCAGGGCATGTCCTACGGGCAGGTCGCGGCCCGCTACGGGGTCTCGAAGACCCTCGTGCACAAGCTCCATCACCGGTGGTTGACGGAGGGCGACGCGGCCTACGAACCGCGCTCGCGACGACCGGGATCGACGCCGAACCGCACCCCCGAGCGCGTCCGGGACCGGGCGCTGCAACTGCGTGATGAACTCACCGCCAACGGACTCGACGCCGGCGCGGACACGATCACGGAACACCTCGCCCGCGAAGGCATCCTGCTGTCCCGAACGACCATCTGGCGGATCCTGAAAGCGGCAGGGCGCGTCACCACACAGCCGCAGAAGCGTCCTCGCTCGTCCTGGCGCCGGTCGCCGCCGACCGCCCGAACGAGCTCTGGCAGTCCGACTTCACCCACGTCACCCTCACCGATGGCACCGACGTCGAGGTCATCGGCTGGCTCGACGACCACTCCCGCAGCATGCTGCACCTGAGCGCCCATCGCCGCGTCACCGGCCGGATCGTGACCGACACGTTCACCGCGACCGCCGCCGAACACGGCTACCCCGCGGCGACCCTGACCGACAACGGCATGGTCTACACCACCCGCCTCGCCCGCGGCGGACGAGGCCGCGGGGACGGCGCCGGCAACGACTTCGAGATGCTGCTGGCCACCCTCGGCATCACCCAGAAGAACGGCAAGCCCTTCAAACCCACCGCCCAGGGCAAGATCGAACGCTTCTGGCAGACGCTGAAGAAACACCTCGGCGCCCACCCCGCGGCCACCCTCGCCGAGCTGCAGGACACGCTCGACGCGTTCCGCGACTACTACAACACGATCCGCCCCCACCGCGCGCTGGGCCGGAGAGCCCCCGCGTTCGCCTACCAGCTCATCCCGAAAGCGACACCGGCACCGCCTAGCGACCCGAACATCTGGCGCGTCCGCTACGACACCATCGACAACGACGGCAAGATCACCCTCCGCCACACCGGGAAACTCCTGCACCTCGGCATCGGCAGAGCCCACGCACGCACCGAGATCATCTGCCTCGTCCATAACGACGACGCCACGATCATCACCCAGACCACCGGCGAACTCCTCGCCGAATTCACCCTCAACCCCGAAAAGAACTACCAACGCAAAAACGACTGAACCCCCGGAAACCGGGGGTTCAGTCGTTCACGATGTCCTGAGACATCACACTGGCGGTGACGGTGGGATTTGAACCCACGGTAGGGGGTTACCCTACACAACTTTTCGAGAGTTGCACCTTCGGCCGCTCGGACACGTCACCGCGGACAAGCTTAGAGCAGATACGGCCCGGACGCGAATCGGCGAACCTGCGGGGCCGCCCGCTCAAGCGCGCGTCTTCCCCGCCTCCAGTCGCACGGTGCGGTCGACAAGAGCAGCAGGTGGTGCGACATGAGAGATCAGCAGAACCGACTGCTCCCCCGCCGCACCGAGCAGGTCGCGGAGCAGGGCGTCGGATGCCGCGGGGTCGACGCCCGCGGTCGGCTCGTCGAGCACGAGAACGGGGAAGCCCCGTAGAAGGGCGCGCGCGAGCGCGATGCGCTGCGCCTGGCCGCCCGACACAAGAGCTCCCCTGTCACCGACTCGCGCGTCGAGCCCGCCTCGTTCGCGCACCCACTCGCCGAGACCCACTCGCTCCAGCACCTGCAGGAGCTCCTCGTCGGTCGCGGTGTCCCTCGCGAAAAGCAGGTTCTGCCTGATGTCCTCGTCGAACAGCTGAGGGCTCTGCTCGCACAGTCCGACGGTGCGGCGCAGCGCGTCGCCCGAGAGAGAAGCGGCGCCTATGCCCCCCAGGGAATACTCGCCCTCTGCTCGCAGGAAGCCGACGAGCACGGCGGCCAGCGAGCTCTTGCCCGCGCCGCTCGGACCGGTGACCAGCACCCGCTCCCCCGGAGCCAGATCGAGATCCACACCCGCAAGAGCCTGAGCACCACCCGGCCAGTGCGCCCGAACACCGCGCAGCCGCAGTGCAGGCGTCGCCTCGAAGTGAGCATCCACCCCCTCGTCTGTCCGCAGTTCGGCGGGGAACGACGATGGCAGAGCCTCATCGATGCGCTCGGCGCTCGCTCGCACGCTGCGCCATGACGCGGCCGCCACAGGCACGGCTCCGAAGATCTCGAACACCACCATCGGCACCAGCACGACGACGGCGAGCCATGGTCCGTCGATCGCTCCGGATCTGAGCGAAGGGACAGCGGCGGCGAGCGCCCAGGCCGAGGCCGCCCCCGCGGCGGCGGATACGACCCCGGCGGCGACCGCCTGCGAGAGCGACGCCCGGCGCACCGTCGCGCGCAGCGAGCGATCCGCGGTCGTGATGCGCTCGCGCGCCTGCGCCTCAGCTCCGTAGGCGATCAGCACGTCGAGGCTGCCGAAGTAGTCGACGAGCGCGGCCGACAGCTCTGCGCGATGCGACGACACAGACCTCTCAGCACGTGAGCCGAGCAGCCAGCCGAGCCCGACGGATGCCGCAGCGGCGAGCAGCAGGCACACCGCGAGCGTCAACGCGGCGACGGGCGAGACGAAAGCCACGAACCCGACCGCACCCACGGCGACGAGACCCGCGACGACCAGGGGCTGCACGACCCGCAGCGGCAGGTTCTGCAGATTCTCGACGTCGTCGACGAGCGCCGACAGCACGCGGCCGCGGTCCGTGCCGCCCAGGCCCGCGGGCGACAGCGGGATGAGCCTGCGCACCATGTCGGAGCGGGTCGTCGCGAGCTGTCGCAGGGCCGCGTCGTGTCCGCTGAGTCGCTCCAGATACCTGGTCACCGCCCTCGACACCGCGAAGAACCGCACGCCCACGACCGCGATCGACAGCGGCACGAGCGAGTCGACGATGGACGCGCTCACGATCAGCCAGCCGCTCACGGCGAGAAGGCTCACGGCGGCCGCAGCAGAAAGCACACCCCAGACCAGTCCAGGAAGGAACCGTGCCAGGGGCGGCTGCGCGGCCCTGAGCACGCGGTTCATGCGCTCACCCCCAGCGAGACGACGTGATCGGCGATCTCCCGCGCCGAACGGCGATGCGAGACGAGCAGGATCGTCGCTCCGGCATCCGCTCGCTCCCGAAGCGACGCCCACAGCCGCTCCTCGGTGACGGAGTCGAGGGCGCTGGAGGGCTCGTCGAGCACGAGCACCCGCCGGGGGTCCGCGGCGTGGCGGTACAGGGCTCGCGCGACTGCGACCCGCTGCGCCTGTCCACCGGACAGGCCGCTCCCCTGCACTCCCAGCTCGAGGACCGGGTCGAGGTCCGCACAGGCAGCGGCGAGCGCAGAGCGGATGCCGTCGGCATCGGGCTCCGGGTCGCCGAGAGCGACGTTCGAGGCGATCGTTCCACGCATCAGCTGCGGGCGCTGATCCGCCCAGGCGAGCCATTCGGCAGGGCTCAGTTCACGCACGTCGATGCCGTCGAATGTCGCTGCGCCGCCGAAGGCCGTCGCGCCGCGCAGCGCGGCGAGCAGACTCGACTTGCCGACGCCACTCGGGCCTTCGATGAGCGTGATCGTGCCCGGATCCGCCGTGAAGGAGACTGGTGGCAGGTCCCGAACCCGCAGGGCATCGACGACGAGAGAGCGGCCCCGTGTTCGCAACTCCTCAGTGAACGATCGCTCTAGCTCCGCAGTGCCCGCAGCACGCCGAACCGCCGACAGTTGTGAGGAGCTGTGAACGCCACCGGTCTCATCCAGCACCTCGAACACGTCCTCGGTCGCGGCGACTCCCTCCGCCGCGGCGTGGAACTGCACGCCGACCTGCCTAATCGGCAGGAAGGCCTCTGGGGCGAGCAGCAGCACGAACAGCCCGACCTCGAGCGGGAGATCGCCCGCCAGCAGGCGGAACCCGATCGACACGGCGATCAGCGCCACGGCGAGCGAGGCCAGCAGCTCCATCGCGAACCCCGAGAGGAACGAGAATCGCAGCACCTTCATGGTCTCGCGGCGATAGTCGTCGGCGGACTGCTCGATGCGGTCGGCCGCGCGGCGGTCGCGGCCGAACAGCCGCAGCGTCGACAGCCCTTGCACGGTGTCGGCGAACCGCACGGCGAGCGTCTGCAGCGTGTTCCACTGCCGGGTCTGCACCGTGCGCGTCGCCATGCCGATCAGCACGAGGAACAGCGGGATCAGCGGCAGGGTGACGAGCGCCGTCAGTCCGCTCAGCCAGTCCTGCCACCACATCACGGCCACGAGCACGGGTGTCGCGATCGCCGTCAGCACGAGCTGCGGGATGTACCGGGCGAAGTAGGCGTCCAGCGCGTCGAGCCCGTGCCCCGCGGTGACGGCGAGCGCGGCCTGGTTGCGCTGCGCGAGCCACCCCGGACCCAGTTTCCCGACGGCCGTGATGAGCGCCGACCTGAGCTGCGACCCGGTGGATGCCGCGGCCCGCGTGCCTGCGGCATCCGATGCGGCGATCAGCAGCCCGCGCAGCAGAGCCAGCCCCAGCAGCCAGGCCACGTCCGGCCACGCCCCTCGGCCGTCAAGAGCACCCGTGACGGCATCCGTCAGCACCCACGCGAAGGCGACCGTCACGGCCGTCTGCACCACACCGATCAGGGCGGACGCCGCCACGAACCGCCGCGCGGCGGTCGCGTAGCGCAGCAGACGGGGATCGAGGGGCTTCATGTGCGCCGCGGTCAGTGCGCGGCCGCCGCCTCGATCGAGACCCGGGTGACGCGCTTGCGGAACACCCAGTACGTCCACCCCTGATACAGCAGCACCAGCGGGATCGCGATCAGCGCCGTCCAGCTCATGATCGTGAGCGTGTACGGGGTACTCGAGGCGTTCTCGATCGTGAGGCTGAAGGCATCGTCGATGGTCGACGGCATCACGTACGGGAACAGCGCGCCGAACAGCATCACGACCGCCGCGGCGACCGTGATGACCGCCGAGGCGAAGGCCCATCCGTCGAGCCCGCGCAGCGAGAACACCACCGCGCCGAGCAGGAACACCGCAGCGATCGCCCCGCACGCGATCACGAGCCACAGCAGCGGCGCCTCTCGGCCGGCGGCCATCACGATGGTCCAGATCACGGTCGCCACAGCGATCAGCACGGTCGGCGCGGCAGCCAGCTTGGCGAGGCGCCGGGCGTCGGTGTGCACCTCGCCGTCGGTCTTGAGGGCGACGAACAGCACGCCGTGCAGGAAGAAGATCAGCAGCGTCGTCACTCCGACGAGCAGTGCGTACGGGTTCAGCAGCGAGAGCAGGCCGCCCACGAACACGTGGTTCTCGTCGAGCGCCACGCCCTGCACGATGTTGCCGAAGGCGACGCCCCACAACAGGGCCGGCACGACCGAGCCGATCACGATCATGCGATCGAAGCCCGCTCGCCAGCGCGCGGAATCACGCTGGTGGCGGTATTCGAACGACACCCCGCGCAGGATCAGCGCGAGCAGGATCAGCAGCAGCGGCAGGTAGAAGCCGCTGAACAGCGTCGCGTACCACTCGGGGAACGAGGCGAACAGGCAGGCGCCGGCGACGATGACCCAGGTCTCGTTGAGATCCCACACCGGGCCGATCGAGTTGATCACCTGGCGCCGCGACACGTCGTTCCTGCCGAGGAACGGCAGCGACATGCCCACGCCGAAGTCGAACCCGTCGAGCACGAAGTAGCCGACGAAGAAGAAGGCGACGATCCAGAACCAGAGGTATTCCACGGTCTACTCCTTCTCTCAGTACACGACAGACGACAGCTGGGCCGTCTCCTCGTGGGGCTGCTCGGTGGTGTCGGGTCCCTTCTGCGCGGCCCTCACGATGAGCCTGATCTCCACGACCGCGAGCGCCGCGTAGATCGCTGTGAACGCGATCAGCGATATCAGCACCTCGAGTCCGCTGACCCCTGGCGAGACGCCGTCTCGTGTGGACATCAGCCCGAACACGAGCCACGGCTGCCTGCCCATCTCCGTGAAGACCCAGCCGACGATGTTCGCGCCGAGCGCGAGAGGGAACGACCAGATCGCGAGCTTCCACATCCAGGGCGCCGGCTCCTTCTTGGCGCTCTTGCGGGTCAGCCACAGGCCGATCACCGCGACGAGGGCGGCCAGCATCCCGAGTCCGATCATCCAGCGGAAGGCCCAGTAGGTCACCCACAGCACCGGGGCGAAGTTGGTGATGCCCATGTCGGCGAAGGTCTGCGCGTACTCGGCGTTGAGGTCATTGATGCCGTGCACGCATTCGTCGAGGGAGTGCGTCGACAGCAGCGACAGCAGGTACGGCACGCGGATCGAGAACAGCTCGGACGTGCCGTCGGGCGTGCCAAGGGTGAACAGGCTGAAGGATGCATCGGCGCCGCACACCGTGTTGAACGTCGCCTCGGCGGCCGCCATCTTCATCGGCTGCGCCGCGTACATCGCGAGTCCGAGCTGGTCGCCGGAGAGCACGACGCCCGCGGTGGAGACGAGCATCCCCCACAGCCCGAACTTCAGGGACTTGCGCATCGTGTCTTCGTGCTGCTTGCGGGCGAGGTGCCAGGCCGAGACCGAGATCACGACGCCGGCGGCGAACATGAACGCGCCGAAGATCGTGTGCGGGAACGCCGCGAGCGCGACCGGGTTGGTGAGCAGAGCCCAGAAGTCGGTGAGCTCGGCGCGGTTGGTCTCGGGGTTGTAGACGTAGCCGACCGGGTTCTGCATGAACGCGTTGGCGGCGATGATGAAGTACGCCGAGAGGATGCTGCCGATCGCCGTGCACCAGATGGTCGCGAGGTGCAGCTTCTGCGGCAGCTTGTCCCAGCCGAAGATCCACAGCCCGATGAACGTCGCCTCGAAGAAGAAGGCGAACAGGCCCTCGAACGCGAGCGGGGCGCCGAACACGTCGCCGACGAAACGGGAGTAGTCCGACCAGTTCATGCCGAACTGGAACTCCTGCACGATGCCGGTGACGACGCCCATGGCGAAGTTGATCAGGAAGATCTTCCCGAAGAAGCGGGTCAGGTGCAGGTACTCGATCCTGCCCGTGCGCACCCAGACCGTCTGGAAGATCGCTGCGACCGTGACCATGCCGATCGTCAGCGGCACGAACAGGTAGTGGTAGACGGTGGTGAGCCCGAACTGCCATCGGCTCAGGACCAGCGGATCAAGCCATTCCATGTCTCACTCCTCGTACATCGCCCAGCTGCACCGTGTTCTTCAACTGCACCGTGCATTCCGAGAGCTCGCCCCGCACGCACTCCGCCGTGAGAGGGCCGCCGGCCTCGGCGAGCACGCCCTGCATCAGGCTCAGGTGCACCTGGCACAGCACGGGGCGGTCTTCGGGACGCGCGGCCGCATGCGGGCAGGGGCTCAGGTCGACCGTGAGGCGCGCGTCGTCGACGACGGGCTCGAATCCGCTCTCCTCGAGGTGCTCGATCAGGGCGTCGAGCTGATAGTCGGCGGCAGGACCGAGATCGGATGCTGCGCTCGGCACGACCCTGCGCATGATGTCGCCGCGGACCGCGGCGGCCTTGGCCTTCTCCCGCGCCACCGGGCTGGACGCCCCTGGCGTGCCGGTGGCCGCGCTGTACAGGGTGCGCGGGCGGCCTCGGGTGGCGCGCCGCTCGACCTGAGCGATCACGTAACCGCCGTCGATCAGCCGCTGCAGGTGCTCGCGCACGGTGTTGGCGTGCAGGCCGGTGGCCTCGCACAGCTCGCCGATCGTACGGTCGGATCGGCTCTGCACCAGGTGCAGGATCTGCACTCTGGAGAAGCTCGAGATCGGCCCGCAGACGGGCCCGGCGCTGGCCATGACTCCATTATGTTCTGGGCATCATCCCGGATTCGCCTGTTGGGCCGTGAATAATGCCGTTCCGCGATAGGGATCCCCGATGCCCTCGATAGCCGGGCTGCATGAGCGCTCCCCCGTGCGCTCGCGCCGCACCGATCCCGTGTCGGATGCCGCGACTAGCCTGGTGTGATGGCCGCCCGAAAACCCGCTCCCCCTGCGTTCGTCTGCACCGAGTGCGGGTGGACGACCGCGAAGTGGGCGGGCCGCTGCGGCGAGTGCCAGCAGTGGGGCACGATCCAGGAGCAGGGCACGCAGACCGGCATCGTGCAGCGCGTCACCGCGGTGGCACCCGCATCCGATCGCGCCGCTCGCCCGATCACGCAGATCACGACCACCGACGCACCGCGGCGCACCAGCGGGGTCGGCGAGTTCGATCGGGTGCTGGGCGGAGGCATCGTGCCGGGAGCTGCGATCCTGCTCAGCGGCGAACCGGGCGTCGGCAAGTCGACGCTTCTGCTCGAGGTTGCGGCCAAAGCCGCGAAGGCCGGGCGGCGAGTGCTGTACGCGAGCGCCGAGGAGTCGCCCGCGCAGGTGCGTCTGCGCGCCGAGCGCACCGGTGCCCTGCACGACGAGCTGTATCTGGCCAGCGAGACCGATCTCGCCACGATCCTCGGGCACATCGATGAGGTGCAGCCGCAGCTCGTGATCGTGGACTCGGTGCAGACCGTCGCGTCCTCGCTCATCGACGGAGCCGCGGGCCAGCCCAGCCAGGTGCGCGAGGTCGCCTCGACGCTGATCCGCATCGCCAAGGAGCGAGGGCTGCCGATCGTCATCGTGGGTCACGTCACGAAAGACGGCCAGGTCGCGGGTCCGCGGGTTCTCGAGCACCTGGTCGATGTCGTGTGTCATTTCGAGGGCGACCGGCAGACGTCTCTGCGGTTCCTGCGGGCGCTGAAGAACCGCTTCGGGCCGACCGACGAAGTCGGATGCTTCGAGATGACCGGCGACGGGATCGCCGAAGTGCCCGATCCCTCGGGGCTGTTCCTGTCTCAGGGCGCGACGGAACCGGGAACCTGTGTCGCGATCGCGCTGGAAGGGCGGCGCGCGATGCCGGTCGAGGTGCAGGCCCTGACCATCAAGACGACGGCGCCCAACCCGCGGCGGGTCGTGCACGGACTCGACGGCTCACGGGTCGCGATGGTGCTCGCCGTGCTCGAACGGCGCGCCGGCATCAAGGTCAGCGATCAGGACGTGTACGTCTCGACCGTGGGCGGGGTGCGCTTCACGGAGCCCGCCGCTGACCTCGCGATCGCGATCGCCGTCGCGGGATCGCTGAACAACAGCGCCGTGCCGCGCACGGTCGCCGCGGTGGGTGAGCTGAGCCTGGCCGGCGAGGTGCGGCCGGTCACGCAGTTCGCGCAGCGGCGGTCGGAGGCGAAGCGGCTGGGCTACGAGCAGGTGATCGACGACCGCTCGAAGACCCTGCGCGCGGCGCTCGGCGATGTGCGCTCACGCAGCACGCAGCGGCGCGACGAAGACGACATCCCGCCGTTCTGACAGCTCAGGCGTCGAGTGCCTTGAGCAGCTCCTCGGGCGATGCCTGCATCGGATGCGGGCCGGCGATGTCGAGGAACACGGTCGTGATGGGGTGGGTGGCGAGGAACTTCCGCAGCCAGTCGGCCGTGTAGATTCCCACACCGGGAGGCAGGTTGTCGGGCTTGTTCTTCGCGTCGCTGAACAGCAGAAGCGCGAGGTCACCGGTCTTGGCGTCCCGGTAGGTCCAGACCTCCCCGGTGTCGAGCGGGTTGTCGCGCGCGCCGGGCTTGACCAGGGGTACGACCGTGGTGCCATGGCGCAGGGCCAGAGCGACCGCGGCGACGTCCTGCTTCTCGAGCGCTGCGGCCAGAGCATCCGATCGGAAATCCTCCGGGGCTGGCTTCCTGCTGTCGGACTTCGCCTTCTTCGCTGCCATGTCTCCAGCTTATTCGCGGCCCGTCAGCCTCGGCGCGAACCGGCCTGGACAGAGTTGGGGCCCTCTCGAGTCCCACATTGGGGACTGGGGTACTCGAGAGGGCCCTTGGCTCTCGAGCGGCGATGTCGAAGCGCTGGGGACGCTGTGGTCGACGCCACTGGGGATGGCATGTTGCCGCATGTTCAGAGAGCCAAGTCAATGGTATCCCAAAGAACCAGTGCTGTGGGCGCCGGCGGCACGCTCGGAGAGGAAATCCCCGTCAGTACAGGAGAATCTGCTTCGAAACGGTTCCCGCGAACCCGCCGATCTGCACATCGACGTGGTACGAGGCACCGCCTCCTGGGGCGTGCGGACGGTTCTCCGACGAGCAGGTCTCCACGCTCGAGCGGGTGCGGTCCCAGGTGACGGGAGTCTTGCTCTCGACGGTCGCCCCCGCGGCGAGCGTCGCGATCATGCTGCTCGGGTTCTGCTGGCAGTCGGTCGAGCGCCACCACACGTCATCGCCGCTGGACACCGTGAACACCTGAGTGCTCGAGCCGACATCGATGGTGCAGTCGGTGGAGCCGTTGTTGGTGAGCCTGATCGACAGCTGCGGCAGGACGCCTGCCTCATAGGTGTCTGCGTCGGTGAGCGCCTCGACCACGACGTCCTTGGCCTCGCACGCGACGATGCCGGGAGTCTCCTCGCTCGTCGGCTGGGTGCTGGCGGTGGCGGTGTCGGTCGCGACGGGCGACGACGTGTCCGAGGCGGGTGCGGTCGGCTTCGGAGTCTCGCTCTCGGCAGCGTTCGCCCACGGCTTCGCGACGACCAGCCAGATGGAGACGCCGATCACGGCGATGACCAGGACGAGTGCGAGCAGAAGGGCGAGTCGCCGACGACGGTAGACGGCGGCGGATCGGCGGGGCATTCGTCCAGGCTAACCGAGCTTCTTGAGCATCCGCGTGTTGCCCAGCGTGTTCGGCTTCACGTGCGCCAGGTCGAGGAACTCCTCGACACCGGCGTCGCCGCTGCGCAGCAGCTGGGAGTACACGTCCGAGTCCACGACCTGCTCGCCGATGGGGGTGTATCCCCGGCGTCCGAAGAACTCGGTCTCGAAGGTGAGGCAGAACAGGCGGCTGAGGCCGAGGGTCTTGGCGTGCTCTTCGAGCCGGTCGACGATGGCGCGGCCGACGCCGTGGTGCAGCCATTCATCGCTGACCATGAGCGTGCGGATCTCGCCGAGATCCTCCCAGAACACGTGCAGGGCGCCGCATCCGATCAGCTGGCCGTCTGCCTCTGCGACGACGAACTCCTGGACGGCGCCGTACAGCACCGCGAGGTCTTTGCCCAGGAGGATTCGACGCTCGACCATCGGCTGCAGAAGGTTGCGGATGCCGACGATGTCGGTGCTGCGGGCCGGACGGACGATGTAGTCGCTCACGCCCTCAAGCCTAGATCCCGCCGCCTGCCAGGATGCTGCACCGCGCTCTCCCGGCGCAGACGACGAACGGGGCGGATGCCATAAGCACCCGCCCCGTTCGATCCGGTGATTCCCGATCACTCCCCGCTGGCGACCGCCAGGTCGGGGGTGCCGGAGATCGCTCCGCCGGTGTTCACGCCGACTGCGACCTTCTCGCCGCGCGGGCCGTGCTCGAAGAGGAACTCGCCGTTCGCGGCATCGACCTTGACGTGATCGCCCGCGACGAGCTCGCCGTGCAGGATCTTCTCCGACAGGCGGTCCTCGACCTCGTGCTGCATCGCGCGACGCAGCGGGCGGGCGCCGAGAGCCGGGTCGAACCCGATCTCGATGAGCCTCTCCTTGGCTGCGGTCGACAGCTCGATCGTCATGTCGCGGTCGAGCAGCCGCTCGCCGAGGCGCTTGGTGAACAGATCGACGATCTGCACCAGCTCCTCCTTGTTGAGCTGCGGGAACACGATGATGTCGTCGACGCGGTTCAGGAACTCGGGCTTGAAGTTGCGCTTCAGCTCCTCGTTGACCTTGCCCTTCATCCGCTCGTAGGTCGTGGCGTTGCTGCCCTCGATCTGGAAGCCCACAGGGCCACCGGCGATGTCACGAGCACCGAGGTTGGTGGTCATGATGATGACGGTGTTCTTGAAGTCGATCACTCGGCCCTGACCGTCGGTCAGGCGACCCTCTTCGAGGATCTGCAGGAGCGAGTTGAAGATGTCCGGGTGGGCCTTCTCGATCTCGTCGAACAGCACGACGCTGAACGGCTTGCGGCGCACCTTCTCGGTGAGCTGGCCGCCCTCTTCGAAGCCGACGAATCCGGGAGGGGCTCCGAACAGACGGGACACGGTGTGCTTCTCGCCGAACTCGCTCATGTCGAGCGAGATGAGGGCTGCCTCGTCGTCGAACAGGAACTCGGCGAGCGCCTTGGCGAGCTCGGTCTTTCCGACACCCGTGGGGCCGGCGAAGATGAACGAGCCCGAGGGGCGCTTCGGGTCCTTGAGGCCCGCGCGCTGGCGGCGGATCGTCTTGGAGAGGGCGGCGATCGCCTCCTCCTGTCCGATGACGCGCTGGTGCAGGGCCTTCTCCATGAAGACGAGTCGGCTGGACTCCTCCTCCGTGAGCTTGAAGACCGGGATGCCGGTGGCCTGTGCGAGCACCTCGGCGATCAGGCCCTCGTCGACCACGGCGGGGCTGGAGACGTCACCCGAGCGCCACTGCTTCTCGAGACGCAGGCGCTCGGCGAGGAGGCTCTTCTCCTCGTCACGCAGCGACGCTGCCTTCTCGAAGTCCTGCTCCTCGGAGGCCAGCTCCTTCTGCTCGCGCACGGCGGCGATCTTGTCGTCGAACTCCCGCAGCTCGGGCGGGGACGACAGGATGCTCAGGCGCAGACGCGCGCCGGCCTCGTCGATCAGGTCGATCGCCTTGTCGGGCAGGAACCGGTCGGAGACGTAGCGGTCGGCGAGGTTCGCCGCGGCCACCAGGGCGCCGTCGGTGATCTGCACCTTGTGGTGCGCCTCGTAGCGGTCGCGCAGGCCCTTCAGGATGTTGATGGCGTGCGGCAGCGTCGGCTCGTTCACCTGCACCGGCTGGAAGCGGCGCTCGAGCGCAGCATCCTTCTCGAAGTGCTTGCGGTACTCGTCGAGCGTGGTCGCGCCGATCGTCTGGAGCTCGCCTCGTGCGAGGAGCGGCTTCAGGATGCTGGCGGCGTCGATCGCGCCCTCGGCGGCACCTGCACCGACGAGGGTGTGGATCTCGTCGATGAAGACGATGATGTCGCCGCGGGTGCGGATCTCCTTGGTGACCTTCTTCAGGCGCTCCTCGAAGTCTCCGCGGTAGCGGGAGCCGGCGATGAGCGAGCCGAGGTCGAGCGAGTAGAGCTGCTTGTCCTTCAGCGTCTCGGGCACGTCGCCCTTGACGATCGCCTGGGCGAGGCCCTCGACGACGGCGGTCTTGCCGACGCCGGGCTCGCCGATCAGGACGGGGTTGTTCTTGGAGCGGCGGGAGAGGATCTGCATGACCCGCTCCGCCTCCTTCTCGCGCCCGATGACCGGGTCGAGCTTGTTGTCGCGGGCGGCCTGGGTCAGGTTGCGGCCGAACTGGTCGAGCACGGCCGATCCGCCCTGGGCGCCGGCGGGCGAGTCGTTGGTCTGCGCGCCGACGGCTGCGGGCTCGCGCCCGGGTGCGCCGGAGAGCAGCTGGATGACCTGCTGGCGGACCTTGTTGAGGTCGGCGCCGAGCTTGACGAGCACCTGGGCTGCGACACCCTCGCCCTCGCGGATGAGGCCGAGCAGGATGTGCTCGGTGCCGATGTAGTTGTGGCCGAGCTGAAGGGCCTCGCGGAGGCTGAGTTCGAGCACCTTCTTGGCGCGGGGCGTGAAGGGGATGTGCCCGGTCGGCTGCTGCTGGCCCTGGCCGATGATGTCCTGCACCTGCTCGCGCACGGCGTCAAGGGAGATGCCCAGACTTTCGAGCGCCTTGGCGGCGACGCCTTCGCCCTCGTGGATGAGGCCGAGCAGGATGTGCTCGGTTCCGATGTAGTTGTGGTTGAGCATCTTCGCCTCTTCTTGGGCGAGGACGACCACTCGACGGGCTCGGTCCGTGAATCTCTCGAACATGCTGTGACTCCTTTATTCGCACGTGTTGTTCGACACTGGCGAAGACGCGTGAAGCGCTTGTACATCGAGAGTAACCACCACATCGGGCCGGTATGCCCGTGTTCGCCGTGGGCATACCGGTGCGGCGTCGCGGGATGACCGAATGCGGCGCTTCGGCCTGGGCGACTGCGCGCGCGCCCTAGCCGTCCTGTCTCGCCTGACTCCCTGCCGTCAGAAATCTGGGACTGCCGAGCCATAGTGCTGCAGCGGCAGCCCGCCGTCTCGGCCAAAGCGCCGCAGCCACAACCGAGTGCGCCGACTACTGCCACGGTCGTTGACACCAGTCACCCGTCACCTGCTCCCGTCACCTGCACCCGTGACCTCCCACCTGCCCCTCGTCACCCCTAACCGTCACACGTCACCCGGTCACCCGGTCACCCGGTCACGCGTCACCCGGTCACCCGAGCGCGACCGCCGCTCACCGCATCCGCCACCACAACCACAAACAGCGCGACGACGTTGCCCCGCCCCAACACGGCAGCGACCACGTCAACGCGACAGCAATTGCCGGAGCCGCGCGGCGGTCATGCACCGCCGGAGCCGCAGCCGCAGCCGCCTGGTGGGCCGCGACCGTGACGCGCCGACATCACTAGGGACCCCGTCACATGCCGACTCGCCGTCCGACATCACGCCGCCGGCCGGAACCGCTTCGGCGGCGGGTCGACGCCGGCCCAGAGGTAGGTGAGCACGGCGCGCGGCCGCAGTACCTGGCCTCCACCGTCCAGATCGTGCAGTACGAAGTCGCCAGTGCCGCTGCGCGTGATACTCCAGCCATGATGGTGCAGGTTCATGTGGTGGAACCTGCACAGCAGGATTCCGCGATCGATGTCGGTTCGCCCTCCTCCCGACCACTCGTCGATGTGATGCGCCTCGCAGTATGAGGCCGGGCGGTCGCACCCGCGCCACCGGCATCCGCCGTCTCTGATCGCGAGAGCGATCCGCTGCCGGGGCGTGAACAATCGCCGCTCCCGGCCGACGTCGAGAGGGTTGCCGAACGAATCGACGGTCACCGACATGTAGCCGCTTTCGCACGCGCGCTGATCGGCGGCGGATGCCGGCATCGACACGAGACCGTCCTCCGAGAGCGCGATCGGGGCGCGGCGACCGGCGGCATCTACGGTCTGGGTCAGCCGCACACCCGCCTGTCTGGTGCCGAACACCCTCTCGACGTCGGCGAGCACGCCGGAGCGGAGCACATCCAGGAGCAGGTCATAGGCCAGCTGCTCGTTCGTCCGCGGGTCGGCGATCAGGGCCTCAGATCGCTCATCCTCATCCGAGTCCACGAAACGCGGGCCGCCTCTCCGCGGTCGTAGCGCGGAATCGAGCAGTGACGTGACGAATGCTCCGCCCTCGTCGTCGAAGGCCAGGCTCCCGCGCAGAACTCCGTCTGCATCGCGCCAGGTTCGGAATGCACGCTTCTCATGCCGCGCGAGGAACCGAGCCTCGGCGCCTTCCGGGTCGAGCAGATCGCGAATCGAGCGGGCGGCCGATCCCAGTTCTTCGACCGTTCGCGCGGCGGCCTCCTCGACCAGTCGCTCGCACGCCAGCGACCACGCCTCATGAATGGCATGCACGAGCGCTGCGAGCTCCTCCTCGGACGCGTAAGGATCGTCGGGCGCCGGCGGCTCCCCCAATCCGCGACGAATGGTGTCGTACTGGGCGGCCGTCAGCGTCCCATCGCTCAACGCAGCGCGCAGCGGCTCGTGCCACACGGCGGTCTTCGGCACGGCCTGCTCTTCAGCATCCGTCGCCCCCGACGGCCGCTCGATCATCGATTGCCCGACGCGCGTATCGCGCGCCGCCTCGCTCTTCGTCGCTCCGGTCAGCTCTTGCACGAAGCCGGCCGGCGTCCGATGCCCGTGCGATTGTGCGAGGCCGGAATGTCCGGATTCTCGCGACGACCGTTCGGCGACGATGCCCGCCGCGACGACGCGGATCTGGTCGGCAGACCGCGACAGCTCGGCGGATTCCCGCAGGATCGCGACGATGTCGGCATCCGCCATCTCGATCATCAGCGCAGTCGCCTGAGCCAACTGCGCACCCGCGTCGAGTCGCTCACCCAGTGTGGGGATGAGCGCCGCAACATCGGTGAAAACTGCCATAGTTCATGATGACATCGGGTACCGACATTCGGACGTTTGTCTAAGGACGGATGGAGCCGCCGTCAGTTTCCGACGCTGTGCAGTGCGTGTCGCCCCGAGAACCAGAGTCCGGTCGACCGCGATCGGCGGTACGTTCCCAAGAAGCCGATCGGCTTGACGAAGACGTCGACGTGCCAGCTGCGGTCGTCGATCAGCGCCGGAAGGTCCGCTCCCCGCGCGGCGAGCGATGCGTACCACCCCTCGACGACGTCGCTCACGAAGGTCGCCCGCGGCGAGCCGTCGTCGCCACGGAAGACCCGCGTGCCGGCTGCGCTCGTCGGTTCCGACGGACCGCTGATGTGGCCACCGGATTCGAGGTGCTTGCCGTAGGCGCTGGTCGGATCCACGTCGCCCGGTTGACCGGGAAGTCGTCGGCGCCACTCGATCGGGAGGTCGAGAGGCCGACGATCGACGCGCGTGGCGAGTGCATCGAGGGCAGTCATCACCGAATGGGTCGAGCACCAGTCGATGTACGTGTCGAGCAAGCCGTCGGCGACCCAGACGTCGCGGATCAGGGCGAACCGTGGATCGTCGACCGGCATGCCTGCGTCGCACCACCAGATGAGGCCTCTGTCGTGCCGGGTCCAGCCGAACGAGTACGTGAGGAACGACTGGAGGCAGGCGAAGTAGCCGACCGCGTCGAGTTCGTCGGTCCGCGGCGTCGGCGCCGCGGGCATGATGGCAGCCCTGTGTGGATCAGCGAGGGCGCGATACGGGAGAGGTACGGCCCAGGTCCAGGGGTCCACACCATCTCTGGCCTCGATCAACGGACCTTCATCGCGAGGACGTTCAACGCGTGTGATCAACGGCGATTCCATGGACCTCTCTCGGCCAGGGACGTGATCCACGCGAGGATGCTGGCGGCTCCGAGGTGGCCGGTGAGCATCGTCACGATTCGACCGCCACGACCGTGTCATACAGCCCGTAGTGCCGGAGTCC
This sequence comes from Microbacterium hydrocarbonoxydans, assembly GCF_000956475.1. GTDB lineage: Bacteria > Actinomycetota > Actinomycetes > Actinomycetales > Microbacteriaceae > Microbacterium > Microbacterium hydrocarbonoxydans_A. Next base: position 275,085 of record NZ_JYJB01000005.1, read on the forward strand.
CTCGTGCGACTCGATGCCCGTATACGACAGCGACGCGTCCTCGTAGCGGCGGAACGCGAACACCGCCTGGTTCATGTGCCCGGCGTTGAAGACGCCGAGACCGACGAGGAGGTTGAAGTCGTCGACAGTGAGGCCGGTCACTGCTTGGAACAGGTCAGGCTCGATCTTCGTGATCACGTCGTACAGGGTGTTCTCGCGATAGTCGGTGAGGTACATGAACGCGGGGATCCTGGTAGCGAACTTGATCAGTTTCTCCTGGATCTGCTTGCGCTTGGACTTGTACTCCTTCTCCTCCGCAGAGAGCTCTTTCTTCTCCCCCGGTGTGATGTCGTCGCCCTTCGCCTTCTTGGTCTTCGACACGGCCTCGCTCTTGTTCACGACGGTCTCGAAAACGGCCGAGCCGAGCGCACGGAAGCCCTCGATGTTCATCACGGCGTTCATCGCGGCCTCGGACGACATGATCTTCTTCAGCGTCAGGTTGTCGACGTTCACTAGCACAGCCGACTCCCACTTGCGCGCGAGGAGGGTCGCAGAGGTACCCGACATGGCGATGTCGAGGATGCCCGCGGCGTCCACCTGCGTCATGTGCGAGCCGTCGTATGCGAGCACCGGCAGGAACGAGACGAGCTCTTCGACCGCGCGCTCCGGGTTGGGGTTCTCCGGCGCCAATCCGCGTCCGTACTCGCTTATCTGCCGGAGAGCCCTGGTCGGCGCGAAGTCGAAGACGAAGCAGACCGGCTTGAGGATCTCGGTCCGCGACGGGTCATCACCTTCCGGGTTTCGGATGGTCCACGGCGACTGCACCCGGAACGCCGCCTGGAAGTACGTCTCCGGCGCCTGCAGGTTGCGGAGGATGAGGATCGACGACCACTGAGGCACCGTCACGCCGGTGGTGAGCTTGCCGACAGTGAGCGTGATGGTCTTCGTGTCATGGCCGTTGCCGATCGCATCGCGCACCGGCGGCAGGGCCGCGAGTCCGACGCCAACACCCGGCGCCGAGACGTTCACGACCGTGTAGTCGTGCCAGAAGACGTTGTGCGGCTCCGAGAGCAGGTTCTTCATCGCATCGCAGGATGCGCGGTACGGCAGCATCCAAAGGGAGTGCTGCAGATACGGAAGCAGACGCGTGTCCGAGTACGGGAAAGGAGGACGCTGACCGGCTTTCAGCGCATCAACCTGCGTCGGCGCATAGTTGCCGCGGATGATGTCGAGCCACTTCTGCACGTCATCCTTGTGCACGAATTCAGCATCCGCCCCCGTGCCCTTCGCCTCGAAGAAGGCATTGAGGTCGAACTCGTCGAACTCGCCCTGACTGGCGATCGCGAGGAGCTCGTCGGGCATCTGGTAGGTGAGCAGCCGCATCTCGGGCAGGGAGGCATAGGGATTCGGGAGATCAGGATGCTGCCGGGTGAATTCTGCCTTGGCCCGCTGCTCGTCGGTGTAGGTCCAGTTGAAGATCTGCTCTTCGATGAAGCGGCCCTCGTTGAGGACTTTGAACGGCGTGCCAGAGAGGTATAGATAGGCGTTCGCCTTGATCGGAACGAAGGCATCCTCGTCGAGACCCTGCTCTTCGCGCTCCTCGGCGAACTTCTCCAGGTCGGCACCGAACTCGTCGTCTGTCGCCTTCTTCTTGGCCTTCTCGTCCTCCCCCTCGAACAGCTCCTTGGCCGCGTCGCGCCAGGCACCGAAGTGATACTCGTCGAATACGACGAGGTCCCAGCTCAGCTCGGTGAGCCACTGGTGCTTGGCCTTGAAGTTTCCGGCCGCGTCGCGCCCCATCAGATCCTGGAAGGACCCGAAGAAGACCAGCGGATGCTCAGAATCGACGGATGCCGGGTCGCCACCCGTCGCCTTCGAGATGTACTGCCACCCGTCGAAGTCGATGTGGTTCTTGAGGTCCGCCTCCCAGGCGTCTTCGACGGCGGGCTTGAACGTGACGACGAGAACCCGCCTCGCGTCGAGCTTCTTCGCGAGCTGATAGGTCGTGAACGTCTTGCCGAAGCGCATCTTGGCGTTCCAGAGGAACTCGGGGACGGCGTCGGAGTCCTCGGACCATCGCGACTGGTAGTAGCCGAACGTCTTATCGACCGCAGCCTGCTGCTCGGCTCTCATCAGGAAGTCTGCGTGATGGGTCCCCCCGAAGACCTGACCGGACCGAAGCTCGGCGATCGCCGTGCGGACGTCGTCGAGCGTGCATTCCATCCATTCGAGCGTGGGGTTCTTGAAGCCCTTCTGCTTGAGACGAGCCCGCACCTCGTGATCGCTGAACGTCGTCCCATCGTGGCGATCTGCCGGCTCGTCGAGCACGATCTCGTAATTCTGGATGGCCGCGGTCTTGACCTGCTGCGCGACGCGGGCCCCGACATCCTTCGTCGTCTGGCCGACCTTGAGGAGGCCTGAATGCGCATCGTCGGCGATCGAATACGCATAGATGCGGAGGCGGGACTCCGGCTTCGGTTCGAAGAGCTCGTCGAGCTGTTTAGGCACCGGCATCATCCTCTGCGAGCGCATCCTCCTCCACGTTTACCACGTCATGGGAGGCGACCTGAGACTCGATGAACGCGATCTCCTGGTCTGTCAAGCCGTAGCGCACGTACAGCGATTCGTCGGTCCACTCACGATCAAGTGGAACAGCCGGGACGAATGCGTAGACGTCACGCGTCGCGTGCTGAGTGGATTTGCGAAGCGAGACCAGGAACCGCACAAAACGAGTGCGGAGAAACTGTGCCATGCGATTGGCATCATCGACTGTGTCGAATCGACCCGCGACGATGTAGGTTTCGGTGCACGCCGTCCCTGGGCCAGCCACGATGGGGCGAGAGAGAAACTTGGTTTCGACGGCTGCGCTCGTACCCTGGACCGCGGTCATGAGAACCTTCCACTGGTCGATCCACGCCGAGTTCGCCTCTATTCGCTCCCGTTCGATCCAACTGATCTTGCGCGAACCGAAGAGCTTCACCGGGTCCTTCAGTCCCTCGACTGTGGCGCTCCCGTGTACGAAGGTGCGAAGACCGAAGGGCTTGCCAGACGAGACCTGCGCGTCAAGCGTCGGCTCCCCCTTCGCCCGCACCTTCTCCAGAATCGGAACCGCGGCGTTCCAACGGACGAGCACATCGAACGCGTCCAGATATCTCGCGACGGGTTCGCCGACAGGCTGGCCGTCCCACATCGTCTGAACCGTGCAGGGGCCGTCGTAGTCGCGGTCCCAAAGGAAGTAAGAGATGCCGCCGCGGATCTTGACACCGGGGAACGCCTCGTAAAGCTTCGGATAGTCGACTATGTCGTGCATCCGATGATCGCCCAGCATCCGCTCGCGATAGGCGTCGAGACCTTTGCCGCCCGCGAACCAGCGTGATGGCGTGACGAACACTCCGTAGCGCGGATCGAGTTCAAGCGCCTTCTCCACGAAGAGCTGATAGATCGGCGCTGCGGAAGTTCCGAATCCACCGTCGCTCAACTGATAAGGCGGGTTGCCGATGATGACGTCGAACTGCATTTCGGCTCCGAACAGCTCGGCGATGCGAGCTTTGATGTCGTGGGTGTGGATGAGTGCGTACGCATGGGACTCGAGATCGGAGTCACGGCCGTATTCGGCTTCCGAGGCGCCGCAGAACACGCAACGCCCCGTCCCGTCCTGCTCGATCACCTGCTCGTCGCCCGTGAGCGGATGGGCGCGCCGCACCTTCCTGCGCCCTGCCCAGGTGTGCTCGGTCCGTTCGAACCAGATATTGCCCCAGTCGCGATCGAAGCCGCTCGCGATCGAGTGCTCGCCGGTCGCGTCCTTCGAGCAGTAGACGCTGCGCCGGGCGAGAAGAGCGGTGAGACGCGTGATGCCGATGCCGAAGACCTGCTTCGTGAGGATGTGATCGACACGTTCCTCGAGACCGGAGATCTGGGACTCGAGCCCGATGGTCAGCCGTCTCGTGATCTCGCGCAGGAAGACCCCAGACTTCGTGAACGGGTCGAGGAAGGTGACATCGGGGTCGGCCCAGATCGACGCGCCGTCGTTCGACTCCGCCCAGGCCCGTTCGAGGGTGTCGAGCATCTCGTTCGCGAACTCGGGCGGCGTGAAGACCTCGTCGTTCGAGAGGTTCGCGATACACGTGAGGACGTCGGGATTGTGCCTGCGAAGAGCGAAGGCCGCCTGTTCGCTCATACCGCGAGCTCCTTCACAGTCATCACCGGATAGCTGCGAATGGGCGTGAAGATCTCATGCTCTTCGAAGTGGGCGAAGAGACCCTCCGAGGCCGACGCGCGCTGCGTAAGCGTGTCCAGGCGGAAGTCGCGTCGCTGGTACTTCCCGCGCCCCAAGTAGCCCCACTCGGGAAACGCGATGGGTTCGCCATCAGCGGTGGTCATCGCGAGCGCGTCACCCTGGATGATGTTCGCTTCGACGACGGTGGATGCGGCTCGGAGCCATTCAGCGTCGCCGGCGCGTGTCGTCTCGTCTCTGCGCTCATCGCTCGACGAACGATCATCCAGCTTGAGATACCGGGCGAAAGTACCCTTCAGGTTCTCGCGACATTCTGCGGCGTTGTCGGCGAGCAACTCAATGCCGTAGATGCACATCAGCGAGAACAGCGCGTAGTGCCGCTTCTCGAACTCGCTCCGTCCGTGACGCGCCTGCACCGCGACAAGCTTGCGCTCCAGCACCGGCACCAGGAAGTTCCCCGATCCGCACGCGGGCTCGAGGAACCGGGAATCGATGCGCTCCGTCTCCCCCTTGATCAGATCGAGCATGTCGTCGACCAGCCATCGCGGAGTGAACACCTCGCCATGATCAGCCACGCGCTTGCGCGACTTCACCAGCTGCTCAGGCGCAGCATCCGTCCCCTTGTTCACATCGTGAGTGTACAAGTACCCGGGGACCTGCGCCCTGGCGTGATCGACCGGGCGCGATCAGGCTTGTCGGGTGCCCCGTACTCCCTCCGCCGCTGCCGCCAGGATCGGCGCTCGGATAGCGGCGGAACGCAAGAGCAAGGGGCTCACGCAGGACCAGCTGGCGGTGCTCAGCGGAATCGACTCCTCGAACATCCGCAGCTATGAATCGGGCCGCTCGATGCTGAGCATCCTGACGCTCGTGCGCATCTCAGAGGCGCTGCATGCGTCGCCGGGTTCGTTCATCGACGAGGTCTCCTCAGCCGACTTCGCGACGCCGCTCGTGGACGGACGCCGCCGCGCGAGCTAACGGATGTGCCGCCACTGTGCGAGCTGACGCACCCCCCGCATGGGCACTCCTCCCCATCACTTCTCCCTATCGATCGGCTGTGAGCGGCGTAGCGTGGGGGCATGAATATCGACCGGAACCTGCGCACACCCGCCCGCCTGCTGCTCGCCGTGCCCGTCGCGGCTCTCGCGCTCTCGCTCGCCGCATGCAGCGCGAGCCGCCCCACTGTCGACCAGGTCTCGGACGGACTCGTCAAGTTCATGGAGTCGCAGGGCCAGGGCGACGTCTTCACCGAAGACGCCGCCGACTGCTTCGCCGGCTACCTCGTCGACTCCAAGCTCAGCAACGACACCCTGAACTACATCGCACAGGGCAAGGATCAGGCGTCGAGCACCGACGACGCCGACCTGACCCAGAAGATCCTGCAGGACAACTACGACGAGTGCACGGCCTGAGACGTTTCGTCTCGCTGCGCTCGCTCAACGACCGGAGCCGGGATGACGGATGCCGTCGGCATCCGTCATCCTTCGTCATCCTCACCCAGGGAATTCCCAGCCAGACATAGCGTTGGACCATCACGCGTGCACACGGCACGCCGTTCTTCCTGGAGTTCCCCACCGCTATGAGCACCACCACGCGCGCCGCCAAAGCGCCCGACACCCGCGGCCCCGCCCGCAAGCTGCTGACCTCGTTCGGCTTCCAGATCATCGCCGCGCTCGTCCTCGGCATCGTCGCCGGCCTGATCGCCCGCAACACCGGCGCGACAGTCGACGCGCCGACCGGCCTCTCGGCCACGCTCGACACGATCGGCAGCTCCTACGTCACGCTGCTGCGCGCCGCTGTCATCCCGCTGATCTTCACCGCGATCGTCGCGAGCATCTCGAATCTGCGCCGCGTGCAGAACGCCGCACGTCTCGCCGGCCAGACGCTGCTGTGGTTCGCGTACACCGCGTTCATCGCCGTGGTCATCGGCATCGGCCTGGGCCTGATCATCCAGCCCGGATCCCGCGCCGGCGAAGGCCTGCAGGAGGGCGACCCCTACACGGTCGGCACCTGGTGGAACTTCCTCACCGGCCTCATCCCGCAGAACTTCCTCGGCCTCACGGTCAGCACCTCGGTCGACGCCGAGACCGGCAGCGCAACCTCGAGCATCGGCTTCAACGTGCTGCAGATCATCGTCATCGCCGTGGCCGTCGGCATCGCGGCTCTCAAGGCCGGCAAGAAGGCAGAGCCCTTCCTCGCGTTCACCGAGTCGCTGCTCAAGGTCATCCAGCGCGTGCTGTGGTGGATCATCCGCATCGCCCCGCTCGGCACCTTCGGCCTGATCGGCGCGGCGGTCGTCAAGTACGGCTGGGAGAAGCTGGCCTCGCTCGGCTGGTTCGCGATCGCGATCTACATCGGCCTGGCGCTCGTGCTGTTCGTGGTCTACCCGATCCTCATCAAGACCAACGGCCTGTCGATCAGGCAGTACTTCTCGGGTGTCTGGCCGGCCGTGCAGCTGGCCTTCGTCAGCCGCTCCTCGATCGGCACCCTGCCGCTGACCGAGCGCGTCACCGAGCGCAACCTCGGCGTGCCCCGCTCCTACGCCTCCTTCGCGGTGCCGCTCGGCGCGACCACGAAGATGGACGGCTGCGCCGCCATCTATCCGGCCATCGCCGCGATCTTCGTCGCGCAGTTCTTCGGCATCAATCTGGAGTGGTGGCAGTACATCATGATCGTCGTCGTCTCGGTGGTCGGCTCCGCGGCGACCGCCGGCACCACGGGCGCGATCGTCATGCTCACCCTGACGCTGTCGACCTTGGGCCTGCCGCTCGCGGGCGTCGGCCTGCTCATCGCGATCGACCCGATCCTCGACATGGGCCGCACCGCGGTCAACGTCGCAGGTCAGGCGCTCGTCCCGACCATCGTGGCCAAGCGCGAGGGCATCCTCGACGAGGACCTCTACAACGCCCCGCGCGAAGGCCTCCCCTTCGCGGACGACTCGGGTGATGAGGCGGGCGAGGCAGACGCCGACAAGCAGACGGTCGGCGCGCGCTGATCGGTCCCGATCACGCGAGAGCGCCCCGTTCCGTGCGGGCGCTCTCGCGCGATCGGGATCGCCTGCGGTTCATAACTCCTCAAGTGTCGCGGCTCGACGGTCGAGGATCCGCGGAAACACGTCGGCCTTGCCGCGCGAGACGGCGATCTTTGAGGAGTTGTGGACGCGAAGAGCGGATGCCGCGGCTCACCGCTCCTGCCGAATCACCCCTCGCGTGTCGAGTGCGAGCTCCTCGGCGTCCATCGCGGCCAGCAGCTCCCGCATGACCTCCTCGTCGAGATTGCCCGCGTCCCGCTCGGCCAGCACGATCTCGCGCCGCACCTGCAGCCACCCCCGCGACAGCGCGGCGAGCTCCTCGTACGACGGCCGGGCGACCGCATCCTCCACCTGCTGAGCCTGATCGGCATCCTTCTCGACGCGCGTCATCCTCTTGGCGAAGGCGTCGAAGACGCTGAGGTCGATGCTGCCGTGCCTCGACTCCCACTCCACGCGCTTGGCCGCGAGGTACTCCTTGCCCGCTTCTCTCGTCTTCGCCTGCACGGCCGCGAGAGCCGCCGCATCCTCCTCCTGCTCGCTGTCGCTTGCGATGCCGAGCCGCCTGATCAGCAACGGCAGCGTCATCCCCTGCAGCAGCAGCGTGCCGACCGTGACGATGAACGCGACCACGACGATCGCATGCGAGGCCTCGGCGCCGAGGGTCGTATCGGACAGCGAACCGCTCGAACCCGTCGCCAGGTCGGCCGCGGCGAGCGCGGTCGCCAGGGTGACGACGCCGCGCATTCCCGCCCAGGAGATGACCGCATTGTCCTTCCAGGTGAGCTGGAGTCCCGCCATCCGCTCGCGCACGATCTGCGTCCGCAGCTCCTCGGAGCTGTACTTCCGCCAGCGCCGAGACTTCTTGCGTCGCTGGTCGAACGCGCCCGACTCGATGCCCCGGTCGACCCTCGCGAGCCGTCGCCGATCGGAGCGGTTCGCCCAGGCGTTCGCCGGGAACACGTACAGCGGGCGCACCACCAGCACGACCAGGAGCACGGTACCCGACAGCCACAGGATCTGTCCGACCGACTCGCTGCCCAGGTCGTTGAGCACTCGCGGGAACTGCAGACCGATGTACGCGAACACGAAGCTCTCGAGCAGCAGGTCGGCCGACGACCACAGGGGCTTCTCCTGCTGGCGCGTCGTGTAGTCGGTGCGCGGCGAGTTGTAGCCGACGTAGATGCCCATCGCGACCACCGCCAGCACACCCGAGCCGCCCAGGTGCTCGGCGATAGCGTAGGCGCCGAACGGCGCGAGCAGGCCGAACGTGCCGATCACGACCGCATCCCCGATGCGCATGCGCAGCTGGTGCAGGCCGATGCCGAAGACGAGACCGATCGCCACGCCGATGACCACGGCCAGCACGAACTGCCAGACCCCGTTCGGGATGGTGACGGTGGTGCCCGCGAGGATGAGCGCGAACACGCGGTACAGCGTCAGCGATGTCGCGTCGTTGATCAGGCTCTCTCCGGAGAGCACGTTCATGATGCGCCGCGGGAGCCCCAGCTTGCGTCCGATCGCCGCTGCCGACACGGCGTCGGGCGGGGCGACGATCGCCCCGAGCAGCAGCGCGCCGGGCAGGGTCAGCGAGGGCAGGATCAGCCAGGCGACCAGCCCGACCGCGAGCGTGGTGAACAGCACGAGCCAGATGCCGAGTCGCTGGATCTGCGGCAGGCTGCGCTTGAACCCCACGAACGAGACGTCGAGGGCCGCCGAGTACAGCAGCGGCGGCAGGACGAGGTTGAGCAGGACGTGCCCGTCGATGTCGAGGTCGGGCACGAAGGGCAGGAAGGATGCCGCGAGCGCCGCGACCGTGACGACGAGCGGCGCCGGCCACCCGCGCCAGCGGGAGATCGCCGCGACGACGACGCTGCCGACCAGTATGTAGAAGAGCTCAGCATCCATGCCCCCCACGGTACTGGGACCAGAACGCTCAGCGAGAGGCCCGCAGCAGATCGACCACCTCGCCCTCCTCCACCTGCCGGAAGTCGACGTAATGCATGCCGACGGCCATGAAGTCCTCGGGCGCACTCAGGCAGACGACCCGATCGGCCTCGGTCAGCGCTCGGAGTGCGTCGGGCGCTGCCACGGGGACGGCGACGACGACGGATGCGGCGCCACGGGCCCGCGCGATCGCGCACGCCGCGCGGGCGGTGGCTCCCGTGGCGATGCCGTCGTCGACGATGACCGCGGTGCGCTCTCTCAGCGACACGGGGCCATGTCCGGGCCGGAACCGCTGCACGCGCATCTCGACTTCGCGCCGTTCCCGGGCTTCGACCTTCTCGAGGTCGCCGATGCCGACCCTGGCCGCGGCCGTGACCTCGGTGTTGAGCACGGTCGCGCCGCCCTCTCCGACCGCTCCCATCGCGACCTCCGGATGCCATGGGACGCCGAGCTTGCGTACGACGAGAACATCGAGCGGCGCGTCGAGCGCCCGCGCCACCTCGGCCGCGACCGGCACGCCGCCACGCGGCAGCCCCAGGACGACCGCGTTCGGGGGCGGCGTCTCACGAAGGCGAGCCGCCAGCATCCGTCCGGCCTCTCTGCGGTCGCGGAATCTCTCCATGCTCCCGGACTACGCCTGCCGAACTCGGCGGTCAACCCCCTGATAGACCGTCCTCCGCCTGCTCGCGCAGGCTCGCGTTCTCGTCTTCCAGGTCGAGCACCCGACGGATGCCGGCGATGTTGATGCCCTCGTCTCGGAGGTCGGTCACGCGCCTCAGCCGCGCGATGTCGTCATCACTGTATCGGCGGGTGCCCCCGTCGCTGCGGGCCGGGGTGAGCAGGCCCTTAGCCTCGAACAGACGCAGGCTCGCTTCGGGCAGTCCGAGCAGCTGCGCCGCCACCGCGATCCCGTAGACCGGCATCTGGGAGTCTCGTTCGACCATGTGGAGAGATTTCCTTCCCGAGGGCTTGCATTGAATCGCGGGGTTGTTCTATAACAAATCTATAGCACGAGATGCAGATAAGTCTCGTGAAAACCTCGCACGAAAGGAGACCCTCATGGCACTGTCATTCGATCCGTTCAGTCAGCTCGATCGCTTCGCCGCGAGCGTGCTCGACTCCGTTCGCGCACCCCGGCTGATGCCGGTGGACCTGTTCCGCGACGGGGAGCAGTACGTCCTTCACGCAGACCTTCCCGGTGTCGACCCCGGGTCGGTCGACGTCGACCTCGACGGCTCGCAGCTCACGATCCGCGCGCAGCGCACGGCCGACAGCCGAGAAGGCGTGCGCTGGCTCGCACGCGAGCGCGGCGCGGGCCAGTTCCTGCGCCAGTTCACCCTCGGCGAGGGCGTGGATCTCGACAAGATCAGCGCCTCGTACGAGAGCGGCGTGCTCTCCGTGATCATCCCGGTCAGTGAACGCGCCAAGCCGCGCAAGATCGACGTCGAGTCGCGCGACAGCAGGCAGGCGATCGACGCCTGAACCATGGCGGGGCGGACCACGCGTCCGCCCCGCGTCGACCCGTCTGCGGAACCTCCGCGGCGGAGCAACTCCGACACGGAAAGGACGACCATCATGCTGCTCTCCCCCACGCTCGATCGTTTCCTCGCCAGCATGGAGTACCCGGCTCTGCGAGACGATCTCCTGCGCGAAGCCGCGCGTGAAGGTCTCTGCACCGAGGACAGGGCTCTGCTCGAGTCGCTCCCGGAGCAGAGCTACAGCGCGGCGTGGCACATCCGGTACCGACTCGGGCGCGCGGCTCTCGCCGAGGCGTTCGAGTCACGCAAGCCGGTCGCCGCCTGAGGCGCAGACGACACGCTCGAGGGAGGGCGGGGAATGCCCCGCCCTCCCTGACCGTTGGGCCAGGTGATGACTTCCACCTCGCTCTCCGTCCTCGACCTCGTCCCGGTGCGCACCGGGCAGACCAGCGCCGAGGCGATCTCCGCCTCGCTGAGCCTCGCGCAGACCGCAGATCGGCTGGGATACCGCCGCTACTGGTTCGCCGAGCACCACAACATGCCGGCCGTGGCATCCACGACTCCCCCGGTCCTGATCGCGGCGGCGGCGACGCGCACGACGAGCATCCGCCTCGGATCCGGCGGAGTCATGCTCCCCAACCACGCGCCGCTCATCGTCGCTGAGCAGTTCGCCGCCCTCGAGGCCATCGCGCCCGGACGCGTCGATCTCGGTCTCGGACGCGCACCGGGAAGCGACCCGGTGATCACGCAGCTGCTGCGCGGCTCGGGCACCACGAGCGATGTCGAGCAGTTCCCCCGCCACGTGCAGGACATCGGCGCTCTTCTCGGCGGCGAGGGTGCGACCGTGCGCTTCACCTCGGGCGGCGAGTACACCGTGCACGCCACACCGGCGGCGACCGGGGCGCCCGAGATCTGGCTGCTCGGCTCGAGCGACTATTCGGCGCAGCTCGCAGCATCCGCCGGCCTGCCCTACGTGTTCGCGAACCATTTCTCGGGCCAGGGCCTTGACCGAGCGCTCGACCTGTACCGCTCCGGCTATCGCCCCAGCGAGCAGCACCCCGAGCCCCGCACGTTCCTGACGGTCAACGCCGTCGCGGCTCCCACGCAGAAGGAGGCCGAAGCCAGGGCGCTCCCGCAGCTGCGCATGATGGCGAGGCTGCGCCTGAACCAGCCGCTGACTGCACTCGAGACCGTCGAGCAGGCGGCCGCAGCGGAGTCGGATGCCGCCACCGATCAGGTCGTCGCCGCCGCGCGTGAGCGCTGGTTCGTCGGCACCGGCGAGTCCGTCGCCGCCGAGGTGCGCTCGTTCGCCGAGCGCCACGGGGTCGACGAGGTCATGCTGTCGCCGGTCGCCGGAGCCTACGAGGCCGAGCCGCGCGACGCAGCACCCGGTCGCGCGCAGACGCTCGAGCTCATCGCCGCTTCGATCTGATCTCCCGACACCCGGCTGTCAACCCCTGGTCTTTCTCCGACCAGGGGCGTAGCGTCGGCCCCGATGGAAGGGGTTCGATGATGAGCACGACGAAGACCCTGGCGCTGTGGGTCGCCTACGGCACGAACGGAGTGGTGGGCAGCATCCGCCATGACGGCGACGGCTACACGGTGGTGATGGCGGGCTCCGACGCCGCAGTGGGCACCTACCCCAGTCTGGAATCGGCCAAGGGAGCGCTGCACACGCATATGACGCCGGGCAGCGCCTGGCCGATGTTCCGGGAGCACTGAGCGGGGTCGAGCGGCCGGGCCCGTCCGAGGCGGGTCCGTCTGCCTACGGCCGGGATGCGGATGCCCTGCCGTCAGTCTTCGGGCTCGCCCGTGAGGATGCCGCGCAGCCAGTCACGCGCCTCGACGAACACCTCGTCCTCGTACCTCTCCGGATACTGCACGATCTGCCGGTCGGCGCGCGGGTACGAGCCGAGGAAGACGACGCGGGGACTGAACCGGCGGATGCCGAGCAGAGCATCGGCCATGCGCTCATGGTTGACATGGCCGTCGGCGTCGATCACGAACCGATAGCGGCCGAGCTCGTCGCCGATCGGGCGCGACTCGATGAGCGAGAGGTTGATGCCGCGAGTGGAGAACTGCTCGAGCATCTCGAGGAGCGACCCCGGATGATCATGCGGCAGCTCGACGATCAGCGAGGTCTTGTCGGCGCCGGTCGGTTCGGGTGATCGGGTCGTCCGCGTCACGAGCACGAAGCGGGTGACGGCCTGCTTGTTGTCGCCGATGTCCTCTGCGAGCACGTCGACGTCGTAGTGGCGCACGATGCCGGGAGGGGCGATCGCCGCCTGGGCCGGCAGAGTGCCCTCGAGCACGCCGATGGCGGAGGCGACGTTGGATGCCGCGGGCACATGCGCATGCTGGGGCAGATGCGCGCCGAGCCAGCCATGGCACTGCGCGTAGGCGACGGGATGGGCCGCGATCACGTGCACGTCGGACAGCGGGGTTCCCCGCGGTGCCACGAGCACGAAGTTCACCTGCACGAGATATTCGCCGATGATGCGGAGCCCTGGGAGCGTCGCCAGCGCGTCCTGCGTGGTGGAGACGCCACCTTCGATCGAGTTCTCGATCGCGATCATGGCGGCGTACGATCTGCCGGAGAGCACGTCGTCGAGCGCCTCGCCGACGTTGTGCACAGCGCGCCAGTCCTGCCCGCGAGCTTCGGGAACCTGGTCGAGCGCCGCTTCCGTGAAGGTTCCTGCAGGTCCCAGGTAGCTGTATGTGCGGCGTTCGGTCACGCGTTTCACCTTAGCCCTGTCCTCCCGGTCCGCTCGACGCCGGGTTTTCGGCTCGAATACCTGCGCCCCTCAGAAGTCCGAGGTGCGCGAACGGCTCGGTCGGTGCAGACTGTCTGCATGACCAGCCGTGCCGGCCTCCCCGCGGAGGAAACTGACCTGATCGATGTCGACGAACTGATCGCCGCGTACTACGATCGCCAGCCGAATCCCGACGTCGCCTCGGAGCGCGTCGTGTTCGGAACCAGCGGTCATCGCGGCTCATCCCTCTCGAACAGCTTCAACGAGAACCACATCCTCGCGACCACGCAGGCGATCGTCGACTACCGCAACGGCCAGGGCATCTCGGGCCCGTTGTTCCTCGGCCGCGACACGCACGCGCTCTCGCTGCCCGCCGAGCGCAGCGCGATCGAGGTGCTCGTGGCGAACGGCGTGGACGTGCGCGTCGACGCCCGCGATGCGTGGGTGCCGACTCCGGCGCTCAGCCACGCGATCCTCACCTACAACCGCGCCCTGTCTGCGGATGACGCCGGCCGCGCGGACGGCATCGTCGTGACTCCGAGCCACAACCCGCCGCGCGACGGGGGCTTCAAGTACAACCCCCCGCACGGGGGACCTGCCGACACCGACGCCACTGGTTGGATCGCCAACCGCGCGAACGAGCTGATCGCCGCCGGTCTCGACGGCGTCAAGCGCATCCGCTTCGCCGACATCGATGCCGACACCCTCGGCAGCTATGACTTCCGCGACGCCTATGTTCGCGACCTCTCCTCGATCATCGACGTCGACGCGATCCGCAACGCGGGGGTGCGCATCGGCGCAGACCCGCTGGGCGGAGCATCCGTCGAGTACTGGGCTCTGATCTCCGAGGTGTACGACCTCGACCTCACGGTCGTGAACCCCGAGGTCGATCCGACCTGGCGCTTCATGACCCTCGACTGGGACGAGAAGATCCGCATGGATCCGTCGTCTCCCTCGGCGATGGCCTCGCTGGTCGCCAAGAAGGGCGACTTCGACGTTCTCACCGGCAACGACGCGGATGCCGACCGACACGGCATCGTCACTCCGGACGCCGGACTCATGAACCCGAATCACTACCTCGCCGTCGCGATCGACTACCTCTTCTCGCACCGCGCGGAGTGGCCGCGGGACGCCGCGATCGGCAAGACGCTCGTGTCCTCGATGATCATCGACCGCGTCGCGGAGTCTCTGGGACGGCGTCTGCTCGAGGTCCCCGTCGGGTTCAAGTGGTTCGTCCCCGGTCTGCTCGACGGCTCGGTCGCCTTCGGCGGCGAGGAGTCGGCTGGCGCCTCGTTCCTCCGCAAGGACGGTTCGGTCTGGTCCACCGACAAGGACGGCATCCTGCTGTGCCTGCTCGCGGCCGAGATCATCGCCGTGACGGGCAAGACGCCGTCGGAGCGATACCGCGAGCTCGAGGAGGCCTTCGGGTCCTCCGCCTACCAGCGCGTGGATGCCCCGGCGACGCCCGAGCAGAAGTCGACCCTCGGAAAGCTGGCACCGGATGCTGTCAGCGCGACGACCCTCGCAGGCGAGCAGATCACGGCGAAGCTGTCGCACGCGCCGGGCAACGGCGCGGCGATCGGCGGCCTCAAGGTGCAGACCGAGCACGCGTGGTTCGCGGCGCGCCCGTCCGGTACAGAAGACGTCTACAAGCTCTACGCCGAGAGCCTGATGGGCCCGGAGCACCTCGCCGAGGTCCAGGACGAGGCCCGCGCCGTCGTGTCGGCAGCGCTGGGCGGCTGACAGACCGGCTCCCGCACGCGGGTGGCGCTGATCCGGTTCGGATCGGCGCCAATCGCATCTGAGGCCTGAGGTGGATGGCAGCCCGCGCGAGGCTCAGGGCCAGCGGGTCGCGGCGAGAGCCGCGCCGGCGGCACGCAGCCAGCGTGCGGGGTCGGCGAGCGCGGAAGCCGAAGAACCGGCGAGTTCCGTGAGCGATGCGGATGCCGTGAACAGAGAGGTGTCGGCATCCGCCGTGATGCGGCCCGCAGCCAGCATGGCCGCGGCATCCGCCGAGGCCGCGAGCGCGGCGATGAACGAGGGCACCTTGCCGTCGCCGGACTGCCCGTCGTAGGAGCCCTCCCCGGTGATCACGACGTCGGCCTCGGCGATCGCCTCGGCGAGTCCGATCAGCTCCGCCACCTCGGCGGCGCCGGGCGCGAGCGTCGCTCCCCACGCCACGAGCGCTCCGCCTGCTCCCCCCGCCGCGCCCGTGCCCGGCAGCTCCGCATCGAGCTCGAGCAGCGCGGCGACACGTGCAAGCTCGGCGTCGACCGCAGGGATATCCACGGGCGTGAGCCCCTTCTGCGGTCCGAAGACGGCGGCCGCGCCGCGAGGCCCCGCGAGCGGGTTGGTCACGTCGGTGAGCACGCGAACCTCAGGAGCGGCTCTGAGGTTCGACAGATCGGCCGAGACGATGTCCGAGAGTCCCCGCGCTCCGCGCGCGACCGGCTCTCCCTCGGCATCGAGGAACCGTGCGCCGAGCGCCGACAGCATCCCCGTGCCGCCGTCTGTCGAGGCGCTCGAGCCGATTCCGACGACGATCCTCGCGACTGCGTGGTCGAGCGCGGCCACGAGCGCCTGGCCGAGACCCGTGGTGTCCGCATCCCACGGTCGCAGCTCGTCGAGGAGCTCGATCCCGCTCGTCGACGCCAGATCGATCACCGCGGTGCCGTCGGGCAGCAGCAGCCAGGAGGTCTCGACGGGCACGCCTGCCGGACCGTCGACCGTGATCGGCATCGGCCGCGCACCAGGCACGGCCGCAGCGAAGGCCGCGACGGTTCCCTCTCCGCCGTCCGCCATCGGCCGGTGCACGAACTCCGCAGCCGGGTCGGTCGAGGCCCATCCCTCGGCGAGAGCGGCAGCGGCATCCGCTGCGGTGATCGTGCCCTTGAAGCTGTCGGGCGCGAGGACCACCCGCGTCATGACAGGCCCGGAGTGCTCGCGCGCACGATGACCTCGAGAGGCAGCGGCGGCTGCACCCAGTCGGCGTCGACGGTCGCGCGGAACGCCTGGTAGCCGACCTCGGCCAGAGGGATGCGCACGGTCGTGAGAGCCGGCGTGACATCGATGCTGGAGGGGACGTCGTCGAAGCCGCACACCGCGATGTCGGTCCCGATCTCGCGCCCGGCGGCACGCAGCGCCGACATCGCGCCGATCGCGACGACGTCGCTGATGCAGAAGACCAGCGTGCCCGGCTCGATGTCCTCCGCGAGCGCCTGGGTCATGAGCTCTGCACCGGACTCCCGACGGAAGTCGCCGCGGAGCACCCGCCCGAGTGCGCCGCCGCCGCCCTCGAAACCGGCGCGGAAGCCAGCGAGACGGTCGTCCGAGGTGCGGACGCCGGACGCTGCGCCGATCGCGATCGCCGAGCGGTAGCCGAGCCCGGCCATGCGTCTGCCGAGCTCCTCCGCGCCCGAGCGGTTGTCGATCTCGACGTGCGTGTTCTCTGCGCCTCCGGCGCCGAACGTCACGATGCGCCCGCCGAGCGCGGCGAAATCGGCGAGCTCTCGGGCGGTGTCGGATTCGGTGTCATCGGTGCGGGATGCCGAGAGGATGAGCCCCTGCGGACGCTGCCCCCGCAGCGCCCGGATGATGCGCGCTTCACGATCGGGGTCGCGCTCGGTGATCGCGATCGTCACGACCAGCCCGTGCTCGTCCGCGCCGCGGGCCACACCAGAGGCGAGCAGCCCGAAGTACGGGTCGGCGATGTCGGCGACGAGCAGTGCGATCACGGGCGAGGTGCCCCGGGCCGTGGCCTGCGCAGAGACGTTCGCCGTGTACCCGAGCGCCTTCGCCGCAGCTTCCACCCGTTCGCGGAACGACTCGGCGACCTTGCGCTCGGACCCGTTCAGAACGCGGGACGCGGTGGCGAGCGACACACCGGCCTCGCGGGCGACGTCGTGCAGAGTGGCGGCGGCGCCACGTGCCGTGCGGGCCTGCCGTTGCCGGGAAAGGCTTTCCGGAGAGCTCATGCTCTGAGCATAGTGTCCGCAGCCCTTCCCACGACCGCTCCTGCGCGCAATCGGCACGGACGGCATGACCCTGGCAAGCGGTTGCCGGTCAGGCCATCCGAGCAAGCGCTTCCTGAGTGATCTCGTGCCGCAGCGGACGACCGTCGATCAGGCGCTCCAGCTCCTCGCAGACGAGCTGTCCCATCGCGGCGCGATCAGCGCCCATCGAGCCCGCGACATGCGGAGTGAGCTCGACGTTGTCGAGAGTCCAGAGGGGCGAATCGGATGCCGGCGGCTCCGTCACCGTGACATCGAGCAGAGCGGTCAGATCGGCTCGCCGGATGAGCACCTCGATCAGCGCCGGCTCGTCGATCAGTCCCCCGCGAGCGGTGTTGATGAGGGTCGCGCCCTGCGGCATCCGCTCGAGAAGCGCCTCGCCGATCATCCCGGTCGTCGACGGCAGCAGCGGTGCGTGCAGGCTCACGACCTGCGAGCGCTCGAACAGCTCGTCGAGCGAGACCAGCTCGACCTCCAGAGCCTCGGCGGCTTCGGCGGTCGCGAACGGGTCGGCAGCGAGCATCCGCACGCCCGTTCCGCGCAGCCTCTGCGCGACCCGCCGGCCGATCTCCCCCAGCGCCACCAGGCCCACGGTGCTCTCTCGCGCCCCCGAGGCCACACGCGACGCGGCCAGAGAACGCTCGGCGCGGTAGACACGACGAGACCCTGGAACACCGCGCGCCGCGAGGTGGATCTGGGCCGCCGTCATCGCCGCGACCGGCTCGGCGTTCGCCGCCGCCGCCGAGACGACGACGACCCCGCGCTCCCATGCCGCGTCGGTCACGACATGCTTGACCGAACCCGCCGCATGCAGCACGGCCCGCAGCCGTGGCGCGCGCTCGAGCAGCGCCGCATCGATCACGGGCGCGCCCCACCCGGTGAGCAGCACATCGACATCGCGCAGCGCCTCGGGCTGGTCGGCCAGCTCCTGCGCGGTGAGGAACGGCCTGACCAGGTCCGCGATACGGTCGATACCGGCCAGGACCTCGGCCGGATAGACGTCGGATCGACGTCGCTCCTCCATGACCAGACGCAGCTTAAAACGTTCCATGCGATCTCCTTCGAAGGCGAAACATCCGATCAATGATTGACAGCGCTCGCATCCCTAGGTTAGATTCGCCAACGACGTCTTGCAAAGTGGCAAGCGTTTGCCAAACCTGGGAGAACCCATGCACACAAAGATGAAAGCAGCCGCCGTCCTCGGCGTCGCCACCCTCGCGCTCGCCGGCTGCACCAGTGCGGCACCCGCTGCCGGCGGCGGATCCGGCGTGAAGCAGGACGATGAGGCCGTGCTCGAGGTGTGGACCCGAACCACACCCGGCAGCGCCAGCGAGGCGGCGACCATCCGGCAGGTCGAGGCCTTCACCGAGGCCACCGGCTACAAGGCCGAGGTCACCGCGATCTTCGACGACTTCGAGACCAAGCTCGCTCAGCGCGCGGGTCAGAAGGATCTTCCCGACATCGTCCTGAACGACGTCAGCCAGCTCGGCACGATGCAGACGCAGGGAATCCTGCGCGAGATCGACCTCAAGGACATCAAGAACTCGAAGGACCTGTCGCCTCAGGCCATCGACGCCGGCAAGGCGGTCGACGGCAAGACCTACGGCATCCCCTACTCCGCCCAGGCCAACGCTCTCTACATCCGCAGCGACTGGCTGCAGAACTTGGGGCTCGAGGCTCCGACGAACTGGGACGAGATGCTCGAGGTCGCGACGGCCTTCACCAAGAACGACCCCGACGGCGACGGCCAGGCCGACACATACGGCCTCGCGGTTCCCGGCTCCACCAAGCGCGGGTACGCCTCCTGGTACTTCTCGAACTTCCTGTGGTCGGCGGGTGGCGACTTCATCACCGGCTCGGGCGACGAATGGCTTCCCTCGATGACATCCGACGAGGCGGTCGAGGCCACCACGTGGTTCCGCGACCTGCAGTGCAAGGCCGGAGTCATCCAGCCGGGAGCCGTCAGCATGGACACCCCGCCCACGAATGAGACCTTCGAATCGGGCGTCACCGGAATGTACGTCACAGGGCCGTACATGATGCCGCGCTTCGACAAGGTGCTCGGCGCCGACAAGTACGAGGTCGTCCCGATGCCCGAGGGGCCGAAGGACCATTCGGTGCTCGCAGAGGGCGGCACGGTGTACCTGATGGCCGGCTCCGAGAACGAGAAGGGGCAGACGGCGTTCGCCGACTGGTACATCAGCCCCGAGGCGCAGAAGTTCGGCATGGAGGGCACCGAGGCGTTCGCCATCCAGCTCCCCGTCAACGAGAAGGTCGACATCGCCGACGTCCGCGACGACGCCCGCTGGAAGACGTTCGCCGACGCCTACAAGGACAGCGGCCACTACGCCCCGACCATCCCGAGCTGGACCCCGGTGCGCCAGATGAGCGCCGACACCATCAACGCCCTCCTCGCCGACTGCTCGCTCGACGTCGAAGACGAACTCACCAAGCTCGACGGCAAGCTGACGGCCGAGCTCCTGACGCAGGGAATCCTCAAGCAGTGACCATCCACGCAGCCGACGCCGCCACGGCGGCAGACGCTCCCAAGGCAGCGGCGGGGGCCATCGCGTTCCCGCCGCCCGCCCGGCGGCGTCGCCGCCACCGCACGCAGGGCCAGTGGTGGATCCCGTGGGCGTTCCTCACGCCCGCCCTCCTGCTCTTCCTCGTGTTCCGCTACATCCCGATGGTCCAGGCCATCCAGATGTCGGTGGAGAACGTGCGCCCGTACCTCGGCAACGAGTTCGTCGGCGCGCAGAACTACCAGGTGATCCTCTCCGACCCCGCGTTCCGCGATGCCACGATCAACACCGTGATCCTCGCCGTCGGCCAGACGGTCGGATGCCTGCTGTTGGGGTTCCTGCTCGCACTGCTGCTCGAAGGCCAGACCCGCAAGCTCTCGTTCATCCGCTCGGCCGCGTTCCTCCCGGTCGTCGTCCCCATGGCCGTCGTCGCGGAGCTGTGGCGCATCATGTACTACCCGTCGGCCGACGGGTTCCTCAACAACATCATCGGACTCGTCGGCCTCGGCCCCAGCGAGTACATCAACAGCCCGGACTCGGCCATGTGGTCGGTCATGCTGATGGGCATCTGGCGCGGCGGGCCCTACGACATGATGATCATCCTCGCCGGCCTCGCCGGCATCGACCGGGGCCTGTACGAGGCTGCGACGGTCGACGGAGCCAACCGCTGGCAGCGCATCGTCCACGTGACGCTTCCCGGTCTGCGCCCCGTGTTCACGATCCTGTTCATCCTTGCCGCGATCCGCGGGTTCCGGGTGTTCACCGAGGTGTTCCTGATGACCAACGGCGGCCCGAACGGCGCGACCGAGGTCGTCATGACCCTCCTCTACAAGCTCGGCCTGGAGCAGGGCAAGCTCGGAGTCGGCTCCGCCGGCGCCGTGCTGCTGTTCCTCGCGACCCTCGTGCTCACCCTCGCGGTGCAGCTGATGACCCGCAGGAAGAAGGACGCATGAGCGTCGGAACAGACACGGCCCTGGGCCTGACCGAGAGCCGCACCGTCGTCGGGATCGCCGTCAAGGTCGTGATCTACGCCGTGGTCGTCGCCCTCTTCGCCGGACCCCTGATCGCCCTGCTGTCCGGCGCCTTCAGCGAGGTGTCGGACCCGACCGACCTCAGCGTGATCCCGAACCGCCCGACGCTCGAGAACTTCGCGATCGCCTTCGACTTCGGCGTTCTCGGCTACCTCGCCAACTCGTTCTTCGTGGTCGGCTTCGGCCTGCTGCTGCAGGTGATCGTGTCGGTGCTCGCGGGATACGCCCTGGCCCGCAAGAAGTTCCGCTTCTCCGCCCTGGTCATGGTCGCGATCCTCGCCACGATGATGCTGCCCGAGGAGATCCTCGCCCTTCCGCTGTCGATCCTGCTCGCCGACCTGCCCGTGGTCCACCTGAACCTGATGGGCACCCTCGCGGGCATGATCGTCCCCCTCGGAGCATGGGCGTTCTCGATCCTCGTGATGACCGAGTTCATGAAGGACGTGCCGCTCGAACTCGAAGAGGCCGCCCGCATCGACGGCGCCAGCGAGCTTCGCGTGTTCGCGCAGATCATCGTCCCGCTGTGCAAGCCGGCGCTCGGTGTGATCGGAGTGTTCGGTTTCACGATGATCTGGGATCAGTATCTGCTGCCCCTGCTCGTCTCGCAGTCGAGCGCCACCTACACGCTCCCCCTCGCGTTGCGGACGCTCCGCATCGAGCCGGAGGTCACGCCAGGCGTCGTGATGGCGGCGTCGCTGCTGGCTCTCGCACCCTCGGTGATCGTGTTCCTGCTGTTCCAGCGCTCCTTCGCCCGCGGACTCACGTCCGGCGCGCTCAAGGGCTGAGCCGTGACGGTGATCGCAGTCGACGGGCTCACAGGGTTCCGCGACGTCGGCGGCATGTCCGCGGCGGGGGGCGTGATCCGCGAGGGGCGGCTGTTCCGGTCGGGCCACCTCGCCGGCCTCGACGAGGAAGGAGCGGATGCTCTGCGCACCCGCATCCGCCGGATCCTCGATCTGCGCGCCGACGACGAGGCGGCGGAGGACGTCACGGCGCTCGAGGGCGTCGCGATCACGCGGCTGCCCCTGTACCTCGGATCGACCAGGTCCTTCTTTCTCGAGGACTACAGCCTCGGCGAGATCTACGCGCACCTGCTGAGCGGATCCTCCGCGCAGCTGGTCGCCGCCGCCCGGATGATCGCAGCGGGCGAGCCCACCCTCGTGCACTGCACCGCGGGGAAGGATCGCACCGGGGTCGTCATCGCGCTCGTGCTCTCGGCGGTCGGCGCCGACCGCGATGCCGTCGTCTCCGACTACGCCCTCACCTCGCAGCTCATCCCGGCGGAGCACCGTCGCGCGACGTCTGAGCGCCTCGCGGCGAAGTACCCGAAGTCGCAGCACGCCTGGATGCTCGCGACCGAGTCCCCTGCCGAGGTGATGAGCGCGACGCTCGCCGCGCTCGATGCCGAATGGGGATCGGCCGCCGAGTATCTGCTCGCCCATGGCTTCACGATCGAGGAGCTCGCGGCTCTCCGCGCAGCGCTCGTCGCCCCGGCATCCCCTGCGCCCTCCGAAGGAGACCCCTCATGACGGCATCCGCATCCCTCACCTGGTTCACCGACGCACGCCTGGGTATGTTCGTGCACTGGGGCCTGTATTCACTGGCCGCCCGGCACGAGTGGGTCAAGAACCATGAGCGCATGACGGATGCCGAGTACGAGCCGTACTTCGCGCACTTCGACCCGGATCGCTACGACCCGCGAGCGTGGGCGCGCACGGCGAAGGCCGCGGGCGCGGGCTACGTCGTGCTGACCGCGAAGCACCACGACGGCTTCTGCCTGTGGAACTCCGCACTCACTGACTACACCTCGATGAACACCCCGTTCGGCCGCGATGCCGTCGCCGAGTTCGTCGAGGCGTGCCGTGCCGAAGGGCTTCGGGTCGGTCTCTACTACTCGCTGATCGACTGGCACCACCGGTCGTTCCCTGTCGACGGCACGCATCCGCAGCGCGATGACGAGGACTTCAAGACCGCCGCCGCCGATCGAGACATCCGCGATTACCAGCGCTATCTGCACGGCCAGGTCCGCGAGCTGCTGACGGGGTACGGGCAGATCGACTACCTGTTCTTCGACTTCTCCTACACCCACCGCGCCGACTACTGGGGCGGCAAGGGAGCGGAGGACTGGGATGCCGAGAACCTGCTCTGCATGGTCAGGGCCCTGCAGCCGCAGATCATCGTGAACGATCGGCTCGGGATTCCCGGCGACATCGTGACTCCCGAGCAGTACCAGCCCCTCGAGCCGATGACGCGCGACGGCGAGCCGGTCGCGTGGGAGGCCTGTCAGACGCTCAACGGCAGCTGGGGCTACGACCGCGACAACCTCGACTCCAAGAGCTCGGAGTCGCTGATCAAGCTGCTGATCGACGGAGTGTCGAAAGACGGCAACCTGCTGCTGAACGTGGGGCCTGACGGCCGGGGTCGGATCGACCCCGTCGCGCAGCGGACGTTCGACGAGATCGCGACGTGGATGGACGACCACGCGCGTTCGATCCACGGTGCAGGCCCGGCGCCCTGGAAGGCACCGAGCGACACCCGCTACACGCTGCGCGGCGACCGGCTCTACGTGCACCTCTTCTCCTGGCCGTTCAAGCACCTGCATCTGCCGGGACTCGCCGGCAAGGTGGCCTACGCCCAGCTGATGACGGATGCCTCCGAGCTGATCCCCCTGCACATCGACCCCGACCGCGTGGCCCAGAACACGCTGATGGGCGGGCTGCCCGAGGGCACTCTCACTCTGCAGCTGCCGATCCAGCGTCCCCACTCCCCCGTGCCCGTGATCGAGCTCTTCCTGAACCCCGGTTCCTGACCGACGCACCGGTTCCTGAGCGAGGCCACCGCAGGCGACCGAGCCGAAAGGTCCACCACAAACCCCGGTTCCTGAGCGAGGACGCCGAAGGCGACCGAGACGAAGGGCCATCCCTCAACGAGGAGGAATCCCATGAAACGCAGAACCTTCATCCTGTCCGCGGTCGCCGGCGCCGCTGCGGCCATCACCCTGCCGCAGCAGGCAGGAGCCACCGTGCTCGGCCGCCCCGCGGCATCCGCTCGCGTCGTGCCGATGCTGCCGGGACGCGGCCCCTACTCGCACGTGTCCAGCATCGACGAACTGCGCGCGGCGATCGCCTCGACGACCGACGGCGGCACCATCATCGTCGCCGACGGGACCTACGCCGTTCCCGACGGGGCGCCGATCGATCTCACGGGAGCCGGCGGACGCTGGAACAAGCCGCTCACGATCATGGCCGCCTCGATCGGCGGAGTGACGCTCACGGGCTCGCAGAGCTTCCTGTTCCAGGACGCGCACGACATCGTCATCAGCGGATTCGTCTTCACGCAGTCGACGACGATCGAGATCGCGCCGACCTGCAACGCGATCACCCTCAGCCGCAACGAGTTCACTCTCGCGGACATCGAGGGGATGCACTGCATGATGGTGCGGGCCGACAACACGGTGATCGAGTACAACCACTTCCATCACAAGTCGACGCTGGGCATCTTCCTCGGCGTCGAGGGAGCGAACTCGACCGAGATGGCCGAGAACGTGCACATCCACCACAACTACTTCTCGGATCACAGCTTCGCCGGAGACAACGGCGGAGAGCCGATTCGGCTCGGCGTGAGCCCCCGTGCTCTCAGCAGCGCACGGGCGACCGTCGAGTACAACCTGTTCGAGCGCACGAACGGCGACCCCGAGGCGATCTCGGTGAAGTCGAGTGACAACGTCGTGCGCTTCAACACGATCCGCGACAGCGGAGGCGGCATCGTCCTCCGTCACGGCAACCGCACCCGGGTGGAATCGAACCACATCATCCGCGGCGAGCGCGGCATCCGCATCTACGGCAATGACCACGTGATCGTGAACAACTACATCGGCGAGACCGCCGACACGGCGATCGTGCTCGGCGCTGGCACGGTGCGCGACCACTACGAGGGCGAGCCCGCCAACTCGCGCAACAAGAACGACGCGGTCGACCGTGTGCGCGTCGCGCTCAACACGATCGTCGGCAACACGGGCGGCATCTCGGGCGAGACGCACCGGCCGATCCCGCCCGCCGACTGCGTGATCGTCGACAACATCCTGGTCGGCGACTCCGGCACGCTCGCCACCGTGCCCACGGGGACGGGCTTCACCTGGGCAGGCAACATCCTGTGGGGCGCCGCCGCCGACGGCGACCTGCCCGCCGGCGGGTTCATCCGCGTCGATCCGCGTCTCGTGCGCGACGCGGCCGACGTGCTCCGCATCGGCGCAGGCAGCCCCGCCGTGGATGCGGCGACGCAGGATCATTCCGCCTGGGTCCGTGACGACATCGAGGGGCGCAAGCGCACCGGCGCGGCAGACGTGGGCGCACACGAGCTGACGCCCGCTCACGCGATGCGCGAGCCGCTGACCACGGCCGACGTCGGCCCCTTCGCTCCCTGAACCCGGGGTTCCTCCCGGCGCCCCACCT
>NZ_JYJB01000006.1 GCF_000956475.1 Microbacterium hydrocarbonoxydans
TTTCGGCGGCCATAGCGTGAGGGAAACGCCCGGTCACATTCCGAACCCGGAAGCTAAGCCTCACAGCGCCGATGGTACTGCAGGGGGGACCCTGTGGGAGAGTAGGACACCGCCGGACTTCTTTTAAACAAGAAAGACCACCCAAAGCTGGGTGGTCTTTCTTGCGTTAACGGTGCAAACGCCGCACGAGCAACGTGAGGATTCGCTGCGCAACGACGGCTGTCGTTCCGTCAGCGCTTGAGTCGCGTCTCGAGAGTCGCGGCGGTCGATCCGACGGCATCCGCCAGTGCGCCCTGGTCGAGGTCGCCGTCGGCCCAGGTCACCGCCACCGCGGCGATCGGCCAGCCCGTATGATCGTGCACTGCGACTCCGACGCTGCGCAGCCCGTCGGCGACCTCGCTGTCCTCCGTCGCGTACCCGCGGGCGCGGACTTCGCGCAGCAATTCGCGCAGTTCGCGAGGCGTACGAGGCCCGAGCCCGGTGCGGTCAGGGAACGCGGAGGCGCTGGGGTACAGGGCGCGCACCTGCTCGCGCGGGAGTGAGGCGAGCATCGCCCGTCCGGACGCGGTGAGATGCGCCGGCAGCCGGACTCCCACGTCGGTGATCAGGGCTGGCCGTCGCGGGGCGCGCTCCTCGACGATGTAGAGGACGTCGCCTCCGCTCATGACCGCCAGGTGCGCGCTCTCGCCGAGACGGTCGGAGAGCGCCGCGACCAGCGGGCGTCCTACTCGCGCGAGCGGCTGCTGTCTTGCGTACCCTCCGGCGAGCTCGAACGCAGAGGTTCCCAGCCCCCATCGGCGATCTTCGCGCAGGTGCAGGACGAACCCGTGAGTCGCGAGCGTGGTGAGCAAGTGATAGACGGTGGATCGCGGGAGCGAGAGCTCTCTCGCAATGGCGGATGCCGCGACCGGCGCCGGGCGGCCCGCGAGGTAGCGCAGGATGCGCAACGTGTTCTCGGCCGCGGGCACCTGGGAGGAGCCGGCATCCGAAATGTCTGGGATCACAGACAAAGGATGACACGATCCCCTGCCTCGCGCGACCTCCACGGTGTGGAATCGAGATATGAGTGATCTGCCCGCAGTCCTGGTCGGCACCGCACCGCTGAGCCCCGCCGACGTCGTCGCCGTCGTGCGCCACGGCGCACCTGTCGTCATCGCCCCCGACGCACTCGAGCGCGTCGCCGCGACCCGCAGCGTGATCGACGGTCTCGCCGCCGATCCGAACCCGCACTACGGCGTCTCCACCGGGTTCGGCGCTCTCGCGACGACCTTCATCGCTCCGGATCGCCGCCGGCAGCTGCAGGCGAGCCTCATCCGGTCGCACGCCGCCGGCACCGGGCCAGAGGTCGAGCGTGAGGTCGTCCGCGGGCTGCAGCTGCTTCGCCTGCAGACGCTCGCCTCTGGGCGCACGGGTGTGCGGCCGGTCGTGGTCGAGACCTACGCGGCGCTGCTGAACGCCGGCATCACGCCGATCGTGCGCGAGTACGGTTCGCTCGGCTGCTCGGGCGACCTCGCCCCCCTGGCCCACATCGCTCTCGCGACCATGGGAGAGGGCGAGGTCCGCGTTCATGACTTCCGGTCATCGAGTGAGCGAACCGAGACGGAATCAGTTCCGGCATCCGAGGCTCTCGCCGCCGCCGGCATCGAGCCGCTCACGCTCGTCGAGAAGGAGGGCCTCGCCCTCATCAACGGCACCGACGGGATGCTGGGCATGCTCGTGCTCGCGCTGCACGATCTCGAAGAGCTGCTCATCACCGCCGACATCGCGGCCGCGATGTCGATCGAGTCGCAGCTCGGGACGGATGCCGTCTTCGCCGCCGATCTGATGGCACTGCGTCCGCAGGTCGGGCAGGCCGCGTCGGCCGCGAATCTTCGCGCCTTCCTCGGAGACTCGCCGATCGTGCACAGCCACAAGGGCCCCGAGGACGGGCGGGTCCAAGACGCGTATTCGCTGCGCTGCTCGCCCCAGGTGCACGGCGCCGCTCGTGACACGATGGGCTACGCCGCGACCATCGCCGGTCGTGAGCTCGCGAGCGTGATCGACAACCCGATCATCACGATCGACGGCCGCATCGAATCCAACGGAAACTTCCACGGCGCACCGGTCGCCGCGGTGCTCGACTTCCTGGCCATCTCGGTCGCCGATGTCGCCTCGGTCTCGGAGCGCCGCACCGATCGCGCACTCGACCCCGCACGCAACCACGGACTGCCTCCGTTCCTCGCCGACGAGGTCGGGGTCGACTCGGGCCTCATGATCGCACAGTACGCTGCGGCCGGCATCGTGTCGGAGCTCAAGCGGCTCGCGGCACCGGCATCCGTCGACTCCATCCCGTCGTCGGCGATGCAGGAGGACCATGTCTCGATGGGCTGGGCCGCCGGCCGCAAGCTCCGCCGCGCGATCGACGGCCTGGGGCGGGTGCTCGCGATCGAGATCCTCACCGGCGCGCGCGCACTCGACCTGCGCGCGCCGCTCGAAGCGGGCCCCGCCACCGGCGCCGTGCGCGATCTCGTCCGCACGGTCGCCGCTGGTCCCGGTCCGGACCGCTTCCTCTCTCCCGACATGGAGGCCGTGACAGCGCTCGTGCAGTCCGGCGCCATCGCACGCATCGCAAAGGAGCACGTGAAATGAGCACGACCCACACGAACATCCGGGCGCCGCGCGGCAACCAGCGCACCGCCAAGAGCTGGGGCGCGGAGGCCGCCAAGCGGATGCTGATGAACAACCTCGACCCCGAGGTCGCCGAGCACCCCGAGGACCTGGTGGTCTACGGCGGCACCGGCAGGGCCGCCCGCAGCTGGGAGGCGTACGACGCGATCGTCCGCACGCTCGACGAGCTGGAGCCCGACGAGACGCTGCTCGTGCAGTCCGGCAAGCCGGTCGGCGTGTTCCGCACGCACGAGTGGGCACCGCGCGTGCTCATCGCCAACTCGAACCTCGTCGGAGACTGGGCGACGTGGCCCGAGTTCCGCCGCCTCGAGCAGCTCGGCCTCATGATGTACGGCCAGATGACGGCCGGGTCGTGGATCTACATCGGATCGCAGGGGATCCTGCAGGGCACCTATGAGACCTTCGCTGCCGTCGCGCGGTCGCTGGGCAGGGAGTCGCTCAAGGGCACCCTGTCGCTCACCGGCGGCGCGGGTGGCATGGGCGGCGCGCAGCCGCTCGCCGTCACCATGAACGACGGTGCCGTGCTGATCGTCGACGTCGACGAGAGCCGTCTCGCCCGCCGCGTCGACCATGGCTACCTCGACGTCTACTACACCGACCTCGACGAGGCCATCGCCCGTGCGGTCGCGGCCAAGGAGGCCGGCGAGGCGCTGTCGGTCGGCATCGTCGGCAACGCCGCCGAGGTGTTCCCCGAGCTGTTCCGCCGGGGTGTGCCGATCGACATCGTCACCGACCAGACCAGCGCCCACGACCCGCTCGCCTACCTGCCGATCGGCATCGCGGTCGCTGACTGGAAGGCCGAGGCCGAGCGTGACCCCGAGGAGTTCACCCGTCGCTCGCGCGAGTCCATGGCCGCGCACGTCGAGGCGATGGTCGCCTTCCAGGATGCCGGCGCCGCGGTGTTCGACTACGGCAACTCGATCCGCGCCGAAGCAGTGCTCGGCGGCTTCGACCGGGCCTTCGAGTTCCCCGGCTTCGTGCCCGCGTACATCCGCCCGCAGTTCGAAGAGGGCCGCGGTCCGTTCCGCTGGGCCGCGCTCTCGGGCGACCCGGAGGACATCCGCAAGACCGACCGCGCGATCGCCGAGCTGTTCCCCGAAGACGCGGCCCTACACCGCTGGCTCGAGAAGGCAGGGGAGAAGGTGCACTTCGAGGGGCTGCCCGCCCGCATCTGCTGGCTCGGCTACAAGGAGCGCCACCTCGCGGGCCTCAAGTTCAACGAGATGGTCGCCTCGGGTGAGCTCTCCGCTCCGATCGTGATCGGCCGCGACCACCTCGACTCGGGCTCCGTCGCCTCGCCCTACCGCGAGACCGAGGCCATGAAGGACGGCTCGGACGCGATCGCCGACTGGCCGCTGCTGAACGCGCTGCTGAACACGGCATCCGGTGCGAGCTGGGTGTCGCTGCACCACGGCGGCGGCGTCGGAATCGGCCGCTCCATCCACGCCGGTCAGGTCACGGTCGCAGACGGTACGCCGCTCGCGGCCGAGAAGCTCGAGCGCGTGCTCACGAACGATCCGGGCACCGGAGTCATGCGTCACGTCGACGCCGGCTACGACCACGCGAAAGACATCGCGCGGGAGCGCGGACTCAAGGTCCCGATGGGACTCTGACACCGGACCGCGTCCCGCTCTGCTCTTCCGGTCGGGGGACTTCACGGAGCAGAGTGGGACGCACCCATCTGCGAAGGCGACATGCGCACACTCATCACGAACATCGGCGAGCTGACCACGAACGCAGCAGGCTCTGCGGCCCCGCACCACGCCGTGCAGGATGCGGCTGTGCTCATGGAGGACGGTCTGATCACCTGGGTCGGCCGGGCTGATGAGGCGCCCGGTGCGGAAGAGATCATCGACGCCGAGGGCCGCGCCGTGATCCCCGGCTTCGTGGACAGCCACAGCCACCTGGTGTTCGGCGGTGACCGCGCTGCCGAGTTCGAGGCGCGGATGGCAGGCCAGAAGTACGCGGCAGGCGGCATCCGCTCGACCGTCGCAGCCACCCGCGCCGCCACCGACGACGAACTGCGCGCACGACTGCGCGGCTTTCTCGACGAGATGCACGCACAGGGCACCACGACCGTCGAGATCAAGAGCGGCTACGGTCTCGACGTCGAGACCGAGGAGCGACTCGTTCGTCTCGCGGCCGAGGTGACGCCCGAGGTCACCTTCCTTGGGGCCCACGTCGTGCCGGCCGACTACGCCGACGACCCCGAGGGCTATGTCGATCTCGTCACGGGGCCGATGCTCGAGGCGTGCGCGCCGCACGCGAGGTGGATCGACGTCTTCTGCGAGACCGGCGCCTTCTCCGTCGAGCAGTCGCGGCGCGTGCTCGAGGCCGGCATCGCCCGCGGGCTCGCACCGCGGGTGCACGCCAGCCAGCTCGGCCCAGGGGGCGGGGTCCAGCTTGCGGTCGAGCTGGGCGCGGCATCCATCGACCACGGCACCTATCTGACGGATGACGACGTGGCGGCGCTCGCCGCGTCCGAGACCGTGCTGACTCTCCTGCCGGGGGTCGAGTTCTCGACCCGTCAGCCGTATCCGGACGCGCGCCGTCTGATCGATGCCGGGGTCACGGTGGCACTCGCGTGCGACACGAATCCGGGCTCGAGCTTCACCAGCTCGATGCCGTTCTGCATCGCGGTCGCGGTGCGCGACATGGGCATGACCCCCGCCGAGGCCGTCTGGGCCGCGACCGCGGGGGGCGCAAGGGCTCTCCGGCGCGAGGACATCGGCGTCATCGCGCCGGGGTACCGGGCGGATCTGGTGCTGCTCAGGGCGCCGTCGCGGATTCACCTGGCCTACCGGCCAGGGGTGCCGCTCGTCGAGCGGGTGTGGAAGGACGGCGTGCAGGTCGCCTGAGCTGTGCGCGCTGTCGACGTGCGCGAGCGAGCAGAGGAGCAGCGCGGGCAGCGCCCGCGGGAACGGAGAATCATGGCACTGACTCATAGCGTGCGTGCGCCGCTGGCTCACGACGAACTCTGGCCGCGGGCAGGATCCTGGCCCGCCTTCGCCGCCGGGGAGAAGGCGGATGCCGTGCTCCTCGGCGTCCCGGCCTGGCGTACGTCGCTGTCGCCGACGGGTGCGCATGCGACGCCGGCCGCGATCCGCGACGCGCTGCCGCGCTACAGCGCGACCCTGATGGGGCCGCCGGTGATCGATCTGAACGAGGCGCTGCACATCGTCGATGCCGGTGACATCGACGAACCCGACGGCGATGACGGCATCGCCGCGACGATCGCGCGGGTGGCCGAGCTCGCCGATGCCGCGCCCCTCGTCATCGCGCTCGGAGGCGACAACTCGCTGACCTATCCCGTCGCCAGAGGCGCCGGGGCCACCGGACTGATCACGATCGACGCGCATTTCGACCTGCGCGACGGGGTGTCGAACGGCTCGCCCGTGCGTCGTCTGGTGCAGGATGCGCCTGCGGCCGAGCGCATCGACCCGACGCGCATCGTGCAGATCGGCATCGCCGACTTCGCGAACTCGGCCGCCTACGCTCGGCGCGCAGCGGAGTGGGGCATCCGCGTGATCACGCTCGACGAGCTGCGCCGTCGGGGCATCGTCGATGTCGCGGCCGAGGCTCTCGAGATCGCCGGAGCCGGAGCGGATTCCCGCATCCACCTCGATGTCGATGTCGACGCCGCCGACCGCTCGGTCGCACCGGGATGCCCCGCGAGCGTGCCGGGAGGTCTTGCCGCCTGGGAGCTGCGGGCGCTGGTGCGCGCGCTCGCCGGGAGCGAGCAACTGGTCAGCGCCGATCTCGCCGAGGTCGACGCCACTGCCGACACGGAGGATCAGCGCACCGTGCGTCTCGCCGCACTGTGCGTCTTGGAACTGCTTGCGGGGTTGGCGGGGCGCTGACGCGGGACCGATGCCTGCGTCTTGGAACTGCTTGCGGGGTTGGCGGGGCGCTGACGCGGGACCGATGCCTGCGTCTTGGAACTGCTTGCGGGTTGGCGGGGCGCTGACGTGGGACCGACGCCTGTGCCTTGGAACTGCTTGCGGGGTTGGCGGGGCGCTAGGTTCTCAGAACAGCAGGTACGCCGCTCCCACGATCGTCAGCACGATCACGAGCCTCTCGAACAGCTGCTGCGGAATGCGCTTCGCGATGCGCAGACCCACGAGCGCTCCCGCCACCACGAGCGGCGTGAGCGCCAGATCCATCAGCAGCACCTGAGGCGTGAACAGCCCCAGCCCCGCGAGGAACGGCACCTTCACGAGGTTGACGATCGCGAAGAACCACGCCGAGGTGCCGAGGAACACCTGCACCTGCGTGCGCGTCGCAAGGAAGTACATCGCCATGACGGGTCCGCCCGCGTTCGCGACCATCGTGGTGAATCCGCCGAGCGCGCCGTAGGTAGACGACAGCACGACGCCGCCGTGCACCGGAGGCGGAGCATCCGCTCTGTTCTGTCTCCACCGTCGCCAGAGCGTGATCGCGATCATCAGCAGGAGGATCACCCCCACCGCGCGACGCACGATGCCGTCGTCGGCGAGGGCGAGGAACAGGAACCCCGCGAGCAGACCGGCGATCACGGCCGGTGCCAGCCGGAGCAGAGTCGGCCAGTGCGCGTGTCGGCGATAGGCGATCAGCGCGAAGACGTCGCCGACGATGAACAGCAGAAGCATCGCGGCTGTCGACGTGCGCGCGGGCAGCACCGCGGCGAACAGCACGACGGCGAGCGTCGCGCCGCCGGGGACGGCCGCCTTCGACAGTCCCGTGACGAGAGCGGCGAGGCCCAGAGCGATCCACGCCCAGACGCCGAGATCGATCATCGGGGCTCCTTCGAGGGGGATGTCCCTATTCTCCCGCGGATGCCGAGGGGCGCGTCACCGCCAGAGCTCACCGCCAGTGGTCGATCGCGCGCTTGGATTCCGCGAGCCCGAGACCCGTGTGCTCGCGGAACAGCTTGATGGCCTGGATCTGCTGGTTGGCGCTGAGGAGGTGGTCGATCTGCGCGGCTGCGGACACAGGCAGCATCGAGCGCGGGGAGCCCGACGTGACAGACGTCGCTGCGGCCGACGCGTGCGAGACGGCGGCCAGGTGCGGCGCGGTCGTGCTGATCGACCAGTGGTCGATGCGGTCCTTCGCCTCTTTCAGGCCGACGCCCGTGTGCTGACGGTACAGCTTGATCGCATGGATCCTCTGTCCGGCTGCGACCAGCCGATCGATCTCGGCGATCGCCGTAGGCGTGAGGCCGGATGCCGGGCTCGACGCCGAGGTGGCAGGAGCCGTGCGCGCCATCGTGGGCGACGGCGTGTACACCTGCGCCTCGGGTTCCTTCGGGCGCATTCCGCGCAGCGCCGCGACGAGGATGATGAGGCCGACGATGACCACGATGACGATGCCGACCAGCAGCAGGAGCTCCATGAGGCTCAGTCTAGGCAGGCCGTCCACGGTCCAGGCGCTTCCCACCCGGCACCGCGTACCCTGGAGGGTATGACCGAGAATCCCCGCGCGCGCGAGACGCGCCCCGCGACAGCGCCCGCGCAGGGGAAGGTCCGCGCGACCGGCACCCAGGTGCGTCCTGATTCCCTTTCTGCGAACGGCTCCCAAGGGGCCGGCGCCCAAACCCAGGTGCGCCCCAAGACGGAGGGCTGGACGCAGCAGAAAGACGCCGAAGGACGCCCGCTGCTGCAGTTCGCGAGCCCGAAGCGCGGCAAGCCGCCCGTGCACCTCGCCGACCTCACCCCCGCTGAGCGCGTCGAGAAGGTCAAGGAACTGGGGCTGCCGGGTTATCGGGCGAAGCAGCTGTCGACGCATTACTTCACGCACTACACCTCGAACCCGGCAGACATGACGGATCTGCCCGCCGGCATCCGCGATGATCTCGTCGGCGGGATGCTCCCCTCGCTGCTCACCGAGGTGCGTCGCCTGGAGACCGACCGCGGCGACACGATCAAGTTCCTGTGGCGGCTGCATGACGGCGCGCTCGTCGAGTCGGTGCTCATGCGCTACCCGGGCCGCATCACGCTGTGCGTGTCGAGCCAGGCCGGCTGCGGCATGAACTGCCCGTTCTGCGCCACCGGCCAGGCCGGCCTCACGCGCAACATGTCGACCGCCGAGATCATCGAGCAGATCGTGCGCGCGAACCGCCTGATCGCCGAGGGCGGACTCGGAGGCAAGAAGGCCGACGACCACTCGATGGAGCGCGTCAGCAACATCGTCTTCATGGGCATGGGCGAGCCGCTCGCGAACTACAAGCGCGTGATGGATGCCGTGCGCGTCATGGTGGCGGCGCAGCCCGACGGCCTCGGCATGAGCGCCCGAGGCATCACGGTCTCGACCGTCGGGCTGGTGCCGGCGATCAACAAGCTCGCCGACGAGGGCATCCCGGTGACCTTCGCGCTCTCGCTGCACGCACCGGACGACCACCTGCGCAATGAGCTGATCCCGGTGAACTCGCGCTGGAAGGTCGACGAGGCGCTCGACGCCGCGTACGGCTACTACGCGAAGACGGGCCGGCGCGTCTCGATCGAGTACGCGCTGATCAAGGACATGAACGACCACGCCTGGCGCGCCGACCTCCTGGCGGAGAAGCTGAACGCCCGCGGTCGCGGCTGGGTGCACGTGAACCCGATCCCGCTGAACCCGACGCCTGGTTCGATCTGGACCTCGTCCGACAAGGACGTGCAGAACGAGTTCGTGCGCCGTCTCAACGACGCCGGCATCCCGACGACCCTGCGCGACACCCGCGGCAAGGAGATCGACGGCGCATGCGGCCAGCTGGTCGCCACCACCGAGGACGAGGCCGCCGCTGCAGCGATCGGCTGAGCTCGCCCCGTCTCGCTTCTCGACGGCGAGTGGTTCACAACTCCTCAAGAACGGGCCGGATCCCTGCGGATCCGGCCCGTTCTGCGCTCGTGCGCCGGAAATATGAGGAGTTGTGAACGTCCGAGCGGCGGGTCGAGGTCAGGATGCCGTGCTGTCGGCGAGTTCCCGCACGCTCAGCGGCGTGTCTGTGCGGTGCGCCGCGTCGCGGATGCCGTCACGCGCGCCCAGGGTCGCGGCGCGTGCGAGCCACGAGTCGATCCGGGCGGGCGAAGCGTCTTTCACTCCGAGCATCCGGTGCGTGCGCACCGAGCGGATGCCGCAGAGCCGCATCGTGTTGCGGGCGATCTGCGTCTGCGCGGGCAGGCCGGTGAAGGGCGCCGCATACCAGGGCGTGTCGGCGAGCAGCAGCAGCCGGCCGCGCCGCGCAGGCAGCATGCCCACGGGCAGCCCCAGGTTCGTGTAGCGGTACTCCTGCTGCGGCAGCAGCGCGCGGTCGAAGAATCCCTTGAGCACAGCAGGCACCGACCCCCACCAGAGCGGGGTCGCGATCACGACCGTCTGCGCCTCGTGCAGCGCCCGCTTGGCGTCGACGAGATCGGGCTCGAGAGTCATCCGCTCGCGGTAGCCGAAGCGCAATGAGAGGTCGAATTCGAGGTCGCGCAGGGCGAGCACCTCGGCATCGCCGTGGGCGTCTGCGTAGCGACGGGCGAGTTCTGCCGTGAGGGATCGTGCATCGGGGTGGCCGTCGATGATGAGTGCGGATGCCATGAGTGCTCCTATCTGGACAGTGTCAACTTGGTGGACACTGTCAAGATAGGAGAGGATGTTGCTCGTGTCAAGTTCTCGTGCGGGGTATCACCACGGCGATCTCGCGCAGGCGCTCGAGAATGCGGCGATGCAGCTGCTCGCCGAGAAGCCCGCGCAGGAGATCAGCCTGCGCGAAGTCGCGCGCGCCGCGGACGTCAGCCACAACGCTCCGTATCACCACTTCGCCGACCGGCGCGGACTGCTCAAGGTCCTCGCCGAGCGGAGCATGGCCGACCTCGTCGCCGAAGTGCGCGCGGCCACGGCCGACGTCGACGCGGTCAGCGCTCTGATCGAGGGCGGTGCAGCGTATCTCCGCTTCGCGGTCGAACGCCCCAACGGCTTCGACGTGATCTACGACCCCACGGTCTGCATCCCCGGAGCTCCCAGCGAGATCATGGCACCGCTCATCGCCGAGCTCGAGAACCTCCTCGGCACGGC
The DNA here is from genome assembly GCF_000956475.1 of Microbacterium hydrocarbonoxydans. Classification (GTDB taxonomy): domain Bacteria; phylum Actinomycetota; class Actinomycetes; order Actinomycetales; family Microbacteriaceae; genus Microbacterium; species Microbacterium hydrocarbonoxydans_A. Next base: position 10,687 of record NZ_JYJB01000006.1, read on the forward strand.
ATCCGCAGCGGCGGGCCTGTCCGGTGACGACGCCTTCCTCGGCGTGTGGGGGCTGATGCACGGCCTGGGAACGCTGTGCGCCGCCGGGCACTTCCCGCTGGATGCCGCGCTCGCCGCATACGACGCGAGCATCCGGCGGATGCTGCCCCTCTGACGCTGAGCGCTCGCCCGCTCAGCGTCGAGTTCACTGCTCGTCGACGAGTTCACTGTTTGTCGACGTCTGGAGGCCGTGCATTCGGCACGTTGCCGTGCACTCGGCGGATTCGCCTGGGCTCAGACTCCGTCGCGGGGAGCGCGCACCCGCAGCAGGCGCCCTGCGCCCTCGATGAGCTCGGCCCAGGAGCCGATGTCGACAGCGCACTCAGCGACGGCGCCCGTCGGAAGCTCCGCGTAGGCGCCGGTCAGTTCGTCGACCGCGTCGGTCATTCCGGGATTGTGTCCGACCAGCATCGCGACGTCGGCATCGTCCGGCAGGGCTGCCGTGATGGCCAGGATCGCCCGGGCGGATGCCGCGTACAACGACGGCTCCTCGATGATCTCCGCACCGGACGCCGCGGCGTACTCCTCGGCGGTGCTGCGTGCGCGGACGGCGGTGCTCGACACGATCACGTCGACGCGGACGCCCTCGTCGACGAGTCTCCGCGCCATCGCCGGAGCGTCGCGGCGGCCCCGGGCGTTCAGCGGCCGGTCGTGGTCTGCGAGGCCGAGCACGCCCCAGTCGGACTTCGCATGACGGGCGAGCAGCAGGGTCTTCATAGCTCAAGCCTGGCATCGTCAGCGACCGTCCGCATCCCGAACCTGTGAGCGCCTCGCAGGGATCGTCCGGGGGATGCACAGGCGTGGTTCCCTACCCTCGAAGGATGGCCTATTCCGCGCATCGCCCCGGCCGGATGGACTCCCAGGGGCGGATCTCGTTCGACACCGACGCCCCTCAGGGCTCCGTGACCGACGACGACCTCGACTTCCTGCGGGCGTTCGAGCCGTCGGGCAGCGAGTCCTCCGCAGACACCGCGACGCAGCCCACGGCCGTCATCGACCCGCTCGAGGGGGAGCCCGCTCCGGCATCCGCTCCTCGCGAGAAGAAGCAGCGCGCACCGCGCCCCAAGCGCGAGAAGAAGCCGCGCGTGCCCGGCTCGCGCCTGCGCACCCTCGCGATCCTCGGCGGTGCCGAGGGCGAGATCCTCGATCGGGTGCCCGGTGAGACCCCGCGCTTCGTGCAGATGTTCTTCGTGCTCGCGGGCACCGCGCTGGTCTCGGCGATCTCGATGCTGTTCGCGCTGACGACCGGCGTGGGCGCCGTGATCTGGCTGGCCGTGCCGCTCGCGATCGTGTGGGCCCTGATCATCTTCAACCTCGATCGGTTCCTCACCTCGACCATGGCGTCGACCAAGAACGTGTGGCGACTGATCGGGCTCGCGATCCCGCGTGTGATCATGGCCGCGATCATCGGATTCGTGGTCGCCGAGCCGCTCGTGCTGCAGATCTTCCACAACGACATCGCCCGTGAGGTGGCATCCACCAACATCACGCAGGCGCAGTCCGATCAGGATGCTCTCGAGAACGGCCCGGAGAAGAAGGCGCTGGATGCGGCCTCAGAGCATCTGGCAGAGCTGCAGAACCAGGCGGCCACGGGTATCGTCGCCGGCACCGATTCGGCGTCCGCGAGCGAGTCCGCCGCGCAGGCGACGGTCGACGACCTCACCGCCAAGATGACGGCTCAGCAGGCTGTGATCGACCAGGCGCGCGTGCTGTACCAGTGCGAGCTCACGGGAGAGGGCGCGGGCACGGTTCCCGGCTGCACCGGCGTGAACGGCGAGGGCGCGAGCTCGGATGCCGCGAAGACCCAGCTCGCCGAAGCCCAGCAGACCTACGACGCGCTGGCCGCTCAGCTGCGCACGGCGAACGAGGAGCTCGCCGCTGCGGGCACCTCGGCCAAGGAGAACACCGCCAGCTCCGAGAAGCAGAACCGTGCGGAGGCGCAGTCGCAGCTTCCGGCGGCGCAGAAGACGTACGACGCGGCGCTCGCCGCGTACAACGCGAGGGCGGATGCCGTCGCCCAGGGCAACGCGGGCGCGACGGGCCTGCTCAGCCAGATCAGCGGACTCAACCGGCTCAGCGAGAAGGAGCCCACGATCCTGTGGGCGCACTGGCTGATCGCCGCCCTGTTCTTCATGATCGAGCTGCTGCCCGTGCTCGTGAAGGTGCTGACCTCGTACGGTGAGCCCACGCTGTACGAGAAGGCCGCGGCCATCCGCAAGCAGGTGTCGCTCGACAAGGTGACGGCCGAGGGATTCCGCGACCGTGCCGAGATCGTGTCCGCGCAGTCTCAGGCCGTGGACTCGGCGACGGCGGAAGGCGCTCCGGGCTCTTCCCCGGCACCAGCCCCGGCTCCATCTCCCGCGCAGGCGACCTGAGCGCCGGCATCCGCCCGCTCCGCCCGGCATGCGGGGCCGGCCTCAGCGGCGCCTCACGCGCCACACGCTCGGCGAGGCGGAGTGCTCGCGCTTGAAGGCCCTGCTGAACGCCTCTTCGGACTCGTACCCCACACGGTGGGCCACAGCGACCAGGCCCATGTCCGGAGTGCGCAGCAGTTCTTCCGCGAGGTGCATCCTCCACAGCGTCAGATAGCGGATCGGTGCAAGGCCCAGCACGACCCGGAACCTCTCATCCAGGGCGCTCGCCGACGCGTGCGCCTCTCGGGCGAGCGTCTCGACGCTCCACTTCCGTTCGGGAGCGGAGTGGATCGCGGCGAGGGCGGGGGCGAGCACCGGGTCGCGCAGAGCCTTCCACCAGCCGCTCGTCGACGCGGGCGCGGCAGCCAGGTAGAGCTTGAGGATCTCGGCGAGCAGGAGCTCGGGCACCGAGGTCGGCGACACCACGCGGTCGGCCGTGACACGGGTCGTCTGCTGCAGCGCGTAGGCGATGCTCGCGTTCACCCACTCTCTGGCGGGCCCCGGCGGGGGAGTGGTCACGAAGACGGACGGGAAGACGCGCAGGCGAGGGTCGAACAGCGCGTCGTCGCAGCTCAGGTAGCCGCAGACGACCTCCGTCGCGGCGCCGCCGAGTCCGTGTCTGATGACCGGCAGGCGCTCCCACGGGGGCGGTTCGAGGATCTGCGCGATCGGCACCGGTGTCGCATCGTCGGAGCCGCCCATCCGGTGCTGGTCGTTGTAGGGCAGCACGATCACGTCACCCGCGCGGGCCCAATGGCGCTCGCCGCCTGCCTCGATCCAGCAGCGTCCTGACGCGACGACGTGGAACAGCACCAGCTGGCGCTCGCCCGGGGCGAGGATGGCGGTCACATCCTGCGGCGGCAGCGATTCGTACGCCCAGGGCTCGCTGTACTCGCCACGCAGGAAGATCGCTCCGCGCAGTCGCAGACGCCCCAATGCCTCTTCGAGAGAGAAAGCGGGTTCCCGGTCAGGAGCGGCGGGGGCGCGGTCATGGTCAACAGACCCGCCCTTCATGAGACTCAGTGTGACAGAGAAAAACCCGAGTGGAAGGAAAGATGAGATGCCTCTCTTCATCGATGTGCACGAACAGCTCCCGGAAGGCGCAACGGCGGGCGACGTCGCGGCAGCGCACACGGCCGACCTGTCGCTTCAGGAGCAGTACGGCGTGAACTACCGCCGGTATTGGGTCGACGAATCCAGCGGCAAGGCGTTCTGCCTCGTGGAGGCGCCGGATGCCGAATCCGCCATCGCGGTGCACCGCGAGGCGCACGGGCTCGTCGCCGACAGGATCTTCGAAGTGGTCGAAGGCGGTTGAGGCTGCGGACGTGCCGGGGCGCGGATGAGACCGGTCACGGAAATCCGGCCCCGGCATCCGCTCCCGCCGGTAGCGTGGAATCATGGTCAACTATCGCTATCTCGGCAACAGCGGTCTCAAGGTCTCTGAGATCACCTACGGCAACTGGGTCACGCACGCCTCGCAGGTCGGCGACGACGCGGCGGTCAAGACGGTGCACGCCGCCCTGGATGCCGGCATCACCACATTCGACACGGCGGACACCTACGCCAACACGGCCGCCGAGGTCGTGCTCGGCGATGCGCTGAAGGGGCAGCGCCGCGAGGGGCTGGAGATCTTCACGAAGGTCTACTTCCCGACCGGCCCGAAGGGCCCGAACGATACAGGGCTCTCGCGCAAGCACATCCTCGAGTCCATCAACGGCTCGCTGAAGCGCCTCGGCACCGACTACGTCGACCTCTACCAGGCGCACCGCTTCGACTACGAAACGCCGCTCGAGGAGACCTTCCAGGCATTCGCCGACGTGGTCCGTCAGGGCAAGGCGCTCTACATCGGCGTCTCGGAGTGGACCGCCGAGCAGCTGCGCGAAGGACACGCGCTCGCGAAGCAGCTGGGCGTGCAGCTCATCTCGAACCAGCCGCAGTACTCGATGCTGCACCGCGTGATCGAGGGCAAGGTCGTCCCCGCGTCCGAGGAACTCGGCATCTCGCAGATCGTCTGGTCGCCCATGGCGCAGGGCGTGCTGAGCGGCAAGTACCTGCCCGGTCAGCCGGTGCCCGACGGCTCGCGCGCGACCGACCCGCACTCCGGCGCCGACTTCATCAAGGGCCTCCTGCGCGACGAGATCCTCGAGGCGGTGCAGCGGCTCAAGCCGATCGCCGCCGAGGCCGGGCTCACGATGCCGCAGCTCGCGATCGCGTGGGTGCTGCAGAATCCGAACGTGGCGGCGGCCCTCGTGGGCGCTTCGCGCCCGGAGCAGCTCGCCGACACCGTGAAGGCGTCCGGGGTGACGCTCGACGCCGACACGATGGCGGCGATCGACACCGCCCTCGGCGACGTGCCGAACCGCGACGCCGAGCACACGTACTCGGTGTCGCCGAAGGCCCGCCTGGTCTGAGCGCCGGGGTCCTCGCACCGAGACCCCCATCTGTCACCGAGACCCCCACCTGCTGACGTCAGCAGGTGGGGGTCTCGGCAATAAGCGGGGGTCTCGAGGTGCCGGGCGACTCAGCCGACGGTGATGTCGACCTGGATCTCGGACGCAAGGCGCTCGAGATCCGCCTGCAGGGCGTCGAGGTCGACGGATGCCGGCACCTTCGCGATCACGGACGCCTCGAACAGGCGCCCGCCCGCCATGGCCGCGTCGCGGGTCTCGGTCGCGAGCTCCTCGATGCTCAGCGCGTGCGCGTTCAGCACGCCGGAGATCTCGCGCACGATGCCGGGTCGGTCGTTGCCGAGCACCTGGATCCCGAGCGAACGGTCGTCGTCGGCTGCGGCATCCGATCCCGTGAGCACTGCGACGGTCAGCAGTCCTTCGAGAGCATGCAGCGCCTGCTCGAGCTCGGCTGCACGGTCGGCCGCGACCGAGACCTCGATCACTCCGGCGAAGGTTCCCGCGAGCTCGGCCAGGCTGCTGTTCTCCCAGTTTCCGCCGTGGGCGTCGACGACGTCGGCGACGGCGGCCACGAGGCCAGGACGGTCTGCACCCGCGACGGTGAGGATCAGAGTTGTCATGGCGACAGCGTAGCCCCGCCGACGGTCGGTCTCGCCTGGTCGCTGTTCACAACTCAGGAAGATGGCTGTCGGAGCCGGCTGAGAACGGCTGATTCGCCTCGACGGTGCGCGAACATCCTGAGTTGTGGACGTCGGGGACCGCTCACTCCATCCAGTCGCCGGTCTTGAGGAACCGCTCTAGGCGCGCGCGGTGCGGTGCGAGGTCCCACCCCTGCTCGGCGACCCACTCGTCGGAGTAGTAGGTGCCTGCGTAGCGGACTCCGCTGTCGCAGATGAGCGTGACGACGCTGCCGGTCTCTCCGGCGGCGCGCATGCGCGCGATGAGCTGGAACGCGCCGTAGAGGTTCGTTCCGGTCGAGCCGCCTGCCCAGTGCAGCGTGCGCTCCTTGAGCAGCCTGATCGCCGCGATCGAGCCGGCGTCGGGGATCCGCAGCATCTCGTCGATCACGCTCGGCACGAACGAGGGCTCGACGCGGGGCCGGCCGATCCCCTCGATGCGGCTCGGGCGGCCGGCCGGAGCATCCGGGGTGCCCGCCCAGCCGTCGTAGAACGCCGAGCCCTCGGGGTCGACGACCGCGACCTGGGTCTCATGCCTGCGGTACTTCACATAGCGGCCGAAGGTCGCGCTTGTGCCGCCGGTGCCCGCGCCGACCACGATCCAGCGGGGGATCGGATGCCGCTCCTGGGAGAGCTGGCTGAACACGCTCTCGGCGATGTTGTTGTTGCCGCGCCAGTCCGTCGCGCGCTCGGCGAAGGTGAACTGATCGAGGTAGTGGCCGCGGCAGTCGCTCGCGAGCCGCCGGGCCTCGGGCGAGATGTCCTCCGCCCGGTCGACGAAGTGACAGCGGCCGCCGTAGAACTCGATGAGGTCGATCTTCTCCTGGCTGGTCGACCGCGGCACGACGGTGATGAAGGTGAGCCCGAGCATCCGGGCGAAGTACGCCTCGGAGACGGCGGTCGATCCGCTCGACGACTCCACGAGCACGGTGTCCTCGCGGATGCGGCCGTTGACCAGGCCGTAGAGGATCAGCGAGCGCGCGAGGCGGTGCTTGAGCGAGCCGGTCGGATGCACCGACTCGTCCTTCAGGTACAGGTCGATGCCCCAGTCGGCCGGCAGCGGGAACAGGTGCAGATGCGTGTCGGCGCTGCGGTTGGCGTCGGCCTCCAGCAGGGCGATCGCAGTGCTGGTCCAGGAGGTCATGGTTCCGAGGGTACCCGGGCGGCGGCATCCGGTCAGGCGGATGCGGCCTGCCGCAGCCAGCGCTCGACCCCGGCGATGTGCGCCGTGGTCAGCGAGGTCGCGAGCGCCGAGTCGCGCTGAGCGATCGCGTCGGCGATCGCGCGGTGCTCCGAGAGTGTGCGCTCGACGGCGCCGCCCTGCGTGAGGCCGCGCCAGACACGCGCGCGCACGGTCTGGCTGCTGAGATGCTCGATCAGGCTGGCGAGGTAGGCGTTGCCGGCCATCGCCACGATCTCGCGGTGGAAGCGGATGTCGTGCTCGACGAGCTCTTCGATGCCGACCGAGGCGTCGACGCCGTCGACCTCCTGAATGAGCTCGGCGATCTCCTCGTCGGTGCCGAGCGTGGCAGCCAGCCCCGTGGCCTGGGATTCCAGCATCCGCCGCACCGCGAAGATCTCGAGCATCGAGTCGTCGTCGTGCATGTCGACGACGAAGGCGATGGCCTCGAGCAGGAGATGCGGCTCGAGGCTCGTGACGTAGGTGCCATCGCCGCGGCGGACGTCGAGCACTCGGATGACCTCGAGCGCCTTGACCGCTTCGCGCATCGAGTTGCGGCTCAGCCCGAGCCGCTCGGACAGCTCCTTCTCCGGGGGGAGCCGGTCGCCGGGCGACAGCTCGCCGGACACGATCATCGCCTTGATCTTCTCGATCGCCTCATCCGTCACAGCCATGGCGTCATCCTCGCACATTGATCGGATGTCTGGGGCAGGATGGGGGTATGCGCGTCGTGGACAGCCATCTGCACCTGTGGGATCCGTGGGACCTCGAGTACGAGTGGCTCGAGGGACCCATGCTCGGGCGCTTCGCCGAGGAGGAGCTGTTCGAGGAGCAGCTGCCTGGCGTCTCGGAGGAGGTCGCGATCTTCGTCCAGGCCGAGACGGTCGAGCACGCGTTCGTCGACGAGGTGGCGTGGGTCGACGAGATCGCGGATGCTGCGCGCGTCGTCGCGATCGTGGCCGGCGCACGCCTCGATCGCGGTGCGGCGGCGGCCGAACTTCTGGAACGGCTCTCGGAGCACGAGAGGGTCGTCGGGGTGCGCCACCTCCTGCAGGGGGAGCGTGCCGGTCTCGCCGCCTCGGCGGAGTTCGTCGCCGGCGCACGTCTCGTCGCCGATCGCGGATGGACGTTCGATGCCTGCGTGCGGGCGCACCAGATCTCCGATGTCACGGCGCTCGCTGCGGCCGTGCCCGAGCTGCGCATCGTGCTTGACCACCTCGGCAAACCCGCCGTCGGCACGGCGGAGCGTCCGCTGCGGCCCTCGGCCGAGTGGCTGCGCGACCTGCATGGCTTCGCCGCGCGGCCGCTCACCCACGTCAAGCTCTCCGGGCTTCCTGCGGAGGCCGCGGGCGAGTGGTCGCCGGAGCAGATGACGCCTTTCCTGGATGCCGCGCTCGACGCCTTCGGCCCGGATCGGCTGATGTGGGGCAGCGACTGGCCGGTGTCGTCGATCGGCGTCGGTTATCAGGCCGGAGCCCGAGCGCGCTGGTTCCGTGCAGTGCGCGACTGGTCCGCGTCGCGCGGGGTCTCCGCGGAGGCGCTGTTCTGGTCGACGCCGCTCGCCTTCTACGGCATCCGCTGAGCGAGCCGCGACGGAAGAGGATGACGCGGCCGGAGGCCACTACTGGGCGTCAGCCGATCGGGCGCGCATCGAACGCGGGATACGGGATCGACCTCGTGTGCGGCCTGCCCGATCCCCGCACGTGCGTGCGGACGGAGGCCGTGCCGGATGCGAGCGCGGGGCCCTCGGCGCGGAAGGTGATCGATCGCGCCTCGCCGGCAGGGAGCCGTGCGATCCGATCCGAGCCCAAGGGCGTCGTGACGCGGACCTCGGTGTCGCGGGCAGCGTCACCCTGCACGGTCACCACGAGCGCTGCGTCGTGCTCGTCGCGGATCGCCTGCACGGTCACGCCCTCCGATGTCTGAACGGGGCCGGCGTCTGCGCCATCGAGGAGGAGGCCGCGGTAGATCCGCGGAGCGCCGTCGATGGTGAGCTGGACCTGACCGCCCGACGTCGTGAGCTGCCGGGTGCGACCGAAGGAGTCCGTCTCAGTCACCGCGGGCCCGGCCGGCAGCGTCACCTGAGTCTTGGTCGGCCACGGATCCTGCCACATCTCGGGTTCGGGGAAGCGCCAGTCGGTGCGGGTCCCCTCGGTGTTGAGGATGTAGCCGTCCGCGCGGTTCCAGAGCACCGTGAGCGGGCCGTCCGGGGTGGAGAACAGCAGGCCGTGCGTCGTGCCGTCGTCGAGATGCACCCAGCGCACGAAGGTCGCCTGATCGAGCGCACGAGCAGCGGTCGTGTACGCGAGCAGAGACGGCTTGGGGCCGAGATCGCGGTTCACGAGCCCGAAGTGGTACTCGGTGTCCTCAGGGCTCGCGCCCATCGGGCTGATCGTGTACGAATCGAAGAACTGGTACCAGCACACGGCCCGCACGCCCTCGGCCTTGGCGAGGACGAGCGACAGCAGCACGTTCTCGGCGGCGTGCCGATAGGTGTCGTTCCACCACGCGTTCGGCCTCGTGCACGCGTAGGCCTCCGTGAGCCAGATCTCCTTCTCGCCGTACTCCGCCATCAGCTCCTTGAGCTGGCGGAGCCCGCCCAGGAAGTTCCAGTACGTGCCGGTGGCGCCCGTGCTCCAGTCGCCCCCGTCTCCATCGGGGATGAAGTCGGGTGTGAAGTTGCCTCGGCCGGGGTGGAAGGCGATGCCGTCGACGAGATCCCAGCCGCCCGCCGCGTGGAACGCCTCGATCCACGGACGATCCATGCCGGCGAGGCCGTTGTTCATGAGCTGGAAGGTTCCGCCCTGCGCCGCACGCGCGGCGTGCACCGGCTTGAGCACGCGCTCGACGTAGCCGGGCGCGGCGTCGCCGCTGTTGAACGGGCGGTTCAGCTCGTTGCCGACCTCGAACCACGACGCCCCGGCTGCGCTCGCGGTGGTGCAGCTGGTCTCGGCCCACGCGACGAGCACAGCATCCGTCGCCGTGACATCGGGTTGGAGCTCGAGATTGTGATCCATGCCGCGGGCGTCGTACGACGCCGGAGGCAGGCCGGGACCGCCGTCGTAAGCGATCCGCACCCATTGGATGCCGACCTTCTGCCAGAGGTCGAGGGTGGCCTGTTCGCCGGCGTTAAGGAGCCACGGGTAGTTCGCGATGCCGAACATGCTCGACGACCCTGCCGTGTAGGCGAACGGCGCGAGCGCCGCCAGCGTGGTGCGCGCGAACGCGCTGTCACCGGAGGTGCTCGTGGCCGTGGCCTCGAGCAGCACGATCCCCTCTGCCTCGAGCGGCACCGTGATCGTCGCATCGGAGGCGGACAGTGAGGCGACGGCGAGCGACGTCGTGCCGGAGGTCACGACCGTGCCCCGGTCGTCGCGCGCCCACCACGTGAGCGCGAAGACCTCGTCGGCGCCGCCCGCGTTCGTGACCGTCACTGTCGCCGTGGCATCGCCGGCCGCATCCCACACGTTGAACGGGCGGGTCGTCGAGAGCTCGACGGCCATGCCGTCGCCACGTCCGATCGCGGCACCTGAGGCCGGCCGCGCCTCGGTGAGGATCAGGCTGGCGGTCGTGACGGCCGATGTCGCATCCACCAGGGTTCCCGGGGCATGCACCCAGGTGGCGGTGGTCCATGCCCTGCGGCTGGAAGCGAGAAGCAGCAGGCCATGGCCGGATGCCCAGGACGAGCGATACACGACACCCGTCGGGACCTCGTAGGGGATTCCGCCCGCACCGTCTCGCTGCCACTCCGAGGTGGGGATGTACTCATCGGGCGCCGTCGGGGCGTTCACTGCGCGACTGAACATGAACCCGGCGGGGTTGAGGGTCGTCGACCCGGACACGGTCCACTCCAGGTGGACCTGAGCGGTCTGCACGCGGATGAGGGCCGAGACGACGACCCCTCCGGCAGAGGCGGGCATCGTGTAGTCCATCCGGATCGCCGGCTGGCCATCCACGCTCGTCAACGAGGGGGTGCCTCCCGTGGAGGTCTGGGTGCCGTAGACGGTGTCCTTGGTCTGGAAGCGCGAGCCCGCCATGAGCAGCGCGCCGCTGCCGGAGTAGACGGCGATGCGCCCGCCGACCGAGGCCACGACGCGGATGCCGTCGGCGGTGAGCGTGACGTCGCGCGCGGCCGCCGATGCGCTCACGACGCTGGGCGGCAGCACGATCAGCGCTCCCGCGAGGATGCCGGCGCCGAGGAAATGGCGGCGGGAGAGGTTGAGGTGCAGGGGATCAGGGGACATCGTCGTCCTTCCGTGATGATAGGGATTATCAGAGCACTATGCACCCCAGGGCATTTGGTGCACAAGTGTTTGACACGGATCCGCCATGGTCTGTTATGGTCAGTTTCGGATTCTGATAATCCGAACTATCAGGAGAGGTCGATGACGACGAACAAGAACGGGCGAGTCACTCAGCGTGAGATCGCGAAGATCGCCGGCGTGAGCCAGGCGACCGTGTCGATGGTGCTGAACGACAAGGACTACTCCAACGTCCGCATCCCCGAGGCCACGAGGGCGCGGGTCATGCGGGCGATCGAGCAGACCACCTACGTCGCGGACCCCGCCGCCCGCCGCCTCGCGGGCCTCGACAACAAGATCCTCGGCATCTTCACGTACGAACCGGCACTCTCCGCCGAGAGCATGGACTTCTACGGCCCGCTCCTCAACGGCATCGAGCGCGCCGCCGAGCGGCTGAGCTGCGATCTGCTGTTCTTCACGGCGTCTCCTCTCGTCGACGGCTCTCGAAGCCTCTTCCACAAGAACACGCGGTTCCGTCTGGCCGACGGCTGCCTTCTCCTCGGACAGCAGATGAACAGCGCAGAGCTCGCGCGCCTGGTCGCCGAGGACTTCCCCTTCGTCGCGATCGGGCGTCGAGACGAGCCGGACGTGCCCTACGTCGGAATCGACTACCTCTCGCTCACGGGCCGGATCATCCGCCGGCTCGACGAGCTCGGGCACGAGCGGGCGATCTACCTGCACCACGGCACGATCGCGCCGGCGGCCGCCGATCGCCGCTCAGGAATCGCCCAGTCGGCATCGGGGCTGCGCATCGCCGTCACCTCCGTCGACGTCAGCGGACTCGACGCCGACGCGATCGCCCGACGGGTCGTCGAGGCGGATGTCACCGCCGTGATCGCCGAGGACTCCTTCCTCACCGAGGCGGCCGCAGCCGCTCTGGCGAGCGCCGCTGCGCAGACGTCGTTCAGCTACGTCGCCCTGGCCGACGTCGCCGGGCACTCGATCGGATCCGCGCCGCTGAGCGGATTCGATCTGCGCCGAGAGGCGGTCGCCTCGCGGGCCCTGTCGCTGCTGCAGGACATCGTGCTCGCCGACCCCGCAGAGAGCGCCGATCTGCAGAAGCAGGTGCTTCTCGCCGGCGAGGTCGTCGACGGCGCGACCCTGCACGAGGTGCGCAGATGACGGACATCGAGACCGACGTGCTGATCGTCGGCGGCGGGCTCGGGGGTGTCGCGGCCGCGCTCGCCGCACTCCGCCGCGGCCGTCGCGTCGTGCTCACCGAGCAGTACGCGTGGCTCGGCGGGCAGCTGACCTCGCAGATCGTGCCTCCCGATGAGGCGTACTGGGTCGAGCAGTTCGGCATCACGGCGTCGTATCGCGCTCTTCGCGACGGCATCCGCGACTATTACCGCGAGCACTACCCGCTCACCGAGAGCGCTCGCGCCGCCCGTCACCTCAACCCCGGCCTTGGCAGGGTCAGCCGGCTCTGCCACGAGCCGCGCGTGGCGGTCGCCGTGATCGAGGCGATGCTCGCGCCGTACCGGGCCGGCGGCCGCCTGACGGTGCTGCAGCCTGCGATCCCGGTCGCAGCCTCGGTCGACGGCGACACCGTCACGTCGGTGGCCGTCGACCATGACGGCGTGAGGCGGGAGATCACCGCATCCTTCGTCCTCGACGCCACCGAGACCGGCGATCTGCTCCCGCTCACGGGCACCGAGTACGTGGTCGGCGCCGAGTCGCGGGCCGACACCGGCGAGCCGAGCGCGGCCGAGATCGCCGACCCGCGAAACGTGCAGGCGATCACGTGGTGCTTCGCGTTCGATCACGACGAAGGCGCCGACCACACGGTCGAGCGCCCGGCCGAGTACGAGCGCTTCCGGCGGATGGAGCCCGATTTCTGGGGTGCGCCGCTGCTCTCGTTCACCGCGCCGGATCCACGCACCCTGGAGCCCGTCGTCCGCACCATGCACGTGAACCCGCCGCTCGTCGAACGAGGGGCATCCGACCAGCGCACGGATGCCGGCGATCGCGACCTGTGGGAGTTCCGCCGCATCCTCGCGAGAGAGAACTTCCGCCCGGGGTTTCTCGACAGCGACGTGGTGGTGGCGAACTGGCCGATGCTCGACTACCTCGACGGCTCCATCATCGACGTCCCGGATGCCGGGGCCCACCTCGCCGGAGCCAAGGACCTGGCCCGCTCCTACGTGTACTGGCTGCAGACCGAGGCGCCCCGCCCGGACGGCGGAACCGGGTTCCCGGGGCTGCGTCTGCGACCCGACATCGCAGGCACAGACGACGGCTTCGCTCAGGCGCCGTACATCCGCGAGTCCCGGCGCATCGTCGCCCGGCGCACGATCGTCGAGCAGGACATCTCCGTGCGCCTGCGTGGGCATGGAGGGCCTGCGACGTTCGACGACACCGTCGGCGTCGGCATGTACCGCATCGACATCCACCCCTCCACCGGCGGCGACAACTACATCGACGTCGAGTGCGCGCCGTTCGAGATCCCGCTCGGCGCGCTGATCCCCGTGCGGATGCGCAACCTGCTCCCCGCCGCGAAGAACATCGGCACCACCCACATCACCAACGGCGCCTACCGGCTGCACCCCGTCGAATGGAACATCGGCGAATCGGCCGGCGAGCTCGCGGCGTTCTGCGTCGAGCGCTCGATCGAACCCGCCCTGGTCGCCGACGACGACGAGCTCGTCGGCGAATTCCAGGCCCGACTCGTCGAGTCGGGCATCGAGATCCACTGGCCCGAGATCATCGGCTACTAGAGAAGAGAAGAGCATGACATCAGCAAAGAAGCTGGGTGCGGTGGCCGCGGTCACCGCGATGGGCCTGGCTCTGGCCGGGTGCGCAGCATCCGCTCCCGAACCCGTCGAGACCACGGCCGCACCCGGCAGCGTCGACCTGCGCATGTCGGTGTGGACCTCGAACGAGGATCAGCTCGCGCTGTTCGACGCGATCGCGGAGGCGTACAAGGCCGACCACCCCGAGATCGGCGACATCACCTACGAGTCGCTGCCGTTCGCGGATTACAACACCACGCTGACCACGCAGATCGCGGGCGGCAACGCGCCAGACCTCGCATGGATGGGCGATCTGTCGCGCGATCTCATCGACGCCGACGCGCTCGTTCCGCTGACCGAGGCGCTGAAGGACACCAAGGGCTGGGGGTATGACGATCTGCTCGGCAGCGTCACCGCCGAGTTCAGCGCGGACGACGAGCTGTACGCGTATCCGTTCTCGAACTCGCCCTTCGCGCTCTACGTGAACAAGGACCTTCTGGCGCAGGCCGGCGTCGCGCTCGACGACGAGGTCACCTGGGAGAAGATCAGCGAGCTGGGTGCCGCGGTGCATCAGGGCACGGGCAAGGCCGGCTTCGTGATCCGAGACTTCGACTACGCCAACTGGGGCCAGCTCGCCACGGTGTGGACGGGCTGGGGGGCGAGCGCGTGGAGCGCCGACGGCACGACCTGCACCATGGACAGTCCCGAGATGGTGGACGCCTTCACGTTCCTGCACGACGCCGCCTTCGTCGACCAGTCGATGCCCGGCCCCGGTACCACGGCCGACTTCTTCGCCGGCGACGCCGCGTTCACGGTGGCGCAGGTGTCGCGTGCAGCCCTGCTCGATGGATCGTTCGCGTACGACGTGATCCCGCTGCCCAGCGGGCCGGAGGGTGACTACTCGGTGATCGGCCAGGCCGGCGTCGGAGTGCTCGCCTCGAGCCCGCACGTGCAGGAGGCCACCGACTTCCTCGCGTTCCTGACGAACCCCGAGAACGCCGAGAAGCTCGCGCAGTACTTCCCGCCGCCCCGTGAGTCGCTGCTCACGGGTGACAAGCTCGCCGAGAACAACCCGAAGCTCACGGCCCAGCAGCTGCAGAGCGTCGTGGTCGACCGGCTGCCCGACGCGGTGACGCTGCCGAACCACACCGGTCCCGCCGAGATCAAGGCGGCAGGCAAGACCGCGCTCGACGCGATGTGGGTGGCGGATGCCGATGTGAAGGCCGTGCTCGGAGCCACCTGCGACGCACTCACCCCACTGCTGTCGAAGTGACCGCTGTCGAGACGGTCGTCGAGACCAGGGGCGCGCAGGCGCCTCGGGACCAGCGGCGACCGTTCTGGACCACCAGGCGACGCGATGAGCTCACCGGCTACCTCTTCATCGCGCCGCAGCTGGCGGGAGTCGTGCTGTTCGTGCTCGTGCCTGTGGGGCTGGGCGTCTGGTACAGCCTCAACGAGTGGAACATCTTCCGCGGCGAACTGACCTTCGTCGGCGGAGACAACTACGCCGCGTTGCTGAGCGACCCGCAGCTTCCCGCCGTGCTCGGCGCGACCGCGATCTTCTCACTCGGCATCGTGGTGCTGAACATCGCGCTCGGACTCGGGCTTGCGGTGTTGTTGAACCGGCGGTTCCGCGGCGTCACCTTCTTCCGCACGGTGTTCTTCTCGCCGGTGGTCGTGTCGGTTGTCGCATGGACGCTGGTCTGGGGCTTCCTCCTGCAGGACAACGGAGGCATCAACGCGCTGCTGGCCGTCTTCGGGATCGACGGAGCGAACTGGCTGCTGTCGGGAGACACCGCGATGATCTCCGTCATCGTCACACAGGTGATCCGCAGCGTGGGCGTGAACATGGTGCTCTTCCTCGCCGCTCTCCAGGGTGTGCCCTCGGAGCTCTACGAGGCGGCGCGCATCGATGGAGCCGGCCCCGGTCGCATCTTCTTCCGCATCACCCTGCCGCTGATCTCGCCCACGCTCATGCTCACGGCCGTGATCACGATCGTCGGGGCGCTGCAGGCGTTCGCGAATATCGCCGTGCTCACCGGGGGAGGTCCCGGCCTGTCGACGACGGTGCTCGTGTACTACGTGTTCCAGCAGGCGTTCGAGTTCAACGACATCGGCTACGGCTCGACGCTCGCCCTCATGCTGCTGACGTTCGTGATGCTGCTCACGCTGCTGCAGTGGCAGCTGCGACGGAAGTGGGTGTTCTATGAAGACTGAGAGCCGACGGGCGACGGCGAGTCACCGCATCCGCCGGGTGATCCTGATCGCCTGCCTGATCGTGCTCGCGGTGCCCTTCGCGATCCCGACGATCTGGATGATCACCTCGTCGTTCAAGCCGCTGGCCGAGATCTTCCGCTCGCCGCCCGCGCTGTTCGCAGAGAATCCGACGCTCGAGGCCTACGCCGAGGCCTTCGCGTTCCAGCCCTTCGCGAGGCAGTACTTCAACAGCGTGTACATCGCCGTCATCGTCACGGCGGTGGTGATGGTCGTCTCGAGCCTCGCCGGCTACGCCTTCGCGCGCATCCCGTTCCGCGGTGCCAACGCACTGTTCCTCGTGGTGCTGGTGGGTCTGCTCGTGCCGGGGGAGGTGACGATCGTCCCGCTCTTTCAGATGTTCACGCAATGGGGGATGATCAACACCCACTGGCCGCTGATCCTCGTCACCGCGCTCGCCGCGCCGTGCGTGCTCGCGACGTTCATCATGCGGCAGTTCTTCCTGTCGCTGCCGGTGGAGCTGGAGGAGGCGGCCCGCATCGACGGGCTGGGGCGGCCGGCGATCTGGTGGCGGATCTGCCTGCCGCTGTCGAAGCCGGCGCTGTCGGCCGTCGCGATCCTGACCTTCCTGGCGTCATGGAACCTGTACCTCGAGCCGACTGTGTATCTGACCTCGCCGGAGCTGTTCACGCTGCCGCAGGCGCTGACCCGGTACACCGACGCCTACGGCGGGCAGATGTGGAACACGCAACTCGCTGCGGCGACCATGACGGTGGTGCCGATGCTGATCGTGTTCATCGTGGCTCAGCGCCAGTTCGTCGAGGGCCTGGCCCACTCGGGCCTGAAGGGCTGAGCCGGCGTTCCTGGTCGTTCCCGTATGAATATCTGTCGTCGAATCGCGGAATCTGCGACAGATTCTCATACGGGAACGAGCATGACTCAGCCGAGGGAGTTCACAGCGTCGCGCGGCGGCGAGCGATCGCGCGGCGGATGAGGGCGACCATCGCGTCCGGGTCGGCGAGGAGCGTCGCGGTGACCTCGATCACCTCCCAGCCGGCGGCGCGGAGAGCCGCGATCCGCTCGACGTCCTGCGAGTAGCGAGAGGCGTGCAGAACGCTCTGGTACTCGATCGCGATCTTCAGCTCGGGGTAGGCGAGGTCGACGCACCCGAGGAAATGCCCCTCGGCGGTGAACACGTCGACGTTCAACTCGGGCTCAGGCAGTCCCGCGAACACGATGTGGCAGCGCACCGCGCTTTCTCGCGGAGACCACGACCCGGTGCGGATCAGCGAGAGGGCCTCGCGCAGACGCCGGACGCCGACTCTTCGACCGGCATCCGTCGCGCGCTGGAGATCATCGACGGTCGCGATCGGTCGCATGCCGACGTTCGGCCGCCCTGCCCCGGGCGTCCATTCCCGGCAGAAGAAGTCGCCGAGGGCCACTGTGTCGATGAGCGAGAGCGTGCCGCCGAGGCTGGCCCAGGTGGTCGCGGCGTCGGAGACCTGGACGCCGTCGAGCTGGACCACTCTCGATGTGCGGGCCCGGGCTCGGTGCGCCTTCACCCCCTTCAGTCGCGGCAGATGGCCGTCGCCGAAGGTGCTGACGTCGAGTGGCATGTCGGCAGCGCCCACGATCTTCCCCTCGTCGTCATCAACACGCAGTAGCGGCATGGGTGCGTGCCACATCGCGGCCGCCGAACGGTGGCTGATGAACTGGCGCGGAAGCATGCGCGGGGCATAGGCGCGGGCCGCGGCGCGAAGCGCTTGCGCCTGAACGTCATACGCCGACGGCTCCGTCGCCTGCGGTGCGCCAGGCGCGGGGAACGGGCGCGATCGCACTCCGTGAAAGGGGCGGTCGAGGCCGCCGTCGCGCAGGCGGCCGGGCGTCACTCCGGCGTCGAGCGCCGCGCGCACGCTGAACACCCGTCCGAGTTCGGGCGGCAGGGGGCGTCTCGACGGCATCCGCTCATCCTGGCATCGCCCGCGCATCCACGCCTCCGGTTATCCACACCCGCTGCGAAGGAGCCCTCTCCAAGCGCTCCCGTATGAATTTCTGTCGTGAGATTCGCTGATTCGCGACAGAAATTCATACGGGAGCGGGCGTGAGGAGGGAGCGGGGGAGGCGGGCGCGGGCGACCTACTCGGGCCGCAGGCGCAGCTGCGCCATGCCTCCGTCGACCTCGATGAACGTGCCGGTCGTCGATCCTGACGCGGGGGAGACGAGGTAGGCCACGGCGGCGGCCACCTCGTCGGGGCTGACCAGGCGTCCGTGCGGCTGGCGTGCCTCGAGGGCTGCGCGTTCGGCTGCGGGGTCGGATGCCGAATCGAGCAGCCGTCCGACCCACGGGGTATCGGCGGTGCCGGGGTTGACGGCGTTCACCCGGATGCCCTCGCGCAGATGATCGGCGGCCATCGCGCGGGTCAGCGCGGAGACGGCGCCCTTCGAGGCCGAGTACAGCGCGCGCTGGGGGAGCCCGGTCGTCGACGCGATCGACGCCGTGTTGCAGACGGATGCCGCGGGGGACCGCCGCAGCCAGGGGAGCGCCGCGGCGGTCACCCGCGCGATGCCTGTGACGTTGATCGAGAGCACGCGCGCCCACTCGTCGTCATCGTTGGCTGCGATGTCGCCCTGTGCGCCGATGCCCGCGTTGTTCACGACGATGTCGATGCGTCCGAACCGCTCGGCGACGGCTGCGACCGCCTCGTCGACCGAGGCGCGGTCGGAGACATCGGCCGTGAATGCGGCGAATGCGGCATCCGCTCCCGACGTGTCCCGGTCGAGCACCGCGATCTGCGCGCCGTCGGCGTGCAGGCGGCGCGCGACCGCTGCACCGATTCCGGATGCTCCGCCGGTGACGATCGCGACCATGCCGGCCAGGGGGCCCTTCGACGGGCTCAGGGACTCGGGGTCCGAAACCGTGCTGCTCATGCCTGTGCCTTCCATGCCACGAACTCCTGCCGCTGATGGCCGAGCCCCTCGATCTCGATATCCACGACGTCGCCTGCCTTCAGGTACGGGAACTTCCCTCCGAACGCCACGCCCTGCGGTGTGCCGGTGAGGATCAGATCCCCCGGTTCCAGGGTCACGTACTGCGACAGATGATGCACGATCACGCGCACGTCGAAGATCATGTCGGAGGTGTCGGAGTCCTGGCGAGGCTCGCCGTTCACCCAGCTGCGCAGGCGCAGGTTCTGCACATCGACCTCATCGGGGGTGACCAGCCACGGGCCGGTCGGATTGAAGCCGGGAGCGATCTTGCCCTTCGACCACTGCCCGCCCGAGACCTCCATCTGGAAGGTGCGCTCGGAGACGTCGTTCGCGACGACGTACCCGGCGATGTGCGCATCCGCCTCCTCCGGCGAGTCGAGGTATGCCGCGCGGGCGCCGATCACGACGCCGAGCTCGACCTCCCAGTCGGTCTTCTCGCTGCCGCGCGGAATGGTGACGGCGTCGTTCGGCCCCACGACGGTGTTCGGGGTCTTCAGGAACAGGATCGGCACGGTCGGCGGCTCGGCGCCGGATTCGCGCGCATGAGCGGCGTAGTTCTGTCCGATGCAGATCACGGCGCTGGGGCGCGAGATCGGGGCGCCGATGCGCAGCGAGGCGGCATCCGGCACCTCCGGCAGTGCGTCGGCGTCGAGTGCCGCGGTGACCCGCTCCCGGAAGTCGGACGCCAGGAAGTCGCCGTCTACATCGGATGTCACCGACCTCAGGTCAAGGTGGCGGTCACCGTCGACGAGTACGGGGATCTCGGCCCCTGGGTCTCCCAGCCGCGCGAACTTCATGTTTCTCCTCGATCACTCTGCGGATGCCGAAGGGGCGGCGAGTGATCGCCGCCGCGTTACTCCGGCTCGTTGACAGTATAGACATCCGATGTTTATGCTCCAAGAGGTCGGTGCTACGAACCGACGCTGAGAGGAATCCCGTGAGCCGCATCGTCGCCCTCGACACCGCAGACATCCGCTTCCCGACGTCGCTGAGCCTCGACGGCTCCGACGCGATGAACCCCGACCCCGACTACTCGGCGGCGTACGCGATCATCAGAACCGACGCCGGCGATGCCGGTCACGCGTTCGTCTTCACGATCGGGCGCGGCAATGATGTGCAGGTGGCGGCCATCGACGCGCTCGCGGGCCACCTCGTGGGCCGCGAGCTCGAGCCGCTGCTCGACGACATGGGCGGCACGTTCCGCGAGCTCATCGGAGACTCCCAGCTGCGCTGGCTCGGCCCCGAGAAGGGGGTCATGCACATGGCGATCGGCGCGGTCATCAACACGCTGTGGGACATCAAGGCGAAGCGTGCGGGCCTTCCGCTCTGGCAGCTCCTCGCCGGAATGACCCCCGAAGAGATCGTCGACCTCGTCGACTTCCGCTATCTCACCAACGCGCTCACGCGTCAGGACGCGCTCGAGATCCTGCGCTCCGCACACAACGGACGCGCGGAGCGGGAGCAGCAGCTCCTCGCCACCGGCTACCCCGGCTACACCACCAGCCCCGGCTGGCTCGGCTATTCCGACGAGAAGCTCGAGCGACTGGCACGAGAGGCCATGGCGGAGGGGTTCACACAGATCAAGCTCAAGGTCGGCGCCGACCTCGACGACGACATCCGCCGCTTCCGCAAGGCACGCGAGGTGTGCGGACCCGACTTCCCGATCGCGATCGACGCGAATCAGCGCTGGGAGGTGTCGGAGGCGATCGAGTGGGTGCGGGCGCTCGCCGAGTTCCGACCCGCCTGGGTGGAGGAGCCGACCAGCCCCGACGACGTCCTCGGGCACGCCGAGATCGCCCGCGGGATCGCTCCGATCCGGGTGGCTACGGGCGAGCACGCGCAGAACCGGATGATCTTCAAGCAGCTCCTGCAGGCGCATGCGATCGAGGTGATGCAGATCGACGCGGTGCGCGTGGCCGGGGTCAACGAGAACATCGCCAACCTGCTGCTGGCGGCGAAGTTCGGCGTGCCGGTGTGCCCGCACGCGGGCGGCGTGGGGCTCTGCGAGGCTGTTCAGCACCTGTCGATGTTCGACTTCGTCGCCGTGAGCGGCAGCCGCGAGGGGCGCATGATCGAGTACGTCGATCACCTGCACGAGCACTTCGTCACCCCGACGGTGATCCGCGGCGGTTCGTACATGACGCCGTCGACGCCGGGCAACGGCATGGAGATGAAGGCGGGCAGCATCGCCGACTACACCTGGAAGGGCCAGCATGTCTTCGCCTGACGGCAGCATTCCGCGTCTCGGCTACGGCGCAGCCAACCTCGGAAACCTGTTCCGCCCGCTCACGGATGACGAGGCGTGGGCGGTGCTGGACGCCGCCTGGGATGCCGGCATCCGCCATTTCGACACGGCACCGCACTACGGGCTCGGCCTCTCGGAGCGCCGGCTGGGCGCGTTCCTCGCGACCAAGCCGCGTGATGAGTATTTCCTCTCCACGAAGGTCGGTCGGTTGCTGCGGCCGAACCCCGATCACGAGGCAGGCGGGCTCGACACCGCCAACGACTTCCACGTGCCCGACGACCTGCAGCGCGTCTGGGACTTCTCCGCCGACGGCATCCGCTCGTCTCTCGACGAGTCGCGCGAACGCCTGGGCATCGAGAGGATCGACCTGCTCTACCTGCACGATCCGGAGCGGCACGACCTCGACCTCGCGCTCGCCGAGGCGCTGCCGGCACTCGAGCGGCTGCGCGCCGACGACGAGATCGCGCTGATCGGCGTCGGATCGATGGTGACGGATGCTCTCACCGCCGTCGTGCGCACGGCCGCTCTCGACCTCATCATGGTCGCGGGGCGGTACACGCTGCTCGAGCAGCCCGCCGCGGCCGAGGTGCTTCCGGCGTGCCGGGAGAAGGGCACCGGGATCGTCGCGGCATCCGTGTTCAACTCCGGGCTGCTCGCACAGACCGAGCCCCGACGAGACGGCCGCTACGAGTACGGGCAGCTCCCCGAGGAGCTGTGGGACCGTCTCGTCCGGATCTCGGCCATCTGCGCCGATCACGACGTGCCGCTGCCCGCGGCGGCGCTGCAGTTCCCCTTACAGGCGGACGAGGTGCGCTCGGTGGTGGTCGGCGGCTCGCGCCCCGCGCAGCTCGTGCAGAACGTCGAGTACGCTGCCGTCAGCATCCCCGCGTCTCTGTGGCAGACCCTCGCCGCCGAGGGCCTGATCCCCTGAATGGAGCCCCATGCTCGAAGGAATCCACCCCCTGCTCACCGGTGAGCTTCTGCTGCACCTCGATCGGATGGGGCACTCCGACGCGGTCGTGATCGCCGACGCGCACTTCCCTGCATGGGCGCTGGGCGAGCGCGTCATCGACCTGCCCGGCACCACGACCCCCGAGGTCGTCGCGGCCATCCGCACCGTGCTGCCGCTGGACGATGCGCCGGGTGTGGACCTCATGACCTCGGCCGACGGCGATGTGCTCGAGGTGCAGCGCGAGCTGATGGAGGCTGCCGGCACCGAGCTCGACACGACCCGGTTCGTCGAGCGCTTCGCCTACTACGAGGTCGCCGAGGGCGCCTATCTCATGGTGCGCACCGGCGAGACCCGGAAGTACGGCAACGCGCTGCTGCGCAAGGGTGTGGTCGGTCACCCATCGGAGTGAGCACACCCCCTTGAAGTCGTCTCGTCGGGCGAGAAGACTGGCCGCGTCCGCACGACGAAGAGCACGACGAAAGGGGTCCATCATGGCGCATGGAGACATCACGCACATCGACATCCCGGTGAGCGACATGAAAGCCGCGACCGAGTTCTACTCGAGCCTGTTCGGCTGGCAGATCGCGGAGATGCCCGGCTTCGAGGGCTATCCGATGTGGCAGGCGCCCAACGGCATCTCCGGCGGCGGGCTCGCGCCGCGAGGCGAGGGCTTCGTCGAGCCGCGCTCGTACGTCGAGGTCGACTCGATCGACGAGACGATCGCCAAGGCTCAGGATGCCGGGGCGAGCGTCGCGCAGGGGAAGCAGCCGATCACGGACAGCAGCTGGTGGGCTGTGATCGTCGACCCCGACGGCAACCACATCGGGCTCTTCGAAGGCGTCGTGGGCGGTTAGGCGCGGTGAGCGGCGACTGACCGGGCGGCGAGCGACCGCTCGAGGTGGGCGAGGCCGCCGCGCTCGGCGGCGGCGGTCACGGCATCCAGCCCCGGGTACTCCGCGTGCCCGGCTGGCAGCACCTCGAGATCGAGGTCGCGCACCGCTGACGCCACCGCGAACTGCCCCTGCGGCGGCACGTACTGATCCCACAGCGCGGCCTCGACGCGCACCGGGAGATCGGCGAACTGCATGCTCGTGGACGTGTCGAACCAGCGCAGCACCTCGCGCGCCACGGGGTGCGTCGCGACATGCCGACGCACATCCTCGCCGCTGCCCAGGCACTCGACCGACAGGCGCTCGTCATGCTGCCCGAAGGTGGGGACGATGAGCGTGGCGCCGACGTAGCGGTCGTCCCACGGCACCGCGAGCGCACCGATCCCTCCTCCGAAGCTCTCGCCGACGTAGTACAGCGGCACGTGACCTGCGAGTTCGATCAGGGCATCGGCGGCGAGCCACAGATCGCGTGCGCACAGGCCGATCACGTAGGTCTCCGGGTCGCCGATGCCGGCCAGCACGTGCTCGGGCCTGGGCTCCGGCGCCCCGACGCCGGCGTTCAGCGAGCCCAGACCCCGTGCGACGGGGAAGATCGCCGCGGCGTCGTCCGGCACCCTGGCGAGCTCGATGTCATCCCGCCCGCCGTAGCCATGGCCGTGCACGACGCCGATGCGCGCGGTGCGCCCGGCCACGGGGGAGACGAACCAGGCGCGAAGGCGGATGCCGTCGGCACCGCTGTGCTCGACGATCGAGATCTGGCGACCCGACCGCGAGGCAGTCGAGAGCACGGCGACCGCGGCGTCGTGCTGCGCGGTCTCGGACCGCCAGCGCCGCCAGCGCTCCTCGAAGCCGGCAGGCGGCGCGAGGGGCTTCACCTGCCGGAGCGTCTCGAGCGTGTGGCCGTAGCTGCCGTCGAAGGCGGCGTCGGGGAACCAGTTGTCGAAAGGGGCGGCGAACGTCATGCGATGGCCTGTTCTCTGTGTGCCGGACGGTGTGCGGGGTGGCCTGCGTCGTGCGGTGGCGAAGCGACGTGGGGGACCGGCGAATCGCACCTGAGCGCGTGCGTGCGCGTGGCAGACTGGAGGCTCCACCGGAAGGAGAGCGCGTGCTGGTCACTGAGCGCCGCGAACGCATGCTCGAGCTGACGCGCGAACGCGGTACCGTCTCGATCGGCGATCTGGCGGCGGCTCTCCAGGTGAGCGTGATGACCGTGCGACGCGACATCGAGCTGCTCGCGGACGAGGGGATCGTCGAGCGGGTGCGCGGAGGAGTGCGGATGCCGTCGGCGACGCGCACGAGTGCGGCGGCTCCCGCCACCACCGCCGAGCGACGCGCGATCGCCGCGCATGCCGCATCGTTCGTGGAGCAGGGCATGGCCGTGGGCATCTCCGGCGGCCCCACCTCTCTCGCCTTGGCCCGCGAACTCGTGCGCGTGCCGGAGCTGACCGTCGTGACGAACTCGCTCGCCGTCTCCGATCTCTTCTCGCCGCCCGAGCGCGCCGACGCGCCGTACACCCAGACCGTGGTGCTCACCGGCGGCGTGCGAACCCCCGCAGGCTCCCTCGTCGGCCCGGTGGCGGTGCGCGCGCTCGAGCACCTGCACTGCGATCTCGTGTTCATCGACGCGCACGGTCTCGATGTGCAGGCCGGCATCACGACCATGAACCTGCTCGAGGCCGAGACCAACCGCGCCTTCATGGCCGCAGCCCGCGAAGTCGTGGTGCTGGCCGATCACACCCGATGGGGCGTGGTCGGGCTCACGACCGTCGCCGACCTGACCGACATCGACCGCCTGGTCACCGACGAAGGCCTCGACGCCGGGGCGCGCGAGCAGCTCGCCGCCCACGTCGGAGCACTGCACCTCGCCGCGATCGGCTGAGCTCATCGCCTCGCGGTGCTCGCTCGGAGCACGAGCCGGGCGCCGACCGTGACGTGCCGCACCGGCAGATCGGCGCCGGGGGGAGAGGTGAGCTGCCGCTCGAGCTCTGTGAAGGCGGCATCCACGAGCTGCTCGTGATCGGGCGCGATCGTGCTGAGCGCAGGCACCGCGAAGCGCGCCGCCCTGATGTCGTCGATGCCGATCACGGCGACGTCGTCCGGCACCCGCCGCCCGGCAGCGTGGAGAGCCGCGAGGGCGCCGAGGGCGATGGAGTCGTTCGAGCAGACGATGCCGTCGAGATCGGGAACCGATGACACGACCTGCGCCGCAACGCGCTCGCCCTCGTCGGACGTGAACGCGTCGACCTGCGCGGTGAGGGCGGGGTCGATCCGCACGCCCGCCGCGTCGAGGGCTTCGAGATATCCCGCATGGCGGCGGTCCGCAGCATCCGACGGCCGCGAGTCGCGTCGGCCGATGAACGCGATCTTCCGGCATCCGACCGTCAGCAGATGCTCGGTGGCCGTGCGGGCGGCGGCGCGGTTGTCGATCGTGATGTGCGTGAACGGGCTCACCTGGATGTGCTCGCCGAGCAGCACGAGCGGGCCCGGCGCCGTGCGGCGCGTGAGGTCGGCGACGGTGAGCGATCGGGGGATGTGGATGAGGCCGTCGACAGGAGGAAGGCCGACCCCGTTGGCGACGTCGATCTCGCGAGCGTGGTCGCCCTCGGTCTGCACGATCAGCACCGCGAGGCCGCGCTCGTCCGCACCCCGAACGAGCCGCGAGCCGAGCTCGGCGAAGTACGGCTCCTCGAGGTGGGGCACCGCCAGAGCGATGAGCCCGGTGCGCGTGGCCCTGGCGACGGGCACGGCACGATCGGTCGAAGAGGTGGTCACCTGCGGCCTCCTGTGTGGACGACGATCGCCGGCTGCCCGACGGATGCCCTTCACGTTAGCGCCCTCGGTCACGATTGCACCCTGAATGCGACCACGCGGGCCTCCCGAGCGCCGTTCGTGCTCTCCACGACGAGCCGCGCGGCGGAGAACGGGCCGAGGTCGGCGGAGAGCGGATGCACCCGCAGGCGGTGCCGGTTGTCCCTGACCTCCGCGACCGCGCGCCATGCGCCGTCGGCCGAGGTCTGCACCTCGAGCCGGTAGTCGCGCACCAGGGTCGTCATGACCTCGTCGGGGTTGCGGTGGTGGTGCAGGGTGTTCAGCTCGATATCGACGTCGTCGTCGAAGACGAGACGGATCTCGGATGCCGTGACCGGCTCCGCCCAGTCGAGCCGCAGCCACTGCGGTCCGTTGCCCGCCGGATCGGAGGCCCACATGTTCGGTCCGCCGAAGGGCCGGTTGAAACCGCTCGTGGCGCGTTCGGGCGCGAGGGCCTCTGTCTCGGGCAGCGCGCGGAAGACCACGCTCTTGCCGCGCAGAGGCTTGGTGGGCCACTGCACGAGCAGCCCGTCGCGGTCGACCTCCACGTTGCGGTCGTCGTTGTCGACCCGGTGCACGAGCGTGAGCACACCGGGGGGAAGGGCTTCCGTGGTGTGCACGGCGATCTGCGGATTCGCCCGCAGCACGACCACCGCGTTCTGCGGCTCATCGGGGGAGAAGGGGGTCGGCACGCGAACCCAGCGCGCGTCTCCCGCCGGCACCTCGATCTCGGTGCGGTGCTCGAGACGGAAGGGCACGACGTTCTGACGACGACCCGTCGACCACACCTCGGCGGTCAGGGTGGTCGAGCCCTCGGCCGAGAGCAGGAGATCGGTGGTCTCGAGCCGCGGATGCACGGGGATCACGATCCCCAGGTCGTCGACGAGGGTGAGGGACTCGGCGTCCGCATCGTCCGTCGCCAGTGCCCGCAGGGTGCTCGAGGCGGTCACGGACGCTGAGCGGGCGAGGTCGTCGGGATCGGCGTTGGCGACGCCGATCAGGGATGCATCGGCGCGAAGCAGGGTCTGGCGGAGGTCTTCGCGGTGCTCGCGGTAGAGTCCGCGCGGTGTGACGCCGAGGTCGAGGCACATCGCCGCGGCGGTGCCGGCGGCCTCGCCCATGGCCGCGCAGGTCGCCATCACCCGGGCGGCGCCGAACGCGATGTGCGTGGCCGAGACGTTGCGACCCGCCATCAGCATGTTCTCGACGTTCGCCGAGTACAGCGAGCGGAACGGGATCTCGAAGACGCCGTCGGAGAACCGCTGCACGGCTCCGGCTCCCGTGGCGTACATGCCCTCGGCCGGATGAAGGTCGATCGACCAGCCTCCGAAGGCCACGCCGTCGTCGAAGGAGGTCTGCTCGAGGACGTCCTGCTGACGCAGGGTGTGGTCGCCGATGAAGCGGCGGTACTCCCGCTTGCCGGGGAGGTTGCCGATCCACTCGAGGGTGAGGTTGTCGGCGTCGAACTCTCCCGAGTTCTTGATGTGATCCCAGATGCCGAGGATCACGGAGCGCAGCTCGTCGCGGATGCGCTCGTTGTCGTCGACGATGTCGAGCTGGCCGCCCCACTCGATCCACCAGTAGTGCGCGCCGCTGTCGCCGCTGCGGATGATGCGCGACGAGGGGATCGGGGTGGTCGAGATGTCCTTCGCGCTCTCGGGCGCCACGTACTTCACCGGGTGCCCGACGTCCTTCGTATAGAAGAGCAGGGTCGAGCCCAGGAACTCGCGGATCGGATGCTCGGGCGCCCACTCCTCGCCGAACTCGTCGTGGCTCTCCTTGCCCAGCCGGTGGCGGGCGCCGACAAGCCGGCCGACGAGCCCGTCGCCCGTGCAGTCGAGGAACATCGGCCCGCGGAACACCGTGCGGATCTCGGACCCCATGGTCCACCCCGTGACCGAGATCACGCGGCGCGCATCGTCTTCACCCGTGGCCTCGGCCTCGATCACCTCGGTGTTGAGGAACAGGGTGAGATTCGGCTCTCGTCGCACGGTGTCGAGCACCACGTCGTCCCAGTAGACGGGATTGCCGTCGGGGTTGCGGAACTGGTTCTCGCGGTACATCTCGCCGATGATGCCGGTCTCGCGCGCCCAGCGCTGGTTGCCGTGCGCGGTCGCCCCGCACACCCACACCCGCACCTCCGAGGACGAGTTGCCGCCCAGCACCGGCCGGTTGTTGATCAGCACGGTGCGTCGGCCGAGGCGTGCGGCGGCCACGGCCGCGCTCACTCCGGCGAGGCCGCCGCCGACGACGATGATGTCGGCTTCGACGGTCTGGGTGCGCATCTCTGGGGTCCTTTCGGGAAGTGCGGGTGCGGGTGCGGCGCGCTCAGGGCGCGGCGATCGCTTCGATCTCGTAGACGCGGGCGACGTCGGTGTCGGATGCCGAGGGGTCGGTGATCAGGAGGCGCACGGCGTCGGCCGCGAGTCCCTGCGCGTCGACGACCACGGTGTTCAGGGCGTTGTCGTCGAACGAGCCGATCGCGACCCAGCCGGCCGATGTGCGCACCTGCACGGTGAAGTCCCGCAGCACGGACGCTGCGGCCGGTCCCACCGAATAGCCGCTGCGCACTCGTACGACGTCGAGCGGCGCCGTGCTCGCCCATTCGACCGTGATCGAGGGGTGGGTGTCGGATGCTGCGGAGATCCAGCGGCTCGCGTCGGAGCATCCGCCGTCGATCGCCTTCTCCGCACCAGTGTCGGCGCGCAGCTGCGAGGAGGCGGTCGCCGTGCCCGTCCGCGCCAGGTCGACTCCGCCCGAGTCGCCTCGAAGTGCCGAGACGATGTCAGCGAGAGAGCCGCCCTCGCGCTTCTGACCTGAGCGCGGGACTTCGGCGTAACGCAGCGTTCCGCCGCCAGGCGTCGCCGGCGCGCTCAGGTACAGCACGTCGGTGCCGGCATCCGTCGTCGCGGCGCGCAGCCGCTGCTGTCCTGTCAGCGCGTCGCCCACGGGTTCGGCCGACCATCCGGTGCGGCCGTCCGCCGACTCGAGCATGACGGCCTGGCTCTTCACGACGCCGCAGTCCTGCAGGGCGACCACGGCGTACACGCGCGTCTTCGAGCCGAACGAGGTGGTGTCGAGGGCCGCGATGGTCGACACGCCGGTGCCGAGTGCTGTGGCGTCGATCAGGCTCTGGCTGCTCCACGACGTGCCGTCCCACGTCGCCCACATCACGTCGAAGTCGTTCTCGGTGTCGGCGGCGTAGCGATAGGCGATGCCGACCAGCTCGCCGTCGACGAGAGACATCTTCGCGGTCTGCACGGCAGGCACCGCGTCGCCGATTCCCTCGCCGGGGGCGTACGGCCGCCAGATCACGGCACCGGCCGTGTCGGGGCGGATCGGCGTCGGCAGAGCGGCTCCGGAGATGTCGCTGAACGCGTGCGCCGCCGGATCGTAGACCGCGTAGGAGCCGAGGTGCCGATACGGATCGGCCGGCCACGGACCCCATTCCCACAGCACGTGCACGAGACCCGTCGCATCGACCTCGAGGTCGTCGGGATAGAACGAGTGCCCCGTGGCCGCGCCGATCACCGTCTCGCGCGACCAGGCGGCGGTCGCCGGGTCGTAGTGATACAGCACGCCGTCGCGGCGGCCCTGAGGGTCGGCGCCCACGCGCACCATCAGCCAGACGTCGCCGTTCGCACCCGGAGCGGTGACCGGATAGGAGATCGCCGCACCGGCATCCGGCATCTCGCTCGAGACGTCGACGAGCGAGGTGACATCGCCCGCCGTGGTCGAGCGGAAGTAGTGCCAGGGCTCGTGATGCATCGAGACGAACGCGTGGATCATGCCGTTGCCGTCGACCGCGATCGACGGCTGGTTGTGGCCGTTGTCGTCGAGGAAGTCGGCGCATGCTCCCGCGGCCGTGCGCAGGCACCCCGAGGTCCACGTGCCGTCGGCTGCCCGAGCGCCCAGATGCACCTGATGACGATCGGATGCCGAGCCCGGCACGTTGTAGGCGAAATAGGTGACGCCGTCGACCACGGCCAGCGGATTCCACCAGCCCGACTGGTTGGAGCTGTCGACCGTGACCGGAACCGTCTCGACGGTGGCCGGATGCACTCCGGCATGAGCCGGTGCGGCGGTGGCGAGCACGGCGACGACTGCTGCGGCGGTCGCGACCGCCTTCGTGAGCAGGGACATGACGGCAGCCTCAGCCGATCAGCTTCTGCGCGGCTTCGCCGGCCTGAGTCATGGCGTCCTTCGCGCTCTGCTGGCCGACGAGAACCGCCTGCACGCGCTCGGCGATCGCGGTCTCGATCTGGGCGTACTCGGGGAACTGCCAGAACGGGTTGCTCGTGGCGGTCGCGGTGATCTTCTCGGCGAAGCGCGATCCGAAGGCATCCGACGCGACTGCCTTCGACGACTGCGCCTCCTCGGTTGCCGGCGGCAGACCGCGCAGCTCGTAGTCGGCCAGCACCGCGTCGAGGTCGCTGGTCGCCCACTGGGCGAAGTCCGCGGCCGTGCGGGTGCCCTCGTCTCCGCCGACGACCACGATCGCGCCGCCCCAGACGAGGGCGCGCGGGGTGTCGCCCTTCTTCAGCACCGGGCGCGATTCGGCGACGAGCTTCGAGGCGAGATCGGGATCGGGGGAGTCCTTGGTGACGGCGCCGCGACCCACCGGCGCGTCGTCGTACATCGCGGTGCGACCCTGCGCGAAAAGCGAGCGCGCGTCGAAGCGATCGACGTCGGGGGCGATCAGGCCCTGGTCGTACAGCGACTTGTACCAGGTGACGGCCTCGATGCTCGCGTCGTCGCCGATCGTGACCTCGCCGCCCTTGACCAGGTCGCTGCCGAAGGTCTGCATCCAGATCAGGACGTCTTTGAGCTGCGCGGCCTTCGTGGATGCGGCGTAGGGGATGAGTCCGCCGCCGAGGCCCTTGAGCTTCTTGAGGGTCTTCTCGAAGCCGTCGATCGTCGTGGGGAACTCGGAGACGCCCGCCTTGTCCATGATCTCGGAGTTGGTGACCAGCCCGATCGCGCCGATCGTCCAGGGGAAGGCGTACTGCGTGCCGTCGTACTGCGCGGCCTTCAGCGCGGATGCCGTGTATCCGCGGTCCTTCGTGAGACCCGACACATCCTCGAGCTTGCCGAGGGCTGCGAGCGAGGCGAGCCAGGCGACGTCGACGTGCGCGGCGCCGGTGAACTGCCCGCCCCGCACCTGCAGCATCAGCTGCTTGAAGTACTCGTTGTACGGGAACGAGACCTCGGTGATGTCGACCTTGCTCTTCTTCTTGTAGCCGTCGAGCAGCGCGCGGATGGCGGGGGCCGCAGCCTCCTCGGTGAGCGACCAGCTCGAGAATGAGAAGTCGGTCGCGGTGAACTTGCCCGGCGCGAGACCGGAGCCGGCGCTCGCCGAGGGCGAGCCCGCGCCCGTGCCGCCGCTGGGCATGCATCCGGCCAGGAGCAGGCCGGCGGCGCCGAGACCGGCGAACTGGAGGAGGTGACGACGGGAGAGGGAGGTGCTCTCGGACATGGGTGTTCTCTCTTCTTCGAGGGACTGCGGGATTCGGGTGTATCAGCCCTTCACAGCGCCGGCGGTGAGACCGCCGACGAGGAAGCGCTGGAGGGCGATGAAGGCGATGGCGACGGGCAGGGAGACGACGAGCGATGCCGCCATCAGCTCCGGCCACGCCGTGGATGCTTCGCCGATGAAGGTGTTGACAAGCCCGGGCGGCAGGGTCTGCTTGTCGGGGCCGGCGAGAGTCAGGGCGAAGATGAAGTCGTTCCAGCCGCGCACGAAGGCGAACAGCCCTGCGGCGACCAGACCGGGGGCGGCCAGCGGCATCACGATCGAGTGGATGATGCGCATCCGGCTGGCGCCGTCGACGCGGGCGGCTTCGATGAGCTCGTCCGGGATCGTGTCGAAGAATCCCTTGAGCATCCATACGCACAGCGGCAGCGTGAAGGTGGTGAAGGACAGCACCAGTGCCGTGTAGGTGTTCAGCAGTCCGTAGGCCGCGAACACCGCGTACAGCGTGATCAGCAGCAGCGCCTGCGGGAACATCTGCGAGGCGAGTACGAAGTACATCAGGCTGCGTCGGCCGCGGTAGCGGAACTTCGAGAACGCGTAGCCCATGTAGGCCGAGACGATCACCGACAGCACCGCCGTGATGACCGAGACGAGGATGCTGTTGCGAAGGTATCCGAACAGGGCGGGGTTGTTCGCGAGCTCGGCGTAGGCCTCGAAGGTCGGATTCGCGGGGAACAGCTTGGGCGGGTACGAGAACACCTCGGATCCTGGCGTGAGCGACGTGGCGAGCAGCCAGTAGACCGGCAGCAGGGCGAAGCCGCCGAACACCACGACGGCGATCCAGGCGCTCACGGTCGCGGCACGTCGATCGGCCCGCTTGCGGCCGCGACGGCGCTGCGGAGCGGGCGGGACGGATGCCGGGGCCACGCTCTCGGGGGTCAGGACAGCGGTCATCGCTTCTCTCCCTTCTCGGACATGCGCACGTACACGACGACGAGTCCCATCAGCAGGATCATCCAGAGCAGCCCGAGGGCACCGGCGTGACCGAGGTCGAAGCCGTCGAACGCCGTCTCGTACACGGCCGTCGCGAAGGTCTGGGTGGAGCCGGCGGGTCCTCCGCCGGTGAGCACGTAGATGATGTCGAAGTGCTGGAAGTTCCAGATGAATTCGAGCAGCAGCACGAGGCCGATGATTCCGCGCATCTGCGGGACCGTGATCGAGAAGAAGCGGCGGATGGTGCCGGCGCCGTCGATCTCGGCTGCCTCGTGCAGCTCGATCGGCACGGTCTGCAGGCCCGCCAGCAGCATGACCATCATCCAGGGGAACGACTGCCAGGTCTTCGCGACGATCACGGCGACCATCGCGGTCGTGGGGTTCGCGAGCCAGGCCTGCGGCTCGTCGATCAGGCCGATGCCCTGGAGCACGGCGTTGAGCACGCCGTAGTTGGCGTTGAAGATCCACATCCACAGGAACGAGACCACGACGCCCGGGATCAGCCAGGGGATCAGCATGAGGCCGCGCATCACCTTGGCGCCGCGGATGCGGCTGTTCAGGGCGAGCGCGAGGCCGAAGCCCACGACGAACGGGGCGACGGTCGTGCCGATCGTGAACACCAGGGTCTGCTGCAGCAGCGGGAAGAAGTCGCCCGTGAGGATGTCGACGATGTTCTGGAAGCCGACGAACTCGCGGCCGGGCTCGACCAGGCTCTGCTTGAAGAATGCCGTGATCAGCGCGGTGATCAGCGGGTAGACCACGACAGCCGCGAGCAGCGCGAGGCCAGGGGCCGTGAGCAGGAGGGCGAACATGCCGTCGCTGAGGCGTCGCGGCTTCCGATCTGTTCCTAACTGTGAGGAAATGATCTGTTCTGTCATCTAGGTCATCCTTGGCCTTGGGGTGATGAGGTGCACAACACACGGTGCGGGCGGGTGTTCTCAGTATTTCCGGAGAATCCGGTCGGGGTCAACCGTGAACGCAAATCGGTCAGACTTGAGAGGTTCTGTTCGAAAGTGGGAACAACAGAATATGCGTAGATCGATGCTTGATACTCGATTATCGATTAGGTACGCTCTGAGGGGCCGCTCGGGCGGCTTGTGCGCGAACCCCCACGCGCATCAACGAAGAGTCTCGGAGACGCAATGAAGCGTGTGCTGGCAACCATCGCCCTCGCGGCGGTGTTCGGATCTGCTCTGGCCGCCGCCCCCTCGGCCGCCGTCGCCGCGGAGGACGCGGCCCTCTACGTCGCGCCGGGAGGTGACGACACCGCATCCGGAGCCATCGATGCGCCGCTTGCGACGCTGGAAGGCGCACGCGATCGCATCAGGCAGCTCAAGCAGGCGACCGGGCTTCCCGCAGACGGGCTCACGGTCTACCTGCGCGAAGGCGAGTACCAGCGGACGGCATCGTTCGAGATCGGCGAGTCCGACTCCGGCACCGCCGACTCCCCGATCACGTATCGGTCCTATCCCGGCGAGACCGCCACCCTCACGGGAGGGCGCGACCTGCCTCGCGACGGCTTCGCTCCCGTGGCCGAGGAGGCGGTCAAGAACCGCATCGTCGAGGCATCCGCTCGTGACCGGGTTCTCGAGATCGACCTCGCCGCCCTGGGGCTGAGCGACTACGGTCAGCTCAGCCGGCACGGCTACTGGAAGGCGAACGACGTCAGCACGACGCCTCCGATGGAGCTTTACATCGACGGTCAGGGAATGACCCTCGCACGCTGGCCCAACGCCGACGCTGCGACGCCCACCGTGCAGATGGGAGACATCGTCGACCCCGGGCCCACTCGCAAGGATGCGGATCTGCAGGACCGCGGCGGCACATTCACGTACGGATACGACCGGCCGAAGTACTGGACGAACGCCGACGACGTCTGGCTCGACGGCATCTTCGGCTACAGCTGGGAATGGTCGTACAACAAGATCCAGTCCATCGACACCGAGGCGAAGACCATCACGCTGCGCTACGGCGAGATGTCGGGCATCATGAAGAGCTGGTTCCCCGACTTCCACTTCGCGCAGAACCTGCTCGAAGAGCTCGACGCCCCGGGTGAGTACTACATCGACCGGGCGACCGGGAAGCTGTACCTGATCCCGAACGCCGCGTTCACCACCGGCCGCGGAGACATCACGGTCACGACCCTCGACGAGCCGATGCTGCGGGCCGACGGCGCCTCGTACGTGAACTTCGACGACCTCGTGCTCGAGTACGGGCGTGCGACGGCCGCCGTGATCCTCGGCGGCTCCCACGTCACGATCTCGCACAGCGCCATCCAGAACTTCAGCGACGGCGGCGTGCTCATCAACTCCCCGGGGCGCTACACCTACGACGGCATCCCGGTGAACCGCGGCGGCCGCGACCACGCGGTGACCGACAGCCGGCTGCGCCACATCGGCGGCGTCGGAGTCGTGCTGCAGGGCGGCGACAAGACCACCCTCGAGCCGGGGCGCAACCGCGTCGAGAACTCCGAGATCGCCGACTTCGCCTACTACCACAAGGCCTACAACCCGGGTGTGATGTTCGACGGCGTCGGCAACATCGCCCGCGGCAACGAGATCCACGACGCCCCGCACCCGGGCATCATCGTGCACGGCAACGACCACCTCTTCGAGCAGAACGAGGTGTACGACGTGTGCAAGATGTTCCACGACCTCGGCGCGATCTACATGAACTCGGGCAAGACGCCGCAGCAGCGCGGGCACGTCTTCCGCGAGAACTACTTCCACGACATCGGCGTGGGCATGAGCGGCGTCGAGGGCATCTACGCCGACAACTTCACGTGGGATCTGCAGATCGAGAAGAACATCTTCGTGAACATGGGCAACAGCGCGATCAAGAGCGGCTCGGCCGACTACATCGAGGCGCGCAACAACATCTTCGTCGACGCCTACGCGCCGTACGACAACTACGAGCAGTGGATGGGCAACCAGGAGGGCAACGTGGTCGACCGCGACTACATGCCTGCATGGCGTCAGGTGTTCGCCGACAACAACGACTTCGTCGGCACGCCGTACCTCGAGAAGTACCCCGAGCTCGCGCACTTCTTCGAGGATGACCACTACTTCCCGAATCACAGCACCTTCGCGAAGAACGTGGTCTGGAACCCGAACCGCACGCCGATCGCGGGGATCAACGACCAGGGCGCGAAGGACGGCAAGAACCTGCTGAACTACGAGACCAACTGGGTCGCGGGCGCCGACCCCGGCTTCGTCGACGCGGCGCACGGCGACTACACGCTCAAGGCGGACGCCGCTGTCTTCGCGCAGATCCCCGGATTCGAGGCGATCGACTTCGCCGCGATCGGCACGGACGGCGTGATCGGGCAGACCCAGCAGCCGCAGACGGTGCCTCTCGAGGCCATCGCCTTCGAGAGCAGCCGGCTCACGCTCGACGCGGGAGACGAGGTGCGCGTGCGCGCCGTGCCGCTGCCGTGGAATGCCGACGACGCAGCGGTCTCATACGCCTCTGCGGATGCGGCGGTCGCGACCGTCTCGGACAAGGGCGTGGTGCTCGGGGCAGGGCCCGGCACGACCACGGTGACGGCGACGGCGAAGTCGGACCCGTCCAAGACCGCGACGATCGAGGTGGTCGTCGAGGAGGGCGACGGCGTCCTGCACTTCACCGACTTCGAGTCGGGGGCGAACGGCTGGCCGACCGACCCGAACCGCAGCATTCAGGTGGCGGCGGACGGCGACAGGGTCTACCGCATCGTGAAGGGCGCGAACTCGCTGCTGCCGCGCGATTTCACCGAGTTCATCCTCGACGTCGACGTCACGACACCGGCCGGCGCCGCCGCGACGGGTTCAGGGCTCATCATCTACGACCGCAACGGCAAGGGCGGGGGATACATCCGCTATCGCAACGCCGCCGCGGGTCCGACCTGGACGATCTTCGACGACAACTGGAAGCCCGTGGCCGAGCAGGTGCTGCCGGCCGACCAGGGCCTCGCGCCCGGTGCGACCTCGCACGTGCGGGTCGCCGTGCAGGACGGGCGGATCCGGATCGTCGTGAACGGGCAGGTCGTCCTCGAGGGGGCGGACCCAGGACCTGGGAAGGCCGGACGCGTGGGCTTCTACGTCGAGGGCTACGCCTCGCTCGACTTCGACGACATCGGATTCTCGCTCTCGGGTGTGCCGGTCACGGGCGTCGTGCTCGACGCCGATCAGGTCGCTCTGAACGTGGGCGAGCGGCGGACCGTGACGGCATCCGTCGCCCCTGAGGACGCGAGCGATGCTCGTGTCACCTGGACCAGTGCCGACCCCGCCGTCGCGACCGTGGTCGACGGTCGCATCGCCGGCGTGGCCGCGGGCACCGCGACCGTCACGGCCACCTCGGTCGCCGACCCCTCGCTCAGCGCCAGCCTGACGGTGACGGTGGCGGATGCCGCCTACCCGACGGTGCGTCTGGACGCGCAGCTGAAGGACGCCGCGAACTGGACCACCTCCGATGTGATCGCGGTCGACGACACCGGCGTGCACATCAGCGGTCAGGGCGTGCACGGATACGAGGCCGAGCGCTTCGGCGACGCCCTGCTGCAGGTCGACGCCGACTTCGCGGCCTTCGACGGAGGCTGGTACGGCTTCCAGGTGCGATCGGATCAGACGGGGCTGCCCGCGTGGCAGAACTCCAACACGGGCTACCTCGTGGTGATCAAGGAGGACACGATCGAGTTCCAGAGCTGGAGCCCGGGACAGACCCTGCTCGACGTCATCCCGAACACCGTGATCGCGCCGAACTCGACGCACCGCGTCGAATTCGGAGCCATCGCCGAGTCCGGCGGCACCCGCGTGGTGCTGCGGGTCGACGACCGCACGGTGTGGAACGTGCTCGATGCGAGGCAGAACCTGCGCATCGGCGCCGACGGCTTCTTCAACATCTACCACTACGGCAAGACCAACACCTTCACGGTGCGCCCGACTCCGCCGCCCGCTACGGTGACCGGCATCTGCTGGGCGCCCGAGTCCGACCCGAAGACCCGCTACGTGCGCGGCGAGGAGCTCGATGTCACCGGCATGATCCTCGGCGTGCTCTGGAGCGACGGCTCGACGACGACTCAGCAGGTGACAGCCGATATGGTGAGCGGGTTCGACAGCGCCAAGGTGCATCCGCGCCAGACGCTGACGGTGACCCACGAAGGCGCCACGGTCACGCTCGACATCTCGGTGCGCCCCAAGCTCAAAGACGACGTGGAGGACGTGCCGCGATGCGAGTGACGTTCATCGGAGACTCGATCACGGATGCCGGTCGTGACCGCAGCGACCCTGATTCGCTCGGCGACGGGTACGTGTCGCTGCTGGCGCCCGACCTGATCGCGGCCGGCGCCACCGTGCGCAACCTCGGGATCGCCGGCGATCGCGCAGCGGATCTCGCGTCGAGGTGGGAGTCGGAGCTCCTGCCGACCGCGCCCGAGCTGCTCACGGTGTACGTGGGCGTGAACGACATGTGGCGGCGCTTCGACAGCGACGACCCGACGACCGCGGAGGACTTCGAGGCGACGCTGAGGCCGCTTCTGGAGCGGG
Source organism: Microbacterium hydrocarbonoxydans (assembly GCF_000956475.1). Taxonomy (GTDB): domain Bacteria; phylum Actinomycetota; class Actinomycetes; order Actinomycetales; family Microbacteriaceae; genus Microbacterium; species Microbacterium hydrocarbonoxydans_A. The sequence goes on from NZ_JYJB01000006.1 coordinate 48,523, forward strand.
TCGTCGCCGCTCACGCCCCGCGACTGATCCTGATGGAGCCGTACTTCCTGCCGGTGACACCCGCGCAGGCCGGGTGGCTGGACGACCTCGATGGCAAGCGTGCGGTCGTGCGTCGGCTCGCGCGCGACTTCGACGCCGCTCTCGTTCCGCTGCACGAGGTGTTCACCGGCGCGGCATCCGCTCGTCCGCTCTCGGAGCTCGCCCCCGATGGCGTGCATCCGACGCCGTACGGTTCGCGTCTGATCGCGGATGCATGGCTCGCCGCAGCATCCATTAGCGATAGTCGATAATGGAAGTAGAATGACACTCATGACGGATGCTCTGGCCACGGCCGGTCTGCAGCGAGGACTGCTGTCTGACCAGATCTACGAGATGATCAAGGCGATGATCAAGGACTCCACGCTCGCCCCGGGCGAGCAGCTGGTGGAGTCGCAGCTGGCCCGGCAGCTGCAGGTGAGCCAGGCGCCTGTGCGCGATGCCCTCAAGCGTCTCGCGCACGAAGGTCTCGTCTCGCACGTGCGCCATCAGGGCAACTTCGTCGCGAGCTACTCGGCTGAGGAGGCGGAGCATGCCAAGGTCGCCCGCGTCGAGCTCGAGGCGCTCGCAGGGCGGCTGGCATCGGGGGCTCTCACGGCGTCACGGCGCGATGAGCTCGCGTCGATGATCGACCAGATGCACACGGCCGCCGAGGCGCAGGATCTGGCACGCTTTCGCGAGCTGGACTTCGCGTTCCACCGCGCCGTGATCGACGCCAGCGGCAACGCCTACCTGCCCAAGATGTGGGACCTGCTCGAGCCCGGTCTCCGGTCGATGCACGTGCTGGGAGACCCGAAGTTCACGGGGGACTGGCATGAGGTCGCCGACTGGCACCGCGGACTTCTCGAGGTTCTCGAGCGGGGAGATGCGGATGCCGCGTCGGCCCTGTTCCGCAGTCACGCGGCGGGAACTCTGCTCGACTCCTGACGCTGCGGGCGCATCGCGCGGCGGCCGGTGAAGTGCTGGTTTGCGCGTGAGGTCCTGGTCTGCGGGTGGCGTCTGTGCTGGCGGTGGGTCTCACGCGCGGAGGGGGAGGTCACGGCTGATGCTGAGCCGGAGGCAGGCGGTAGAGGCGCGAGGCAGTGCCGGACCAGAACGCCGGGGTGTCGAGGCCGTGGGGGAGGGCGGTGCGCGTCGAGTCGAGCACTCCGGCGTAGGTGCACGAGCGCACCGACATCGGCCAGTCGCTGCCGAACAGCAGCCGGTCGGCGCCGAACGCATCGAACGCGTGACGCACGAGAGCATGCGCCTCATCAGGATCGCGCGACGGCAGCGCGAGTCCCGAGACCTTGGCGTGCAGTCGTGGTGCCGTCGCGGCGTCCGTCAGCGCATCGCGCCAGGCGGCATCCGGATTCCCCGCGCCCAGCCCGAGATGGCACACCACGATCGCGGTCGACGGATGCCGGCGCGACAGCGCACCGGCGGCCACAAGCTGCTCGGGGCGGATCAGCAGCTCGAGCACCTGCCCACGAGCGCCCAGCACATCGGCGAGGTCGTCGAGCCGTGCGACATCGGAGAGGTCGGCGGCGAACTGGGGAACGGCGGCGCGGATGCCGGCGGCATCCGTCTCGCCCGCACCCGGGAAACGGGTCGGGTCGTACTGCAGCACCGCCCGACGCACGAGCGGATCCGTGCGCGCCATGTCGAGCAGCCACTCGGCCTCGACAGCGGAATCCGCCGCCTGCACGGCGATCGCCGCCTCGGCGCCCGCCTCGTCCATCGCGAGGCCGAGATCCGCGGCCGATGCGCGTCGTGGCAGGCCGAGGTCATCGCGGAACCACGGGATCGGCAGGGCGTCGACATCCCAGAGATGCACATGGGCGTCGACGATGCGGACGCTCAGAGTCTCGCCCACAGCTCGGGTGGCATCTCGGAGTCGAGGCCGTCGACGAAGGCGTCGAGCTCGGCAGGCGTGCGCGCCCCGACGACGACGGCATCCGCCCCTGCCCGAAGCGGGAACTGCACCGCGGCGTCCGCGAGGCGCACGCCGAACGACGCGCAGATGTCGCGCAGCCGCAGAGCGGCCTCGACCACATCGGCCGGCGCCGGCTTGTACTCGTAGAACGGGCTGGCGACGGGATCCACGAGGATGCCGGAGTTGAACACGCCTGCGGCGATCACGCCGATGCCGCGACGCGCGGCGACAGGCAGCAGGCGATCGAGCGCCGTCCGGTCCAGCAGGGTGAGCCGCCCGGCCTCCATGAGCACGTCGAGCGGCGCCTCGGCGGCGATGCGCTCGAGCGGATCGAGCTTGCCGAGACCCACGCTGATCGCCCGGACGACGCCCTGTTCGCGCAGCTCCGCGAGCGCCGGGAACGACGCGGAAAGGGCCGTCTCGACGTCGAGCGGATCGTGCAGGTGCAGCACGTCGACGCGGTCGACGCCGAGCCTGGCCAGGCTCCCCTCGAGGCTTCGGAGCACGCCGTCGCGGCTGAGGTCGACGACCGAGTCGTGCCCGCTCGCGGCTCCGCGCACCGGCGCCCCGGAATCGTCGATCAAGATGCGCCCGACCTTGGTCGCGATCAGGTAGTCGTCTCGCGGCACTCCTCGCAGGGCGAGGCCGAGCTTGCGCTCGCTCTCGCCGGAGCCGTACAGCGGGGCCGTGTCGAAGAACCGCACGTCGCGGGCGAGCGCGGCTTCGACGGTGGCGACGGCATCCGCATCCGGCACACGCGAGAAGAGATTGCCGATCGGCGCGCAGCCGAGACCGGCGTCGTCTCGGAAGACGACGCCGGGGTTCAGCGGACGGAGCTCTGAGCGGAACGCCATGCCTCGTACTCCTCGCGGCTGTCGGGGGTCAGCGGGTAGTAGTCGCTCAGCCGCGCGCCGCCGTCGAGGCGGAGCCGGCTGAACACCTCCCACTCCTCATGATCTCGCGCCGAGTCGACCACCCGCGGCGCCATCGCCTGCGGAACCACCACGGGCCCGTCGTCGTCGGCCACCACGAGGTCACCGGGCATGCACAGAGCGCCACCCACGGCCACCGGCACGTCGTAGGCCCAGGGGACCAGCTCGGACTGCGAGGCGTAGTGGGGGGTGGTGCCGGTCGACCACACGGGGATGCCGAGCTCGCGGATGCGGGCCGCATCCCTGATCCGCCCGTCGACCACGATGCCCGCGCCGCCCTTGCGAGCGAAGTAGCGCGCGAGGATGTCGCCGATGCACCCGGAGAAGCGGCTGCCGTAGGCCTGGATCACGAGCACGTCTCCCGGCTGCACGGCTTCGAGCACGTGCCACAGTGCGGTGTGCCGCTCGGCGTACTCCTGCCCCGCGCCCGAAGCCATGTCCTCACGCTGAGGCATGAACTGCAGCGTGAGGGCGGATCCGACGACGCGCTGCCCCGTCGACAGAGGCTCAGGGCCGTCGATGTAGCTGCGACGGATGCCGAGCTCATGCAGCTTGGCGCATGCCGTGGCGGAGGAGATCGTCTCGAACGAGTCCACGACCTCGGCCGCAGGACGCTGATAGGCGGCTCCCCGCACGGGCAGAGCGAAGTCGGGTCGGATCAGGGTGTCGCTCATGCGGCTCCTCCAGTGGTGAGGTGGCGCGGCGTTCCTGACGCGCGCGCGATGGTCAGGTCGAGGTCGGCGCGGTGCGCCGGCGGGAGCGTCACGACGAGGTCGTCGTCGCAGTCCCAGGTGCGGGTCAGCTCGGGCGAGACCGGTGCCGCGTAGGTGCCGGATGCTCCGGGATAGGTGCCGGGCTTCTCGAAGGTCGCGGTGACGCGCGTGATGCGGTCGAGCCCGAACCGTCCGCCGCGCAGCCGCACCGTGCGCGCGTGCACGGTCGACGTGTTCACGAGGTGCACTCCGGCTCCGTCCTCGTCGAGGCGGTGCACGAGGGCCGCCACGTCGGGCGGCAGGCCCGGCCGCGCGCGGTCGACGTCTTCGTAGCGCAGCGCCGTGAAGCCGATCCCGCCGTTGTAGAGCACCTGCGGCGCCCCGCCCACGAGCTGCGTCAGCACCTCGGTCACGACCGGGTTCACGCGCTGCCAGAAGTGCAGGTGCGCGGCATCCGGATCCTGCTCGTCGCCGAGCATCATCGCGGTGCGCCGCGCCACCTGGCCGAGCGCCATCTCGAGAGCGCGCTCGGGGTACTCGGGCAGGCGGCCGTCGAGGAAGGCGATCCATCCGGCCTCGTGCCCCGCCTCCTCCTTGTCGCGGAACGGCGCGACGAGGTCGGCCGAGTCGGGGATGCCGGCGATGGCACGGTCGAGGCGCTCGCGATCGGCATCCGACCGCGACCACCACCACAGCCACGTCGGCAGGTCGAGCTGCAGCGGGCCGTGGTCGAACCATCCGTCGGTGCCGAAGCGGTACGGCACGAGCAGGCCCGGATCGGATGCCGCAGCCCCCAGCCGTGCCATCCAGCCCCCGCGCAGGCTGTAGGCCGAGTCGGCGACCGCGCCGGTTCGGCCCTCGGCGAGCACGGTGTCGAGCATGGTGCGCACGAGGTCGAGGGCGTCATCGCGCCCCGTGACCATCGCGTGGTTGAGGGCGCCGATCAGGGCGCTCATCCCGACCGAGTGCAGCCCGTGCGGCCACGCCCACCCGTAGTGGCCGCCCCACCAGCGGCCCTCCTGCAGCGATCCAGGCACACCGTCGGGGCCGACGCTGTCGGGCAGCATCCCGCCTGCGGCCCTGACGATCCATCCCTCGACATACCGCTGCACCCAGGCGCCAGAGTGCTCGTCGTCGCCGTACAGCCAGCTGTTGGCGACCAGGGAGGTCGCCGCGAGGTTCACGGCGACGTCGCCTGCGGCCCTGCGCTGCATCTCCTCGGCCATGAACCGCGCCTTCGCGGGGTCGGCGAGGTCGTCCCAGGTCCGGATTCCGTCGAGCCCCTGGATCGGGAGCCCGTAGGGGCGCATCTCTGCTCGGTCGGCCGAGTACGGCGTGACGACGTCGTCGAGGCCGGGTCGGGCGCCGAGGGCGCCGTTGTGCGGAGAACGGATGATGTTGAGCTCGGCGTCGTAGTTGCCACGCGCGGGATCGGTGAACAGGGCGGCGAAGCGGGAGGCGCGATCGGCGAAGGCGGCATCGGCCGGGTCGGCCGCGCAGATGCCGGCGAGGAACAGCAGCGACTCGCCCTGGTGGAACCAGTCGTAGCCGTTGTCGTACTCGTCGGTCAGCATGCCGGCCTCGGTGAGCTGCGCGGTGACGCCCTCCCAGTGGCGCTTTGCGTCGGCGAGCACCTCGTCCGGACCGCCGAGCAGGTAGAACGCGGGCCAGTTGAAGAACGGCTCGTACAGATCGTCGACGCCGTCGCGGTCGACGAACTCGGCGACGCCGCGCAGGCGCCCGTCGGGGAGCGTGTACCGGTCGCGGAAGACGCGCCGAGCCTCGTCGATCTCGGCGAACAGACGCCGCTGCAGCACGGCCCACGCGGGCATCGCCCGCAGAGAAGAGGTGAAGGTCTCGTCGGTCATGTCAGCCCTTCGTCGCTCCGGCGACGAGGCCGCCGATGATGTGGCGCTGCATGATGATGAAGAACGCCATCGCCGGCAGCACCGCGAGCAGCAGCGTCGGGAAGACCTGCGTGTAGTCGGTGGAGAACTGACCGACCGCGGCATACACCCCGGTGGTGACGGTGTAGATGCCCGAGCTCGGTCCCAGGATGATCTGCGGGCTCACGAAGTCGTTCCAGACGCCGATCGAGTTGAGCACGACGATGGTGGCGACCACGGGCCTCATGATCGGGAAGATGCACGACCAGAACGCGCGGATGGGTCCCGCGCCGTCGAGGGCCGCGGCCTCGTCGATGTCGCGCGGGACGCTTCTCAGATAGGCGGTGAACAGGAAGATCGTCACAGGCAGGGTCGCTGCGGTCTCGAACAGGATGAATCCGGGGATCGTGTTGATGAGCCCGAGCACCCGCAGGACGAAGACGACGGGGATCAGCGTGACCTGACCGGGGATGAAGAGCCCGGACACGAACAGCAGCAGAAGCCCCAGGTGCCACTTCGATCGGCCGCGGGCGATCACGTACGCGACAGGGGCTGCCAGCGCGATGCAGCAGACGTTCACGAGGACCACGAACAGCAGCGTGATGCCGTAGGCGGCGATGACGTTGAACTTGCTGCTCGTGATCGCCGCCCACAGGTAGTCGAACGTGAAGCTCTGCGGAGTGATCAGCAGCGGGTTCTCGATGATGTCGGCCTGCGGCTTGAACGCGTTGATCACCATCGTGTACATCGGGATCAGCATCGTGATCGCGACGACGCCGAGCACGACCCATCGGAGGATGCGGGCGATGAGCGCCGGACGGTTGCGGGTCTGCTTCATCAGTCGGTCGCCTTCTGCTCTGCGCGACGGCGCACGACGGTCACGGCGAGCCCGATGACCGCGGTGACGATCAGCAGCAGGATCGACTGGGCGGCGCCGAAGCCGAGCGACGAGTTCGCGAACGAGTCCTTGAGGATCTGGTACACGATGGTCTGCGTGGACCCTGCCGGCCCGCCGTCGGTGAGCGAGAGCACCACGTCGTACGCCTTGAGCAGGCCGACGAGCGTGAGCACGAGGTTCACCGTGAAGACCGGCGCGATCAGGGGCAGGGTGATCGAGCGGAACTGCTGCCAGCGCGAGGCGCCGTCGACGGTCGCCGCTTCGTAGTACTCGGCGGGCACCGACTTGATGCCCGCGAGGAAGAGGATCATGTTGAACCCGAAGTGCGACCAGACGATCGTGAAGATCACGCTCGCCTTGGCGAATGCGGGCTCAGTGAGGAAGGGCATCGCCGGGGCGCCGAGTCCGGTCAGCAGGCCGTTCACGGCGCCGTTCGGCGACAGCATGGCCGACCAGATGAAGCCGATGATGAGAGCGCTGATCACGTAGGGGTAGAAGAAGATCGTGCGCAGGAGCGTGTTGGATCGCCCAGGGCCGGCGATCAGGGCGGCGATCGTGAGGCCTACCGCGTTGCAGAGAACCGTGCCGACGACGGCGATCACGCCCGTGAAGACGGCGGCCTGCACCGACCGCGGGCTCCGGAACGCCTTGGCGTAGTTCTCCCAGCCGATGAACTGGAAGTTCAGGCTGTAGCCGTTCCAGTCGGTGAAGCTCAGCACGGCGGCGAGGATCATCGGGATCACGAACATGGCGATGAAGACCGCCACGGCCGGGCCGCCCATGAGGATGCCGGGGAGGCGATGCCGCCACTGCTGCAGCGCGGTGCGCCGGCGCGGGGCGATGGTCGAGCTCATGCGTCGACGCTCCTGTCGTTCGGGTGGGTGAGAGATCGTGTGCTCGGGGCGGGATGCCCGCCCCGAGCACGCAGCGGGAGCGGCGGGATCAGCCCGCGTTCGCCGCGAACCAGTCGTCCATGGCCTTGATCACATCGGCAGCGGGCGTGCCGCCGATCAGGGCCTGGGTCTGGGTGTTGATCTCTCCCGAGTATCCGTCGGGCAGGGTGCGCTCGCCGTAGCCGCCTCCGGTGGGCGTGTAGGCGTCGGCCGGGGTGTCGGCGACGATCTGCAGCAGCTCTTCTCCGAGCGGCGTCATGTCGTACTCGTACCCGTCGCGGAAGTTGCCGTCGACCGCGAGCTGGGAGGTCACCGCATCCTTGTCCGTGACGAGGAACTCGACGAGCTGGGCCGCGGCATCCTGGTGCGTGGTGGCCTTGAGGATCGAGTACGGGCTCGCGATGTTCGCGCCCATCGCCGGCTGGTCCTTCGCGCTCACCGCGGGGGCGCGGAATACGCCGATGTCGGCGGAATCGCCCGCCTTCGCCTGGGTGCCGGCGAACCAGCTGCCCATCGGGTAGACGGCCGCCTTGCCGGAGAGGAACGCCTGCTCGGCGTCGGGGTACTTGATGCCGAGCGCCTCTGTGGGGATGTATCCCGCGGCCACCCAGTCGGCGTAGGTCTCGATCGCGTCGCCGTAGGTGTCGCCGAACGTGACCTTGCCTGAGGACACGTCCTGGAACCACTTCGGGTCCTCGGCGATCACGCTCGGCAGGGCGAGGGCCTGAAGGGCGTGACTGGTCATCCAGTCGCCGCCGGTCTGGATCGGAGTCCAGCCGGCGTCCTTGAGCTTGCCGAGATCCTCGGTGAGCTCGTCGATCGTGGTGGGCACCTCGTCGATGCTGGCCTCCTGGAACGCGGTCTTGTTGTAGAAGAACAGGCTCTGCAGCTGCACGCCGATGCCCGCCATGTAGTACTTGCCGTCGATCGAGTACTGCTCGGCGAGCGGCCCTTCGGTCGCCCATTCGTAGTCGGAGAGGTCGACGAGCTCGGGGGCGAGCTTGGTGGTCGGGGCGATCGACTGCACCACGTCCGGAGCATCGCCCGCGGCGAGCAGGCGGGGGACGGCGGCCGAGACGCCCTCGGCGCCGGGGTTCTGGATCACGACGTCGATGTTCGGATGCGCGTCCTCGAACGGCGCGACGAGCTCGTTCCAGTAGTCCTCGGTGAGGTTGGGCGTGACGTTCACGAGCATGCGCAGCGTGACCTTCTCGTCTGACGAGGAGTCGCCGTCACTCGCCGGGGTGGTGGAGCATGCGCTGAGAGAGAGTGCTGCCGCGGCGGCGATGCCGACGGCGGGGAGAAGCCGGGTTCTGATCATCATCGATCCTTTCCTGATGCACGGGAGGGGCAACTGGGACATTACACTAATCGATAATCGTTTGTGAAGTGTTCGGGGAATCCGTTTACCCGTACGCCCTCCTCGAGCAGACTGGAACCGAGATGGCTGACCTGCACGTGCTTCGCTACCCCGAGCCCGCCCGCGAATGGGTCGAGGCGCTGCCGCTGGGTAACGGCCGCCTCGGGGCGATGTGCTTCGGGGGTCTGCTCTCCGAGCGCATCGCCCTCAACGACGACACGGCCTGGTCGGGGAGCGCGGACAGCGAGCGGATGCCGCCCCTCGTCGACGGGGCGGACGCGATCGACACCGCGCGGCTCGCGATCGCGGAGGGGCGATACGACGACGCCGGTCGCGCGCTGCGCGCGATCCAGCACCGCCACTCTCAGGCCTATCTGCCGCTCGCCGACCTCGCGGTCGAGATCGTGGGACCCGCGGGCGCCCCCGAGGGCTACGAGCGGATGCTGGACCTGCGCACCGCCACGCACACGGTGCGCGGCTCGGTCGCGGGCGCCGGAATCGAGCGGCGCAGCTGGGTCAGCGCGGCCGACGGCGTGCTCGTGCACGAGATCTCGTGCACGAATCCGGTGTCCGTCCGCGTCCTGCTCGGCACGCCGCTGCGGCTTGTGGATGCGGTGGAGACCGGTCCGCTGCGGTCGATCACGATCCGGCTTCCCAGCGACGTCGCCCCGCCGCATGACGCCGCCGACGATCCGGTGCGCTATGGGGGCGATTCCCTTCGGGCGGCCGTCGTCTGCCGCATCGAGCACGACGGAGTCGAGAACGCCGGCGTGCTGCACGGGGTGCGGACCGTGCGTCTGACGCTCGCCACGCAGACGACCTACACCCGCCTCGGGCGGCCGGCCGAGGGAGATGAGCGGGCGGCGCTCGCCGCGGCATCCGCTCGTGCCGAGGCGGCCGCGGCCCGCACGACCGTCGACCTGCACAGCGACCACGTCGCCGCCCACTCCGTGCTCTACGACCGCACCGAACTCGTGCTCGACGGCCTCGACCGCGACACTCCCGCACGGCTGGAGGCCGTGCAGCGAGGCGTCGAGTGCGATCCGGCGCTCGCCGCGCTGCTCTTCCATTACGGGCGCTATCTGCTCATCTGCTCATCACGACCGGGCACGCTCCCTGCGAACCTGCAGGGCATCTGGAACCAGGATCTGCCGCCGGTGTGGAGCTCGAACTACACGGTCAACATCAATCTGCAGATGAACTACTGGGGCGCCGAGGTCACCGGGCTCAGCGAGCTTCTCGAGCCGGTGCTCGACCTGGTCGAGGCCGCGGCGCGAGGCGGTGCCGAGACGGCGGAGCGACTGTACGGGGCGCCGGGGTGGGTGCTGCACCACAACTCCGACGCCTGGGCGTACACCCAGCAGATCGGTCACGGCCGACACGACCCCGCATACGTCTTCTGGCCTCTCGGCGGGGTGTGGCTGCTGGTTCAGCTGTGCGACGCGCTGGCCTTCGGCGCAGCGGACCACCTGCGCGAGCGGCTGAGTCCACTGCTCCGCGGAGCCGTCGAGTTCGTGCTGTCGTGGCTGAGAGCCGACGACGAGGGACGCCTCGGCACCTCGCCGTCGACCTCACCGGAGAACACCTTCGTCGTACCGGGTGGCACGTCGGGGCTGTCAGTCGACTCGGCCATGGACCTCTCCCTGATCGCTCAGCTGCTCGACCGGTTCGCGGAATTCTCGGCGGATGCGGGGGAGTCCTCTTCGCTGGTCGCGGACGCCGCGCGGGCGAGGGCGCTGCTGAAACCGCCGCGCATCGACCGTGAGGGATCGGTCGCGGAGTGGGGAGGCGATCAGGTCGCCGCGGATCCGCACCACCGGCATCTCTCGCCTCTGGTCTTCCTCTACCCCGGCGCCGACGAACCGACGCCCGAGCTCGTCGCCGCGGCCGCGCGCTTCCTCGATCGCCGCGGCGACGAGTCGACGGGCTGGTCGCTGGTGTGGAAGATGGCGCTGCGTGCGCGCCTGCGCGATGCGCCGGCGGTCGAGCGGCTGCTGGCGATGCTCATGCGCGACATGGCCGAGGACCGCGGCGCGTTCTCGGGCGGCCTGTATCCCAACCTGTTCGCGGCCCACCCGCCTTTCCAGATCGATGCCAACCTCGGGGTGGTCGGGGCGCTCGCGGAGGCGCTCGTGCAGTCCCATCGGGGTGAGATCGAGCTGCTGCCCGCGTGGCCGGCGTCGCTCGGCGCGGGGAGCGTCCGAGGCATCATCGCAAGGCCCGGGATCACGGTCGACCTGGCCTGGGGCGACGACGGGATCACCGCGACCCTCACTCCGAATCATCCGGGCGCCGGTGGCGTTCACCGGGTCCGCTGGGGCGATCGGGTCGTCGAGGCCGAGGTGCCCGGCGTCCTCCGTCTCGGGAGTCGCTGAGGCCCTTCGTCTCGGTCGCGCTGCGCGCGTCCTCGCTCAGGGGCCGGTGGGGTTCGCGTCGCGCTGAGCGATCCACTCGTCGACGAGCTGCGGCATCCGCTCGGCCATGAAGCGCAGGAACCCCGCCATCTGCGCGGCGCGCTCGGCCGCCGCCGGCTCGTCTCCGGTCGCCGCGGCGATCTTCTCGACGTAGTCGGCCATGCGGATGTACACCGGGAGGTTGCCGATGACCACGGAGTGGAAGGAGTCGGCGACGAGGTCGTAGCGGTCGCGGCGACGGCCCGCGCTCGGCAGGCGCCTGGCGAAGTGCGCGTCCTGCAGGTAGCGCACGGCGCCCGACACCGCGGCCGGGCTCACCTCGAGGCGCTCGGCGAGCTCTGCGGCCGTGTAGCCGCCGGCGGGAGCGGCGACGAGCGCCATGAGCACCCGCGCAGGCATTCTCGGCATGCCGGCCGCCGTGATCATGGCGGCGGCCTGCTCTGCTGCTTCTGTTCCTCGGTGTTCCATGCGCTCCTCAGCCCCAGATTAGCCGTCGGACGCGAGCTCGCGGCGGCGCATCAGAGAGAGCGCGGCCGCGCCGGCGCCCACGACGGCCATCAGCAGCCACCAGAGTCCGCGGAGGTCGACCTCCCCGTGCGAGACGACGGGTGTGACCGCGATGGGCGAGACGTTCGTGAGCCAGTCGGGCATCCCCATCAGCGGGCCGAACATGCCCAGCACGGCGGCCACGCCGACCAGTGCCCAGCCGACGCCCAGCGTCGCGCGCGGAGCCAGGGCGAACACGAGTGCCGTCACGGCGGTGAACACGGATGCCGCGACGAACTGCCCGAGCCCCGTCACCGTGACGACGCGGAAGAGCTCGCTCGGCGAGCCGTTCGCGGCGAGACCCGCGTAGGCCGCGGTCATGGCCGCGGCCACGACCAGGGCTGCCGCGATGGTCGCGACGATCGTGTAGTCCGCGAACCAGCGCACGCGTCCGACCGCGGCGGCGAGCACCGGTTCGGCCGTGCCGTGCGCCTCCTCCTGGCGGGCGCGGATGATGGTCTGCACGCCCGCGCAGGCGGCGAGGATGCCGAGCATGGTGAAGAAGACGGTGATCATCGCCTCGTCGAGATCACCGGCGCGCGCGATCCGCTCGAGGATCTGCGCGACGGCGGGGTTCTTCCCCGCGATCTGGCCAGCGGCGCCGCCCAGGGTCGTGGCGAGGATGCCCGTCAGGGCGCCGCCGATCACCCACCCCGCGATCGACCCCCACGTGAGCCGCCACACGAGAGCGTGCGGCGAGGAGAGCGCGGCTCGGGCGGTGGCGCGTCCCGCGCGCTGGGCGATGAAGCTCGCGCCCAGATCGCGTGCCGACTGCAGCACAGTGGCGACGGCGGCGAGTACGAGGCCGAACGCGAGGCCCAGGATCAGCGGCCACGGTGCGTTCTCGTCGAAGGGGCGGATCTGCTCGGCCCAGCCGAATGGCGACAGCCAGACCGGCCAGGCGCTGTCGATGCGGCTCAGGTCGTCGCTCGGAGTTCCGGCGAGGTTGCCGATGCCCCGGATCAGGAAGGTCGACACGAGCAGCCACACCGTGAGCGAATTCGCGCCGCGCGAGGTGCGCATGAGCTGGGCCGCGACCAGGCCGATGCCGAGGAAGGCGATGCCGGTGGCGCCGGATGCCGCTCCGAGAAGCCACGACCCCGCAGCATCCATCCCCGCCCCGATGAGGGACACGGCGATCAGCGCGGCCATCACGAGGTTCGCCCCGAGGCCGTGGGTGATCGTCGCGAGCAGCGGCAGAGTGCGCGCGGCCGGAGTCGCCGCGACCAGCTCGCTGCGTCCGGCCTCCTCGTCTCCGCGCGTGTGCCGCACCGCGAGGAACGTGCTCATGAGCGCGGCGAGCATCGCGAGCCAGGGGAGGTCCTCGAAGGCGAGGAACGCGCCGACCGAGGTGCCCGACGGCAGGCCGCGGAACATCAGGATCACGGGGTTCGCGGCGACGGCCGCGAGCACCTCCTGCCGGTCGGCGATCGTGCTGTACGACTCGGTGACGCCGACGTAGCCGGCATACGCGAGCAGCACGGCGCCGACGATCCACAGCGCGAGCTGCAGCCAGTCGCGGCGCAGGCGCTGGCGGAGGAGGGGGATCATGATGCGCTCGAATCCCCGTAGTGGCGCAGGAACAGCTCTTCGAGGGAGGGCGGTTCGACGCGCAGGCCCGTCACCTGACGCTCGGCGAGGATCGGGAGGACGGATGCCACGGCGTCGCTGTCGACCGTGAACCGAGCGCGGCCCTCGCCGAACGTCGCGTCGTGCGCCGCGGGGATCCCGTCGGCGGCTGTCGCATCGGACGCCTCGAACGACACCTCGGTGCGGGTGAGGTGCCGCAGCTGCGCCAGCGTGCCGGACTCGACGATGCGGCCGGCGCGGATGATCGACACCCGATCGCACAGCAGCTCGACCTCCGACAGGATGTGGCTCGACAGCAGCACGGTGGCTCCGGCATCCTTCACCCTGGCGATCTCCTGGCGGAACACGACCTCCATCAGGGGATCCAGGCCGCTCGTGGGCTCGTCGAGGATGTAGAGGTCGGTCGGCACGGCGAACGCCGAGATCAGGGCGACCTTCTGGCGATTGCCCTTCGAATACGCTCGTCCCTTCTTGCGCGGGTCGAACTGGAACGCGGTCTCGAGCCGCTCGCGCTCGCCGCGGTAGGCGGCGCTCTTCACGGACGCGCCGCGCAGCCGAGACAGCAGGTCGATCGCCTCGCCGCCCGAGAGGTTGGGCCAGACGCTGACGTCGCCGGGGACGTACGCGATGCGGCGGTGCAGGTCGGCGGCGTCCTTCCACGGGTCGCGACCGAGCGCCTCGACGGAGCCGGACGTCTTGCGTGCGAGCCCGAGGAGGATGCGGATGGTGGTCGTCTTTCCCGCGCCGTTCGGCCCGAGGAACCCGTGCACCTGGCCCGCCGTGACGGAGAGGTCGAGGCCGTCGAGCGCGTGCACGCGGCCGTAGTGCTTCGCGAGGCCGCTGGTGCGGATCACTGTGTCCATGCACGGCACGCTACGCCGATTTCAGAAGTTTGTGAAGAGTGTGAATTCAGTTGTCTGCGCGGCGGGCCCGATAGGCCGCCACCGCGTTGCGGTTGGCGCACGTGGTGGAGCAGTAGCGCTTCGAGCGGTTACGCGAGAGATCGAGGGCCAGGGCCTGGCACGTGTCGTCGGCGCAGATGGAGATGCGCGAGCCCTCGTCGGCACGGATCACGTCGATCAGCGCCATGGTCGTCTCGATCAGCACGCGCTCGGCCAGCGGTCGATCGTCGGCCACCGCGTGCAGGTGCCAGTCGAGCCCGTCGTGCGTGGTCAGCCGCGGTGTCAGGATCGCCGACGCGAGGGCCTTGTTGACGGCCTCCGCCATCTCGTCGCGCGGAGCGATGAGCATCGCGCGCAGCTGCGGCCGCAGATCGCGCAGCGATGCGATCTCGGCGGCGTCACGATCCACGCGCCCGGTGAAGGGGAACTCGGCGAGGAAGGCCTCCTCGTCCGCGGCATCCGTCATCGTGTCTGGATCCTCCGCAGTGTTCACGAGCCAGACGGCGGAGCGCAGCGCATCTTCCGTGTCATTGGTGAAGATCATGTTGACATCTTACATCAGCTCCAAGTAGTGTCACATGTCATGAGCGCAGTTGCGGATGACATGGTGAAGGTCGCGCCTCGCGGTGGCACGGGGCTCGGGCTGATCACCGCGCTCGGCGCCGCCGTGTCGTTCGGCATGTCGGGCATCTTCGCCCGGGGTCTCATCGATGCGGGGTGGAGCCCCGGCGCCGCGGTCACGGTGCGCATGTGGGTCGCCGCTCTCGTGCTGCTCGTACCCACGCTCGTGGCGCTGCGCGGCAGGTGGGGGATGGTCCGTCGGCACGCCGGCATGATCGTCGTCTACGGACTGCTCGCGGTCACGGCTGCGCAGCTGTGCTACTTCCAGGCGGTGGCGGTGATGGACGTCGGCATCGCCCTGCTCATCGAGTACACCGCCCCGATCGCGGTCGTGCTGTGGCTGTGGTTCCGCCGCGGGGAGAAGCCGACCAGGCGCAGCCTGCTCGGCGCAGCCGTCGCCTTCATCGGGCTCGTGCTGATGCTCGACATCCTCACCGGCGCGACGGTGAACCTCGGCGGCATCCTGTTCGCCCTCGGGGCGATGGTCGGAGCCGCGACCTACTTCGTGCTCTCAGCCAAGGCCGACACCGGGTTGCCGCCCATCGCTCTCGCCGGTCTCGGACTGCTGACCGGGGCGATCGGTCTCACGGTCGCCGGAGTGGTCGGGGTGCTCCCGTTCGAATGGACGACGGCTGACGTCGAGTACAGCGTGGGCAGCGTGCCGTGGTTCGTGCCCGTGGTCGCGATGGGCGTGATCGCGACGGCCCTCGCGTACTTCCTCGGCATCGCCTCGACGCGCATGCTGGGTTCGCGTCTGTCGTCGTTCGTCGCGCTCGCCGAGGTGGTCGCGGCCATGGTGTTCAGCGCCCTGATGCTCGGTCAGGTCCCGGGTCTGGCGCAGGCGGTCGGCGGAGCCCTTGTGCTCGCGGGAGTGGTCGTCGTGAAGCTCGGCGAAACGGATGCCGCTGCGCCGGCGCCGACGGTGGAACCCGTTCCCTCCGAGGAGCTTCCGCGGGTCTCCCGCTGACGCCGCCCCCGCCTCGCCGGCGCGTGCACGCCGGAGTCCGTCGTGGGCCCGTCGCGGAATGTATACCGGAGACGCCTTTCGTGCGCTAACCATGGCGGGTAGGGCGGATTGTGTATACACTGGCCCCATGACCCTCGCTGCGGATCGCGTCACTGCGAGCGATCGCGCGTACGCGGACCTGCTCGACGGCATCCAATCCGGCGCCCTTCCCGCCGGCTTCGTGCTCGGCGAGGTCGAGCAGGCGGCCCGCCTCGGCATCAGCCGCACACCGATGCGCGAGGCCCTGCGCCGGCTCGCCGCCGATGGGCTCGTGGTGCAGCAGTCTCCTCGCGTCACGGTCGTGGCGGATCTGGATGCCGGCGACATCCGCGCCCTCTTCGAGATCCGTCGGGCACTCGAGGAGACCTCGGCTCGGCTTGCCGCCACCCGCGGCGATGCCGGTCTGTTCGCCGAGCTCGCCGAGGAGTTCGCGCACGTCGACCTCTCCGCCGCCGCAGGACGCGACGCCTATTACGCCCTCATCGCGCGCTTCGACGCCGCACTCGACGCCGCGGTCGACAACGACTACATCGCCTCGGCGCTGCGCACCGTGCGCACCCACCTCGTGCGCGTGCGACGGATGGCCCGCGACAAGCCCGCCCGGCTCGCAGCATCCGCCGCCGAGCACCGGACGATCGCCCAGGCCCTCGCCGCCCGCGACGGCGACCTGGCCGCCCACGCCACGCACGTGCACCTGCACAATGCGCTCACCGGCATCCTCGAGACCCTCAACGAAGGACAGAAATGACCGTCACCCACCACGTCCGCGTCCACCGCAGCGACGAGAACCTCGAACGCTCCGACCAGCTCGCCTGGAAGATCGCCGAGGTCGCGGTCGACCGGGTCGAGGTCGAGCCCGCCGTCGTCGACATGATCATCAACCGCATCATCGACAACGCATCCGTCGCGGCGGCATCCCTCACCCGCGCCCCGATCATCGCGGCCCGCGCCCAGGCGTTCAGCCACCCCGTCTCCAGCGGCGGCCACGGCGCGAACCTCTTCGGCGCCGCGCTCGAGCGCCGCACGAGCCCGGAATGGGCGGCCTGGGCCAACGGCGTCGCGGTGCGCGAGCTCGACTACCACGACACCTTCCTCGCCGCGGAGTACTCGCACCCCGGCGACAACATCCCGCCGATCCTCGCGGTCGCGCAGCACGCCGGCAAGGACGGCCGCGCGCTGGTGCGCGGCATCGCGACCGGCTACGAGATCCAGATGGATCTGGTCCGCGCGATCTGCCTGCACAGGCACAAGATCGACCACGTCGCGCACCTCGGCCCCTCGGCCGCGGCGGGCATCGGCACCCTGCTCGGCCTCGACGCCGAGAGCATCTATCAGGCGGTCGGCCAGGCCCTGCACACCACGACCGCCACCCGCCAGAGCCGCAAGGGCGAGATCTCGACCTGGAAGGCGCACGCTCCCGCCTTCGCCGGGAAGATGGCCGTCGAAGCGGTCGACCGGGCGATGCGCGGTCAGACCAGTCCCTCGCCGATCTACGAAGGCGAAGACGGCGTGATCGCGTGGATGCTCGACGGCAAGGATGCCGCGTACGAGGTGCCGCTGCCCGCGGCGGGCGAGCCCAAGCGCGCGATCCTCGACTCGTACACGAAGGAGCACTCGGCCGAGTATCAGGCGCAGGCGTGGATCGACCTTGCGCGCAAGCTCGGCACCGAGAACCCGGCCCTTCGCGACCCGGCGAACATCGCATCCATCGTGCTGCACACCAGCCATCACACGCACTACGTGATCGGCTCGGGGGCGAACGACCCGCAGAAGTACGACCCGACCGCCTCGAGGGAGACCCTCGACCACTCGATCCCGTACATCTTCGCGGTCGCGCTGCAGGACGGCGGATGGCACCACGTCGACTCGTACGCCCCGTCGCGGGCCGCGCGGGCGGACACGGTCGAGCTGTGGCACAAGATCACCACGGCGGAGGACGCCGAGTGGACCCGCCGGTATCACTCCGAGGATCCCGATGTGAAGGCGTTCGGCGGTCGCGTCGAGTTCCGCCTGACCGACGGCACGACGGTGGTCGACGAGATCGCGGTGGCCGACGCGCATCCGCTCGGCGCGCGTCCGTTCGCCCGCGAGAACTACATCGCGAAGTTCCGCCTGCTCGCCGAGCCCGTGCTCGAGCCCGCCGAGATCGAGCGTTTCCTTGAGCTCGTACAGCGACTGCCCGAGCTCACGGCCGACGAGGTCGCCGAGCTGTCGATCGTGGCGAGGCCCGGCCTGCTCGAGTCGGTCGACGCGGATGCTCCGAAGGGGCTGTTCTGATGACCGGCGTCGCGTCGCAGAATCTCTCTCGTGTCGCAGGGATCTCGGGAATCCCTGCGACCTCGTCGCGATTCTGCGACCAGGTGAAGGGCGGTCGCTGATGCTGTACTCCACCGTCACCCCCGCCGAGAAGCGGCGACTGTTCCGCGAGCGGCTCGCGAGCGGCGAGCTGCTGCGCTTCCCGGGGGCGTTCAACCCGCTGAGCGCTCGGCTCATCGAGGAGAAGGGCTTCGACGGCGTCTACATCTCGGGCGCCGTGCTGGCCGCCGATCTCGGGCTCCCCGACATCGGCCTGACGACCCTCACCGAGGTCGCGGGCCGGGCGAAGCAGATCGCCCGGATGACCGACCTCCCCGCGATCGTCGACGCCGACACCGGCTTCGGCGAGCCCATGAACGTGGCCCGCACGATCCAGGAGCTCGAAGATGCGGGCCTCGCAGGCACCCACATCGAGGATCAGATCAACCCCAAGCGCTGCGGCCACCTCGACGGCAAGAGCGTCGTCGACGAGGACACGGCGATCAAGCGCATCCGCGCCGCAGCCGACGCCCGCCGCGACGAGAACTTCCTCATCATGGCGCGCACCGACATCCGCGCGATCGAGGGGCTGGATGCCGCGATCGACCGGGCCAAGGCGCTCGTGGACGCCGGGGCGGATGCCGTCTTCCCCGAGGCGATGCGCACGCTCGACGAGTTCGAGGCGATGGCGACCGCGCTGGACGTGCCGATCCTCGCCAACATGACCGAGTTCGGCAAGAGCGAGCTGTTCTCGGTCGAGCAGCTGCGCGGTGCGGGCGTGAACATGGTGATCTGGCCGGTCTCGCTGCTGCGCATCGCCATGGGCGCCGCCGGTCGTGCGCTGGATACGCTGAACGACGAGGGGCATCTGACCTCGAAGCTCGGCGAGATGCAGCACCGCGCCGATCTCTACGACCTGATCGACTACGAGTCGTACAACCACTTCGACTCGGGCGTCTTCAACTTCACACTCACGAAGGAGTGACCATGACCGAGCCGGACATCAAGAAGGGCCTCGCAGGAGTCGTCGTCGACACGACCGCGATCTCGAAGGTCAATCCCGAGACCAACAGCCTGCTGTACCGCGGGTACCCCGTGCAGGAGCTGGCCGCGACGCAGCCGTTCGAGGCCGTCGCGTACCTGCTCTGGAACGGGGAGCTGCCGGATGCCGCGCAGCTCGCCGATCTGCGTGCCACCGAACGCGCGCATCGTGCTCTCGCCGCCGAGGTGAAGGCCGTGATCGACCTGATCCCCCTCAGCGCGCACCCGATGGACGAGGTGCGCACGGCGGTCAGTGCGATCGGCGCCTCCGACCCCGGCGCCGGCGGCTCGGTGCTGAACGCGGGCGGCAGCCCTGCCGAGAACCTCGAGCGCAGCATCCGCCTCTTCGCCGCCCTGCCCGCGATCGTCGCCTACGGTCAGCGCCGTCGTCGCGGTGAGGACATCATCGCTCCGCGCGACGACCTCGACTACTCGGCCAACTTCCTCTGGATGACCTTCGGCGAAGAGCCCGACCCCGTCGTCGTCGACGCGTTCAACCGCTCGATGATCCTGTACGCCGAGCACTCCTTCAACGCCTCGACGTTCACGGCGCGGGTGATCACCTCGACGCTCAGCGACCTGTACTCCGCGGTCGTGGGCGCGATCGGCGCGCTCAAGGGACCGCTGCACGGCGGTGCGAACGAGGCGGTGCTGCACATCTTCGACGAGATCGGCTCGGCCGACAACGTCGTGCCCTGGCTGGATGCGGCGCTCGCCGAGAAACGCAAGATCATGGGCTTCGGACATCGCGTGTACAAGAAGGGCGACTCGCGTGTGCCCACCATGAAGGCCGCGCTCGACACCCTCGTGGAGCACTACGGGCGCGAAGACGTCGCGGAGCTGTACGACGCTCTCGAAAGCGAGTTCGTCGCTCGCAAGGGCATCTACCCGAACCTCGACTACCCCTCGGGCCCGGCGTACAACCTGATCGGATTCGACACCCTCACCTTCACGCCGCTGTTCGTCGCCGCCCGGGTCACCGGCTGGACCGCCCACGTGATCGAGCAGGCCGGCGCGAACGCGCTCATCCGCCCGCTCTCGCACTACGACGGGGTCGACGAGCGGCACGTAGAGCGCTGAGCCTCTTCCCGCAGCCCCTCACCATGGGCAGATCTCCCCAGGTGAGGGGCCTGGTGGGCGCCCGGCCGGGCGGTACTCTGAAGGGGTTCCCGGTCGCGCGCACGGCGACGGGGAGGGGGTCACCTCTTCCAGGTGACGAAGAGCACAGCGGATGCCGCGTCAGCGGCGTCCAGGAAGAGCAGCCATGAACGAGACGCCGGAGAACCCGCGACCCGACCAGCCCGAGCCGACTCCGCCGCCGGCGTACCAGCCCGAGCCGGTTCAGCCTCCTGCTCCGTACCAGCCAGAGCCGGTTCAGCCGCCCGCTCCGTATCAGGCGGAGCCCCCCGTGTTCGATCCGAACGCGCAGCCGGCCGCGCCTGCAGACCCCTATGCGGCACCTGCTGATCCGAACGCGTATCCGGGTGCGGCTCCTGCGTATCCCGGTGCTGGCGCTCCTGCTGATCCGAACGCGTATCCGGGTGCTGCTCCTGCGTATCCCGGTGCTGGCGCTCCTGCTGACCCGAACGCCTACCCGGGTGCGGCTCCGGCGTATCCGGGGGCTGCGGCGCCGGGGTCTGCAGGCCCCGGCGATCCCAACGCTCCCTACCCCGGCGCATACCCCGCGGCCGGCTTCACGCCGGCTCCCAAGAAGCCGATGCCGAAGGGGCTGCTGATCGGGCTCATCGCGGGAGGCGCCGTCGTGGTGCTCGCGATCGCGGCCGCCGTGATCGTCCCGATCGTGACGCGCCCGCCCAAGCTCTCGGCGTCCGACTACGTCGAGGAGTATCTGACGGCGCTCGCCGACGGTGACGCCGAGAAGGCGCTGACCTACGTCGAGAACTACGGCGGCGACGACCTCCTCACCGCCGACGTGCTCAAGGAGTCGCTGAAGCTCGGCAAGATCGACAAGATCAAGGTGGGCGAGGTGTCGGAGGGCGACTATGGCGACACCGAGGTGCCGGTCACGTTCACCATCGGCGACACCAAGGTCGACCGCACCTTCGACGTCAGTGCGAACTATGACGGCACGGAGCTCACGATCATCGACGGCCTGGTCTCGTTCTCGGGCCTGTACGGCTTCGAAGGCCTCGGACTGACGGTGAACGGCGCTGAGGCGTCGACAGAATCCCAGTACGTCTTCCCCGGCACGTACCAGCTCGCGGTGGGACCAGAGGAATTCGCGATCGAGGGCGAGAGCACCGTCGTCGTCGCCAACGACGAGGACACCGAGGCGCTGTACGAGGTCAAGCCGATCCTCAGCGAGGCGGGCACCGCGTCGTTCCGCGAGCTCGTGAAGGCGTCCTTCGCCGAGTGCCTCGCGATGAAGACGCTCGACACTCCGTGCGGGATGAACACGAGCACCATGAGCCAGGACGGCTACACGCCGGTCGACGGCACGGTCACCCGCACGATCGACGCCGAGAACCAGTCGACTCTCGACAACCTCGAGCCGTACGTGAGCGAGCGCGCGATCGTGACCACCTATGACTACTGGAGCGTCGACATCACGCTTCAGGCGTCGAACGGCTCGTCGACCGAGCCCTTCGAAGTCCTGTTCGGTGGAGAGATCCTGACACCCAAGGTCGACTTCTCGGCCGAGACGCCGGCCGTCATCTGGGAGTGATCGCACCCGGATGAGGAGCGGGGCCGACCGGGCTGCGACGCGCAGCACCCGGTCGGCCCCGCTCTCTGTCATCCGGCGCCCGGCGCCCGCGACGTGCGGCGCATCCGCTTCCCTCTGCACCGGACAGCGGACGTGCGCCGCTAGAGTGAGCGAGGAATCGGAGTGCTTCTGCAACGTTGTTGAACAAGCACGGAATCAGGGGGCGATGCTCATGGCGGCGACACTGCACGATGTGGCGAGGCTCGCCGGCGTGTCCATCAAGACCGTCTCGAACGTCATCAACGACTACCCGCACATCCGGCCGACGACACGCGAACGCGTCGAGGCCGCGATCTCCGAGCTCGGCTACACGCCCAACCTCACCGCTCGGAATCTGCGCTCGGGCCGCACCGGAGCCATCGCGCTCGCGGTTCCCGATCTGAGCCTGGCGTACTTCGCCGAGCTGGCGGCGGAGGTGATCGCCGCGGCAGAGGCCGCAGGCGTCGTGGTTCTGGTGGAGCAGACCGGCGGAGACCGCGATCGCGAGCTCGAGCTGCTGCGCAGTCCGCGCCTCAAGCTCACGGACGGACTGATCTTCAGCCCGCTGGGCATGGGTCAGGACGATGTCGCGGCCCTCGATGTCGCGTACCCGATGGTGCTGCTCGGCGAGCGGATCTTCGATGGTCCGACCGATCACGTCACGATGCGCAACATCGATGCGGCCCGCGCTGCGACCGAGTTCCTGATCGCCGCCGGCCGGCGCAGGATCGCGGTGGTCGGCGCCCACGAGGGCGAGCTCATCGGCTCCGCTGCGCTGCGCCTGCGGGGCTATGTCGAGGCGCTCGAGGCCGCCGGCATCCCCTACGACGACGACATCGTCGGGTACACGACGCTGTGGCACCGCGCCAACGGCGCCGAGACGATGCGCGAGATCCTCGCGCGAGGCGTCGACTTCGACGCCGTGTTCGGTCTCAACGACACCCTGGCGCTGGGCGCCATGCGCGTGCTGCAGGTGGAGGGACGACGGGTTCCCGACGACGTCGCGGTGCTCGGCTTCGACGGCCTCGACGAGGCGGAGTACTCGATCCCCAGCCTCACGACGGTGGATCCCGGGCGCGACTGGATCGCGAAGACGGCGGTCGCGACGCTTCTCGAGCGCATCGCCGGCCGTGCGGACGCCGAGCCGCGCACCCTGCTGGCGGACTTCCAGATCCTCCAGCGTGAGTCGGCACCGGCCGTCCGCTGACGCTCGCGGCCGCTCAGACCCTCATCGGGCGGTGGACTCCCGCTCGACCAGACCGAACTCGACGAGCAGGCGCTGCTGCGGGGGAGGCGACGACTCGGCGAACTGCGCTGCCAGCAGCTGCACCGCGGTCTCGGCCGTGCGGCGGATGCCGAGATCGACGGTGGTGAGGCTCGGCATCGAGTACGCAGCCTCCGCGACGTTGTCGATGCCGATCACCGCGACATCGCCGGGCACGAGGCGTCCAGCATCGCCCAGCGCGCGCA
Organism: Microbacterium hydrocarbonoxydans; assembly: GCF_000956475.1. GTDB lineage: Bacteria > Actinomycetota > Actinomycetes > Actinomycetales > Microbacteriaceae > Microbacterium > Microbacterium hydrocarbonoxydans_A. The sequence continues at coordinate 71,745 of NZ_JYJB01000006.1, forward strand.
TGGCGCCGAAGGCGAGGCTGTCGTTGAACGCGAGGACGGCGTCGAACGCGACGTCCCTGGCGAGCAGCTCGCGCATCGCGGCCGACCCGTCGACCTGGGTCCACGGGTCGGCCTCGGCGACGAGGGCGGGGTCGTAGGCGATGCCCGCCCGCTCGATGACCGAGCGATAGCCCTCGAATCGATGCGCGGCGGAGCCGTGCCGGTCGCCGTGCCTGGCGCCGATCACCGCGATGCGTCGCCGGCCGGTGAGCAGCAGATGCTCGGTGGCGAGCGAGGCCACCGCGCGCTGATCCGTGCTGATGTGCACGGCGGCTCCGCCGACCGGATGATCGCCGAGCACGACGGTCGGCAGGGTCAGCTCGACGGATGCCAGCTCTTCCGATCGATGGTCCATCGGGTTGAGGATGAGCCCGTCGATGTGCTGCAGCCGCGGACTCGCGAGCAGTGCGCGCTCGCGCTCCAGACTGCCGGTCCGCTCGATCTGCACGACGAGTCCGTGCTCCTCCGCTGCCACGATGGCGGCTTCGGCGAGCTCGGCGAAGTAGGCGACCGTCAGGCTCGGCACCGCCAGCCCGATCACCCCGCTGCGGCCGGAGCGCAGATTGCGGGCCGCGAGATTGAGCTTGTAGTCGAGTTCGGCGATGGCCTGCTCGACCCGCGCCCGGGTCTCGGCGCTGACGTACGGGCGGTCGTTGATGACGTTGGACACGGTCTTCGATGAGACGCCGGCAAGCCGGGCGACGTCCTGCATCGTCGGCTGCGTCATCGGCTGGTCCTCGGCACCGCCCCATAGTACATCGATGAATGACGCTCTTGACGCGCCATGCGTGAAGGTGCTTCAATCCATTTACATCGATTACCTTCATCGATTACCTACCGAGCGACCCGAACCGCTCGCACACGTCATCCCGCAGTCACAAAGGAGTGCTTCCCATGAACCGAAACCCCGCGAAGGCGGCCGCCGCAGCGGCCGTGCTCGCCCTCGCCGGCGCCGCGATGAGCGGATGCTCGGCCGCCGCCGAGCCCGAAGGACCCGTGCAGCTCACGTTCTGGCACGGCTACACCGAGGCCGACGGCGATGTGCTGCAGAAGATCGTCGACGACTTCAACGCCTCTCAGGACGAGGTGCAGATCAAGACCGAGGTGAAGACCTGGGCCGTGATCGACGACACCCTGCTTCCTGCGCTGTCAGCCGATGAAGGGCCGGACATCGTCGCCATGCCCGGCGAGCGGATGCCGGTGTACGCCGACCGCGGTGCGTTCGCCGACCTCGGTGACTGGTACAGCTCGGATGACGGCGGCACGTCCGCGTTGAACGAGCAGGCGGTCGACATGGTCACGGTCGACGGTGCGCCGTACGGCGTGCCGACGGGCTTCGTGCCGCTGTCGGTCTTCTACAACAAGACGCTCTTCGCCGCGGCGGGCATCACCGACGCGCCCACGACCTGGGACGAGTGGCTCGATGCCGCGAAGAAGCTCACGGTCGACGCCGACGGCGACGGCACTCCGGAGCAGTACGGACTCGCTCTTCCCGACCACGACACCGTCGCGAACGGGCTGTGGCCGAGCCTGTTCTACGGGGCGGGCGGCGATCTCGTCGAAGACGCCAAGACCGCCGTGGTCGACTCGGAGGAGAACCGCGAGGCTCTCGACTACTGGGTCTCGGCGATCCGCGACGACAAGATCTCTCCGACGGGCCTCGACGGCATCGGGGCGGACGAGCTGTTCAGCTCGGGCAAGGCGGCGATGCACGTGGGCGGGCCGTGGATGGCGTCGATCGCGAAGGACAACGGCATCGACTACGGCATCGCGGCGCTGCCCGCAGGGCCCGCGGACCAGGCGGCCTCTGCCATCGGCGTCGCGATGGGCGTGACGGCGCAGGCCGACGACGCGAAGGTCGAGGGCGCGGAGGCGTTCTTCTCGTACTTCCTCGGCAAAGACGTCGCGACCGAGTGGTCGCTGGGATCGGGCTGGCCGCCGCTGCGCACAGACATCGCCGCGGATGCCGTCAGCGACAACCCGACCGTCGTCGCCCTCACCGACATCGCGCCCACCAGCAGGGCCCTTCTTCCGGGCGTCGTGAACAGCGTCGACGTGCTGGACGCGATCGACGACCTCACGCAGCGCGCGGTCGCCGGTGAAGACATCGACGGCCTGCTCTCGACCGCGCAGGACGCGGTCCAGAGCGCACTGAAGTAGACCCTTCTGACACACGGGGCCGCGGACCAGCATCCGCGGCCCCAGGGAGAATCATGCCCCGCATCACCAGACCCCGGTACCGGCCGGCGGCGCCCCTCGGCGGACGCACGCCGGTGGGCTCGACCCGGCGCACCTCGTTGATCGCGCTCGCCTTCCTCTCTCCGGCGCTCGTCATCCTCACCGTCTTCGTCGCCTGGCCCATGCTCTCGGCGCTGCGGCTGTCGTTCACCGACGCATCGGGATTCGGGCGGGAGGAGTACGTCGGCCTGGAGAACTACGTCCGTGTCTTCACCGACCCCGACGTGCTGCAGGCGATGGGGAACACCGCCTACTACGCCATCCTCTTCACCCCCGCGGCGATCGTGATCGCGCTCGTGCTCGCCCTCCTCGTGAACCATCCGCTCCTCCCGTGGCGCGGGGCGTTCCGCACGGCTCTGTTCGTGCCGTTCGTCGTGTCTCTCGCGGTGGCGGCCTTCGCGTGGTCGTATCTGCTCGATCCGCAGATCGGCCTGCTCAATCACTGGCTCCGAGGCGCCGGCATCCAGCTCGGCAACGTCCTGCAGGATCCGGTCCTCGCGATGCCCGCCGTGGCGCTCGTCGCGGTCTGGAAGAGCTTCGGGTTCTATCTCGTGATCTTCATCGCCGGGCTGCAGGAGATCCCCGGCTCTCTCTATGAGGCCGCACGCGTGGACGGGGCGAGCGCCTGGCAGCGCTTCCGGCACATCACGCTGCCGATGCTGAGCAACACCCTCGCCTTCGTCATGATCGTCGCCCTCATCGCCGCGCTCCAGGCATTCGACCAGATCTACGTGATGACGGGCGGCGGCCCGTACGGCACCACGCAGACCGTCGTGATGGAGATCTACACCTCCGGATTCAAGAAGCTCGAGCTCGGCTTCGCCTCCGCGCTCTCCTACGTGCTGCTGCTCATCACGCTCGTGCTCAGCCTCATCCAGTTCCGATTCTTCGGCCGTCGAGAGAAGGACGCGCAATGACCGCCGTCGCCAACCGAGGACGGATGCCGTCGCCGCGTCGTCGAGGACGTGCGCGGGCGTCCAGCATCCTGCTCCTGATCGCCGCGCTGGTCGCCAGCGCCGTCGTGCTCCTGCCGATCGCGGTCATCGTCTTCACGGCGTTCAAGCCGGTCGGCGAGGTGAACGCCTACCCGCCGACGCTGCTGCCCGAGAACTGGACGCTCGACAACCTGATCGCGATCTTCCGTGAGCTGCCGTTCGCGCGGCTGATCCTGAACAGCTTCGTCTTCGCCGGCGGAGTGACGGCGTTCGCACTCGTCTTCGATTCGCTCGCCGCGTACGCGCTGGCGCGACTGGACTTCCGAGGCAGCCGCGTCCTGCTCATCGCGATCATCGCGAGCCTGATGATCCCGTTCCAGGCGACGCTCGTGCCGATCTACCAGCTCGTGAGCGATCTCGGCTGGGTGAACAGCTACGCGGGCCTCATCGCCCCGCGTGCAGCCGACGCGTTCGGCATCTTCTTCCTGCGGCAGTTCTTCCTGTCGCTGCCGAGAGATCTCGACAACGCCGCGCGGCTGGATGGGGCTTCGGAGTGGCGGATCTTCACGAGCGTCGTGATTCCGAACGCCAAGCCCGCGCTGCTGACTCTGGCCATCTTCACCTTCGTCAACAACTGGAACGACCTGCTCTGGCCGCTCGTGTTCACCACGGATGCCGAGATGGGCACGATCACGTCGGGGCTCACGCTGCTGACAGGCCCCGGCGGCATCATCCCGCAGGGCGTGATGATGGCGGGCTCCCTGATCGCGGTGCTTCCGCTCGTGATCATGTTCCTCCTCGTGCAGCGGCGCTTCATCGAGAGCGTCGCCTCGACCGGACTGAAATGAGAGATTCGATGGGATCACGCTGGTACACCGAGGGGCCGCTGCGATTCGGGCTCGGGATCGAGAACACGTTCGTGCCGCAGGGGGCACCGGGGCAGCGCCCGATCGACGAGTACGAGCTCACCGAGCACTACCGCAACTGGAGCGGCGACCTCGAGCTCGCCGCCGGCGTCGGTGCGGAGTTCCTGCGGTGGGGCATCCCCTGGCATCGGGTGAACCCGGCGCCGGGGGAGTGGGACTGGGACTGGACCGACCGCGTCATCGGCCGGATGGTCGAGCTCGGCATCCGCCCGGTGATCGACCTGCTGCACTACGGCACGCCGCTGTGGCTCGAGGGGCAGTTCGCCGCTGCCGACTATCCCGCGCGCGTGGCCGAGTACGCGGTGACTGCGGCCGAACGCTATGCCGACCTCGTCACCGACTACACGCCGGTGAACGAGCCGATGATCCATGTGCTGTTCTGCGGGGAGTACGCGTACTGGCCGCCGTACCTCGAGGGAGCGGCAGGTGCCGCGCGGCTGTCGCTCGCGATCGCCGACGGCTTCCAGCGCACCCAGCACGGAATCCGCGAGGTGCTCGGCGAGCGCGCGACGTTCGTGCACGTGGACGCCACGATGAGGTACGTCGGCGCGATCGATGCGCCCGAGCACCGTGAGAACGCCGAGCGGCTGCGCCATCAGGCGTTCCTCGTGGAGGACCTGGTCACGGGCCGCGTCGACGACCGGCATCCGCTTCTTCCGATGCTCAGGGCGCACGGCGCCGACGAGAACCTGCTGGCCGAGCTGCGGGACCGACCCGCCCTTCCCGACATCATGGGCGTCAACTACTACCCCCGGCATTCCACCGAGCTGTTCGAGGCGGGCGTGCACCATGCCGGCGGCTTCGCAGATCCGCGCCCGACGCGAGACGACGGGCTGACCGGCTTCGCCGAGACCCTGCGGACGTACGCGGAGCGATACGGGGCGCCCGTGATGGTGACCGAGACCTGCGTCACGGGGACGGCCGCCGAGCGCATCGAATGGCTCGACTCCTCCGTCGCCGAGGTGCACCGGCTGCGGGCGGACGGCCTGCCGGTAGTCGGCTACACCTGGTGGCCGCTGTTCGACATGTACGAGTGGACCTACCGGCACGGCACCGGATCGCGGGAGGAGCACCGGCTGCCGATGGGTCTCTTCGAGCTCGTCGAGGGGCCGGACGGCCTCGAGCGTCGGCCGACGCCCGTCGCCGAGGCCTTCCGGCTCAGAGCGGATGCCGCGGTTCGCCCCGCCTGAAGGAGCGGCCTCGGCGCAGCGCGGCATATCGACGCTTGACAGAGCCGTACGCGGTTGCCACAATGGCTCTACAACGTTTACTTTCCAACGTTGTAGAGACTTGGGTCCGATGAGGTGCCTCCCCGGCGCGCGGCCTCGAGCCCCTCTTTCCCGAGACAAGGGTGTCCCGTACACCGAGAGGAATCACAGCGCATGAAGAGGAAGATCCTCGCCGCAGCCGGCATCATCGCCGTTGCAGCGGCGGCACTGACGGGCTGCAGCGGAGGCGCCGAGGCCGGCGACTCCTGCACCAACAAGATCGTCAACAAGGACGCGACCCAGGTCAGCGTCTGGGCCTGGTACCCCGGGTTCGAGAAGGTCGTCGACCTGTTCAACAAGAACCACGACGACGTTCAGATCTGCTGGACGAACGCGGGCCAGGGCAACGACGAGTACACGAAGTTCTCGACCGCGATCGAGGCCGGCTCCGGCGCCCCCGACGTCATCATGCTCGAGTCCGAGGTGCTCTCGAGCTTCGCGATCCGCGACGCGCTGGTCGACCTGTCGAAGTACGGCGCCGATGAGGTCAAGGGCGACTACACCGAGGGTGCGTGGAAGGACGTCTCGTCCGGATCCGCGGTGAACGCCATCCCCGTCGACGGCGGCCCGATGGGCATGATCTACCGCCAGGACATCCTCGATGAGTACGGCATCGCCGCCCCCACCACGTGGGACGAGTTCGCCGCCGCAGCCGAGCAGCTCAAGGCCGCCGGCGCGCCCGGCGTGCTCGCGAACTTCCCGCCGAACGGCCGCGCGTTCACTCAGGCGCTGTTCGCCCAGGCCGGATCCGTGCCGTTCGACTACGACAGCGCGAAGCCGCTCGAGATCGGCATCGATGTGAACGACCAGGCGTCCAAGGACGTCCTCGAGTACTGGACCGCGCTGACCGACTCGGGCGCCGTCGCGGTCGACGAGGCGTTCACCGCCGACTACAACACCAAGCTGGTCGACGGATCGTACGCGATCTACCTCGCCGCAGCGTGGGGCCCCGGCTACCTGCAGGGACTCGAGGGCGCTGACGAGGGCGCCGTCTGGCGCGCCGCTCCTCTTCCGCAGTGGGATGCCGCGAACCCGGTCCAGGTGAACTGGGGCGGCTCGGCGTTCGCCGTGACCAGCCAGGCCAAGGACAAGAAGGCGGCAGCGCTCGTCGCGAAGGAGATCTTCGGCACCGAGGAGGCGTGGAAGATCGGCATCGAGGATGCCGCGCTGTTCCCGCTGTGGAAGCCGATCCTGGAGTCCGACTACTTCCGCGACCTGGAGTACCCGTTCTTCGGCGGACAGCAGATCAACAAGGACGTGTTCCTCGGTGCGGCATCCGGATACTCCGGATTCACCTTCAGCCCGTTCCAGAACTACGCCTACGACCAGCTGCAGGAGGAGCTCACGGCCGTGGTGGTCGACAAGAGCAAGGACTCCGCCACCGCGCTGGACGACCTGCAGGCCTCGCTCGAGAAGTACGCGACCGAGCAGGGCTTCGAACTGAAGTGACCGCGGTGGGCCGGCCCGATCCCGGGCCGGCCCACCCACCACTACGGAGATACTCATGACCACGCACGCCGTCAGCGCCCCCTCTGCGCCGCCCGCGCGTCGCCGCACCAGTGGTGTGGCCCGCCGCCAGCGCATCGGGTGGCTGTTCGTCACCCCGTTCCTCGTCGTCTTCGCGGCGTTCCTGATCTTCCCGCTGATCTACGCCTTCGGCATGAGCATGTTCAGCTCCACGCTCGCGACCGGCACGAAGTTCGTCGGCCTCGACAACTACGCCAAGGCGTTCACCGACCCGCTGTTCCTCGGCGGCATCGGGCGCGTCGCGCTCTACGCGATCGTGATGATCCCCGCGCAGCTGCTCGTCGCGCTGGTCGCGGCGCTCGTGCTCGACAACCTCGCCACCTGGGTGTCGAAGCTCTCTCGGCTGCTGATCTTCGCGCCCTACGCGATCCCGGTCGTGATCGGCGCTCTCATGTGGAGCTTCCTCTACAGCCCGCGCTTCGGCCCCACCGGCACGATCTTCGAGCTGTTCGGACTGGACGCACCCAACTTCCTCTCCAGCGACTCGATCTTCTTCAGCCTGGTCAACGTGGTCACCTGGCAGTGGTCCGGGTACTACATGATCGTGATCTACGCCGCGCTGCGCTCGATCGATCCGGCCATCTACGAGGCCGCGCGCATCGACGGAGCCAACGGGTTCCAGATCGCGACGCGCATCAAGGTCCCCATGATCGCCTCGTCGATGGTCATGGTGATCACGTTCGCCCTGATCGGCACGCTGCAGTTCTTCACGGAGCCGACCGTGCTCCGCTCGATCGCCTCCGGCGCCCTGCCCGCCGACTACACGCCGAACATGTACGCCTTCGCGCTCGCGTTCAGCTACAGCCAGTTCAACTACGCGTCCACCATCGCGTTCTCGCTGGCGCTGGTCGTGTTCGTGGGCTCCTTCGGCTTCCTCTTCCTCACACGCAAGCAGAACGGACTGAAGTGATGGCCATCCCCACCGCATCACGCTCCGCCGAACCCACGAGCGACAGCACGCGGGTCATCGTCACCGGCTCCCGTGCCCCGCGCCGCGAGGCCAAGGGGGCAGCTCACGGCGGACGCCGCATCGGCTCGCACGTGCTGCTCGTCGTCCTGGCGCTGTACTTCGTCATCCCGATCTGGTGGCTCTTCGTCGCGGCGACCAAGAGCACCGGAGGCCTCTTCGGAAGCGGCGCCTTCTGGTTCGACGACCCGGGCCAGTTCTTCGTGAACATCGCGGGCCTCTTCGAGCACCAGGGCGGCATCTACTGGCGCTGGCTGGGCAACTCCTTCCTCTACGCATTCGTATCGGGGATCGGGGCCACCGTGGTCGCGGTGCTGGCCGGCTACGGCTTCGCGAAGTACGCGTTCCGCGGACGCGGGTTCGTGTTCGGCATGATCCTCGGCTCGGTCATGGTTCCGCTCACCGCCCTCGTGATCCCGCAGTTCATGCTGCTGAGCGAGTACGGCCTCATCAACACGGGCTGGGCGGTCATCCTGCCCTCCCTGCTGAACCCGTTCGGCGTCTACCTGATGCGCGTGTACACACAGGACTCTGTTCCGGACGAGCTGCTGGAGGCCGCGCGCATCGACGGCGCGGGCGAGTGGCGCACGTTCATGACCATCGTGGTGCCGCTGCTGCGCCCCGCGATCGTCACGGTGCTGCTGCTGAGCATCGTCGGCACCTGGAACAACTTCTTCCTGCCGCTGGCGATGCTCACGAGCCCCGACACGCTGCCCGTCACGGTCGGCCTGAACCGCTGGCTCGCCCTGTCGAACGCCGGCGCGGGCGGCGAGCAGGTGTGGAACCTGATCACCTCCGGCGCGTTCATCTCGGTGCTGCCGCTGCTCCTGTCGTTCCTGCTGCTGCAGCGCTACTGGCAGGGCGGGCTCACGCTCGGCAGCGTCAAGTAGCCGCATCCGCCTCCGTACATCCGCTCGTCCTGCGCCGTCGCGCGCAGGACGACCTGCCCCGACCTCGCCGCGCTGCGCGCAGCCGGCCCGTTCAAGAAGGAACCCCCGTGACCAAGGCACGCATCTCCATCGACCGCGAGGCGGTCGTCGCCCCCATCGACCGGCGCATCTTCGGCTCGTTCGTCGAGCACCTCGGCCGCTGCGTCTACGACGGCATCTACGAACCCGGCCACCCCACGGCCAACGAGGACGGCTTCCGCCTCGACGTGGTCGAGCTCGTGCGCGAGCTCGGCTCGAGCACCATCCGCTACCCCGGCGGCAACTTCGTCTCGGGCTTCCGCTGGGAGGACTCGGTCGGCCCGCGCGACCAGCGCCCCGTGCGCCGCGACCTGGCCTGGCACTCGATCGAGACCAACCAGGTCGGCGTCGACGAGTTCGCCCGCTGGCTCAAGCTCACCGGCTCCGAGCTGATGATGGCGGTCAACCTCGGCACGCGCGGCATCGAGGCGGCCCTCGACCTGCTCGAGTACTGCAACCACCCCTCCGGCACCGCGCTGAGCGACCAGCGCATCGCGAACGGCACGGTGGAGCCGCACGACATCAAGATGTGGTGCCTCGGCAACGAGATGGACGGCCCCTGGCAGACCGGCTACATGACCGCCGAGGACTACGGCAAGATCGCGGCCCGCACGGCGCAGGCCATGAAGGCGGCCGACAAGACCCTCGAGCTCGTCGTGTGCGGCTCGTCGAGCTCGTCGATGCCGACCTTCGGCGACTGGGAGCGCACCGTTCTCGAGCAGGCCTACGAGCACGTCGACTTCATCTCCTGCCACGCGTACTACCAGGAGCGCGGCGGTGACCTGGCCTCGTACCTGGCCTCGTCGCTCGACATGCAGTACTTCATCGAGACCGTCGTCGCCACGGCCGACCACGTCGGCAACAAGCTCAAGTCGTCGAAGAAGATCAAGCTCTCCTTCGACGAGTGGAACATCTGGTACCTCGACGAGCACCGCGAGTCGGAAGAGGTCAACGACGAGTGGCGCATCGCTCCTCGCCAGCTCGAGGACGTCTATTCCGTGGCGGATGCGGTCGTGCTGGGCAACCTGCTGATCACGCTGCTGAAGAACCACGACCGGGTCGCCTCGGCATCCCTCGCCCAGCTCGTCAATGTGATCGCCCCGATCATGACCGAGCCGGGCGGCGACGCCTGGCGCCAGACCACGTTCTTCCCGTTCTCGGTGACTTCGCGTCTGGCCAAGGGCGAGATCGTCAAGCCGCGCATCGACGTGGGCACCTACGAAACGGCCGTGTACGGTGCGGCGCCGCTCGTGGACTCCGTCGTGACGACTGACGGCTCGAACTCGGCGGTGTTCCTCGTGAACCGCAGCCAGACCGAGTCGATCGAGGTGCAGATCGCGGTGTCCGAACTCGGCGCGACCTCGATCGACGAAGCCGTCACCGTGTGGGACGACGACGTGTATGCGAAGAACACGCTCGCCGACCAGAACCGCGTCGGGCTCAAGCAGCTCGAGGGCGCGGCGCTCGCCGACGGCGTCGTCACGGTCACCCTTCCGCCCGTCTCGTGGTCGGCGCTCGCGCTCTCGTGATCTCCCGCCGCTCACGCCCGGCTGCCGCCGCCGCTGCGCTCGTCGCAGTGGCGGCGGTGCTGGTCGGATGCTCGGGCGCACCATCCCTGTCCGGTGACGTGTTCGTGCACGACCCGGCATACGTGCACACCGATCACGGCGACTTCGTGTACTCGACCGGCAACGGCCAGGTCGGCGACGGCAACGTCCAGATCCGCCGCTCCGATGACGGTGCGAGCTGGGAGCACGTCGGCGAGGTCTGGAAGACGAAGCCCGAGTGGCTGTCGGATGCCGTGCCCGGCGTCGACAACCTCTGGGCGCCCGAGCTCTACGAGCACGACGGCACCTGGTACATGTACTACGCGGCATCCACCTTCGGCAGCAACCGCTCGGTGATCGCCCTCGCGACCAACTCGACGCTCGACCCTGCGGACCCCGACTACGAGTGGGTCGACCGGGGCGAGGTGATCGGCTCGGAGGGCACGGATTTCAACGCGATCGACGCCGGCATCGTCGAGGACGCGCAGGGCGTGCCGTGGATGTCGTTCGGCTCATTCTGGTCGGGCATCCGCATGGTCGAGCTGGAGTGGCCGAGCGGCCTGCGCGCCGACGACGCAGAGCCGCTGCGGCTGGCCGACCGGGGGACTGCCGAGAACGCCATCGAGGCGCCCTACATCGTCGCGCACGACGGATGGTTCTACCTGTTCGCCTCACGCGGCTTCTGCTGCCGGGGCGTCGACAGTACCTACGAGATCATCGTCGGGCGGTCGCGCGACGTGACGGGTCCCTATCTCGACCGCGACGGCGTCTCGCTGCTCGAGGACGGCGGTACGGTGGTGCTCGGATCGGAGGGGTCGCGCATCGGACCCGGCGGCCAGTCGGTCTCGAACGGGACGCTGGCGTTCCACTTCTACGACGCGGATGCTGCGGGCATCCCGACTCTCGGCCTGCGGCCGATCACCTGGCGCGACGGCTGGCCGACCGTCGCTCGTTGACCCTTCTGGCGGGTCGCTGACCCTTCTGGTGGGTCGCTGAGCCTGTCGAAGCGCCCGGGCCCTGGGCCCTTCGACAAGCTCAGGGACCCAGGGCCTGGAAGCGACTGCAGACGGACGCGCGTCAGGCGAGTTCGATCACCGACCAGCTCAGCGCAGGAAGGGTCGCGCGCACGGATCCGTCGACGACCTCGGCGGCCGACAGCGGCACCATGTGCACGGCATCCGGAGTGGTCTCGAGGTTCGAGGTGAACCGGTCGCCGCCTTCGGGGATCGTGAGCGTCTCGGCCCCGACGACGCGCAATCCGTCGAAGCCGCGCAGGTCGACCGTGAGGTCGTTCGCCGACTCGAGCGAGCGGTTCGCGACGAACAGCACCACGCGGCCTGTCTCCTCATCGAAGGTCGCGGCCGCGTCGACCGAATCGACGTCGCCGTACTGCTTCGTGGCGATCTGCGACGCCGACACGGCGAGCTGCAGGACGCGCCCGCGCGCGAGACGCGCCATCCGCTCGAACGGCCAGAAGCTCGTCTGTCGCCAGGCCGCGCCGCCCTGCTCGGAGCGGATCGGGGCGATCACGTTGACAAGCTGCGCCTGATTCGCGATGTGCACGCGGTCGCCGTGGCGCAGCAGGCTGTTGAGGAACGTGCCCACGACGACGGCATCCGTCACGTTGTAGGTGTCTTCGATCAGGCGCGGATGCTCGCGCCATCCGGCCGCGGCGATCGCCGCCTCCTCCTCGTTGTTGTACCGGTCGAAGTCCCACACGTTCCACTCGTCGAACGAGATGTTGACCTGCTTGGTGTGCTTGCCCGCGGCCTTGACGGCGTCGATCGTGGCGATCACGCCGTCGATGAACGCGTCCATCTCGACGGCCTCGGCGAGGAACGACTCGGCGTCGCCGTCGAGCTCGCGGTAGTACGCATGCATCGAGATGTAGTCGACCTCGTCGTAGGCGTGCGTGAGAACCGTGTGCTCCCACGTGCCGAAGGTGGGCATGCCGCGGTTCGACGATCCGACCGCCACGAGCTCGATCGAGTCGTCGACGAGCTTCATCGCCTTCGCGGTCTCCTGCGCGAGCCGGCCGTACTCGGCGGCCGTCTTGTGGCCGATCTGCCACGGTCCGTCGAGTTCGTTGCCGAGGCACCAGAGCTTGATGCCGAACGGGTCCTCCGCGCCGTTGCGTCGCCGCATGTCCGACCAGTAGGTGCCGCCGGGGTGGTTCGAGTACTCGACGAGCGCGCGAGCCTCCTCGACTCCACGGGTGCCGAGGTTGATCGCCTCCATGATCTCGACGTCGGCCTCGCGGGCCCAGTCGACGAACTCGTGCAGGCCGAAGGCATTGGTCTCGATCGTGTGCCACGCGCCGTCGATGCGACGCGGGCGATCGCCGACGGGGCCGACGCCGTCCTCCCACCGGTACCCCGAGACGAAGTTCCCGCCCGGGTACCGGATGACGGTCGGACCCATCTCGCGCACCAGTTCGAGCACGTCGCGCCGGAATCCGCGCTCATCGGCCTGCGGATGCCCCGGCTCGTAGATGCCGGTGTAGACGCAGCGGCCCATGTGCTCGACGAACGACCCGAAGAGTCTTCGGGGGACGTCGGCGATCGTGAAGTCGCGGTCTATCGTGATGCGGGCGTCAGCCATGGTTCTCCTGTTGTGGGGTGGGGTGGTCACTGACCGCCGAAGCCGCTGGTCGCGACGCCCTTGACGATCTGCTTCTGGAAGATGAGGAAGATGACGATGAGGGGGAGGGCCGCGAGCACCGCCTGCGCCATGACCTGCGCGTACTGCACGCCGTAGGCGCTGATGACGGTCTGCAGTCCGACCGGCAGCGTCATCAGCTGCGTGTCGTTGATCACGAGGAACGGCCAGAGGAAGTTGTTCCACGCGGCGATGAACACGAAGATCGCGACGGATGCCAGGATCGGCCGCGACAGCGGCAGCACCACCGACCAGAAGATGCGCAGGCGGCTGGCGCCGTCGACGCGGGCCGCGTCTTCGAGTTCGATCGGGATCGCGTCGAAGAACCGCTTCAGGATGAACACCATCGCGGGTGCCACCACCTGCGGCAGGATCAGGCCCCAGTAGGTGTCGATCATGTTGAAGGCGAGCATCTGGTAGAACAGCGGGATGATCAGCACCTGCGGGGGCACCACGATCGCGGCGATGATCACGACGAACAGCCACTTGCGCCCGGCGAAGTCCAGCCGGGAGAACGCGTAGGCCGCGAGCGCCGAGATCGTCAGGGTGATGAAGGTCACCGCTGCGGCGGTCCACAGGCTGTTGAACGCCCAGGTGTAGACGTTGCCCTGCGAGAGGATCGCCGCGAACGCGTCGACGGTGGGACCGGAGGCGCCGATCCAGGAGGGATCGCCGGATGCGGCATCCGGCTCGGTCTTGAAGGCGGTCGCGACCGCCCAGAGGAACGGCAGCAGCCACCCGATGGCGAGCAGCAGCAGCACGGCGAACGCGACCACGCGCAGGGGGCCGAACGGCTTCTGGCCGGGGAGGTGCGAGCGGCGCCGGGGCGTGGCGGTGACGACCGCCTCGGTCGGGGTGAGGGTCGCGGTGGACATCACAGCTGCTCCTTCCGGCGGCGCGTGACCAGAGCCTGCGCGACACCCACGATGACGATGAGGGCGAAGAACACGTACGAGATGGCGGCCGAGTAGCCGAACCGGTAACTGACGAATCCGGCTTCGTAGATGTACTGCACGATCGAGCGGGTGGTGTCGCTCGCGACGCCGCCGAGCATCTGGTACGCCTGATCGAACAGCTTCAGGGAGGCGAGGATCTGCAGCAGCAGGATCAGCACGGTCGCGGGTCCCAGCTGGGGGAGTGTGATCGACCAGAACTGGCGCCAGGCGCCCGCGCCGTCGAGGGATGCCGCCTCGTACTGCTGCGGCGGGATGTTCTGCATCGCCGCCAGATAGAGCAGGAAGTTGAAGCCGACTGTCCACCACACCGTGGCGATCACGATCGACAGCATGTTGGTCTCGGGGTTCTGCAGCCAGGCGAGCGGCTCGAGTCCGAACGCCTTCAGGATGTTGTTGGCCGCGCCGATCTGCGGGTTGAAGATCCACACCCAGATCTGCGAGATCACGGTCGAGGCGAGCAGGTACGGCATGAAGAACGACAGCCGCCACAGCCACTGACCGGGCAGACCGCGGTCGACGAGGGCGGCCATCAGCAGGGCGATCACGACGAGCGGCACGGTGGAGAGCAGCGTGAACCAGATCGTGTTCCACAGCGATCGCCACATCACCGGGTCGCTCAGGGCCTCGGCGTAGTTCGCGAAGCCGACGAATCCGCCGCCGGCGCCGGTGAGGGAGGCGTCGGTGAAGCTGAGGACGATGCCGTGGATGATCGGCCAGACGAGGAAGAGCGCGAAGGCGATCAGGAACGGGGCGAGGAACGCCCAGCTGACGAGCTGCTCGCGGCGACGGGAGCCGGCGCGACGCGCGGGTGCGGCCGTGCGGGTGCCCGTCACGATCGTGCGGGTGGAGTCGGTGGCTGCGGTCATCATGAGCCGAACGTCCCTTCAGGATCGGCGGGGTTCGGTTGCGCGAGCATCGTGTTGACGCGTTCCTCGAAGCGATCGATCGCGGCGACGGGATCGTCCCCCTTCAGCAGCACGTTCTGCACGGCGGCGCCGAACTCGCCCTGGAAGTTCGACCCGGAGCCGGTGAACCACGCGGTCGGGTCGTAGACGACGTGCTTCGCCGCCTCGGCGTAGTGCGCCTGGGGGAGGAGGTCGGCGTAGTCCGGCGACTCGGTGACGGGAAGGAAGGCGGGGATGTGGCCCGCTTCGGCCCACCCGAACGAGCCCTTGAGCATGTCAGCGACGAACTGGTACGTCAGGTCTCGCTTCACCGGATCGGCGTGCGTCTGGTGCGGCAGCACGAAGGAGTGGGAGTCGGCGTACACGGCCGGGGTGCCGTACAGGGTCGGGATCATGGTCGCGTCGAACGGCAGCTTCGCGTTCTGCATGGTGCGCAGCTCCCACACCCCGGTGAACAGCATCCCGCTCTTACCCGTCGAGAACTCGGCGACCGCCGTGCCGTAGTCGGCCTGCGCCGCCGCGATCTCGCCGTCGAGGAGCGTGCGCATGAACGACAGCGACTCGACCGCGACGTCCTTGTCCATCACGGCCTTCCCGCCGGCGGGCAGCTCGATGGGCGAGCCGTGCTGCGAGTACAGCGTGTAGAACAGTCGCCACATCTGCGCACCGTCGCCCAGGTAGCCGTACGACAGCGCGTGCCCGCTCGCCTGACCGCCGATCGCGCGGAGCTGCTCGAGGAACTCCTCGGGCGAGGTCGTCTGCTGCAAGGCGCCGTCGGAGTCGAGCACGCCGGCGGCATCGCAGATGTCGGTGTTGAACATCGCCACGAACGGGTGTGCGTCGAGGGCGACGCTGAACATCTGCTCTCCGACGAACCCCTTCTCCCAGATCGGCTTCGGGAAGGTCGAGTCGTCGACGCCGAGATCGGCGAGCCTGTCGAGATCCCACGGGTCGAGGAGCCCGCCAGGAGCCCAGCCCACGGTGCGGGTGGCGTGCATGATCGCGACATCGGGGGCGCGCCCGCCCGCGCCGGCCATCGCGAGCTTCGTGTAGTACGGCGTGCCCCAGGCGAGGACCGTGGGGCGGATGCGGAAGGCGTTCTGCGCGTCGTTGACCTTCTGCAGCAGCTGCGACATCGTCACGCCGTCGCCGCCGGAGAGCAGGTGCCAGAACTGGAGGGTCTGCGGCCCGGTGCCTGGTGTGGAGCCGGGGGCGCAGCCCGCGAGCAGCGCCGCGGCCGCGGTGAGCGAGGCAGCGGTGAGGAACTGCCTTCGCGAGAGATCGAGCGGGGGTGTCATCGGGTCACTCCTTTGTGACTGCGTCAGGGGCGCACCCATCATTACATCGTGGTAATCCTGACGCAAGACCGAGATCCGGTCCCCTCGCGACCGAGCGCGGGCTCAGGGACGATAGCCGGCGGGAGACGCCGAGGTGCTCGCGCGGGTGACGAGCCGGTGCGGCAGCACGATGCCGCGCGGCGGCGACACGCGATCGTCCATCCGCGACTCGAGCAGGCCGAGCGCCGCCTCCGCGAAGGCGCCGAGGTCGAAGGCCACGGTCGTCAGCGACGGGGACGTGAACTCCGAGAGCTCGACGTCGTCGAAGCCGGTCACGATGACATCGTCGGGAACGCGGATGCCGGCGTCGTGCAGCGCGTGCATCGCCCCGAACGCGATCGAGTCGGTGAACGCGACGACCGCGTCGAACTCCACCTCGCGCGCGAGCAGCGTCCGCGCGGCATCCGCACCCCCGGCCATGGACCACGGCAGCAGGCTCACCTCGAGCCGCTCATCACGGGCGATCCCCGCCTCGCGCAGCGCGTCGTGCACGCCGGCGAGTCGCAGCCGGCTGGTCGCCGTCGCGAACGCGGGATCGGCGTCGGCCCCGAGCACCGCGATCCGCCTGGCGCCCTGGGCGATCACATGCCGCGTGGCCTCTGCGGCGGCCAGACGGCTGTCGATGCGCACGTGATCGGTCCTGTTCTGCTCCACCTCGCCGATCACGACGACCGGCGGCAGGCGGTCGGCGTACTTCACGACGCTGTCCTCGAGGCGGATGGGGTTCAGGATCAGCCCGTCGATCAGATGCGCCCTGGCACGCGAGAGCAGCTCCCTCTCCCGCTCGGGCTCACTCGCCGTCTCCTCGACCTGAACCGCGAGACCCCGCTCGTGCGCGGCGGCGACGATGCGATGCACGAGCTCGGCAGAGTAGGCCGTGCCCAGATCGGGCAGGGCGACGGCGATGATCCCGCTCCTGCCGTTGCGGAGGCCCCTGGCGCTCAGATTCGGCACGAAGTCGAGTTCGGCCATGGCCGCCTCGACCTTCGCCCTCGTCTCCTCCCGCACCGCGACCGTGCCCGTCACGACGTTCGACACGGTCTTCGGCGAGACTCCGGCGAGGGCCGCGACATCCTTCATCGTCGCGCGAGGAGAGGGCGGCGCAGTCATGGGGTCAGACTATCCCGGGTGCCCTGCGGCGGCCGTAACTTACAACGATGCAGGCCAGCGACTACGCTGGCGCCATGAGCATCGAGCGCAACTGGGCGGGAAACCTCGCGTACCGGGCATCCTCCGTCGAGCACCCCGAATCGATCGACGAGCTGCGCGAGCTGCTCGCCCGGGGAGGGCGCGTGCGCGTGCTCGGATCCCGGCACTGCTTCAACGACATCGCCGACACGACCGGCATCCTGATCGCCCTCGACCGGATGCCGCAGGTCTCCGAGGTCTCGCCGGCGGGTGACGCGGTGCGCGTGTCCGCGGGGCTCCGCTACGGCGACATCGCCCCGGCGCTCGAGGAGCAGGGCCTGGCGCTCGCGAACCTCGCGTCGCTGCCGCACATCTCCGTCGCGGGGGCCGTGGCGACGGGAACGCACGGGTCGGGCGACGGCATCGGATCGCTCGCGAGCGCGGTCCGCGCGCTCACGCTGATCACCGCCTCCGGACAGACGCTCTCCCTCGCGCGGGGCGACGAGGGCTTCGATGGCGCCGTCGTCGCGCTCGGCGCACTGGGCGTCGTCGTCGACCTCACGCTCGACGTCGAGCCGAGCTACCAGGTCGCCCAGCACGTGTTCGAGAAGCCGTCGTGGGACGCGATCCTCCGCGACCTCGGGGCCGTCACGGGCGCCGGGACCAGCGTCAGCATCTTCTCGACCTGGCAGCAGTCAGACGTCGCCGACCAGATCTGGATCAAGCAGCGCGTGGCAGCGACCAGGGCAGATGCTCGCGAGCTCGAGGCCGGCCGGGCGGCGCTCGCAGCCTCTCTCGGCGCCGCGCCTGCGGAGGGCAAGCGGCATCCGATCATCGGCGTCGATCCCGAGGCCTGCACGGACCAGGAGGGGGTCGCGGGCCCGTGGTTCCAGCGGCTGCCGCACTTCAAGCTCGAGTTCACGCCCTCGGCCGGAGCCGAGATCCAGAGCGAGTACCTGGTTCCTCGCATCGACGCCGTCGCCGCGATCGAGGCCGTGCGCTCGCTCGCCGACCGCATCGCGCCGCTGCTGCTCGTGAACGAGATCCGCACGGTGCGCGCCGACGACCTGTGGCTGAGCTCCTCGTATGGGACGGATGCCGTCGGCCTGCACTTCACGTGGAAGCCCGACGAGGTGGCCGTGCGTGAGCTGCTTCCGACGATCGAGGCCGCGTTGCCGGCATCCGCCCGCCCGCACTGGGGCAAGGTGTTCACTCTCGACGGCGCGGAGACGCGCTCCCGCTACCCGCGCTGGGACGACTTCGCGGCTCTGGTCGCGCGGCACGACCCGGAGCGCCGCTTCGTGAACGAGTACCTGGAGCGCCTGGGACTCTGACGCTCTGCGGTGTCACGCGGCGCCGCCGCTTCGCGCGGCTGACCTCCTGATCCGCGCATGAGATCCGCGTCCTCCGCGTGGGCCTCATGCGCAAAGCGGGAGGCCACGCGGGATTCCGGAGCTCGCGTGCGAATCGGGAACTCGCGGGGTCACACCCGCTCGAGCGGGTTCTTCGCGAGCTTGTCGATGACGCCGCCGTCGAGCAGACGCCTGGCATGGCTGTGCGGCTTGCGGGCCGCCTGCTCCTGCACGCCCGCGCCGAACTCCTCGGCGAGGCCGAGCCGCGGGTGCGCGGTGAGCACCTCGCGGCGGAACTCGAGCGGGATCTCCGCGTCGCGGCGGCCCGCGATGTCGAGACCCGTGGCGGTCTCGAGCAGGTAGCCCTCGAGATCGAACGCCGGGTCCACCTCGGGCCAGTTGTGGCGCACGATGACCTCGTTGATGCGGCGCCGGCGCTCGACGGGCCAGCCCGCGCCCGCTGCCATCGCCTCGCCGACATGGCCGCCGGCCTCTTCGTAGCCGAGAACGTGGTTGTCGAATGCGGGCGCGAGCCCGATGTCGTGCAGCAGCGCCGCCGCATAGAGCAGCTCGTGGTCGACGTCGGCGCGCCCCTCGACGACCGCGAAGGCCTCGGCCCACAGCCACGACCGCACGACGTGGTTGATCAGCGCAGGGGAGTGGTACTCGTGCATCAGCTCGCGGGCTCCCCGAGCGGCGGGGGTGTCGGGCACGGCGAAGTCGGAGATGCGCATGGGGCCAGAGTAGTGAACCGGCCCGCATCCGAATCGCGCGAATGGTGACAGGATCCGGCGGAATTCTGCCATTCGCGCGATTCGAACGAGAGGGAACGCGGTCAGCTCATGACAGGTCTTGCACTCACTGAATTGTTCCCGGTAACATCAGGCAGGCGGTTGACGTGGCAGTGCCAGTCTCAGTGGTCTCGTCGCACATATTGGTTCCCCCGTACCTCAAGGAGGAGAGTGCACTATGCGGTTTACGAAAACGATATCGGAACGCGGAGAGCGGTGATTCGCCGGGCACCACGCCTGAGCTGAACCGGACCTGATCGCCGCGAGCGCCATTCGCGCTCGACAGCGGTGCTCGGCGTGCCCGCGCACCTGCCGGGCGACAACCGCTTCCGTTCCCAGACCCAAAAGGAGACCGACGACGCGCCCGCGGTGATCGACCGCAGGCCGCGTCTCCGGTCGCACACGACACACCCCCGCCGAGGGCGGTCGGTGCAGCGGCATCCGTCGATACCGCTGTTCGAGCGCGCCCTCGGCGACCCAAGAAACAAGGAGTGAGCACATGACATCGCCACACACACACACGTCTCTCGGCATCGGAGGCGACCGGCATCCCGTGCCGCGGCGCTGCTCGGCGTCGCGGCCCTCATCGCGTCGTCCGTCACGGCCGCCGGCGCGAGCGCCGCATACGCCGACCCGGTCGGAAGCATCAGCGCCGCAGCGGTGACCGAGCCTCCGGCCGTGCCGGGGAATCTCCTGCCCGAGGGTCGCTTCGTGTCCGATTCGACCGGGTGGACGAACACCCGCGGCGGCACGCTCTCGCTCAGCGACGACGCCGCGAGCGGCGCGCACTCGCTGCAGGTGACGGCGCGCCAGAACACGCAGTCGGGCCCCTTCGCGAACGTCTCCGGCAAGATCGAGGTCGGCGCCACGTATCGCATGACCGGAAAGCTGAAGTACACCGCCGGCAACGCCACGCAGCAGTTCAACTTCACGTTCTGCCCCACGAACTTCAACGGGTGCGCCGACTACGGGCACACATTCACGCAGGGGGAGTGGGGCACGTTCTCGCAGCAGTTCACGGCCGAGGCCAAGCACGCCGCCGCCGGCTGGTTCTTCATCGAGACGCCCTGGGGCTCGAACGCGCTGCAGGACTTCGCGGTCGACGAGCTGTCGCTCGTGAAGATCGCGGACGCACCGGCGCAGCCGGCGTTCACGAGTCTCGAGAAGGTGCAGACCAAGCCCGTCGGCGACCACAACCCGCTCGTCGGGCACAAGTTCGGCGCCGACCCGCATCACCTCATCTACAACGGCCGCCTCTACATCTATTCCACGGATGACACGCAGCAGTACGAGGCCAGCAGCAAGGACGCGAACGGGCTGCCCACGCAGTCCAACGGCTACGGCGCGATCACGCGGCTGAACGTGATGTCGACCAGCGACATGGTCAACTGGGTCGATCACGGGTCGATCCCGGTCTCGCGCGAAGGCGGGGCCGCACCCTGGTCGCGCAACTCGTGGGCTCCGGCCGCGATCGAGAAGGACGGCAAGGTCTATCTCTACTTCTGCGACAACGGCAGCGGCACCGCGGTCGTCGTGGGCGGGTCGCCGCTCGGACCGTGGACCGATCCGCTGGGCAAGAAGATCATCCCCGACACCGTCTCGCCCGAGTACATCGCGGGAGGCGGCTTCCCCGCCGGCATGTGGCTGTTCGACCCCGAGGTGTTCATCGACGACGACGGCGAGGGCTATCTGTACTTCGGCGGCAACTCGCAGATCGGCACCGCACCCGACGTGCAGGGTCCGCAGAACCCGAAGTCGACCCGCGTGGTCAAGCTGAAGGACGACATGGTCACCCTCGACGGCGACCCCGTGGAGATCGACGGCCCCGGCATGTTCGAGGCGTCGAGCATGTTCAAGCACGGCGACAAGTACTACTACTCGTACTCGTCGAACTTCCAGGTGAACGAGGTGCCGGGTCAGTATCCCTCGCGCGGCGCGATCGCGTACATGATGACCGACGACCCGATGGACCTGACGGCGTCGGCCTATGCCGGCGTCGCCTTCCAGAACCAGGGCACGTTCTTCGGCGCGGGCAACGGCGGCAACAACCACTCCGACATGTTCACGTTCAAGGGTGAGACGTACTTCACGTACCACGCGCAGACGCGCGGTGCGGCGTGGGCGGCTGCGCTCGGCACGCCGGGGGCGACCCAGGGCTACCGCTCGGTGCACATCGACAAGCTCGAGTTCAACGCCGACGGCACGATCAAGCCGATCGTCGGCACTCGCGCCGGTGTCGCGCAGGTCGAGAGCTTCGACCCGTACCGCACCTTCGAGGCGGAGACCCTCGCCTGGCAGCTCGGCGTCAGCACGACGAAGACGGATGCCGCCTCGGTCGAGTTCCCCGAGCACAACGGCGGCGGCAACATGGTGCTGTCGAGCGTGGACGACGGCGACTTCGCCGCGCTCTCCGGGGTCGACTTCGGCGCGGGCGCGAAGTCTGTCTCGGCGCGGGTGAAGCCGCTGGTCGCCGGCGGCAGCATCCAGGTCCGCCTCGACGACGTCGACGGGCCGGTCGTGGCCGAGGTCGCCGTCGACGGCGCCCTGGGCGAATGGACGACCGTGCAGGCCGACGTCACGGGAGCGACCGGGGAGCACGACGTGTTCTTCGTCTTCGCCGCACCCGAGGGTGCCGCAGCGGATGCCGACCTCGTCGAGGTCGACAACTGGGCGTTCGCGGCCGCCGATGTCCTCGCGTTCTCGGCCGAGGTCACGACGCGGTGCGTCGCCGGCAAGAACCTGGTGCAGACCGTGCGCGTGCACAACGCGGATGCCGTTGCGATCACGTTCACGGCCGAGTCCGAGTTCGGGCGCCGCGACCTCGGCGTCGTGGAAGCCGACCGCGGCGGCTCCGCGTCGATCAACACGCGCAGGTCCGAGCTCGCGGCCGGAACGGTGACCGTCACGGCGACGGCCACCGTCGGCGGCGAACAGGTGCAGGTGTCGCGACAGGTCGCCACCCAGGCAGCATCCTGCGGCTGATGCACGGAGGGCCCGGGCGCCACCCGGGCCCTCTCGCCCATCCGATCGAGGGCCGCTCGGTGAGCGGCATACCCATCTCATAAGGAGTACTCGTGTCTTTTCCCCAGCGCGCGCTGAAGCTCGCTTCGCTCGCCGTGTCCGGCCTGCTGGCCGGCGTCGGCCTACTGGTGCCCTCGGCCGCGGCAGGAGCGGCGACCGATTGGAACCCCGAACCCTCATACACCTCGACCGATGCCGGTGACGGCACGTACACCGTGCCGGTTCTCAACTCCGACGTTCCCGACGTCAGCGTGGAGCGCGTACCGGCCGCCGAGAACGACGAGGGCCGCGACATCTATTACATGATCAGCACCACGATGCAGCTCAGTCCGGGGGCGCCGATCATGAAGTCCTACGATCTCGTCAACTGGGAGATCGTGAACTACGTGTTCGACCGGATGGACATCGGCGACGCGTACTCCCTGCGCAACGGCGCCAGCTCCTACGGGCAAGGGCAGTGGGCCTCCTCCCTGCGCTTTCACGACGGCACCTACTACGTGCTGGTCAACTCGCTCAACCTCGGCGGCGCGTTCATCTACCGCACCGACGACATCGAGAACGGGGCCTGGGAGCGCACATCGCTCGGCCGCAGCCTGCACGATCCCTCGCTGTTCTTCGACGACGCCCACGGCGGGACGCCCTACATCCTCTACGGAGGCGTGAACGCCGCTCGGCTGAACCCGACGCTCACCGCGATCGAGCAGGACTTCGCCGACATCATCCCCCGCAGCGAGTACGCCGACGAGAGCTACGTCGGCAGCACAGGGCTGTTCGAAGGCGCGCAGGCCTTCTACATCGACGGCTACTACTACGTGGTGATGATCACGTGGCCGTCGAGCGGCCGGCAGGTCGCGATGTTCCGGTCATCGGAACTGCTCGGACGCCTTGCCGAGACGCCTGCTCCCTACGAGTCGCGCGGCGTGCTCAACTCGAACGGCTTCGCGCAGGGCAGCCTCGTGCCGGTGGCCGACAGCGCAGGCAACGACACCTGGCAGGGGTTCTTCTTCCGCGACACCTTCCCGATCGGCCGCATCCCGGCGCTCATCCCCGCGACCTGGGCCGACGGCTGGCCGACGTTCGGCGACGGCGGAGTGGTGCCCGTGAACGGCTCCTTCCCCAAGCCGATCCGGCTCACGCCCGAGCAGGAGCGGTTCGAGCGGCAGAAGAGCGTGGTCGCCTCCGACGACTTCCGCAACGATGCACCGCACCGCGCCTATCAGGATCAGCAGTGGCAGATCCCGGAAGGCCCTCAACTCGATCAGTCGCTGATCGGCGTGGAGCTGCTGAGCAACCCCGGCGCGGAATCGGGCACGGACGGATGGATCGTGAACGACACGGCGACTCTCACGCCCACCGACGCAGCCCATGGCGGCGCCTCGGCGCTTGCCGTGACAGGGCGCACGACGACCGGTTCCGGCCCCGCGCAGGACATCACCGGCAGACTCCAGCACGGCGTCACGTACGACGTCTCGGCGTGGGTGAAGTACGACGACCCCGAGAGCCCTGCGACCAAGCCGTTCTACATCACCGCGCGCTTCGGCGGAGCATCCACGACCTACAAGAACCTGACCAGCGCGACCACGCTCACCCGCGGTCAGTGGGGCCTGGTGTCGGGGTCGTTCACCGTGCCGGACTCGCAGACCCTCGCCGACGTGCGTGTCTTCGTCGAGACGCCGTGGACGGCGGATCCCGCCGCGGCGCCGAAGGAGCACCTCATGGACTTCACGATCGACGACGCCTCTCTGGTCGGGCACCCCGTGGCGACCGAAGCGCCGGATCCTGCGGAGATCGCGCCGAACGGCTCGAATCTCGACCTCGTGTGGGAGTGGAACCACGCGCCGGACAACCGGTACTGGTCGCTGACCGATCGGGACGGCTGGCTGCGCCTCACGAACGGCAGGGTCGTCACCGGTGCCTACTCGCATCGGTCAGGCGGCGAGCTCACCTGGCTCGAGGAGGCGCGCAACACCCTGTCGCAGCGCACCTTCGGGCCGCGGCAGTCGGTCGAGACCACGCTCGACGTCTCGGGCATGAAGGACGGCGACGTGGCGGGGCTCGCGGCGTACAACCGCGACTTCTCGTACATCGCCGTCAAACGGATCGACGGGGTGAACACGGTCGGAGTCGTGCATCGCGGGCAGCCGTTCTCCGCGACGATCGATCAGGCCGCGGTGGAGAGCTTCCTCCCCGGTCGTTCGGCGGTCCTCGGAGACACTGCGCAGGTGCACCTCAAGGCGGATCTCGACTTCGCGAGCTCCCCTGGCCGGCTGTACACCGCGTTCTCGTACAGCCTCGACGGGATCACCTGGACGGCCCTCGGCGGTCCGGTCGGGCCGCTGAGTCTGGACGGGAGCCTCACCCACTTCATGGGGCACCGCGTGGGGCTGTTCTCCTACGCGACGCAGCAGACGGGAGGTCACGTCGACTTCGACGAGTTCCTCCTCAGCGACACGCTGACCGCGCAGGATCGTCCGCTGGACGAGAGCGCGCTCGACGCGGCGATCGCGCACGCCCGCTCGCTGGACGCGAGCGAGTATCCGGCGGACGCCTGGGCGAGTATGCAGGATGCTCTGGCTCAGGCGGAGACCGCGACGGCGTCGACATTCGGCACGCAGAACCAGATCGACGCGCCCGAGCGCGCGCTGAGCTATCAGCTGGCCCGGCTGGGAACGCTTCGCGAGGCTCCCGCCGCGCTCGACCTCGTCGTGTCGACGGGTTCGCGCTGCGTGGCGAACAAGGTGCAGCTGGTGGTCTCGGTGCGCAACGCGGATGCCGTGCCCGCCGAGGTCGCGATCGACACCCCGTTCGGGGCGAAGACCGTCGATCTCGAGCCCGGCAAGACGATCTCGCTTCCGTTCGCGGTGCGATCGTCGGCGCTCGCCGCGGGGGAGGTGCAGGTGACTGGCTCCGCGGGCGACCGCACGTACTCGGCATCCGCTCCGTACCTCGCCAGGAGCTGCGGCTGAGACCGTGATCCGCGCGCGAGACCCACGTCCTGTCGATGGGTCTCACGCGCGGATCGATGTCTCAGGCGCGAATTCCACCTGTTGATCGTTTCTGGTCGATACTGCAATCTTGGTAGCGCTAACAGCTAAACGATCGTAATCTGTTCCCGTTGTGTCCATACGGTCATGGTCGACCGTAACCGCACCGTCGCGGCAGGGCACCGGGAAGGGAAACGATGTTCCGTCTGAAAGCCTGCACGGCCGCTCTCTCCGCGCTGGTCGCGGTCACGTGCGTGATCGCCGCGGCTCCGCTTCCGGCATCCGCGGCACCGGGCGGAACCGCCGTGTCCGCCGTGCAGAGCGACGCCACCTACGACGTGGCGATCGACGCCACGAAGATCGCCGCCGACAACGTCAACGGCCTCACGTTCAAGGGCTTCGGCACGCTGTCGGCCAACAGCACGAGCGCGCTGCTCATGGACTACAAGGCACAGCAGCCCGAGAAGTACGCAGAGCTGCTGCACGTGCTCTTCGGCGGCGAGCATCCGCTCATGAACCAGGTCAAGATCGAGATGGGCGACGACCGCAACAACTCGACCGGCTCCGACGTCGCGACCATGCGCACGGCCGACGAGGAGGCGAACGTCACCCGGCACCCGGGATTCCAGCTCGCCGCCGACGCCTTCAGGATCAATCCCGACCTCAAGGTCAGCATCCTGCGCTGGAACGCCCCCGCCTGGGCGAACACCAACGACAAGATCTACCTCTGGTACAAGAACACGATCCTCGCCGCCTACCGCGAGTACGGCTACATGGTCGACTCGGTGAACCCCGGGGTCAACGAGCACGCGGCCGACCTGACATGGACCAAGGACTTCTCGAACCGGGTGCGCACCGACACGACCGGTTACGTGAGCCCGAACCCCGATCTCTCCGGTTTCCGCGACGGCGAAGCCGAGCTCTTCCACCGGATCAAGACCGTGATCTCCGACGAGGTGGGCACAGGCACCTTCGGCGACGAGATGGTGGCGGATGCCGCGCTCCGCGACGCCGTGCAGGTCGCCGGCTTCCACTACAACACCGACGACGACGGCGCCGGCAGCTTCAAGAAGCTCGCGCAGGAGTATGACATCGAGGTGTGGAACAGCGAGGCGCAGGCGACGTTCAGCAACTCCTCTTTCCGCCCCAACAACAACACGGCCGACCCGACGACGCCGGGCACAGGCTTCGGCGGCACCGGCAGCGCGCTCGAGATGGCGAACACGATCGTCAAGGGATTCGTGAACTCGAACCGCACGAACTTCATCTACCAGCCGGCGATCGCCTCGTTCTACGAGGGCGGTCAGTACTCGTTCAAGTCGCTCGTCAGCGCGAGCGACCCGTGGTCGGGGTGGATCCACTACGACGGCGCCCTCGCCGTGCTGCAGCACTTCACGAGCTTCGCGGAGACCGGGTGGGAGAACTCCGACAACACCGCCGGCATCTGGCGCGCAGTGCCCTCGGCCAGCGCCACGACGGCGACCGGCACCAACCCGGTGAACGGCCGCAACGGCCTGCAGAACTACATGACGCTGGCGGCGCCCGACGGCTCCGACTTCTCGACCGTGTTCGTGAACGATTCCGAGAAGACGATCAGCTACCGCGTCACCCCGTCGAACTTCACCTTCGACGCCGCGCAGAGGCTCGCGGTCTGGGAGACCAGGGCGGCGGACGCCGGAGAGCCGTTCAACGCGAACTACAAGCAGCACGTCGGCGACGTGCAGGCGGATGCCGGTGTCTACACGGTCACGGTGAAGCCGTTCTCGATCGCCACGGTGACCACTCTCGACGTCTCGGGCGATGAGCACTGGACGGCGCCGCTGCCGGTGGAGGGCGAGCGCACGGTGCTCGACGAGGGCGCCGCGGACGGCGATCTGTGGAGCGACGACTTCGACTACTCCGACCGCACGGTCGCGGTGTTCGATGAGAACGGCGAGCCCACGGCCGAGACCGAGCCGTTCATCGCCTCGCGCGGTGGCGACACCGGTGCGACGCCCCTCTACACCTGGGACCGCAACGGCGCCTTCGAGGCGTACAAGACCGCCGATGCCGGATACGTGCTCAGGCAGCAGATCGACCGCACCACGACCGGCGTCGGCGGGGCCTGGAACAACGGAGACCCGATCACCGCGGTCGGCGACCGGCGCTGGACGAACTACACGGCCTCGGTCGACGTGCGCTTCGAGCGCGCCGCGGCATCCGACAACTACGCCGCGATCGGCGCGCGCTCGAGCGGCGGCAGCAACTCGCACACGCTGAACGGAACGCCCTACGCGCTGCGCCTGAACTCGGCGGGCACCTGGGTGTTCCAGCGGAGCGGCACGCAGATCGCGAGCGGCACCGTCGCGGGCACCTGGTCGGCATCCGCCTGGCACACGCTGTCGATCACCGCGACCGGCGGCCGGATCGTCGGAGCCGTCGACGGCACGCAGGTGTTCGACTGGACCGACGCGAATCCGTATCTCTCCGGCTACGTCGATCTCGCCAGCGGCTTCTACAACACGCAGTTCGACGACCTGCGCATCGCCTCCGTCGACGGATGGATGCCCGCCTACGGCGAGTACCTCGACGGGCTCGAGATGAACGACCTCTCGTCGACGCCCCAGACGAAGCTCGTCTACGACGGCGGCTGGACGCACGCGAACGGCGGCGGGATGTTCGAGTACCAGCGCTCGCTGTCGCGCAACACGGCCGCGGGCTCGGGCGTGAGCTACACGTTCACGGGATCGGGAGTCGATCTGCTCGCCCCCGGCGACGGGTCGGCGCGCCTCGACGTCACGGTCGACGGGCAGAAGCTCGTCCGGGGCGCCGCGACGCAGGCGGCGGGTTCGTTCCAGGCGGCGTACTCGCTGCGCGGCCTCCCGTGGGGCGAGCACACCGTGCGCTTCGAGGTGGTCTCGGGCACGCTCGCGCTCGACGCCGTGGCCGTCGCGAGCACGGCGGCCGCGGGAACCGCGCCGACAGCGTCGCTCGCGGATGCTGTGGACGACGCATCCGCCATCACCCGCACCGAGGACTACACCGACGCCGACTGGGCGCTTCTCCAGGAGACGCTCGCCGACGCGCGGGCCGCGGTCGATGACCCCGCCGCGTACCGCCTGGACGGCGAAGGCGCGCTGCAGCTCGCGTCGCGTCTGCGCACGGCATCCTTCCCTCTCGCCGCGCAGATCTCCTCGCTTCCGCAGCCCACGCTCGCGACGACGGCCGGAGAGCCTCCAGCGCTGCCCGGGACGCTCGCGGCGACCATGGCCGACGGCAGCACGCACGAGGTGCCGATCACCTGGAACCTCGACGGCGTCGACTTCTCGGCGACGTGGGGCACCGTGGCGGTGACCGGATCGTACGGCTCGGCGACGACGACGGCCCGCGTCGAGGTCGTGCCCGCGGAGACCGTGTTCTTCGCCGACGTCAACGGCACCGCATCCGGCTCTCTCGGATACGACTCGCCGGCGTATCTCGCCGTGAAGGGTCTGCTCGGCGATCAGCTGATCAACGGCACGCCAGACCAGAAGCTGGCCGATGGAGCATCATGGGGGCACTGGGGCAAGAACGCGGCGGGCAGCAGCGTCGTCAACTACAAGGGCATCGTCGCGGGGCCCTACTCGAAGACCTCGACGACGGGCATCTACACGAGCGATCAGGTCGGCGCATCGCTCGGATATACGCTCACGCTTCCCGCCGGGAAGCACACCATCACCGCCGGGTCGTACTCGTGGTGGGCGAGCAACTCCCGCACGGCGAACGTCTCGCTCACGTACGACGGGCAGACGCACCAGGTGGGCACGGTCACGCTGAACTCCGCGAGCCCCTCGCAGGTGCTGAGCTACGACATCGAGCTGGCCGCTGAGGGCGCCGTGACCCTGTCGCTCACGGCGACGAACGCGCAGTCGCCCATGCTGTCGTGGGTCGCGGCGACCGGCGACGTGCTGCCCGAGCCGTTGACCTCGACGGTCGCGACGCGCTGCGTGGCGGGCAAGGTGGTGCTCGCGGCGACGGTGACGAATCCGCGAGCCGAGGCGGCCACGATCGACGTCGCCTCGCCCTACGGCGCGAAGTCCTCGGTGTCGGTCCCGGCAGGAGCGTCGAAGACGGTGACGTTCTCGACTCGGCTCGCGTCGGTGCCGACGGGGGTGGTGACGGTGACGGATGCCGCTGATGCGGCGTTCGCGGCGAAGACCTGCGGGTAGCGGCGACATCCCGGTTTCCGCGTGACGAAGACGGGACTTGCCCCCTCAGCGCGCGGCCGGCGCCGGCCCTGTCGATTCGCGGATGACCGGCCGCGGTGTGTCAGGGGCCTCCGGCGCAGCGCCGAGCGGGTCGGTGCCGTCGATGCGCTGGAGAAGCCCCCGCACGGCATCGCGCCCCTGCGACCTGAAGTCCAGACGCACCGTGGTGAGCGCGGGCGTGAAGTAGGCGGCCTCAGGGGTGTCGTCGAGGCCGGTGACGCTGACGTCCTCCGGCACGCGCAGCCCCCGCGCGTGCAGGGCGTGCATCGCACCGAGAGCCATCTGGTCGTTGGCGGACACGAACGAGGTGGGCAGCTCGTCGTCCGGCACGGCCATGACGAGCTCGTGGGCGGACTTCGCCGACCAATCGCCATGCAGGATGCCGCGTGAACGGAGTCCACGCCGCGTGATGGCCGCCTCGTAGGCGTGCAGACGGTTTCGGGCCGCCGCCCAGTCCTCGGGGCCGGCGATGTGCGCGAACGAGCGGTGCCCGAGGCCGGCGAGGTGTCCGACGAGGTCGTCGATGCCGTGCGTCGCCGCGCGGGCGGCGTCGACAGATTCCGGCTCGTCGGTCTCGCTCGCGATCACGACGGGCACGGTGAAGGCGGTCTGCTCGAACACTTCGCGGATGCCGTCGGTCGAGGCGAACGCGACGATGCCGGCGAGGTCGTACTGCAGCAGCATCCGCAGCGCCTCGGCGATCTCCTCGGCGTCGCCCATGTCGACCGTGAACACGTCGAGCAGGTAGCCGGCCTCGCGGGCGGCGGCCGTGGCACCCTGGATGACGGTGGCGGGACCCACCTGGTGGAGCTCGTGCGTGAGGGCGCCGATGCGGGTCGATCGTCCGGTGATGAGCGCGCGGGCCGAGAGGTTGGGCGTGTAGTCCAGCACCTTCATGGCGGCGCGGATCTTCTCTTTCGTCGACGCGCGCATGTCCATGCCCCGCACGAAGCGGCTGACCGACTGGTGCGACACGCCTGCCTCGCGGGCGATGTCGTAGATGGTCGCCTTGCGCCGTGGGGCCTGAGAATCCGGCATCCGCACCTCGTCTCGAAGAATCTCGATCCGGCTCTTGCGTTCCGGACTGTTATCGAGAACAATAACACTCGACCCAAACTGTTATCGAGAACAGTTCGAGTGACATCACCGGAGATCACCGCATGACCGCAACGAAGCCCGCACTGCCAGCCGAGGTCCTCTTCGGCGTCGCCTATTACCCCGAGTACCACCAGTCCGACCGCCTGATCGAGGATCTCGATCTCATGGTCGCGGCCGGGATCACGGTGATCCGCATGGGGGAGTCGGTGTGGTCGACCTGGGAACCACGCGACGGCGAGTTCGACCTGGAGTGGATCACCCCCGCTCTCGACGAGGCGCATGCGCGCGGCATCCGCGTGATCCTGGGCACGCCCACCTACGCCGTCCCGCCCTGGCTGCAGAGCGCCAACCCTGAGATCGCGGCGGAGCGGCGCACCGGCGAGCGGGTCGCCTGGGGTGCCCGCCAGGAGATCGACTACTCGCATCCGGCCTTCCGCTTCCACGCCGAGCGGGTCATCCGCCGCATCATGGAGCGACACGCCGCACACCCGGCCGTCATCGGCTTCCAGGTCGACAACGAGCCGGGCCTGGAGCTCCTGCACAACCACGGCGTGTTCACGGGCTTCGTCCGCTGGCTCAAGAAGGCCTACGGAGACGTCGAGACTCTCAACCGCGAATGGGGGCTCACGTACTGGTCCCACCGCATCGACGACTGGAGCGAGCTGTGGCGCCCCGACGGCAACACGTTTCCGCAGTACGACCTGGCCTGGCGGCGATATCAGGCTCAGGTGACGGCCGACTTCATCGCGTGGCAGGCGGGCATCGTGCGCGAGTACTCCCGACACGACCAGTTCGTGACGACCTGTCTGCAGTATCCGCGACGCGGAGTCGACGACCGCACGGTCTTCGAGGCGCTCGACATCACCTCGGGCAACCCTTATTACGGGATGCAGGACCGGCTCGATCGCGCGGCCGAGCTCGATGCCCTCAACTACTGGACCACGTCGGGTGTCGCGGGCCTGTTCCGCCAGGGTGACCGGATGTACTCGTCCAAGCAGGAGCGCTATCTCGTCACCGAGACGAACGCGCAGGCGATCGATGCGGCCGAGAGCAACTTCCCGCCGTACCCCGGGCAGCTGCGGCAGGCAGCCTTCGCGTTGATCTCGAGGGGGGCGGCGATGATCGAGTACTGGCACTGGCACACGCTGCCGTACGGAGCAGAGACATACTGGGGCGGCGTGCTGCCGCACAGTCTGATCCCCGGTCGGGTGTACCGCGAGGTGAGCGGGATCGGCGCGGAGCTCAAGGCCCTCGGCGACGCCCTCGACGGGTACGTTCCGGACGCCGACGTCGCCGTGCTCTGGTCGACCTCGAGCCGCTATGCGATGCAGTTCATGCCACCCTTCGCGAAGGACGGGCGCCCGGATGACGAGTCGTACGAGCGCATCGTCGACGCCTTCCATCGTGGCGTGATCGACGCGGGGGCCCAGGCGCGGATCATGCACCTCGAGCAGGCGCGCGTGCTCGGCGCGGAGGAGCTGCTGCGGCACCCTGTGGTGATCGCGGCCGGTGCGTACATCGCGACCGATGAGGACATCGCCCTCCTGCTCGAGTACGCCCGCCTCGGCGGACACCTGATCCTCGGGCCGCGCACCGCGTACGCCGACGACGAAGCCCGCGCCCGGGTGGCTGTGGCGCCGGCAGGGCTGGCTGCCGCCGCGGGCGTGAGCTACGAGGAGTTCTCGAACCTCGAGCAGCCGGTGCCGGTCGACGTCGGGGGCGCCGTGCGCCTCGCAGACGGCGCGCGTCTGTGGGCCGACGGCCTGATCGCCACGGCCGCAGAGGTCGCCGCGCGCTACGCCCACCCTCGCTTCTCGGACTTCGCCGCGGTCACCACCAACCGGCACGGAGCCGGCCGGATCACGGTCGTGGGCACGGTGCCTTCACCGGATCTCATCGCCCGCATCGTGTCCGACGCGATCGGGGCGCCGAGCTTCGGCATCCTCGAGTCTCGGCCTGACGCGGTCACGGTCTCCTCGGGCGCAACGGACGAGTCGCGCTTCTGGTTCGTCTTCAACTGGGGCTGGGAGCCGCAGGTGGTCGCGCTCGCAGCGCCGGCCTCCGATGCGTTCACGGGGGAGCCGGCCGGCGGTTCGATCGAGCTCCCGGCGTGGGGCGCGCGCGTGCTGCGCACGGAGAAGGAGCAGGCGCGATGACGGTGGAGACGGATGCCGGTGCGTTCCGCCGCCCGCGTCGCGAGTGGCGCGGCTGGCAGTTCGCGGGTCCGTTCGCGGTGGTGTTCCTCATCGTGTTCATCGCCCCGCTGGCCTACGCGCTGTATCTGAGCCTGTTCCAGAATCGGCTGATCGGCGGCAACAGCTTCGTCGGCGTCGACAACTACGTCGCGGTGCTGAGCGATGCGCAGTTCTGGGACGGATTCGTGCGCGTGCTCCTGTTCCTGCTGGTCCAGGTGCCGATCATGCTGGTGCTCGCGCTGATCGCGGCGCTCGCGATCGACAGCGCGCGACTGTACGCGTCTGGGCTGTTCCGCATGGTCATCTTCCTGCCCTACGCGGTGCCGGCCGTCGTCGCGGTGCTGATCTGGGGCTTCATGTACGGCAGCAACTTCGGCCTCGCGGCCGATCTCAACGATCTTCTCGGGGCCGATGTCATCCGTCCCTTCTCGGCCTCATGGATCCTCGCGTCGATCGGCAACATCGTGACGTGGGAGTTCGTCGGCTACAACATGCTGATCTTCTACTCGGCGCTCAAGACGATCCCGGTCGACCTGTACGAGGCGGCGGAGATCGATGGGGCGCGGGGCTGGCAGGTGGTCAAGGCGATCAAGCTGCCCGCCGTGCGCGGAGCGATCGTGATCGCGACGATCTTCTCGATCATCGGCTCGTTCCAGCTGTTCAACGAGCCGAACGTGCTGAAGCCCCTGGCCAACAACGTGATCACGTCGTACTTCACGCCGAACATGTACGCCTACAACCTGTCGTTCGCCGGACAGCAGTACAACTACGCCGCAACCGTCGCGATCGTGATGGGGCTCATCACCGCGATCATCGCGTACGTCGTGCAGCTGCGCGGCACCCGCAAGGAGGACCGATGACCACCGCGCTGCGCACCGTCAACCCGAAGGCGCGGTCGCGCTTCTCCGTCGCGAAGCCGCGCAAATCTGTCGCGCTGACGGTGGTGATGCTGCTGTTCCTGATCTATGCGCTGGTTCCCCTGGCCTGGCTGGTCATCAACGCGACCAAGGAGCAGGCCGACCTGTTCAGCTCGTTCGGCCTGTGGTTCGGAGACCGCTTCGCACTGTGGGACAACATCGGCGCCACGCTCACATACCGCGACGGCATCTTCGTGCGCTGGCTCGGCAACACGCTGCTGTACGTGATCGTGGGCGCCGGCGGTGCCACGCTGCTCGCCACGCTCGCCGGGTATGCCCTCGCGAAGTACGCCTTCCCGGGGCGCAGAGCGTACTTCGCGGTGGTGCTCGGCGCCGTCGCGGTGCCGGGTACGGCGCTGGCGGTGCCGACGTTCCTGCTGTTCAGCCAGATGGGGCTGACGAACACGCCGTGGGCGATCATCATCCCGTCGCTGATCAGCCCGTTCGGGCTGTATCTGATCTGGGTGTACACGATCGATTCGGTGCCGACGGAGCTGCTTGAGGCGGCGCGGTTGGACGGGGCGAGCGAGATGCGCACGTTCTTCACGATCTCGATCCGCCTGCTCGCCCCCGGCATCGTCACCGTCGCGCTGTTCTCGATCGTCGCGACGTGGAACAACTACTTCCTGCCGCTGATCATGCTGTCTGACCCCGCCTGGTACCCGCTCACCGTCGGCCTGAACCAGTGGAGCGCCCAGGCATCGGGGGTCGCGGCTGAGCCGATCTACAACCTGGTCATCACCGGATCGCTCCTCACGATCATCCCGATCGTCGCGATCTTCCTGTTCCTGCAGCGCTTCTGGCAATCCGGCCTCAGCGCCGGAAGCGTCAAGCAGTGAGCCGACTCCCGGACGAGCCCGATCCGTCCGGAACACCCAAGGGTGTCCTGCACCCGCACACGATGAAGTGAAAGGCACGCACATGCACGACAAGAACTCACGGCGCACCCGTCTGGTCGCCGGTCTCGCCCTCGCGGGGGTCGCCGCGCTCTCCCTCGCAGCCTGCTCGCCGGCAGGTGGCACCGGCGGCGGGGGCGGCACGGCATCCGATCTCGATGCCGCCCTCGAGAAGGGCGGCGAGATCACGTACTGGACCTGGACGCCCTCCGGCGAGGACCAGGCGAAGGCGTTCATGAAGGAGTACCCGAACGTCACGGTCAAGGTAGTCAACGCCGGCACGGCCACCGACGAGTACACGAAGCTGCAGAACGCGATCAGCGCCGGATCCGGCGCACCCGACGTCGCGCAGATCGAGTACTACGCCCTGCAGCAGTTCGCGCTCTCAGACGGGCTGCTCGATCTGAGCGGCTACGGACTCGCCGACCTCGAAGACGAGTACACGGCGTCGACCTGGTCGGCCGTGAACCTGAACGGCGGTCTGTACGGACTGCCGCAGGACTCGGGCCCGATGGTCATGCTGTACAACGAGGACATCTTCGACCAGTACGGACTGCAGGTCCCCACGACGTGGGACGAGTACGTCGCAGCAGGTGAGGCGCTGCACGCAGCAGACCCGTCGAAGTACATCACGAACGACGCCGGCGACCCCGGCTTCGCCCAGCCGCTGATCTGGCAGGCGGGCGGCCGGCCCTACAAGACCGACGGCACGAAGGTCACGATCGACCTGCAGGACGCAGGCACCAAGAAATGGGCCGACACCTGGAATCGGCTGCTCGAGCCCGGGCTGCTGTCACCCATCGCGACCTGGACGGACGACTGGTGGAAGGGCCTGGGCAACGGCTCGATCGCGACGCTCATCACCGGGGCGTGGATGCCGGGCATCCTCGAGGGCTCGGTGCCGGAGGGCGCCGGTCAGTGGCGCGTCGCTCCGCTGCCGAGCTACGACGGCTCGGCGACGACGGCCGAGAACGGCGGCAGCGCGCAGTCCGTGGTCAAGCAATCCAAGAACCCGGCACTCGCCGCCGCTTTCCTGCGGTGGTTGAACAGCTCGGACGAGAGCATCGACGTGTTCCTCGGCAGCGGAGGCTTCCCGTCGACGGTGGCGCAGCTCAACGACGACGAATTCCTCAACGCGACGCCGGAGTACTTCGGCGGCCAGGAGATCAACAAGGTGCTCGTGGACGCATCGCAGAACGTCGCGGAGGGCTGGGAGTACCTGCCGTTCCAGGTCTACGCGAACAGCGTGTTCCCCGACACCGTGGGCCAGGCCTACAACGACCGCAGCGACCTCAACGCCGGTCTCGAGGCATGGCAGAAGAACCTCGTCGGCTACGGCAGCAATCAGGGCTTCGACGTCAACAAGTAGCACCGGGCGGCCCGGGCGGGAGACCGCCCGGGCCGTTCTCGATCACATCTCGAAATACTCACCACCTCGAAGGAGAGGCAATGAAGACGACGAAGTCCCGACCCCTGCGACGGATCTTCGGCGCGCTCGGTGCGACCGCAGCGCTGCTCGGCGCATCCCTCGCCCCCGTCGCGACCGCCCAGGCCTACGACGCGGCCCCCGGCACAGTGGCTGCTCTCGGCTCGGACCCGTGTCTCAAGGGCCGCGGCAACTGCATCATCTATCCCAAGTCGACGCAGCTCGACAGCGGCCGTCTGCTGATGGCCTACGAGAAGTCGACCGTGCCGGCATCCGGCTCCGCCGTCGGGCAGACGCTGCCCGTGATGAAGAGCGACGACGACGGCGAGACCTGGCAGCCGCTCGCCGAGGTGGCGGCCCCGGCCTTCATGTCCGACGACCCGGCCGTCGCGAAGTACACGAGCAACTGGACCAATCCCTACCTCTACGTGCTGCCGCAGGACGTCGGGTCGCTCTCCGCAGGCACCGTGCTGCTCGCGACCGTCGTCTCGGGCGAGGACGAGTACTACGTGGAGCGCAAGGCCGCCGATCCGAACTGGGAGCCCACGAACGACGGCGACCGGCGCGATCTGGCGATAGCGCTCTACGCCAGCACCGACGAGGGCCAGGACTGGTCGTTCGTCGACATCATCGCCACCGGAGGATGGCAGGGCGGCTCGGCCGGCAACATCGGTTCGGCGATCTCGGCGAAGAACACGGCCAGACAGGTCGACCCGCTCTGGGAGCCGCACCTTCTGGCACGCGACGGGATGCTGGTCGCCTACTACTCCGACGAGAACGACTACACCGGGTACGACCCCGCGACGGGCGTGCCGGCGCTCGCCGCCGACAACGATACAGCGCCGGACTCCGGCAACCAGATCCTCGTGCATCGCACCTGGGACGGCACCGCAGCGTCGTGGAGTGCACCGGTCGTGGATGTGTCCGGCGGCAGCCGCTCGATGCCTGACGGCAGGACCGTGATCGGCCAGGGGCGTCCGGGGATGACCACGGTCGCCGAGACGAGCGACGGCCGGTGGTTCCTCACCTTCGAGTACTTCGGCGGAGGCGACAACGTGCGCTACAAGATCGCCGACGACCCCATGGGGTTCTTCCGAGACGGGGACGCCGACGGCATCCCGATCTCGACGCTTCCGGTCGAAGCGGGCAGCAGGACGCTCTCGACAGGCGGCAGCCCTGTCATCACGACGCTTCCCGACGGGCGGATCGCGTACAACGCGTCGGGCAGTGGGAGCGTGTGGGTGAACGCCTCAGGCTCGAGCACCGGGCAGTGGGTGCAGTATCAGACCACCGTCGGCGGCGGATACAGCCGGACCATGCAGTACGTCGAGGGCACCGGCCGCCTCGTGATCCTGCATGCCACCTGGGGAGGTGCGACCGCGGGTTCGGTGATCCAGCGCGCGCACGTCGACATCGGGCGGAGCGAAGGTGCGTACTACCAGCTCGTGAACCGCAAGACCGGCCAGGTGATCGGAACCGGCGGGCACAGCAACGATGCGAACCTCGGAGCGCGCGATGTCCCCGATGTGCGGCTCGAGACGGCGCGGGCGGGGGATGCCACGCAGCTCTGGCACCTCGCCACCAAGCCGGACGGCACGAAGACCCTGCTCAACGCCTCGGGCGGCCGGGCGGCCGCCATCTGGACCGGCAGCGCGACGGCCGGTCAGCGGATCGGGCAGTGGGTCGACGAGGGGAGCACCGGACCGTGGATCGTCGTGGATGCCGGCGCAGGGCGGATGAAGCTGCAGGCCGCGAAGAACGCGACGCTCCTGATCACCGGGTCGACGACGGATGCGTTCCTCACCTTGCAGAACGCGACGACAGACGGCTCCCAGGAGTGGGAGCTCGTGCAGCAGGCACCGGCATCCGCGGCTTTGACCCCGGTTCGAGCATCCGCCGATCTGGTGCCGGCAGACACGGTCGCAGCGGGGGCGACGATCACGATCGACGCGTCGGTCGCGTTCGCCTCGGGCGCTCCTCGACACGCATCCGCGGTCGGGACCGCCTACCTGCTTGACGAGGCGGGGGTGGCGCGGCTCGTAGGGTCGGTGCAGCTGGACGCTCAGCAGCGCGGGAGTCTGACGCTTCCCGCTGACCTGACGCCGAGTGCGGATCTCCGGCTCGCGGTGCAGTTCGACGAGTCGCCGCTGGTATGGGACGCGTTCGCGGTCGCCACGACCTCGCCCGCGCCGCTCACCGCCGAGGCTTCCCCTCGATGCGTCGCGGGCAAGGTCGTGGTGGCGGTGACTGTGACAAACCCGCGTGCGGACGCCGTGACGGTGGATGTGACGACGCCGTACGGAGCGAAGCCCGCGGTGAAGATCGCCGCCGGGGCGGTGAAGGCCCTGTCGTTCTCGACCCGGCTGGCGTCGGCGCCGGCGGGCATCGTGACAGTGACGGATGCCGCGGACGCGGCGTTCGCGGCGAAGACCTGCGGCTGATGAGTCCTGCGTCGCGCGGGATCGGCTGTCAGCGGGTCCCGCGCGACGCTCTTGCCCCCGCACTCTGCTCCGGTGGTCCGGACGCGAGGCGCTGGAGGTCGGATTTCAGGGCGGTGAAGCGCTCGCTTCCGATCAGGTCACGCAGGCCCGCCTCGATGCTCGCCGCGATCTCGTCGGAGCGACGCATCTGTCGCAGCCCTCGTTCGGTCGGGACGATGAGCTTCGCCCGTCGGTCGGCCGGGTCGGGCTGCCGGGTGACGTAGCCGAGAACCTCCAGCTCCTCGACGAGCTTGCTCACGACCTGCTTGTGGGCACCGGATCGCTGGGACAGGTCCACGGCGCGGCTGCCCTCTTCGTCGAGGTGGGCGAGCACGGCCCCGTGCTGCGGTCGAAGATCGCCGAAGTCCTCGTCCGCGAGTCTGTCGAACATCGCCCGCTGGAAGCGATGCAGCATCCGCGCGGCGAGGATCCCGATGTCGGGCTCCTGGCTCTTCCGAGCGCTGCGGCTCTGTCTCGCCATTTAGTCACCTTTCTTGACTGTCACTGAATATGACTATATTCTACGTGACGAGGCGCCGATGGTCGAGCGCCGGCGAGAGGTGGATGATGATCGTGTCTGCAGCCGAGATCCAGGGGTGGACGTCTATCGGGTTCGCGCCCCTTCGCGACGCGCTCACGGAAGCGGCCGCGAACGAGCCGGGGCTTCAGGCCCAGCTCGCGGTGTACCACCGGGGGCGGCCCGTCGCCGACCTGTGGACCGGGGGACTGATGACCGGAGACACGCTTCTCGCGCTGTTCTCGACCGGCAAGGGGGCGGCGTTCCTCGTGCTGGCACTGCTCGTGCAGGACGGGGTGATCGAACTCGACCGACCCGTGGCGGAGTACTGGCCCGAGTTCGCGGTCGCCGGCAAGGACCGGATCACGGTGCGCCAACTCGCCGCACACCAGGCGGGGCTCATCGGCGTGCCAGGCGGGTTCACGGTCGACGAGCTCTCCGACGACCGTCGGCTCGCCGAGCGCCTCGCCGGCCAGGAGCCGTGGTGGGCGCCGGGCACCGCTCACGGCTATCACGCGTTCGTCATCGGCGCCCTGGTCGGCGAACTCGTGCGCCGGACCACCGGCCAGACGCTGCAGGAGGTCTTCGACGCGCGCATCCGCCGGCCCCACGATCTCGACTTCCATCTCGGCCTCCCGGTCGCGGAGGAGCCCAGGTTCCTCGAGGCTGCGCCGCTGACCGCCGCCGAGCGGGGTGCGACCCCACGGCCACCGGCGGATTCGCTCACCGCGATCGCCTTCAACCTCCACGCCCCGGAGCCCACCGATCTGGTCGCATTCGGGAACGATCCGGTGGTGCACAGGCGCGGGCCGGCCTCATCGGGGAGCATCGGGACGGCCCGCGGCGTGGCCCGCATGTACGCGGCCGCGACGACCGGCATCGACGGCGGGCGGCCGCTGCTCGCTCCGGAGACCATCGAGGAGTTCACGCGCCCCCACGGCAGCGGCGTCGATCTCGTGACGGGGGAAGCCGGCCATTTCCTTCTGGGCTTCGAGGCGCAGGCGTCCCGCTATCCCTCGCTGAGCCCCCGCGCGTTCGGGCACAGCGGCGCCGTCGGAGCGCAGTCGTTCGCAGATCCGGAGACGGGCATCGCCTACAGCTATGCGCGCCGGAGATTCGCCTTAGGCGGCGGAGGCGGCGCTGCCGAGAACCGTGGGCTCGTGAGCGCTGTCACTCGACTTGCCGAGGTCGTGGACAGTCCGGCACACGCCGTGCGCTGACCGGGCGTCGCACCCGCTGTCAGAATCGCCCGGCGATCGCCGCAGCGAAGGCGTCGGGATTGTCGAACATGACGTTGTGCCCGGCATCGGGCACTGTCACCACTCGCACGCCGGCGGCTTCCAGCCCCTCCCGGCCCTCGAGTGCCCCTGTCTGCTCCCCCTGGAGATAGATGCGATCGATCGCGGCCTCCTCGAGGATGGTGCGCATCATCGGCTCGGAGCCCTTCCGGAGGCCGACCGCCGTGCGGTACAGGGCTCGCGGGTCGGTCAAGCGCATCGTCGCGGCCCATTCCGGACCCACTCGCTCCAGCACCCGCGCGAACTCGCTGTCCACGAACTCGTCCTCGTCGAACGCGGCGATCCCGCTGCTCCCCGCTGAGGGCGGAGGGAACGGGTCGAGATTCGCCTCGGTGAGCACCAATCGGGACACCAGATCGGGCCGGCGGTGCGCGAGCACGAGAGCCACTGCACCGCCCATGCTGTGGGCGATGAGCTCAGCCGCGGCGACGCCCGCGTGGTCCATGGCTGTGGCGACCGCGTGAGCGTGGTCGTCCAGCGTGTAGCCGAAGTCGGCGGGACGATCGCTGATCCCATGGCCGGGAAGATCCAGGAACAGGCTGCGGCGGCCGCACAGCTCCGGGCGTGCGGCGACATGCGCGTGATACACCGCGGACATGGAGCCCAGGCCGTGCAGGTACACCCGCGCGGGTTCTGCTCCTGGCACCTCGGTCCACCGGATGCGGCTTCCGGCGTGGTCGAATTCCACCTGACGCATGGCACTCTCCTGTCTCTTCCTGCAAGCCAGGGCTCGCGGCGCACGGAGACGCGTGCGAACCAGAGAACATCTTCGCGAATCCCACGTGCCGACACGCCGAGCGGGAGGGCTGGTCGCGCGCATTCGTCTCGATCTGCAGGTTCCGCCTGACTTCGTCACGTGAGTCGGCGCGGGTCTCCTGCCCCTGGTCGTTGAGCGAGCGCAGCGAGACGAAACGGATGGGTTCGAAGTTCGTTATGTTTCCGTGATC
Source organism: Microbacterium hydrocarbonoxydans (assembly GCF_000956475.1). Classification (GTDB taxonomy): domain Bacteria; phylum Actinomycetota; class Actinomycetes; order Actinomycetales; family Microbacteriaceae; genus Microbacterium; species Microbacterium hydrocarbonoxydans_A. The sequence goes on from NZ_JYJB01000006.1 coordinate 113,292, forward strand.
TTCGGGTGCGTTTTCGGGTCTGATCTGGGCGGGGGATGTCGGTGGTCCCGAGCATGATGGGGATATGAAGGTTCTGGTCGAGTTGAGCGACGAGCAGGTGGGCGTGTTGGGCGCGGTCACCGGGATGCTCGTCGATGTCGACCGGACGATCAGCCAGCTGCTCGCGGTGAAGGAGGGGCTCCTGGCGGTCGGGGCGCGGCTGTCGTTCGAGATCGGGGCGGATGCGGCGGCTGCCGTAGATCCGGGCCTTCCCGACTCGTATGCGGGTGATGCGATGGATCTCGCCGCGCGGGCGGTCGCTGCGGAGTTCGCGGTCGCGTTGCAGTCCAGTGACCGTTCCATCCAGCGACGGATGGTGGATGCGGATGCGAAGGTGACGCTGTTCCCCGCGGTGTGGCGGGCGCAGGGTGCGGGCGTGGTCACCGCCGGTCAGGCGAGGGCGATCGTCGACGCGGGCGCTCATCTCGATGACGAGTCCGACCGCGACGGGTACGCCGAGGAGATGGTCGGCCTTGTTCAGGTTCCGGGGCTGTCTCCGTCTCGGGTCGGGCGGGCCGCCCGCCGGGCGGCTGAGCGCCGTCGCCCGCGAAGCCTCGAAGACCGGCACCGCGGTGCGCGCAGGGCGCGCAGGATCTGGGTGAAGGACCGGGCCGACGGTATGGCGGAGTTCAGTGTGCTCGGGCCGGCCGCGTTGATCCACGGGGCGTCGGACCGGCTCACCGCGATGGGGCTCGGCATCCTCTCCGACGCGACGGCACGCCGGGAGGCGGGCGATGATCGTTGCCTCGACGAGATCCGCGCCGACCTCGCCCTCGATCTGCTGCTCACCGGCGCGCCGGCCGGACACGACCCGGACGGGCTGCTCGCCGACGTGACCGGTGCGGTGTCGGTGACGATCCCGGTGACGGCGCTTCTGGGTGTGACCGGGCCGTGTGCGGAGCTCGACGGCAGCACGCCGATCGATGGGGCCACCGCCCGACGCCTCGCGGCGGACGCTCCGGGCTGGGATCGTGTGCTCACCCATCCGATCACCGGCGCCGTCCTCGCGGTCGACCGATACCGGCCCTCCGCCGAGCTGAGGCGGTGGCTGCGAGCCCGTGACCAGCGATGCCGGTTCCCCGGATGCGGGTACCTCGCCCGGGACTGCGACATCGACCACACGACCGATGCGGCGACAGGCGGCCCGACCGACGCACACAACCTCGGCGCCCTGTGCAGGCGCCACCACGTCCTGAAACACCAGACACCCTGGACCGTCGAACAACTCGACGGCGGAACTTTCTCCTGGACCAGCCCCACACGCAAGATCTACCTCGACACACCCCCACCACCGAACACCCGCACACCGGTGAACGACGACCAACCACCACCCTTCTGAACGAACGGCGCGCTGGAGCGCGCATCTTGCCTCTCGAGGACTTCACCGGAGCGTTGCCCCATTTGAACGTTGCGCAGGACGCGGCCTGCGTTACTCCCGCCGCCGCACGAGCCATTTGCGACTCACTTCATCGACGAGGTCGACGTCGAACCTCTGCGCGATCAGCACCTGGGCGAGGACATCGGCGAGCTCGGACCGGAAGTCCTGCTCGCGCTCGGCCTCCGTGCGACCCCGATCACGCGACCGCCCCGATTGCGAGAGATACGCCTGGGTGAGCTCGCCGACCTCTTCGCCGAGTTTGAGCATCAGCCAGTCGTCGACGCGATCGATCCCGAATCGCTCGGCATAGAGCGCTGACACGGCCTCGATCTCGTCCTGCAACCGTCTGATATCCATCCCCGCATGGTGGCAGCATCCACTGACACCATGCGGACTCGAAGCACGCAGATGGCCCTGCTTCAACTCGAAACAGGGCCATCTGCGCGACTCGATCGCTGTCACATGCTCAGCACGTCTTCGCCGGATACGCCGCCGTGAACGTCGCCCCGGGCACAGTGAGCTGCACCGAACCCGCAGCGAGCGCATTCGTCCGCGCGTTGAAAGACGCAGAAGCGGAATCACCGGCGGCCACGGTCAGAGACTTCGATCCGTACGAACCCGCCGTCGTCGAGACGGCGACGGTCGCGGCATCCGCATTCCGCACCGAAGCCACGACGACCGCCTTGCCTGCCACGCAGCGCGAGGTCGCGAAGGCCGCGATCTCCGGCGCCGCCGCCGGGTCGACGGCTACGGACGAGAAGCGGAACCGCTGACAGTCGTTGTTCAGCACGCTGTACTGGTGCACGCGGGTGCCGTCGGCCAGCGCGCAGAACGACAGATCCAGCGCCTTGCCGCTCGCGCCGTTGCGGAACTCCACGACGCCGTCACCCGATACCTGCAGCCTCCAGGTGCTGCCGGCGATGCCGCACGCTCCCTGAGTCACCGCGACCGAGTCGGCCGACGATCCGCCTGTCACCGCGAGGCACTTCTCCGGCGCAGACCCGAGGTGCATCTCCGACTCGCCGTTCGCCGCCGCCGTGAACGTCACGCTCTGGCAGGCGGCCGCGGTGTACTCGCGCTGCTGCAGGATCGCCCCGTCAGTCGTCGAGCATCCCGGAACCTCGAGCGCCTTGCCCGACACCATCGACGTCACGACGACGACCCCAGCCGGACGCAGCGACCAGTCCTGAGCGGCAGAGCCGTCGGCCGCAGACTGCGCGAGGGCACCGCCAGAAGCGGTGAGAGCCTTCCCGCTCGTGCGGTTCGTGAGGGTCGACCATCCGCCCGTCGTCTGCGCGACCGACCACTGCTGGCAGCCCGTGGTGCGGAACGGGGTCTGCTCGAGAGCAGTGCCCGCCGCAGCAGAGCAGGATGCCGGCCCCAGGGCCTTGCCGCTCACCGCGTTCACGATGCGCAGGTAGCCGTCGCCCGTGCTGTCGAGCACGAACCGCGACCGCGTCGAGGAGCAGTCCCCGGCGACCAGCGCCGCACCGTCCTCATCCGTCGACACCGTGGCGCACTGACCCGTGCTGCGGCTCACGAGGTTCCACCGCGCGCCCTCGAGCTGCGCGGTGATCGGTCCGTTCTCGCCGCTCGGTACCGCGAGCGGCGTCGTCGTGGCCTGAGGCACGCCGAAGTCCGGCTCGCCGTCGGCGCGCCACGTCACGATCTGCGCGCGGGCCGTGCGCTGACGACTGCATCCGCCGTCTGCCGTCGGATTGGCGTGATACAGATTCCAGGTCTCGGTGCCGTCCGGCGAGGTGAAGAAGTCGTTGTGACCCGTGCCGTAGGCGCCGTTCGCCTGCGAGAACACCGGACCGTCGCTTTTGCGCCACGACGCCGCGAGCACCGGATCACCGCCCGTGTACTCGAGGGTGCCGAGCTGGTAGTCGGCCGTTCCGCAGAAGCTCGCGGAGTACGTGATCCAGGTGCGACCGTCGTGCTGCAGAGCGATCGGCCCCTCGTTCACCGGCTGTCCGATCGTCTCCCACGACTCGACCGGCTGCGACAGGATGTTCAGCGGTCCGGTCGCGGTCCACGGGTTGGTCATCCGGGCGATGTAGTTGCTCTGCAGCCCGTCCGGTGCGAACTCCGACCACACCATGAACAGCTCGCCGTTCAGCTCCAGGTATGAGCCGTCGATGTTCCAGTCGTCGATCGGCAGCGGACGGCCCTTGTACGTGTACGGGCCCATCGGGTCGTCGGCGGCGCTCTCGATCACCTGCAGATGCTGGGTGCCGTAGTTGCCCGAGACGCCCATCGTGTACATGAGGTACCAGCGCCAGCCGTTCGGCCCGTTCAGGCGCTTGAGCTCCGGCGCCCACATGTTGCCGTTGCGCCCCGTGTTCGTGTCGGAGTACACCGTGACGGGCTTCGTGGTGCCGAGCCCTTCGAGCGTCGGCGCCTTGCGCATCATGACCTGGTTGTTCCACGTCGTCGACACCATGTAGTAGTTGCCGTCGTAGAACTCGATGGTCGGGTCGGCGGTGTCGGGGGCGATCGGATTCGTGAACGTGTCCTCGCCGACGGCCTGGGCGGCCGGGGCCTGCAGCCCGTCGGCGGCGGTCAGGCCGCCGACGGCCAGGGCCGCGACGAGCGCGACCCGCAGGGCGGCGCGCACGTGCTTCAGCATGTGCGGCTCCCGTAGGCGGCGGTCGCGACGGTCGCACCGTCGACGGATGCCTGCACCGATCCCGATGCGACGGACGCCGCGCGGGTGCTGAACGTCACGGTCGTGCTCTTGCCGCCCGCGAGGTCGACGACCTTCTCGCCGTACGCCGAGGAGACGGTGACATGCGCCGCGGCGCTGCCGGCGTTCGCGACGGTCGCTGCGACCACGACCTTGCCCGCCACGCAGCGCGTCGACAGATCGAGGCTGATTCCGGGGGTGACCGTCACGGTCGCCGTGACCGGCATCCGCGACGCGTCCTGCGCGATGCCGCGCACCGTGAACGTTCCGGCGGCCGCGTAGTCGGCGGGGTCGACGCCCTCCCACGAGACGTCGACCGTCGACGTCGCGCCGCTCGCGGTCGTGAGCGTCGCCTTCGGCAGCACCGGGGCGGTGCCGGCGCGGGTGGATGCCGTGATCGGCGCGACCTCGGTCACCGCGATCTCCGGGGCGAAGCCCTCGAGCACCGTCTGGTACTCGGCGCGCGTGACCGGGATCACGGTGCCGTGCCGCGGCTTTCCGCCGTCGCTGTTCTGCGGCAGGTTCTCGCGCAGGATCGAGCCGAGCGGCTGCCACGAGGCGCCGTTCGTGATGTCGGTCGAGCCGAACGGGATGTAGTGGTTCGGACCGCCGTGATAGTTCGGCTGGTCGATGAACAGGTACCAGTCGAAGCCGTTCACGTCGCCGGGGTTCGAGGGGAAGATGCTCGGCCCCTCGCCGCTCGAGTAGGTCCCGCCCGGCTCGCCGTTCGGCAGACCGGTCGCGATCTTCTCCTGCACCAGGGTCCACTCGTCGGCAGCCCCGCTCGTGCCGGGCAGCGTGCCGCTGATCGTCGCGAGCAGGTCGGTCGACTTCTCCTCGCGGATGGTCATCGACGCCTCGTCCTTCGTGAAGCGGTAATACGTGCCGTCGTGCTCGGCGACCGTCGAGTCGATGAGTCCGAGGCCGGTGCCGCGCTTCACGTCAGACCAGATCTGCGGCTCCGAGAAGGTCACGAAGTCGTCGGTGGTGACGTAGATCATGCGGTTGTAGGTGACGGCGGTGCGCGAAGCGACATCGGTCGTCGGGTACAGGTTCGACGCCCAGAACACGACGTAGCGGCCGATCTCGTCATCCCAGTAGGCCTCGGGCGCCCAGGTGTTTCCGGCGTATGCCGACGACACCTCGACGTGGCGCTGCGCCGACCAGTTCACGAGGTCGGTCGACTCCCACACCTCGATCGCGCGCGACCCGGAGATCTGCGCGGTCGTGAATCCGCCGGCGAGCCCCGCGACCTTGAGGTCGGTGGCGAGCATGTAGAACTTGTCGCCTTCGTGCGAGCGGATGATGAACGGGTCGCGGAGACCGGTCGTGCCCTGCGTGGACGTGAAGATCGGCTCGCCGTCGTTCAGCGTGTTCCAGCGCAGCGCATCGTTGCCCTTCGAGGCGGCGAGGCTCACACGCTCGGCCCCTGCGCCCTCGCCGGTGAAGAACGCCCACACGTAGGCCTCCTTCTCAGCGGATGCCGTGGGCGCCTGCTTCACGGTCAGAGTGATCTGCTTCGAGGCGGTGGCCGCCCCGACCGTGGCGGTGACAGCCAGCACGACGGTCGCGTCGGCCCCGGCGGGACGCGTGATCGCCACGGTCGCGGACCCGGCCTTCACGCCCTCCTCGATGGATGCGACCGCGGTCCCCGAGACGACCGACCAGCTCAGGGACGATCCGTTCGCCCCGGCCGTCGCGACCGAGAGCGCGGTGCGCACGTCGCCTGCTCCGCTGATCGACACGGCGGCGAGGTCGGCATCCGCCTTCGCCTGATCCGAGAGCTCGGCAGGAACCGTCACCGAGTAGGTGCGCGTGGTCGTCGCCCCGCCCACCGTGAAGGTGGCGGTGAGGGTGGCCACGGCATCCGCCGATCCGGCCGACGGACGTGTGACCGTCGCCGTGCCGCCCGAGACCTGGATGGCCGCGTTGTCGGAGGCCCACGAGACCGAGACTCCGCTGCTGCTGGTCGGCAGCGTGAACGACGAGGTCGCCGACCCCGGCACGGTCACCCCGGCGACCGCACGATCGAGAGCCTGACCCGTGTACAGCGAGGTCACATCCGACGCGCTGAGCGCTGTGGCGTACACGGCGAAGTCGTCGACGTCTCCGGCCCAGCCGGGGTCGTTGTAGGTCGAGCGACCCAGATACGACACGAGGTTCGAGCCGAACGAGGAGATGTTGCGGGCGATCGGCACTGCAGAGATCTGCGTGCCGTTGACGTACGTGGTCAGGGTGCCCGCGACACCGTCGATCACCGTCGTGTACAGCGACAGGCCGGCGGGCGTCTTGATGCCGGAGGTCGCCGCGTTCGTCGATCCGGCGCCGACCTCGGTGCCCCACGGAGCGGTCGCGCTGACCGTGTTGGTGAGGACCGACTTCACGTAGCCGCTGGGATTCGTCGGGTTCAGCAGCCAGTAGGCGCTCGAATAGCTCGCGCCGGACGCGACCGGCGCGCCGATGAACGCTGCGGCCGTGTTGGCCGGTCCCGAGCGGCCCGTGAGCCACGTCGAGACGGTCAGCTGCTGCTTGCCGACGAGCCCCGCCGTCGGGATCTCCAGGTAGCCGGCCGTGGCCCTGGCGCCGCCGGGGAGGGTGAGCTGGCCGCCCGCCACGCTGGCGCCCGACTGCTTGATCACCCCGTCGTAGCCGTTGCCTGAGAGGTCGCCGACCGTGCCGCCTGCGGCCGAGTCGAACGAGTAGTGGATGAGAGGGGCAGGGCCCTCGGCGGCGGCCGAGGCGGTGTGCGAACTCACCGCCCCGATCGCGACGATGGTGGCGGCGGCGGCGATGACGGCCGCCGTCTTGCGGGCGCTCGCGGCGAGCAGATTTGTCATTCTCTCTTCTCCGATCAGCCGCAGAGACCTGCGGGGATGGCGGTCGTGCTGTTGTGGCTCTGACCTGCGGGCCCGGTCGCGGTGATCGTGGCGGTGCCCTCCGGAACCGCGGCGAGGCGGGTGGCGAAGGCGACGGAGCTCGTGGCTCCGGCCGCGAGTGCGACGCTCTTCGTGCCGTACGGGGTCGAGACGGTCACCTGGGCGGCGACCGTGGAGGCGTTCGCGATCGTGACGAGCACCTGGCCCTTGCCTGCGACGCATCGCACGGCGGCCGTGGCGTTCACGGCGAAGGAGCCGACCGGCGCCGCGGCAGAGGCCGACGTCGTGACGAGACCGTCGCGGTAGCCGTCGTAGGTCGCCGTGACGCTGGTGACGCCTGCGGGCACGGTCGCGGTGGCCGTGCCGTCGACGAGCGCGACGGTCGTGGTCCATGCGCCGCCTGCGAAGGTGACGGTGCCGGCGACATCGCCGCCGTCGGCGGCCGTGACGGATGCCGCAGCCTCGCGACCGGTCACCTCGAGTGTCGTGGTGGAGGCCACCGCGGCGATCGTGGTCCAGTTCTTCATGGCGGTCAGCACGCTCTGCGGAACGCTCACGAAGGCGCCGTGCCGCGGGCTCGCCGGGAGTCCGCCGGCCGGGCGCACGTTCCAGCCGGAGCGCTGCGAGAGCCGGTCGGCCTGCGAGCTCGAGGCGATCTGCTCGCCGGTCGTCACGAAGGCGCGGTAGCCGCCGGCGCCGTAGTTGTCGACGAGGAAGACGTAGCCGTCGCCCGAGGCGTTGTTCGGGTCGCCCTCGTTGAGCTTGATGATCTCGGGACCCTCACCCGACTGACCGGTCTCGAGGCTGGTCATGTGCGTGTCCGTGAGCTGCCACGTCTTCGTCGGGTCGGCGCTCCAGTTCGACGAGGTGGTCGGCGCGGTGAGCACGCTCGAGCGCTCCAGGAAGATGTCCTTGCCCGCTTCGAGGGTGCCTGCGGCGCCCGACTCCTCGTTCTTGGTGAACCGGTAGTAGTAGTCGCCGATCTTCGTGACGGTCGAGTCGATGCGCGCGTAACCCGTGTCCTGCCAGGTGGCGGGCGGGTACGTGAACGTCTTGAAGTCGCGAGTCGTCACGGAGAACATGCGCGCGTACAGGTTGTCGGTGTTCGTGTGGCTCGCGTCGGAGTACTTGCGGGAGGCGAAGAACACCACGTACGACTGCAGGGCGTCGTCCCAGTAGGCTTCGGGCGCCCAGGTCATGCCGGCCTCGGGCTGGTTGATCGTGATGCCCGTGTTCTCGCCGTTCGTGCGGGTCCAGTTGACCATGTCGGTCGACTCCCACACCTCGATCTTCAGGCTTCCGGCCGACTGCGCAGGACCCCACCCGGTGCCGCAGCTGATGCAGAGGTCGGTGGCGACCATGTAGTACTTGTCGCCGTCGTGCGCGCGCAGGATGTACGGGTCGCGCAGACCCTTGGTGTCGGCGGTCGACGTGATCACGGGGTTGCCGCCGTTCACGGGCGCGAACGTGAAGAAGTCGTTGCCGCTGGTCGCCGCCTGGTAGATCTTCTCGTCGCTGTCCGACTTGAAGTACGCGCTGGCGTAGCCGGCATCCGGAGCGGTGCGGGCGTGCTCGGCCACGCTCACGGTGTAGTCGCGCGACAGGGTCGCGCCGTTCAGGGTCGCGTGCGCCGTCAGCGTGACGGTGCGGTCGCCGCTGCCGTATGCGGGCCGTTCGACGATGCCGCCGCCGCGGTAGGGGTCGGCGGCGCCGACGGCGGGGGCGGTGTAGGCCGGGTCGGTCGGCGTGACGAGCGAAGCATCCGACGAGGTCCACGTGATGGCCGAGCCGTCGACCGAGCCCTTCGTGATGAGCGGCAGGTTCTCGGTGGTGCGCGAAGCGAGGCTGATCGCATCGAGATCGGCGGATGCGGATGCGGCGACGACCGTCACGGAGAACGTGATGGGCGCCCCCGAGGCGGGCGTCGCCGTGATGGTCACGGTGGTGTCGCTGGTGAGCGCACGCGAGACGACGCCCGTGTTCGAGACGATCGAGGTGTCGGACGACGACCAACTGAGTGCGACGCCGTTGGACGACGCCGGGAAGGTGAGGTTGCTGCGCACCGCGTCAAGCGACGCGTTCGCGCCCTTGATGATCGGCAGCAGGTCGCCGCGCAGCAGCGCCTGCGTCGTGGCCGACTTCTCGGCGGCAGACGGCTGACTCGCCGTGACCTGCTCGGCGGTCAGAGAGCTGTCCCAGAAGCGCACGTCGGTGACGTCGCCCTTGAGCAGGGCGTCGCCGGTGTACAGCGAGCGGCCGAGGTAGCCGAGCGTGCCGGATGCCGGGACGATCGAGCTCAGGCTGTAGGCGTGCGAGACGGTGGAGATGACCTGGCCGTCGCGGTACAGCGTCAGGGTGCTGCCGCTGCCGACCATCGTGAGGGTCGTGAAGCCGGGGTTCAGGCCGCCGCCGGCCGGCAGGCGCACCTCGCCGTTGCTCGTGCCGGTCTTCACGCGGATGCCGGAGAGCACTTGGTTGCTGTACGCGCTCTCGCCCGAACGCGGGTTCACGAACACGTGGTTGCCGAGCGCGGTGGTGTTCCACGCGCCGACGCCGTTGCCGATGACCCAGCCGAACTGGTTCGCCGCCGTCTGCGTCGCGACCGTGTACTCGACCGTGAAGTCGTTGTCGGCGCCCGTGACCAGACCCTGGGGGAGCGCGGCGTAGCCGTCGTTCTTGAAACGCAGCACCGCGTCGCCGCCGGCGTCGACGAATGACGCATCCGTGAAGCCGGTCAGCGTGGCGTTGCGACCGTTGCCCGAGACGTCCAGCAGGGCGTTGCCCGCGTGCGACATGTCGTAGTGGGCTGTGGGCGCCGGAACGTCGGCGGCGACGGCCGCAGCAGGAGAGAAGGCGCAGACGGACGCCGCGAGAGCGCCGGCGATGCCGGCGGCGAGGAGTCTGCGCCGGCGGGGTGGTGGGGTGGGTGCGCTCATGGCGGAAGCTCCTTTGTCGTCGTTGACGGCGCGCCGCGACAGGGCGGCGGTTTCGATGGCCCTCGGGTGGGCTCATCGGAATGTTAGCGGACACATAGGCGGAAAGACAGGGCCGCACCGAAAAGCCACCGGCTTCGGTTTTCGCCCTGGTGGGGGATTCGCCTCATGTGCTAGGTTTCCTGGTTACCGGTAACAAGCCACGCTTATCTGGAGCTCTCAATGACGAAGTCTCGTACCGTGCCGTCGCGCTTTCGCGCCGTTGCCGCCCTGGTTCTCGCATCGATGGCCGCCTCGGCCTTCACCGTCTCTCCGGTTTCGCCGGCGGCCGCCGCGGACGCAGCCGCTCCCCGCAGCGGGCTCGTCGCCGAGTACCTGTTCACGCAGACGAGTGGCGCCTCGGTGGCGAACTCGGCGGGCTCGGGAGCAGGACCTGCGACAGTCGTGAACGGCACCGACGCGCTGTGGACCGGCAGCTCGCTCGCCTTCACCGGCGGCGCCAAGACCAGCACGACGGCCGACTGGGTGCGACTGCCCGACGGCATCCTCGCGGGAGAGAACTCCGCGACCGTCACGATCGAGACGAAGTTCGACGCCTCCATGCTCCAGGCCTGGCACTTCCTCTGGAACATCGGCAGCGACAGCACCAGTTCGTACTGGTTCGCCTCTCTCAAGGACACCCCTCGCACCGCCATCACCACCAGCGGCAACGGGGGCGAGAAGAACGCGCGCGGCGCAGGTCCCCTCACTGCGGGCCGCTGGTACAGCGTGACCTCGGTGATCGACGGGGATGCAGGCGCGATCTCGTTCTACGTCGACGGACAGCTGCTCGGCTCGGCCCCGACCACGCTCACACCGGCATCCCTCACGTCCCAGACCGTGAACGCGATCGGTCGCTCGCCATACCCCGACCCCTTCTTCCGCGGCGAGGTGTCGACCTTCCGGGTGTACGACCGGGCGCTCACGGCGGCAGAGGTCGCCGATGTCTCGACGGCCGACGCAGCCCTGCACTCCGCGGGCTTCCAGCAGTATGCGCAGTCGGCTGTCGATGCCCTGAGCGCTCTCACGCTCGACGATTCCACCACGACGCTGCCGTCGTCCAGCACGGCGGCTCTCACCTGGTCGTCGCAGAACCCCGACATCACGGTGGCGGCCGACGGCCGCACGGCATCCGTCCGCCGGCCCGCGGCCGGATCACCCGCCGTGCAGACCACGCTCACCGCCACCGCGACCGTGCGCGGTGTCGCCGTCTCCCGAGAGGTGCCAGTGACCATCGAGCCCGCCCCTGCTCAGTCCGACGACTACGGCTACCTGATGGTGCACTTCATCGAGGACTCGGCCGGCTACGCCGAGAAGATCTACCTCGACATCTCGCGCGGCGACGACCCCGAGCAGTGGGATCCGCTGAACGGCGGGAAGCCCATCCTCGCCTCGCAGCTGGGCACGACGGGCGTGCGCGATCCGTTCCTGACCCGCAACCCCGAGACCGGAACGTACTACATCATCGCGACCGACCTCAGGGTCTTCGGCGGAGACTCGGGCTCCGGATCCTGCACGAGCTGGTGCTACTGGACCAAGAGCGCCAGCACGAAGCTCATCGTCTGGGAGTCGACGGACCTCGTCACCTGGAGCGCGCCGCGGAGCTTCGACACGGCGCTCGACAGCGCGGGCGCGAAGGTCGCCGAGCTCGGCATGGCCTGGGCGCCCGAGGCCCTGTGGGTCGACGACTACTACCCTGAGGGTCATCCCGGAGGCCGCGGCGCGTTCGTGATGTACTTCTCGGCCAACGTCTACCAGACCGCCGACCACAGCGATCCCTCGTACAACCGCGTCGTCTGGGGCGCGACCACCGACTTCACGCAGGCCACGTACTCCTACGGCGGCGACTTCGTGAACACGGGAGCGAACACGATCGACACGACGATGATCCAGGACGGCGACACGACCTACCGGATCACGAAGGACAACGGCAAGGGCAACGGCATCTACATGGAGTCGACCACAGCCCCTCGCTGGTGGGAGAGCGGCACGGCGTGGACCACGCTGCAGACGAAGATCGGCGCGGCGTGGGCGGGCGGAAACGCGGGCGGCGTCGAGGGCCCGGCGGTGTTCAAGAGCCACAGCGACGAGAAGTGGTACCTGTACGTCGACGTGATCCCGAGCACCGGCTACCGGCCGTTGGTCACCACCGACCTCGACGCCGGATGGAGTCAGCTGAACTCCCCGACCTTCTTCATGTCGCCCAGCACCAAGCACGGTGGCGTGATCTCGCTGACCAAGGCCGACTACGACCGGGTGCGGGCCGCGGATGCGGCGGCAGCCGTCGCGAGTGATCTCGGCGCTGTGGAGCTCACGGCGGGCGCCGGCGCGGAAGAGCTGTCCGCCGCGCTCCCGGCGACCGCAGAGGTCGCGCTCGCGTACGGCCGCGGAACCGCCTCGCAGCCGGTCGCCTGGAACACGGCGTCCGTCGACCTCGCCACGCCAGGCACCTATCCGGTGACGGGCACGGTGCGCACGATCGGCGCCAACCTCAACACGTGGACAGGAGCGGGTGGCTCCACCGCGTGGAACGCGCCCGAGCGCACGCTGTCGAGCACAACCACCATCACGGTCACCGCGCAGGTCGTTGTCACGGCCCCCGTGCTCAGCGTCACGGCGACCGCGACCACGCGCTGCGTGGCGGGCAAGGTCGTGATCGTGACCGAGGTCGCCAACACCGGCAGCGCAGCGGTGGCCGTGTCGCTGACCACGGCGTACGGGACGCAGGATGCCGGCACGATCGCCTCGGGCAAGAAGATCAGCCGCACGACCACGACGCGCCTCACGTCGATCCCCGCAGGTCAGGTGACGGTCACCGCGACCGCGCAGGGCACCAGCACCCGAGTGACAGCCGACTACGCCGCGCGCACCTGCGCCGGCTGAGCGAGAGACGAGAGACATGTCCGTCAGAAGAGACGTCCGCAGCGCCGCGGCGTTGACCGTGGCCGTGCTGATCGGCGGCAGTGCCGCCCTCAGCATCGCACCCGCAGCCTCGGCTGAGGCCGGGCTGAGCGTCGAATCGGGCAAGGTGCTCGAACTCGGCTTCGACGGCTCGCTCGCCGACACGAGCAGCCTCGCTGCCGCCGTCACCGTGCAGAAGGGGGCTGCCGCCTACGCCCCGGGCCTGCGCGGTCGGGCCTTCTCCTTCGACGGCGCGACCGCGCTTCGTCTCGGCACGGATGCGCGCCTGCAGCCCGAAGACCTCACCGTGTCGTTCTGGTACAACCCGAGCGTCGCGATGACCGGCGAGCAGGTCTTCGCATGGAGCAAGACCGTCTACAACTCCGACGGCTGGTATCTCACCAGCGAGAACGACTCGACTCCGCTCGCGCTCTCGATCGGCCCCTCGACCGGGCAGCCCTACAAGGTCGCGGTCGCGGGCAGCCGCTCCTCGTTCTTCCCCGCCGGCACGTGGACGCATGTGGTCGCGAGCTACGACCACGCCACCAAGGAGGTGCAGTTCTACCGCAACGGCGTGCGACAGCTCAGCACCGTCAAGTACGCCGTCAGCGAGACGGCATCCGGCGTCCTCGGCTCCGAGGGCACCTCGGTCAAGACGCTCGGCTACAACGGCCCGCAGTACAACGGCTCGCACCTCAAGGGCCTGCTCGACGACTACGCACTGTTCGACGGAGTCGCCACGATCGACGACGTCGTGACCCTCACGCAGCGGGGCGACGCGGGCTTCGACCCGAGCACGGTCGCGCAGTCCGACCTCGCCGCGATCGCGGTGCCCGGCGCCGCGGCCGCCGACTTCGCGCTGGCCACGGAGGGCGGCTCGGGCAGCGCCATCAGCTGGGCCTCGTCGAACAGCGGGGTGATCGCCGTCGACGGCGGGATCGCCCGCGTCACCCTGCCGACGGACAGCGCGCGCACCGTGACGCTGACCGCATCCGCCCGCTATGGAGGGAGTTCCGTCGTGACTCGCGACTTCACCGTGACCGTCGCCCCTGAGGGCGAGTCGGCGTCCCAGTACCTCGGCGACGCGGGGCTGGAGAACCTGGCGATCACCGACGACTACCTGGTGAACGCCAACGGCAAGACGATCGACTACCTGCTCAGCCTCGACCCCGAGAAGTTCCTCTACTCCTGGTACACGCAGGCCGGGCTCACGCCGACCACCTCGTCGGGATACGGCGGCTGGGAGCGCTCGAGCGGCACCCGCTTCACCGGGCACTTCTTCGGGCACTACATCTCCGCGCTGTCGCAGGCGTACGCGACCACGACGGATTCCGGCATCAAGGCGCAGCTGCTCGCCAAGCTCACCTCGGCGGTCGAAGGGCTGAAGAAGGTGCAGGACGCATGGGCCGCGGCCCACCCCGCCAGTGCCGGATACATCGCGCCGTTCCCGCTGAGCGCGCTGCCCAGCGGCGCCGACGGGCTCCTCGTGCCGTTCTACAACCTGCACAAGGTGCTCGCGGGCCTCCTCGATGCGCATCAGTACGCGCCGGCCGACGTCGCCGCCGATGCGCTGAGCGTGGCATCCGGCTTCGGCACCTGGGTCAAGAACTACGCGGGTTCCCTCGCGAACCCGGCCTCGATCCTGAACACCGAGTACGGCGGCATGAACGAGGCGCTCTACGAGCTGTACGCGATCACCAAGAGCCCCGACCACAAGCGCGCCGCCGAGTACTTCGACGAGGTCGCGCTGTTCCAGCGGCTCGCGAACGGCCAGGACGTGCTGAACGGCCTGCACGCCAACACGACGATCCCGAAGCTGATCGGCGCGCTCAAGCGCTACACCGTCTTCATGGACGACCCGGCGCTGTACGCCACGCTCAGCGACGCCGAGAAGACCGCGCTGCCGATGTACCTCACGGCGGCGCAGCGCTTCTGGCAGATGGTCGTCGACGACCACACGTATGCGAACGGCGCGAACAGCCAGTCGGAGCACTTCCACGACGTCGACACCCTCTACGCATTCGCGACCAACGGGGTGACCACCGGGTACGGCGAGAACTCGACGGCCGAGGGCTGCAACGAGTACAACATGCTCAAGCTCACCCACGCGCTGTTCGCGGTCGACCACCAGGTGAAGTACGCCGACTACTACGAGTCAACCTTCATCAACACGATCCTCGCCTCACAGAACCCCGAGACCGGCATGGTGACGTACTTCCAGCCCCAGGCCGCCGGCTACGCCAAGGTGTTCGGCACCCCGCTCGACCAGTTCTGGTGCGACCACGGCACGGGCATCGAGAGCTTCACGAAGCTCGGCGACTCGATGTACTTCACCGACGCCGACGGGGTGTGGGTCAACCAGTTCTACAGCTCGGTCTACCGCGACCAGGCCCACGGGGTGCAGATCACGCAGAACGCGAACGTGCCGGCCGACCCGACCGTGCGCATCTCGGTCGCGGCTCTCGACGGCGCAGCGGTCGCCGAGGGAACCGTGCTGAGACTGCGCGTTCCCTCGTGGGCCGTCGCCCCGAGCCTGACCCGCAACGGAGAACCGGTTGATCTGGGCGCAGTCTCGAACGGATACCTGACGCTCGAGGTCGCGGCCGGCGACGAGCTCGTCTACACGCTCCCGGCGCAGGTCACGGTGAGCGACGGCACCGAGAACCCGAACTGGGTCGCGTTCACCTACGGGCCGGTGCTGCTGGCCACCGAGCTCAGCCGCGCGAACGTCGACGCGAGCTACACAGCGGGCGTGCTCGTGCAGATGAGCACGGCCGACAAGTCGCTGAACTCGAACGTGGTCGTGGCCGACGCGCAGGCCTGGAAGGCGGATGCCGCGAACAACGTCGTGCGCCTCGACGACGCGCCCAACGGCAATGGCCGCACCACCATGCGGTTCGCGCTGCAGGGGGTCGACCCGGCGTCGGCGGCGCTCGTCTTCGAGCCGTACTACAGCCTGTACGGGGCCCGCTACGCGACCTACATGACCCTCGTCCAGCCCGATTCGGCCGAGGCGCAGGCGATGATCCTGACGCAGAAGCAGCAGCTGCGCGTCGATGAGACGACGATCGACTCGCTCACCTCCTTCGACAACAACAACAGCGAAGCCGACAAGAACTACCGCTACAACAAGTCGTCGGTCGGGGTGTTCAACGGGCAGGGCTACCGCGACGGGCAGCGCGCGACCGACGCGTATTTCCAATACGACATGATCGTCGATCCGCAAGCTCCGGCGAACTACCTGGGCGTGCGGTACTACGGCGGCGACAATGGGCGCACCTTCGACGTGTACCTGAACGACGTGCTGCTGGGGCACGAGCAGATCACGAATGCGAAGGGCGCCACCACCTGGTACATCCAGTACGACCGCATCCCGCAGGCGGTGCTCGACGGCATCGCGGCTCGGGACAGCTACAAGCGCGACCAGAACGGGCAGTACGTGCTCGATGCGAACGGTCAGAAGATCCCCGTCGTGACCGTGCGGTTCCAGGGCAACGGATCGAGCTTCGTCGGCGGCGTGTACGGCGTGTACACCTCGCTGTCGGATCACTACGCGACGGATGCTGCGCTGCGCGCGCTCGAGGTCGACGGCGGGACCCTGTCGCCGGCCTTCGACGGGGGCACGACCGCGTACACGATCACGGTGCCCGCCGACGCGGCGAGCATCTCCCTCGACGCCGATCCGG
Source organism: Microbacterium hydrocarbonoxydans (assembly GCF_000956475.1). GTDB lineage: Bacteria > Actinomycetota > Actinomycetes > Actinomycetales > Microbacteriaceae > Microbacterium > Microbacterium hydrocarbonoxydans_A. The sequence goes on from NZ_JYJB01000006.1 coordinate 129,833, forward strand.
CGGTCCCGAGCGGGCTCGTCTACGTCGACGGCATCCTCATCGACGACACCGCGTCGCGCACGGTGCCGGTGAAGGCCGGCGACGCTCCCACCGTGGTCACGGTGACGTCCTACGCCCAGGACCACTCGACGAATGAGGCCTACACGCTCACGATCGTGAGGGAATCGGGGCTCGACGTCTCGGCGACGGCCTCCGTTCGCTGCGCGGCCGGCAAGGCGACACTGGTGACGACCGTGCGCAACGGATCGGATGCGGCGGCCGCCGTCACCGTGACGACGGCGTTCGGCACGGCGCACCTCACCGTCGACGCCGGCAGGACCGCATCGAAGTCGCAGGCGACCAGGCAGGCGGCGATCAGCGCGGGTGAGGTCTCGATCACGGCGACCGCCGAGATCGGCGGTAGGTCGGTCACGATGCAGACGACAGCGGCGTACCCCGCCACGACGTGCCGGTGACCTCGGTCATCCGATGAACGATCCATCTCGATGAGGAGAGACATGAGAAGCACGACCCGCCTGCTCGGAGGGATCGCAGCGGTGGCGCTGTGCGCGGCGTTCGCGACGCCGTCGCCCGCGTCGGCAGCGCCTGAGACGCCCGGGCTGCTGGCCGATTTCGGATTCGAGGCGGCCGGCGCGACCTTCGACGGCGGCGCGGCCCTCGCCACGACGCACGGGACCGCGACGGTCGTGCCCGGCCCGACCGGCAACGCCGCACGGCTCGGCAGCGCCTTCTGGCTGGATGTGAAGAAGAAGGACGGCACGCCCCTGCTCGCAGGGCTCGATGCGGTCACGATCTCGTACGACAGCAAGCCGGATGCGACCGGGAACACCGGCTGGACCGTGTTCGCGGCCGAGAACACGGCGGCCCAGACGTTCGGGAACGAGCACTACCTGGGCTACCTCGACAAGACCACGGGCGTCACAGTCGAGCGCTACGACAACGGCGGCAGCCGCAACACCGCCGGGAACCTGTCCGTGACGAAGTCCGACACCGCGTGGAAGCACGTCGACCTCGTGATCTCCGGATCCGATGCGCAGCTGTTCGTGAACGGTCAGCGCATGGTCGTGAACACGACCGGGCCGAAGCTCACAGACATCCTGGGCGCGAGCGGCGGCATCCTGCAGGTCGGCAAGGCGAACTGGGGTGCGGGGGAGTACTTCGCAGGTCTCATCGACAATCTGAAGATCTACGACGGCGCGCTCAGCCCCGAAGAGCTGGGCGTCGTGCCGACCGCGAGCCATCCGGCATCCGCCCTCGCGATCCCGGCCGAGATCACCGGCGACCTGCCGTCGAGCGTGCTCGGCAAGACGGTCACCTGGACGGCGAGCGGAGCGGGCGCCGACAGCATCGCCGCAGACGGAGCCGTTACCCTTCCTGCATCCGGCAGCGTCGCGGTCTCTCTGACCGCGCACATCGACGGCGTCGAGACGCCGGTGACAGCAGATGCGGAGATCGTCGCCGTCGGCGGTGAGATCTCGACCTCGGTGAAGGACGTCACGGTCATCGCCGGTGTCAAGAGCGATCCCCTGGCCTACGACGACGACCGGCGCGCCGACGCGCTGTACGTCTCGGCCCGGCCGGCGGGTGCGCAGGCGTGGGAGCCGCTCAATCGGGCGCAGTCCATCCTCTACGTCGCCTGGGACGGCACGCAGTCGGCCAAGCCCAACGCGCAGATGGGCTCGCCCGCGCTGCTGCGCAGGGCAGACGGCTCGCTCGCCGTCGCCGCCTCGCAGAACAACGCCACGGATTCGATCTACGTGTGGGACAGCGCTGACGGCGCGACCTTCACGAACCAGCGCGCGGTCAAGGTCGCGACCGACGGATCGATCGTGACCGACCCGCGTATCGTCTTCGACGCGGCATCCGCGGCCTACAAGGTGTTCTGGACCGACCGGCTCACGGGAGAGGGCAGGGTCACCCGTCTCGCAGACCTGACGGCATCCGCCGTCCCGTCCGAGGCCACCGCGGCCGACGTCCGCGCCGTCGGCCCGCAGGAGTCATCGGCATTCGCGCTCGCCGCCGACGAATTCGCCACGTTCTACGACCACTACGTAGACCTGCAGAACACAGGTGTCGAGCAGCCTGCCGATGTGGAGGTCGCCGCAGGCGCCGCGCTGTCGGCCGATGACCTTCCCGAGAGCGTCACTCTGGACTACAACGACGGCTCGACCAAGCAGCTCGGCGTCGCCTGGGACGAAGACGCCCTCGCGGCGATCGACACGAGCGCACCGGGGGAGCACCGGGTGACGGGGGTCGTGCAGCAGACAGCGCAGGAGATGGTCAGCGACGCCAGGGCCGACCCCGACCTGTTCTTCAACGAGGACGACGGCTACTGGTACCTCACGGGATCGCACTACTCGATTCCGTCGGATGCTCCGGACTCCGCGCTCATCGACGCGAACGCCTATCGCAAGATCGGCCTCAAGCGCGCCACCACGATCGACGGCCTGAAAGACGCGCCGGAGCAGATCGTGATCGATCCGGATGCCGGCACCCCGGGGCTCCGCGCGCAGTACCCGAACACCTTCTACGGATGGGGCGGATACATCTGGGCGCAGGAGTTCCACAAGATCAACGGCCAGTGGTGGATCGTCGCCGGCATGAACAAGGGCTATGCGCCGACGGGCGGATGGTGCGACAACACCGTGCTCATCCCCTACACGGGCGATCAGGCCTCGCTCGAGGCGGGCGGTCTGGTCGACCCGGCGAACTGGGGGCAGCCCACGGTTCTCGAAGGCGCGGCCTTCGACGTCTCGTACCTCGAGCGCGTGGAGAACGGGCACACGCAGGGGTACTGGATCATGCCCAACGGCGCCAAGCTCTGGGTGGCGAAAGCGAAGATGGGGCCGAAGGGCACGGTGCCGCTCATCGACGGCAGCCTCACGCAGATCTACTCGATCAGCCAGCCCTGGGAGTACGGCAAGTCCGCACCCACGCCCTCCGACACGAACGAGGGCAATGATCAGGGCATCGTCGAGGCGCCGTTCATGTTCGAGCACGGCGACTACACGTACATCACCTACTCGGGCGGCACGGTCGACAAGTACTACGACCTCGGCATGCTGCGCGCGGCGAAAGGGGCGAACCTGACGGACCCGAAGAGCTGGACGCAGGTCGCCTTCCCGGTGCTGACGACCAATGACACCGCAGACGGGCGGATCGGAGGGGTCGGCCATGCCGGCACCGGTCACAACTCGGTCGCTGTAGATGAACGGGGCAACCTCGTGCTCGCGTACCACGCGCGCCCCTACCCTGAACAGCACACCGGCAGTGCGGCGGGCGGTCTTTTCGACCCTGACCGCAACACGTGGTTCAAGGCGGTCAACGTCCGCGCCAGCGGCCTGCTCGACTTCTCGCTGTCGAGCGAGCAGGAGGTCGCACCCGCGAACCGGACGGTGACCGTCACCGTCCGGGTGGCCGGTCCCTCCGTGAAGACGACGGTGTCTCCGCGCTGCGTCGCGGGCAGAGCAGCTCTGGTCGTGACCGTGCAGAATCTCGGGTCGTCGCCCGTATCGGCCTCGATCTCGACCATCGCGGGCAGTCGCGAGATCGTCTCTCTCGCGGCCGGGAAGTCCACCTCGGCGACCTTCGGCACGCGCACGGCGGCGGTCTCCCCGGGTGAGGTCTCGGTGCTTCCCGCCGGGGCCTCGACACCTGTGAGGACACCGTATCCCGCCATCGTCTGCGGCTGAGATCTGGCACTTGACGAGCAGATGGGAGACCCATAGTCTGAGATTGTTCCCGCTAACAATGAGGGGAGCGGATGCACTCCGCTGGGGGAGTGCGCCGGGCAAGGGCGCCCACGCAGTTCCTGCCCGATGCCTGAAAGCGAACTCGACAGCCGCCAGGCTGATCGTCGATTCGGCGCGGTACCCGCCGGCCGAGGAACTGGAGAAACCACAATGAAGAACAAGGGCATGGCTGCGCGCTGCGCGGTCGGAATCCTGGGCGGGCTCATGCTCGCCGGCGTCGGCACCGCTGCCTTCGCTGAATTCCCGAACCCGGACGGCACCGGCGACGTCGACGTCAAGGTCGACATCGCTCCCACGGAGAACGGGGCGCTCAGCCTCACCGTCGGCGGCACCGAGACCTCGCTGACCGAGGGCGGCACGACGGCGACATACCGTCAGTTCAGTGGCGCGCTGCCGAACGTCACCGTCACCGACACCCGTGATGAGGTTCCGGCGGGCGTGTACTGGTACGTCACCGGCCAGGCGAGCGACTTCGTCGGCACCGCCGGCCAGGCGCCCATCACCCCCGACCACCTCGGCTGGGCTCCGAACGTCGTGACCGAGAACAACGGCGAAGTCAGCGCGGGCGACGTGGTGGACACGTCGATCGACGGCGGCGCCAACGGCGTGGGCCTGGTCGGCCAGGAGCTCCTCGCGCTCGCGCTCGACTCCTCCGAGGCGCATGCTGCCTCGGGCCAGTGGACCGCGAACGCGAACCTCGTGCTGAAGACCCCGGTGAACGTGGCTCCCGGCTCGTACACCTCGACCCTGACGCTGTCGCTCTTCGAAGACGCGATCGCTGAATGACCCCCCTTCGTCTGCCGGTGACACCATGACATTCCCCCGCTCCGCACCGCTCGCCGTGTGCGCCGCCGCTCTCGCGGCAGTGCTCGGCGCGCTCGGTCTTCCGTCGGCCGCCCACGCCGACCACGCGCCGAGCGATGCGGTGTCGTGGTCGGTGTCACCGGCGGACGAAACGGGCGAGGACGGCCGCGTCTCGATCCAGCATGAGCTGGACCCGGGCGAGAGCGTCGAAGAGCACATCATCGTCCGCAACCTCGGAGCGGGGGACGTCGTCTTCTCGCTCTCGGCGGCGGACGGCTTCTACACCGCGGCGGGGCGCTTCGACATGCTCCCCTCTGACAAGGAGTCGACCGACTCCGGCAGCTGGATCACGATCCCCGAAGAGGTCGAGATCGCGGCGGGCGGCTCTGCGGTCGTCGCCTTCACCATCACGGTTCCCGATGACGCCGAGCCCGGCGATCACGCAGCAGGAGTCGCGGCATCCGTCCTGTCCGTCAAGAAGGACGAATCGGGCGCGGCCGGCGTCGGTGTCGAGAGCCGCGTCGGCGTCAAGGTGCTGACCCGCGTCGCCGGTGCTCTCGCTCCGGCCTTCGCCGTGCAGAACGTGCAGACCGGTTACCGACTCAATCCGAACCCGTTCGAAGCAGGCGGGCTCACCGTGAGCTTCGACGTGCAGAACACCGGCAACACGCGGCTGGATGCCGTGGGCACGCTGGACATCGCCGGTCAGACGGTCGCCTTCCCCGCCGAAGGCGAGCACCCGCAGGTGCTGCTCCCCGGAGAGAGCCGCACCTTTTCGCTGCAGCTCGCCGAGGTGTGGCCGCTGTTCCTGCTCGGCGGAGACCTGAAGGTCGCCCCCACGGCAGCGTCGCTCGACGGCGAGAAGATCGCCGTCGAGGCGTCGACCACCTCCCTGAGCGTGTGGGCGATGCCATGGCCGCAGCTGGGACTGCTCGTGGGCGCTGCGCTCCTCGTGCTCGCACTGCTGTGGAACCGCATCCGCTCCCGCCGCCGCGTGCAGGCGCTGATCTCCGAGGCCGTGGAGCGCGGTCGTGAAGAAGCCCTCGCCGGCTCGACTCGAGAGAAGGTCACCGGATGATCGCCCTGTTCGACGTGGCCGCCGATGCGGATGCCGCCGCCGACGGCTCGAGTGGAGTGCAGATCCACGTCGACATCACGCAGCTGCCCACAGCGCCGCCGATCGGCGGCCTCGCGACCACAGGCATGGACGTGCCCGTGCTGCTCATCATCGCCGCCGTCGTCCTGATCGCCGCAGGCGCGGTGATCGTCATCCGGAGGGCGCGACGCCGCCCGTGACCACCTGAGAACCCTCCGCCGGAACCGCATACCGCCCACCACTCGAAGGAGAGTGCGTTGCTTCTGCATGCCCGCATATCGAGAACGACATCCGCTCTGCTCGTCGCCGCGATCTCGGCCGCGGGCCTCTGCCTCGCCTCGCCCGCCGTCGCCGAGTCCGGGGAGCCCGAGCCTCAGATCATCGCCGCCTACGACTTCGAGGACGGCACCGCGCGCGACACCTCGGGGCACGGCAACGACCTGACCCTCGCAGGCGGAGCCGCCGTCGAGACCTACGGCGACAAGCCGACCGGCAGCAAGGCGCTGTCGACGCGCGGCGGCACGCAGCACGCCGCGTTCCCCGTCGGCATGTTCGACGGCCGCGACGAGTTCACGATCTCGATGAACTACAAGAACCGCTCGTCCACCGGGAACTTCTTCACCTTCGCGGTCGGTCAGGACTCGAACAGGTACCTGTTCCTGCGGACGCGCTATCAGGACCTCTACGCCGGGATCACGAAAGCCTCATGGCAGCAGGAATCCGGCGCATCGGCCACGCTCGACGGCTCGATGCAGGGCGTCTGGGGCAACGTCACGCTCACCGTGTCTCCCACTGAGATCGTCGTCTACTACAACGGCAGGCCGGTCGCGACGAACTCCGACGTGAAGACGAGCATGAGCGAGCTGGGCACGAACCTCACGGCGTACCTCGGCCGTTCGCTGTACGCCGCCGATCCGTACTTCAACGGCGCCTTCGACGACATCACCATCTGGGACCGCGCGCTCGACCGCGCCGACCTGCTCGGCTCCGGTGTCGTGGAGGCCGTGGACACCGAGCAGATCCTCACCCAGCGGGTGAGCACCGAGGCTGGCACGAGCATCCTCGACATCACGCTCGACCACTGGGCACCGGGCGGCGGCGCCACGGGCGAGCTCAGCGACGTCTCCGACGTGCGCTTCGACTTCCTGACGCACAGCGGCGAGACCCTCACGGCCGCCGACGGCGGCCCGGCATCCGAGATCTCCGACTACCGCGATCCGGTGCGGCTCACCCTCACGAAGGCCGACGGGTCGACGGTGCCCTACGAGGTGCGCGTGCACACCCTCGTCACGCCCATCCGCATCCCCGGTCAGGCCGACGCCACGGGAGCCATGGGCATGAAGTTCTTCGCCGATCCCGAGATCTTCGCCGACGGCGGCAAGTACTACATCTACCCCACCACCGACGGCTACTCCGAGTGGGGCGGCTGGACGATCCACGCGTTCGAGTCGACCGACCTGGTCACCTGGACCGACAAGGGCGTCGTCGTGAACCTCCGCGATCAGGATCTCGACGGAGCCCCCGACAGCAGCATCCTGCCGAACCGCACCAAGAAGGCCTGGGCGCCGGCCATGGCGCTGCGGGACGGCAAGTACTACCTCTACTTCTCCGGAGACGGGCAGACGAACGTGGCGGTCTCCGACCGTCCGGACGGCGGATTCCGGCTCACCGACAGCGTCGTGGCCGACAGCATCGACCCGGCGACCTTCCGCGACCCGCAGACCGGCAAGTGGTACATCGCGTGGGGGCAGAGCGGCATCAACTACGCCGAGCTGAACGACGACATGCGCAGCTACGATCCGGCGACCCGTGTGCAGCAGTCGATCACCGGATACCGCGAGGGCTCGTACATCACCGCGCGCGAGTACCTCGGATCGTGGACGTACTACTACACGTACTCGGTCGACGACACGAACTCGCCCGACTACCGCGTCGCCTACGCGACCGCGACGAGCATGGCGGGTCCCTGGACCTACCGGGGAGAGATCCTGAACAAGGACGTCGCCAAGGGCATCCTCGGCACCGCGCACCACTCGGTGCTGCAGGTGCCCGGCACCGACGACTGGTACGTCGCGTACCACGCGTTCCTCACCGACGAGATGCGCCCGCGACTGGTCGACCTCACCAACGGCAAGCAGATCGCCACCGGCAACAAGCGCGAGACGCGCGTCGCCCGGCTCACCTACACGCAACCCACCGCGGCCGAGATCGCGACGGGCGCCGTGCCGCTCATCCAGCGCATCCCCGTGACGTACGAGGGCGTGCTGCCCGAGACGACCCCGACCGTGTCGCTCGCGGGCGATCCCGTCGTCGGCTCGACTCTGACGGCGGGCTTCGGAGAGGGATGGGCCGCGACCTCGTGGTCGTGGCTCCGCGACGGAGAGCCCCTCGCCGGCGCCGCAGGCGCGCAGTACACCGTGACGGCGGCGGATGCCGGGCACGCGATCTCGGCCCGCGGCATCGGCGAGTCCGCGACGGGCGTGCGCAACAACGACGGCAGCGCTCCCGCCCGCACGAATCCGCTCACGACGACGGCTGCGGCGATACCCGGAGCGACTGTCGACGTGCGGCTGTCGGTGCAGGTGCGGTGCGTGGCGGGCAAGGCGACGATCGTCGCCACGGTGGGCAATGAGACGGGGCAGGCGGCGGATGCCGTCGTCACCAGCGGTTTCGGCGCGAAGACGATCACCGCGCTCGCCGACGGGCGCAGCGCTTCGGCCTCGTTCAGCACCCGCAGCGCCGCCATCGCGGCGGGAACAGTGACGGTCGCGGTCGCAGAGGCGAGCGTCGAGCAGGCGTACGAGGCGCGGTCATGCCAGTGACCCGCAGATCCATCACCCATCACCAGGAACGACAGGAGAGTCGCATGCGCGGAACAGGTCGGGGCCGCAGGTCGGTCGCCGCAGTGACAGGAGCAGTACTGGTCGCCGGATTGGCGGCGTTCACGCCGTCGCCCGCGGATGCCGCGGAGCCGTCTTCGCTGCTCGCGCTGTACGACTTCTCCGAGGCGAGCGGGGCCGTCGTGCACGATGCGAGCACGCACGGCAACGACGCCACGGTCTTCGGCGGTGAGGCCTGGCACAGCGGATACATGCAGTTCACCGGCGCCAACCACGTGCAGATGCCGAACGACCTGCTGGCGGGCCGCAGCGCCGCGACGATCGTGATCGAGACCTCGCCGCAGGCCCTCACTGGCGCGAAGTTCCTGTGGAACTTCGGCGGCACCAGCAGCCCGACGAGCGGTCAGGGGCAGCTCTTCATCCAGCCCGTCGCGCCGCGCGTGGCGATCACCAAGACGAACTGGTCGGGTGAGCAGAGCGTCACGTCGCCGACGAAGCTCGTCGAGGGGCAGTGGCAGTCGGTCGCCGCGACGATCGCGAAGAACGCCGGCGGCACCACCTCGACGCTGCGCCTGTTCATCAACGGCACGCAGGTGGCGGAGAAGACCGATTCCACCGTCAATCTCACCGACCTGCTGACGCACACGGCGAACTACATCGGAAAGAGCGCGTACCCCGCCGACACCCTGTATCAGGGCAAGGTGTCGACCTTCCGCGTCTACGAGGAGGCGCTGCCGGCCTCGACGCTGGTCGACATCGCCGCGACGGATGCCGCGGCCGCCGCGACCGAGACGATCGCCGCTCTCGACCTCGCCGCCGCGAACACCCAGAGCCTCGACGCCGTCGAGACCGACCTCACGCTGCCGACGGCAGGCGGAGTCACCTGGACCTCATCGCACCCCGGCGTCGTCGCCGCCGACGGCACCGTGACGCCGCCGGCATCCGACACGGTCGTGACCCTCACCGCGGTCTCCACCGTGCGCGGAGTGCAGAGTGCGCCGCGCAGCTTCCAGGTCACCGTGCTCAAAGACCCGGCGGCATCCGAGAAGGCGCAGCGCGATCTCGACGCCATCACGATCGCGGATGCAGACGACGTCCGCTCGAACATCGCGCTTCCGGCATCCGGATCCCGCTACGGCTCCACGGTGACCTGGCAGAGCTCCGCTCCCGCGATCGTCGACGTGACCGGCACCGCGCAGACGGCACCCGGCATCGTCACCCGGCCCGAGGGCGGGGATGCCAAGGTGACGCTCACGGCCACCGCCACCATCGACGGCGTGACCGCGACGCGAGAGATCCCGCTCGTGGTGCGCCAGGCCTACGACATGCCCGCGACCACCGACTACCTCTTCGCGCACTTCACCGGCACCGAGGGCTCGGCGACCGACGAGCAGATCTACTTCGCCACCAGCCGCGACGCCAAGACCTTCACCGACACCCGCCCTGCGGGCTCGCCGGTGCTGTCGACACAGCGCGACGCAGGCCAGGGTGAAGGCGGAGTCCGCGACCCGTTCCTCGTGCGCTCGCCGGAGGGCGACCGGTTCTACCTGATCGCCACCGACCTGAGCATCTACTACCGCGGCGGGTGGGGCAACGCGCACGCCACGGAGGACGGCTCGACCGAGCTCGTGATCTGGGAGTCGACCGACCTCGTGAACTGGAGCGAGCCGCGGCTCGCCGACGTCGCGAGCGAGATCCCGAACGCCGGCATGGCCTGGGCGCCCGAGGCGATCTGGGATGAGGTGACGGGTCAGTACTACGTCTACTGGGCCACCCGCGCCGACGGCAACACGGCCTTCGGCGACAGCGTCGACATCTACATGTCGACCACCCGCGACTTCCGCACCTTCTCCACGCCCGTGAAGTGGATCGACCGAGAGCACTCCATCATCGACACGACCGTGATCAAGGTCGGCGACTGGTACTACCGGGCCTCGGGCGACGGCGAGATCACGATCGAGAAGTCGAAGAACCTCGCCGCGACCACGGCATCCGCGCTCCCTGCCACCACCGGCACGGATCAGCAGTGGGTCCTCGTCGGCACGCTGCAGTCGATCCTGAACGGCAGCGGCACCTGCGCCGGCGGCACGAATTACACCGGAGCCTGCCTCGAGGGGCCCGAGTTCTTCCAGTACAACGACGACGACCGCGCCGGAGCCTCTGAGCTCTACGGCCTGCTCGCCGACCAGTACGCCACCGGGCGCGGATACGTCCCGTTCCGCACGACCGACATCGGCTCGACGTCGAGCTCCGTGTGGAGCAAGGCGACCGACATCAACCTCGGCGCGATCAAGAAGCGCCACGGCGGCATCGTCCCGATCACCGCGGAGGAGTATCAGCGCGTGATGTTCCACTTCGCCGGCGTCGGCACCGACCCCGACCTGAAGATCAGCACGGCCGTCACGACGCGCTGCGTGGCAGGCAAGGTCGCCCTCGCCGTCTCGGTCACGAACGCCGACAGTCGCGCCGCCGATGTCGTCATCACGACGCCCTTCGGCAGCAAGACGGTCACGGGCGTCCAGCCGGGCAAGACCGTCACGCAGACCGTGTCGACACGGCAGGGCGCGGTCGCCGCGGCATCCGTCTCCGTCGAAGGCTCCGCGAGCGACGCCTCGTATTCCGCAAGCACGTTCTACGACGCCCGCACCTGCGGCTGAGAAGGAGATCAGGAGCATGAGATTCGCGAAGACCCTCACCGGCGCCCTGCTCGCCGGATGCCTCGCGGTGCTGACTCCGGCCGCTGCGGGCGCAGCGGTCGTGCGGCCCGCCGCGCTCACCGAACCCGCCTCGCTGCTCGCGCGGTACGACTTCTCGGAGTCGGACGGCACAGTGCTGCACGACGCGAGCGCGGCGCACCGCGACGCGGCGGTCGTGGGCGGCGCCGCGTGGCGGAACGGCGCCATGCAGTTCACCGGCGCGAACCACGTGCAGCTGCCGAACGACCTGCTCGCCGGGAAGAGCGCGGCGACCGTCGTGATCGAGACCACCCCGCAGGCGCTCAGCGGAGCCAAGTTCCTGTGGAACTTCGGCGGCTCCGGTGACGCCTCGACCGGGCAGTTCTTCATCCAGCCGGTCGCGCCTCGCCTCGCCATCTCGAAGACCAACTGGTCGGGAGAGCAGACGGTCACCTCGGCGACGAAGCTGGTGGAGGGACGGTCGCAGTCCGTGGCCGCGACCATCGAGAAGAACGCCGGCGGTACGACCTCGACCCTCCGGCTGTTCATCGACGGCACCCAGGTGGCGGTCAAGAGCGATTCGACCGTGCATCTGAGCGATCTGGTGACGCACACCATGAACTACATCGGAAAGAGCGCCTACGCCGGAGACAGCCTGTACCAGGGCGCGGTGTCGGAGTTCCGCGTGTACGAGGAGGCCCTGCCGGCCGCGACCCTCGCCGAGATCGCCGCGACCGATGCGCAGTCGGTGGCCGCCGAGACAGCGGCCGCTCTCGACCTCGCCGCCGTCAACGCGCAGAGGCTCGACGCCGTGGAGACGAACCTCGTGCTGCCCACGGCGGGCGGCGTGACCTGGAGCTCGTCGCAGCCAGGGATCGTCGCGGCGGACGGTACGGTCGTGCAGCCCGCGGCCGACACCCGGGTCACGCTGACCGCCACCGCGGCCACGCGCGGCGCCACCGCGAGCAGGACCTTCGATGTGACGGTGCTCAAGGTGCCGAGTGCGGCCGAGCGCGCGGCCAAGGCCGCCGCGATGCTCGTGCTGCCCTCGGTGCTCGAGAACGGCTACGTGCTGCCGGCCACCGCGAGCGGACTGTCCGTGAGCTGGTCGCACGCATCGGGCGCCGGCGCCGTCGTCGACGGTGCGATCGCCTCAGCCCCGGCCGACGCTCTCTCGCCTGCGACTCTCGAGGCGGTGATCGGGACAGCGCCCGACACCGCGACGGTGCAGCTCGAGGTGCGCGTCACGGCCGGTGCCGATCGCCTCGCGAGCTACACGACCTCGAAGACCACGCGCGGCGGCGACGATGTCGACGTCACGCGCGCCGCGCACCTCGCGCTCTCCCGGAGCGGCGGCGCCTACGCCGCGCTCAACGGCGGCGGAGCCGTGGTGTTCGCGCAGGTCACCGGCATGACGGAGGATCTCAACGGCACCAAGCGCTACCTCGGGCAGCCGTACCTGTTCCGGCTCGAGGGCGACCAGGGCTTCGGCCTGATCGCCCGCCGCGTCACCGCAGCAGGCGGCGCCGCGAGCGATGACGGCGGCGCGCTCCTGTTCACCTCGACCGACCTCGCGAACTGGGATGACCGGGGCGCGCTCGCGCTCCCCGGCCCCGCGACGACGGGGCGCGTCTCTGCGGAGTGGGATGAGCGGATCGACGCCTATCGCGTGGTGTGGTCGGATGCGGCAGGCAGTGCGTACAGCGGATCGACGACCGACTTCACGACCGTCACGCCGCTCGGCGCGGGCGCGCACCCGGCAGGGCGCGCGGGAACCATCGGCGTGGCCTACGCCGAGACCGCGTCGATCGTGCCGCTCACCCCTGCCGAGGCCGAGCGCACCGATGCGCTGCTCGGGCGCGTGCACAACACCGCGCTGCAGCAGCCCGAGGACGTGACCGTGGAGGCGGGCTCGACGCTCGAGCTGCCGGAGAAGGTCACGGCCGACTACTCCGACGGCGGCACGCACGACTTCCGCGTCGCGTGGGACACCTCGAGCGTCGACCTCTCGGCACCGGGCACGTATCAGGTGACCGGGACACTGCAGCAGCAGAAGACCGTGTTCCCGCTGGTCTCGCGTCGCGCGGATCCGCACGTGCTGCGGTACACCCGCCCCGACGGCTCGAAGACGTGGATGTACATCGCCACCGACGACAACGGTCAGGACGAGTTCTTCGTGCGGCAGGCCGACACGATCGAGGGCCTGGCCACCGCACCGGACAACCGCATCCTCGGTATCGGCCTCTCCGGTGCCGCACCCGTGGGGTCGCAGCTGTGGGCGCCGGAGTTCCACGAGGTGGGAGGCGACCTGTACATCCTGTTCGCCGCGAACGCGAACAACGTCAACGCGTGGAACGGCGTGCAGTCGTACACGATGCGGCTGAGGCCGGGCGGAGACCCGCTCGTGCGCGCCGACTGGGAGGCTCCGCAGCGCGTGGTCGACGCGCAGGGACAGCCGCTCACGCAGTACGGCACGGGCATCACGCTCGACATGACCACCTTCGAGGACGCGGGTGTGCAGTACGCGGTGTGGTCGGAGCGCAAGGTCCCCGCATCCGGATCCGGCCCCGCCGTGCTCAAGATCTCCAAGATCATCCCGTCGACGACGGGCGCCTGGAGGCTGGACGGCACTCGGTCGACGATCGCGTACCCCGATCGCAGCTGGTCCGACAACACGACCCCCGTCGTCGAGGGGCCTTTCGTGATCCAGCGCGACGGCAAGATCATGATCACGTTCTCGGGCTCGGGCGTCGACTCGACCTACGCGGTCGGGCTCATGACGGCCGATGCCGGTGCAGAGCTGCTGGACGCCGGCTCGTGGACCATGCGCAACTACCCGATCTGGCACTTCGAAGGTCCGGTGACGGACAACTGGGGCCCCGGCCACAACTCGTACACCTACGACGACGACGGCAATCTGATCAACATCTTCCACGCCAAGCTCACCGCGAACGGCACACGCGATTCGGGTGCCAGGATGGTGTACTTCCGGCAGGACGGCAGCCCCATCCTCGACATGACGGATGCCGAGTGGCTCGCTCCTGAGAACCGGACGGTCACGACCACGGTCACGGTCGAGGCCGGCGGACCGGCGCTGTCGGTCACGGCGACCGTGCTGCCGCGCTGCGTCGCGGGCAAGGTCGTGCTGCCGGTGAAGATCGAGAACACCTCTGGCGTGCCGATCGACGCGGTCGTCACCTCTTCATACGGAACGGTGCGCGCCACGGGGATTGACGCCGCGAAGACCCTGTCGGTCTCGACCCGGTCGGCCGCCGTCTCGGCGGGCGAGGTGACCGTCACCGTCACGGGCGTCATCGGCGGGAACCCGGTGACGTCGGAGATCACCGCGGCCTACGCGGCGACGGTCTGCCGCTGACCGGAGCGCGGGGAGCACGACGGATGCCGCCGAGTGCGGCGGACCGCAGCAGGGCGAGGCGAAGGGGCCCCGCTCTCGACAGAGAGGAAGACGATGGAGTCGGAGTCGACGAGACCCGTTGTGCGGGACGAGGGATTCACCAGGCGCGGCCTGCTCGCAAGGGTGGCGCTGTCCGCGACGGCCGTGGCCCTGGGAGGTGCGGCGCTCGACGCCGTGAACTCATCCGCGGCGATCGGGGCGACCGGGGCAGGGCGCCCGCACCTCGCCTACACGGCGCTGCAGCCGTCGTCGTACGCGCATCCGGGACTGCTGCACACGGCATCCGATCTGTCCGACATCTCGACGCGCGTGGGGGCGCAGGCGCAGCCCTGGTACGCCGGGTTCGAGAGGCTGGCAGCCAACGGGCGCGCGAACGCGGGATGGATGCCTCGCCCGCTCGCCGACGTGCTGCGCGGCGGCACTGGTCAGAACTACATGCAGATGGTCTACGACGTCCACGCCGCGTATCAGAACGCCCTGCGCTGGCAGGCGACAGGGATCGAGGAGCATGGTGCGGCGGCCGTCCGCATCCTCAACGCGTGGTCGTCGAGCCTGGCCTCGATCGGAGGCAACGCGGATCGGTTCCTCGCCGCGGGGATCTACGGCTACCAGTTCGCGAACGCCGCAGAGCTCGTCCGCGACAGAGGCGACTTCCAGTACACGCCGTTCCGCGACATGCTGCTGAACATCTTCTATCCGATGAACGAGCAGTTCCTCACCTTCCACAACAACGCGGTGATCACGAACTACTGGGCCAACTGGGATCTCTGCACCATGGCATCCGTGCTCGCGATCGGCATCTTCGCCGACCGGGACGATCTCGTCGACCGTGCAGTGGACTACTTCCATAACGGCGCCGGCAACGGTTCCCTCGCCCATGCGGTGCCTTTCGTCTACGACAGCGAGGGGCTTGCACAGTGGCAGGAGAGCGGGCGTGACCAGGGCCACACGGTCATGGGCATCGGACTCATGGGCGCGATCTGCGAGATGGCGTGGAACCAGGGCATCGACCTGTGGGGCGCCGACGACAACCGCTTCCTGAAGGCGTCGGAGTACGTGGCGAAGTACAACCTCGGCAACGACGTGCCCTTCACCCCCTACAGCTGGCAGTCGGGGCCGAACACCACCGCGCCGCACGTGGGCTGGCAGACCCAGACTGTCATCAGCGACAATTCGCGGGGCCAGCTCCGGCCCGTGTGGGAGCTCATCCTCGGGCACTATTCGGGCAGGCGCGGGCTGAGCGCACCCTGGACGGAGCAGATGGTGGCCGCAGTGCGCGCCGAGGGCGGTGGTGGAGACTACGGCCAGACCTCCGGCGGGTACGACCAGCTCGGCTTCGGCACGCTCACCGCCGCCGCCGCGTCGCCCGGCGGCCGGATCTCGAGGCTGCAGGCGTTCACGCATCCCGAGCATTACCTTTCGGCATCGGGGACGAGCGTCGCGCTCACCTCGGCGCCTCCTCTCGCGCTCTCGCGCTTCCGGGTCGTGCCGGGCAGGGCCGATTCCTCGGGAGGGCGGGTGTCGTTCGAGTCGGTCGATCAGCCGGGCAGCTACCTGCGTCACAGCGCCTTCCGTGTCGTGCAGCAGGCGGACGACGGCACGAGCCTGTTCGCGGCCGACGCGAGCTTCGTGCCGGTGGCGGGCCTCGCGCACTCGATGATGACGTCGTTCCGCTCGCACAACTATCCCGATCGGCACCTCCGCCACCGCAACTACCAGGCGTGGGTCGACCCGATCCTCACCGATGGCGACCGCGCAGACGCGACGTTCCGCATGGTCGACTGAGAACGAGCGGATGCCGGCCGCGGACACGGTTCGCGGCCGGCATCCAGGCCAGAAGTCCTCTGCGCACTATCGTTGTACCGTTCACGGTCGTAGCGCGGAGGGGGCAAGCATGACCACCGACTCGGTCGCCCCCGCGGGCGGGCCCCGTAAGCCCAGCATCTACGACGTCGCCGATCGTGCGGGCGTCTCGCACATGACGGTGTCGCGTGTGCTGAACGGGCATCCGAACATCCGCGCCTCCACCCGTGACAAGGTCATGAAGGCCATCGACGAGATGAGCTATACGCGCAGCTCGATCGCCCGCGCCCTCGCCACCAACCGCACCATGCGCATCGGAGCGATCGTCGACAATCCGGGCTTCTTCGGCCCGAACAGCGTGCTCAGGGCCATCGAGGTCGCCGCCCGCGAGAACGGCTACGCGGTGAGCAGCTTCTCGGCGGGGGAGGCCGAGGACCGCCGCGTCGACGCGGGCGTCATGGAGCTTCTCACGCAGGGTGTCGATGCCCTGTGCGTGATCGCGCCTCGAGCCTCGTCGCTCGATCTGCTCCGCCAGCAGGCGATCGGGCTGCCCACGCTCGTCGTCAAGGAAGAGCCCGACGAGCAGATGCACACGGCATCCGTCGACCAGCGCGCCGGCGCGACCGCCGCCGTGCGCCATCTCATCGACCTCGGCCACCGCAAGATCCTGCACGTCGCCGGGCCTCCGGACTGGTTCGACGCCAAGGCGCGCACCGAAGCCTGGCGCGCCGCTCTCGAAGAAGAGGGCCTCCCCGTCGTCGCTCCCGTGATCGGCGATTGGTCGTCCGATTCGGGCTACGCATTCGGGCAGACGCTCGACCTCGGCGACGCGACCGCCGTGTTCGTCGCGAACGACCAGATGGCGCTCGGGCTCCTGCACGGCTTCGCTGAGCGCGGCATCCGCGTGCCCGACGACGTCAGCGTCGTCGGATTCGACGATGCGCCCGACGCGAGGCACTACCTGCCCCCGCTCACCACTGTCCGCCAGGACTTCACCCTGCTCGGCAAGGTCGTGATCGGCGAGCTGCTCGCGGCGATCGAGGGTGCCGAGACCGAAGCTCGCGAGCTGATCCAGCCCGAGCTGCAGGTGCGCGCCTCCACGGCCGCCCCGCGCGCCTGAGCCCCCGCGCGGCTGCCCCCGCGCGGCGCTCGCTCTCGCCGAGTGCACGGCTTCTCGCCGAGTGCACGGCTTCTCCGCGTCGATACGTCGTGCACTCGTCGACTGCACGTGATCTCGACGACGGCAGACGCGGCGTGACTCGCGGTTGACGGGAGAGAGGGCGTTCTCTAGGCTTCTGTTACCGCTCACTGTTGACGTCAACACATTTGAGGAACAGACGATGAAGTCGAAGAGATCCCTTGCAGCGCTCGGCGTCTGCGCCATCGGCGCCGGCCTGCTGGTGACCGGAGCGCCCGCGGCATCCGCCGCCGCGATCCCGATCACGATCACCCCGAACCCCGGCTACGCGTCGGATCCCTTCGAAGGGTGGGGCACGAGCCTGGTCTGGTTCGCCAACGCCACGGGCGGCTATCCAGACGATGTGCGTCAGGATCTGCTCGACAAGGTCTTCGGCGATGACGGGCTGAACCTCAACATCGCGCGCTACAACATCGGCGGCGGCAACGCGACAGACGTTCCGGACTACCTGCGCCCCGGTGGCGCGGTCGAGGGCTGGTGGAATCCCGATCTCGCGAGCTCCACCTACGCCGACCGCGCGACCTACCGCGCGGCCTGGGACGGCGACGACCCGGCGAGCTACGACTTCGACGCCGACGCAACCCAGCGATGGTGGATCGACGCGCTCAAGGGGAAGATCACGCACTGGGAGGCCTTCAGCAACTCCCCGCCGTACTTCCTCACCCAGAGCGGCTATGTCTCCGGTGGCATCGGCAACGGCAGCACCGAGCAGCTCTCCGCCGCCGACATGGACGCGTTCGCCGACTACCTCGTCACGGTCGTCGAGCACATCGAGCAGGAGCACGGCATCCGCTTCGACAGCCTCGACCCCTTCAACGAGCCGAACACGAACTACTGGTCGACGACTCTCGGCGCTGATGGCTGGCCGACCTCGGCGAGCCGTCAGGAGGGCGCGCACATCGGCCCCGCAGCGCAGGATCAGATGATCCAGGCGCTCGCGGCCCGTCTCGCCGAGCCGGGTACGACGACGAAGGTGCCGATCTCGGCGATGGACGAGACCAATCCCTCGATCTTCGCCACGAACTGGAACGCCTGGAGCGACGCCTCCAAGGCCGAGGTCGACCAGCTGAACGTGCACACCTACGGCACCTCAGGGCGCCTCGTCGTCCGCGACATCGCGAAGAGCGCCGACAAGCCGCTCTGGATGAGCGAGGTCGAAGGCGACTGGGACGGCACGGGCCACAACCTCACGAACATCGAGAACGGCCTGGGCATGGCCGGTCGCATCGTCGACGACCTGCGCGAGCTCGAGCCGAGCGCCTGGGTGTTCTGGCAGCCCGTCGAAGACGCGTACAACATGGAGAAGGTCGAGGATCTGAACTGGGGATCGGTCCTGGTGGACTTCGACTGCAACGCCGAGGGCGACTCCGAGCGACGCATCGCCGACGGCGACGCCGACCCGAGCTGCCAGGTGAAGACGAATGCGAAGTACAACACGGTGCGCAACTTCACGCACTACATCCACCCGGGCGACGCTCTCATCCCCTCCGGCAACGCCCAGACCACCGCGGCCGTCTCGGCCGCCGGCGACGGCGCCACCCTCGTGCACGTCAACACCGAAGCGTCCCCTCGCGATCTGACCATCGATCTGTCTCGCTTCGGCACGATCGCCGCGGGGGCGACGGTCACTCCGATCGTCACGACCCAGTCGACCGAGGCCGATCCCACCTCGAACGCTCTGATCGAGGGCGCAGCGGTGCCGGTGAACGCGGCGACCCGATCGGCCACCGTCACTGTGCCGGGCAAGTCGGTCGTCACGCTCGTGGTCTCCGGAGTCTCCGGCGTCTCGGATGACGCGGTCGCCCTGCGCGACGGACGCAGCTACCAGCTCTTCGGCGTGCAGAGCGGCAAGGCGCTCGCCGCGTCAGGCACGGCTGCGGTTATCCGCACCTCGGCCACGACGGCGGATGCCGCAACCGCGCAGACCTGGACGGTGCGCACGCTCGCTGGCGGTGGCACCGACCGGCACCGCTTCGCGCTGCAGGCGGGCGATGGGCGCTTCCTCGCCGAGTCCGCGGGAGGCGTCACGCTGACGAGCGCGACGCCCGAACAGGCGGCGAGCGACCCGGCGCTGCAGTGGATCTCGTCGACCACTGACGGCGCGCGGTTCTCGATCCTCAGCGTCTCGAACGAACGCGTGCTCGACGTGAACGGGCAGAGCTCGGCCGACGGGGCCGGAGTGGGTCTGTGGACCTCGAACGACGGCACCAACCAGCTGTGGACGCTCGCCGACACCGGCCTGGTCGAGGTCGAGCAGGTCGCGATCGGCGCCGTGATCGGCGCCGCGGCCGAGCTGCCGGCGAACGCGACCCTCGTGTACCGCGGAGGCGTGGAGCGCACGGCATCCGTCACCTGGAACACGGCTGGAGTCGACTGGACCGTCGCCGGGACCAAGACGATCACAGGCAGCGGCACCGACCTGTTCGGGGTCGCCTTCCAGGCGACCGCCGTCGTCGAGGTGGGGGCTGTCGCGCTCACGGATCCGGTCTCTCTGACCACGTACGCCGGGGTGCCTGCCGCGACCGTGAAGGCCGCTGCGCCGGCGACGGTTCCCGCGGCCGTGGGTGCGACCGACCAGAAGGTCGCCCTGCCCGTCGTATGGGACTGGTCGGGCAACGCCGACGCCAGGTTCTCGGCCCCCGGAGTCGTGACCGTCCACGGCACCGCGAAGAGCCCAGACGGAGCCGAGCTGCCGGCGACCCTGTCGGTGATCGTGACGACGCCGACCGCGGCGAACGTCGCGCCGGCGAGCACGGCATCCGCCACCTTCACCGAGAGCTCGAGCTACAGCGTCTACCGCACCACGAACGGCATGACGGCCGACAAGGGCTGGTCGAACTGGCGTTCGGGCACCAAGAACACGCAGGACACGCTGACCTACGCACTCGCGCACGCGGCGACCATGCAGAGCGCGAAGATCTACTTCTACCAGGACGGATCCTCGAACAGCTGGCCGCAGTCGCTGTCGGTCGAGTACCGCTCGGGCTCGGGATCATGGACCTCGATGGGAACGGTCGACGTGCCGGTGCCCGCCGACGGCACCGCCCCGATCGTCGAGGTGCCGATGAACGGCGTGCAGGCGGATGCTGTGCGGGTCGTCATGACCGCTCGCGCCGCGACCCACATGATCGTGTCCGAGGTCGAGCTGTACGCCGCGGCTCCCAGCCCCTCGACGGTCGACACGCTCGCCGCGATCACCCTCGACGGAGCACCGCTGCGCGGATTCGCAGCTGATGTCGAGGCGTACCAGGTGCCGTGGCCGGGGGAGTCCTTCCCGACCGTGCGCGCGGTCGCGGTAGACGGCGACGCGACGGTCGCCGTGACCCAGGCGGATGACGGCGGGCTCGCCACGGTCGCCGTCACGTCTGCCTCGGGATCCACGCGCACGTACACGCTCGCCTTCACCGCGGCGGCTGCGCCCGACCTCGATGCCGCGGTGTCGACATCGGTGCGCTGTGTCGCGGGCAAGGCGCAGCTGGTGCTGACGGTGACGAACACGGGCGAGGTGCCGACGGACATCTCGGTCTCCACCCCGTACGGCAGCAAGGCGCTGTCGGACGTGCAGCCGGGCGCCCGCTCGTCGATCGCGCAGGCGACGCGTCTGGCGTCGTTCCCCGCGGGCACCGTGCAGGTGGAGCTGGGGGCGGATGCCGACGGCACCCGTGTCACCGAGAACCTGCAGTTCGCCTACCTCGCGGGCACCTGCGCGAGGTGACGGGTCGGATCTGACGCGGGGCCGGGGCATCGACGGATGCCTCGGCCCTGTGTGTCGTGGTGCGGGTTGTGGTCGCCTGGAGGTGCGGGAGGCGGCGGTTTCGCGCACCATCGGTGGCCCGTGTCGGCGACGAGATTGTGCGTTCCTGACTGTTCTCGGTAACATCTCCCCAGGCGAGACCGACGGAGGTGCGCATGGCCAGCCTCGGTTCCGACAAACCCGGCATCCGCCACGTGGCGGACCTCGCCGGCGTCTCGCACATGACCGTCTCGCGCGTCCTGAACGATCATCCGAACATCAAGCCCGACACGCGTCGGCGGGTGCTCGAGGCGATCGAGGAGCTCGACTACCGGCCGAACATGGTCGCCCGCGCACTCGCGACGCAGCGCACCCGCCGGATCGGCGTGATCATCGAGAGCGCGGTGTCCTTCGGGCCGACCAGCATCCTCCGCGCCGTCGAGATGGCCGCGCGCACCTCGGGCTACTCGGTCACGGCGGTCGCCCTGCACGAGGGCGACACCCTCTCGCCGCAGGACGCGGTCGACAACCTCACGGCGCAGGGCGTCGACGCGCTGTGCGTGATCGCCCCGCGCTCGTCTTCCGTTGCGGCGCTGCGCCGCATCTCCCTGAACGTGCCGATGCTCGTCGTGAAGGCCGATGCCGACCCCACCTTCCTCACCGTCTCGATCGATCAGCAGGCGGGGACCGGGCTGGTCGTCGATCACCTCGTGGCGCTGGGACATCGCGACATCCTCCACATCGCAGGGCCCCTCGACTGGCTGGACGCCCGCGCGCGCGAACGCGCCTTCCATGCCAGGGCCAAGTCGTGGGGCATCCGCGAGCGGCCGATCGTCGTGGGCGACTGGACCGCCGACTTCGCCTACGACTTCGCCAAGGGGCTGAACCGCCTGCCCGACTACACGGCGGTGTTCGTGGCGAACGACGACATGGCGATCGGGCTCATCCACGGCCTCCACGACAAGGGCTTCGAGGTGCCCAAAGACCTCAGCATCGTCGGGTTCGACGATGTGCCGCTCGCGCGCCACTTCCTCCCGCCGCTGACGACCGTGCGGCAGGACTTCACCGCCCTCGGCGGCGCGGTCGTCGAGATGCTGCGCGCCGCGCTCGAGGAGCGCGAGCTGCCGCAGCTGACCCGCATCCCCACCGAACTCGTCGCCCGCGGATCCAGCGCGGCGCCGCGGGAGGTGCGCTGATGGTCGTCCCGATCGTCGAGCTCACCGGCATCCGCGTGGAATTCCCCGACGTCGTCGCGCTCGACGACGTCGACTTCCGGCTCTTCCCCGGTGAGGTGCACGCCCTGATGGGCGAGAACGGCGCCGGCAAGTCGACGCTGATCGGCGTGCTCACCGGAACCTGCACCCCGGTCGCGGGCAGCGTCGTCGTGGCGGGGGAGGAGCGCAGATTCTCCGGCGTCGCCGACGCGCGCGCCGCTGGTATCGCCACGGTGTTCCAGGAGACCCAGCTCGGTCCGACTCTGAGCGTGGCCGAGAACGTCATGCTCGGTCGCGAGCGGCGAGGACGCTTCGGCATCGACTGGCGTCGCACGAGAGCGGATGCCGCCGACGCGCTGGCGCGCCTCGGGCTCGACGACATGGACCCGAAGACCCCGATGACCATGCTGTCGCCCGCGCAGAAGCAGCTCGTCGCGCTCGCGCGCTCGGTCGTCGACGACCCGCGCATCCTCGTGCTCGACGAACCGACCTCGAGCCTCGATCAGGCCGACGTCGACGTGCTGATGCGGGTGATCAGAGGACTTCGCGACCGCGGGGTGGCGATCCTCTTCGTCTCGCACTTCCTCGAGCAGGCCTTCGCGATCAGCGACCGCATGACGGTGCTCCGCGGCGGCCGGCGGATCGCCGAGACCCCGACCCGCGAACTCGAGCGGGCGGATCTGATCTCGCAGATGCTCGGCAAGGATCTCGAGGCGCTGCGGGCGCTGGGATCGGAGCGCAAGGCCCACCACTACGCCGCGGACGGAGTGCCTGCGCTGCGCGCCACCGCGGTCGGGCGGCGAGGCGAGCTCGACCCGATCGACATCGACGTGCACCGCGGCGAGATCGTCGGGCTCGCGGGGCTCCGCGGCTCCGGACGCACCGAGCTCGCATCGCTGCTGAGCGGATCGATCCGCGCGGACAGCGGGGAGATCGTGGTCGACGGCGATCACGTGCAGCTGCGCACGCCCTCGTCGGCCCTGCGCAATCGCATCGCGATGTCGGCGGAGAACCGCCGCGCCGACGGCATCATCGGAGATCTGACGGCACGCGAGAACATCGTGCTGTCGCTGCAGGCGCTGCGAGGCTGGACGAGGCCCCTGTCTCCGGCCGAGACGGCCGCGCTGGCCGAGACCTACGTCGAGACCCTGCACCTCGACCCCGCAGACCTCGCCCGGCCGGCGAAGCTGCTCTCGGGCGGTACTCAGCAGAAGCTCCTGCTGGCGCGGGCGCTCGCGGTCAGGCCTCACGTGCTGATCCTCGACGAGCCGACCAGAGGCATCGACATCGCGGCGAAACTCGACATCCAGCGCCGGGTGAGCCAGCTCGCCGGAGACGGCGTCGGAGTGGTGTTCATCTCGGCCGAGCTCGAGGAGGTCGTGCGGCTCAGCGATCGGATCGTGGTGCTCAAGGACCGCGACAAGATCGGCGAGCTCAGCAACGGGCCTGGCGTCACGGTCGACAGCATCGTGGAGATGATCGCCGCGGAGCTCGACCCTTCCGACCGCTGAGGTGTGTCCGGTAACAACGAATTGGTCACGAACGGCTCGAGTTTTCCGAACATGCTTGTGTTCCAGAAATTGTTCCCGGTAACATGATCCGCACGGCGCACCCACGTCGTTCTGTAATCACACCGGACCGGGTCAGGTCCAACCCGGGGATCGACCCGGAATCTCGAGGAGGAGATCAATGTCTGCAATGAAGCGCACTCGTACCGTTCTGGGGCTCGCCGCTGTCGGCGCGCTCGCATTCGGGCTGGCTGCATGCTCGAGCGGTGGCGGCGACGCCGGTGGCGACGGCGGCAGCGGAGACTCGGGCGAGCTCACCACGGTCGGTTTCGTCGCTGTCGGCCCCGAGGGAGCCTGGCGCGAGGCCAACGAGCAGAACATCCAGGACACGTTCACCGAGGACGCCGGCTTCGAGCTCAAGTACGCTCCGGCCACGAACCTCGACCAGAAGTCGCAGATCGACGCCTTCACGTCGTTCGTCGACGAGGGCGTCGACGTCATCCTGCTGTCGGCCACCGAGGCCAGCGGCTGGGAGGACTCGCTCAAGCTCGCACAGGAGGCCGAGATCCCGGTCATCCTGCTCGACCGCGGCATCGAGCCCGACGACACCAGCCTGTACGTCACCCGCATCGCGCCCGACAACGTCGAGGTCGCCAAGGAGGTCGGCTCGTGGGCCGCGGCTGAGTTCCCCGACGGCGGCAACTACGTCGTCCTCGAAGGCCCGGCAGGCGTGGGCGTCGTGAACGAGCGCAACGAGGGCTTCGAAGCGGGCCTGGGCGACTCCAAGCTCGTCAAGCTCGACGCGCAGACCGCCAACTGGTCGGCCGAAGAGGGCAAGAGCGTCTTCGAGACCATGCTCAAGGCCAACAACAACAACATCCAGTTCGTGTTCGCGCAGAACGACGAGATGGGCCTCGGCGCCGCTCAGGCCGCTGAGGAAGCCGGCCTCGTGATCGGCACCGACGTGAAGATCGCCACGATCGACGGCACCAAGAACGCCATGCAGGCGCTCGCCGACGGTCAGCTCAGCTACGTGCACGAGTACAACCCGCTGTTCGGCGAGACCGCTCTCGACGTCGTCAAGAAGGCCCTCGACGGCGACAAGGTCGAGTCCTACATCGTCGTCCCGAGCGAGGCGTTCGACTCGGCCGAGGCGGCCAAGGCCGTCCTCGCGGACCGCAAGTACTGAGCACGACCCCGTGACCTGGAGGCGGTGCGCACCGCGCACCGCCTCCAGGGCCGGAAAAGACTGAGAGACAGCGATGAACGAAGAACTGCCCATCGTCGAGATGCGCGGAATCACCATCGAATTCCCCGGAGTGAAGGCGCTCGACGGTGTCGACTTCCGCCTCTTCCAGGGCGAGGTGCACGCGCTCATGGGCGAGAACGGCGCCGGAAAGTCGACCCTGATCAAGGCGCTCACGGGCGTCTACCGGATCGACGCCGGATCGATCGTCGTGGCGGGCCAGGAGCGCAGCTTCGCCGGCACCGGCGACGCCCAGGCCGCCGGGATCTCCACGGTCTACCAGGAGGTGAATCTCGCGCCCAACCTCACGATCGGCGAGAACGTGATGCTAGGGCACGAGATCCGCGGCCCGTTCGGAGTCAACTGGCGCGCCACGCACCGAGCGGCCACCGAGGCCCTCGCCCGGCTGGGCCTCGACTACCTCGACACCCACAAGCCGCTCTCGACGCTCTCCATCGCGATGCAGCAGCTCGTCGCCATCAGCCGCGCGATGGCCATCAAGGCCAAGGTGCTGATCCTCGACGAGCCGACCTCGAGCCTCGACGCGGCAGAGGTCGAAGGTCTCTTCTCCGTCATGCGCACCCTTCGCGATCAGGGCGTCGCGATCCTCTTCGTCTCGCACTTCCTCGACCAGATCTACGCGATCAGCGACCGGCTCACGGTGCTGCGCAACGGACAGTACGAGGGCGAGTACCTCACCCGCGACCTCGACAGGCACGCGCTCATCTCGAAGATGATCGGCAAGGACCTCGACGCGCTGAAATCGCTCGGAGGTAACCGCCGCACCGCTCCGCGCGACGCCGACGAGGCCGCGTTCCTGTCGGCATCCGGCATCTCCCGCACCGGTGCAGTGAACGCGACCGACCTCGACATCCGCCCCGGCGAGGTCGTCGGCTTCGCGGGTCTGCTGGGCTCCGGCCGCACCGAGCTCGCGCGCCTGCTGTACGGCGCCGACCGCTCCGAATCGGGTCAGATCACGGTCAAGGGCCGCAAGACAGACCTCACCTCTCCCTCGGCCGCGCTCGCGCAGCGCATCGCGTTCTCGACCGAGAACCGCCGTGACGAGGGCATCATCGGCGACCTCACGGTCCGCGAGAACATCATCCTCGCCGTCCAGGCGAAGCGGGGCTGGGCGCGGCCCATGCCGCGCAAGGAGCAGGACGCGATCGTCGAGAAGTACATCACGGAGCTCAACGTGCGCCCCGCCGACCCGGAGCGCATGATCAAGAACCTCTCCGGCGGCAACCAGCAGAAGGTGCTGCTCGGCCGCTGGCTCGCCACCGAGCCCGAGCTGCTCATCCTCGACGAGCCGACCCGCGGCATCGACGTGGGAGCGAAGGCCGAGATCCAGGAGGCGGTGGCCGAGCTCGCCGACACCGGCGTCGCGGTCGTCTTCGTGTCCTCCGAGCTGGAAGAGGTCGTCCGCCTCTCCGAGCGCATCGTCGTGCTCAAGGACCACAGCAAGATCGGCGAGATCCAGAACGGCCCCGACGTGACCGCGCAGGAGATCGTCGACGTGATCGCCGCGCACGGCGTCGAGGCCGCGGCCGAGACCCTCGAAGAGGAGCTCCCCGCGATCGCCGTGCACGAGGCGGAACCCGCATCCGCGACTCTCGAGGAGGAGATCCGATGAGCGCCCCCACCCGCGCGTCCCTGTGGCGCGATCTGATCCACAAGCCGTTCTTCTGGGGCATCATCGCGATCGTCGCGCTGCTCGCGCTGAACGTGATCAAGGATCCGACCTACCTGGCGATCTCGATCAACCCGAACAACGGCCACCTGGTCGGCAACCTGATCGACATCCTCCGTCAGGCTGCCCCCGTCATGATGATTGCGATCGGCATGTCGCTCGTGATCGCGACCGGCGGCATCGACCTCTCGGTCGGATCTCTCATGGCCGTCTCCGGCGCCGTCTCGATGGAGTTCCTGGCCGCGGCCGGCGACTCGACCTCGATCGGCGTCGCTCTCGCCGCCGTGGGGCTGTCACTGCTGATCACCGGCATCCTCGGCGCCGTGAACGGCATCCTCGTCGCCTATGTCGGGCTTCAGCCCTTCATCGCGACCCTCGTGCTGATGCTCGCGGGCCGCGGCGTCGCGAAGGTGATCACGGGCGGCCAGAACACCGCCGCGTCGAGCGACCCGTTCCGGTGGATCGCGAACGGCTTCGTGATCGGCATCCCGGTCGTCTTCATCCTCGCCGTGCTGATCGTGGTCCTCGTGGCCTGGGTCGTGCGCCGCAGCGCGCTGGGCCTGATGATCGAGGCCATCGGCATCAACCCGAGGGCGAGCCGGATGGCCGGCATCAAGCCCAAGGGGCTGCTGCTGACCGCCTACATCCTCAGCGGCATCCTCGCCGGTATCGCCGGAGTCATGTCTGTCGGCAGCGTCATGACGGTC
Source organism: Microbacterium hydrocarbonoxydans (assembly GCF_000956475.1). Lineage (GTDB taxonomy): Bacteria > Actinomycetota > Actinomycetes > Actinomycetales > Microbacteriaceae > Microbacterium > Microbacterium hydrocarbonoxydans_A. The sequence goes on from NZ_JYJB01000006.1 coordinate 157,514, forward strand.
GACATCTCCCGCACCGGCTATCAGCTCGAGCTCGACGCGATCCTCGCGGTCGTGATCGGAGGCGCCTCGCTCGCGGGCGGCAAGTTCTCGCTCAGCGGCGCCTTCGTCGGCGCCCTGCTGATCGCGACGCTCGACAAGACCGTGCTGTACCTCGGGGTCTCCTCCTCGGCGACTCCCGCGTTCAAGGCGATCGTGATCGTCGCCATCTGCCTGCTGCAGTCCGACCGGGTGCGCAGCTGGTTCCAGCGCCGGCGGAAGACCGCGGCACCTGCACCCCGGGTCGAGATCGTGAAAGAGGAGGCTGCGGCATGAGCGCCATCGCAGCGGCACCAGTCCAGGGCAGGGAAGCGGGGCTCGCAGATCGCGTGCGCCGCATGATCACGGCGAACCCGTCGGTGGTCCCGACCATCGCCTCCGTCGTCATCTTCATCGGCATGATCGTCTACGGCGAGGTGGCCTACGGGCGCATCGTGCAGGCGAGCACCCTGTCGAACCTGCTCATCAACAACGCGCACGTGATCGTGCTGGCGGTCGCGCTGACCTTCGTCATCATCACGGGCGGCATCGACCTGTCGGTGGGATCGGTCATCGCGGTCTCCTCGGTCGCCGGCGTCATGCTGTCGAACGCCGGATGGAACCCCGTTGCGGTGATCGTCACGATGATCGCCATCGGCTCGGTGTTCGGACTGGTCTCGGGCGTGCTGATCAGGTACTTCAACGTGCAGCCGTTCATCGCGACGCTCGCCATGATGTTCCTCGGCCGCGGGCTCGCCTCGCTGCTGAGCACCAAGCCCGAGCAGCTGCCCGACGACTCGGCGATCCGCACGCTCTCCGACAAGATCAAGATCGTCGACGGCCCGAAGGTGAACGACCTGGTCATCACCCCTGCCGTGATCATCGCGATCGTCGTCGTGCTCGCCGCCTTCTTCGTCCTGCATCGCACGCGCACCGGCCGCACCGTGTACGCGATCGGCGGCTCGGAGAACTCGGCTCTACTGATGGGACTGCCGGTGCATCGCACCAAGGTGCTCGTGTACGTGATCAGCGGCTCGCTCGCCGGTCTCGCCGCGGTGCTCTACACCTCGCGCCTCGGCACGGCGCAGAACATCACCGGCATCGGCTGGGAGCTCGACGCGATCGCCGCGGCTGTGATCGGCGGAACCGTCCTCACCGGCGCATACGGCTACGTGCTCGGATCGGTCGTCGGAGCCCTCGTGCTCGGGCTCATGACCGTGCTGATCACGCGCGACGGCGGCATCCCTCCCGAGATGACGACCATCATCACCGGCGGCATCCTGCTCGTGTTCGTCCTTCTGCAGCGCGCGGTCACCCGCAAGCGCGACTAGCGGGGCCGGGATCAGACGTGATCGCGCCAGGAGTGGCGCGGCTCGAAGCCGAGCACGCGCCGCGCCCGGTCGATCGACAGGAGCGTCTCGTTCGGCTCGATCTCGCGGGTGACCGGGACGCCGGGGAAGACCTCGGCGATCAGCTCGGCGTTCGGGCGACTCATCACGGTGTCGGCCGCCGCGATGATGAAGCGGTCGAAGCCGGGAGCTGCGACCTCGAGGGCCCGCTGCACCGCCTGAGCGCCGTCCCGTGCGTCGATGTAGCCCCACAGGTTCCACTTGCGCAGCATCGCGTCCTGGTCGAACGAAGGGAAGGCGGCGTAGTCCTCCGGATCCATCACGTTGGAGAAGCGCAGCGCCGTGATCGACAGATCGGGATGCCAGCGCACGAGCTCGGTCGCGAGCTGCTCCTCGAGCGTCTTCACGAGCGAGTACACCGATTCCGGGCGGGCCGGGTACTCCTCGTCGACGGGGATGTAGGGCGGCGGCACGTCGAACGGCAGGCCGAGGACGGTCTCGCTGGACGCGTAGACGACGCGGCGGATGCCGAGTCGCACCGCCGCCCAGAACACGTTGAACGTCGCCGGCATGTTGTTGTGGAAGGTCGCGACATCGCTGCGGATGCCGGGGGCGGGGATCGCTCCGAGATGCACGACCGCATCGATGCCGTCATGACGGTCGCCGACGGCCGTGAACGCGTCGACCACCTGCCCGTAGTCGGTCAGGTCCACCTGCACGAAGTCGGCGCCGCGTGGCCCGTGCAGATCCATCCCGATGACCTCGTAACCCTGAGCCCGCAGCTCGCGTGCGACGACGCGGCCGAGCTTGCCCGATGAACCAGTGAGAGCGATGCGCATGAGACCAGCCTGGCATGACGGCGGGATGCCGGGGCGCCCTGACGCCGTACACTCAACCGCGTGAGTGAGTCGAGCGGCGCCCAGAGACGCACGGCAGGCGTGCGCGACGTCGCGGCGCTGGCCGGCGTCTCGCGTCAGACCGTGTCGCGGGTGCTCAACGACCACCCCGAGGTCGCGGCCGACACGAAGGAACGGGTCCTCGCCGCGATGGCGGAGCTCGGCTACCGCATGAACAACGCCGCGCGGGCCCTGGGCACGCGGCGCTCGCGGACCATCGGCATCCTCGCCTCCGATGCGCTGCAGTACGGTCCGTCGCGCAGCATCGCCGCGATCGAGACGTCGGCCCGCGGCGCCGGCTACTGGGTCAGCGCGGCGTTCGCCGACGCGGGAGACGCGGCCGCGGTGGTGTCGGCTGTCGACCATCTGATCGCGCAGGGCGTCGAGGGCATCGTGGTCGTCGCTCCGCATGCGCGCACGCTCGAGGCGCTCGACGCGCTCGACGTGAACGTGCCGGTCGTCACCCTGCATTCCGCGGGCCGAGGGTCGCGTGGCCTGTCGGTGGACCAGGCGGCCGGTGCGCGGCTGGCGGTGGCGGCCCTGGCCGACGCCGGGCATACGCGCATCGCGCACCTGGCGGGACCTGCGGACTGGCTCGAGGCGGAATCCCGCGCCGAGGGCTGGGCGGCCGAGCTCGACGCCCGCGGTCTGCAGCCGGGCCCCGTGATCGTCGGGGACTGGTCGGCGGGGTCGGGGTATGCCGCCGCAGTGGCCGTGCGAGAGGCCGGAGCCACTGCGGTCTTCGCCGCGAACGACCAGATGGCGCTCGGGCTGCTGAGCGGCCTGCACGAGGCCGGGCTCTCGGTGCCGGCCGACATCAGCGTGGTGGGCTTCGACGACGTCCCCGACGCCGCGTACTACTGGCCCAAGCTGACGACCGTGCGTCAGGACTTCGACGAACTGGCGCGGAGGGCGGTGGCCGCCCTGGTCGGAGGAGCGGATGCCGCGGCATCCGATCTCGCTCCCGTCGCGCCCGAGCTCGTCGAGCGCGAATCGGTCGCCGCTCCGCGCTGAGCAGCGCGCCCCGGTTGACGCCCCCGGCGACGCCGTGTCACACTACTGTGACCGGTCACGGTAATCACCCTTACACCCACGATGAGGTAGCAGTGAGCAGCGAAGCCCCCGCCTTCACCCCCGAGGTCGAAGCCGCCATCCAGACCGTCCGCGAGGACGTCGCCCGACTGCACGGCGAGCTGGTCCGCTACAACCTCGTCGTCTGGACCGGCGGCAACGTCTCTGGCCGCGTGCCCGGCGCCGACCTGTTCGTGATCAAGCCCTCGGGCGTCTCCTACGACGACCTGACCGCAGACAACATGATCCTGTGCGACCTCGACGGCAACGTCATCCCCGGCACTCCCGGCAGCGACCGCAGCCCGTCCAGCGACACCGCCGCGCACGCCTACGTGTACCGCAACATGCCCGAGGTCGGCGGCGTCGTGCACACCCACTCCGACTATGCCGTCGCCTGGGCTGCGCGCGGCGAGGAGATCCCCTGCGTGATCACCGCCATGGCGGACGAGTTCGGCGGACCCATCCCGGTCGGCCCCTTCGCCATCATCGGCGACGACTCGATCGGCCGCGGGATCGTCGAGACCCTGCGTGGGCACCGCAGCCGTGCGGTGCTCATGCAGAACCACGGACCGTTCACGATCGGCGTGGACGCGAAGGACGCCGTGAAGGCCGCCGTCATGGTCGAGGACGTCGCGCGCACCGTGCACCTCGCCCGCGAGGCGGGGCCGCTCATCCCCATCCCGCAGGAGGCGATCGACAGCCTCTTCAACCGGTACCAGAACGTGTACGGTCAGAGCGCGGACACACGCCGATGAGCACCGCGCGCGACGACATCCTCGCCGGCCGCACGAGCCTCGGCATCGAGTTCGGCTCCACCCGCATCAAGGCGTGCCTGATCGGCTCCGACGCCACCGAGGTGGTCGCCACCGGCGCGTTCTCCTGGGAGAACCGGCTCGAAGAGGGGCTGTGGACCTACGGCCTCGACGAGGTCTGGTCGGGTCTGCAGTCGGCGTTCGCCGACCTCGTCGCCGACGCGCACGACCGCTACGGCGTGCGGCCCGCGACCTTCGGCGCGATCGGCATCTCGGCCATGATGCACGGCTACCTCGCCTTCGATGCGGCGGGCGACCTGCTCGTGCCGTTCCGCACCTGGCGCAACACGAACACCGGGGTGGCGGCATCCGAGCTCACCGAGCTGCTGGGTGTGAACATCCCGCTGCGCTGGTCGATCGCGCACCTGCACCAGGCTGTCGTCGACGCCGAGGCGCACGTGCCGCAGCTCGATTTCGTGACCACGCTCGCCGGCTACGTGCACTGGAAGCTCACGGGCGAGCGGGTGCTCGGCGTCGGTGACGCCTCGGGCATGTTCCCGATCGACTCGACGACCGGCGGTTACGACGAGCGGATGCTGCAGGCATACGACGCGCTCGCCGCCGACCGGCTTCCGGCGCCCCTTACCGCGCTGCTCCCCGCGGTGCTGCCCGCGGGTGCCGCGGCAGGCGCGCTGACCGACGAGGGCGCCCTGCTGCTCGACCCGACGGGGACGACGCCCGCCGGCATCCCGCTGTGCCCGCCCGAAGGCGACGCCAGCACCGGCATGGTCGCCACGAACTCGGTCGCCCCGCGCACGGGCAACGTGAGTGCGGGAACCAGCATCTTCGCGATGGTCGTGCTCGAGCGCCCGCTCGGCGAGGTGCACCACGAACTCGACCTCGTCACCACGCCGGCCGGCGACGCGGTCGCCATGGTGCACTGCAACAACGGCGCGTCAGAGCTCGCGGCCTGGGCGGGGCTGTTCACCCGGTTCGCCTCCGCTGCGGGGAACCCGGTGAGCGACGACGCCGCCTTCGACGCTCTCTTCCGCGAGGCGCTCGCCGGAGAAGCGGATGCCGGTGGCCTGATCGCCTACAACCACCTCGCAGGCGAGCCCATCGCAGGGCTCGACGAGGGCCGCCCGCTGTTCGTGCGCACGCCCGACAGCGCCTTCACGCTCGCGAACTTCATGCGCGCACAGCTGTACGGCGTATTCGGAACGCTCGCGCTGGGCATGCAGGTGCTCACCGCCGAGGGTGTGGGCCTGGACCGCATGTTCGCGCACGGCGGCATGTTCCGCACCGCGGGCGTCGCGCAGCGCTTCCTCGCCGGTGCCCTCGGGGCTCCCGTCGCCGTCGGCGAGCTCGCCTCCGAGGGCGGGGCGTGGGGCATCGCCGTGCTCGCCTCCTACCTCGGCCACGCCGAGCCCCTGGCCACCTACCTCGACGAGACCGTGTTCGCCGCGGCATCCGTCTCCGTCGCCGACCCCGACCCCGCAGACGTCGCCGGGTTCACCGCCTACCTCGACCGCTACCGCGCAGGCCTCGCCATCGAAGCCGCCGCCACCACTGCACTCTAAGGACGCACCATGCCGAAGCTCACCACCTCCCTCGACCAGTACGAGGTCTGGTTCCTCACCGGCAGCCAGCACCTGTACGGCCCCGAGACGCTCGCGCAGGTCGCCGAGCAGTCGCAGGAGATCGCCCGTCTGCTCGACGAGGCAGGCGACGTGCCGGTCAAGATCGTCTGGAAGCCGGTGCTCACCGATTCCGCCGCGATCAAGCGCACCGCCCTCGAGGCGAACGCCGACGACAAGGTGATCGGCCTGGTCGCGTGGATGCACACCTTCAGCCCGGCCAAGATGTGGATCGCCGGCCTCGACGCGCTGCAGAAGCCGCTCGCGCACCTGCACACGCAGGCCAACGTCGAGCTGCCCTGGGCCGACATCGACTTCGACTTCATGAACCTGAACCAGGCCGCGCACGGCGACCGCGAGTTCGGCTACATCCAGACCCGCCTGGGTGTGCCCCGCAAGACGATCGTCGGCCACGCATCCGACCCGCGCGTGCAGCGCGAGCTCGGCGTCTGGCAGCGCGCCGCCGCCGGTCTCGCCGCGAGCCGCGACCTCAAGCTCGCCCGCTTCGGCGACAACATGCGCTTCGTCGCCGTCACCGAGGGCGACAAGACCGAGGCAGAGCTGCGCTTCGGCGTGCAGGTCAACACCTGGGGCGTGAACGAGCTGGCGGAGGCCGTCGCCGCCGCGTCCGAGGACGCGATCGACGCTCTCGTGGCCGAATACGAGGAGCTGTACGAGGTCGTTCCCGAGCTCCGCAAGGGCGGCGAGCGGCACCAGTCGCTCCGAGACGGCGCCGCGATCGAGATCGGGCTGCGCTCGTTCCTCGAGGAGGGCGGCTTCGGCGCCTTCACCACCTCGTTCGAAGACCTCGGTGAGCTCAAGCAGCTGCCGGGTCTCGCCGTGCAGCGCCTGATGGCGGAGGGCTACGGCTTCGGCGCCGAAGGCGACTGGAAGACCGCGATCCTCGTGCGCATCGCGAACGTGATGGGCGCGGGCCTGCCCGGTGGTGCGAGCCTCATGGAGGACTACACCTACGACATGACCCCCGGCGACGAGCTCATCCTCGGCGCGCACATGCTCGAGGTCTCGCCGTCCCTCACGACCGCGAAGCCCACGCTCGAGATCCACCCGCTCGGCATCGGCGGCAAGGACGACCCGGTGCGCCTGGTCTTCACCGCCGACTCCGGCCCTGCTGTCGTCGTCGCGCTCAGCGACATGCGCGACCGCTTCCGCCTCACCGCGAACGTCGTCGAGAACGTCGAGCCGCGCGCCTCGCTGCCCAAGCTCCCGGTCGGCCGTGCGGTCTGGAAGCCGGCTCCCGACTTCAACACCTCGGCAGCGGCCTGGCTGACGGCGGGCGCGGCGCACCACACGGTCATGTCGACGGCAGTCGGCATCGAGGCCTTCCGCGACTTCGCCGAGATGGCGGAGGTCGAGCTGCTCGTGATCGACGAGGAGACGACGCTCATCGAGTTCCAGAAGCAGGTCCGCTGGAACCAGGCGTACTACCGCCTCGCCCAGGGTCTGTGATGACGTCGGTCGTCGCGCGAGACGAAACGCCCCGTTCCGGGCGCCAGCTGCGGATCGCCTTCGGCGGCTACGAGGCCGTCATCGCCAGCGTCGGCGCCTCGCTGCGCTCGCTGACCTTCGAGGGCCGCGACCTGGTCGTGCCCTTCGACGCCGACGAGGTGCGCCCGGGCTATCGCGGGACCACGCTCGCGCCGTGGCCCAACCGCATCGTCGACGGGCGCTACGAGTTCGGCGGCGTCGAGCACCAGCTCGCCCTCACCGAGCCGGAGCGCGGCCAGGCGCTGCACGGCCTGCTCTCGTGGGCCGAGTACGCCGACCGCGTGATCGAAGATGACCGCGTCGTGCTGGTCGCCGTGATCGAGCCGCAGACGGGCTACCCGTTCCGGGTCGAGGTCGAGACCGAGTACCGGCTCGACGAGAACGGCCTGCAGCAGACGGTCACGGCTCGCAACCTCGGAGCGGATGCCGCCCCCTGGGGCACGGGTCCGCACCCGTATCTCGTGGCGGGTGCCTCCCGGTCGTTGAGCGAGGGTGCGCCGGCGACCGAGACGAAACGCCAGGCGCCCGCGGTCGACGCGTGGACTCTCCTGCTCCCGGCATCCGAGGTCCTCACCGTCACCCCCGACCGGCTGAGCCCCGTCGCCGTGGAGCCGGTCTCCGAGCATCCGGAGTGGGACTTCCGTGAGTCGCGCGTGATCGGCGACGTGTTCATCGACCACGCCTTCACCGGACTGACGCGCACCGACGGCATCGCCGAGGTGCGCCTGGTGACGGATGCCGGAACCGGCGTCGCGATGACCTGGGACGAGCGCTGCCCGTGGGTGCAGATCCACACGGCCGACAACCCGGGCCTCGACGGCATCCATCGCATCGGCCTCGCGGTCGAGCCGATGACGTGCCCGCCCGACGCCTTCAACTCCGGAACCGACCTCGTCGTGCTCGAGCCCGGTGCCGAGCACGCGGCATCCTGGCGCATCGCCGCCCTCTGAATCGGCCGACGAACCCCGGACAGCCACGGGCGGCCCGGGGTTCGTCGCATCCCGGAGGGGATTGACTTCTCTGTGTGGACATCCTAATGTCCTGACAAACGAGAGAAGGAGTTCCCATGTCTCATCATCGATTACGCACCCGAACCCGCACCGGCGCAGGCGCACTGGTCGCACTGGCCGTCGTCGGAGCAGCGCTGCTCCCGACGACCGCCTCCGCGTCCGAGGCTGCTCGTCATCACCACCACGGCGATCAGCTCGCCGACGTCCGCACGATCGGCAATCTGTACGGCACGAAAGCGGTGTACGAGCCGTTCCAGGACGAGGACGACTATCACAACCCGCCCTCCGGCTTCGAGCCGGTGCTCCTCGAGCATGTGAGCCGACACGGCTCCCGGCTGCTGTCGAGCAAGAAGTACGACGACCTGCTGTGGCAGTTGTGGCAGATCGCGCACACGTCCGCAGGGCTCACGCCCCTCGGTGAGCAGCTCGGAGCCGACCTGCAGGAGATCATCGCCGTGCACGAGCAACTCGGCTACGGATCGCTGAGCACGCGCGGAGCTGCGGAGCAGCAGGGCATCGCCGAGCGCGCCGTCGAGCGGATGGAATCGCTGTTCGACGACGCCGAGGATGACGATCGGCCGATCCGAATCGTCTCTTCCGGTGTCGACCGCGCGGTCGAGAGCGCCGACAACTTCGTGATCGGACTGGAGGAGGCCGATGACGACCTCGCGGAGCTGATCCAGCCCCAGGTCGCGGATCTCGATCTGCTGTACTTCCACGACACCGATCCCGCCTACCTCGCCTACGAGGAATCGGCGCAGCTCGCGGCGGTCCATGACGAGCTCGAGCAGCTGCCCGTCATCGCCTCGACCGCGCGCGACGTGGTGAGCAGGCTCTTCACCGCCGATTTCATCGCCCGCATCGACGCGGGCGAGTTCGACCTGGTCGACAGCGGCAAGGGCAAGACGCACCTGCGCACCGTGGTCGACGTGGCCTCGTACCTCTCCGAGCTCTACGTGATCGCACCCGGGATGGATCAGGATGCGGCGATCGACATGACGCCCTATCTCACGGACGAGGATGCCGCGACTTTCGCGTACCTCTCCGACGCCGCCGACTTCTACGACAAGGGCCCGGCCTTCGCCGGCTCCGACGTGACCTATCGCATGGCGCACGTGCTCGTGGACGCCTTCCTCGACCATGTCGAGGCGGTCGCCGCTGGTCAGGAGACCGCGGCTGCGGACTTCCGATTCGCGCACGCAGAGGAGATGATCCCGCTCGCGGCACTGCTCGAACTGCCGGGGAGCACCGTGCAGCAGCCTGCCGGGGAGCTATTCGACTATGCAGGCAACCCGTGGCGCGGAGCACAGGTCGCGCCGATGGCGGCGAACCTGCAGTGGGATGTGTTCCAGAACTCGCACGGCAGGACCATCGTGCGCATGCTCTACAACGAGCAGGAGACCGCGTTCCCCGAGGGGTGCACGCCGATCAGCTCCGGCAGCTACTTCTACTCCGCGTCGGAACTGACGCGCTGCCTGGCCGACAAGAGGTAGCCCGGCGGCGACACGAGGAGGCGTCCGTTCGACGGGCGCCTCCTTCGTCGTCTCGCGGGACGGTCACTTCGCGACGAGCGTCGTCTCGAAGCTGTACATGTCGGGGCGGTAGCAGTGCACGCCGTACTCGATCGCCCGTCCGGCCGCGTCGTAGGCTGTGCGCTGCATCGTGAGGAGGGGGCTGCCGCGGTCGACGTCGAGGAGCTGCGCCTCGTCGCCGTGCTCGACCCGGGCGCCGATGCGCTGCTTGGCGACTCGGATCGTGACGCCGCGGCTGCGCAGGATCTGGTACAGCCCCTGCGCCTCGAGCTGCTCGCGGGTGATGTCGGTGAGCTCCTCGGGGAGGAAGTTCTCCATCAGAGCGACGGGGATGCCGTCGGTGCTGCGCAGCCGCCGCAGGTACAGCAGTGGCGAGCCCACCAGCACTCCCAGATGCTCGGCGACGTCGTCGGCTGCCGGGCGCACGTCGTGCACCAGCACCTGGGTCGTCGGAGTGTGCTGCGCGTTCTTCAGATCTTCGAACAGGCTCGTCAGCTCGACCTGGCGGGTCACCTGGCCCTGCACGACCTGCGTGCCGATGCCGCGACGGCGGACGAGGAGCCCTTTGTCGACCACCTCCTGAATAGCCCGCCGAATGGTGGGGCGCGACAGCCCGAGGCGCCGGCCGATCTCGATCTCGTTCTCGAGGCGGGCGCCGGGCGGGATCCGACCGGACTGGATCGCCGCCTCGAGGCGGCGTGAGACCTGGAAGTAGAGAGGCACGGGACCCGCCCGATCGAGATCGTGGAACAGCTCGTCCGGCCAGACGGTCTCGTCGTTCGGCATGCGGTGCTCCTTGTCCATCGGGCGGCTGACGGCCGGCACCGATTGTCAGGACAATGTTACCCCTCCGGCGGCGCAATCCGGTGAGCATGCTCTCCCTGGCTGATCCGGGGCGACAATTCTGCATTCCACAACCATGTGATATTGTTAGGACAAAGCCGTACTGCAATGGAGCGTGACGATGAGCGACACCCCTGAGATCCTCGCGATCGGGCGACTCGGAGTGGATCTGTATCCCCTCGAGGACGCCCTCGGGCTCGACCAGGTGAAGACCTTCGGGAAGTATCTCGGCGGCACTGCGGCGAACGTCGCCGTCGCCGCAGCGCGATACGGGCACGAGGTCGAACTCGTGTCCCGCGTCGGAGACGATCCGTTCGGTCGCTACCTGCTCGCAGAACTGGAGCGGCTCGGCGTCGGCAACCGGCTCGTCGCGACCGACCCGGGGCTGAAGACGCCGCTCACGTTCTGCGAGATCTTCCCGCCGGATGACTTCCCGCTGTACTTCTACCGCGAGCCCAAGGCACCGGACATGAACGTCGACGCCGCCCAGCTCGACCTCGACGCCGTGCGCGGCGCCGGCATCCTCTGGATCACCACGACCGGTCTCAGCGAGCAGCCCAGCCGTGCCGCACACCAGGCCGCGCTCGCCGCCCGCGCCGGAGCAAGGCACACGATCCTCGACCTCGACTACCGGCCGATGTTCTGGGACGAGGCGTCCGATGCCACGGCTCAGATCGAGCCTGTGCTCGCGCAGGTCACCGTCGCGGTCGGCAATCGCGAGGAATGCCTCGTCGCCGTGGGGGAGAGCGACCCGCACCGCGCTGCCGACGCGCTCCTCGACCGCGGCGTCGAGCTCGCGATCGTCAAGCAGGGGCCGAAGGGCGTGCTCGCCAAGACCCGCGAGGAGACGGTCGAGGTGCCGGTGCACCACGTCGACGTCGTGAACGGGCTCGGAGCGGGAGACGCCTTCGGAGGAGCCCTCTGCCACGGCCTGCTCGAGGGATGGAGCCTGGAGCGCACCCTCGCCTTCGCCAACGTCGCAGGCGCCATCGTCGCCTCTCGTCGAGAGTGCTCGACGGCGATGCCTGACGCCACCGAAGTCAACGCACTGCTGCAGGGAGCTTGAGATGTCCGTGATCACCCCGGAGGAGTTCGCGCGGCTGCGCGACGTCAGGGCGTTCCAGCCCGAGCTGATCTCGACGGCGCTCGCCGCGCGCCGACGGAGACCTGTGCTGCGCGGCGACGGCAGGCTGTTCATCATCGCCGCCGACCACCCTGCGCGCGGATCGCTCGCTGCGGGGGGAGACCCGATGGCGATGGCGGATCGATACACGCTGCTCGAACGGCTCGCGGTCGCGCTGAGCCATCCCGGCGTCGACGGCGTGCTCGGCACGCCCGACATCATCGACGACCTCGCCATGCTGGGCGCCCTGGACGACAAGGTGGTCGTCGGGTCCATGAACCGGGGTGGCCTGCAGGGCTCCGCGTTCGAGATGGACGACCGCTACACGGCGTACGACGTGCCGACCATGCTCGACCGCGGCATCGACTTCGGGAAGGCGCTGATCCGCATCGATCTCGACGACCCGGCCACCGCGAGCACGCTCTCCTCGACATCCGAGATGGTCACCGCCGCAGCCGCGGCCCGCGTGCCGATCATGCTCGAGCCCTTCCTCAGCCGCCGCCACGGGGGGAAGGTCGTCAACGATCTGACTCCGGATGCCGTGATCCAGTCGATCTCGATCGCCTCCGCCCTCGGCGGCGACAGCGCGTTCACGTGGATGAAGCTCCCGGTCGTCGACGAGATGGAAAGGGTCATGGCGTCCACGACGATGCCCGCGCTGCTGCTCGGCGGCGACTCCGGAGAAGACCCCGACGAGCGATTCGCCTCGTGGGAGAACGCGCTGGGGCTGCCGGGCGTGCGCGGCCTCACCGTGGGGCGGACACTGCTCTTCCCGCCCGACGGCGACGTCCTCAGCGCCGTGGACATCGCGGCGCGCCTGGTCCATCCGTCGATCGGAGAAGCCACCACAGCCGCCGCAGCCCAAGAGCTCGGCGAACACGCACTGAAGGAGAGAGCATGACGAGCACGGCAATCGCGGTCCGCACGATCGGACACTGGGTCGACGGCGCGGAGCACGTGCCTGAGGGAACCAGGACCTCCCCGGTCTACAACCCGGCGACCGGACAGGTCACCGGGCACCTGGCGCTCGCCGACGAGGCGCTGATCGAGCAGGCGATCGCTTCAGCCCAGCGTGGCTTCGAGGAGTGGAGCGGGTACTCCATCGCGAAGCGCCAGACTGTGCTGTTCGCCTTCCGCGAGCTGCTGAACGCCCGCAAGGGCGAGCTCGCCGCTCTCATCACCGCCGAGCACGGGAAGGTGATCTCGGATGCGATGGGCGAGATCCTCCGCGGCCAGGAGGTCGTCGAACTCGCGTGCGGGTTCCCGCACCTGATCAAGGGCGCGTTCAGCGAGAACGCCTCGACCGGCGTCGACGTGTACTCCCTCACGCAGCCCCTGGGCGTGGTCGGGATCATCAGCCCCTTCAACTTCCCCGCCATGGTGCCGATGTGGTTCTTTCCCATCGCGATCGCAGTCGGCAACGCCGTGGTGCTCAAGCCCAGCGAGAAAGACCCCTCTGCGGCGCTGTGGATGGCCGAGCTCTGGCAGGAGGCCGGGCTCCCCGACGGGGTGTTCACGGTGCTCCAGGGTGACAAGCTCGCGGTCGACGGGCTGCTGAACGACCCGCGTGTGCAGTCGATCTCGTTCGTGGGATCCACTCCGATCGCGCAGTACATCTACCAGGAGGCGTCTCGCAACGGCAAGCGCGTCCAGGCCCTCGGCGGAGCCAAGAACCACATGCTCGTGCTGCCGGATGCAGACCTCGACCTCGTCGCGGACCAGGCCGTCAACGCCGGATACGGTGCCGCAGGCGAGCGGTGCATGGCGATCTCGGTCGTCCTGGCCGTCGAACCGGTGGCCGACGAGCTGATCGACAGGATCGCCGAGCGCATCGGCCGGCTGCGCATCGGCGACGGCGCGGGCGCCGACGGCGTCGAGCCCGACATGGGGCCGCTCATCACCGACGCGCACCGCGACAAGGTCGCCTCCTACGTCGACATCGCCGAGGCCGATGGTGCGCGCATCGTGGTCGACGGTCGCGGCGTGCAGGTCGACGGCTGCGAGAGCGGCTTCTTCTTCGGCCCCACGCTGATCGACGACCTGCCGCTGCACTCGCGCGCGTACACCGAGGAGATCTTCGGGCCGGTGCTGCAGATCGTGCGCATCGGCAGCTACCAGGAGGGCGTCGAGCTGATCAACTCGGGGCGGTTCGGCAACGGCACCGCGATCTTCACGAACGACGGGGGCGCGGCACGCCGCTTCCAGCACGAGGTGCAGGTCGGCATGATCGGCATCAACGTGCCGATACCGGTGCCGGTCGCGTACCACTCCTTCGGCGGCTGGAAGCAGTCGCTGTTCGGGGACGCGAAGGCGTACGGTGTGCACGGCTTCGAGTTCTTCACGCGCGAGAAGGCCGTCACCGCGCGCTGGATCGACCCCGCCCGACGCGGCGGCTCCGAGCACTCCGGCATCGATCTCGGCTTCCCGCAGAACGACTGAGCAGGGCCATGAGCACGAACGACCAGCGCTGGTTCCACCGCAGGGGCTCGCTCTCCCGCGAGGGATGGGAGAGCGTCGTCGACGCGTCGATCCCGGGGTGGGTGCACACCGGCATCCGCATCGCCGAGATCGACGACACCGGCGTGCTCGAGCTCGCAGAGCCGGGTGTGGAACGGCTCGTCGTCCCGCTCGCCGGGTCGTTCACGGTGGTGCATCGGCATCATCCGGGGGAGTGGGAGACCCGGCTCCACGGCCGTCGATCGGTGTTCCACGGGCCGACCGACGTACTGTACCTGCCCGCGGGGACCACCGCCGAGGTGCGGGGGACGGGACGCATCGCCGTCGCCGAGGCGCCGACCGACGAGAGGCGCGAGTGGCAGTACATCCCCGCGGCCGACACACCGGTCGAGCTCCGGGGAGCCGGGCGTTCGAGCCGTCAGGTGCACAACTTCGGCACCCCGGCGACGCTCGACGCCGTCAAGCTGATGGTGTGCGAGGTCGTGACACCGGCCGAGAACTGGTCGTCGTACCCGCCGCACAAGCACGACGAGAGCGTCCCGGGGCACGAGTCGCGGCTCGAGGAGATCTACTACTTCGAGACCGCGCTCACCCGTGGGGCGAGCGGAGGAGAGGCGGATGCCGCGTTCGGCATGTTCTCGACGTACTCCTCGCCCGCGGGCGAGATCGAGATCGACGCCACGGTGCGCACCGGCGACGTCGCCCTGGTGCCGTACGGTTACCACGGACCCGCGGTCGCGGCTCCCGGCTACGACCTGTATTACCTGAACGTGATGGCCGGGCCCGACCCCGAGCGGGCGTGGCTCATCAGCGACGACCCCGCGCACGCGTGGGTCCGCGACTCCTGGGAGGGCCAGGAGTTCGACAGCAGACTTCCCTACCGCGACGACGCAGAAGGACGACAGCGATGACCACCACGAGACGGATGACGGTCGGACAGGCGCTCGTCGAGTTCCTGGCGCACCAGTGGACGGTCGACGGCGAGCGCCGGGAGCGCACGATCGCCGGCACCTTCGGCATCTTCGGACATGGCAACGTCGCCGGACTCGGTCAGGCACTCGCGCAGCTCAACGCCTCGGAGCCCGCGCTGATGCCGTATCACCAGGCCCGGAACGAGCAGGCGATGGTGCATCAGGCCGTCGGCTACGCGCGCATGCACCGCCGCCGGGGCACCTTCGCGGCCACGGCTTCCGTGGGTCCGGGGGCCGCCAACATGATCACGGGAGCAGCTCTCGCGACCTCCAACCGGCTGCCGGCGCTGCTGCTGCCGAGCGACACCTTCGCGACGCGCGTGGCCGACCCGGTGCTGCAGCAGCTCGAGCATCCGCACGATCCCGGCATGCAGGTCACCGACGCCTTCCGCCCGGTGTCGCGCTTCTTCGACCGCGTGCAGCGTCCGGAGCAGCTCTACTCGATCGCCCTGGGGGCGATGCGCGTGCTCACCGACCCCGCTGAGACCGGCGCTGTGACGATCGCTCTGCCCGAAGACGTGCAGGCCGAGGCCCTCGACGTGCCGGTCGAGTTCCTGCAGGATCGCGAGTGGCACCTGCGCCGCCCGCTGCCCGAGGCCGGCCCCCTCGCTCGTGCGACGGCCGCGATCCGCGCGGCGCGGCATCCGCTCATCGTCGCCGGCGGCGGCGTGCTGTACTCGGACGCCGAGCAGCAGCTGCGCCGGTTCGCCGAGGCCACCGGCATCCCCGTCGCGACCACGCAGGCGGGCGGCGGCGTGCTCGACTGGGACCACTCGCAGTACGTGGGCGGCGTGGGCGCGACCGGCAGCACGGCCGCGAACCGGCTGGCCGCGCAGGCCGATGTCGTGATCGGCATCGGCACCCGGTACAGCGACTTCTCGACCGGATCCCGCACCGCTTTCCAGCACCCCGACGTCGCGTTCGTGAACATCAACGTCGCCTCGTTCGACGCGTACAAGCACGGCACGCAGCTCGCGGTGATCGCCGACGCGCGCGAGGCGATCGTCGCGCTGCACGACGCGCTCGCCGGGTGGCGGGTGGATGCCGAGCACGCCGAGCGCGTCGCGCGCGAGAAGGCGGAGTGGGACGCCGTCGTCGACGGCGCCTTCTCTCCGTCGGGGCTCGCGCTGCCCGGTCAGGCCGAGATCGTCGGCGCCGTGCAGGCGGCCAGCGCCCCGGAAGACGTGATCGTGCAAGCCGCAGGCTCGCTTCCCGGCGATCTCCACAAGCTGTGGCGCGTGCGCGATCCGCTCGGATATCACGTCGAGTACGCGTTCTCGTGCATGGGTTACGAGATCGCGGGCGGCCTCGGCGCCAAGCGCGGCCTGCTCGCCGACGGCGACGAACGCGACGTGATCGTCATGGTCGGCGACGGCTCGTATCTCATGCTGAACAGCGAGCTGGTCACCGCGGTCGCCGAGGGCATCAAGATCATCGTGATCCTCGTGCAGAACCACGGGTTCGCCTCGATCGGGCATCTGTCCGAGACGGTCGGCTCCGGCCGCTTCGGCACGAAGTACCGCGCCTACGACCCCCAGGCCGCGAACTTCCAGGGCGATCAGGTGCTGCCGGTCGACCTCGCGATGAACGCCCGCAGCTACGGACTCGACGTGATCGAGGTCGCGCCGAGCCCGACCGCGATCCGCGACCTCGGTGCGGCGATCGCTCAGGCGAAGGCATCCACCCGGTCCACCTTCATCCACATCAACAGCGATCCGCTGCGCTACGCGCCCGACGGGGAGGGCTGGTGGGACGTGCCGGTCGCCGAGGTGTCCGACCTCGAGAGCACACGCGCGGCGCGCGCGGCCTATCTCGAGCAGGTCGCAGCGCAGCGGCCGCTGCTCGGGTCGAGCGCTCCGGAGGTGCGCTCGTGAACGGCGCGGTGGCCGGGGCGCCGGTCAGCTTCGGCGTCTTCGAACTGACGCCCGAGGGTGCGCAGACGGTGTCGCCGGACGCGATGGCCGAGGCTCTCCAGGAGTCCGGGTACCGCGGCATCGACCTCGGACCCGCCGGGTTCCTCGGGCGCGGCGCCGAGCTGCGCGACCGCCTGGCCCGGTTCGAGCTCGAGCTCGCCGGCGGCTGGGTGCAGCTGCCGTTCACCGATGACGAGGCGTTCGAGGCATCGCTGGGCGAACTCGACGAGGCGCTGCGGATCTTCGGCGACGCGGCCGACGCAGGGCCGTCGCTGCTTCCGCTGCCGACCCTCGCCGATGCCGGATCGACGGCGCGGTCCGCCGCACCTGGCCGGGGGGCTGCGGTCGATCCGCTCGCGGCATCCGTCGCCGACCGGCTGTATCGCAACGTCGAGCGGGCGGCCGGAATCGTCCGCGCTGCGGGCTTCGAGCCGACCTTCCATCATCACGCCGGCACCTTCGTGGAATCGCCCCAGGAGATCGACGCGTTCCTCGCGCACAGCGACGTCGGGCTCACGTTCGACGTGGGGCACCTCGTACTAGCGGGCGGCGATCCGCTGGACGCCGCGCGCCGCTGGGGATCTCGCATCAACCACCTGCATCTCAAGGACGTCGATCGCACTCGCGTGGCGGAGATCCTCGCCGCCGGCGGCGGCATGGCCGAGGTCTGGGCGGGCGGGGCGTTCGTGGCCTTCGGGCAGGGCGACGTCGACCTGTCCGCAGTGATGGACCTGATGGTCCAGACAGGCTTCGACGGCTGGGTCGTCGTCGAACAGGACGTGCTGAACGGGCCCGATGTCGCCATCGGCCGCTTCCTCCAGGAGCGCACGGCGGATCAGCGCGTCAACCGGGAAGCGCTGCGCGCCTGGCTCTGAACATCCGGACAACTCTCACTCTCACTCGTACTCGTACTCGCAGAAAGCAGAACACCCGAATGACTCTTCGCTTCGGACTCATCGGCACGGGCCGCATCGGCCAGGTGCATGCCGCGAACATCGCAGGCGGCGACGAGACCAGCCTCGCCTGGATCGCGGACCCCTTCGTCGACGGGGCCCGCCGGGTGGCGGCCCGCTTCGGCGGCACCGTCACGGACGACGCGGAGGAGCTGCTGACCTCGGGCGAGATCGACGCGGTGCTGGTCGCCTCCCCGACACCGACGCATGTCGACCTCATCGCGCGCTCGGTGGAACTCGGCCTGCCCGTGCTGTGCGAGAAGCCGATCGATCTCGACATCGCGCGCGTGGATGCGCTGCGCGAGACCGTGCGCACCGGCGGTGTGCCGGTCGCGCTCGGGTTCAACCGGCGCTTCGACCCGGCCTTCGCGAGTGTGCGGGCGCGGGTAGCCGCCGGAGAGGTCGGCGGACTCGAGCAGCTCACGATCATGAGCCGCGACCCGGCCGCCCCGCCGGCCGCGTACATCGCAGTGTCCGGTGGCATCTTCCGCGACATGACCATCCACGACTTCGACATGGCGCGCTTCTTCCTCCCCGACATCGTCGAGGTGTCGGCCACCGGCACGGCCGCGTTCGACGACGGCGCGCGCGAGCACGGCGACTTCGACACCGCCGTGGTCACCCTGCGTGCGGCATCCGGTGCGCTCGTCACGATCATCAACTCACGGCACAGCGCGGTCGGGTATGACCAGCGGCTCGAGGCGTTCGGCCCGGCCGGGTCGCTGTCGGTCGCGAACGCGCCGACGAGCCTGGTGAGCCTGTCGACGGCCGATGCCGTCGAGGCGAAGCCGCCGTATCAGGACTTCTTCCTCGAGCGCTACGCGCGGGCGTACGTCGACGAGCTGCGCGAGTTCGTGAAGCTCGCGCGGGGCGAGGCATCGACGTCTCCGAGCTTCGAAGACGGCCGGGCAGCTCTGGTGCTGGCAGATGCCGCGCAGCGCTCCGCGTCCGAGCGCACCGTCGTGGCTGTGGACCTCACGGCCTGAGCGATCGCTCTGCCCCTCGGCTGTTGAGCGAGGAGCGCCAGCGACGAGACGAAACGTGCTGGATTCTGCCCGTGGTCGTTGAGCGGGGGCGTGTGTTCTGGTCGTTGAGCGAGCGGAGCGAGACGAAACGTCGTGGGTTCCTGCCCGTGGTCGTTGAGCGAGCGGAGCGAGACGAAACGCCTGGCGACCGCTCCGGTCGTTGAGCGAGCGCAGCGAGACGAAACGCAGTCGCACTGGTCGTTGAGCGAGCGGAGCGAGACGAAACGTGCTGGATTCCTGCCCGTGGTCGTTGAGCGAGCGGAGCGAGACGAAACGTCGTGAGCTCACGACACGTTCGTGATCAATCCGGTTTCGTCCTCGGGTGCCCGTTCCGGTCGCGTTTGGTGTCGGTTGCGGTCGGTTTCGGCGGCATGAATCGCGACCGGAGTGCGGGGCTGGTGTCGGCCAGTAGGGGTGTCGGTGAAATGGGCGGGAAAAGTTCTCTGATCGGCCCGTTTCAGGGGTCGTAATGTCGGTGGCCCTGTTCATACTGGAGGTATGAACAGCACGGTTTCCGCTCTCGCCCGGGTCGCGTCCGACCTGCGTGCGGTGCTGTCCGACGACGCCCTCGCGGGGCTGTCGGATGCGGAGCGGACGGAGGCGCTGCGCGGGTTCGGGGAGGTGTGCCGTCTGGCCGACGCCGGAATCGTGGAGGCGGTGGCGACGGCGGATGTGGAGTTCGGGCACCGGTTCGGATGCCGGGGCATGAACGAGCTGCTGCAGCGGGCCCTGCTGACCGACGCGCCGGCGGCGTCGAAGATCGTGAAAGCCGCCGGCCTGGTGAACCGGGACGTGAACATCGTGTCGGGGGAGCGTCTCCCGGCCCGGTGGCCGGCGCTGCGGGAGGCGCTGCTGGACGGGGCAGTTGGCATCCCGGGGTTGCTCGCGGCGACTGCGCCGATCGAGTACGCCCGTGGCCGGGTCGGGGTGCAGGAGAGGCTTTGGGCAGACGAACTCCTCGCACAGTATGCCCGCGGGCTCCGCGATGCGGACGCCGAAGATGCGGATTCCGGCGATGCGGATGCCGGTGCCGCAGGTGACACCGGCACCGCCGCCGACGATACGGACGCAGCGGGCGACGCGGGTGACGTGCGGTCTGCTGGTGACGGGGGCGGCGGCATCAGCGATGCGGGCGCGGATGCGGGCGCGGGCGCGGGCGCGGGCGGTGCTCCTGGTGGGGCCGCGGGTCCGCCGGCGACGGCGGATGATCTGCGGCAGCTCGCGGCGACGCTGGCGATGGTCCTCGACCCGGATGGGGCGGAGCCCACGGACCGGGATGCGCAGCAGGGGCGGTTTCTGAACCTCGGGCGGTTGCAGAAGGGCGTGCATCGCCTCGTCGGGAACATCACCCCCGAGGTCGCGGCGCAGTTGCAGCAGATCTTCGACGCGTTCAACAACCCGAAAGTCGGCGGCGCACCCGCGCCCCGGCGTCGCGTTCACTGAGACCGACGCGACCGAGGGCGACGTGGATGACGTGTTCAACAGTGATCCGCGGAATGTGATCGACCCGCGCACGCCCGCCCAGAAACGCCACGACGCCCTCGCCGCGGCGTTAGGGATCGCGGCGCGGCATGACGACATGCCCGCGCTGGGTGGGGCGGCGCCGACGCTGGTCGTGCATGTGGACGCGAAGGATCTCGCCGCAGGAACCGGGTGGGCGAGCCTCGCCGGATCCGGGACACCGGTGCCGCTGTCGGTCGCCGCGCACACCGCCTGCACCGGGGCGATCCAGCGGGTCCTGTTCGATGAAGGCCGGATCATCGGGATCACGGTAACGGATCGGGTGTTCACCGTCCACCAGCGGCGGGCCATCGTCGCCCGCGACCGGGAATGCCTGATCCCGGGGTGCCATGTCCCGGCCTCCTGGTGCGAGATCCACCACGTCACCGAACACGCCCGCGGCGGCCCCACGCACACCGACAACGGAGTCCCGTTGTGCTGGTGGCACCACCGGTCCCTCGACCACTCCGGGTGGGAGATCCGCATGAACGACGGGCTCCCCCAGATCCGCGGACCCGCCTGGTGGGACCCCGCACAGCACTGGCGCACCCCACGACTGTCCATCCCGCAACCCGCACGCCGGCGCACCGTGCTGCGCACCTGACCGGCGCGGCTGACCGACGCCGAACAGACGAGTGACGCGTTTCGTCTCGCTCCGTTCGCTCAACGACCGGGAAAAGGGAGAGAGCGACGTGTTCGCTGCGCGCGCTCACCCCGCCCGGAACCTCACCGCGTTTCGTCTCGCTGCGCTCGCTCAACGACCGGCGTGAGTAACGCACTGCGTCTCGCTGCGCTCGCTCGACGACCGGCGTGAGTGACGCGTTTCGTCTCGCTCCGCTCGCTCAACGGGCGGAACTCATCTAGCGGAGGGGTCGCGGGTGCGTCGCCGCCGCGACCACTCAACGGCCTCGACAGCAGTCCGCACGCCGTGCATGCGTCACAGGCGGGTTCACTCTTGCTGCAGGACGTATGTCATGCCCCGGAGCACGGCGATGAGCCCGACGAGCGCCAGGGCGTTCGCGACCAGCACGGCCCCGACGGCGTATGCGATGCCGAGGTCGTAGGCGACGCCCAGGATCGCGCCCGCGATCAGCAGTCCGGCACCGCGGGCGAGCGCGAGCCAGCCGAACGCGATCGCTCGAGCGCCGCTCGGCACGAGAAGGGTCACGACGGCCTTCGCGGTCGAGTCCAGCACGCCGTTCACGACACCCCAGATCGCGACGCCGAACCACACGAGCGTCGCGTCGGGTGCGAAGGACAGGACGGATGCCGCGGCAGCGACGGGCACGGCGAGCAGCACGGCGGGGCCGAGACGGTCGTAGAGCCGGCCCATCACGAGACCGCTCGCCCCGTCGACGAACATCGCCACCGCGAACAGGATCGGCACCTGCGCATCCGAGAGCAGCCCTGTGGTCTGCGCGTGGAACGCGAGCAGGGGGAACGACGCGACGCCGCACGACAGCACCGCGAGCGTCGCCGCGTAGAGCCAGAAGCGCGGGGGGAGCCGTCGAGAGGCGGGCGCGACGGCATCCGCCTGCTCCGCCTGCTCCGCCTGCTCCGCCTGCTCCGCCTGCTCTGCCTGCTCCGCCTGGGAGACGCCGACCGAACCCGGCTGCTCGTAGAGCACAGGGTCGGGGACCCGGTGGCGCAGCCACAGGAGCAGCGCGATCACGAGCACTCCCGGGATCGCCAGAACGCCGAAGGCCAGTGGGTAGTCGCCGTCGCGCCAGCCGAGCACAGCCGCGAGCAGCAGCGGCCCGAGCACCGCACCGGTCTGGTCGAGTGCCTGATGCACGCCGAACGCGCTGCCCCGTCCGGTCTGCGCCGAGGCGTAGGAGAGGAGCGTGTCCTTCGCTGGCGACCGCACTGCCTTGCCCAGCCGCTCCGTGGCGTACAGCAGCAGTGCGGGTGCGAGCGCGCCGGTCGCCCCGATGAGCGGCACGCTGAGCACGGTGAGGGCGTACCCCAGGATCGTCCAGGTCCAGTAGCGTCGCGTGCGCTGCACGGCGTACCCGGTCACGACCCGGAGCCCGTAGCCGATGAACTCGCCCACGCCGGCGACGATGCCGACCACGGCGGCCGACGCGCCGAGCGTCGCGAGGTAGGGCCCGATGATGCTGCGCGCGCCCTCGTAGACCATGTCGGCCAGGAGGCTGACGACTCCGAAGGCGAGGATGAAGTGCCAGGGACGCAGAGCGCCCTTCGAGCCGTCGCGGCTGGTCAGAACTCGTCCTCGTCGTCTTCCTTCTCGGTCTCATCGAGCCACCAGCGCGCTGACGTCACCTTGGGATCGAGTGTCAGCCTGCTCACCGCCCGCTCGAGCGGAGCGGGGTCGAGATGCGTGGAGTTCAGCTCGGCGAGCAGTGCGACGTTGCCCTGCTTGGTGTGCGAGGTGGTCACGGACTTGAGGTGGTATTCGGGACGGCTGAGCGTCTGCAGCAGCAGGGCCCGGACGCGGGGCTCGGCCTTGTCGTTCGTCATCACCTCGAAGGCGAAGCTCGACGGATCGATCGTCGACTGAGCGGCGGCGGGCTGGCGGCCGCTGCGCCGATTGACCGCGCGCCCCAGCGGGCGCAGGAAGATGTTGGCGAGCACGATCAGTGCGGTGCCGGTGATCGCGATGAAGTACATGCCGGTTCCGGCCAGGCATCCGATCGCCGCTGAGCACCACAGTGTGGCTGCGGTGTTCAGGCCGCGGATGTTCAGGCCCTCACGGATCATCACACCCGCGCCGAGGAAGCCGATGCCGGAGACGACCTGGGCGGCGACCCGTGTCGGGTCGGCGCTGCCATCGGGGTTGAAGGCGTAGGCGCCCATCACGACGAACAGTGCGGCGCCGACCGAGACCAGGGCGTTCGTGCGCAGGCCCGCGAGTCCCGCCCGCCATTGCCGCTCGAGTCCGACGCACGCGCCCAGCACCAGGCTGAACAGGATGCGGATGCCGACCTCGAGTTCATCGGGGGCGACGAGCGGGAAGACCTCGCTCGCCATGAAATGTAAGGACATTGTGTCATAGTAACTCCGGATGGCGGTCGAACTCAAGGGTGCCGCCGCACCAGAGCTGTCGAGGAGGACGAATGGGTGAGGGTGAGAAGATCATCGCGGTCGTGGGCGACGTGCACGGTCGATGGGAGGAGCTCGTCGCGCAACTGGAGATCGCGCGGGGCTTCCTGGGGCCCGGTGAGCGACTGGATGCCGTGCTGCAGATCGGCGATGCGGAGGCCACGGTCGACGAGGGGCAGCTCGCCGAGGTGCACGCGAAACCCGACCGGCACCGGCTCGGGGACTTCCATCGCGTGGTGGCGGGGGAGATCGTGCTGCCTGTGCCGATGTACTTCATCGGCGGCAATCACGAGCCGTGGCGCTCGCTCGATCGGAACGGCGGTCTCGTGCGCGGGGGTGCGCCGATCGCCGAGAACGTGCACTTCCTCGGGCGCAGCGGCGTCGTCGACGTCGCGGGGATGACGGTGGCGTTCCTGTCCGGCATCCGGCGGCCATCTGGGCCGGTGCTGCGGACCGCGGCCGAGCGCGATGCGCTGCAGTCCGTCCGCGAGCACGGCTTCTATGTGCAGGACGAGGTGGACGAGCTGATGCGCGGGGAGTCCGCCGACATCCTGCTCGCCCACGACTGGCCGAGCGGCAGCGGGTTCGTGCACAAGACCGAGCTCGTCGGCGATGAGGTGGTCGAACGGGTGCTGCGGCACCTGCGCCCGCTTGCGAGCTTCCACGGCCATCTGCATCGCCGAGAGGATTTCGTCGTCGATGGCATCCCGGTGTTCGCCCGCGGATGCTGGGGGCAGGGCGTGCCCGAATGGGTGTCGCTGTTCCGGGTGGATCTCGGAGCCGGATCCGTGACCCCGTTCCGCCACATTCGATAGTTGTGCTATTGTCAGGACAATCAACTCCAGCTGATCGGATCAGCTGCCGGCGGGACACCCCGCTTCCCGAGCATAAGGATGTGCGATGGAACTCCACACACTCGAAGGCGAGTCGTGACGCGATGAGCAAGACTCTTCTCGACATGCCGCGGACCGAGCCGGCGCCCGCGGAGGCGCAGGCGGCCCCTCCGCGGCGGCCGAAGCAGGGCAGGGGCGCCGCCTACCGACTGAAAGTGGCCCTGCGCGAGCCGACGACGATCGTCGGCATCCTCGCTCTTGCCCTGTTCACGTATCTGATCGTCGTCCCGATCCTCAGCATGCTGAACGACGCCGTGCTCGTGCAGTACGGCGACGAGTCGCGGTCGGGGCAGAACTTCGGCGAGCTCACCGCCTACTACTTCCAGCGCGTGTTCGCCTCGCCGCTGTCGGCGACCATCTTCTGGCGGCCGCTGGGCAACACTCTGATGATCGCGGTGGGAGCGATCGTGTTCGCCGTCCTCATCGGCGGCACCATGGCATGGCTGCTCAGTCGCACGAACATGTGGGGGCGCCGGTGGTTCGCCACAGCCCTCATCGTGCCCTACATGCTCCCCGCATGGACCTTTGCCCTGGCGTGGACGAACCTCTTCAAGAACCGCAAGATCGGCGGCCAGCCCGGCTGGCTCGAATCGATGGGCATGGAGCCGCCGGACTGGCTGTCGTACGGCCAGGTGCCGATCATGGTCGTCCTCGCGCTGCACTACACGCCCTTCGTCATCCTGCTGTTCGGCAACGCGCTGCGGCGCTTCGACTCCCAGCTCGAAGACTCGGCCAGGGTGCTCGGCGCCCGACGGTTCACCGTGACCATGCGCGTGATCCTGCCGCTCATGCGACCGTCTCTGATCTCGGCGATCATCCTGATCTTCGCGAAGTGCCTCGGCGAGTTCGGCGTCGCCTACGTGCTGGGCATGCCGGTGCAGTTCGAGGTGCTCTCCACCTCGCTCTACCGCAGCATCTCCTCGAGGCAGACCGGCGTGGCCGCGGTGCTCGCCGGCGCCATCATCCTGATCGGCGTGATCTCGCTCCTGGTCGATGCGCGACTGGTCCGAGAGGGCAAGCGCTTCGTCACGGTCGGCTCCAAGGGGTCCATGAACCGGCTCTCCGATCTCGGCCGCTGGCGCGGGGTGGCTACTCTCGGAGCCGGTGCGGTCTTCGCCATCAGCGTCGCGATCCCGCTCCTCACGCTGTTCCTCTCGACCGTGATGCGTCTGCCGGGTGACTTCTCGCCCAGCAACTTCACCCTCGACTACTGGATCGGGCACGACCTCAAGACGGTCGCACTCCCGCAGGGAGTGCTGCTCACACCCGAGTTCTGGGCAGCGGCGTGGAACACGCTGTGGATCGTCGGACTCGCCGCCATCACCTCGGGCGTCCTCGGCCTGCTGGTCGGCTACATCGTCGTGCGCACCCCGGTGAAGTTCGTGGGCGGCGCGCTGCGGCAGATCACGTTCTTCCCGTACCTGGTGCCCGGCATCGCGTTCGCGGTCGCCTACCTGTCGCTGTTCGCGGTGCAACGCGGCCCGGTCCCGGCGCTCTACGGCACAGCAGCGATCCTGGTGCTCGCCTTCATCGCCGAGCAGATGCCCTACGCCTCCCGGGCGGGGATCTCGGCGATGATGCAGCTCGGCAAGGATCCGGAGGAGGCTGCCCAGGTCGCCGGCGCCGGCTGGTGGACGCGGATGACCCGCATCGTGATCCCCATTCAGAAGGGGTCTCTCGCCACCGGTGTGCTGCTCCCGTTCATCTCGGGGGTGAAGGGGCTGAGCCTGGTGGTCATCCTCGCCGTCCCCGGCACCAACGTCCTGACGACCTACTCGCTGCAGCTCGTCGATTACGGATATCAGCAGGCGGCGAATGTTGTGGTTCTGATGGTGGCTGCGGTCGCCTTCTTCGGAACCCTCTTTGGACAGAAGCTCACGAAGAGCAACTTGGCAGAAGGGCTGGGTGGCTGAGATGCCGAACATCACTCTTGAAGGCGTGCAGAAGAACTACGGCGGCGGCGCGCCCAGTGCGGTCGTGGGCCTCGACCTGGAGGTGCGAGACGGCGAGTTCATGTGCCTGCTCGGACCCTCGGGCTGCGGCAAGACGACCACGCTGCGCATGATCGCCGGCCTCGAGCATCCGACCGGCGGCAGCATCCGCATCGGATCCCGCGTCGTCGACTCGGTCCCCGACGGCATCTACGTGCCGCCGGAGAAGCGTGAGCTGGGGCTCGTGTTCCAGAGCTACGCCCTGTGGCCGCACCTCTCGATCGAGAACAACGTCGATTTCGGGCTCCGGCTGCGCAAGGTGCCGCGGGCCGAGCGCGAGAAGCGCACGAGCGACGTCATGGACAAGCTCGGCATCTCGAAGTACCGCAAGCGCTACCCCTCCGAGCTGTCGGGCGGTCAGCAGCAGCGCGTCGCCCTGGCGCGGATGCTGGCGGTGAACCCCGAGGTGCTGCTGCTCGACGAGCCGCTCTCGAACCTCGACGCACGACTGCGGCTCGAGATGCGCGCGGAGCTCAAGCGCATCCACGAGGAGTTCAAGACGACCATCGTGTTCGTCACACACGATCAGTGGGAGGCCATGACCCTCGCCACGCAGATCGCGGTCATGAGCGAGGGGCAGCTGCAGCAACTGGGCAGCCCTGATGAGATCTACGAGCGCCCGGCCAACCGCTTCGTCGCCGAGTTCGTCGGCAATCCGCCGATCAACATCATCGAGCTGGCGCGCGAGGAGAGCGGCGGGCTGGCCCTGTGGGCGATGCAGTACATCACCGACCGCCACGGCGAGCTCCACGGGCTCGGTTCCGTCGGCATCCGGCCGGAGGCGGTGCATGTCACCCGCGCCGTGGAGAACGTGCCGGACGGCGCCTTCAAGGCTCGGGCGCGAATCACCGGCATCCTGCCGACCGGCGGCAGTTGGATCATCGAACTCGACGTCGCAGGGCGCAAGGTGTTCTCGGTCACGAGCCTCGCGCCGACCTGCTCGGTCGGAGACGAGAGCTGGCTGTGGGTGCAGCCGGCCGATCTCAATCTGTTCGACGGGGACGGCACTCGGCTGAATCCGCAGCGCGCCCTCGTCACCGCAGAGGCGGCGGTCTGATGCGCGGCGTGCGGAAGACCCTGGTCGGTCGCCGTCTCCTGACAGCCGGCGCGTGCACCGCGGTGGTCGCCCTCGCGCTCAGCGCCTGTGCACCGTCGTCGGCCCCGAAGCCGAAGCCCGAGGCGGACGCGGTCGAACTCGGCATCCCGGATTCCGAGTACAGCCTCGACGCGCTGATCGCTGCGGCGAAGAAGGAGGGGCCGCTCGTCATCCTCGACACCACGGGAAAGATCGTCGACATGGCGGAGGCCTTCTCCGAGAAGTACGGCATCCAGGCCACCGGTGTGAAGATGAAGGCGGGCGAAGAGGCCGAAGTCGTGATCCGCGAGGGCGAGGCGGGCAACGTCAAGAACGACCTGATCCTGATGCCCGACGTGCAGACCGCCGTCGCAGATCTGATCCCGCGTGGCTACGTGCAGTCCTGGTTCCCACCAGACATGGCCGATGTCGTGCCGAAGCAGTTCCAGGATCCGGCCATCGTCACGCAGGAGACCAACGTGTGGGCGTACAACACCGAGGTGTACGGCGACACGTGCCCGGTGGACAACATCTGGCAGCTCACCGAAGACGAGTGGCACGGACGCATCAGCTTCGAGGACCCTCAGCTGAAGGCCGACTACCCGTACTGGTTCAACCAGATCGAGACCTACGGCGACGATCTCATGGCGCAGGCCTACGAAGACGAGTACGGGGAGCCGCTGAAGACCGACGAGGCCAGCGCGACGGCAGAGTGGGTCAAGCGCCTCGCCCAGAACGCGCCGGTGCTGACGAACACCGACGACGAGGCGGCCGAATCGGTCGGCGCACCGGGGCAGGAGAAGCCCTTCATGGGCTTCGTCAGCACCGCCAAGTTCCGCGGCATCGCCGATGCCGGCTTGAAGCTGGGCACGTGCGCGGGGCTCCAGCCCTGGGTCGGCCGCGCCTACACGAAGACCGCGCTCATCGCGAACGGGACCGCCAGCCCGAACGCCGCGAAGCTGTTCATCCACTACCTGTACACGCAGGAGGGCATCGCCCCGCAGGTGGAGGACGGCAAGCGCTCGACGAACACCGAGATCCCGATGGCCCCGGGTGAGCCGAGCGGACTCGAATCGGTCTGGGATCAGATCCTCGTCTTCGATTCCTCGACCGCGCAGGACGACTTCGACAGGGTGCAGGACTGGCAGGACTTCTGGCGCATCAGCCTCGGCAATTGAGCAGCAAGTGATCAACGGCGCCGGGATCCTCCCGGCCGAGACGAAGGAAAGAGAACGATGACGTTCACGAAGAGATCGTCGGTGCGAGCTGCGGCCGCATTGACCGCGATGGCCCTGTTGTCCGTCGGCCTGATGGCGTGTGCACCTTCATCCGGAGGCGCGCAGGCGGAGGAGGACACGACGAAGCCCGAGGTCGAACTGGGCATCAGCGACGACGGCTACACGCTCGACAAGCTGATCAAGGCCGCGCAGAAGGAGGGCCCGCTCGTGGTCTCCGACAGCACGGGCAAGATCACCGACATCGCCGACGCCTTCACGGCGAAGTACGGCATCCAGACCACCGGTGTGAAGCAGAAGGCCGGGGAGGCGACCGAGATCGCGATCCGCGAAGCCGAGGCCGACAACATCCAGACCGATGTCTTCATCCTCGCCGATGCCCCGGTCGGCGAGCGCGAGCTCATCGAACGCGACATCGCGACTGCGTGGACGCCGCCGGATCTCGCCGACTCCCTCGATACCGAGTACAAGGATCCGCTCGTCGTCGCGACGGACGTGATGGTCTGGGCCTACAACACCGAGCTGTACCCCGACGGCTGCCCCGTCGACAACCTGTGGGCGCTCACCGACAAGGACTGGACCGGGCACGTGGTCATGGAGGACCCGACCCTGAAGACGGCGATCCTGTACTGGGTCAACGAGATGGCCGCCAACCACGACGACGTCATGAAGGACGCCTACGAGGACTACTTCGGCGAGAAGTTCAAGAGCGATGAGGACAGCGCCTCGGCCGAGTTCCTCAAGCGCCTCGCGCAGAACCAGCCGCTGCTTGTGAAGAGCGGCAGCGATTCGGCCGAGTCTGCCGGCGCCCCCGGCCAGACCGAGGGGTTCATGGGCCTCGTGAGCACCGCCAAGTTCCGCGAGAACGCGGACAGCGGCTACAAGATGGGCCTGTGCAAGGACGTCGCGCCGTACTCCGGCTTCGCGTACACCAAGCTCGGTCTGATCGCGAACGGCACCAAGAGCCCGAACGCCGCCAAGCTCTTCCTGCACTACATCCTCACCGAGGAGGGCTTCGCGCCGCAGCTCGAGGACGGCAAGTTCTCCTCGAACAGCGACATCGAGCCCGCGGCCGATGAGCCCTCCGGCATCCTCGACATCTGGGACCAGATCTCCATCGCCGAGCGCGGCATGCTCGACAAGGACTACGACTCCCTGCCGGAATGGAACGACTTCTGGATCGCCGCCAACCACTCCTGATCTCCCGACACCGAACGGAACCCTGATGAACGACGTGCTCTCCGAATCCCGGATGCTGAGGCTCACCGCCGTCCGCGCGGCACTCGGCGTGGGTGACCAGCTGCGCGCGGCGTTCCGTGCGCCGATGCTGCGGGACTTCAAGCGGGATGCGCACGACATCGTCACGGTTCACGACAAGGCGGCCGAGGAGAGCATCGTCCGGATGCTCGTGGGCGAGCATCCGGACTCCATGATCGTGGGCGAGGAAGGAGGGGTCAGCGGTGCGGGCCGGGTGCAGTGGCACATCGACCCGATCGACGGCACCTCCAACTTCGCCCGCGGTCTGGCCTACTGGTGCGTGTCGATCGCGGCCGTCGTCGACGGGCGGGTCGTCGCCGGTGTCGTCTTCGATCCGATGGCGCACAACGTGTTCAGCGCCGATCTGACCGGAGCGCTGCTCGGCGACGACCCCCTGCGTTCGCGCGCCGCGGCCGACGAGATCGACGCCACGCTGGTCTCCAGCTTCCCGAATCCGAAGGACACCTGGCTCTTCGGCGAGAGCGCCTACGAGGCCCAGTCCCGCCTGGTCGCCTCCTTCCAGGCCGTGCGCAACCTCGGCAGCGGCGCGCTGAACCTGGCGCACGTCGCTGCGGGCTGGGCGGATGCGACCATGGGCTTCTACACGAACTCGTGGGACATCGCCGCAGGCGGGTTCATCCTTCAGCAGGCCGGCGGAAGCATCCGCGGCCTCGCCGGCGGCGCAGACCGCGATCCCTTCCACACGGCACCCGACTACTACGCGACCGGGGAGGGCGGCGACTACCCGACGCTCTCCGATGTCATGACGAGCTGGTCGGCGCGCTACGACGCGTCGAACCCGCCGCCGCGTCGCTGACCGACCATCCCATCTCGAGGAGAAACAGAAGAATGACAGCACTCATCAAGCCCCGTGGACTGCTTGTGGACTTCGGCGGCGTGATCGTCGAGACCGCGAACCGTCCCGGCTGGCAGTCGAAGATGGCTCAGCTCGTGCACGAGCGCCTGGCGGCGGCGGATGCCGGGTCACCCCAGTTGGGGGTCGCCGACATCGAGCGCGACATCCGCGAGGGCGCCAAGGCCGACTCTCGCTGGAAGGACGCGATGTCGCGGCCGTTCGCGCCGGTCGAACTGACCTACCAGGAGTTCTGGGAGGGATTCGTCGCGGGCGACTGGCCGGTGCGGACTCGCGAGTACGTGCGTGACAACGCCAAGGAGCTGTGCCGCGAGATGGGAGAGATGAAGCAGGAGCGCGTGACGCGCGACGGCTTCATCGAGGTGCTCGACTTCGCCGACGCGGCATCCATCCCCGTCGTGATCGTGAGCAACACGCTGATGGGCCAGGTGCATCGCGACTTCCTCACCCGCAACCACCTCACCGACCGCTTCGTCGAGCAGATCTACAGCGACGAGGTCCGGGTCCGCAAGCCCAACCCCGAGATGATCCACCTCGGCGCCAGGGCGATCGGCGAGACCGCGGCGACGTGCTGGTACGTCGGAGACAACTTCGACCGTGACGTGCTGTGCGGCGCGCGAGCCGGCGTCGGCGGCAACATCCTGATGGAGGCGCGCAGCACCTACGATCTGCCGTACGAGCTCACGGTCAAGGCCGACGCGATCGTGGCCGATCCCTGGGGACTGCGCGAACTGCTGCGGGTGTCTCTCGAGCGTGCAGCATGACGGATGCGGGGATGACGCAGTCGCGCCACCTGCGAGCCGTGGCCGAGGGCGCTGCCCGGTCGGTGCAGGAGCAGTTGCGCGCGGCGTTCCGCGGTGCGATGACGGTCGACCACAAGCGCGATGCGCGTGACGTGGTGACCGTGCACGACAAGAACGCCGAGAAGACCATCTCGGCGTACATCTTCGAGCACGAGCCCGACTCGCGGATCCTCGGCGAAGAAGGCGGGGCTGTGGGGGACGGGCGCGTCTCGTGGTTCGTCGACCCGATCGACGGCACGAGCAACTTCATCGACGGCATCGCGTTCTGGTGCGTCTCGGTCGCCGCGGCCGTCGACGGCAGGGTGGTCGCGGCGGCGATCCTCGATCCGATGGCCGACGACCTGTTCTCGGCCGACCTCGGCGGCGCCTGGCTGAACGGCGAGACCCTGCGGTCGGTGGCCGCCCCCGGCGAGGCCGAGGCGACGCTCATCACCGGCTACCCGAACGCCCGCCAGCTCGCCGCGCACGGCGGCGACGCGCTGAAGGACTTCGCGGAGCTCGTGCTCGCGTTCCGTGCGGTCCGGCGCCCTGGCAGCGCGGCGCTCACCCTCGCGCACGTCGCGGCCGGATGGGCGGATGCCGCGGCGGGCTTCAACGTGAACCCGTGGGACATCAGCGCGGCCGAGCTGATCGTGACGCAGGCGGGCGGCACGTACATCCCGCTGGCTGTCGGACAGCAGGAGCGGCCGGAGCACTCCTACGACCACCGCGGCTATGTCGCGGTCGGAGGAGGAGGCTCGTACCCGACCCTGATGGCGATCGCCCGCGACATCGCGGCGCGGGGCCGTGACATGGCCTCCGCCTACGCCGCGGCTGGCTGACCCCTCCCTTTCGAATCGCGCGAATGACCCTTTCCGGGGTCGGATGCCGCCATTCGCGCGATTCGAAGGAAGGCAGGGGCCGCTCCTGAAACACGCTTCCGGTGAGCGCCGTGATCTGGTTGTATGTGTGTTGACGTCAACTCAGTTGACGTCAACATGCGGAGCGAGGTCGCTCCGATCACGAGGGAGTGGCATGAAGAGAATCAGGACGGTCGCCGCGGCGACCTGTCTCACCGTCGCGCTGAGCATGGTGGCCGCCGCATCCGCGCAGGCCGAGGTCCCCACAGGCGATCCGACGACCTACACGGCGTATCCGGCGATCCAGGACCCTGGCGCCACCGCCGCCGGCTACTTCGCCCCGTTCTGGTTCGACGACAACGGCTCGCACATCCAGGCGCACGGCGGCGCGATCGTCTCGGCGCAGGAGCTCGGCGTCGCGGGCGGCGATGTCGTGACAGGGTCGGAAGAGGGGCGCACGGTCTACTACTGGTACGGCGAAGACCGCAGCAACGGCTACTACGGCAGCCCCGGGGTGCACGCCTACAAGTCCTACGACACCCTCAACTGGCAGGACCAGGGCGTCGTGATGAGGGCGGTGTCCGCGGCATCCGATCTCGAATCCGACTACTTCGACGCCCTCTACGACACGGTCGACGACGACGGTCAGCCGCGCGCCGATCGCATCGCCGAACTCGCCTACCATCTCGACACGAACGACGCCGCCGACCTCACGACGATCTTCGAGCGCCCCAAGGTCCTCTACAACGAGAGCACCGGCAAGTGGGTGCTGTGGTGGCACTCAGACGGTCAGACCACCGCAGGCGGCAGCATGTACGCGCGCTCGATGGCGGGCGTCGCGGTGTCAGACAGCCCGACCGGGCCGTTCCGGCTCACCGGGGTGTACCGGATGCCGAACCGCACAGACTACAAGGCGTGCACCTCGGCGGCCGTGCCAGGCCAGGCCCGCGACATGACCGTGTTCCAGGATGACGACGGCACCGCGTACATCGTCTACTCCTCGGAGGAGAACCGCTCGCTGTATGTCGCCGAGCTCGACGCCTCGTACACGAACGTCACGCACACCACGTCGACGGACATGGCGAATGCGCATCAGTACTCGGAGGACGGCCGCTTCCCGTACCTGTTCGCCGACGGCTCGTCGGATGCGCCCGTGCGCGGCCAGGACTTCCAGATCGTCAAGGAGTGCGGCATGCTCGAGGCGCCCGCGCTCTTCCAGCACGGCGGCAGGTACTACGCCGTGGCCTCCGGCGCGACCGGATGGGGTCCGAACCCGCAGACCTACTACACCTCGGACAGCATCCTGGGATCGTGGATCCGCGGAGTGCAGAGCGGCGACGCGAACGAGAACGTCTCGTACAGCTCGATCCCCGAGGGCGGCGACGGTCTGCTGTCGGTCGGCGACACCCGGCGCACGACGTTCGGCTCGCAGTCCACCAACGTGCTGGATCTCGGCGGCGGGCGGTTCGTCTACATGGGCGACCGCTGGAACCGCGGTGAGGCCGATTCGACGTACGTGTGGCTGCCGATCACGATCGGCGAGAACGGCCGCGCCGAGATGCGGAACCCCGCCGTCGAGAACCCGGCCCGGTGGGCGAGCGGATGGGACGCGTCGTACTGGGACGACAAGGGCGCAGGCGAGGAGATCTGGAGCGTGACGGATGCCGGGCTGCCGGCGAGCGTCGAGCCGGGGGAGGACTTCGGCGGGTCGCTGCCGGCCACCGTGCCCGTCTCCGTGGGCGGTGCGACGACTGAGACGGCCGTGACGTGGAGTGCGACCTCCTTCGCCGAGCGCGGCACGCAGACCATCACGGGAACTCTCGCGGCCGATGCGCAGTTCGGCCCCGGCCGAACCTTCACCCGCACGATCGACGTGGCCACCGAGGGCATCGTGAATCTCGCCCCTCGATCGGCGGTCGCCGTCTCGAGCCGCTCAGAGCTGAGCGCCACGCTGGTCGACGGCAACGTCAAGGGCAAGGGCTGGGACGACTGGGTGGCCGGAGGTGCGTATCCGAAGTCGAGCTGGCTCTCGTTCTCCTGGCCGCTCGCGCAGGACGTCGACCAGGTCGTCGTGCACACCTACAAGGACGGCGCGGGCGCGACCTGGCCCTCGACCGTGGCGGCCGAGTACCTGAACGCCGCGGGCGACTGGGTCTCCTCAGGTGCATCGGTCGGCCTGGTGCAGGATGCCGCGGCATCCGCTCCTGTCGCGACCCTCGACCTCTCCGCCCTGCCGCAGACGAACGGCATCCGCCTGCAGCTCACGACGGCGACGAGCACCTGGCAGTCGATCTCGGAGGTGCAGATCTGGGGCGCCGACGGGGGCGGCGACATCTGCTCGGCCGCGGGAACGACCGTCTTCGCGAGCTTCCATCAGACGGAGTACGCGACGATGCCTGCCGCGAACGCCTGTGACGGCAGCGCCGCGACCTCGTGGTCGACCTGGGCGTCGACCACGAAGCCCTCCGCGACGTTCACGGTGGAGCCCGCTCAGGCGCACGTCGTCGACCGCATCGGCTTCACCAACATCGAGGGCACGATCGCCGGCGTCGGCGTCGAGTACCGCGACGACAAGGGCGCCTGGCACGCGACGGGCGCGCAGAACGTCGTGCCGAGCGCGAACGGGAAGCCGACCTCGATCGCATTCACTCCCGTTCTCGCCTCAGCCGTGCGCATCACGTTCGCGACTCCCGGCTCGTACCTCAAGATCCCGGTGCTGGCGGTGGGGGAGGCCGCCTCCGACGTGTCGGCGGCGATCTCCACCCGCTGCGTGGCGGGCAAGGTGCAGCTCGTGACGAACGTGCACAACCTGGGCGCGGACGCGACGGATGCCGGTGTCGCGACCCCGTACGGCACGAGGGAGATCTCGTCGATCGCCCCCGACGGCAGCCGGTCGGCCACCGCGGCGACGCGATCTGCGGCCATCTCCGCGGGAGAGGTGACGGTCACGGCCCGTGACCAGACGCTGACGGTCGGGTACCCGGCCGCGACCTGCGGCTGAGTCGGGACGCGTCAGGTCGCGAACCTGGTCGAGATCCTCAGGAGAACTCGACCAGTTCGCGACTTGAGCACGTCGGCGGAGTCAGCCGCAGGTGCGACCCTGATAGGAGAGCGTCTGTGTCGATGTGAGAGCGGTGTCCGCCGTCACCGAGGCGCGGAACGTCACGGATCCGGCCGGCAGCGTGCGCTGCCGCGTGGTGAGCGACTGGCTGACGTTGCCGGCAGCGGCGATCGCCGTGGCCGTGCGGGTGCCGAACGCGGTCGTCGCCTGCACGTCTATCGGCCGGGTGTCGGTGCTGGTCGACTGGACGACCAGGACGACGCCGGATGCGACGCAGCGCGTGTACACCGAGTAGCTGGCGGTCGGGGCCGCGGGCGGCGAATCGGAGACGAGCATCCACTCCTGCGAATCGTCGGCCGCAGCATCCGCTGCGGAGTCGATGCCCGCCTGAAGGGTCACTGCGCTGTCCGCCGCCGCACCCGTGATGAACAGCGCGGTGTTGCGCACGGATCTCAGCTTCACATAGCCGTCCGCGCCGGGGATGACGGTCCACTGCTTGTCGTTCCCGCCGTCGTCGACCCACTGCGCCAGCTTCTGACCCGCGACGGCGTTGCCCGTCCAGGTGGCGACCGAGCGGCCGCCCCCGCCGTTCAGCAGCGTGACGACGCCGCCCTTGTCCACGATGTGCCACTTCCTGGTCATGTTGCCGTCGTCACGAGGGCGCAGGGCCACGTCGGGCGCGTCTCCCGTCAGGTTCGCGTCCTGAGTCCTGTCGCCGACCGTGGCCAGCACCTGCCCGGTCTTCCTGTTGACGAGAGTGAAGTACTCGCCGTCCGAGCGCCCGAGATCGACCTCGCCGAACTTGACCGGACCGATGCTTCCTCCGCCCCACGATGCCTGGAGGATGAGGAGCCGTCCTGTCCCTGCCACGGGCTGGAGATTGCGGCTGTATCCCGCGGGCATGGTGGTCTGGTACGCCTTCCACCCGCCGTCGCTGCGCCCGGTCTCGTTGACCCACACCATCGTGCTGCCGGCGGCGTTGTAGACGATCCGGCCGTCCGGGAAGGTGGTGAGCACCGGGCTGCCGCCCTTCGACAGCGTCGGCCCGGATGCGATCGGGAGGGCGGAGATGTTGGCTCCGGCATTTCCGCCGGTGGCGAAGAACCGCAGCGGGTCATCCGAGATCTTGTGGTGCACGTTGTCGCCGCCCCCGAAGTACTCGTAGGTGACGAGCCACTTGCCGTCGGTGGTCGGGACGACGGTCTCCATGCCGGGGCGACCGCCGCCGATCTGCGTCTTGCCGTTGCCGCGGTCCTGGGTGAGCCCCGCGACATCGACGACCGGCGCGCTCCATGCCGTGGCAGCGGTGCCGTCCCACGTGCGGTGGGCGAGGATCTGTCCACCGGAGTCGGGGGCTGTGGCGTTGGCGGGGTCCAGCTGCGCCACACCGGTGGTCGCGTCATACCCGAGGTAATCGTTCTCGTCCGAGTAGTACGCGACCAGCTGCCCGCCATGGACCATCAGATACGGCTCCCACACCGGATCGACCTGCTTGGTCGTGTTGGCGGCGGACGTACGGCCGATGGCGCCGGCGCTGCCGCCCTGCCAGCCGCCGGCAGCCACGATGTTCACGAAGCGCCACGTTGCGCCCTCGTCAGCGCTCGCATACAGCGCGATCGCGAGATCGCGGCGATCGCCATCGCCGGTGGGCTTCCAGCTCGGGTTCGTCGCCTTCTGCTCGGTGTAGTACTCGTCGTCGCCGGAGACTACACTCGCGAGCAGCACAGTCCCCGCCGCGAGGTCGCCGACGGTCTGCGGCAGCACGTACAGGTACGCGTTGGTCCAGTTGCTGGTGTACTTGTCCACAGCGGGGTCAGCGGAGAGCGCGGCGGGTGCGCCGACATCGGCGAGCTTCTGCCAGGTCGCGCCGAGGTCGTCGCTCTTGAACACGGGCAGGTCCTGACCGATGACGGCACTCTGGCTGTCCTCGAAGGTCGCGAGGATCCGGCCGCTGGGCAGCTGCGTCGATTTCGGGTAGAGAACGCACGGGGACTTGTTGCAGGATGCCGGGTCCGTGGCGACGTAGAGGTCGCCGGGCGTCGGCTGGTAGGCAGATGCCGCGGATGCCGTGGCGAGTGAGGTGGTGATGGCAAGGATCGCGACGGTCGCGGATGCGGTGAGGCGGCGCGTGGACGGGCGCATGGAAGCTCCTCTCTGAGCGGGTGACGCGTGTAATCAGAGCAGAGAACCGGCCGTCATCGGTGAAACCCGAAATGCTTTCGCTCGCCGGCCGTCACCGCCGGCGGTGCGGAGGCGGCGCGGCCGTGGAGTTGCGGACCACGAGATGGGTGGCCAGCTCCACGCGCTTGGTGGGCGCCGTCTCGCCGCGGGAGAGCCGCACGATCGTCGCGACGGCGGTGCGTCCGATCGCCGCGATCGGCTGGTGAACGGTGGTCAGCTGCGGGTTGCTGCTGCGGGCGAGGATCGTGTCATCGAAGCCCACGACGCTGAGGTCCGCCGGCACCGACAGCCCGAGCACGCGGGCGGCCTCCAGCACGCCCATCGCAGACGCATCGCTGCCGACGAAGATGGCGGTGGGAGGCTGGGTCGCGGTGAGCATCGCCGTGGCAGCCTCGAGTCCGTGCTCGAACGTGAAGCCTCCGGGCGACAGGTCGGAGACATCGGCTGTCAACCCTGCCTCGGCCATGGCCGCCGCCCAGCCGTGCCCGCGCACGACGCTGCAGTGCGCGCCCGCGGGGCCGCCGATGTAGCGGATGTCCCGGTGGCCGAGTTCGATCAGATGTCTCGTGGCCTCGTACGCTCCAGCCCAGTTCGTGGCACCGATGCTGGGGGTGTTGGTGCGGGGAACATCGAGCGGGTCGACGAGCACCATGGGCAGGCCGGCACGCCCCAGCGCATGCTCCCGGTCGGCAGAGTATGCGCTCGTGACCTCGATCACGCCGGACCGGCCGGCTCGGGCGAGGTCCCGCGCCCACTCGACGGGCGCGCGGGCGGATGCGGTTCCGAACGGGCGCACGATCAGCGCGACGCGCAGCTCTTCCGCGGCTTCCAGTGCTCCGCCGAGGAACGTCGCGAGATACGGATTCAGAGAGGCGTCCTTCGGCTCGACGACCAGCTCGACGCTCGACTCGCCGGCCGCCTGCAGCGACTGCTGGCGCTCGCCCTGAGACACATAGCCCAGCGTCTCGATGGCTCGCTCGACCAGCATCCGGGTCTCGCTCGCGACATCCGAGCGTCCGTTCACGACCTTCGAAGCCGTGGCGATCGACACGCCCGCCAGATCGGCGACGGCCCGCAGCGTCGTCCGGCGTCCGGTTCGTGCGGATGCCGGGCGCGAGGCTGCTTCGTTCATGAGTGGACCTCTCGAAAGCTTTTCGGAATAGTTCGACGGCATTGACGGCGGTGTACGCCTCAACGTTAGTGTTGCTGCGCACCGAGTCAAGCAGAAGTTTCGAAAGTTCTCGAAGGGCGCGATGCTCAGTCGACGCAGCCTGAAGTCACCCGAACTCACCCGAACCAAGGAAGGTCCACGGCAATGAGAAGCACCACACTCGTCCGGTCCCTCGCAGTCCTCTCCGCCGGCGCGCTCGCGCTCGGCCTCACCGCGTGCGGCGGTGGCAATCGCCCCGGCGGCGCGCCCGCATCCGATGGAGCCAGCGCCTGGGCGCTGACCGGCGGATCGGAAGAGGTGTTCAAGAAGTCGTTCGATGAATGGAACGCCGCCAATCCCGATCAGAAGATCGATGTCGAGTGGTTCGCGAACGACGCGTACAAGGAGAAGATCCGCACGGCGGTCGGCTCAGGCAACGCGCCCACCCTGGTCTTCTCGTGGGCCGGTGGCACGCTCGCCGACTACGCCGCCAACGGCTCGGTCGTCGACATCTCGGAGCAGACCGCCGAACTGCGTGACCGTATCCTGCCGTCCGTCGTCGCGAACGGTGAGATCGACGGCAAGACGTTCGCGATCCCGAACAATCAGAGCCAGCCCGTGCTCTTCTACTACAACGCGAAGATCCTGAAGGACGCGGGGCTCGACGTGCCCACCACCTACGACGAGCTGCTCGCGGACGTCGCCGTGCTGAAGGGCGAGGGCGTCACCCCGATCGCGCTCGCCGGGCAGAGCAAGTGGCCCGAGCTCATGTACATCCAGTACCTCACCGACCGCATCGGCGGCCCCGAGGTCTTCCAGCGCGTGCTCGACGGCGAGAAGGACGCGTGGAGCGACCCGGCCATCATCGAGGCTCTGACGAAGATCCAGGAGCTGAAAGATGCCGGCGCCTTCGGCGACAGCTTCGGCTCGGTGGTCGCGGACGGCGGCGCCGACACCGCTCTCGTGCACACGGGCAAGGCGGCCTTCATCCTGCAGGGCGCGTGGGTGTATCCGGACTTCGTGAACAATGCGGCGGACTTCGTGAAGGCCGGCGACCTCGGCTTCGCGGCGTTCCCCGCGGTCGACGGCGGTGCGGGCGACCCGGCGAACATCGTCGGCAACCCGGCGAACTTCTGGTCCGTCTCGGCATCCGCCTCGAAGGACGAGCAGAAGGCGGCCATCGACTTCCTCGTCGACCAGACCTTCTCCGACGAGGCCGTCGACGCGTTCCTCAAGATCGGGACAGTCCCGCCGCTAAGGGGACTGGAGGACAAGATCGCGGCATCCGACGAGCCGGAGTACCTCAGCTTCGTGTACGACATGGTCAAGGATGCGCCGCACTTCCAGCTCTCGTGGGACCAGGCGCTGCCCAGCGACCAGGCTCAGCCGCTGCTCGACAACCTCAGCCGCATCTTCCTCGGCGAGATCACGCCGGAGCAGTTCGCCGAGGCCATGAACGCGACGCTCTGACATGACCGCGACCGAAGCACTCATCGCACCCGGCGGGAGGGCGCTGCCTTCCCGCCGGGTGCGGCGGGGTCCGTCCCTCTGGTTCGCCGCCCCCGCCCTCCTGCTGTTCCTGGGCTTCGCCCTCATCCCGCTGGGCGGCGTGCTCGTGCTCTCCTTCATGGAGTGGGACGGACTCGGCACGCCGACATGGAGCGGATTCGACAACTGGGGGCGCGTCTTCGCTGACCCTGTGGTGCTGAACGCCTTCTGGCTCACGGCCCTGCTCACGGTCGGCTCCTGGCTCGTGCAGGCGCCGTTGTCGCTGCTGCTGGGCGTGTTCATGGCCGGGCGTCAGCGCTACCGCGCGGTGCTCTCGGTGCTGTTCTTCCTGCCGCAGTTGTTCTCGGCGGCGGCGATCGCGATCGTCTTCAAGTCGCTCCTCGACCCGAACTTCGGCGTCGGGCAGGATCTGCCCTTTCTCGATCTGGACTGGCTCGGGCGCCCCGATCTCGCCCTCGGCGTGGTCCTCGTCGTGATCGCCTGGAGCTTCATCCCCTTCCACTCGCTGCTGTATCAGGCAGGGGTGAGGCAGATCCCGCCGTCCCTGTACGAGGCGGCCACGATCGACGGTGCCGGGCGGGTGGCGCAGTTCGTGCACATCACGCTTCCGCAGCTGAAGTACACGATCATCACCTCCTCGACTCTGATGATCGTCGGCTCGCTCACCTATTTCGATCTGGTGTTCGTCCTCACCGGAGGCGGACCGGGCTATGCGACCCGGATCCTGCCTCTTGACATGTACCTGCGGGGCTTCCGCAGTTATGACATGGGCGGCGCGAGCGTGGTCGCCGTCATCCTCGTCGTCGTCGGCCTCAGCATCGCGCTGGGCCTCAACCGTCTCTCCGGCACCGGCCGGATGGAGAGCCAGATGGAGGGCGCATGAGCACCTCGGCGCTGAACGGACGTCCGAACATCGCCGCAGGGATCCTCGGCTGGCTGTGGCTTGCCATCGTGCTGCTGCCGATCTACTTCATCGTGGTCACGAGCCTGCGCCCCCGCGAGGACTTCTACCAGGAGAGACCGCTGTCGCTGCCGAGCCGCCCGACGCTCGACGCGTACGCGACGGTGATCGGCAACGACTTCGGACGCTACATCGGCAACTCGCTCGTCGTGACCATCTCGACGGTCGCGGTCACGCTTCTCGTCGCGCTGGGCGCCGCGTTCACCGTGGTACGCAACCGCTCCCGCTGGAGTTCGCGGGTGTTCCGTCTGTTTCTCCTCGGCATCGCGATCCCCATCCAGGCGACGATCATCCCGGTGTACTACCTCATCGTGCAGCTGGGTCTCTATGACACTCTGTGGGCGCTGATCCTGCCGTCCGTCGCCTTCGCGATCCCGCTGTCGGTGCTGATCCTCAGCACCTTCCTGCGCGACATCCCCGGCGAGCTGTTCGAATCGATGACCGTCGACGGGGCGGGGGAGCTGCGCATCCTGTGGAGTCTCGTGATCCCGATGACGAAGCCCGCTCTCGTGACCGTCGGCGTGTACAACGCGCTCAGCGTGTGGAACGGGTTCCTGTTCCCCCTCGTCCTCACACAGAGCGCGGAGACCAGAGTGCTGCCGCTGTCACTGTGGTCGTACCAGGGCGAGTTCACCATGAACGTGCCGGCTGTCCTCGCGGCCGTGGTCCTCTCCGCGCTGCCCATCCTCGCCGCGTACATCGTCGGCCGCCGCCAGCTCGTGTCCGGGCTGACAGCCGGCTTCGGCAAGTGACGGCCCGGCTCTAGAACCGCGCCGCCCGGCGCTCGACCTCAGGAGAATCGTGATGATCTCATTCCCGTGGCACGACCGTGCCCTCAGCCCGCGCGAGCGCGCCGCCGCACTGGCCGCAGAGCTGACCATCGAGGAGAAGCTCGCTCAGCTCGGTAGCTTCTGGGACCGCCCCGCGGGGGCCGGCTCCAGCGAGGACGGCGATGTCGCCCCGCTGCAGCACGCGTTCGACGAGGCCCGTCGGCCCTTCGACGAGGCCATCGCTCACGGCCTCGGCCAGCTCACCCGGCCCTTCGGCACAGCACCCGTGACTCCCCGGCAGGGAGCTTCGGCGCTGCGCGCGGCACAAGAGCGGATTGCGGCGGCATCCCGCTTCGGCATCCCGGCGGTCGCCCATGAAGAGTGCCTGACGGGCTTCACCGCCTTCGGGGCGACGGTGTATCCGTCTCCGCTCTCGTGGGGAGCCACCTTCGACCCGGATCTCATCAGCCAGGTGGGTGCGGCGATCGGCGCGGACATGCGCGCTGTCGGCGTGCATCAGGGGCTCTCGCCTCTGCTCGACGTGGTGCGCGACTATCGCTGGGGCCGTGTCGAGGAGACGATCGGCGAAGATCCCTACCTCGTCGGAACGGTCGGCAGCGCCTATGTGCGGGGCCTGCAATCGGCCGGGATCATCGCGACTCTCAAGCACTTCGCGGGATACGCAGCTTCCCGCGCGGGTCGCAACCACGCCCCGGTGAGCATCGGACCGCGCGAGTTCGCCGACGTCGTGCTGGCGCCGTTCGAGATGGCGATCCGCGGAGGCGGTGCGCGCAGCGTGATGAACTCCTACTCCGACATCGATGGGGAGCCGGCTGCGGCATCCGCTCTCCTGCTCACCCAAGTGCTCCGGGAGCAGTGGGGATTCGAGGGAACCGTGGTGTCGGACTACTGGGCGATCCCGTTCCTCGACATCATGCATAGGATGACGCCCGATCGCGCGGCCTCGGGGGCACTGGCGATGACCGCGGGCATCGACGTTGAGCTGCCGGACGCCGACGCGTATCGCCGCCTGCGGATCGCCGTCGAGCGGGGTGAATTCGATGAGGCCCTGATCGACCGAGCCCTCCTGAGGGTGCTCACGCAGAAGGCCGAGCTGGGCCTGCTCGACGCCCCGAGCGAGGACGCGCTCCCCGCTGCCGCCGTACCGGCCGAGCCCGATCGCGATCTCGACAGCGCGAGCAATCGGGCGCTCGCACGCCACGTTGCGGAAGAGGCGGTCGTGCTGCTTCACAACGACGGCACCCTTCCCCTCGGCGCATCGCAGCGCCTCGCTGTGATCGGGCCATGCGCCGCCGAGCCCCGCACCTTCCTCGGCTGCTACTCCTTCCCGAACCACGTGATGGCGCACCACGGTCCTCATCTCGGGATCGAGGTGCCCTCGCTCGTCGACGGCATGCAGGGCGAGTTCCCTGCGGCGGAGATCACGTACGCGCCCGGTGTTCCGATCCTCGCGGACGACATCACCGGGATCGCGCATGCCGTCGAAGCGGCCCGCGCCGCCGACGCAGTGGTGCTCGCAGTCGGAGACCTCGCGGCGCTGTTCGGCAACGGCACCAGCGGCGAGGGCTGCGATGTCGAAGATCTGCGGCTGCCCGGTCGACAGCACGATCTCGTG
The DNA here is from genome assembly GCF_000956475.1 of Microbacterium hydrocarbonoxydans. Taxonomy (GTDB): domain Bacteria; phylum Actinomycetota; class Actinomycetes; order Actinomycetales; family Microbacteriaceae; genus Microbacterium; species Microbacterium hydrocarbonoxydans_A. The sequence goes on from NZ_JYJB01000006.1 coordinate 201,368, forward strand.
GAGGCGGTGCTCGCCGCCGGCACGCCGGTGGTGCTCGTCGTGAATTCCGGGCGCCCGTACGCCCTGGGGGCCTATGTCGACCGGTGCGCGGCCATCGTGCAGGCGTTCATGCCCGGTGAGGAGGGAGCCTCTGCGATCGCGGGGGTCGTCTCCGGGCGGGTGAATCCTTCGGGGAGGCTCCCCGTGGAGATCCCCCGTTCGCCGGGCGGTCAGCCGCACACCTACCTGGCGCCGCCGCTGGGGCACGCGAGCGACGGCATCTCGAACCTTGACACGACTCCGCTGTATCCGTTCGGATTCGGGCTGTCGTACACGTCGTTCGAGTTCGGAGATACCAGGCTCTCGGCGGATTCGATGACGACCGACGGCGCAGTCGAGCTCTCGGTGTCGGTGCGCAACGGCGGCGACAGATCAGGTGCTGCGGTCGTGCAGCTGTATCTGAGCGACCCGGTCGCCCAGGTGACGCGGCCGGTGCAGCAGCTCATCGGCTTCACGCGCGTGCCCCTGGAGCCGGGGCAGACGGCTCGCGTGCGCTTCGAAGTGCACGCCGATCGAACCGCATTCACAGGGCGGGGGCTGCAGCGGATCGTCGAACCGGGCGAGATCGTGCTGCGCGTGGGCCCGTCGAGTCGCGACACGGAGGCGGTGCGAGTGCAGATGACCGGCGACATGCGCGTCGTGCCGCGTCCGCACCTGACGACGCCCGTCTCGGTCAGCCGCTGACCACGCTTCGGGTCGCAGCTCGCGCCGCCTCATCGAGGAGAGCGGCACGAACTGCGACCCGACATGCCGGGGCTGGTCGATCGCCTCAGGCGAGCGCCGCGACCAGGGCTGCGGCGGCGGATGCCGACGACTGCGGGTTCTGGCCCGTGATGAGCTGTCCGTCGACCACGACGTGGTCGCTCCACGGCTCCGCCACGGCGATGTCGGCGCCGAGCTCGCGCAGCGAGGACTCGAGCAGGAACGGCGCGCGGTCGGCGAGGCCGCCGATGCGCTCCTCCTCGTCGGAGAAGCCCGTGATCGTGCGGCCGGCGACGACCGGGCGGCCCTCGGCGTCGCGCGCGGGGAGAAGAGCTGCGAGGCCGTGGCATACCGCGGCGAGCGGCCGTCCGCCGGCGATCGTCGCGGTGATCAGCGCTGCGGAGTCGGTATCCGTCGCGAGATCCTGCATCGGTCCGTGGCCGCCGGGGTAGTACACGGCGTCGTACGCCGCGGGGTCGACGGCGGCGAGCACGAGCGGGGAGGCGAGGCCGTCGATCGCGGCGATGGCATCGGCGTCGCCGTCGCGGAGACTCCCGGCGTCGGCGACCGGCGCGATGCCGCCGGGCGTCGCGAACGACACGTCGTGACCGGCGGCGGTGAGCAGTTCGTAGGGCGCGAGCAGCTCCTCGGCCCAGTAGCCGGTGGGGTGTGCGGTGCCATCGGCGAGGGTCCAGGTGCGGGCGGCGGTGACGACGAAGAGGACGTGGGACATGTCGGAACTCCAGTTCGGTGAGGTGTATCAGGGAGAACGGATGCCGTGACCGGGCGATTCCGATAGATTCACGATATGAGCGATCGGAATTCCGATGGGTTGCGCGACCTCGCGCTGTGGCGGACGTTTCTCGCGGCTCACCGTTCGGGCTCGGTCTCGGCGGCCGCTCGGATGCTGGGCCTGGCGCAGTCCTCGGTGACGGCCCAGCTGCAGACTCTGGAGCGGCACATGGGCGAGCCGCTGTTCGAGAGGCACGCGCGCGGCATCCGCCCGACTCCTCGCGCAGACGATCTCGCAACGCGGCTGGCCGGGCCTCTGGACCAGCTGGCTCTCATCGCCGGCGCTGAGGCGACCGCCTCCCCGCTGCGGCTCGGAGGTGCAGCCGAGTTCCTCGAGCGCGTGGCGATGCCGGCGCTGGCCCCCGCGATCGCCCAGGGGCTGCGTCTCGCCGTCACTCCCGGTCTCGCCGATGATCTGCTCGCGCAGCTGCGCACCGGCAGCCTCGACCTCGTGATCTCCGCGGTGCGCCCGCGCGGCCGAGGGCTGCCGGCCCCCGCTCTGTGCGACGAGGAGTTCGCTCTCGTGGCCGCTCCCGCACTGGGCATCGAACCCGCTGAGAGCCCGAGGCTCGAGCACCCGCTGCTCGCCTACGCGCACGACCTGCCGATCCTGCGCCGCTACTGGCGGCACGTGTTCGGTGAGCGGCTCGACCGCGAGCCCGACCTCGTGATGCCCGACCTCCGCGCGCTCGCCGCGGCAGCGGTCGCCGGGGCAGGCGTCACGGTGCTGCCCACCTATCTGATCGCCGACGAGCTGGCCGATGGGCGCCTCGTGGAGCTGCGCCCGACCGACGACCCGCCGATCAACACGCTGTTCCTGGTGCGCCGCCCCGGCCCCCCTGTCGCAGGAGTCGACGTGGTCGACCGGGCGCTGCGCGCCGCCGTCGCCGACTTCTGATCGGGTGACGTCAGCGGGCCAGCCAGTTGCGCAGCGAGCGCGTCACCCACGGCAGCACCCAGTAGGTCATGATCGGGGTGAGCACGAGCGTCGTGGCCAGCACGCGCAGCCAGATCGGCACGGCATCCCATCCGGGCACCGGACTCATCGCGTACGTGAAGGCGAGGTTCACGGGGAAGAACCCGAGCCAGATCGACACCGCCTGCTTCCACCGCGGGGGCGTGTGCACGACCGAGACGGTGGTCGTCGCACCGCTCGCGGTCGGCACGGTGATCGTGCCGGTCGTCGGCTCGTCGAACCAGCCCTCGATGCCCGAGCGGCGACGCGAGCGCTCGCTGCGGACGAAGCCCTCGCCCGTCGACTTCCACCATTCGCGCTCGGCCGACTGCTCCCACGCGTCGAGGGTCTCCTCGTTCGCGAACCGGTAGAGCATGTGCCACACGTGCGAGTCCTCGCCGGCGCGCACCCACCCCGACCCGAGGAATCCGGGGTAGCGGTTGGCGAGATTGACGCCGGTCTGCACCCACGCGGTCGCCTCGGCGATGCGCTCGGGGTCGACCTCGCGGCGGATGGACACGGTGATGGGTTCGCTGGACATGGTGGGTCCTCGGAGAGAGCAGGCGGCCCGGGTCGCGGGCGCGTCGAGATGGTCGGCGCCAGGGTCGCGGCGCACCTCGATTCTAATTCGGTTGCCGGCGGCCCTGCGGCGCCCGGCGGAGGGCGAGAATGGAGGCATGAGCACGCGCAGCGAAGCCGTCCTGATCGATGTCGTCCGCACCCCCGTCGGCCGAGGCAAGCCGGGAGGGTCGCTGTCGGATGTGCACCCTGTCGACCTCGCGGCGGGCGTGCTCGCGGCGGTGCTCGAGCGCAACGGCCTGGAGTCGACGCAGGTAGACGACGTGATGCTCGGATGCGTGAGCCAGGTCGGCGATCAGTCCATGAACATCGCGCGGCAGGCCGTGCTCGCGGCCGGATTCGACGAGCGGGTGCCCGCCACGACGATCGACCGTCAGTGCGGCTCGAGTCAGCAGGCCGTGCACTTCGCCGCGGCCGGCATCGCCGCAGGGCACAACGACATCGTGGTCGTCGGGGGAGTGGAGTCGATGAGCCGGGTTCCGCTGGGCGCCTCGGCCGCGGGCGGGTCGCCGATGTCGCCGCGGCTGCGGGAGCGATACCGGTCGGGGCTGGTGAACCAGGGGGTGAGCGCCGAGCTGATCGCGCACAGGTGGGGGCTCGGGCGCGACGCCCTCGACGCCTTCGCCGCCGAGTCGCATGCCCGTGCCGCGCGGGCCTGGCAGGACGGCTTCTTCGAGCGCACCGTGATCGCGGTGCCTGAGGCGCCGGATGCCGCGACCGACGAGACCGTGCGCGAGGGCACGACGGTCGACAGGCTCGGGGGGCTCCCTGCGTCCTTCCGCACCGACGCTCTCGCCGCCCGCTTCCCCGAGATCGACTGGCGCATCACGCCCGGCAACTCCTCGCCGCTCACCGACGGCGCCTCCGCCGCACTGCTCATGAGCGCGGAACGAGCGCAGCAGCTCGGCCTGACGCCGCGGGCGCGGTTCCGCGCGTTCGACGTCGTCGGCGACGACCCGCTCATGATGCTCACCGGCCCGATCCCGGCGACGCGTCGGGTGCTCGAGCGCTCGGGTCTCACGATCGACGACCTCGACGCCTACGAGGTCAACGAGGCCTTCGCCTCGGTGCCGCTCGCCTGGGCCGCCGAGCTCGGCGCCGATCCCGCCCGGCTCAACCCGCGCGGAGGCGCGATCGCCCTCGGGCACGCCCTCGGCTCATCAGGCACCCGGCTGCTCGGCACGCTGATCGACCACCTCGAGGCGACCGGTGGGCGCCTCGGTCTGCAGACCATGTGCGAGGGCGGCGGCATGGCGAACGCCATGATCATCGAGCGCGTGTAGCGGCGCGTCCGCCGACAGAGAAGACCCCCGCCGACCCGATTCGGCGGGGGTCTTGTGCGAGCCGTGAAGAAGGCCGCAGTGCGCGGATGCTGTGACTACCCGATCCGGTCCAAGCCTTCGTCCGCGCAGAAGCAGTTGTAGTCGGCGAACGTGTCCGGACGGTGAACGCCCGGCGAACTCGCCGTTCACTCGGGCAGCGGCAGGTCCGCCTGGGCGGTCGCGAACATCCGCCGTACAAGCGGACGCATCGGGCGTGAGAGCATGACCCCCATGCTTGCGCGCAGCAGGGCGGCCTGAAGCCGAGTCTCGGGAACCATGCGCTCGATGCCGCCGCCCATGAGGGTCTTGCCGTTCTCGGCGAACGGTGCGACATCTTCAGCGAATCGGGCGAGCGCGCCGTCGAGGTCGCCCCTGCCTGCGGCGATCCGCTCGGCGAGCAGCCACGCGCCGATCAGCGCGGTGGCCGTGCCCATGCCCGACATCGGCGACCCGCTCGAGCCGGCATCGCCGATCAGAACCACACGTCCGCTCACAGGGTTCGGCACGTCGATGCGCACGAGCTCATCGAAATAGAAGTCATCCGCGGCATCCATCGCCGCGAGGATCGTGTCGGCGTGCCAGCCGGCCCCGTGCAGCGCGCGGCGGATGAGCTCCTTCTGCGCCGCGAGATCTCCGCGCAGGGCAGGGTCACGGTCGATCCGCAGCGTGAGCATCGCCTTGGCCGTGGCCGGATCGAGGTCTGGGCGGATGCCGAACGTCGTCCCGGGCGTGAACCGCATCGAGAACCACCCTTCCTCGATGTCGTCCGGCGTCGGCATCGTGAAGAACGCCGCGTAGCCGCCGAGATAGGTGCGGAACTGCTCTTCGCCGCCGAACACGAGTCGTCGCGTCGAGGAGTGCACACCATCCGCGCCGACGACGACGTCGAAGCGCGCGGCATCCGCATGCTCGAAGCGCACGTCCACGCCGGATTCATCCTGCGAGACCGCGATGATCCGGTCGCCGTAGCGCAGATCGAGCAGTCCGTCCGCTGCGGCCACCAGCTCACGCCGCAGCACGGCCGCGAGGTCGCCACGGGCGATCTCGACTTCGGCGACCGCGCCCTTGCCGTCGAAGGCCTCCATCGACATGCGGCCGAACACGCGGCCCCGCCCGTCGACATACGAGAGTCCCTTCTCGTGCACACGGTACGGCTCGATCGCCTCGGTCAAGCCCATGCGGGCGGCGACGTCGCGGCTCGCTCCGCGCAGATCGACGGCCTGGCCTCCGGGTCGCGGGCCTGCGGCCTGTTCGACGATCGTGGTGCGGATGCCGCCGCGCACAAGCTGCAGCGCGAGGGCGAGTCCGGCGATGCCCGCGCCGGAGATCAGGATGTGGGTCGTGGGGGTGCTGCTGGTCATCGGATGCTCCCGTGGTGAATTGAACATTTGTCTCACACAGATGTCTAACACAGGACTTGCACATCTGTCTAATACGAATGTCTGAGAATCCGATAGGCTCATCGCATGGGAAACCGCGAAGACCTGCTGGCCGGTGCTCGCCGAGCGATTCTCGAGCGAGGAGTGGCCAAGGTCACCGCTCGCGACATCGCGGCGGAAGCGGGCGTGAGCCTCGCCGCGATCGGCTACCACTTCGGCTCGAAGGACGAGCTGGTGACGGCCGCGCTCCTCGAGTCGGTCGGCGACGGCATCGGCGACGGCATGGAGGCGATCGTGGGCGAGACCGCTGCGCTGCCGATGCTCGACGGATTCGCTCAGCTGTGGGATCGCATTCCCACCGTGTTCGCCGAGAACCGCGAGGCCCTGCTCGCCAGTCTCGAGAACACCGTGCGCGTCCTGCGCGACGCCGATGGCGCACGTGCACTCGGCGACGCGGCCGAGCAGGGGTATCAGGGCATCGCCGAGCAGCTGCGGGCATCTCACCCCGAGCTCGACGACGCGCAGGTGCAGGCCGTGGCCAAGCTCGACTTCGCCCTCGTGCAGAGTCTCGGCATCATGTGGCTCATGAACCCGCAGTCGCTGCCGAGCGGCGCCGAGCTCGCCCTCGCAGTCACCGCACTCGCTCGGGACTGACACGAGCGGCACCCCGCCCACACGTTCTGGAAGCGCTTGCGTAAAGGGAGGTGCGGAACGCCAGCAACGCGCATATCGAGCGAGATTCTGACTGGAAGCGCTTGCAGAACCTCTCGGCCAACTGATAACTTCACGAGCACAGCATCCGGGCACGTCGCCGTGCCCTCCCACCTCCCAGGGAGCACTCGTGTCGAAGACGACCAACACCCGCCGCACAGCCGCGTTCACCGCGGCCGCGCTGATCGCCACCGCACTGGCCGCCATCGGCACCGCCCCGGCATCCGCCGCGGAGCGAACGGCTGCCCTCGTTGGCGACCTGCAGTCCGAACTCGGCTGCGCCGCAGACTGGGCACCCGACTGCACCCAGACCGAGCTCGCGCCCACGGGTGCGGCCGGCATCTACAGCGCGGCCTTCGAAGTGCCGGCCGGCACCTACGAGTACAAGGTCGCCCTCAATGACAGCTGGGACGAGGCCTACGGACTCGACGGCGGCGGAGACAACATCCCGCTGACGATCGCCGGCCCCGCGACTCTGCGGTTCACGTTCGACGACAACATCCACCGGGTCGGAGTCGAGGTCGAAGACCTCCGCGCCGGTTACACGAGCGAAGACGATGCGCTCATCTCGAAGCCCGTGCGCCAGACCGGCGCGGGCGAGCAGTTCTACTTCGTGATGACCGACCGCTTCGCGAACGGCGACACGTCGAACGACACCGGCGGTCTCACGGGTGATCGCCTCACCACCGGCTTCGACCCCACGGACAAGGGCTTCTACCAGGGCGGCGACATCGCCGGCATCCGCGACAACCTCGACTACATCGAAGGCCTCGGCACGAGCGCGATCTGGCTGACCCCGAGCTTCGCGAACAAGCCGGTGCAGGGCGAGGGGGCGAACGCGAGCGCCGGCTACCACGGCTACTGGGTCACCGACTTCACCCGCATCGACCCGCATCTCGGCACCAATGAAGAGCTGCAGGCGCTGATCGCCGACGCGCACGCCCGCGGCATCAAGGTCTACTTCGACATCATCACCAACCACACCGCCGACGTCATCGACTACGCGCAGAAGAAGTACGACTACATCGACCAGGCGACGAGCCCGTACAAGGATGCGAACGGCACGGCGTTCGACCCGGCCGACTACGCCGGCACCGGCGACTTCCCGACGCTCGACCCCGCCACGAGCTTCCCCTACACGCCCGTCGTGACCGACCCCGACGCCAAGACGCCTGCGTGGCTCAACGACCCCACGCTCTATCACAACCGCGGCGACTCGACCTGGTCGGGAGAGTCGGTCACCTACGGCGACTTCAGCGGCCTCGACGACCTCATGACCGAGAACCCGACCGTCGTGAACGGCTTCGTGCAGGTCTACGACAAGTGGGTCGACCTGGGCATCGACGGCTTCCGCATCGACACCGTCAAGCACGTGAACTTCGAGTTCTGGCAGCAGTTCGCCACCGAGGTGCTCGACTACGCGCACTCCAAGGGCAACGACGACTTCTTCATGTTCGGCGAGGTCTACGACGCCGACCCCGTGAAGCTCGCACCCTACGTGCGCGACACCGACATGAACTCGGTGCTCGACTTCACGTTCCAGTCGTCGGCCGTCAGCTACTCCTCCGGGAACTCGGCCAAGGGGCTGCAGAGCCTGTTCGCAGGAGACGACCGCTACACGACTTCCGACACGAGCGCCACGGCGCTTCCCACCTTCCTCGGCAACCACGACATGGGCCGGGTCGGATCGTTCCTGCAGAACACCGACAGCGCTGTGCAGCGCGACGAGCTCGCGCACGACCTGATGTTCCTCACGCGCGGTCAGCCCGTGGTCTACTACGGCGACGAGCAGGGCTTCGCCGGCCCCGGCGGTGACAAGGACGCGCGGCAGACTATGTTCGCATCGCAGGTGAGCGACTACGCGAACCAGAAGCTCGTCACCGGAGAGCAGGCAGGCTCGGTCGACCGCTACGGCACCGACGGCGAGCTCTACCAGCACATCGCCGGCCTCTCGGCCCTTCGCGAGAGCAACCCCGCGCTCGTCGACGGCGCGCAGATCGAGCGGTACGCGGCATCCGGCGCCGGCGTCTACGCGTTCTCGCGGGTCGACGCCTCCGACAAGGTCGAGTACCTCGTCGCCGTCAACAACGCCACGAGCGCGCAGACCGTCGACCTCAAGACGCTCACCGCCGACGCCGGCTACAGCGTGCTCTACGGCGACGGTGCGGCGCTGACGACGGATGCCGGTGCCGCCACCAGCATCACCGTCCCGGCTCTCTCGGCTGTCGTCTGGAAGGCCGACAAGACCGTCACGGCACCCGCCGAGGCCGCTCCCGTCACGATCAGCGTGCCCGCGGCCGGAGCCGGCGTCACCGGTCAGTCCGCCGTGCAGGCGACCATCGCCGACCAGTGGACGCAGACGAGCTTCGCCTACCGCGTCGCCGGCGGCGACGAGTGGCACGCTCTCGGCACCGCTGAGGACACCGACCCGCGCGTGTTCCACGACATCGCGGGTCTCAAGAAGGGCACCCTGGTCGAGTACCGCGCGGTGACGACGGATGCCGCAGGCCACCACTCCGCAGCATCCACCTTCGCCTCTGTCGGCAACGCCGTCACCCTCACCGCGCCCGAAGAGCCCGAGTCGCCGATCGACATGGTCACCGTGCCGGGCAGCCTCAACTCCGAGATGGGCTGCGCGGGCGACTGGGATCCCGCGTGCGAGAAGGCGAAGCTCACGCTGCGCGCCGACGGCGTGTGGGCCGGAACCTTCGATCTCCCCGCCGGCGACTACGAGTACAAGGCCGCGATCAACGGCAGCTGGGCCATCAACTACGGCGCGAACGGCGTGCCGGACGGATCGAATGTCTCCGTGCATCACGCCGGCGGCCCGATCACCTTCTACTTCGACCCGCGCACGAACATCGTGCAGTCCACGTCCGAGGGCCCCATCGTGACGCTGCCCGGATCCGAGCAGTCGGAGCTCGGCTGCGCGGCCGACTGGTCGCCCGACTGCCTGGCCACGCTGATGGCCGACGGCGACCGCGACGGCGTGTACGAGTTCGCGACCGACGAGCTGCCGACAGGCGCCTACGAGCTCAAGGTCGCGCACGGCCTGAGCTGGACCGAGAACTACGGCGCCGACGGCGCTCCGGGAGGCGCGAACATCTCGTTCAGCGCGACCGAGGGCAAGGTCACCACGTTCCGCTACACGCTCGCGACCCATGTGCTCGAGATCGTCAGCACCGACCCGCCGCTGCCCGGCACCGGCGAATCCCGCGCGCACTGGATCGACGCGGCGACGATCGCGTGGCCTGCGAACCTGGGCACGACCGACAAGGCCGCGTATCAGCTGTACTCCTCGGCCGACGCCTCGCTCGCGGTGACCGACGGTGAGGTCGCCGGTGGCGACCCGATCGCGTTGAGCGTGATCGACGGCGGCCTTACCGATGCCCAGCTCGCGCAGTTCCCGGCTCTCAAGGGCTATCTTGCGCTGAAGGTCGACGGAGCGGATGCCGCGGCCCTCGTGCGCGCCCAGCTCGCCGTCGCCCAGCGCGACCCGGCCGGAGCGCTCACGGCCTTCACGGGCGTGCAGATCCCGGGGGTGCTCGACGATCTCTACGCGAACGCGCTCGAGAAGGTCGATCTCGGCGTGACGTTCACGGGCAAGAAGCCGACCTTCCGCCTGTGGGCGCCGACCGCGCAGAGCGTGAGCCTGCTCACCTGGGCGGCAGGATCGTCCGGAGACCCTCAGCGTCACGACGCGACGTGGGACGCGGCATCCGGCACCTGGACGGTCAACGGCGACAAGGGCCTCAAGGGCGTCGAGTACCTGTGGGAGGTGACGGTCTTCGCGCCGAGCACGGGCAGGATCGAGACCAACCAGGTGACCGACCCCTATTCGGTCGCCCTCACCCCGAACTCCGAGCGCTCGGTCGCGATCGACCTCGACGACAAGGCGTGGAAGCCCAAGACGTGGCAGAAGACCGCGTCGCCGTCTGTCGCGAAGTCGGTGGACCGCGCGATCTACGAGCTGCACATCCGCGACTTCTCGATCAGCGACGAGACGGTGCCAGAGGACGAGCGCGGCACCTACCTGGCATTCACCGAGAAGAGCGCCGGAACCGATCACCTGCGTGAGCTCGCAGACGCCGGCATCAACACCGTGCACCTGCTGCCCTCGTTCGACCTCGCCACGATCGAGGAGGACCGGGCGGCGCAGGCCACCCCCGACTGCGACCTCGCGTCGTTCGGGCCGGCATCCGATCAGCAGCAGGCCTGCGTGCAGGCCACAGCCGACGAGGACGGCTTCAACTGGGGCTACGACCCCTACCACTACTCCACGCCCGAGGGCTCGTACGCGGTCGACGCGAACGGCGGGGCGCGCGTGAGCGAGTTCCGTTCGATGGTCGGCTCACTGCACGAGATGGGTCTGCAGGTCGTGCTCGACCAGGTGTTCAACCACACCGCGGCATCCGGCGAGGCCGACACCTCGGTGCTCGACCAGGTCGTGCCCGGCTACTACCACCGCCTGAACGCCGCGGGTTCGGTCGAGACCTCGACCTGCTGCCAGAACGTGGCCACCGAGCACCTCGCGGCGCAGAAGCTCATGGTCGACTCGATCGTCACCTGGGCGCGCGACTACAAGGTCGACGGGTTCCGCTTCGACCTCATGGGGCACCACTCCACGACCAACATGCAGGCGATCCGCGACGCGCTCGACGCACTCACCCTCGAGGAGGACGGCGTCGACGGTTCGAAGATCTACCTGTACGGCGAGGGCTGGAACTTCGGCGAGGTCGCGAACAACGCCCTGTTCGAACAGGCCACGCAGGGGCAGCTCGGCGGCACCGGCATCGGCACGTTCAACGACCGCCTGCGCGACGCCGTGCACGGCGGCAGCCCCGTCGACGGCACCTCGACCTTCCGTCAGGGCTTCGGCACCGGTCTCGGCACCGACCCGAACGGCGATCCGATCAACGGCACGACCGAGCAGGCGCTGGCCGACCTCGGCCACGAGACCGATCTCGTGAAGCTGGGACTCGCGGGCAATCTGCGCGACTTCACGTTCATGACGAGCGACGGGCAGATCACCGCCGGCGAGGACATCGACTACCGCGGATCTGCGGCCGGCTATGCCGACGAGCCGGGCGAGGTCATCAACTACGTCGATGCGCACGACAACGAGACGCTCTACGACCTCTCGGTGTTCAAGCTGCCGGTCGGCACCTCGATGGCCGACCGGGTGCGCATGAACACGCTCGAGCTCGCGACAGTGACCCTGTCGCAGTCGCCCTCGTTCTGGCACGCCGGCACCGAGCTGCTGCGTTCGAAGTCGCTCGATCGCAACAGCTACAACTCGGGCGACTGGTTCAACCGCATCGACTGGACAGGTCAGGAGTCGACGTTCGGCTCGGGCCTTCCGACCGCGGCGGACAACCAGGAGAAGTGGCCGCTCATGGCGCCGCTGCTGGAGAACCCGGCCCTCAAGCCGGGCGCTGCCGACATGGCGGCGGCCGAGGCATCCGCTCTCGATCTGCTCCGCGTGCGCGACGAGGTCGACCTGCTGCGCCTCGGATCGGCGGATCTCATCGAGCAGAAGGTGACCTTCCCGAACGGAGGAGCGGATGCCGCGCCCGGCGTGATCGTGATGCAGATCGACGACCTCGTCGGTGACGACGTCGACCCCGAGCTCGACGGTGCGCTGGTCGTGTTCAACGCCTCGCCGTCCGCCGCGACCCAGACGGTGTCAGGGCTCGCCGGCCGCTCGTTCGCGCTGACCCCGGCGCAGGCGAACGGATCGGATGCCGTGGTGAAGACCACGACGTGGGATGCCGCGACCGGCACGGTCACGGTACCCGCCCGCTCGGTCGCCGTGCTCGTCGACGACCAGGGCGGACCCGCTTCAGCGGCCGCCACGGTGCACCTGTCGACCGACAAGGTCCTCCAGGGCAGCGTGCTGACGGCGGTGGTGCGAGGGCTCGCCGCGAGAGAGCAGATCGCGGCGACGCTGCACAGCGACCCGATCGAGATCCACGGCATCCCCGCCGCCGGCGCCGACGGGACCGTGAGCTTCGACGTCGCGATCCCCGCCGGTTTCGCGCCGGGAGCACACACGCTCGTGATCACCGCCGAAGGGCGTGAGCCGGTCAGCGCGACGCTGACCGTGGTGGCGCCCTCAGCGGGATCGGCGGTCGCCGGCGCCGGTTCCGCGCCGGCGGGTCTCGCCTCCACGGGGGCGACGCTTCCCTGGGGCCTTGCGCTCCTCGCGGCGCTGCTGCTGGTCGTCGGCGGGATGCTTCGGGTCCTGCGCCGTGGTTCGCTCGGGGGCTGATCCCGGCAGGCGGTCTGACGGCGCCTGACCTCCCGGCATCCGACTTCTCCTGCACCTAGGGCGGTTGTCGGGAAGTCATCCACAGGTCGCGGATTTCCGCGGAGGCCACGTCGGCGGATGCCGCATCATCGGGGCATGACAGACGCGACGACCCCGCTGAAAGACCGTCCGCTCGAGACCGGCGAAGACCTGCGCTCACTGATCGAGCTCCTCCTCGACCGCGCCAGCCGGCGTCAGATGTGGCTCATGTTCATCGATGACCGCGGCTGCCTCGGCGACCCGCTGATGCCCATGGACGACTATCCCGACGACCCCACTGTCATGACCCGCACCGACGATCTGGGCGAGGTCGATCACGCGACCCTGCTGATGCACCGCATCGGCATGCTGCGCGAGATGACCGGGAACGCCGCCGTCGTGCTCGTGTGGGAGCGCCTCGGCTCGAGTGTCGTCGGCGTGGAGGACAGGGAATGGTCGCGTGCGATGCTCGACGCTGCGGCCGCACTCGATGTGCCGCTGCGCGCCCAGTTCGTGCTGCACAACAGGGGCGTGCGCGCTCTGCATCTCGGCGACCTGACATGAGGGGCGGCGCGGGAGCGCACGCAGAAGCGCCGGCTCCGACATGCGGAACCGGCGCCTCTCCGATCTGTCGCTCGGGGTCAGCCCGCGCGAGGTGCCGTGACGGTGATGAGGGCAGCCGTGTCGCCCTGCATCGACTTCTTCACGGTGACGACCGTTCCGTAACCCACACCCGCGTCGGCCGGGTTACCGGTGCCGAGCACGGTGAACCCGAGGTCGAGCCCGTACGCGTCGGTCGCGGGAGTGCCGTCGGGGTTCACGACTCGCGTCGAGTAGGGCGTGCCGTTCACCGAAGGCACGACGACCGAGGAGTCGCGCAGGCGGTTCAGCAGCTGGCCGCCCCGCAGCTCGATGCCGGCGACCCAGCCCTGGTCGTCCGTGAACGTGCTCACAGGCGCCTGCGGGGCGAACGTCGTGCACGCCTCGTTGGCGAGGTTCGCGTCGACCAGGCAGTCCTTGAACGACGCGGTCGGCACGAGACCGAACGCGGCGTTCGACGACTGCGCGCGAGTCGAGACGTTCTTGAGCGTCGACGGGTCGAGCGCCGCCTCAGCGCCCGTGCGGCGCAGCGGATCGAAGTGGCTGTCCACGAGCAGCAGGCCGCCCTTCGCGCCGTAGCTCGGCAGGTTCGTGAGGTTGTCGGCGACGTGGTTCACGACGTCGTTGGCGTCACCGTAGGCGGTGTCGCGGTACCAGACGAGTGCGCCCGGTGCGTTGTACGGCACCTTCTCGACCTTCCAGCCTTCCTCGGAGTACACCGTCGTGTAGCCGTACTTCAGGCCCTCGTCGAACCCATCGGTGTTGCGCCACTCGACCATGTAGAACTGCGCCTTGATCTGGGTGCCACTGTCGCGGTGCCAGCCGGCGCCGCTCGTGTCTGTCCAGCTCACGTCCGTCGCGGTCCAGCCGTTGTCGCCCGACTCGACGTCGTCGGTCCACACCTCGGCTCCCGCGCTGGTCAGCGCGAAGTCGTCGGAGAACCACCCGCGATCCTCGAACGCGGCATCCGTCGCCTGGCGGAGGCGGAGCTGGATGCTCTGTCCCGCGTACGCCGAGAGGTCGACGTAGTCGTGACGCCAGCCGCCCGAGTCTCCCGTGAGACCGTACTTCTTTCCGCCGAAGTCCGCCATGCGCCCGTTCGGGTCGGAGTAGCCGTCGTCAGTCGAGACCAGGGAGCCTGCCTCGTCGTAGACCTTCTGCTCGGTCCAGGTGCTGCCGCCGTCGGTCGAGACCTCGACGAAGCCGTAGTCCCAGTCCTCCTCGATCGTGTAGTCGTTCCACATCCAGAACTTCGCATCGGCCGGCACGGAGTCGATCGTGCGGGTCAGGCGCGCGTCCGCCCAGCTCTGATCGGCGCCGGAGTACCACATCTCCGCTCCGCTGTGCGGTTCGGACAGCACGATCTTCTTGTCCGGCAGGTTGATCTTGATGCCGTCCTGGGTGCCCTTCTTCGGGCGCGACGCCTGGCCGACCTTGATCGTCGTGGGGTCGTCGCCGGGGTTCACGACCTGCGGGTCGACCCAGCCGAGGATCCACTTGTCCCAGATGCCCATGTGCGTCGGCATCGACTGGAAGATCGGGCCGGAGTGCGAGCCGGAGCTCATCAGATCCCAGAAGTCGACGTCGGAGTTGCCGTTGTTCGAGGTGTCGTACAGGTCGGGAAGACCGAGGTCGTGACCGTACTCGTGCGCGAACACGCCGACACCCGAGTCCTCGGGCTGGATGATGTAGTTCGAGATCTTCAGGTCGGTGCCGGGGATGACGGCGCCGCCCGCGACGGCCGACGAGTGGGCCCAGATCGCGTAGGTGCCCTCCTTGCCGCCGCCGCCCGACTTGTCCTCGCCCGCGTGCACCAGCACGACGTGGTCGATCACTCCGTCGGGCTCGTTGACGTTGCCGTCGCCGTCGCGGTCGCCCTGGTCTTCGATGTCGTAGTCCGCCCAGGGGAAGTCCGGGTTCGCCGCCGCGACAGCCGCGACCGCGTCGATCGGAAGCTGGCCGGGTCCGAGCGGGTTGTCCGGGTGGCCCTGCTGGTCCTGCATCGGACCGGCTTCGTACTCGCCCTCGTCGTTCAGGTGGCAGACGGTCGCGCCGTAGTAGCCCTCGGAGTGCGGCACCGACACCCACGCGGTGGCCTCGCCCGTGAGCGTGTACGCGCCGCGGGACATCTCCTCGTACATGTTCTTCATCGTGTAACCCGAGATGTCGAATCCGGGCTGCCCGTCAGGGCCGGTGAGGTCGGTGCGCACGCGCTCGGTGATGCCGTCTTCCGAGAACAGCATCTTGTTGTAGTGCTCGGACGAGAAGTCCGCCACCCACATGCTGTTGTTGTCGGGCTGCGCCACGGTGGCGGGGTTCGGGATGTTGTTGTGCAGGGTGGGGCCCTGCACACCGCCTGGCATGCAGGTCGTGGCGCCGAACTCTGTGGGCACGTAGACGTCCGAGAAGTCGTCCGTGCCGTCGAACTCGACGAGGATCGTCAGCAGCTTCGCCTGCTGCGTGGTCTTGGAGTGCTTCAGCGCCTTCGGGCTCTTGCCCGTCTTGATCGACTGCGCCTCGGTCTTCGCGAGCTGCCTCGCGGCGACCGGATTGCCCTGAGCGAACTTCTCATCGTTCTTCTCGGCGCGCTCCAGAGAGCTGCCGCCATACGGGCCCCTGGCGCTGCCGCTGGTGATCGCGGAGTCGTCGGATGCCTCGAAGGCACCCTCTGCGCGGGGCGACACGTAGTTGATGTAATACTCGTCGGCGCCGATCGTCGCAGGCGCCTGCGGGGCATCGGCGTCGGGTGGGGCCGCGGTGGCGGAGCCGGCTCCGAGCGTCACGAAACCGGTGGTCACCAGCGCGAGCGCGGTGGTCGTCGCCAGAGCACGTCGTCGTGCTCGAGTCGTACGTTGAGACATGTTTCTCCTTTTCGCGCGCATCGGAGCGAAAGGTCGCCGCCACGATGCGATCGGGTGAGCGCCGATCAGGCGCACTCCTAAAGGTCTACCGTGACCGCGGGCCGCAGGGGAAGAGCAGTCGGCGGATGAGCGCGTCCGGGAGCGGCAGCCATCCGATTTACAAGGATGTCCTAGTAAATAGTCGGATATCCGATTAGAATCGCATTGTGCCAACGAGGGCACGAAGGGACGTCACACAATGACTCGCACAATTCCGCATTTCGTGGGCGGATCGCTTCTCACCCCCGACGAGGGCCGATTCGCCGACGTCTTCGATCCGAGCTCGGGCGCCGTGCAGGCACGCGTGCCGCTGGCCTCCGCAGACGAGGTGCGGGCCGTGATCGACGACGCCGAAGCGGCCCAGTCGGGCTGGGCGGCCACGAATCCGCAGAAGCGCGCTCGCGTGCTGCTGCGCTTCCTCGATCTGGTGCAGCGGGAGATGCAGCCGCTTGCCGAGCTGCTCGCGAGCGAGCACGGCAAGACCGTCGACGACGCGAAGGGCGACATCCAACGGGGCCTCGAGGTCATCGAGTTCGCTGCGGGCGCTCCGCATCTGCTCAAGGGGGAGTACTCCACCGGCGCCGGCGCCGGAATCGACGTCTACTCGATGCGTCAGCCGCTGGGAGTGGTCGCGGCCATCACGCCGTTCAACTTCCCGGCCATGATCCCGCTCTGGAAGGCGGGCCCCGCGCTCGCCGCGGGCAACGCCGTCGTCCTCAAGCCCAGCGAGCGCGACCCCTCGGTTCCGGTGCGTCTGGCCGAGCTGTTCCTCGAGGCGGGGCTCCCTGCGGGGGTCCTCAACGTCGTGCACGGCGACAAGGAGGCAGTCGACGCGCTGCTCACGGATGACCGCATCAAGGCGGTCGGCTTCGTGGGCTCAACACCCATCGCCGAGTACATCTACTCGACCGCCGCCGCGCACGGAAAGCGCGCGCAGTGCTTCGGCGGCGCCAAGAACCACATGATCGTGATGCCCGACGCCGACCTCGATCAGGCGGTCGATGCGCTGATCGGCGCCGGGTACGGCTCGGCGGGGGAGCGCTGCATGGCGATCTCGGTGGCGGTCCCGGTGGGCGAGGAGACTGCGGATGCTCTCGCCGCCAAGCTCATGGAACGCGTCGCGAAGCTGCGCGTCGGCTCCTCGCTCGCGGCAGACGTCGACTACGGACCGCTCGTCACCCGCGAGGCCGTCGAGCGGGTTGAGGGATACATCCAGCAGGGCGTCGATGAGGGAGCGACGCTCCTCGCCGACGGGCGCGGCTTCACGGTGCCGGGCCACGAGGAGGGCTTCTATCTCGGCCCGACCCTGTTCGACCACGTCACCTCCGACATGGCGATCTATCGGGAGGAGATCTTCGGCCCGGTGCTCGTGATCGCGCGGGCCGATGACTACGAGCAGGCGCTGCGAATGGCGAGCGAGCACGAGTACGGCAACGGCGTCGCGATCTTCACCCGAGACGGTGACGCGGCCCGCGATTTCGCCGCCCGCGTCGAGGTCGGAATGGTGGGCGTGAACGTGCCGATCCCCGTGCCGATCGCATACTTCACGTTCGGCGGCTGGAAGAGATCAGGTTTCGGAGACCTCAACCAGCACGGCGCCGACGCCTTCCGCTTCTACACGAAGACCAAGACCGTCACCAGCCGCTGGCCCAGCGGCATCAAGGACGGCGCCAGCTTCGTCATCCCCACGATGCACTGAACCCACGACCCTTCGACAAGCTCAGGGACCCATTGGACATGACAATGACCACCGTCACCACCACAGCCGAGGAGCGCGAGGCGATCCTTGAGGCCGTCCGCGACTTCGCCGACACCGAGCTCGCACCGCACGCGCTCGAGCGCGACGAGAAGCACATCTTCCCCCGCGAATCGCTTCGCAGGGCCGGCGAGCTCGGGCTCGGCGGCATCTACGTGAGAGAGGACTTCGGCGGTGCAGCTCTCAGCCGCACCGACACCGTCGCGATCTTCGAGGAGCTCGCCAGGGCCGACCCTGCGGTGGCCGCCTACATCTCGATCCACAACATGGTCGTGTGGATGATCGACACCCACGGCGACGACGCACAGCGCAGTACGTGGCTGCCGAAGCTCACGGCCATGGAGGAGTTCGGAGGCTACTGCCTTACGGAGCCGGGGGTCGGGTCGGATGCCGCGAACATCGCCACGAGCGCGGTCGAAGACGGCGACTTCTATCTGCTGACCGGGGTCAAGCAGTTCATCTCCGGGGCCGGCGAGGCCGGCGTCTACGTGGTCATGGCACGCACAGGCGCCCCTGGTGCCAAGGGCATCTCGGCCTTCCTCGTGCCGGGCGACTCCGAGAACCTCAGCTTCGGCGCCCCTGAGAAGAAGATGGGCTGGCATGCTCAGCCCACGCGGCAGGTCATCCTCGACGGGGTGCGGGTTCCTGCATCCGCCATGCTCGGCGAAGACGGCGAGGGCTTCGCGATCGCGATGTCAGCGCTCAACGGCGGCCGGCTCAACATCGCGGCCTGCTCCCTCGGAGGCGCGCAGTGGGCTCTCGACCGCGCCGTGCAGTACGTGCACGAGCGCGTCGCTTTCGGCGAGCCCCTCGCCGAGAAGCAGTCGATCCTCTTCGCGATCGCCGACATGCGCACCGACCTGCAGGCGGCACGGCTCATGGTGCGCGACGGTGCGCAGGCCGTCGACGAGAAGGCGCCTGATGCGACGATGCGCTGCGCGATGGCCAAGCGCTTCGCCACCGACGCCGGATTCGACGTCGCCAACAGGGCCCTTCAGCTGCACGGCGGCTACGGGTACCTTCAGGACTACGGGATCGAGAAGGTCGTGCGGGATCTGCGGGTGCACCAGATCCTGGAAGGGACGAACGAGATCATGCGACTCATCGTGGGGCGCGAGATGCTGCGCCCAGCCGGATCCACGCAGATGCGGAGCACATCATGAGCAGGATCGCGTTCCTCGGCCTCGGCCACATGGGCCTGCCGATGGCGAAGAACCTTGTGAAGGCGGGGCACGAGGTGCACGGCTTCGACGTCGTGCCGGCCGCCGTCGAGGCGGCTCAGAAGGCCGGCATCCCGGTGGCGGCGAGCGGAGCGGATGCCGTCGCCGACGCGGATGTCGTGATCACCATGTTCCCCGCAGGCACGCACGTGATCGAGGCGTATCAGGGTGGACTGCTCGCCGCAGCGGCGCCGGGAACGCTGTTCATCGAGTCGTCGACGATCGCGGTCGACGAGGCCCGAACCGCGCACGAGCTCGCGCTCGCCGCGGGGCACCGCAATATCGACGCGCCGGTTTCGGGCGGAGTCGTCGGGGCGGAGAACGGCACGCTCGCCTTCATGGTCGGCGGCTCGGACGAGGACTTCGCCGCCGCGCTCCCGCTTCTGGAGGCGATGGGAAAGCGCATCGTGCACTGTGGCGGCACAGGCCTCGGCCAGGCGGCGAAGGTGTGCAACAACATGATCCTGGCTGTGTCGCAGATCGCGGTCGCCGAGGCATTCGTGCTGGGGGAGCGGCTGGGGCTCGAGCACCAGGCTCTGTTCGACGTGGTCTCTCAGGCCTCGGGTCAGTGCTGGTCGATCACGACCAACTGCCCCGTGCCGGGGCCGGTGCCGACGAGCCCCGCCAACCGCGACTACCAGCCGGGCTTCGCCGGCGCCCTGATGGCGAAGGATCTCGGGCTCGCCCTGCAGGCTATCGAGCAGACTGCGACCGACGCGAAGATGGGACGGCTCGCGCAGCAGCTGTATGCGGCTTTCGCCGCCGGCTCCGGCGCGACCCGCGACTTCTCGGGCATCATCACCGACATCCGCGAGGACCGCGTCTGACTCTGGGGGTTCGCTTCCCGGTCGTTGAGCGAGGGAGCGAAGCGAGCGAGACGAAAAGTCTCGAGATGTCTGATACTGAGATCACCATGGACGAGGCGGAGACACGCATGACGGAGTACGAGACGATCCTGGTCGAGCAGCGCGGACGCGTCGGCTGGATCACCCTGAACCGCCCTGAGGCATTGAACGCGCTGAACAGCCGTGTCGCCGAGGAGGTCACCGCGGCTGCTGTCGCCTTCGACAGCGACGAGGGCGTGGGCGCCATCGTGGTGACCGGATCGGAGAAGGCCTTCGCCGCGGGCGCCGACATCAAGGAGA
Source organism: Microbacterium hydrocarbonoxydans (assembly GCF_000956475.1). Taxonomy (GTDB): domain Bacteria; phylum Actinomycetota; class Actinomycetes; order Actinomycetales; family Microbacteriaceae; genus Microbacterium; species Microbacterium hydrocarbonoxydans_A. The sequence goes on from NZ_JYJB01000006.1 coordinate 221,757, forward strand.
TGGAGTCGATGTCGGCCGCCGAGATGATCGCGACCGACCACTTCGGCATCTGGCGCGACTTCGCCTCGGTGCGAACCCCCGTGATCGCTGCGGTGTCAGGGTTCGCGCTCGGCGGTGGATGCGAGCTCGCGATGATGTGCGACATCATCCTCGCCGCCGACACCGCGAAGTTCGGGCAGCCCGAGATCAATCTCGGTGTCATCCCCGGCATGGGGGGCACGCAGCGGCTGATCCGCGCGGTCGGCTATTACAAGGCGGCCGAGCTCGTGCTCTCAGGACGTTTCATGGGCGCGGAGGAGGCGGAGCGCTCGGGTCTCGTGTCGCGTGTGGTGCCGGCATCCGATCTCCTCGCCGAGGCCGAGAAGCTGGCGACGACCATCGCCTCCAAGTCGCTGCCGTCGGTCTACGCGGCGAAGGCCGCGCTGGACGCGGCCATGGAGACCACCCTCTCCGAGGGGCTGGCCCACGAGAAGCAGGCGTTCGCGGCGCTGTTCGACACCGCGGATCAGAAAGAGGGCATGGCGGCGTTCCGCGAGAAGCGGGCGCCCGACTTCCAGAACCGCTGAGCGGGACTAGCCGCGGAGCGACTCGATGATCCTGGCCAGTCGGCGCTCGCGCGTCGCCTCCTGCTTGGCCTCGGCGACCGTCCGTGCGTGCTCCTTGCGCGCCGTGTACGAGAGGGCGTCGAACGCGCCGCGCAGCGCAGGATCGGCATCCAGGGCCTCGGCCAGCGCGGGCGGCTCCTCGACCGTGCGCTCTGCGGTATCGACCGCGATCACCGCGTCGACCTCTTGATCGATCTCGACTCCGAGTTCGGCGCGCACGGCCTTGCTGAATCCGATCAGGTTCTTGCCGCCCATGCGGGCCACGCGCAGCCTCGCGGTGCGGCCGCCGATCGTCACAGACACGGGGAACGCCTTGCCGGCGCCGAGCGATTCGACCTGCTCGTCGGAGAGCACGATCGCGGCGGCGGGCCCGGATCCCCAGAGGACGGTGTGGAGGCCGAGTTCGGTCATGGGGCGACTCTAGCCCGCGGCGACGGCGCGCGCACCGGTCAGTCGGAGTGATCGGGCACGGACCGCCAGGCCGGGAACGGGTCGGGGAATGTGCTCCAGAGGCGCGGGCCGGCGGCGAGCTCGCCGTCGCTGAGAGCGGCATCGTCGAACGCCGCGCGCAGTGCCGCAAGACGGAGGTCGACGCCGATGATCGCGAGCTCCTGACCGATCGCGAGGAGCTCTCCTCCGTCATCGATGCGCCCGTCCTCCTCGAGAGGGAAGAGCGAGATGGTCCGCCCGACGTGCTCCCAGCGCACGGTCGCCTGCGGACGCGTGGCCAGCCGGCAGAAGCCTGCCGATCGGATCACCAGCCCGAACTCCCCGCGCTCGATGCGGTCCAGCAGAGCCGCCAGGCGCGCGGGGTGAAGAGGGCGGACGTGCTCGTAGCGGAGCGCGCTGACGCGGCGGTCTGTCATGTGCGGCGCGAAGTCGGAGTTGAGGATGCCGATCCAGCCGGGCCGCTCCTGGGCGGACGAGTATGTCGCCTGATCCTCGAGCACCTCGATCCCCTCGCGGTGCAGCCGCAGTCGGGCCCGGGGGCTCAGATGGCTGATGAGGGCCATCGTGAGCGAGAGCCGTGGCGTCTCGAGCGCGGCCCAGTTCACGAGCACGATGGACGAGGCGTACTCGAGCTGCATCGCGGTCAGGAGCGCGATCGCGGTCAGATCCGAAACGGCGCGCGGCGACCTCGTCCGGATGTGGTCGGGCCGATTCAGGTCGTCAAGGAGGTGCGTCGCGTCGACCACGCAGACCAGTCCGGTCAGGCGGATGCCCGACTCGGGGTGGGTGAGGGCTCCGATGAGCGCGGTGGCATCGATGTCGGCCGTGAACTCGACCACCGCGCCGGATGCCGGCTCGGCGCGGCGGGAGAGGGTGGCGGCCATCTCCGCCGGATCCGGCGTCAGCGTGAGCGCCGTCGCAGGTACCAGCATCCGTCCGTCGGCGAGCGCGAGGCGTCGTGCGTACCGTCTGCGTTCCGGAGCGCATCCGCCGACCACCGCGACCACGTTCACTGCATCCATCCGAGCCCTCTTTCTCGCTTCCTCCGCTATCATCGCTAATGATAACCATTCTCAGTAAGGAGTGACAATGAAGGTACGTGCATCCATCAGATCCCTGAAGAATCAGCCGGGCGCGCAGGTGGTGCGCCGACGCGGTCGCGTGTATGTGATCAACAAGCTCAATCCGCGCTTCAAGGGCCGGCAGGGCTGAGCCGCCGACCTGCGTCCTCAGCGTGCCGTCGCTCCGCGCCCCTCGAGCTCCTGGGCCAGGACCGCGTTGCGCTCTGCGATGATCCGCCGCATGTACTCGCGCATGAAGAGCCGGTCCACCATCCGGCCGAGCAGCCCGAGGGGAGAGCGGAATGTGATCGTGTCGCGCATCAGCGTGCCCTGCGGATGCTCCTCGAACACGAGCTCGTGCAGGAAGTCCCCGAAGGGGCCCGAGATCTGCCGGTCGCAGAACCGCCGCGGTCGATCGATGTCGAACACGAGCGAGCGCAGCCGGAACGGGATGCCGAAGTGCCGCGCGCGCCACGTCACCGTCGATCCCTCGCGGAACACTCCGCCCTCAGGGGCCTCGATCATGGTCTCGCCGTACTGCGCCATCGAGCGAACGTGGAGACCCGGATCGAGGGATGCCGCGAACACCGCTTCCGGTGCTGCCGCGATCACGGTCTCCAGCACGAACTCCGCCATGTCAGAGCGGTTCGGGCTGGGGCCTGGGGTCCGTGAAGTCGCCGGCGGCCTTGCGCATGCGCGCGACGATCGCGACGAGCTCCGCGGCATCCTCCGTACTGATGCCCGGGTCGGCGAACACCTCGGCGTTCAGCGCCGTGGTCGCGCGGTCTACGAGCTCACGGCCCGCCGGTGTGAGAGAGAGCAGTGCGGCCCTGCCGTCGTGCGGGTGCGGCTCGCGGATCACGAGCCCATCGCGCACCAGGCGCTCCGCGGTGCTCGTGATCGTCGTCGCATGCACCTGCAGGCGCGCGACCACGCTCGACAGGGGCAGCCGCCCCGAGCGGCTGAAGGCGAGCAGTCGCAGCACCTCGTAGCGGGCGAAGCTCAGGGCGAACGGCTTCAGCGTGGCGTCGACCCGAGCGAGCAGCAGCTGCTGCGCCCGCATCACCGAGGTCACGACGGTCATGCCGTCTGCGGCATCCGTCCATCCGTGCGCGAGCCACTGCCGCTTCGCCTCGGCGAGCGGATCCACGGGCAACGGACGGGGCTGGACCACGGTTCTACGGTAGGGCATCGGATGCCTTGAGTCTCAGTTGCACCCATAAAGACACTGAGTTCCAGGGGGACTAGAATCGAGTCAGTCGTGAGGAGCAATCGATGAAGATCTTCGTCCTGGTCAAAGAGGTGCCGGACACCTATGGCGATCGCAAGCTGAATCTCGAGACGGGTCTGGCCGATCGGGCCGCCGGAGACGTGGTGCTCGATGAGATCACCGAGCGCGCTCTCGAGGTCGCCCTGAGCTACGCCGACAAGAACGAGGGCACCGAGGTCGTGGCGGTCTCGATGGCTCCCGCCGGGTCGACGGCGTCGGTGCGACGGGCTCTCGCGATCGGCGCGGCATCCGCTGTCCACATCGCCGACGAGCAGCTCGCCGGGGCCGATCTGACTCTCACCGCCGAGGTGCTCGCTGCGGCGATCCGTCGCGGAGCACCCGACCTCGTGATCACCGGAAACCTCTCGACGGACGGCTCGGGCGGAGTGATCCCCGCGATGCTCGCGGAGCACCTGGGCTGGGCGCAGGCGACCGCGCTGACCAGCGTGGAGATCACCGCGGATGCCGTGAAGGGCACGCGCGGAGCGGATGCCGGATCGCAGGACGTCTCGGCATCCCTCCCGGCCGTCATCTCCATCACCGAAGCTCTGCCGGACGCCCGGTTCCCGAACTTCAAGGGCATCATGGCGGCGAAGAAGAAGCCGCTCGAGGTGCTCTCGCTCGCCGATCTCGGCGTCTCGGCCGATCCGTCTCTCGCGCCGCGATCGATCATGACGGCGGTGGCGGAGAAGCCGCCGCGGGCGGCGGGCGTGAAGATCGTCGACGACGGCGATGCCGCCGAGAAGCTGGTGGAGTACCTCGTGCAGAACAGGCTGGTGTGATGATGGGCTACCCCGAGAACCCGATCCTCGTCCTCGTCGACGTCGACCCCGCAGGCAATGCCGCGCCGAGCACGGCCGGCCTGATCGGCGCCGCGTCGACCATCGGCTCGCCGGTGGCACTCGTCGTCGGAGGCTCCGCGGATGCGGCGGGCCAGGTCGCACAGGCCGGTGCGGCAGTGGTCATCTCCGAAGAGGGCGATGCCGCGCTGCTCACGGTGCCGATCGTCGACGCCCTCGAGCGCGCCTACGAGCGGGTCAAGCCCGACGCCGTGCTCCTGTCGAACTCGGTGGCAGGTCGCGACGTCGCCGGACGGTTCGCGGTGCGGGCGAAGCTCGCCCTGTCGGTAGACGCGGTCGGAGTCTCCCGCGACGACGAGGGTGTCGTCGCGCACCACTCCGTGTACGGCGGCGCCTACCTCGTCGACTCGGCTCCCACCTTCGGAGCGCCCGTGATCACCGTGCGCCAGGGAGCCGTCGAGGCGCGCGCGGCGGCCGTCGAGGACGCCGTGTTCGAAGGCGGCACCGGTGCGTCTCCGGTGAGTGGCGCCGCGGCATCCGCCGGTCCGATCGAAGCCGTCGAGCAGGCGTCCTCGCGGCCCGACCTGCGCGGCGCGACCCGGGTCGTCTCCGGCGGGCGTGGACTCGCCTCGAAGGAGCAGTTCGTGCTCGTGGAGCAGCTCGCCGACGCGCTCGGCGCGGCGGTGGGCGCGTCTCGCGCCGCGGTCGACGCCGGGTACATCCCGCAGTCGCATCAGGTCGGGCAGACCGGCGTCTCGGTGTCGCCGCAGCTGTACGTGGCCCTCGGCATCTCGGGCGCGATTCAGCACCGCGCTGGAATGCAGACGTCGAAGACCATCGTCGCGATCAACAAGGATGCCGAGGCGCCGATCTTCGATGTCGCCGACTTCGGCATCGTCGGCGACCTGTTCACCGTCGTCCCGCAGGTCATCGCCGCCCTCGAGGCGCGGAAGAAGTAGGCATGGTCACGCGGATGCTCAGGCGCGGCCTGCCGCGCGTGCCCGGCGGCGAGCCCTGGCCTCCCGCCGACGCCGCGGTCGAGCTGCCCGGAGCGCCGGCGACCGCTTCGGGGGTCGACACGCCAGATGTCGGACGGAACGCCGAATCGATCCCCCGAAGCGGCGTGTCGACCCCCGAAGCGGAGCGCGCGGATGCCGGCGTCGGCGCGGCGGCGGAAGCCGTCGCGGGCGCGGCGGGTACTGCCGCCGTGGGTGCGGATAGGCCGGATGTCGCGGGCGCCGGTGCCTGGTCCGCTGGGCTCCGTCGCGGACTGCCGCGAGAGCCCGGCGGGGAACCGTGGCCGCCCGCGGGCACGCGCGCAGGCGGCGCCGCACCGCCGGTCGGCCAGACGGATGCCCAGACGTCGACCGCCGCGGCGGCGCCCGTCTCTCCTGGCGCGGCCCCCGTCGCTTCGGGGGGCGACACGCCAGATGTCGGACGGAATCCCGAGTCGATCCCTCGAACTGGCGTGTCGGCCCCCTCCGCGGCTCCACGAAGCGGCGCGCCTGCACCAGAGGCGGCGGCGGACGACGACGGCATCCCGATTCGCCGGGGCCTGCCGCGCACCGCGGGCGGAGACCCGTGGCCGCCCGCGGGAACCGTGGCTCGCGGCCGTGCGACCGTCGCCGAGATCGACGAGGCGGCGTACGAAGGACCCGATTCCCCTGTGCTGCTCGCCGAGGGGGGCGCGGCTTCGGCATCCGCCGTCGTCGCCCCGGCAACCGACCTCGCCCCGATCCCGACCCGGCGGACGGTCTGGCACGGACAGGCACCTCGACACATCCCGGCGGTGCCGGCATCCGCTCGCCCTCGCCCCACCTGGCCTCAGGCCATCGCGGGCCTGTTCGCGGCGGCGGGCCTGGGCGTTCTCGCGGCAGCCGTCGTCGCGTTCGTGCGCACGCTGCTCAGCCTGCCGTTCATGCAGGACTTCCTCGCAGCCTTCCCTGGCGAGTACGAACCCGCGATCCACGTGGCTCCGGGCTTCGCGCCCTGGGTCGGCTGGCAGCACTTCTTCAACATGTTCCTGATGGTGCTGATCATCCGCTCGGGGCTCACGATCCGCCGCGAGAAGCGGCCGACCGCGTTCTGGACGCCGAGGAACAACCCCAAGGGCAAGGTCAGCCTGACGATCTGGTTCCACCAGGCGCTGGACATCCTGTGGCTGACGAACGGCGTGATCTTCCTCGTGCTGCTGTTCGCCACAGGGCACTGGGTGCGGATTGTGCCGACCAGCTGGGAGGTGCTGCCCAACGCGCTGTCCGCGGCGCTGCAGTACGTCTCATTCGACTGGCCGGCCGAGAACGGCTGGAACAACTACAACAGCCTGCAGCAGCTGGCGTACTTCGTCACGGTGTTCCTCGCCGCCCCGCTCGCGGCCGTCACAGGATTCCGCATGTCGGGGCTGTGGCCGAAGAGGGCCGAGCGGCTCTCCAAGGCGTACCCGATCGAGTGGGCGCGCAAGGTGCACTTCCCGGTCATGCTGTACTTCGTGCTGTTCATCATCGCGCACGTCGCACTGGTGTTCCTCACCGGCATGCTCGCGAACCTGAACCACATGTTCGCGTCGTCCGATGCGGTGAGCGGGACCGGCTTCTGGGTGTTCGTCGTCGCCATCGCGGTGATCGCGGCCGGCTGGGCGGCAGCCCGTCCCCTCGTGATCGCCCCGATCGCGAAGCTGTTCGGCAACGTCTCCGGTCGCTGACGCAGCCTCCGGCCCTCATCGAGACCCCCACATAGCGCCGAGACCCCCACGTATTCACGTCGATACGTGGGGGTCTCGGCAATAGGCGGGGGTCTCGACGCCGCGGACGGCGGCGCGCGCCGCAAGTCAGCGCGTGAAGCGCACCTCGGTGAGCGTCTCGCCGAGGAAAGGCTCGGTGTGGCTCGCGCCGTCGAGCGTGAAGCCGTTGCGCGTGTAGAAGCGGTGCGCGCGAGGGTTGTCCTCCGCGACCCAGAGGTACAGCGGCTCATCCTTCTCGACCGCGGCATCGAACAGCTTCTGGCCGATGCCCGTGCCGTGGTACGCGTCGAGCAGGTAGATGAAGTACAGCTCGCGCAGCGCCGGGGCGTCTTTGTCGCGCGCAGGACCCGAGCCGACGAAGCCCACGATCTCGCCGTCGACCAGTGCGGCGCTCATCTTGAACTCCTCGCCCTGAGCGGCCCAGTGCGTCCAGAGCTCGGCCATGCGGCGCGGCGAGATCTTCTCGAGTGCTGCCTTGCTGATCAGGTGATCGTAGGTCTCGTGCCAGCACTGCGCGTGCACGCGACCTAGGGCTTCCGCATCCACGTCGCGGACCGGGCGGACGGTGATCTGAGGGTGGGCTTCGGCGCTCATGCCGCGACTCTACGCGCGGCTCGTGCGAAGCGGAAATCGAGCGGATGCCGCGCGCGACACAAGCGGCCACGATGGAGGTTTCTCACAATGATGTTCGCGTTTCGTGGGCGCGAGGCTACGATCAATCCTCGTGAATGTGATCTGGCGCACCCTGCTCGTGATCCTCGGCGCACGGCGCCGCGTGCGGCAGGGCAAGTCCCTCGAACCTGCGGCGGTCGGGACCATCCGTCTGACGACGCTGCCCTCCGACATCGACATCCTGCAGCACATGAACAACGGCCGCTACCTGTCGCTGTTCGATCTCGGCCGCTGGGATCTGCTCATCCGCACCGGGCTGTTCGACGCCATGAAGAAGCGCGGCTGGTATGCCGTCGTCTCGAGCGAGACCATCACCTTCCGCAAGTCCCTGCAGCTCTGGCAGCGTTTCGAGGTGCAGTCGCGATTCATCGGGCACGACGACAAGGCCGTGTTCATGGAGCACCGCGCGGTGGTCGACGGGGAGATCTACGCGCGGGCGATCGTCAGGGCACGGATGCTGCGCCGCACCGGGGGCACGGTCAGCAATGAGGAGCTGTTCGCCGCGGTCGGAAAGCCTGACGGGGTGCCGGAGATCGATCCCTGGGTGCACGAGTGGGCCGCGGCATCCGCTCTTCCTCCCGTACGCAAGAGCGCCCCCAGCCTCTGGAGCTGAACGCCCGTTCCAGTACGCTCGGATCCGACAGCATCGCGGGGGGATCCGCGTACCGGAGGAGAGTGCACGATGTCGGGCGACGGACAGTATCCAGGCCAGCCGCAGTACCCAGGCCAGCCGCAGCAATCGGGCCAGCCGCAGCAATCAGGCCAGCCGCAGTACCCGGGCCAGCCGCAGCAGTCGTTGCCTGGCGGTGGCTATCCGGGGACCGCGTACCCGGCGGCGCAGTATCCGATCGGCAGCTACGGTGCTCCCCAGCCGGCGCCTCCTGGAGGCGGCATCGCGATCGCCGCACTCGTGGTCGGCATCGTCGCGTTCATCCTCGGCTGGATCCCGATCCTCGGCTTCATCATCGCCGTGGTCGGGATCATCCTCGGCGTCGTCGCGGTTCGCAAGCCGCAGCGCAAGGGGTTCGGCTGGGCGGCCATCGCCCTCTCCGCCCTCGCCGCGCTCACCAGCATCGCCACCACGATCTTCTTCCTCGTGATCCCGCTGACCGTGATCGGCGCGATCGACGATCCGGCACCCGACCCGACGACGTACTCCTCTGACGGTGAGTCGGACGGCGGCTCGGATGGTGGTTCCGACTCCGACGTCGAGACGTGGTCGGCGGTCTCAGGGCAGGAGATCGACACTCCGTGCTGGTCGTACGACGGACCGCAGTACTTCGTGAACAACATCTCGACGGCGGATGCCGAGGCCTGCTTCGGTGCACTCGAGCTCTGGGGCGAGTGGCAGGACGACGGCACGTTCAAGCCGACCGGCGGCGGAGACGTGGCGGGCCAGATCCAGGTCGATCCGTATTCGGCGGCGGACGCCGAGAGCCTCGCACCCGGCGGCGACGTCGATGCCGTGGTCGACGCGATCGAGAGCACCCAGCAGTACTTCTCTCAGCAGGGCACGATCATCAGCCTGCACGAGCCCACGACGATCGGCGGCGTTCCCGCCACGATCACCCGCGTCGACAGCAACGTGCCCGAGACCAAGACCAAGGCCTTCATCACCGTCCTCGTTCCGGAGCCCTATCAGGCCGGCGGCGAGCAGCTGCGGCTCTTCATCATCTCGGTGACGACTCCCTACGACAACGGCGACGAGCAGATCGACCACGTGATCGACACGTGGGAATGGAAATAGGAGTCCGGCGCTGATCGGTGGTGTGAGGCCGTGCTCGACATCCTGAGGGCTACGGGCCGGGTGCTGTGGCGGCACTGGCCGGCGCTTCTCGCGTGGTTCCTCGGGGCGACGCTGGTGCATCAGCTGCTCATCGAGGCAGCCGGTCTCGTCGGCGGGCACAGTGCGACGCTGGGGCTGCTGATCCTGCCGCTTGCGGTCCTCGCACGACTCATCGGCTTCGTCGGCATGTTCCTCGTGATCCGCGACGGACTGCGCGCGCTGCAGGCCATCTCGCCTCTGCCCGCCGCCGCCCGTGAGCGGCGAGCCGACTTCATGGCGACCCTGCTGGCGAGCGTGCTGCCCTTCTTCGCCGTCTACACCGCGCAGAAGGAGCTCAACGTCGATGTGATCGCCTACGCCAACCGGGCGCTGGAGGAGCGCCTCGGTCAGATCGGCACGGCGGATTACGAGGCATCCAGCGGAGACGTGGTCCTGAACCTCTCGTTCAACGTGTGGACGATCCTCATCATCGTCCTCGCCGTGGCCGGTCGCCTCGCGTGGAGCCGGTGGGGCGAGCGGATGCCGAAGGCGGTCGCGCTGGTCGCGCTGTACTTCGAGGTGGTCTGGGTGTTCTTCTCCCTTCTGCTGCTCATGCAGGCGGTCGATGCGGGTCTCGGATGGCTCGCCACTCGCGCCTTCGCAGGGTGGGTGACCGACCTGCGCGCCTGGCTCGCCGGACAGTTCGTGCCGCTGGAGTGGATGCTGAGCGGAGTCGAATGGCTGTTCGAGCACGCCGGACGCGTGATCCTCGAGCCGCTGGCCTGGCTGGCGGTCGCCGGAGTGGTGTACGGGCAGGCGATTGCGTCGGAGCGGCTGCGCGTGCAGGCCAGGCTGAGCGAGCGCATGCGCGCGGGCGTCGACCGGGTGCCGGCCGCGGTGCGCGAGCGAGTGGCGTCTCTCACGACCGAACTGCGCTCGCGCGGTGCGCTCATGGGACAGGCTCTGCTTCTGCTCTGGCGGTCAGGGCCGGTCATGATCGCCTCGTATCTGCTGCTGTACGCGGTCGCCAAGGCGATCGAGCCGGTGCTCGGCGTCGCGCTGGTCCGGGTGATCGGGCCGCACGAGATCACCTTCTGGTTCGGCGTCACGACGATCATCTCCCTGATCCCCATGGTCATCGCGGAGCCGATCAGAGTGAGCATCATCGCCGGGACGTTCGACACGTCGCTGCGCGCACTCCGCCCGGCGGATGCATCCTGGACGGGCGCCACGCCCGAAGGAGGGCCGGGACTCCAGGGTGCGACTGCCCCTCAGGGCGTGACGGGGAACCTCGCGAATGCGCCGTCCGACTCATCGGGATCGATGTCGAGCCAGAACGGCCCTTCCGCGTCGTCGGGCACGATGAACGGCACGATGATGTCATAAGGGCCGGTGGGTGAGGGGTCGCACTCGGTCTGGACGTCGGGGTCGGACGAGAGTCCGAGCTCGTTCGACATCTGCGCCCACTCGCGTCCTGTGCTCTGCTCGACGAGCGTGGGCCACCAGCACCGGATCGGATCATCGAGGTCGGCGTTGTCGACGGGGATCTTCACGGCGACGACCTTGGCTCCGTCGGGCAGCTCGAATCCGTCGGCCTCGGTGAAGGTGTCGGCCTTCGCAGGTCCCAGCACCGCACCGTCGATCTCGATCGTGCCATCCTCGTCCGGCAGCACGTCGCGGGTGTACTGCGACGGATCGTCGTAGACCTCGTGCCACTCCCGCCAGCCCACAGCCAGCGCCGCCGCCGGGACGAGCACGGCCAGGGCCACGACCGCCGCGGTGTTGCGGCGCCACCAGCCGCCGGTCATCCCGCGGCCCAATCCACATCGGCGATCTGGGTCGAGCCGACCCGGTCAGCGGCGTCGAGGTCGATGTTCACCTGCAGGATCGAATCGCCCCACGGAGTCGTCGAGGTCGCCAATCGCAGGATGACGGAGCCGCGGAGCGCATTCTCCGGCACCTCGAAAAGCAGGCTGCCGGTCTGCGGTACACCGGGGACCAGCTGAGTGCGATACAGGGTCATCTCGTCGGGTCCGCGCTCGCTCGCGCTGTACGTGCGATCGCCGATCTTCAAGGTCGCCAGGCTCAGCAGACCGTGCACCTGGTCGGAGCTCGCCTCCGCGGTGACCTCGATCACCACCCAGTTCCCGGTGGCGTTCCAGCCGCTCTCCGCGGTGACGGACTTCGCGATCGTGACGGCGCCGACAGTGGCGGCGATGTTGCGCCCCGAGCCGCGTTCGCCCACCGCGACGTCAGTGACGAACGCGTCGCTGCCCGCATCGTCCGCAGGCGTGAGCACCGTGACGCTCCACGCGGCGGCGACCATCACGAGCGCCAGTGCCCAGGCGAGTGTCGACTTCACAGCCTGCCGTCCTCTCGTCCTTCGCCGAGGTCTTCCACGGTGGTGACCACGACGGCCGAGGGCGGCAGCTCGTCCCACACGAATGTGCCGGGCGTCAGGGTGCTCTCGCGCTTCTCGGCATCGGGCATGGTGAGGTGCACGTCGTCGCCATCGCCGATCTGATCATCGTCGACCATCCACGACAGCAGCAGCCTCGCGGGGACACCTGGCTGCAGGGTGACGACGCTGAAGTCGCCGTCGCCGTACACGGAGATCTCCGGCTCGCCCTCGATCCCGAAGTCGGCGATCACGCGCGAGAGGCCGCCGTCGCTGCGCGCCAGGCGCGGATCGACGTCGAGGTTCTCGACCTCGATCAGCACCGCGAACACCCGTTCCCCCGCATCCGCATCGGTGAACACGCCGGATCCGGGCAGCTGGTCGACGACGACCGCGCGTTCGACGGTGATCCGCATGTCACTGCTGGTGAACTCCTCCTGCGGGCCGTGTTCGACGGGACCGCGGCGGGTCGAGGTCTCCAGTCCACCGGTCGCCGCGAGGATCGCGACCGCGGCGCCGAGGAGGACGATCACGAGCAGTGCCGCCAGCGTCGCCCGGTAGCGTCCCCGGGCTGGTGCGACCTGCTGCTGTGCTTCCCCCACGCCCCACAGCATAGAACGCGCATGGCTGGGGGAGGGGTCGCCGAGGGCGGAGGCGTATTCGAAGGGACGTTGTGAGCCGCGGGTGTGGTGTGGACACGGCCGCTCAGATGACGGCGGCAGTCCAGTCGTCGGGGGCCCCGTGGCGGTGCGCGGTGATCGTGATCGACTGCTCCCGCACGAAGGTGAGCAGCTCGATGCGGCCCGCAGGAGTGACCTCCCCGTCGTGCACCGAGACCTCATCGGCGCCCGATGCAGCGCCGATCAGCTGCGCACGCAGGCCGGCGACGGCATCCGCCCCTCCCACCAGGCGCACCCGGTCGGCACGCGGCAGGCCGAAGAGGCCACCTTCGCCTTCTGCCGCCGAGTGACGCAGGCCGCGCTCGAGCCACTCCGCATCGCTCTCCAGATAGACCGAGGCCTGCAGGTCGGTCAGCGCATGCCGCACGCCGGCGGGGAGACCGTCGGTGATCGACAGCACGAACGCCGAGCCTGCGCGAACCGCCGCGATCACGACGCGCAGCAGATCATGCAGCCGCGCGTCCGCTGCCACCCGGATCTCCACGGGCACCGGCCGGTACCGCAGCAGGTTGCGCTCGACCCCGAGCCTGGAGACGTCGCGCACTCTGCCGAACTCGCGATCCCATGCCAGGGCGTCCGAGAGCGCGGCCCTGCGAAGCCACTCGAACTCCTCATAGCCGAGCGACGGCTGAGCCGCCTCGATGAGCGCCGTGATGCGCGAGTCCAGACCGCGCAGATGCAGCGTGCTGGATTGCGCGACGGACCGCCGCGGGTGCCACGATCCGAGTCCGATCAGCCGGTTCGGACCGCCGCTCTTCGCGCCGCCGCCGAGCGACGAGTGCTTCCAGCCACCTGACGGCCGGCGCTGCACGACGGATCCGGTCGTGTCCCGGTTGACGAACAGCATGCCGGCCTCGACGCGCTCGAGCCACAGACCGAGCTCGGCAGGATCGTGCGCGTGCAGTGCGGCGACCAGGCCGCAGGCGATGTCGTTGTGCAGGTCGATCGCGGCTTCCAGCGTCGGTGCGTGCATGACGTCGAGCACGGGGACCGCGCCGGTGACGCGCTCGGACAGCCGCTCGGGCCGTGCCCCGACGCGGATGCCGGGTCGCCACAGCAGCCCCGATTCGTCGGCTCCGACGGCCCGAGGCCGCACGAGCCACTCCTCCTCGTCATCGAGCCGGGTCAGCGAGCGCTCTGCTGCGCCGTCCGGCCGCTCGATCAGCGGACCCACCTGCGCCGCGGGATCAGCAGGCCAGCCCGCGCGCAGCGAGCGCGCCGCATCCGCCAGCTGCCGGGCGAATCGCTTCGAGCGCCCTGCGGGCCCCACGAGGATGACGGCGGAGACGGCGGTCGCGGCCTGGCCCCCGCGCGCGAACGCGCTGCGCACGAGGTCGGCCGCCGCCTGGTCGAGGTCCGCCGAGGCGGTCACGATGGCCGCGTTCCGGCCGGCCGTCTCCGCGAGAAGCGAGAGTCCCGGTCGATGCGCACGGATGCGGGCCGCATCGTCCCGTGACCCGCTGAGCAGCACCAGGTCGACGTCGTCGATCGAGACCAGCGCGGTGTCCAGCCCCGTGTCGGCGACGACGAGAGCGTCTCGCGGAACGCCCGCCTGCCACAGCACCTCGGCCATCGCCGATGCCGATCGCAGAGCCTGGGGTGCGGGCACCAGCACGACGGCGGATCCCGCGGCGAGCGCGGCGAGAGCCGCGTCGGCCGGCTCGGCGATGGGGGCGCGCCACGACGAGCAGGCGACGGTCAGCGCGGCGGGCTCGAATGCCGCGCCGGCCACGGCGTCGAGTTCGCGCGCCGTGATGGCGTAATAGCGTGCGCTGTCCGCTGCTCGGCTCACCTCCGCGTCGCCTTCCGGCAGGAGCAGCCCGGTCTCGGCGGCGGCGATCGCGATCAGTTCTCCGCGATTCCCTTCGAGCGCCGCCGCCGCACGGTGCAGGACGTCGGCTCGTTCGGATGCGGGCCGCGATCCCCACTGGATGCCGGACTCCCGCGTGCGCATGAGCAGGGCTCGGACCGTCTCCTGGTCGGCAACGGCCCGCGTCGCGGCGGGCGGGTTCTCGGACTCCGCGGCGATCCGAGCGAAGACCTGTCGTGCCCATTCGCGGTTGGCCGCCAGGGAAGGGTCGGTGTCCGGCGCGTTCGCGAACCCGGGAGCGCCGCCCGCATCCGCGTCGATCTCGCGCGCCGAGTACACCGCAGTCTCGAGGAAAGGCTGGTCCTCGGAGCCTCGGCTGATCCCGAGCACGGCCTTGGTCAGCTGCTCCTCCGGGTCCGGCGCCTGCGCGGGGGATCGCACCGACTCGTGGACGGGCGCGAGGCGATTCTGCGTGCCGCGAGGGGTGGTGCGCAGCGACGCCTCGGTCGACCTGAGCAGCGCGGAGAGCAGGCGCTTGCCGGCATCCGCGGCCGAGGGTGCGTCCGCGTCGAGCAGGCGGATCCACTGGCCGATCGTGATGTCGAACTCCGCCGGGTCGACGACCGGCGCGCGCAGCAGCACCGCTCCGGTCTCCCGCGCGAGCACGCGGACCCGGCCGGGATCCTGGCCGTGCAGCAGATCGAGCTCCAGCGCGTCGGCGACCCCGCGCTCCTGGGCGAGCAGCCACGCGTATGCGGCGATGCCGAGGTCGGCTCCGCCTACGCCGATCCGCACCGCGCGCGTGCGCTCGGGGCGCAGAGCGCGGTCGAGGCAGCGCAGCAGCGCGGCGGCTGCATCGATGTCGGTCTCGTGCGTCGCCGGCGTCCACCCGTGCAGAGCGGCTTTCGCGCGCTCGGCGGCGATGGCCGCGCCGGAGCGCAGCCGCACCGTGATCGGCGCGCCGCCCTGGTCGACCCGGTTCTCGGACCAGGCCGAGAGCTCCTCCAGCGCGGGCAGTGCGTCCGGCAGCGAAGCCGGCAGGCTGATCCCCGCGGCCATCGCGAGGAGACGAGGATCCTCGAGAAGGCGCGTGAACACGGCGATCGTGAGATCGAGGTCGTCGTGTTCCGCGACGTCGAGCGTGATGATCACGCCGTTCGTCGCGGCGGTCGCGTAGAGGGGCGCGAGTTTCGCGGCCGCGTCCGCCACTCGCTCGTCGAACGCCCACTCGGATGCGGGGCGGACGACAGAGCGCACGTCCACCGCCACCTGGTCGACGTCATCCCTGCGGATCAGCTCGTGGATGGCGCTCAGGCGCCGAGCGGCCCCTGCCTCGCCGAGCACGGTCTCGCCGAGCCGGATGAGCTCGAGGCGGACGCGACCGCTCGCGGAAGGCGCTGTCGCGTCGTCGTCGCCGCGCACGCGCGCGATCTCGGCCTCGATCTTCGCTCGGCGGGCGTCGACCACGAGCGGGCGGAGGACCTCGCGCAGCATCCGCCGCGCGATCGGCACGGCCGGGGCAGGCAGCACATGCGCGAGCCCGGAGGTCGCGCGCAGCGTGCCCCGGAAGAGCCACGGCAACGACGGGGGAACGGTCCCTGATTCGCGCAGCCGTGAGGCTGCCGCGCGCAGGCTCTCGGTCCGCATGACGGCATCCGTGAGGTCCAGCGCGAAACGACGCCCGCCGGCATCGCCGATCACCGCCGCGAGACGCTCGTCTTGCGGGGCCGCGCCGGGCGCCGCCGCCGCCCAGCGCCGCGCGAGCTCCGCTGCGCGCTCCTCGAGAGAAGCGGAAGCGGAGGGCGAGGGCTCTGACATGGCTTCAGCCTAGATCCGGGGCACCGGCCTTCCCGGGTGCGACGCCCTCGCGACCGATCCGTTCCCGGAATCTCCGTCTCCCCGCTCGAAGCCCGGCCGCGTGCCGGCATCCCGGCGGACAGGCGAGAGCCCGAGCGAGATGTGCCACTTGTCCAGACGGCGGGCGACGATCGGCCAGGATGTTGCTCGCTCCCGGTGTCGCGGCAACCGTCGGGGAGAGATCGCGGCAGGCTCGGGATATGTCCGACGTCGCCGCACTCTCCTCTACCGTCTCCGCCATGTGGCTGTCCGTGGCGCTGCTGACCGCCGGGTTCGCGCGCACACGCAACCGCTCGCCCTGGGGCTGGTTCCTGCTCACGGCGCTCCTCGGGCCGATCTCCGTCTTCCTGCTGGTCGTCTGGCCGGCGCGGCCTGACGAGGTAGAGCCAGGGGCCGTCGATCCGCATCGATCCGATGTGTAAAGAATTCTTGACATGATCGGATGCCGCGGCGTACGCTCGGCGTGTCAATAGTCTTTTACATGGGAGGCGTCATGGTCTTAGAAGAGCGCAACGCGTGGACGGGGCTCGTCGTCAGCGTCATCGCTGTGACGGTGTACGTTCTCGTGCTGCTGCAGCTCGCCGGCGGAGGGCCGCTGACCGAGGTCGACTGGCTGCCGGTCATGCTGTGGACGATCGGCCTGAGCGTCGCCGTCACGATCGTCATCACGATCGGATGGGGCATCGCCGTCGGGATGAAGGACCGCGAGGGCGCCTCGCGATCCGACATCCGCGACCGTGACATCAGCCGGATGGGAGGCCGTGTCGAGCACGCCTTCCTGGTGATCGCCGGGCTCGGCGTCATCGCCCTGTGCGCGATGGGCGCCGACCTGTTCTGGATCGCGCACACGATGTTCGCCGGGTTCGCCATCTCGGCCGTGATCGGCGGAATCGCCCGCGTGATCGCCTACCGCCGGGGCCTTCTGTGATGGTCAAGCCGACGCTCGTCTCGAACAGCATCCGCTCGCATCGCGAGGCTGCGGGTCTCACGCAGGCCGAGCTCGCCCGCACGGTCGGGGTGACCAGGCAGACGCTGATCGCGATCGAGCAGCAGAAGTACTCGCCGACGCTCGAGCTGGCGTTCCAGATCGCGAGGGCGTTCGGGGTCGGGCTCGACGAGCTGTTCCAGTATCCGGAGGTGCCGAGATGACCGAGTCGATGAGGGCATGGCGCAACGAGAGCTACGGCCCGGCGGCAGGCGTGCGGCTCGAGCGCGTGCCGATCCCGGTGCCGCGCACGGGCGAAGTGCTCCTGCGCATGCGGGCCACCGCGCTCAACGCCGGAGACGTGCGGCTCATGCAGGGCGACCCGCTGCTGGTGCGGCCGGTGTTCGGGCTCACGCGTCCGAAGCACCCGATCCGCGGGATGGATGCGGTGGGCGAGGTCGTGCAGGCGGGGCCTCACGTGATCGGCGTCGAGATCGGTGACATCGTCGTGGGCGAGCTGCAGGGCGGAGGCGGGCTCGGCGAGTACGCCGCGGTCTCCGCAGCACGAGTGCAGCCCGTTCCGCCGGGCGTCGACGAACGCGATGCCGTGACGCTCCCGATCTCCGGCGGCACGGCCTGGCAGGCGCTCGATATCGCCGGTGTCGGGCTGCGGCGTCGCGCCGAGCGCGTGCTCGTGATCGGCGCATCCGGTGGCGTCGGGACCTTCGCCGTGCAGTTCGCCGCGCTGCGAGGCGCCGAGGTGTGGGCCAGCTGCGCCGAACGGAATCGAGCCCTCGTCGAGCGGCTCGGCGCCGTGCGCACGCTCGATCACCGCCGCGAACCGCTCTCGGCGATACCCGGCAGGCACTTCGACGCCGTGATCGACGTCGCCGGCGGCATCGACCTGCGCGACCTGCAGCGGCTGGTGAGGGACGACGGCACCATCGTGCTCGTGACGGGCGACGGCGGACACGTGCTCGGCCCGATCCCGCGGATGCTGAAAGCGGCGTTCCTGTCCATCGGCGGCGGTCCCGGCATCCGCTCGCTCGCCGCGACCAACCGGCCCGAGGTGATCACCAAGATGCTGGAGCTGCTCGCCGCCGGGCGCTTCGCGCCCGTCGTGGAGCGCGAGTACTCCTTCGACGAGGCGGATGCCGCGCTCGCCCGCATCGAGGAGGGGCACGTCGTCGGCAAGCTCGTCGTCCGAGTGAGCTGATCCGGCGCGCTCTGGCGGCTTCCAGGGGCGGGTGACAGAATGGTCGCTGGCGTGCCCGAGTCGCATCTTCCTCGCAACTGGGTCCCTGAGCTTGTCGAAGGGCCGAGTCGATCGAGTCGAAGGACCGCCGGGCCCCTGGACAGCGTCCGCCGCACCTGTCTCTCAAGGAGCACCATGTCGACGCCTGAAACCACCCTTCGACAGGCTCAGAGCCCCACAGGGGCTCCCACCCGCACCGCGCATCACCGTCGCTACCTGATGTGCAAGCCGGAGTTCTTCACGGTGAACTACTCGATCAACCCGTGGATGGAGCCCGCCAAGCCGACCGACACCGCGAAGGCTGTCGCGCAGTGGCAGAAGCTCTACGACCTGTACCTCGAGCTCGGGCACGAGGTCGAGCTGATCGAGCCGCTCGCCGGATACCCCGACATGGTCTACACGGCCAACGGCGGGTTCCTGATCGACGGGCGCGCCTATGTGCCGAAGTTCCGATTCGAGGAGCGCGCCGGCGAAGCCCCGGCCTTCGCCGAGTGGTTCCGCGCAGCAGGCTACGACACGATCATCCCCGAGGAGGTCAACGAGGGCGAAGGCGACTTCCTGCTCGTCGGCGACGTGATCCTGGCGGGCACCGGCTTCCGCTCGACGGGCGACAGCCACCGCGAAGTCGGCGAGGTGTTCGGCCGCGAGGTCGTCTCGCTGAACCTCGTCGACCCGCGCTTCTACCACCTCGACACCGCGATCGCGGTGCTCGATCCCGTGCAGGGCGCTGAGAACGGCGGCCCGGAGCACGCCAACATCGCCTACCTGCCCGGCGCGTTCGACGACGCCAGTCGTGCGGTCCTCGAAGAGCGCTTCCCCGACGCGATCCTCGTCTCTGATGAGGACGGATCGGTCTTCGGCCTGAACTCGGCGAGCGACGGGTACAACGTGATCATCTCGCCGCGCGCGAAGGGCTTCGAGGTGCAGCTGCGCGACCGCGGCTACAACCCGATCCTCATCGACCTGTCCGAGCTGCTGCTCGGCGGGGGCGGCATCAAGTGCTGCACCCTCGAACTGCGCGGTGCGAAGTGACGACCGCGGGCGCTTCGACGGGCTCAGCGACCCAGGGGGCGGGCTCAGCGACCCAGGACGCGGGCTCAGCGACCCAGGGAGTCGAGGAGCACGTCGCCCGCAACTACAACCCGCTGCCCGTCAACATCGCGCGCGCTGAGGGCGCGTGGGTGACCGACGTCGAGGGCAAGCGGTACCTCGACCTGCTCGCGGCCTACTCGGCCGTGAACTTCGGTCACCGGCATCCCGCCCTCGTCGCCGCGCTCACCGAGCAGCTCGGGCGGGTGACCCTGACCAGCCGCGCGTTCATGAGCGACCGACTCGAGCCGTTCGCCGCGGCGCTCGCGACGCTGTGCGGCAAGGACCTGGTCCTTCCGATGAACACGGGCGCCGAAGCGGTCGAGACCGGCATCAAGGTCGCCCGCGCATGGGGCTACCGCGTCAAGGGCATCGCCGAGGACCGCGCGCGCATCATCGTCGCCGCAGGGAACTTCCACGGCCGCACCACGACGATCGTGAGCTTCAGCGACGACGAGCAGGCGCGCGACGATTTCGGGCCGTACACGCCCGGATTCGACGTGGTGCCCTATGGCGATGCGGATGCCGTCGCCGCCGCGATCACCGACGACACCGCCGCGGTGCTTCTCGAGCCGATCCAGGGCGAGGGTGGCGTGATCATCCCGCCGGACGGCTACCTGCGCCGCATCCGCGAGATCTGCGACGAGAAGAACGTGCTGTTCATCGCCGACGAGATCCAGTCGGGTCTCGGCCGCGTGGGGGAGACGTTCGCGTGCGATCGCGAAGGCGTCGTGCCCGACCTCTACCTGCTCGGCAAGGCGCTCGGCGGCGGGCTTCTGCCCGTCTCGGCCGTCGTCGGCGACAGCGATGTGCTGGGCGTCATCCGGCCCGGCGAGCACGGCTCGACCTTCGGCGGAAACCCTCTGGCCGCGGCCGTCGGCCTGCGCGTGGTGGAGATGCTCGAGAGCGGCGAGGTGCAGGAGCGCGCCCGCGCGCTGGGCGCCCATCTGGCGACCTCGCTGGAGTCGCTGATCGGGCACGGTGTCACCGCGGTCCGCATCGCGGGACTGTGGGCGGGAGTCGACATCGATCCGGCTCTCGGAACCGGTCGGGAGATCGCCGAGAAGCTGCTCGAGCGCGGCGTGCTCGTGAAGGACACGCACGGTCAGACCATCCGCATCGCGCCGCCCATCGTGGTGCGCGCGACCGAACTCGACTGGGCGGTCGAGCAGCTGCGGCTCGTTCTCGAGCGCTGATCCCCAGCCGGTGGCGGGCAGAGGCCCTGCCGCCACCGGCAGCTCGGTCCGACGGATCAGGCAGGATCGTCGGGGTCGAGGGTCTTCAGGCTGTCCTCCTCGACCTCGTTGTCGGCGCCCAGCTGCTCCTCGGTGCTCTCGTCGCCGCCGAGAGAGGTCCTGCGCTCCGGGTCGGCATCGCCCTGGATCGCCCCGCCGGTTCCGCCTTCTGAGCTGTCGCCCTGAATGGCTCCGCCGGTGCCTCCCGCGCCGCTGTCTCCCTGGATCGCGCCGCCCGTCGCGTCTTCGGGCCAGCTGTCGCCCTGCAGAGCGCCTTCGTGTGCGCCGTCATCGCCCGCGTATCCGTCGGGGGCCGTGTTGTGCTCCGGGATGCGGTCGGGGTCGCCGTCATGCGAAGCGCGGTCCGCGCCGTCCACGTCGGGCGCGCCCTCGGCCGGGTCCTCGGGGTGAGGTGTGCGTTCCATGTTCTCGTCCATGCGGCAGACGGTACGCCGCGGATGCCGGACGGATGAGGGGGTTGACACCGGAGGACGTCGTGATCTGCGTCGCCTCAGTCGTTCTTGGCGGTGCGGATCGGGGTGGTCGCGGCTGCCTCGTCGCTGAACTCGACCGGGTCGACGACCTCGATCGGTCGCGTCTCGTCGAGTGTGACCAGGAAACGCCGGCTCTCGTCGCGGCGCAGGCGACCGCTCGTGAGCATCCAGGTCAGCCCGATGGCGCAGGCGAGGAGCCCGGCGACACCGCCGAGCATGATCGCCGTTCGGGGGCCGAAAGCATCCGCCACCCAGCCCGCGATCGGGGCGCCGACCGGCGTCGACCCCATGATGACCGCCATGTAGAGGGCGAGCACTCGTCCGCGGAGAGCCGGGTCGGTCGTGGTCTGCACGTAGCCGTTCGCGGTCGTGAGCAGCGTGACGATCGTGAAGCCCGTGAACATCAGCGTCACGGCGTATGCGGCGTAGGTCGGCATCGAGGCAGAGACGAACGCGAACACCCCGAAGCCGCCGGCGGCGAGCACGACCACCCGCACGCGCGCCCGCTCACGGCGTGCCGCGAGCAGCGCGCCGGTGAGCGATCCGATCGCGAGGATCGAGCTGAGCACGCCGTAGCCGTCCGCGCCCGCGCCGAACTCGATCGCCATGGTCGAGGCGAAGATGGGGAAGTTCATGCCGAAGGCGCCGATCAGGAACACCGTCACGAACACCACCCGCAGGTCGCTGCGCCCCCACACGTAGCGGAAGCCTGCGGCGAGACCCCCGCGGCTGCGGTTCTTGAGGCGCGGCGCGAGCTGACCCTGCCGCATGATCAGGAGCGCCACGATCATCGCGAGGAACGTCGCGGCGTTCACGACGAACACCCAGCCCGACCCGATCGCGACGATCAGCAGCCCGCCCACGGCCGGGCCGATCATCCGCGCCATGTTGAACGACGCCGAGTTCAGGGCGACCGCGTTCGAGGTGTCTCCGGTCGACACCATGTCGGAGACGAACGCCTGCCGCGCAGGGGCGTCGAATGCGTTCACGACGCCGAATCCGGCGGCGAAGCAGAACATCATCGGCAGGGTCATGACGTCGGTGAGCAGCAGCACGCCGACCGCGATCGCGAGCAGCAGCAGCAGGCTCTGCGTGACGAGCAGGATGCGGCGACGGTCGAAACGGTCTGCGACCCATCCGGTCAGGCTCACCAGCACCAGCGGCGGGCCGAACTGCAGGGCCATCGTGGCGCCCATCGCCGCGGCGTCGTTGTTCGTCAGCTCGGTGAGGACGACCCAGTCCTGGGCGGTCGACTGCATCCACCCGCCGATGTTCGACACCAGCGCGCCCGCGAACCAGATGCGGTAGTTGACGTTCGCGAACGACCGGAACATCCCGCTCATCGCTCGGCCAGCTTCCACATCAGCGCAGCCGCGTCGCGCAGCGTGTGCACCTCGTCCGCAGTGAGCTCCAGGTGCTGCATCGCATCGATGAGAAGCTCGTCGCGGCGCTGCATGGTCCGCTCGACGATGTCGATGCCGGCAGGAGTCACGTCGACCTGCACGCGGCGCCGGTCGTGGTCGTCGACGGTGCGGGTGACGAGACCCTGCTCCTCGAGGCCGTTGATCAGGCTCGTCATCGAGGGGGCGGTGACCCGCTCGCGCTCCGCGAGGGCGGTGATCGTGCGGCGTCCGTGCAGACGCAGGGTCATCAGGACTCCGAGCTGCGCATCGCTCATCGCGTCGGCCACGCGGACGCATCGAAGTCGTCGGGCCAGACGGAACGTGGCGAGGCGCAGGTCTGCGGCCGTGACGGACAGGGCTTCGTTGGATGCAGACATTACTTAGACAGTCTAAGTAAAATTCTCGCCGCAGGGAAGAGGAGGACGGCCGCGGGCGCGCGACAATGGGAGAATGCCGCACACCCCCGCCCTGGAGATCGCCGTGCAGGACCCTGCGGGCGTCCGTGTCGCGGGCGCGGTCGGCGCCGTGCGGGTCGAGCTCGCACAGGGGCTCGCGCTCGGCGGGCTCACGCCCTCGCCCGCCACCCTCGAACTGTGCCTCGCTGTCGCCGCCGACGCCGGTGTCGAGGTGCACGTGCTCGTACGGCCCCGCGCCGGAGGGTTCCACTACGACGCCGAGGAGCTCGCGCTGACCGAGCTCGACGTGCGCCGAGCGGTCGCGGCCGGGGCGCACGGCGTCGTGATCGGCGCACTCGATGGGACCGGTGTCCTCGACCTCCAGGCCATGGCCCGGCTTCGAGACGCGGCGGGCGGAGCATCCGTCACCCTGCACCGGGCAATCGACGTCTCCGCCGATCCGCTCGTAACCCTCGCGGCGGCCCGGTCGCTGGGCCTTCGCCGTGTGCTCACCTCGGGTGGCGCGTCGACCGCGGTCGAGGGGATCGACACGCTGCGCGCTCTCGTGGCGGCCGCGGAGGGAGAGATCGAGATCATGGCGGGAAGCGGGGTGGATGCCGCATCCGCTCCGGCCCTCGTCGACACCGGCGTCGACGCGCTGCACTTCTCGGCCAAGCGCACCGTGCGTGGCGACGGTGGCGTGCGGATGGGGTCGGCGGCGGACGGGATCGGGGGCTACGAGGTGACAGACCTCGCGACCGCGCAGTCGGTGAAAGACGCCCTGTCGCGCTGAACTGCGTCCTGCACGGCGCTGAGCGGGCGCAGGGTCGTATGGTGGGTGGGTGACGGAGACCAGAGAGTTCACGGATTCCCACGGCATCGCCATCGTCTACGACGTCCACCCCGCGGCGGGTGAGGCGCGAGGGGTCGTGCAGCTGCTGCACGGGGTCGGCGAGCATGCCGGCCGCTACGGGGCGCTGATCGCCTCGCTCACCCGGGCCGGATTCATCGTCTACGCCGACGACCACCGCGGGCACGGGCGCACCGGCATCCGCCAGCACAACCACCCGGCGAAGCTCGGCAGGCTGGGCAAGGGCGGCATCCGCGCCGCCAAGGAGGCGATCTGGCAGCTCACCGGGATCATCCGCGAAGAGCATCCCGACCTGCCGCTCGTGCTGCTCGGGCACTCGTGGGGATCGTTCCTCGCGCAGATGCTCGTGAACGACCACCCCGAGGCGTGGGATGCCGTGATCCTGTCGGGCTCGGCGCTGCGCACGCCCGCGTCGCTGAACGCCGCACCGCTCAACGCCCGCTGGAAGGCGCAGGATGCCACAGGGCTGGAGTGGCTCAGCCGCGACCCGGCCGTGTGGAAGGAGTTCTCGGACGACCCGCTCACGACCGACGTGCCGCTGCTGAAGCTCTTCGGGCCCATCGAGGCTGCGCGGCTCTACGGTCGTCCGCGCCGAGATCTCGGGCGCGACGTCCCGTTGCTTCTCATGGTCGGCCGTGACGACCCGGTCGGCGGCCCCCGCAGCGTGCACAAGCTCGCTGACGAGTACCGCACCCGATCGGGTCTCACCGACGTCACGACGCTCGTCTACCCCGACGCCCGTCACGAGATCTTCAACGAGCTGCAGCAGTCCGAGGTGCGCGCGGACCTCCTCGCCTGGCTCGACACGCGCATTCCCCGCCGCTGAAACATTTCGTTCGGAGTCCCGTCATTACGTCGGGTGATCCTGCGTGACGCCACCCGCGTCGCCGCCACCTCTCGCGTCATAGATTCGCGGCGAGAGGGAGGTGCTGATGAGCTTCGAGAACGAATGGCGCGAGTGGCACCGTGCACGCGAGGGATACGCCGGAGCGGAGTACGGCCCGGCCGCGCTGGAGTCGACGAACTGGCTGATCACCGAACCCGCGGCGGTCGAGGGGGTGCCGGGGCTCTGGGCGCTCACCGGCGACGGGGCGATCCGGGGCAGCGAGCTCGGCGCGTCGGGGGCGGTCGTGACGCTGCGGGGCGCCGAGACCATCAGGTTCGGCCGCCGCGAGCTGCGGGTCTTCGACCGTCGCGGCGACCTGGCGCTGCGGGTGTTCAACCCCCGGCGACCCCAGCGCGAGCGGTTCAGTGCGATCGACGCCTATCCGCCCAGGGAGGGGTGGCGCATCGCCGCGGTGTTCGAGCCGGCACAGGGCGAGATCATCACGATCACGGCGGTCGACGGACGACAGCATGAGTCGGAGATCGCCGGGCGCCTCCGGTTCGAGCTCGACGGCATCCCCAGATCTCTCGTCGTCACGCGCAACGGGCAGGGGGCTCTCAGCGCGGTCTTCGCCGACGGGACGAACGGCATAGAGACCTACCGGTTCCGGTTCCTCACTGTCGAAGAGCCCGCCCCGGACGGGCGCGCCTGGATCGACTTCAACCGGGCGTATCTGCCGCCGTGCGCGTTCTCGGACCAGTACCTCTGCCCTCAGCCGCCGGATGAGAACCGGTACACGAGCTCGATCAGGGCGGGGGAGCGGGCGGTGGTCCTCGGCGGCTGAGCCCGGCCGCGCCTTAAGCTGGAACCGTGCACGGTGAATTCAAGGTTCCTGGTGGAAAGCTCGTCGTCGTCGACCTCGAGGTGATCGACGGAAAGCTCGAAGACGTCCGCCTCGCCGGCGACTTCTTCCTCGAGCCCGACACGGCTCTCGACGACATCAACGCGGCGATCGAGGGGCTTCCCGAGCAGGCGGATGCCACGGCCATCGCCGCAGCGGTGCGCGCGGCGCTGCCCGAGGGCGCGCAGCTGCTCGGATTCACGCCCGAGGCGGTCGGCACCGCTGTCCGCCGGGCCCTGGTGACGGCCCCCGGCTGGCGCGACTTCGACTGGGAGATCGTGCATGAGAAGGCCGTCTCCCCTCGCATGAACCTCGCTCTCGACGAGGTGCTCACCTCGCGCGTCGGCGAGGGGCGCCGCAGGCCGACGCTGCGCATCTGGGAATGGGACCAGTCGGCGGTCGTGATCGGGTCCTTCCAGTCGTACCGCAACGAGGTCGACCCCGAGGGCGCGACCAGGCACGGCTTCGACGTCGTGCGGCGCATCTCCGGCGGCGGAGCGATGCTCATGGCCGCGGGGCAGATCATCACGTACTCGCTGTACGTGCCGGCATCCCTCGTGGCGGGCATGACCTTCGCCGACTCCTACGCGTTCCTCGACGACTGGGTGCTGCAGGCGCTGCGCTCGCTCGGCATCGACGCGGTCTACCAGCCGCTCAACGACATCGCCTCCTCGAGCGGCAAGATCGGCGGCGCCGCCCAGAAGCGTCTCGCGAACGGCGGCGTGCTGCACCACGCGACGCTGTCGTATGACATCGACGGTCAGACCATGACCGAGGTGCTGCGGATCGGGCGCGAGAAGCTCAGCGACAAGGGCACCGCGTCTGCGGCCAAGCGGGTGGATCCGCTTCGCAGTCAGACCGGGCTCGCGCGCGCCGAGATCATCGATCGCTTCATCGACACGTTCCGCTCGCTGACATCGGCGGAGGACGGAACCATCTCCGCCGACGAGTACGCCGAGGCCGAGGCGCTCGTCGAGTCGAAGTTCGCCACCGACGCGTGGCTGCACCGTGTCCCCTGAGCGCAGGGTCCCGTGACCTCGGTCGTCGAACGCGACGAGACGCCCTGCGGTGCCGTCACCATCATCGAGGGCGACAACCTCGCCGTCGCGGCATCCCTGGAGTCCGGATCGTTCACCCTGATCTACCTCGACCCGCCGTTCAACACCGGCCGCGCCCGCGAACGGCAGGTCGTCACCGCCCGCCGGAGGTTCACAACTCAGGAAGAATCGGCGGAATCAGGGGCGGAAGCGGCGGAATCGGCGGATGCCGCCCCGGATGTCCTGAGTTATGAACGCGAAGCGGACGAGCCGGCCGAACCGGCGGAGCCGCCTGCCGAGATCCGCCACGGGTTCCACGGGCATGCCTATGAGCGCGTGCGCGGCATGCTGCGCACCTACGACGACCGGTTCGACGACTACGGCGATTTCCTGATGCCGCGGCTCGAGGAGGCCTGGCGGCTGCTCGCCGACCACGGCACGCTGTATCTTCACCTCGACTATCGCGAGGCGCACTACGCCAAGGTCATGCTCGACGCGGTGTTCGGTCGCGATTCGTTCCTGAACGAGCTGATCTGGGCATACGACTACGGAGCCAAGTCGCGACGCCGCTGGCCCACCAAGCACGACACGATCCTCGTGTACGTGAAGAACCCGCGGACCTACGTGTTCAACTCCGACGAGGTCGATCGGGAGCCCTACATGGCGCCGGGGCTGGTCACGCCCGAGAAGGCGGCGCGGGGCAAGCTCCCCACCGACGTCTGGTGGCACACCATCGTCCCGACGACCGGACGCGAGAAGACGGGATACCCGACGCAGAAGCCCGAGGGCATCCTCCGGCGCATCGTGACCGCGTCGAGCCGCCCCGGCGACCGCGTGCTCGACCTGTTCGCCGGCTCCGGGACGACCGGCGCCGTCGCCTCGGCCCTCGGCCGCGACGTGGTGCTCGTCGACGACAACCCCGAGGCGGTGCGCATCATGAAGGAGCGGATGCCGCACGCTGAGGTCGCCGTGCCTGGCTCAGCGTCCTGAGCGGCTCGTCGACTCCCGCACGATGAGTCGGCCGTGCTCGGGTTCGGGTGCCGTCACAGCGAGATCCGGCTCGAGCTGACGCAGCAGTGCGGCGGCCGCCTGCCGGCCCAGGGCCTCCGGCAGCAGGTCGACGGTCGAGATCGTCGGCGACAGCGCACGCAGGCACTCGGCATCCGATCCGCACATCACCACGACGTCCTCAGGCACACGCACGCCCCGCTCGACCAGTCGCTCGACGACCCCGCGCGCATGATCGCTGGTCAGGCAGTACACGGCGTCAGCGGGCTCGGGCAGGGAGAGCAGCTCGTCGGCGGCCAGGCCGGCCTCCGATCGAGAGGCTCGCTCCGGAACGCGCAGCACGGTCGCCGGCAGGCGCGCCGACAGCATCCGCTCCCGGTACCTGCTCTCGGTCGCGAGGTTCCATTCGATCGCATCCGTGCCGACGATCAGCGCCGGCCGGGTGCCGCCGGCCGCGGCGAGGTGGTCGAGCACGCGGTCGACGATGTGCGCGGTCGCGATGTCGATCACGTGCGGGTCGTCGGGGTCGGCGACATCGCGTCCGACGAGCACGTACGGCATGCCGCTCGAGCGCATGGCCGCCGTGAGCGGATCGTTCCCCACCGGATCGGTGACGATGATGCCGTCGCAGGCATATGCCGTGCGCGAAGCCCCCGGAACGACCGGGTCGGCGACGAGCATGAGCGCGTATCCGTGCCCGAGAGAGGTGAGAGCCGCGGCGCCTGCGAAGCGCGGGAAATAGTCGACGTCGCCGAGCTGGTGCGGCTCGGGCCCGACCGCCGGGCGCAGCACGAGTCCGATCACGCCGAGGCGGCTGCTGCGCAATCCGCTGGCGACGACATCGGGGTGGTAGCCGAGGGCGGATGCCGCGGCGCGCACGCGCTCCTGGGTCTGCTCGTTGACGACACCGTTGCCCGAGAACGTGTGCGACACGGTCGTGGACGACACCCCTGCCCGGCGCGCGACATCGCGGATCGTCGCTCGCGTTCGGGCCATGCGCACAGAATACTCCCGAGAAATCCTTGTCCAAATCGTTTTGGGTGCCTAGCGTGTCCAATCAGGCGCGACGAAGGCGTCGCACGCAGAACTTGGAGGAACCCATGTCACAGGTGACACCCGACACCGCGGCATCCGCACCCGACCCCACGGCGATCACGCGCACCGCCGCCGCGAACGACAGCGCGACGCGCGTCGAGACCCACGGGATCGACTACATCCCGAATGCGGAGCGGCGCGGACGCGCCCGCGACCTGTTCGCCGTGTGGGCGGCGCCCAACGTCAACTTCCTCGCGGTCGTGATCGGGGCCTCGCTCGTGCTCATGGGACTGAGCATCTGGCAGGCGCTCATCGCGATCGTGGTCGGCAACCTGTTCTCGATCATCACCGGCATCATCGCCGCGTCCGGGCCCGCGGCCGGAACGCCGAGCGAGGTCATCACGCGTGCCATGTACGGAGTGAACGGCAACCGGGTGAACGTCGCGGTCGCGGGGTGGCTGATCAGCGTGAGCTACCTCGCGATCAACTGGGCCGCCGCCACCACGGTGATGGTCGGCCTGCTCTCCCGCGTGGGGGTGCCGGCGACCGCATGGACCATCGCGATCAGCGCGATCGTCATCGCCGCGGCGACCATGATCATCAGCATCTACGGGCACGGGCTGATCATGCGGCTCTACCAGCCGCTGGCCGCCGTGCTCGCGCTGATCTTCGTCGTCATGGCGGTGTTCGTCGTCAGCGGGGCCCAGTGGAGCTTCGCTCCCGCCGCGCCCCTCGAGGGCATGGACCTCGCCGTCATGATGAGCGCCGGCATCGCTCTCGTGGCATCAG
Organism: Microbacterium hydrocarbonoxydans; assembly: GCF_000956475.1. Taxonomy (GTDB): domain Bacteria; phylum Actinomycetota; class Actinomycetes; order Actinomycetales; family Microbacteriaceae; genus Microbacterium; species Microbacterium hydrocarbonoxydans_A. The sequence continues at coordinate 251,128 of NZ_JYJB01000006.1, forward strand.
GCCCGCTCTCGTACACCAACAGCGCCGACTTCGCCCGTTACCTTCCGCAGTCCACCCGCGTGCGCGACGTGGCGCTGTGGACGAGCCTGGGCATGGTCATCCCCAGCGTCCTCGCCACCTTCGTGGGTGTGCTCGCCGCGTCGTCGGTCGACATGAGCGACCCGGAGGCGGGACTCGAGCAGTTCCTGCCCGATTGGTTCGCGCCGATCTTCCTGGTGTCCGTGATCGTGGGCACGATCGCGAACAACGCGATGACCGCGTACAGCTCGGGCCTCGCGCTGCAGGCCGTCGGCATCCGTCTGCCTCGCACCCGCACGGTGCTGCTCGACGGCATCGTCGGCGTCCTGATGACGCTGTTCGCCCTGCTGGTCTGGAACTTCCTCGACAGCGTGTCGAGCGCCCTGCAGCTCGCGGTCTCCGTGCTCGCGCCCGTGATGGGCGTGTACCTCGCCGACATGCTGTGGCGCCGCAACCGCTACGACGGCGCGGCGCTCGCCGACGAGTCGCACGGGAGCCGGTACTGGTTCTCTGGCGGCGTGCACATCGCCGGCGCGGTGTCGGTCCTGGTCGGCATCGCAGCAGCTCTCATGTGCAGCTCGACGCTCGTGTTCGTCGGCCCGATCGCCGCGGCCCTCGGAGGCATCGACCTGTCCGTTCCGGTCGGCCTCATCGTGCCGTTCGCCCTGTACCTGGTGCTCGTGCGCACCTCTGCCCGATCGAAGGAGTCCCTGTGAGCACCGTCCACTATCGCGGGGGCGCGATCTTCACCTCGGATGACGTGGCGTGGGCCGAATCCCTGGTCGTGCGCGACGGGCGGATCGTGTTCGTCGGGGATGCCGCGACCGCATCGGCCCTTCCGGCCGACGAGGTCGTCGAGCTCGAGGGACGGCTCGTGCTGCCCGGCATCGTCGACGCGCACACGCATCTCGTCTCGATGGGCGAGTCGCTCGGGCAGGTGGACCTTCAGGATGCCGCGGATCTCGCCGAGATCCAGCGCCGGCTGGCTGCGGCCGCGCAGGAGTCGGATGCTGCTCGCATCGTCGGACGCAGCTGGCTGTTCTCGGCGCTCGAGGGGGCGAAGCCGCACCGCGACATGATCGACGCCGTGATCGCCGACCGTCCGGTGTATCTGCACGCGAACGACAGCCACTCGGCCTGGGTGAACAGCGCGGCCCTCGCCGAGCTGGGCATCGATGACGCCACGCCCGATCCGATGGGAGGCAGGATCGAGCGCGATTCGGCAGGGACGGCGACCGGGATGCTGTGGGAGAACGCCTCGCTCGGCCTGATGCGCGACCGGCTCGACGAGATCGTCTCGGATGGAGAGCGCGAGCAGTCGCTCGAGGCCGCACTCGATGCGTATCTGGCCGCCGGGGTCACCGCGGCCGTCGACATGGGGCTGGGCGAGCCGGAGCTGCGCGCACTCGAGGCGGTGCAGAGGCGGCGCGGCGGCACGCTGCCGCTGCGCGTCGCAGGGCACTGGGTCGTGAATCGCACGGCGACATCCGAGGGCGATCTCGCTGGTGTCGCACGGGCGGCGGAGCTCGCTGCCCGCCACTCGGGGCCGTGGCTGCGCATCACCGGCATCAAGCTGTTCGTCGACGGCGTGATCGACAGCTGCACCGCCGCGATGCGGCATCCGTTCCACGACGGCTCGCATCCCGACGCGCTGTGGGATCTGCCCTCGCTCTCTGCAGTGGTGGCGGCGGCGGATGCGGCCGGGCTGCAGGTCGCGATGCACGCGATCGGCGATGCGGCATCCGCTCTGGCGCTCGACGCGCTCGAGGCGGCCGTCGCCGCCAACGGCCCTCGCGCCGATCGCCGGCACCGGCTCGAGCACCTGGAGACCGTCGACCGCGAGACGCCGCTGCGCCTGGCCCGGCTGGGAGTCGTCGCCTCGATGCAGCCCGTGCACTGCGATCCGGCGATCCAGCCGAACTGGCGGGCGATGCTGGGCGATGACCGAGTCGAGCGAGGCTACCCGTGGCGCGAGTTCGTCGAGGCCGGCGCGACGCTGGCCTTCGGCACGGATGCGCCGACCGCCCCCTTCGACCCCCTGCCCAACCTCTTCGTCGCCACGACCAGGCGCTCGGCGTTCGACCCGGCGCTGCCGGCGAACGTCCCCGCGAACGCCATGGCGATCGCGGACGCCGTGCGCCGGGCGACGCGCGACGCGGCCTACGCTGCCCGCTGGGACGGCGAGCTCGGCGTGCTGCGGGCGGGCGCCGCAGCCGACTTCCTCGTGCTCTCCGGCGACCCGTTCCGTGACGGAGTCGAGGCGTTCCTCACCTCGCGCGTCGAGATGACGGTGGTGGCGGGGGAGGCCGTCGGCCGCTGAACGACGACGCCCCGCGCCTCAGGCGACGAACGTCGTGACGCGCTGCGGGGGCAGTGATGCCGTGAACTCGGTTCCGCGAATGACGGCATCCGGCTGTCTCTCCCATCTCTGTCTCTCCTTCTGCGGAGGGATCAGGTTCTGTTGGGGGAGGTCGTGAACCGCGCCGTGACGTCATCGATGACGGGGCGGGCTATGAGAGCGAGGGGAGCGACTGCCGCCCACAGGAGCAGCAGCAGGACGACCTCGGAGAGCGCGATCACCAGGAAGGCGCTGATCACCAGCAGCGACAGGATGCCGAGGGAGAAGGCCCAGCGCGGCAGGATCTGCGCCAGGGCGATGCGCGCGGCGTCGCGGGTGCGGAAGCTGAAGGCGGAGGTGAGCACCGTCATGTGCCCGCACCAGACCAGCGTTGCCATCACGATCAGGAGGATCACCGGGCGGAGAGCCTGCCCGCCCTCCACGGCGCCGAGATGGGTGAGGTTGAAGGTCAGCACGGCGAGGACGAGGGTGGCCGGGATCGCCCAGCGCAGCGTCGGCACGAGGTCGCGCCGGTAGGCACGGAAGAAGTGCCGCCCGGGTGCGAGGTCGGGACTCGCCGCAGCCGCGCGGACGGAGGCGACGCCGGCGACGAATGCCGGGGCGACCGGCACCAGCGCGAGCACGAACAGCGGCAGGTTCGAGGGATCGCGGCCGAGGAGCAGCACCGCGAGGCTCGTCGGGAGCGTAGCGAGAAGCAGCTGCACCTCCAGCACGAGCATCCGATAGACGACCGCCGCGCCGCGTGAGAGCGGGCCGCGCCCGACCTCGTCGAGCGTCTCGTTCTTCGTCTCGCCCATGTCCCTCTCCGCTCCTGTCCGGAAGGCCCCGCAGATGTCACGACCCCGACCGGGAACGTGACATCTGCGGAGCCTGGGCCGCTACTTGCTCTTGGCGCGCTCGAGCGCCGTGTTGAACGTATCGATGAGCTGGCCGGAACCGAGCCCCTCGATCTCGGTGACGTACGCGTCCCAGTCGGAGTCGATCGAACGCTGACCGGTGATGAACGCGGCGGTCGCGGCGTGCACGGCATCCGTGAGCTGCGTCTGCAGCAGCGAGGTCTGCTCGAGCTCGATCTCGTCGAGCAGCGGCGCGGGCGCGACCGGCAGCTGCTTCTTGGATTCCAGCTGCTTCTCGGTCCAGTCTGCGACCTCGTCGGTCATGAGCGAGAGGAGCAGCTCCTTCGACGATCCGTTCGCAGGCAGGAACACGCCGTTGCTGTAGCCGAAGTCGGCGTTCAGCTTCTTCGGCGCACCGGCGTTCACCGCGCTCCATCCGATGTCGTCCATCAGCTTGCGGGTGCCGTCGGCATCCTTCGTGAAGGTCTCGCCCTCCACGCCCCACTGCGCGAACTCGATGCCCTCGTCGGAGTAGTACAGCCAGTCGATGTACTGCAGCAGAGCCTTGAAGTACGGCTTCTCGGCGGCCTCGCTGCTGATCATCAGGCCGGAGGTGAAGCGACCGCTGGCGAGGTTGGAGCCGGCAGGGCCGGCCGGGATCGAGATCAGGCGGATCGGGACATCGGGCTGACCAGCATCCGCGAACTTCGTCCGATACTCGGTGAGCGTCTGCGTGTTGCCGGAGATCGCGGCCGACTGGCCCGAGATGAACTTCTGCACGGCCTGGTCGTCGCTCTGCGTGATCTCGGGGTCGAGGAGCCCGTCGGACACGAGATCAGACACATCGGTGATCAGGTCGCGGTACTCGTCCGTGGTGCCGGTGAAGACGTACTTCTCCGAGTCCTCGTCGTACCAGGTGTTGTTGTACTGCCACCCGGCCGCGGTGCCGTAGTTGGGTGCCATCACGTTGAGCAGCGAACCGAGCGGCGTCGAGTCGGTCCATCGATCCGACATCGCGTAGGCGAGTTCGGGGTTCGCCTTCTGCACCTCGGCGAGCTGCTCGGCGAACTCGTCCCAGGTCTTCGGGTCCTCGGTGATCCCGGCCTTCTCCCACAGGTCCTCGCGGATCGCGACGCTGTACTCGACGTTCGGCGTCTCGCGCAGCCCCGGCAGCAGATAGATCTTGCCGTCGGCCTGACGGCGGTTGTCGAGCTCGTCCTGGAGGTCCCACTTCTCGACCTTCTCCTGGAAGTTCGGCATGTAGTCGAGGTAGTCCGACACGGGGAGGATCGCGCCGCCCGAGACGAATTTGGTCTCGGTTCCCGAATAGGACACGGAGATGATGTCGGATGCTTCGCCGCTGCCGATCAGCAGCGACTTCTTCTGGTCGAAGTCCGACATCGGGATGTCGGTGCGCGAGAACGTCACGTTGTGGTCGTCGGCGAGGTGCTGGAAGATCGACCAGTCGTCCTTCACCGGGTAGCCGGGGTGGTCGCGGTACATCAGTGAGAACGTGACCGGCTCCGTCGCCTTGAAGGTGGTTCCGGCCTTGAAGTCGTCCATGGCGCCGACGGACTGCTCGGCGGCGATCTTGACGCCGCCGGCCTCCGCAGTGTCGTCGGCGGGCGCCGACGTGCACGCGGCCAGCGCGACGGCGAACGCCGCGATGCCGGCGACGCCCGTGAGGCGCCTGCGAGTGGTGGTCATGGTGTGTCTCCTTTGTGTGAACGTCGTCGTTCGACGCGGGTGGGGGATTTCAGCCCTTGACCGACCCGAGCATGACGCCCGAGACGAAGTAGCGCTGGATGAAGGGGTAGAAGCAGATGATGGGGAGCACGGTGAGCAGCATCGTGACCGCCTGGATGTTGGACGCGATCTGCACCGCCTCGCCGCCGCCGGTGATCTCGGAGGTTCCCGTGGCCGCGGCGATCAGGTTGCGCAGGTAGATCGTCACCGGGAACAGGTTCTTGTCGTCCATGAACAGGAAGGCGTTGAACCACGAGTTCCACTGGCTGACCGCGTAGAACAGAGTCATGGTCGCGAGCACCGCCTTCGACAGTGGGAGCACGATGCGGAAGAAGATCCCGTATGTGGAGAGCCCGTCGATCGCGGCGGCCTCTTCGAGCTCGGTCGGGAAGCTCTCGAAGAACGACTTCATCACGAGCAGGTTGAAGACGCTGAGCGCGCCGGGGACGACCACGGCCCAGATGCTGTTGCGCCAGCCCAGGGTGTTCGCGATGAGGATGTAGTTCGGGATGAGGCCTCCGCCGAAGAACATCGTGAACACCGCGATGCCGACGAAGAAGGCGCGGCCCTTGAGGTGCGGCTTGCTGAGCGCGTAGGCGTAGGTGGTGGTGATGACCATCGCGATGATCGTGCCGACGATCGTGTACAGGAACGTATTGCCGTAGTTCGTCCAGAACAGGCCGTCGCCCATCACAGCGCGGAACGTGTCGAGGTTGAACCCGCGCGGGATGAGGTTGACCTCGCCGGCGGCGATGTAGCCCTCCGAGGAGAACGCCTTGGCGACCAGGTTCACGAACGGGTACAGCGTCACGACGCAGATCAGCACGAGCAGGATCGCGTTGACGACGCGGAAGGTGCGGTAGCCGAGCGATTCGCGGATGACGCCGGTCTCCCGGCGCACGTGCGCGATGTCGGGCTTCTGAGGGAGGGCTTCGGTCACCATAGCGAGGTTCCAACCAGTCGACGGGAGATGAAGTTCGCGCCCAGCACGAGCACCAGGCCGATCACGGCCTCGAAGAGTCCGATCGCGGTTCCGTAGGAGAACTGCGCGGATTGGATGCCGACGCGGTACAGGTACGTGGAGATCACGTCGGCGGTGGAGTAGATCAGCGGGTTCTGCAGCAGCAGCACCTTCTCGAAGCCGACCGACATGAAGGATCCGATGTTCAGGATCAGGAGCACCATCATGGTCGGGCGGATGCCGGGGAGCGTGATGTGCCAGGTCTGCTGCCAGCGGTTCGCGCCGTCGATGCGGGCGGCCTCGTACAGCTGATCGTCGATCGTGGTGAGGGCCGCGAGGTAGAGGATCGTTCCCCACCCGACGGTCTGCCAGGCCTCGGACGACACGTAGATCGAGCGGAACCACTCCGGCCGCTGCATGAACGGCACCGGGTCCGCGCCGAACACCTCGACCACCTGGTTGATCGTGCCGTTCAGCGAGGTCAGCTGCAGTACGAGCCCCGCGACGATCACGATCGACATGAAGTGCGGCAGATACGAGATCGTCTGCACGATGCGCTTGAACCTGCGCGAACGCAGCTCGTTCAGCATCAGCGCGAGGATGATCGGCAGCGGGAAGCAGATCAGCAGGGTGAACCCGCCGAGGATCACCGTGTTCCAGAACACCGTCCAGAACTGCTGGTTCGAGATGAACGCCTGGAAGTAGTAGAACCCGACCCACTCGTCTCCGAAGATCGATCCACCAGGCCGGAACCGGCGGAACGCGATGATGTTCCCCAGCATCGGCACGTAGCGGAAGATCAGCAGGAACAGGATCGGCACGATCAGGAACGTGTAGATCCGCCAGTCCTTGGTCAGTGCGCGGCGCCAGGACTGGCGGGCGCGTGGCGTCCGGTCGCGCCGGAATGCGCGACGACGCGGGCGTGCGGTCGTGATGACCCGCGTCTCGCTGCCGGGTTGCGCGGAGCTGCTCAGCGACAGCGGCGCTTCGATGATCTCGGGCATTCAGGTCCACCTCCTCGTGGTTCTGCGGATTGCCGGCGCACGCGCGCCGCTGCGGTCAGGGCTCGAGCACCTCGGCGGCGGCCTGCGCCTGCAGACTCAGCTCGGCCGCCTTGAAGGCATGCGCCTGGGTCATGGCGGTCTCGGTGCCGTCGAGGCAGTCGCGGATCAGCTGCCCGAAGTAGGGAAAGCCTGTCATCCCGTTCGCGTTGAACCGGTACTGGCCCTCCTGGTTCACTAGGAGCACCTGTCCGCCGCCGTTGTCGGTCGTGATGTCGATGTACTTGCGCAGCTCGATGTAGCCGTCGGTGCCGAGGATGATCGTGCGGCCGTCGCCGAACACGCCGAGCCCCTCCGGGGTGAACCAGTCCACGCGCACGTAGCCGGACGCGCCGTTGTCGAGCACGACGTGCGCGTCGCCGAAGTCCTGCAGGCCAGGCGTGTCGGGGTGCGCGTAGTTCGCGACGGTCGAGCTGACGATGCGCCCGTCCGTGGCACCGGTGTAATAGAGGATCTGGTCGAAGTTGTGGCTGCCGATGTCGCACAGGATGCCGCCGTACTGCGCCGGGTCGTAGAACCAGTCTGGGCGCCCGCCGCCGATACGGTGCGGACCGAAAGAGGCCACCTGCAGCGGGCGGCCGATCGCACCACGCTCGATGAGCTGACCTGCGAGGATCGACGACTCGGTGTGCAGGCGCTCGCCGTAGTACACGGCATACTTGAGCCCGGTGCGGGCCGTCGCCTCGCGAGCGGCCTCGAGTTGCTCGAAGGTCGTCAGCGGAGCCTTGTCGACGAAGGCGTGCTTGCCCGCCGCGATGGCTCGCAGGCCGATCGGCGCCCTCTCCGAGGCGATGGCCGCGGTGGCGACCAGCTGCACCTCGGGGTCGTCGAGGATCTGCTGCTCCGACGAGGCGACGCGCACTCCCGGAAAGGTCTCGGCGAACGCGGCCGCCCGCTCAGGGTCGCTGTCGAACACCCACTTCGCGGTCGCGCCCGCGCCGATCAGGCCGTCGGCCATGCCGAAGATGTGGCCATGGTCGAGGCCGACAGCCGCGAAGGCGAACTCGCCTGGTGCCACTACGGGCTCGGGCAGCGGATCGAAGGTGTAGGGATGGTTCACTTCTGGTTCTCCTGTTCGGTCACGTCGTAGGTGCGGAGGCGCCCGCACATGCCGAATCCGCGTTCACCGGCGGACGGCACGGCCTGCTGCACCCTGGCCTCGGAGAGGTGCGCGACGTCGCCGCGGGCGATCGCCTGGGCGTGCGTGAGAGAGCGCTCGGCCTGGGCGAGGGGGCGCTCACGGATGAGGTCGCCCCAGCCCGTGGCGCGGTCGCGCACGAGCGCTCCCGCGGCGGTGCGGAACGCCTCGAGCGGGGCCGGGTCGCCGGCGAGCAGAGCATCGCGGAGCGCCTCGAAACCGGTCACGGCGAGGTCGCGGCGCCGTGAGGCCCGAGCGGCGCGCCCCTCGAGGTCGCCCAGTGCCGCGGCCTCGGCGTAGGCCGCGGCATCCGCCACGATCTCCGCCGGGAACGTCATCACCGCGTCTCCCGCCTCGGGGAGGCCCGCATTGCTCATCAGCACGACGACCTTCAGGTCGTCGCGATTGACGGCACGATGGATCGTGCCGGGCGTGAACCACACGATGTCTCCGGCCGAGAGCGGCGTCTCTCGGAAGCCGTCGCCGTCGATGGTCTGCAGCGCGCCGCGGCCCGAGACGACCACGTAGGCCTCGGTGGAGACCAGGTGCATGTGCGGGCTGCCGCCGCAGACGCCGTCGGGGGCGGCGTCGCCGTAGATGTCGAGGTGCGACAGCGAGGTGCCGCCGGGGAAAGTGCTCATGACGCGGCCTCGGCTAGTGATGCGGTCTTCTCGAAGAAGTGGGGCGCGTGCTCGACGAGCCGGCCCGCGCGATAGTACGGGTCGGATGCCGAGAGTGGCAGCGAGACGAACTCCCTTTCGATGCCGGCCTTGTAGATCGCGGTGACGACCTCGATCGCGTCGCGACCGGCGCGCCCGTCGGCGATCGGCTTGCGGCCGTCGCGGATCGCGGCGAGCAGGTCTTCGATCTGCCCCTCGTGGCCCCGGTGGGCGAGCGGCTCGCGGTTCGCGACGATCGCTTCGATGGCGGCCACTCGTTCGGCATCGCCGCCGCGTGCGGGGAAGCCCGCGGCATCCGAGGACTCCGCGAGCACCTTCCAGGGCTGGGAGACGCGAGCGTGCTGACCCTGGATCACGATCTCCTGTTCCTCGCCGTGGTGCACGACCGAGCTCGTGAGCTGGGCGAGGCCGCGCTCGTAGCGGAAGACCGCGACGGAGAGGTCCTCGACCTCGCTGTTGTCGTGCTGCGCGTTGGCGAGCATGGCGGTGACCTCTGCCGGACTGCCGAGCAGCCACAGCAGCAGGTCGATGTGGTGGATGGCGTGATTGAGGGTGCAGCCGCCGCCCTCCTTCTCCCACGTGCCGCGCCACCAGAGGTCGTAGTAAGGGAGGCCGCGCCACCACGCGGAGTCGACGCGCACGTGCGAGATCGACCCGAGAAGGCCGGAGTCGACGACCTCCTTGAGAGTGGCGAGGTCGTCGCGGAAGCGGTTCTGCGCGACGACCGAGAGCAGTTTTCCGCTGCGCTCCTGTGCCGCGAGCATCGCCTCGCACTCTTCGAGCGACGGGGCCATCGGCTTCTCCACCAGGACGTGGATGCCGGCATCCAGTGCGGCGATGGTGAGCTGAGCGTGTGTGGACGGCGGCGTCGCGATGCTGACCAGGTCGAGGTCGGCCTCCGCGATCATCTGCGCCGGGTCGTCGTAGCCGGCGGCGGAGATGCCGAACTCCTCGGCCTTCTGCGCGGCCCGGCCGGGAGCGACATCGGCGAGCGCGACGATCTCGCAGTGTTCCGGGAAGGCCAGGTACCCCTGGACGTGGGCGTTCGCGATCCCGCCGGTGCCGATTATTCCGATTCTGAGCATTGCGTCCTCGTTGAGCTCTCGATGTTCAATACGTATGAGTAGTACGTATTGAGTTAGTATGCTCACGTGAGATAGATCCGTCAAGCGTTTTCCGACACGGATCGTCGAATCGAAGGGGGAACATGCACAAGCGGCCCACAAGCCGAGACGTCGCCCGACTCGCCGGAGTCTCACAGTCGACGGTCTCCTTCGTGTACACCGGCCGCGACGGTGTCTCTGCGGCCACGCGTGAGCGGGTGCTGCAGGCCGCATCCGAGCTCAACTACCGCCCGAATCTCGCTGCACGAGCCATGCGCACACAGCGGACCGGGAGACTCGCCGTCGTCTTCCCGGTAAGGGCCCCGAACCCCCTGAATATGCTCCGAGAGGCGACGATCTCCGCCGAGCAGGCAGGCTACGTCCTCGACGTCCTGAGCCTGCCCGATGATCGTGACGAGCGCGCAGACCGGGTGGAGGAGCTCGTCGACAGCGGACAGTACGAGGGTTTCCTCTCATTCACTCCGCTGCCGAACCGAATTCTGAACCTCTCCCGCGAGGTGGGCCCCATCGTCCTCAGCGCGTCGACGTTCGACGAGGAGATGCACGCCACAGGAATCTTCAACGACGCGCAGCCGGTCGTCGTGATGATGGAGCGCCTGGTGGAGCTGGGTCATCGGCGCTTCCTGCACATCACCGGCGATCTCGAGTTCCCCTCCGCAGTGGCGCGGCGCGATGCCTATCTGGCGACGGTGGATCGTCTTGGGCTCGAGTCGCTCGGCGTGATCGAAGGCGACTGGAGCAGCGAGGTGGGAATCGAGGTCGTGTCCTCGTTGCCCGAAGCGACTGTTCCCTTCGCCTTGATCGCCCCCAACGACCACACGGCCGTGGGCGCGATGCGCTCCGCGACGCTGCGAGGGTGGGCCATGCCAGGGGACATGAGCATCACAGGCTGGGACGACATCAGCACGAGCGCCTTCCTCGTGCCGTCGCTGACCAGCGTCGTGCAGGATCGTGGCCTCGTCGGCAACTACTCGATGCGCCGGCTCATTGCGGCCGTGCGCGGCGAGGAGGAGCCGGAGGCGCCTACGGAGATCCACCGCATCGTGTGGCGAGAATCCATCGGGGCGCCGTCGGCCCGCGCGTGAACTGACGCGGCCAAGCTGGAGCTGGAGGGGCACGACGGGGCCGGGTTCCGAAGAACCCGGCCCCGTCGGCTGTTCGTCAGCCCTGCGCGTACCCGTCAGCCACAGTCAGCGCCTCGTCGAGCACCGACAGCCCGCGCACGAGCTCCTCCTCGGAGATCACCAGCGGCGGGGCGATGTGCATGCGGTTGAAGTGCGTGAACGGCCACACGCCGCCCTGCTTGGCGGCAGCGGCGAAGGCGGTCATGGGTGCGGCATCCGGGCCCGACGCGTTGAACGGCACCAGGGGCTCCCGCGTCTCGCGGTCGCGCACCAGCTCGACGGCCCAGAACAGGCCCCGACCGCGAACCTCTCCGACCGAGGGGTGCGTCTCGAGCCAGCCGCGAAGGGTCGGCTCGACCACGCGTGCCCCCAGGTCGCGCACGCGATCCAGGATGCCGTCGCGCTCGAACACCTCGAACGTGGCCACCCCGGCTGCACAGGCCAGGGGGTGCCCGGAGTAGGTCAGTCCGCCAGGGAAGGCCACCCGGTCGAAGTGCGAGGCCACTCGCTCGGAGATCACGACGCCGCCCAGCGGCACGTAGCCCGAGTTCACGCCCTTCGCGAAGGTGATCAGGTCGGGCCGCGCGCCGAAGGCGTCGATCGCGAACCACTCGCCGATGCGGCCGAAGCCCACCATCACCTCGTCGGCGATGTACAGGATGCCGTGCCGGTCGCACAGCTCGCGCACGCCCTGCAGGTAGCCGGGCGGCGGCACCAGCACGCCGTTCGTGCCGACGACCGTCTCGATGATGATCGCCGCGATCGTCGCCGGACCCTCCAGCAGGATGGTCTGCTCGAGGTGCTGCAGAGCGCGCGCTCCCTCCTCCTCCTGAGTGGTCGCATGGAATGCCGAGCGGTACAGGTACGGTCCGAAGAACCGCACCGCCGAGCCGTCGCCGCCTTCGTTCGCCCAGCGGCGCGGGTCTCCGGTCAGGGAGATCGCGGTCGAGGTCGAGCCGTGGTAGCTCCGGTACATCGACAGCACCTTGCGGCGGCCGGTCACCTGACGGGCCATGCGCACGGCGTATTCGTTGGCCTCGGCGCCGCCGTTCGTGAAGAACACCTTCTCAAGGCCCTCGGGGGAGACGTCCGCGATGCGCCGGGCCAGCTCGCCGCGTACGTCGTTCGCGAGCGACGGCTGGATGGTCGACAGCCGCCCCGCCTGCTGCTGGATGGCGGACACCAGATCCGGATGCTGGTGACCCAGGTTCAGGTTCACCAGCTGGCTGGAGAAGTCGAGGTAGGCGTTCCCCCGGAAGTCCCAGAAGGTCGAGCCCTCGCCTGCGGCGACCGGCATCGGGTCGATGAGCGCCTGCGCGCTCCAGGAGTGGAAGACGTGTCCGCGGTCGTCCGCGCGCACCTGCGCCTCGGCATCCGCCGCCGGGAATCCGTGTGCCGTGCCGTGTCGATCGATGTAGTCCATGACGCTCCTCAGTGGTTGCTCGGGAAGCCGAGGTCGACCTGCGACGGGGTGTGGTCGGGCCACCGCGTGGTGACCACCTTCGACCGGGTGTAGAAGTGGATGGACTCGGGGCCGTAGATGTGCGAGTCGCCGAACAGCGAGCTCTTCCAGCCTCCGAACGAGAACGCGCCGACCGGCACCGGGATCGGCACGTTCACGCCGACCATGCCGACCTCGATGTCGAACTCGAACTGGCGGGCGGTGCCGCCGTCGCGCGTGAAGATCGCGGTGCCGTTGCCGAAGGCGTTGGCGTTGATGAGCTCGACGGCCTCGGCGTAGGTCTCCACGCGCACGACCGAGAGCACCGGCCCGAAGATCTCGTCCTCGTACACCTTCATGCCGGGCTTCACGTGGTCGACCAGGCTCACGCCGATGAAGAACCCGTCGCCTGCGAACGTCTTCTGCGTGCCGTCGACGACGACCGTCGCCCCCTCGGCCGCAGCTCCGGTGACGTACGAGGCGACCTTGTCGCGGTGCTCGCGCGTGATGAGCGGACCCATCTCGCTCGCGGCATCCGTGCCCGGGCCGATCTGCAGGGTGGCGATGCGATCGCGGATGCCGGCGACCAGGTCGTCGGCGATGTCGCCCACCGCGACGAGCACCGACACGGCCATGCAGCGCTCGCCGGCCGAGCCGTAGGCGGCGGAGATCGCGGCGGCGACGGCGCCGTCGATGTCGGCATCCGGCATCACGACCATGTGGTTCTTGGCGCCGCCGAGGGCCTGCACGCGCTTGCCGTTCGCGGACGCGCGCTCGTAGATCGACCGGGCGATCGGCGTCGAGCCGACGAAGCTGACGGCCGCGACGTCTTTGGAGTCGAGGAGCGCGTCCACCGCGACCTTGTCGCCCTGCACGACGTTGAGCACGCCGTCGGGGAGGCCCGCCTCCTGGAAGGCCTTCGCGAGCCAGATCGCGGCCGACGGGTCCTTCTCGCTGGGCTTGAGCACGACCGTGTTGCCGCAGGCGATCGCCGAGGCGACCATCCACAGCGGCACCATCACGGGGAAGTTGAACGGGGTGATCGCCGCCACGACGCCGACGGGCTGCTTGACGGAGTGCACGTCGACGCCGCGGGAGACCTGCTCGGCGCGCTCGCCCTTGAGCAGGTGCACGAGGCCGGCCGCGAACTCGACGTTCTCGATGCCGCGGGAGACCTCGCCCGCGGCATCCGAGAGCACCTTGCCGTGCTCGCTCGTGACGATCGCGGCGAGCTCGGAGGTGCGCTCGGCGAGGATCTGGCGCAGGCGGAAGAACACGTCGGCGCGCTTGATCAGGCTGGAGGAGCGCCACGCAGGCAGGGCCGCCTTGGCCGCGGCGATCGCGGTCTCGGCCTCGGCGGTGCTCGCGAAGGCGACCTCGCGGGCGACGGCGCCGGTGGCGGGGTCGAAGACCTGGCCGGTGCGCACGGCCTCGGCCGACTCGCTGCCGCTGATGAAATGACGGACGATGCTCACGGATGCTCCTCGTACACTCTGACCGCCGGCTGATGCCAACTTGTCTCTCATGGTTTCAGAGGGAAGAATGGAGGATCAGTGGCAGCCTGTCGCGTCTTTTCCTCATCATCGGACAGAGTGTATGGATCTTTCCGCCGCCGCGAGTTCTCTTCCCACCGTCGCGGAGGTGCTTGCGATGCCTGCCGTGCAGGCAGGGGTGCCGGAGGTGCTGTGCGGCTCGCTCGATGCGCGCGTGCGCTGGGTGCATGTGTCGGACAGTCCGCGCGTGGCCGGGCTTCTCGACGGCGGTGAGCTGCTGCTGTCGACCGGAGCGGGCTGGCCGGGAGATGAAGCCGGCCTCATCGAGTTCGCCGGCTCTCTGGCCGCGGCATCCGTCGCCGGCGTCGTGCTCGAGCTCGGCACGCGCTTCGCCGTCGTCCCTCCCGCGTTCACGGCCGCGTGCCGGCGACACGACCTGGCGCTCGTCTGCCTCGATCGGGAGGTGAAGTTCGTCGCGCTGACCGAGGCCGTGCACCGGCGCATCATCGCGGCGCAGCTCGAGGCGCTGCAGCAGCGTCAGCATCTGCACGAGCTGTTCACGGGTCTCGGCCTGCAGGGCGCCCCGGTCGAGGTGGTGGTGCGAGAGACCGCCCGGGTGCTCGGAGCCTCCGTCGTGCTGGAGAACCTCGCTCACGAGGTGGTCGCGATGTCGTCGCCGCTCACAGACGAGGCGGAGGTGCTCGACGGGTGGCCGATGCGTGCGCGAAGGCTGGAGGCCGGCGACGGCGCGGACGACGGATGGCACCGTGTGCCGGTGGAGGCCCGCGGCACCCGGTGGGGTGCGCTGGTCGCGGGACCAGGATCGGCGCACGCAGTCGGAAGACTGACGGTGCTCGAGCAGGCCGCGACCGCCCTCGCGCTGGGCAGGCTCGCGGACGGGGGTGAAGGCTGGGAGCCGCGCTCGCGGCGCCTGCTCGTCGAGGCGCTCGTCGGACATGCCTATGCCCGACCTGCCGACCTGTCGGCGCGCCTGGAGTCTGTCGGGTTCCCGGTGCGGGGACGCGTTCTGCACGCGCTCGTGAGCGTGGGAGCGCAGTCGGTCTCGGACGCCGTGGACCGCCTGTCGCAGGGGAGCGCGGCCGCCCTCGGAGCGATCATCGACGGGGAGGGCATCGTGCTGCTGTCGCTGCCGGCGGACGTCGCGCTCGACGAGGCGACGCTGCGGATGCTGCCCGGCGCCGCATCAGGCGGCGCAGTGGCAGTAGGTGCGGCATCCGCCTCCCTTGAGGAGCTGCTCACCTCCCTGCCCGGCGTGCGCTCCCTCGCGCCACGGGTGCCGGCCGGGACCGTGCGTCGGGTCGATGACCGCCCGCTCGCCCGTCTGGTGTCGGCGCTGGGATCCGATCATCGGCTGCAGGAGCACAGCGAGCGGATGCTGGCGCCTCTGATCCGCCACGATGAGGAGCGCGGCGGTGACCTGCTCATGGTGCTCGCGGCGCTGCTCGCCCACCCCGGCAACCGGTCGGCGGCGGCGGCAGCATCCCACCTCTCGCGATCCGTGTTCTACCAGCGGCTCACTCTCATCGGCGACCTGCTCGACGCCGACCTCGACGACGGCGAGACGCTCGCAGCCCTGCATGTCGCTCTTGCCGCGCGTGGGCCCTCGGGCCGCTGAGCGAGCAGCCGGCGTCATGTGCCCGATCAGGCCGCGTACACCTTGCGGAGGGTCTCGGTGACGGTCCAGACGGTGTGCATGCCCTCGGCCAGGCGCACCACCGAACCCGGTCCGATGTCCAGCGACGGCAGCGGCGGCGAGACGAACGAGATCGTCGCGCGGCCCGACAGCACGACGAACACCTCGTCGGCTTCGACGTCGGATGCCGTTCCCGGCGTCATCTCCCAGATGCCCACCTCCACGCCGCCCAGCGAGGACAGCGCGACGGATGCCGTCGTCGGCGCACCGGTCACGACCTCGGAAGCCGGCAGCGCTCCGTGCGCGAGCGGCAGCGCGAACGCGTCGACACCCGAACCCGCCGGGAGCCCGCTCACGAGTCGAACCCCATGCCGACGGCATCCAGCGTCTTGAGGAGGATGTTGCGCCTGCCCTCGTTGTGATCCGCCTGATTCATGGCCGCGCGCACGAGGTTGATGCCGATGGACGCGGCGGGCTCCGGCGGGAAGGGGATGGGCTTCTCGCGCACCATTCTCAGCTCGGTGCGCTCGGTCGCCTTTCCGGCGAGCTTGTCGAGCATGACGTCTGCGGCGAAGCGGGCCGCCCCCACGCCGAGTCCGGTGAATCCCGTCGCGTACGCGACACGTCCTCTGCGGGCCGTGCCGAAGAACGCGCAGAAG
Source organism: Microbacterium hydrocarbonoxydans (assembly GCF_000956475.1). Taxonomy (GTDB): domain Bacteria; phylum Actinomycetota; class Actinomycetes; order Actinomycetales; family Microbacteriaceae; genus Microbacterium; species Microbacterium hydrocarbonoxydans_A. The sequence continues at coordinate 267,422 of NZ_JYJB01000006.1, forward strand.
CGACTGGACGAGTCGATCGCCCCGGCCCACCGGTGGGTGAAGCGCAGACCCTCCAGCTGCGGGAACATCGTGAAGAAGTGCGAGGCGAGCCTCCGGTGGCTCTCCATGCGGTCTTCATACTCGGGGCGCACCCTGCCGCCGAAATGGTAGATCGCGTCGTAGCCGCCGAACAGGATGCGATCGTCCGCTGTGAGCCGGAAGTAATGGAACTGGTTGGCGCTGTCGGCGAGGCCCTGACGGTTCGACCAGCCGATCGCCTCGAGCTGCTCGGCCGTCAGCGGCTCGGTCATGAGCACGTAGTCGTACACGGGGACCGTCATGAGCCGGTTGCGCTTGAGCAGCGACGGGAAGACGTTGGTCGCGAGAGCGACGGCATCCGCTGTGACGCTGCCGTCCGGCGTCACAAGACGGACCGGGCCCGATCCGTCGCCCTCGACTGCGCGCACGATCGAGTGCTCGTAGATCTCCACACCCAGCTCGGAAGCCACGCGCGCGAGCTCCATGCCGAGCTTCGCGGGGTGCACGAGAGCACAGCCCTCGCGGTCCCAGTGGCCTCCGAGGAGGACGGGGGAGTGCACCTCGGCCTGCACCGTCGCCTCGTCGAGGAAGCCGGGCTCCCCGCGGTACCAGTCGACCTGGTGCGGCTCGACCGCCAGCTCGAGCTGTCCGGTGCGCTCGAAGTCGACGTCCATGCCGTAGCGCTGCACGGTCGCCTCGATCGCGTCGAGGTTCTCCCGTCCCAGCTCTTCGAGCCGGTCGATCTCATCGGGCCAGCGGTTGACGCCGTTCTCGTGCCCGTGCGTGAGACTGGCCTCGCAGAACCCGCCGTTGCGCCCGGATGCCGCCCACGACACCCGCGACGCCTCCAGCAGCACGACGCGACGCTGCGGGTCGCGCTCCTTGGCGCGGACGGCGGTCCAGAGGCCGGCGTAGCCGCCGCCGACCACGGCGAGATCGGCGCGCACGTCGCCGGCGAGGGGCGGATGCTCGACGCGCTCGACGTCGTCGAGCCAGAACACGGAGAACGCCGTGTCCCGCAGGGCTGCGTCCACGACGGCCTCGTCGGGTCGGCGGCGCTCGAAGACCGTGGCGCCCATCAGCGGGTTCCCCAGTTGTACTGGTCCTTGTAGAGGCCGGCGTAGAGCAGGCTCTCGGTGTGCGTCACGCCGGGAATGGTGCGGATGCGGGTGGCGATGAGCTGCAGCAGATCGTCGTCGTTCTCGCACACCGCCTCGACGACGATGTCGAAGGTGCCGAGTGTCACGACGACGTAGATGAGGGACTCGATCTCTGCGAGTTGCGCGGCGACCTCGCGCGGATCGCCGACGACGCGGATGCCGATCATCGCCATGCGGTGGAAGCCCAGCTGCATCGGATCCGTGACGGCGACGATCTGGATGACCCCTGCCTCGGTCAGGCGCTGCACGCGCTGACGAGTCGCAGCCTCACTGAGTCCGACCGCCCGGCCGATCTCCGCATAGGGGCGACGGCCGTCCTCCTGCAGGAGCTCGATGATCTTCTTCGACACGTCGTCGAGAGCGGGCTGCTTTGCTATTGCGGACATGTGACGATATTGACAGGGCTGAATGCCGAATGCAACCGATTCAGTCGTTTTTATCCGAAGTCACCTTCAGATTTCGTCGCCATTGAGCTAGCATCCCACCATGCGCACTCTGCAGAACTTCATCGGCGGTCGATACCTGCCCGTACGGGGCAGCTCGATCCTGCCATTGATCGACCCGGCGACGGAGGAGCAGTACGGCCGGCTGCCTGTCTCGGACGCCGGTGACGTCGACGCGGCGTACGCCGCTGCATCCGCTGCGTTCCCGCTCTGGCGGGATGCCACGCCAGCCGATCGTCAGCTGGCGCTGTTCCGCATCGCGGATGAGATGCTCGCCCGCTCCGAGGAGTTCGCCGATCTGGAGTCGCAGGACACAGGCAAGCCCCGAGCCACGCTCGTCGCCGATGAGATCATGCAGTCCATCGACCAGCTGCGCTTCTTCGCAGGAGCGGCGCGCAGCCTGGAGGGCAGGGCCGCCGGCGAGTATCTCGCGGGGCACACCTCCTTCGTCCGGCGAGAGCCCGTCGGCGTGATCGGTCAGGTGACACCGTGGAACTACCCGCTGAACATGGCGGTGTGGAAGATCGGCCCCGCTCTCGCCGCAGGCAACACGGTCGTGCTGAAGCCGGCCGAGAGCACACCGCTGTCGACGCTGCTGCTGGCGGAGATCGTGGCGAAGCACACGCCCGCCGGCGTCTTCAACGTCGTGCTCGGAGACAGGGACACGGGGGTCGCGCTGGTCGAGCATCCGACGCCGCAGATGGTGGCCATCACCGGATCGGTGCGCGCAGGCATGGCCGTGGCGCGCTCCGCCGCGAACGACGTCAAGCGGGTGCACCTGGAGCTCGGCGGCAAGGCCCCCGCGATCGTGTTCCCCGATGCCTCCGTCGAGAAGGCCGCCGCGGGAATCGTGACGGGCGCGTTCTTCAACGCCGGGCAGGACTGCACCGCGGCGACGCGCGTGCTCGTGCACCGTTCCCTGCACGACGAGCTGGTCGGCGCGCTCGTGGCGAAGGCGAAGACGGATGCTCGCACCGGTGGTCCCGGCGAGGAGGGCGTGCTCTACGGTCCGCTCTCGAGCGCCGCCCAGCTCGCGCAGGTGCAGGGCTTCGTCGACCGGCTGCCCGCGCACGCCGCAGTCGTGGCCGGCGGGTCCCGGCAGGGCGAGCGGGGATACTTCTGGCCCGCCACGATCGTCACGGGCGTGCGGCAGGACGACGAGGTTGTACAGGGAGAGATCTTCGGGCCGGTGCTGACCGTGCAGGCCTTCGACATCGACGAGGAGGCACTCGCGATGGCCAATGGCGTGCCGTTCGCGCTCGCAGCATCCGTCTGGACCACCGATCACGCCCGCGCCATGCGCTTCTCCCGCGATCTCGACTTCGGGTGCGTATGGATCAACACGCACATCCCGTTCGTCTCCGACATGCCCCACGGGGGGTTCAAGCACTCCGGCTACGGCAAGGACCTGTCGCAGTACGGCTTCGACGACTACACGCGCATCAAGCACGTGATGACCGCGCTGGACTGACTCCGGGAACGCTGCGGGGGTCGCCGGCTCAGGGCTCCTCACGCTGCGTCTGCATCGCCTCCATCGCGGCAGACGACTCGGCGACGATCGCGCGCATGGCCGCCTCGGCGGCACCAGGATCCCGCGCCTGCACGCTCGCGGCGACCTCGGCGTGCAGCCGGAGCGCCTCGGGGTCGGCCGTTCGCGGCATCAGCGCGTGATGCGTGCGGCCCTCGAGGACGGCCAGGACCATCGGCGCGAGGCTGCTCAGCATGATGTTGCCCGAGGCCTGGAGCAGTGTGGTGTGGAAGGCGATGTCATGCGCGAGATACTCCTCGGCGTTCGCCGAGCGCGAGGTCGAGGACATCCCCACGATGGATGCGGTCAGCGCCCCGCACTGCTCGGGGGTCGCGTGCGTCGCGGCGAGGCGGGCGGCCACGGGCTCCACCGCGCCGCGCAGCTCGCTCAGACTCTGCAGCAGTTCGGCGCGCCCAGGGCCGTCCAGCCGCCAGCGCAGCACCCTCTCGTCGTAGGGGCTCCATGCCTCGGGCGGCTGCACGAGGATGCCGACGCGCTGCCGGGATGCGACCAGGCCGAGGGATTCGAGGACGCGTACGGCTTCGCGGATCGCGCTGCGGGAGGCATTGAACTCGGAAACCGCCTCGTCCATGATGATCCTGCTGCCGGGCGCGCGGCGACCGGCGCCGATGTCGGCACCCCATCGCTCGACGATCACGTCGTGCAGTGCGTTCTGGGCCATGTGCCCACAGTAGAAGTAAGGCCCGATGTTTGGGTGAGGAAAACGAGAAAAGACAAGTATTCTCGATCCTTCTCTTGTAATAATCGGATTATTCAGTTACCGTTCTCTTAAATATCAGACGGAAGCGCAGTGGCTCTCGGACAGTGCTTCCCCCACGGGAGGAACAATGATGGTTCCCTTGACACTCTTGCCGATGGCAGATCCGGCGCCGATCGTCCCGGTAGGGCCGGATGCTCAGCTGATCACCGCCGCGGTCGTCGGCTTCGCGCTGATCATCGTCATGATCACCTGGCTGAAGGTGCACCCCTTCCTTGCGCTGACGCTGGGCGCGCTGGGCGTTGCGGCCGCAGCGGGGATGGCTCCTGCGCAGTCGCTGACCAGCTTCGCGAACGGCTTCGGCTCGACCATGGGCGGGGTCGGCGTGCTGATCGCGCTCGGCGCGATGTACGGAAAGCTGCTCGCGGACTCGGGCGGTGCCGATCGTATCGTCGACACCCTCGTCGCACGCTCCACACCGCGGTCCCTGCCGTGGACCATGGGGCTCGTCGGAGCGGTGATCGGCCTGCCGATGTTCTTCGAGATCGGCCTCGTGCTTCTCATCCCGGTGATCATCCTGGTGGCGCGTCGATCCGGCGTCGCCCTCATGAAGATCGCCATCCCGACCCTCGCGGGACTCTCCGCGATGCACGGCCTCGTCCCGCCGCACCCCGGCCCCCTCATCGCGATCGACGCGCTCGGCGCGAACCTGGGCCTCACGCTCGCCTTCGGCGTGCTGATCGCCATCCCGACCGTCATCATCGCGGGCCCCGTCTTCAGCGGCTTCGCGGCGAAGTGGGCGCCGGTCCCGGTTCCCGACATGTTCCTCACCGCCGAGGACAAGGGCGAGGACGTCACGCAGCGCCCGCGTCCCTCGTTCGGCGCCGCGCTGGCCAGCATCCTCCTCCCCGTCGTCCTGATGATGGGCAAGGCGCTCGCCGCGATCATCGCGCCCGAGTCGACCGATCTCTGGAAGCAGACCATCGACTTCGCCGGCACCCCGACGATCGCGCTGCTGGTCACCCTGATCTTCGGCATCTTCGTGCTCGGTGCCGGCGGCAGGATGAACCGCAAGACGATCGCCGAGTCGCTCGAGAGCAGCCTTCCGCCGATCGCGGGCATCCTGCTGATCGTCGGCGCCGGCGGCGCATTCAAGCAGGTGCTCATCGACACCGGCATCGGCGAGGTCATCACGCGGGCTGTGCTCGACAGCGGCATCTCCGTACTGCTGCTCGGCTGGATCGTCGCCGTGCTCGTGCGCGTCGCGACGGGATCCGCGACGATCGCCACGATCACCGCCGCGGGGCTTATGACCTCCGCCGCCGCCACGCTCTCGGGCCCGGAGGTCGCCCTCCTCGTGCTCGCGATCGGATCCGGATCGGTGTTCCTCTCGCACGTGAACGACGCCGGATTCTGGCTCGTCAAGCAGTACCTCGGCACGAACCTCCCGCAGACGTTCAAGACGTGGACCGTGCTGGAGTGCCTGATCTCCGTCACCGGCCTCGTCGGCGTGCTGCTGCTGGATCTGGTGGTCTGATGGAGACTTCGACGAACGATACGACCGCAGACTCGAACGAGGTCGACCCGCCCATCGTGCTGGTGGTGATGGGAGTCTCCGGATCGGGCAAGTCGACCGTGGCCGGAATGCTTGCCGGACGCCTCGGGTGGGACCTCGAAGAGGGCGACGACCTGCACCCCGCTGCGAACGTGGAGAAGATGGCCGCGGGTGTGCCCCTCACCGACGAGGACCGCTGGCCGTGGCTCGACAAGATCTCGGCCTGGATCCAGCTGCACACGGCGTCGGGGACGCCGGGCATCATCACCTGCTCTGCGCTGCGGCGCGTCTACCGCGACCGGCTGAGCGGCCCGGGGGTGGCGTTCGTGCACCTCGACGGCTCGCGCGACACGATCGCGACGCGCCTCAGCAACAGGCTCGACCATTTCATGCCGCAGAGCCTGCTCGGCTCGCAGTTCGCCACGCTCGAGCCGCTCGAGCCTGACGAGAACGGCATCGTCGTCGAGCTCAGCCGCGGACCGAAGGACGAGGTGAAGGAGATCATGCGCCGCCTCCACCTCGCCGCGCTCCCGGCTCCCGTGTACACCGACGAGGGTCTGCTGGCCGACTGAACACCGCGCGATGCGGCGGCCGGAGGAGACGCCCTCCGGTCGCCGCATCGCGGCATCCTCGGATCACGCGGACCGTCGACATGTATGACGCGATGTGTCAGGCTGGTCGGACGTCGATCCCGGGGGGAATCACCATGGCACGTCCGATCGCCGGACCGCAGTCGCTGCTGAGGATCCTGAACGGACGGGCCATCCTCGAGACCCTGGCTCGCCGGGGGCCGCTGACCCGTGCCGAGCTCATGGCCGCCACAGGTCTCTCCCGCACCGCGGTGACGCAGGTGCTGCGCATGCTCGAGAGCGCCGACGCGGTCACCCCCGCGGGAGTCGACCGCGACACCCGCGGACCGGCAGCGGGGCGCGTCGCCCTGCATCCGCTTCTGGGGCTGGCGGCCGCCGTGCACGTCGATCACCACGCCGCCCACGTCACTCTCGTCGACCCCACCGGCGCGGTGCGCGCCGAGCAGCACGCACCCTTTCCGCCGCACATGGACCGCGTCGAGCACATCGTCGCGCTCGTGGAGTCGTGCCGCGCGCTCGCGAAGGGACCGCTGCACCTCGCCGTCGTCGGCGTGCCCGGAATCGTCACGGCCGACGGCGGCATCCGAGACGATCAGGGCCCAGACGGCGGCGTCTTCCGCTCGGCGCTCTCGACGCTGCTCGGCTGCCCGGTGCGCGTCGAGAACGACGTCAACCTCGCCGCACTGGCAGAGCTCACCTCGGGTGCCGGCGCGCAGCTCGCCAGCTTCGTGCTGATGCTGTTCGATGACGGCCTGGGCGGAGGCATCGTGATCGACGGTGCGCTGCACCGGGGCTTCGCCGGGGTCGCGGGCGAGATCATGTACCTGCCGCAGACGCCGCTGCCGGTCGGCGCCCCCGTGCTGAGCGACGAGGTCGTCGGCGATCTCGCTCTCGTGCACGGCCGCGATCCGCAGGCCACCGTCGATCAGCACCTCGACGCCGCCGCCGGCGGCGACGAGGCCGCTCTCGCGATGGCGGCCGAGATGGGACGCCGGATCACCCTCGCCGCGGGCAGCGTGGCCCTCATCGTGGACCCCGAGGCGTTCATCCTCGCCGGCACGGCCGCCCATCCGGTCCTGGTCGACTCGGTGCGAAAGGTCGCCGATGCCTTCGCCGCCCAGCTGCCGATGCGCTTCCTGGTCTCGGAGTTCGGCCCAGAGGCTCCGCTGGTCGGCGCGATCGGCGAGGCGACGTCGGCGCTTCGCGCCGCGGTGTTCACCAGCATCGTTCCGGATCGGAGCGGCCGGTGATCTCCGATCTCGCCGATCGCCTCGGCCTCGCGCCGGGGGCGCGCGCGATCATCATCAACGCGGATGACTTCGGCATGTGCCATGCCGCGAACACGGCGATCTCCGGGCTGCTGGATGCGGGAGCTGCGGACTCGGCGACCATCATGGTGCCGTGTGCGTGGTCGCCGGAGGCGCTCGCGTTCGCCGCCTCGCGCACCGACCTCGACGTCGGCGTGCATCTGGTGCTCACCAGCGAATGGCGCCGTTACCGCTGGCGCCCGCTCACGGGGACGGCCACGACGCTGGTCGACGCCGACGGGTTCTTCCCGGTCGACGTCGTCTCGGTCGAGCAGCTCGCCTCGGAGGCCGACGTCGAGGCGGAGCTCGGCGCCCAGCTGCAGGCTGCTCTCGATGCCGGGGTCGATGTGACACACCTCGACAACCACATGGGCTCGGTGTACGGACTCGCCACAGGGCGCGACTTCCTCACCCCGGTGCTCGGCCTCGCCGCACGGCACGGACTGCCGTTCCGGCTGCCTCGGAGCATGGACGGCGTGGGCGTGGATGCCGGACTCCAGCACCTGCTCGACCGTGCCACCGCGGCGGCAGATGCCCTCGGCGTGGAGATCATCGATCGGCTGTGGTCGCATCCCTTCGAACTCGTCGGGGAGGGAACCCCGCAGGAGGAGACCTACGAGCAGATGCGCGATGGATTCATCGGCCTGCTGCGCGCGGTGCCCGCCGGCGTCACCGAGATCTACGTGCATCCGATGGTCGACGACGATGAGCTGCGCGCCGCTGTCGACTTCGCCGCGGCCAAGCGCGGATACGAGCGCCGCCTGCTGACGGATCCGGCGGTGCTCCAGGCCATTGCGGATGAGGGTCTCGTGCGCATCGGCTGGCGGAGCCTGCGTGATCTGCAGCGGGCTGCGGCGCGGTGAGCGACCCGACCCGGCCTCGCGGCCTCGCCGGCATCCGCGATCGCCGTCTCGATGCCGCGCCGACGCGCGCGCAGTCGATCGCCTTCGGAGCATCCGGCTTCCCCACCCAGCTGATGGCGCAGACGTTCTCGGCCTTCGCCGTGTACTTCTACGTGACGCACCTCGGCGTGCCGCCGGCATGGGTGGCCGGAGCGATGATCGCCCACGGCATCCTGAACGCCGTGCTGAATCCCGTCGTCGGCGCGCTCTCCGACCGCATCCGCACACCGTGGGGCCGGCGCATCCCGTGGATCGGACTCGGCATCGTGCCGCTCGTGGTCGCGTTCGCGCTGGTGTGGATGCCTCCCGCGCTGTCGCCGGCGGGCGCGATCGTGTGGTTCCTCGTCGTCGTTGCGCTCTACGACATCGCATTCGTCGTGGTGGTGCTGAACATCTCGGCGCTGTTCCCGGAGATCTTCCGCACCACGGCGGAACGCGCGCGCGGCAATGTACCGAGGCAGATCTTCGCGATCCTGGGCATGGTGCTCGGCACGGCCGGCGCCCCCGCGCTGTACGGATCGATCGGCTGGCCCGGCATGGCTCTCGTGCTGAGCGCGGTGTGCCTCGTGCTGCTGGTGTGGTCGTTCGTCGGCGGGATGATCGAGCGGACGGTTCCCGAGGCGGCATCGGAGGCGATGACCTGGGTCGGTCAGATGCGGTTCACATTCGCGAATCGGGCGTTCGTGCCCTACGTGCTCGGCTCGCTCTTCGTGCAGACCTCCGTCGCGGTGATCCTCGCGGCGATCCCGTTCTACGTGCGCTACTCGCTGCACGGTGCGGAAGGCGAGGGCAGCGTCCTGCTCGGCGCGATCTTCGTCACGGCGATTCCGTCGATCGTGCTGTGGAGCGCGGTCGTCAGGCGCACGTCACCGCGCACGGCTGTGCTCTGGAGCGTCGGCGTGTTCGGTGTGGCGGTGCTCGGCTATCTGCTGCCCGTGTCGGTGCTCGCCGCCGCACTGGTCGGAGTGGCGGTGGGAGTCGGCGTGGGAGGGCTGCTGCAGCTCCTCGAGGTGATGCTGGGACAGATCATCGACGAGGATGCCGTGCGCACCGGGCACCGGCGCGAGGGCGCCTACTTCGGCGTCAACGGGTTCGTGGTGCGCGGCTCGGTCGTGCTGCAGGCCGTCGTCGCCGCCGTGGTGCTGACGGCGTCGGGCTTCGACGCCTCGCTCGACGAGGCCCAGCCCGACACGGTCGACGGCGGCATCCGCATCATGCTGGCGGTCGTGCCGCTCGGCTTCACGGCGCTCGCCTGGCTGTGCTTCTGGCTCTACCCGATCAGGTCCCGCGACCTCTGAGGCGCCGCCCGTTCGGGCGGGTGCGTGGTGTGGTCGCCTTCTCCTGGGAGGGCGGCAGTTTCGCGCACGCGGATGTCAGGAACGGGGTGCGGACATTCGCGAGGTGCGTCTTGTGGTCGCCGTTTCGCTGGAGGGCGACAGCTTCGCGCACGCGGATGCCGGCGGCATGCCGACCCCTCGGGGCCCCGGCATCCGTACCTCGCGAGGCGCAGCATCTCGCCCCCAGCACGCGAGGCGCAGGGATCGCCTTTTTCCGGCAAATCGGGAAAGGGGCCCCGCTTGCGGGGAAAGGGTCCCCGCTCTTTGCCGGAAAAGGCGATCCCGGAGCCGGGGACGGACTAGGCAGAAGCCCGCAGCCGAGCCTCCCAGCCCGTGCGCACCATCTCGTCGACCGTGTACCGCATCTTCCAGTCGAGGTCGCGGGCGGCGAGCTCGCCGGTGGCGACGATGCGGTCGGGGTCGCCGGGGCGGCGGGGCCCGATCTCGGGGGTGAAGTCGATTCCGGTGACACGGGCCATGGCATCCATGATCTGCCGCACGCTCAGCCCGTCGCCCGAACCCAGGTTGTAGGCGGGCTCGATCGACTGCCCTGCGGCAAGCCGCTGAGCCGCGGCCACGTGCGCCGCGGCGATGTCGCCGACGTGCACGTAGTCGCGGACGTTGGTGCCGTCTTCGGTGTCGTAGTCGTCGCCGTTGATGCGCGGCGTCTCACCTGCGATGAGCTTCTCGAACACGATCGGGAACAGGTTGTGCGGGCTCACGTCGTACACGGTCGGGTCGGCCGAGCCCACGACGTTGAAGTAGCGCAGCGAGGTGTGCCGGAGCGGCTTGTCGGACTCGGCGGTCGCCGCCGCCTGGTCGCGCAGCAGCCACTCTCCGATGAGCTTGGACTCGCCGTAGGGGCTGGCGGGCCGCTTCTCGGTGTCTTCCACGACGAGCGACACATCCGGCGTTCCGAACACGGCGGCCGACGAGGAGAACACGATGTTCGCGACACCCGCGGCCTGCATGGCCTCGAGCACGATCCGGGTGCCGTCGACGTTCTGCGCGTAGGTGTGCAGCGGGCGCTGCACCGACACCCCGGCGTACTTGAAGCCGGCGACATGGATCACGCCCTCGGCAGCGTGCTCACGCAGGGTCTTCTCCATCAGATCACGGTCGAGGATCGAGCCCTGAACGAAGGGCACGCCCTCCGGGGCGAACGAGGCGACGCCACTGGAGAGGTTGTCGACGATGACGGGGGAGAGCCCGGCATCAGCCAGTGCCCGGACGACGTGCGATCCGATGTAGCCGGCGCCGCCGGTGACGATCCAGGACATGCTTCTCCTTCAGGACGGTGATGGTGGAATGACCATTGTTTCAGGCGTCGCGCTGAGCACCCGCCGAGGGCGTCACCGTGAACAGGTGCGGAGCGGAGAAGCCGGATGCCGCGAACGCGGCGTTCACAGCATCCGACACAGTCTCCACGGCATCCGCCTCGATGAGCGCGATCGCCGCCCCGCCGAAGCCGCCGCCCGTCATCCGGGCGCCGAGCGCGCCCGCCGCCAGAGCGGCCTCGACGGCCGTGTCGAGCTCGGGCACCGAGATCTCGAAGTCGTCGCGCATCGACGCGTGCGAGGCGACGAGCAGGTCGCCGATCGCCCGCGCGCCCTGCTCGCGGAGCGTCCGCACGGTGTCGAGCACCCGCTGGTTCTCGGTGACGACATGGCGCACCCGGCGGAAGGTCACATCGTCCATGAGCTCCTCGGCCCGAGGCAGGTCTCCCACCGACACGTCGCGCAGCGAGGGCACGCCCATGATCGCGGCGCCGCGTTCGCACGACGCGCGGCGCTCGCCGTATCCGCCGGTCGAGTGCGCGTGCTTGACGCGCGTGTCCATCACGAGGATCGCGAGGCCTGCCTCGGCGACGCCGAGCGGCACCAGCTGTGCCTCGAGCGAGCGGCAGTCGAGGAAGATCGCGGCATCCGGCTCGCCGAGCATCGAGGCCATCTGGTCCATGATGCCCGTGGGCGCGCCGACGGCCTCGTTCTCGGCCTTGCGGCCGATGCGGGCGAGGGCCGTCTTGTCGAGGCCGGCGTTCCACAGGTCGTTCAGGGCGGATGCCGTCGCCCCCTCGATCGCGGCGGAGGAGGAGAGCCCTGCGCCCACCGGGACGTCGGAGGCGATCGCGATGTCGACGCCCGCTCCGGCCCGGCCTGCGGCCTCGGCGAGTGCCCAGGCGACACCGAGCGGGTACGCAGCCCATTCGGGTACGGCCGGCTCGGAGCCGGTCGCGGTCGGGAACAGCGTTGCCAGGTCGTCGAGCGCGACCTCGACGGGTTCGGCGGCGAAGGTCGAGGCCACGCGCACGCGGCCGATGCCGTCTTCGCGGATGCCCACCGCGGCCACGGTGCGATGCGGGATCGCGAAGGGCAGCACGAAGCCGTCGTTGTAGTCGGTGTGCTCGCCGATGAGGTTCACGCGCCCCGGCGCCGACCAGAGGCCGTCAGGGGTGCGGCCGGTGAGTTCACGGAACAGGGCCGTGGCGGTGTCCTGCGTGTCGGTCATGCGTGTGCCCTCTCGATGGCTTCGCGGATGCGGGCAGCGCCCTGCTCCGGGGTGACTTCGGCGGCCCACGCCCACATGGCGGCTTCGGATCCGGCCAGGAACTTGAGCTTGTCGGCGGCTCGGCGGGGGCTCGTCAGCTGCAGGTGCAGGCGCACGCTGTCACGGCCGACGTTCACCGGCGCCTGGTGCCATGCGGCGATGTACGGGGTGGGGGTCTCGTACAGTGCGTCGACTCCGCGCAGCAGGCGCAGATAGAGCGGGGCGAGCTCGTCGCGCTCGGCATCCGTCGTCTCGGCGAAATCGGGCACGTGCCGGTGCGGCATCAGATGCACCTCGAGGGGCCAGCGGGCGGCGAAGGGTACGAACGCCGTCCAGTGCTCGCCGCGGAAGACGACGCGCTCGGAGCCCTGCTCGAAGTCGAGGATGTGCTGGAACAGGTCGGGGGCCGTGCGATCGATGCTGTCGAGCAGGCGGGTGGTGCGCGGAGTGACGTACGGGTACGCGTAGATCTGGCCGTGCGGATGCGGCAGGGTCACGCCGATCGCCTCGCCGCGGTTCTCGAACGGGAAGATCTGCTCGATGCCGGGCAGCCGCGAGAGCGCGGCCGTGCGGTCGGCCCACGCCTCGATCACGGTGCGGGCGCGGGTGACGGTCTGGGTGCCGAAGGAGCCGGAGTGCTCGGGGCTGAAGCAGACCACCTCGCAGCGGCCGACCGAGGTGCGGGTGCGGCCGAGGCCGAGGGCTGCGAGGTCGTCGAGGCCGCGGGGCGGATTGCTCGCGGCCGGCGCGTCGCCGGTCGCCTCGGCGAGAGCGGGGCCGAATGCCGGCGACTTGTTCTCGAACACGGCGACGTCGTAGCGCGACGGAACCTCGGAGGGGTTCGTGGGCGTCTGCGGGGCCAGCGGGTCTGCGTCGGCGCTGGGCATCATGACGCGGTTCTGGCGGTTCGCGGCGACCGTGATCCAGTCACCGGTGAGCACATCCAGACGCATGGTCGCCGACTCGGGGCGGGGATCGAGCGTGCGTGCGTCGACCGAGCGCTCGGCGTCGAGCGCGGTATCGGGGTCGTCGTAGTAGATGAGGTCTCGGCCATCGGCGAGCTTCGTGGCGCGCTTCGTGACGCCGGCCGAGAGTCGCTCGGCGGTCATCGCGGCGGTTCGCAATTCAGGATGATTCTCCGTGTTCACGTAAACATCATGACCTACAGGCCGTGGTAACGTCAACATTCCGGACCTGTGAACGGAGGATGCCGGTGACCGATGATCTTCTCGGCCTCGGAGACGCACCGAAGCGCCGCCCTCGCGCCTCCTCGGGCCGGGTGTCGATGGCGCAGGTCGCGGCCCGTGCCGGCGTGTCGGGCCAGACGGTCTCGCGCGTCGTGAACGACAGCCCCCGTGTCGACCCCGACACCCGCACGCGCGTCGAGAAGGCCATGGATGAACTCGGCTACCGCCCTCATCGCGCCGCGCGCGCCCTGCGTACCGGACGCTCGCAGACGATCGGACTCGTCGTCACGACCCTCGCGACCGTCGGAAACTCGCGCATGCTGCAGGCGACAGCCGAGGCCGCGGCCGAGCGCGGCTACGCGCTCACCCTCGTCACCGCCTCGAACGGTGTGGCTGCGGCGTTCCAGAGCCTGGCAGAGCAGGAGGTCGACGGCGCGATCGTCCTGAACGAGGCATCGGCGCAGGTCGCGACGACCCAACGCCCTCGCGGCCTGCGACTGGTCGTGGTGGATGCGCAGACCGATGCCGGGTTCGTCGCCGTGCACAGCGATCATGCCGGTGGCGCGGCGTCGGCCACCGCGCATCTGATCTCGCTCGGCCACTCCACCGTGCATCACCTCGCCGGCCCCGTCGACTCGTTCGCTGCGGCGGAGCGCGAGCGCGGCTGGCGCGAGACTCTCGTCGCGGCGGGCCTCGCGGCGCCCGTCCCCATTCGCGGTGACTGGAGCGCCGAATCCGGATATGCGGCGGGCGAGGCGCTCGCCGCAGCATCCGCCGTCTTCTGCGCCAACGATCAGATGGCGCTGGGACTTCTGCGGGCTCTCGCCGAGCGCGGACGCCGCGTGCCCGAAGACGTCGCGGTGATCGGATTCGACGACGTTCCGGATGCCGCGAACTACCGCCCTCCGCTCACCACGATCCGGCAGGACTTCACCGCCCTGGCGCACCGGGCGGTCGACGCGCTGGTGGCGGAGATCGAGGGTGCGGATGCCGCGTCCGGGCCCGTCGTGGTGCCCACGCTGCTGGTCGAGCGGGCCAGCACCCGCTGATGCCTGAGATCCGGCTTCCGGCGTGAGGTCCGGCTTCCGTCGTGAGATCCGATACCTGCGGTGAGATCCGATACCTGCGGTGAGATCCGGCTTCCGCCGTGAGTTCAGTGCGTCCTTGCGGGGAGCTCACGCCGGGACGAGGAGCTCACGCCGGAAGGGGGAGCTCACGCCGGAACGAGGAGCTCACGCCTTCGTCGCCGGCGCCGTCGATTCGCGCGCCTTCAGCGTGGGGCTCAGCGACACCCGGTGCACGGGGCGCGACGGATCGGCCAGGCGTCGGGCGAGCAGATCGACCGCTGCGGCGCCGACGCCTCCGCGCGGAGGGCTGATGGCGGTGAGCGCGGGAGTGAACAGCTGCGCGACCTCGTCGTCGTAGGCGACGACGGAGAGGTCCTCCGGCACAGCCAGGCCGCGGTTGAGAGCGATATCGATGAACGCCATGGCCTCGGGGTCGGAGTGGATCAGCAGCCCGGTCACACCCTTCTCGAGAGCCGTGTCGATCGCCGCGTTCACCGCCGAGGTGAACCCGGGGCCGTTCCGGTCAGGGAAAAGACTCTCGAAGTGCGCCTCCGGGCCGAGGCCGAGCTCCTCGCACGCGGTCGCCCAGCCCGTGACGATCTTCCGGCCGGTCGGCGAATCGCGCGAGAGGATCAGGCCCAGCCGCTCGTGCCCGAGCCCGGCCAGGTGACGGGCGGCGAGCACCGCGCCGAGCGCGTGGTCGGTGGTGACGCTCTCGACCGGCTCCCGCCCAGGCAGCACGACGGCGTCGCGCTCGACGAAGACGCTCGGGATGTCGGAGGAGGCGAGCCACTGCACGACGTCCTGCGCGTGCGCGGCGTCGGGGTTCGGGGCGACGATCAGGCCGCGCACGTCGTCCGACGCCACGAGGCGCTCGAGCACCGGTCGCTCGTCCTGCAGCTCGTACGAGGCGCCGCGCAGCACCAGCCGGAGGCCTCGCCGGTGGGCCTCGGCCTCCATTCCGCGGATGACGCCGGGCCAGTAGTACGCGAGAGAGGGGACGAGCACGGCGATCGCCCCTCCGGTTCCGGCGGCGGCCACCACGGCGGAGGGGGCGGATGCCGATACGGCTCCGCCATGTACGCGCTCGAGGCGTCCCTCCTCTTCGAGCTGCTGCAGGTCCCGGCGCAGGGTGACGGGAGCGACGCCGAGCTCTTCCGTGAGCTGCGACACCCGCACAATCCCGTCGCGCCCGAGAGCTGCGAGGATGTGCGCGTGGCGCGCCGGCGCCAGCGGAGCGTGCTGCTGATCGGTCATCGTTCGTCCTCGCTGTCGCTCGTCGCCGGAGCGACGATGTCTCTTTCTACCGTGATCCACGCGTCTTCGCGTGCGCTCACGTCCAATTCGAGCCGGGTCAGCCGCTCGCCCCACACGTCGCTCAGGACGGGATCGTCGAGCTCGCGCACCGTCTCGGTGCAGCGGATGCCGGCGGGCCATCGGATCACGACCGGCGTCGCGCCGTCGAGCGGCACGATGCGGACGCCGCTGTCGAGCGGGGTCACCTCGCCGGCCACCACCAGGTTCAGCCGAGTCGCACCGGTCGGGGACCCCCGCCACACGTCGGACACCCGCACGATGCGACTCGCGCGATCGAGGGCGGCCGTGCGCCACCAGGAGAGCCCGTCGATCTCGTACGCGCCGCCGATCTCGAGCGCGAGCGAGGACACGTCCTCCGACAACGACACCTCGACCTCGGATGCCGCGAACTCCCGCCCCGGCGACTGGTCGACGCCGGCGATCGTCGGCGTGTTGTGCCAGGCGCTCTGCATGGTCCAGATCGAATAGCGCTCGGGTCCGAACGTGGCCTTCGTGTAGGTGGGCCGCCCGGCGTCGACGATCACGGGGACGCCGTCGCTGGCGACGATGAACGAGCCGATGTCGTTGTGGTTGTGGTGCTCGGCGTTGTGCCCGCCCTTCACGACGAGGGCGAGGCCATCGGGGGAGCCCTCGCGCTCGCGCGTCAGGAGCATCTCGGTCGAGGGGAGCCACACGTCGCGGGGGAGCGGCGAGCCGACGATGGCGACCTCGCGCCATTCGGGATCGGTCAGCTCGCGGACGAGTCTCCCGAGCCCCGCGATCTCCGATGCGGGCAGGCCGCGGTGCGCCGCCGCGTGGGCCGCGGCATCCGCATCGCCCAGCCTCCGCGCCGCACGGTGCAGCGCGTGCCAGGGCTGATGCACGCGGGGGCGGGCCTGTCCGTCAGCGAGGTTCGCGTACCACTCTCCGCCCAGATGGCACCGATGAGGGAAGGAGACGGACGCGCGCAGCGCCTCGATGCTCGCCGGCATCCGCCCTGTCACGTGCTCGAGCACGTCGATCGCCTCGAGCGCCCGGCAGGCGCCGTTCCACCAGTACGAGTACCCCTCATCGATCGCACCGTCGGCCGGCAGCGAGACGAGGTAGCGGTCCAGCCCCTCGATGACCAGGTCGATGAGCGGTTCAGGGTCGTCGTGCAGCTGCACCGCGGCGGTCAGCACATTCGAGTGGATCCACGGGTTCCAGTTGTGCACGTCGCCGTCGAGGCCCAGCCAGTGCCAGTCGCGGCGCTCGATGAAGGGGCGGAAGACGCGCACCTCGGCTTCGTGACGGATGCGGGAGCGGATGCCGGGCGCCCGCGCGTCCAGCTGAGCGCCGAGCACGTGATCGATCCAGGCGAGCTGGCCGACAACCTCGCCCGCTCCCAGATCGAGGAACGGGTCGGTGACGTCGGCGAGCACGCCGCGGCTCTTCTCGTAGACGTCGTCATGCGCGGGCCAGCACCACGAACTCTGCTCGCACAGCAGCTGCACGCCGTCGGCGACCTCGTCGATCCAGTGCTCCTCCAGGGTGACGGCTGCCGCGATCACGGCGCGGCTGAGCCGATGCTGGCGGGCGAACGCCGCGTCCTCCCAGGTAGAGCGGTCGCCGTCGCGGTGCACGCGGGCGGCCTGGCTGGCGAGGGGCTGCGGCCAGGGGGTGCCGAGATCGGCTTCGGCGCGGGCGAGCAGGTCGGCCGCGTCGACGTGCGACCAGGCGGCGCGATCGTCGGCCGTCGGTGCGGGAAGCATGTTCACGGGATCAGCATAGCTGATCGAAAATGATCGATAAAGAATTATCTTCGTATTGTCCTGATCGAAATGGGATGATAATCTCCCAACGATCGGGAGCGGACGTCAGGCCCTCCCGACCGGACCCGAAGCAGTCTTCAAAGGAGAACCCTGTGGCGAACGAGCCCACCAGCGCGGCAGCGGCGTCGACCGTGGCGGCACCGGAGTGGACCCGCGACGACCTCATCGCCTACGCCGACGGGCTGCTCGCGGCCGTGCGTCCCTGGGCCTCCGAGAACGGTGCGCGCATCACGCTTCCCGGCGCGTCCGGCGGCTACGGCGCCGACGTCGACGGACTCGAGGGCTTCGTGCGCACGTTCCTCCTCGCAGGCTTCCGCATCGCCGGCGCCCGCGGCGAGGGCGTCGATGACCTGATCGACTTCTACTCGCATGGGATCGTCGCCGGCGTCGACCCGGATGCCGCCGACCGCTGGGTCCGTCTCGACGAGCACGCCCAGGCGAAGGTCGAAGCCGCCTCGATCGCGCTCATCCTCGATCTGACCCGGCCGTGGATCTGGGACCGTCTCGACGCCCTCACTCAGCAGCGCCTGATCGACTACCTCTCCCCGGTCGTGGGCGACACGACGTATCCCCGTAACAACTGGCTGTGGTTCCGCGTCGTCGTGCAGACCTTCCTGCGCTCGGTCGGCGGACCGTGGTCGCAGGCCGACATCGACGACGATCTCGCGCGGCACGACTCGTTCCTGCGCGAGGGCGGCTGGATCTCCGACGGAGACGAGCGCGCCTACGACCACTACGTCGGCTGGGCGCTGCACCTCTATCCGGTGCTGTGGTCGCGGATGCAGGGTGCGACGGAGCTCGCGAACGGCCGCACCGCGGGCGATGTCGCGCGGCTCGACACCTTCCTGCAGGACGCGATCGCTCTCGTCGGGGCCGACGGCTCTCCCCTCATCCAGGGCCGGAGCCTCGTCTACCGCTTCGCGGCGGCGGCTCCGTACTGGGCCGGCATCATCGCCGAGGTGCCGTCCGTGCCCGCAGGGCAGCTGCGCAGAGCAGCATCCGCCATCGTCCGTCATTTCGCCGAGAACGGCGCACCGAACGACCAGGGCCTGCTCGACCTCGGCTGGCACCACGAGTGGCGCCGGCTCGCGCAGAACTACTCCGGCACGGGCTCGCCGTACTGGGCGGCCAAGGGACTGCTCGGCATCGCCCTGCCCGAGGACCACCCGGTGTGGACCGTCGCGCAGACCGAGCTCCCCACGCAGACGCACGACACCCTTCGCGCCGCGCTCTCTCCGGCCTGGATCATCTCGGCCACCTCCGATGACGGCATCGCCCGCGTCATCAACCACGGCGCCGACCACGCGCGCCCCGGCGATCTCGTCGGCGATTCGCCGCTGTACGCCCGCCTCGGCTACTCCACGGCGACGAGCCCGCTGCTGAACGGCGACGGCTGGGCCGAGCCGCTCGAGCAGTCGGTCGCGCTCCTGCATGCCGACGGCCGGGCGACGCATCGCGCGGGCATGCGCGTGAACGGCATCCGGCTCGATGGCGAGGCCGCGATCGCAGGGTCCACGGCGACCGCGCACTGGATCGTCCCGGCCGCGACGCAGACCCGGCACGGCTCAGGCATCACCGGCGACGTCGAGATCGCCGGCACCGTGACGACCTGGTCGATCGTGCGGGGCGCGTGGGAGATCCGCCTCGTGCGCATCGACACGATCGAAGCGGATGCCGCCCCCACCGCGCTGCGCATCGGCGGCTGGGCCATCGCCGCGGATGCCGTCGAGCACGCCGTCTCGGAGGCCGGCGCCACCGCTGCGGCCGCGGGCCGGCACAGCACGATCGTCGCTCTCACCCCTGGCGGCGCGCCCTCGATCGAGAATCGCCGCGATGCGAGCCCGCTCGGAGCTGCGGCATCCGTCCCCGTCCTCATCTCCCCGGTGACAACCGGCACGTGGATCGCCGCCGCGGTGCACCTGTCGGATCGTGCACCGGCATCCGCCCCGTCCGTCCGCATCGGTGACGACGACGTCGTCGTCACCTGGCCCGATTCCCGCACCACCGCACACCGGCTCGCCTGAGCCTGACGCACCTACCCGCAATTGCAAAGGAGCAGTACCTCATGAACCGCAAGATCCTCGCCGCCGGCAGCATCGCCGCAGTCGCGGCCCTCGCCCTCGCCGGCTGCTCCGGCGGCACCGACGCTGCCGAGAGCGCCGACCCCGACGCCCCGATCACCCTGACCCTGTCGGGCTGGAGCCTCGACACGACGCCCGAGTTCCAGACGCTCGCCGACGCGTTCACGAAGGAGCACCCGAACGTCACGATCGAGCTCAAGGAGTACGACCCGGCCGAGTACAACACGCTCGTCACGGCCGACCTCGCCGCAGGATCGGGCCCCGACATCATCACGCAGAAGGAGGTCAAGTACGTCACGACCTTCCAGGAAGGCGGTCAGCTGCTCGACGTCTCCGACGTGAAGCTGCCGGACGGCATCGGCGGCGCCGACTCCTACAAGGTCGACGGCGTCTCCTATGCGGTGCCCTACCGCCAGGATTCCTGGGTGCTCTACTACGACAAGGCGCTGTTCGATGCGGCAGGCGTCGACTACCCCGACGGCTCATGGACGTGGGAGGACTACGCCGACGCTGCGAAGGCGCTCACCACCGACACCGTCAAGGGCGACTACCTGCACCGCTGGCAGTCGACCGTGCAGGGATTCGCGAACGCGCAGACCGGCACCGACATCCTCAAGGGGGACTTCGGCCACCTGAAGGACTATTACGACAACACGCTGGCGCTGCAGGATGCCGGGGACCAGGTCGACTTCAACACCTCGACCGCGAACCAGCTCACCTATCAGGGCGAGTTCGGCACGCAGAAGGCGGCCATGCTGCTGATGGGCACGTGGTACACCGCGACCCTGATCGCGCAGCAGGCCTCCGGCGAGGCGAACGACTTCGAGTGGGGCATCGCTCCGGCCCCGCAGCTCGACGAGAAGACCGCGGGCACCGACAACACCCCGGTGACCTTCGGCGACCCGACCGGCTTCGGCATCAATGCGAACATCGACTCCGCCAAGGTCGACGCGGCCAAGCAGTTCCTCGAGTTCGCCGCATCCGAAGACGCAGCTCACGCGCTCGCCGAGATCGGCATCACCCCGGCGCTGACCAGCGACAGCGTCGCCGACGCCTACTTCGCGGTCGAGGGTGCGCCCTCCGATGACCTGTCGAAGTTCGCATGGTCGACGCACAAGGTCCTCCCCGAGAACCCCACCTCGAGCAAGACCGCGACGATCCAGGGCATCCTCGGCGACCTGCACACCGCCGTCATGTCGGGGTCGACGTCGATCGACGACGCGATCAAGACCGCCGAAGACCGCGTGAAGAACGAGGTCGGCTGATCCGCTCGGGGGCCGGCCGTCGGCCGGCCCCCGACACCACGCTGCGTGCAGCATCCAGGAGACGAGAGACATGACCACCACCGAGGCCCCGCCCAGCGGCACGGCCCTCCGGCCGGCCGCACCGATCCGCCGCCGTTCCGCGCTGCGCCGCCGCAACGCCCTGATCGGCTGGAGCTTCATCCTGCCGAACTTCATCGGATTCGGGTTCCTGACCCTGCTGCCGGTGCTGATCCTCTTCTACATGGCGTTCACGAACTGGAACGTGTTCGGCAAGGCCGACTGGGTGGGTCTGGTGAACTTCCAGCGCCTGCTCGGCGACGGCAGCTTCCGCATCGCGTTCCTCAACACGCTCTACTACTCGGTGATGCACATCCCGCTGACGATCGTCGTCTCGCTGGGACTCGCGCTGCTGCTGAACAACAAGCTCCGCGGCGTCGCGTTCTTCCGCACCGCCGCGTTCTTCCCGTACATCACCTCGATCGTGGCGATCGCCGTGGTGTGGAACCTGCTCTTCAGCCCCGACTACGGGCCCATCAACGAGATCCTCCGCGCGATCGGCATCTCCTCGCCCCCGGGCTGGCTCACCTCGAGCGAGTGGGCGATGCCCGCCGTCGTCATCGTCAGCACCTGGCGTGACATGGGCTACTACATGATCCTGTTCCTCGCGGGGCTGCAGACAGTGCCGCGCGAACTGCACGAGGCCGCTCGCGTCGACGGAGCGAGCGTGTGGCAGCGCTTCGTGAACGTCACGCTGCCCTGTCTGCGCCCGACCATGTTCTTCGTCACCGTGATGCTCACGATCAACTCTTTCAAGATCTTCGACCTGATCCTCGTGATGACAGACGGCGGCCCAGGCCAGTCCACGCTCGTGCTGTCGCAGTTCATCTACAAGAAGGGCTTCGAGGAGTCGCAGTTCGGCTATGCATCCGCCGCAGCCGTGGCGCTGTTCTTCCTCTGCATCCTCGTGACCATCGGCCAGTTCCTCTGGAACAAGAAGCGGAGCGCATGATGACCGAGACCCAGGTCCTCGTCACCGGAGGCACGCTGCGCAAGCTCGGCGGCCCGGCCCCTGCTCCTCGTGTGCGTGCGGGCCGCACCGTCGGACGCATCACCGGCTACATCGCCCTCATCATCGCGGCGATCGGCCTGCTCGCCCCCTTCGCGTGGATGGTGATGAGCTCGCTGAAGAACGCCAACGAGGTGTTCTCCGTGCCCGTCGTGTGGGTGCCGGAGACGTTCGTATGGCAGAACTACGTCGACATCTGGACGAAGTCGAACATGCTCGTCTGGATCCGCAACACGCTGTTCCTCGCCGTGAGCGTCACGTTCCTGCAGGTGCTCACGGGGTCGTTCGCCGCCTACGGCTTCGCCCGCATGCGCTTCGCCGGGCGCGACATCCTGTTCCTCGCCTACATCGGGACGATCGCTGTGCCGTGGCAGTCGTACATGATCCCGCAGTTCATCCTGCTGTCGAACCTCAAGGTGTCGAACACGCTGTGGGCGATCATCCTGCTGCAGGCGTTCGGAGCGTTCGGCGTCTTCCTCATGAAGCAGTACTACGAGACGATCCCCGAGGAGCTCAGCGAAGCAGCGCGCCTCGACGGTCTCAGCGAGTACGGCATCTGGCGGCGCATCATGCTGCCGCTGTCGATCCCGGCGATCGCGAGCCTCACGCTGCTCACCTTCGTGAACACCTGGAACGACTACCTCGGCCCGCTCATCTACCTGCGCAACCCCGACCTCTGGACGATCCAGCTGGGACTCAAGAGCTTCGTCTCGAACCTCTTCGACACGAACTACGCACTTCTGTTCGCCGGCCTGACGATCTCGGTTCTGCCGATCGCGATCATCTTCCTGCTCGGGCAGAAGTACTTCGTCGAGGGCATCGCCACCAGCGGGATGAAGGGCTGAGCCATGAAGCGGATCTCGCACGACACCTGGGCCACGATCCTCGGCGTCGTCTACCTCGGCCTGATGGGCAACCTCCTGGTGCTCGTTGCCGCCGCCCCGCTCGTGGTGCTGCTCATCACGACCGACCCTGCGCTGTCGTGGCCGCTGCTCGCGCTCGCAGCTCCCCTGGCCGCCCCGGCCCTGACCGGCGCGTTCACCGCGTTCCGCGAGTTCGGCCACGGTGAGCCTCAGGTGGTGCGGTCGTTCCTGCGCGGGTGGAAGGCGACCTGGCGCAAGGGGATGCTGATCGGAGCGGCAGCCGCGGCGTCCGTCGTGGTCCTGCTCGTCGACGTCCGCGCGGTGTCGGCGCTGCCGGCATCCGTCGTGGTGGTCCCCGTGCTCGCGCTGCTCACCGTGATCGCCGTCGCGACGGGCCTGGGGTCGCTGGTCGCTCTCGCGGAGGCGCCGCAGGCGCGGATGCGCGACATCCTCAAGGCGGCGCTGTATCTGAGCGTGCGGCGCTGGTATCTCACCGCGCTGTCGTTCGCGGTACTGGGCGTGCAGCTCGCGCTCTTCACGACCATGCCGGCGATCGCGATCGGTCTGACATGCGCCCCCGCGCTCTACATCGCGTGGGCGAACAGCCGTTACACGCTGCGCCCGGTGCTCGAGAACGAAGAGGCGCGCGCGTGAGGATTCGCACGGCGATGAGCCCCGAGGTCTTCGAGCTGCTGTTCGACCGGGACCGCCTCGACCGCCTCCGGAGTCTCACCGCGTCGGCGCCGCTGCCGATCGACGAGGGCGATCTCGCCGACACCGAGATCCTGCTCACGTCGTGGGGTGCGCCGCGCCTCGACGCCGCCCTGCTTGACCGGATGCCGCGTCTGCGTGCAGTGGTCCACGCGGCCGGAAGCGTGCAGGGGCTCGTGTCGGATGAGCTGTGGGAACGCGGCATCACTGTGACCTCGGCTGCCGATGCGAACGCCGTGCCGGTCGCGGAGTACACGTTCGCGTCGATCATCCTCGCGTTCAAGCGCGCCTTCGTGCACGTGCGCACGCCCGCGGAGGTGCTCGGCTGGGGCGACCTGGTGGGCTCGCCGAAGTACGGCAGCGTCGGCCGAACGGTCGGCATCGTCGGCTTCTCGCGGATTGGACGGAGAGTGGTGCGGATGCTGCGCCAGCTCGACGATGTGCACATTCTCGTGGCGGATCCCTTCGTCGCGCCCGAGACGGTCGCCGAGGCGGGCGCCGAGCTCGTACCGCTCGAGGCGATGCTCAGGCGTGTCGACGTGCTGTCGCTGCACGCTCCGGCACTGCCGGAGACGCACCACATGATCGGCAGGGCCGAGCTCGCGGCTCTGCGCGACGGCGCCACCGTGATCAACACGGCCCGCGGCTGGATCCTCGATCATGACGCCCTGTTCGACGAGTGCGCGGCCGGGCGACTCGACGCGGTGCTCGACGTGACCGAGCCCGATCCGCTGCCTGCCGACTCGCCGCTGCGCGCCCTTGCGAACGTCGCGCTCACCCCGCACATCGCCGGTTCCATGGGCACCGAGGCGCGGCGGCTCGCGGACTCGGCGCTCGACGACCTCGAGACGCTGCTGCGCGGGGGAGTCCTGTCGCAGGTGATCACGCAACCCGACATGGAGCTCAGCGCGTGAGCACAGACGCCGTCGACCCGCTGGAATTCTCCCCCTGGGATTTCTGGCGCGACTCCGGCGTCGAACAGCAGGTCGCCCAGCGCGAGCGCCAGCAGTCTCTCGTCGACGGGCATCCCGGCCGCCGGCTGGGGAGGGACTGCTTCGTGTCGGCGCTCGCCTCGGTCGATCCTGAGATCCTCCAGCTCGGCGATCGCACCTACGTCGCTGCCGGAGCGTACCTCACCGGCGAGCTCCGCACGGGCGCCGACTGCAGCATCAACCCGTACACGGTGATCCGCGGGCGGGTGACCATGGGCGACGCAGTGCGCATCGGGGCGCACACCTCGATCCTCGGGTTCAACCACTCCATGGAACCGGGCACGCCCGTGTTCCGTCAGCCGCTGACGGCACGGGGAATCACGATCGGCGACGACGTGTGGATCGGCTCGCACGTCGTGATCCTCGACGGGGTCCGCATCGGCTCGCACTCCGTGCTCGCCGCGGGCGCCGTCGTCACCAAGGACGTCGCGGCGGGTGCGATCGTCGGCGGGAACCCGGCGAAGCTCATCCGCTGGCGCGTCGCGCCGGCGACCGAGCCGGCGCCGGCTCGCTCGAGGGGTCTGGGCGAGCGTGTCGCCGAGTTCGGCGCCCGCGCACGGAGGGAGGCTTCGGCGATTCTCGACCGCGCGTGGAGCGGGGAGCGGATGCTGTTCGCCGACCGCCCGGGTGCTGCGCCGACCGTGCGCGCGCAGGCCGACGCGATCGAGATCGCCGACCTGCTGCTCGGAGTCGCGCCCCCGCAGCGCACGGCATCAGAGCACATCGCACTGCTTCAGGGGTGGCAGGATGCCGAGACCGGAGCGGTCGCACCGCTCGGGCCCGACGGCCTGCCCATCGCGGGCCTGGACTTCTCGCACGACGACGTCGCGTATCACGTGCTGAGCGTCGGCTATGCGCTCGACCTGCTGGGCTCCGAATTCCCCGCCATGATCACGTGGGTCACAGACACGACGCCGCAGCGTGTGGTCGAGTTCTGCCAGGCACTGCCGTGGAGCACCGACGCCTGGAGGGCCGGCCACCACGTCGACGCCCTGGGGACTGCCCTCCGGTGGGAGAGGAGCGCGGGTGGATCGGCGCCTGCGGGAGTGGAGGAGGCGCTGTTCGGCTGGCTGCTGCTGAACGCGGATCCGCACACCGGAATGTGGGGTTCGGCGACCCCCGATCGCGGTCTGCTCCCGGTCGTCAACGGCTTCTATCGTGCCTCGCGGGGCACGTTCGCACAGTTCGGCGTGCCCGTGCCGCATCCTGAGCGGGTGATCGACACTGTGCTGCGTCATGCGCACGATCCGCGCTGGTTCTCCGCCGGTGCGCGCGACGCATGCAACGTGCTCGACGTCGCGCATCCGCTCTGGCTCACCCGGGACACCGGGTATCGCGCGGAGGAGGTGCAGGACCTCGCATCGCGCGTGCTGTCCGACGCTCTCGCAGGGTGGAGCCCCGACGCCGGGTTCTCGTTCCGTGAGCCGTCGCCCTCGACCCGCGGGCTCGAGGCAACGAACCCCGGCCTGCAGGGCACCGAGATGTGGCTCGCGATCGTGTGGTATCTCGCCGACCTGCTCGGCATCTCCGACGCCCTCGGCTACCGGCCGCGGGGCGTGCATCGGCCCGAGCCTGCGGCACTGTGATCAGCCCTTGATCGCGCCGCTGAACGCACCCCGGCCACCGCTCACTCCTCGGCAGCAGAGAGCGCTTTCCGGCAGGCTTGCGCGCACGGCATCATCCATGGCATGCTGTCGGAAAGCGCTTACCCGAATCGGAGGCGCGACGGCTTCCCAGAGAACGGACCAGCAATGTCACAGGCGACAACCCGCGAGATCGGGATCATCATGAACGGCGTCTCCGGGCGCATGGGCTACCGCCAGCACCTCGTGCGCTCGATCCTCGCGATCCGCGATGAGGGCGGTATCGAGCTTCCCGACGGCAGCCGCATCACGGTGAAGCCGATCCTGGTCGGACGCAATGAGGCCAAGCTCGCGGAGCTCGCAGCCCTGCACGGCATCGAGGACTACACCACCGACCTCGACGCGGCCCTCGCCGACCCGAAATGGGAGATCTACGCCGACTTCCTCGTCACGAAGGCGCGCGCATCCGCCATCCGCAAGGCGATCGCCGCCGGCAAGGCCATCTACACCGAGAAGCCCACCGCCGAGTCCCTCGAAGAAGCGCTCGAGCTTGCGCGCCTCGCGAAGGAGGCCGGCGTCAAGACCGGCGTCGTGCACGACAAGCTCTACCTGCCCGGTTTGCAGAAGCTCAAGCGCCTCATCGACTCCGGCTTCTTCGGCCGCATCCTCTCCGTCCGCGGCGAGTTCGGCTACTGGGTCTTCGAGGGCGACTGGCAGCCGGCGCAGCGCCCGAGCTGGAACTACCGCACCGAAGACGGCGGCGGCATCATCTCCGACATGTTCCCGCACTGGAACTACGTGCTCGAGAACCTCTTCGGTGAGGTCAAGAGCGTGTACGCGCAGGCCGCGGTGCACATCGCCGACCGCTGGGACGAGAAGGGCGAGCACTACACCGCCACCGCCGAGGACGCGGCGTACGGCATCTTCGAGCTCGAGGGCGGCATCATCGCCGAGATCAACTCCTCGTGGACCGTGCGCGTCAACCGCGACGAGCTCGTCGAGTTCCAGGTCGACGGCACCCACGGCTCGGCCGTCGTGGGCCTGTTCGGCGCCAAGATCCAGCCGCGCAACGCCACCCCCAAGCCGGTGTGGAACCCCGACCTCGAAGACAGCCATGACTACGACGCCGACTGGCAGAAGGTGCCGACCAACGACGTCTTCCTCAACGGATTCCGCCAGCAGTGGCAGGAGTACCTGGTGTCCTACGTCGAGGGCACCGAGTACGAATACGACCTGCTCGCGGGTGCCCGCGGCGTGCAGTTCGCCGAGGCCGGCCTCACATCCAGCGCCGAGGGCCGCAAGGTCGCGATCGAGCAGCTGTCCCTCTGATGAGCACGCTTCGACTTCTCGACGCCGCGGGTGCGGTGACGGATGCCGCGCTGAACGACGGCGGCGGATACGCCCGGCCGACTGCGCCCCTGCGGAGCCGCGTCGCCTACGCCGCCGCGCACGTCGTGCCCACGGTGCACGCCGACAACACCCCCGGCCAGCCGGCCGACATCGACTGGGATTCGACGCTGGCGTTCCGCCGCAACGTGTACTCCTGGGGGCTCGGCGTCGCCGACGCCATGGACACCGCGCAGCGCAACATGGGGCTCGACGCCGCCGCGACCCGCGAGCTCATCGCGCGCAGCGCCGAGGTCGCCCGTGAAGAGGGCGGCTCGGTCGTGGTCGGCGTCAACACCGATCACATCCTCGACACGCGCATCTCCGTGGATGCCGTCATCGACGCGTACAAGGAGCAGCTGCACTTCACCGAGGAGCAGGGCGCAGGCCCGGTGCTGATGGCCTCGCGTCACCTCGCGCGGGTGGCAGCCGATGCCGACGACTACCGCCGCGTGTACCGCTCGGTTCTGGAGAGCGCGACCGTCCCGGTGGTGCTGCACTGGCTGGGCACGGCCTTCGACCCGGAGCTGGCCGGCTATTTCGGGGCGGATGACTGGCAGACGGCATCCGCGGTCCTTCTCGACATCATCAACGAGAACCCGGACAAGGTCGCGGGCGTGAAGATGAGCCTGCTGAACGCGGAGTCGGAGATCTCGGTGCGCGCGCAGCTGCCGGACGGCGTGCGCATGTTCACCGGCGACGACTTCAACTACGTCTCGCTCATCGGAGACTCCGCACAGGGGCATTCCGACGCCCTGCTCGGCGCCTTCGCCGCGATCACGCCGGTCGCCTCCGCGGCGATCCAGGCTTTGGATGCGGGCGGCTCGGCGCGCTATCTCGAGATCCTCGGCCCGACCGAGGAGCTCAGCCGCCAGGTGTTCGCCGCGCCCACGTTCTATTACAAGACGGGCGTGGCGTTCCTGGCCTGGCTCAACGGCCACCAGCCCGCCTTCCAGATGGTAGGCGGACTGCACTCGGCGCGCAGCCTGCCGCACCTGAGCCGCATCGTCGAGCTCGCGAACGCCTCGCTCGCGCTGGAGCAGCCCGAGCTCGCCCGCGAGCGCTGGCACGGGATGCTGCGCCTGAACGGGGTGGACGCATGACCGTCGACCCCCGCCTGTCGATCAACCAGGCGACCATCAAGCACGCCGACCTCGAGACGGCCCTCCGGGTCACGGCGGATGCCGGCATCCAGGCCATCGGGCTCTGGCGCGAGCCGGTGAACGAGGTCGGCCTCGACGTGGCCGCGAAGATGCTCGCCGATTCCGGCCTGCGCTTCACGACGCACTGCCGCGGCGGGTTCTTCACGCTGCCCGAGGGGCCGGAGCGCGTCGCCGCGCTCGACGACAACCGCCGTGCGATCGAGGAGACCGCGACGCTGGCCGCTGCCGGTGCCGAAGGATCGACGGCCGTGCTGGTGCTCGTCGCCGGCGGCCTGCCTGCAGGCTCGCGTGACCTCATCGGCGCGCGCGAACGCGTGCGCGACGCGATCGGCGCCCTCGCCGACGACGCGAAGGCCGCCGGAGTGACGCTCGCGATCGAGCCGCTGCATCCGATGTACGCATCCGACCGGGCCGTCGTCTCGACCCTGGGGCAGGCGCTCGACATCGCCGCCGACTTCGACTCCTCGGTCGTCGGCGCCGCGGTCGACACGTTCCACATCTGGTGGGACCCGCAGGTTCTCGAGCAGATCGCCCGCGCGGGGCGTGAGGGGCGCATCGCGACCTATCAGGTCTGCGACTGGAAGACGCCGCTCGCCGCCGACGTGCTGCTCTCGCGGCACTACACCGGCGACGGGGTGATCGACTTCGGCTCGCTCACGCAGGCCGTGATCGCGACGGGCTACGACCGCGACATCGAGGTCGAGATCTTCAACGCCGACATCTGGGCGGATGCTCCCGAGAATGTGGTGCGCCGCACCGCCGAGACCTTCGGCGACGCGGTCTCGCGGCACCTGCGCTGACTCCGCGTCTCGCTCGACGATCGGCATGTCCCCCGATGCCGTCGTCGAGCGAGGTGCGGCACCCCCGATCGTTGAGCGGGCGAAGCCCTTCCCGATCGTTGAGCGAGCGAAACCCCTACCGGTCGTTGAGCGAGCGAAACCCTTGCCGGTCGTTGAGCGAGCGAAGCCCTTACCGGTCGTTGAGCGAGCGAAGCGAGACGAAACGCCGTCCCGCGCGCGACATCAGACAGGATGAACACATGACCACGATCCGCCCCGGCCTCTGCTCGGTGACCTTCCGCGCCCTCTCGCCCGAGAAGATCGTCGAGCTTTCCGCGGCCGCCGGGCTCGAGGTCATCGAGTGGGGCGGCGACGTGCATGTGCCGCCTGGCGACGTCGCGCGTGCCGCTCAGGTCGCGAAGGCCACGACGGATGCCGGACTCGCCGTCGCGTCGTACGGGTCGTACTTCCGTGCGGGGGGCGACGAGGAGCTCACTCCGATCCTCGACAGCGCCGAGGCCCTGGGCGCCGATCGGGTACGCATCTGGGCGGGGTCCGTGGACGCGGCCGACGCGACGGATGCCGATTGGGCGCCGGTCATCGATCGTCTGCGATCCGCGGCAGCCGAGGCAGGGGAGCGCGGCATCGGACTCGCCCTGGAGTTCCACTCCGGCACTCTCGCGGCGACGGCTCCCGCGACCCTCCGGCTGCTCGACGAGGTCGGCAGCCCGCACCTGAGCACGTACTGGCAGCCGACCGTCGCGGCGTCCGTGGACGCCGTGCTCGAGGAGTACCGCGCGCTCGCGGCGCATACGAGCGCCGCCCACGTGTTCTCCTGGTGGCCAGCCAAGGAGCGTCTGCCGCTGCGTGCCCGCGACGCGCTGTGGACGCGGTTCTTCGGCGAGGCGGCCGTCGCCGCGAACCCGCCCCGCGACGCTCTTCTCGAGTTCGTGCCCGACGATGACCCCGCGCTCCTCGTTTCAGAGGCCGCGAGCCTGCGGGGCTATCTCGGCGTGTGAGCGTCAGCCCGTGGCCTGCGCCACCGTGAAGACGACGTTCGACACGATCGCGAGCGTGCTGATCCCGATGAGCGCGGTCACCGCGAGCCAGAGGACCGGTCGACGGCACAGAGCGAGAATGAGCATGGTCGGCAGCACCAGGACCAGCATCCCGATGTCGGCGTCCAGGAACAGCACTCGAGCGTTCGCCATCGCCGAGATGTCGCACCACCCGCGGCATCCCGTGAATTCGAACCCCCGCATGAAGGTGTAGAGCCCGGCCGTCACCGAGACGAACAGGTACAGGCCGACGGCGATCACGACCTGGTCGCGGCGGCGCTCCTTCGCATCGCGGTCCACACCCACCTCCTCGTGCACTCGGCGCCATGTTCGCACATCCTCTTCGCAGATCGCCGCGCCGAACCGCGAGCTGGCGTGAGAGCGATCCCGGGGAAGGAGGGTGATCCTGCTCGATCTGGCAAACGCTTGCCAAGCAGTCAAGGGTGATGGTAAGAAGTGTTACGAACGGGGCAGGTCCGCCCCGTCGGATGCTCTTCCAAGACGCGCAGGAGACGACGATGTCACACGCACGCACCACTTCTTTCCGATGGCGGCTGCTCGCCGCGTGCGCCGCAGCGGCGCTCGCCGCGCCGATCGGCGTCGCGACCGCAGCATCCGCACACGCCTCCGGCGACGTGCCGGCCGCCGCCGCTGTCATCGCCGAATCGCTGATCTCGCAGGGCCGGCCGGCGACGGCGTCGTCGCTGGAGACCTCGGCGTTCCCGGCATCCGCGGCGGTCGACGGGTCATCGACGACTCGGTGGGCGAGCGAGGAGGGGGTCGATCCGCAGTGGATCCAGGTCGATCTCGGCGCGGGTGCGTCTGTCTCGCGGGTGGCGCTGCACTGGGAGGCGGCATACGCCTCGACGTACAGGGTGCAGATCTCGGCCGACGGCTCGAGCTGGACGACTCTCGCGGACGAGGCGGCTGGTGACGGCGGCATCGACGACATCTCGGGTCTGACCGGCTCCGGCCGCTACCTGCGCATCTACGGCACGGCGCGCGGCACGTCTTACGGGTACTCGCTCTACGAGCTCCAGGTGTACGGAACGCCGGGCACCTCGACGCCGCCGGCGGGCACGATCGTCGACGTGTCGACATCGGCCCAGCTGAGCACCGCCCTCTCAGCGGCGACGCCGGGTCAGACGATCCGGCTCGCCCCCGGCACCTACCAGGGCAGCTTCGTCGCGACGACACCGGGCACGGCATCCGCTCCGATCACGATCACCGGCCCTCGCACCGCCATCATCACCAACGACGGGCCGAGCGGCTCCCTGAGCGGCTGCCCGCATCCGGGCGACGGCTGGGACTCCGGGTACGGGCTCTGGCTCTACGGCGCCTCGTACTGGAACATCACCGGACTCACGGTCGCCGACGCCAAGAAGGGCATCGTGCTCGACAGCGCGACCCATGTCACGATCGACGGCGTGCTCGTCCGCGACATCGAGGATGAGGGCGTCCACTTCCGCAGGTCCTCCGCCGACGGGGTCATCAGGAACTCCGAGATCACGCGCACCGGCCTCGTGCAGCCGAGCTACGGCGAGGGGCTCTACCTCGGCTCGGCGAACTCGAACTTCACCTGCTACGCCGACTCCTCCGGCCGCGACCGCTCGGACCGCGTGCAGGTGCTCGACAACGTCTTCGGCCCGGGCATCGCCGCGGAGCACATCGACATCAAGGAGGGCACCGAGGGCGGCGTGGTCCGCGGCAACAGCTTCGACGGCACCGGGCTCTCCGGCCAGAACTCGGCCGACTCCTGGGTCGACGTCAAGGGCAACGGCTACCTGTTCGAAGGCAACACCGGCTCCTTCTCCTCGCCCGGCACCTTCGCGAACGGCTACGAGACGCACAACCCGCTGACCGGTTACGGATGCGGCAACATCTGGCGCGACAACGACTCCGATCTCGGCGGCGTCGGCCGCTACGCGGTGTTCGTCTCGTCGACGTCCAAGTGCTCCGGCAACCCCAACAGGGTCTACGCCTCGAACACGGTCACGAACGCCGTCTCCGGGCTCACCAACATCGCTGTCACTCCGTAACCCCCATCAATGAAGATCGGAAACTGCATGATGAACACCACACAACGGGTCATCGCGGTGCTCGCCGCCGCGACTCTGTCGCTGACCTGCGTGCCGGCCATGGCCGGCGCCGCCGAGATCGCCCCGCAACCGGCAGCGCTCGCCCTGCCCGCGGGGCAGACTGGTCCGCTGACCGCCGCGGAGGTCGGACCGCTCGCCGAGACCCTCATCTCGCAGGGCCGACCTGCGACGGCGTCCTCTCTGGAGACGTCGTCTTTCCCGGCATCCGCCGCTGTGGACGGATCCTCGACCACACGCTGGGCGAGCCAGGAAGGCATCGACCCGCAGTGGATCACCGTCGACCTCGGCGAGGGAGCCACCGTCTCGCGCGTGCTCCTGAACTGGGAGGCCGCCTACGCGTCGACGTACACGGTGCAGATCTCGGCCGACGGCACGAACTGGACCACGCTCAAGGACGAGACCGCGGGCGACGGCGGCACCGACGACATCACGGGCCTGAGCGGCACCGGCCGCTACCTGCGGGTCTACGGCACCGCGCGCGGCACCTCCTACGGATACTCGCTCTACGAACTCCAGGTCTACGGCACGCCCGGGTCCAGCGGCGGCACGGGCAGCACCGGACAGACCACGACCGTCACGTCGATCTCTGCTCTGCAGAGCGCGATCGACAGCTCCGACCCCGGGGACACGATCGTGCTGAAGAACGGCAGCTACAGCGTGTCCTCGGCGGTGAGCCTCGGCTCCGGCGCCTCAGGAACCTCGACTGAGCCGGTGACCATCAAGGCCGAGACCGTCGGCGGGGTGACGCTGACCGGAGCGTCGAGCTTCTCCTTCTCCGGCGTGCACGACATCAGCATCCAGGGGTTCCGGTTCACGCAGTCGACGACGATGGACGTGGGCTCGAGCAGCAAGGCCGTGGATTTCGTCCGCAACGAGTTCGTCTTCGCCCAGTCCGCCGAGCACAACCTGATCGTCCGCTCCGACGATTCGGAGATCGCCTACAACTGGTTCCACGGCAAGAGCACGATCGGCGTCTACCTCGGCATCGAGGGGCCCGGTACCGACACCGTCGCCAAGAACACCCACATCCACCACAACTACTTCTCCGACCAGACCTTCACCGGCACGAACGGCGGCGAGTCCATCCGTCTCGGCACCAGCCCGAAGGCGCTCTCCAGCGGCAACGCGATCGTGGAGTACAACCTGTTCGAACACGCTGATGGCGATCCCGAGGCGATCTCGGTCAAATCCAGCGGCCACACCATCCGGTACAACACGATCCGCAACAGCAAGGGCGGCATCGTGCTGCGGCACGGAAACGGCAACAAGGTGCTGTCGAACTACATCCTGAACGGCGGCAACGGCATCCGCATCTACGGCAACGACCACGTCATCATGAACAACTACGTTTCCTGGGTCACCGGCACGGACGCTGCCGGCATCGTCATCGGATCGGGCACGGTGCGCGACCACTTCGTCGGCGAGAGCGAGACGTCGCGCAAGCAGTACGATGCGCCGGACCGCATCCGCATCGGCCTGAACACGCTGGTGAACAACTCCAACGGGATCCTCGGCGAGACCAAGCGCACGGTCCCGCCGCTGAACGTCACGATCGTGGACAACATCGTCCAGGGGGCGAGCGGCTATCTCGCCAGCGTCCCGCTCATGCAGGACTTCTACTGGCGCGGCAACATCCTGTGGGGTTCGGCCGCCAACGGCAACATCCCCACGGTGGGCTACACGCGGGTGAACCCGCAGCTCGCGCAGGATGCGACCGGCGTGTGGAAGATCGGCTCGTCGAGCCCCGCGGTGAACGCGGCGTTCATGACGGATCACGGCACCTGGGTGACGGATGACATCGAGGGTCGCCAGCGGGCGGGCGTCTACGACGTCGGTGCGCACGAGGTCACGACCAGCCCGGCCACCCGGGCGCCCCTGACCACAGTGGTCGTCGGCCCGACGGCCCCCTGACCGGAGGGGAGGAGGCGCCGGGCGAGGTTCTCGTCCGGCGCCTCTTGGCGTTCGGGCCGTCGCGCGATGGTTCACAATTCCTCAAGAACGAGCTCTGCTCCCGTGCGGTGCCGCGCGATCCCGCCGCTCGAGAGGCGCCCGAGGGCGGAATCTGAGGAGTTGTGAACGGGCAGGGCCGCCACCGGGCTTCCGGCCCGCCGGTCAGCGCGGGATGCGGAACGTGTCGTAGGGGATCCGGCTGACGAGCTCGAGAGCGATCTCCGCAGCATCCGCTTCGCTGAGCCGGTGCGTCGCGACGAGCGATGCGAGGTATGAGGCGTCGGCGCGACGGGCCATGTCGTGCCGTGCGGGGATCGAGCAGAAGGCCCGGGTGTCGTCGATGAAGCCCGAGGTCTTCGCGAAGCCGGCGCTGTCGGTGACGGCGCGGCGGTATCGCTCCATCGCGTCCGGAGTGTCGAGGAACCACCACGGCGCCCCGACGTAGACGCTCGGGTAGAAGCCGGCGAGGGGTGCGAGCTCGCGTGAGAATGCGGTCTCGTCGACCGTGAACAGCACGAGCCGCAGCTCGGTGCCGGTGCCGAAGTCGTTCAGCGCACGCCGCAGCGGCTCGGTGAAGCCGGTCGGCAGCGGCATGTCGTGGCCGGTGTCGGCGCCGTGCCTGGCGAGCGTCGGAGCGTGGTGGTTGCGGTGCACGCCGGGGTGCAGCTGCATGACCATGCCGTCATCCGCTGCCATCTCGATCAGTCGGTAGAGGATGTCGCGCCGGTACGCCACACCCTCGGCCGCCGTCGCGCGGCCGCGGTATGCGGCGCGATGGATGCGCGCGGCCTCGGCGGGGTCGAGAGGAACGGCCCACGCGTCGGGAACCCCGGTGTCGCTGGAGGTGCCGCCCACGGAGCGGAAGAACGCGCGCCGGGCGCGCAGGGCCGCGAGCATGCCCTCGTAGGTGTCGCAGGGGATGTCGGATGCCGTGGCGAGCCGATCGACGGCGACGAGCCAGCCCGGAGCCGACGGATCCATCACCCGGTCGGCCCTGAACGTCGGGAGCACCCGGCCGTGGAAGCTCGGATCGGCCGCCAGCGCACGATGCGCGGCGAGATCGTCGGCAGGGTCGTCGGTGGTCGCGAGCACGTCGACGCCGAAGCGCTCGAACAGGGCGCGAGGGCGGAACGCGTCTTCTCTCAGCTTCTCGTCGACCTCGTCGTAGACGGCATCCGCGGTCTCGGCGGAGAGCCTCGTCGTCACGCCGAAGACCTCGCCGAGCTGATACTCCAGCCAGTACTGCACCGGCGTCGCGCGGAACAGATGCCAGTGCGCGGCGAGCACCCGCCATGCGTCTCGCGGGTCGACGGGCGGCTCCCCGGCGGGCGCCTGCACCGTGCTGAGAGGGATGCCCGCACCGTGCAGCACACGCGTCACGTAGTGGTCGCCCGTGATCAGCAGGTCAGTGGGGGAGGCGAAGGGCTCGTTCTCGGCGAGGAGGGAAGCCGGCACGTGCCCGTGCGGGGAGCAGATCGGGGAATCGGCGACCGCGGCGTAGAGCTCGCGGGCGACGTCGCGGGTGGCGGGATCGCTGGGGAACAGCCGATCCGGATGCATCTTCGTGGTCGGCATGATGTCCTTCTGCGGTCGTGCGGGGGACGCGTGATCCCTGAGACGACCGTATCGTTCTTCCACCGGTTATGGCAACCGTTTGCCATAGAATGGTCGGAGTCGACGACGAGGTCGACGCTGACACGAGGAGACGGCATGCCGCACACCATCGCGCACCTGGGCGTGGGCGCCTTCCATCGGGCCCATCAGGCCTGGTACACCGACCGCGCCGCCGCGATGGCCGAACCATGGCGGATCGCCGCCTTCACCGGGCGGTCGGTCGCTCAGGCCCGTCTGCTCCAGGCCCGCCGGGGCGCATACACACTCATCACGAGGGGTGCCGGCGGCGACGAACTCAGCGAGGTGCGCAGCATCCGCTCGGTGCACGACGGTGCGGATACCGCCTCGTGGCAGGCGACCATCGCCGACCCCGACACGCACATCCTCACCCTGACGATCACCGAGGCCGGGTACCGCGACGGCCCGGCCCCCGCGCGGATCGCCCAGGGGCTGCAGGCTCGGCGCGCGGCCGGCTCTGGACCCCTCACCGTCATCAGCTGCGACAACCTCGCCGACAACGGCGGCATCACCCGCGCCGTGGTGTTCGACGCCGCGATGGCGATCGATCACCGCCTGGCCGACTGGATCGACGAGAACGTCGCATTCCTGTCTTCGATGGTCGACAGGATCACCCCCAGGACGACGGATGCCGACATCGACGAGGTCGAGCGGCTCACCGGCATCCGCGATCTCGGGACCGTCGTGACCGAGCCGTTCTCGGAATGGGTGATCGAAGAGGGCTTCGCAGGCCCCCGGCCCGCCTGGGAGCAGGTCGGGGTGCGCACCACGCCCGATCTCGCGCCGTTCGAGCAGCGCAAGCTCCGCATACTCAACGGCGCGCACTCGCTGCTCGCGTACCAGGGTCTGCTCCGGGGCTTCGACGACGTCGCGAGCGCCTTCGCCGACGCCGAGCTGTGCGAGCTCGTCGAGGAGTACTGGCAGAGCGCCGCGGCCACCTGCGCGCTGCCGCGCGCCGAGATCGACGAGGCGATCGCCGCCACGCGCACGCGCTTCGAGAATCCCCGCATCCGCCACCGGCTCGCGCAGATCGCGATGGACGGCGCGCACAAGCTGCCGGTGCGCATCGTGCCGGTGCTCGAGCACGCGCTCGCCGCGGGGGACCGAGCGGATGCCGCGGCATCCGTCATCGCCGCCTGGGCCGTGCACGGCGGGCATTCCTCGGCAGAGATCGACGAGGTACTCCGCGAAGCGGATGCCGCCGCGCACGCAATGCGCGCCGCGGTCGACCGTGGGATCCGTAGGCTGGAGGGCAGCACGCTCCGCGCCCCGCTGCGCGGCGCGGCAGTGAGGAGTTAGACCATGGCAGACGACACCGCGGTCGATGCCTTCGGCACGCCCGGCGACACGGTTCCTTCGGAGAGCGTGACCATCTACGACGTCGCGAAACTCGCCGGGGTGAATCCCTCGACCGTGTCACGGGCTCTGAATCGGCCGGGCCGGGTGAGCGCCGCGACGGAGCGCCGCATCCGGGCGGCCGCCGAGACGCTGAACTACCAGGTCAACCCGATGGCCAGGGCGCTGCCGACCGGGCGCACCTCGATCGTGGGTCTGGTCGTCTCGGACATCACGAACCCGGTGTTCTTCGACGTCATCCGCGGAGCCGAGGCCGCCGCCACCAGCGCCGGGTACACCCTCGTCCTCACCGAGTCGGAGGAATCCGACGAACGCGAGTACGAGCGGGCCCAGCGGATGCTGCGCATGGTCGACGGGATGCTGCTGGCGACGCCGCGCATGTCAGACGAGCAGATCACCGCCCTCGCCCGGCAGAAGCCCGTCGCGGTCGTGAACCGTCTAGTCGACGACGTGCTCTCCGTCGTCCCCGACGTGCAGCAGGGCATCGCCGAGGCCGTCCGGCACCTGCGCTCGCACGGGCACTCGCGCATCGCGTACGTCCCCGGGCCGGCGCTGTCGTGGATGGCCCGTCGCCGTGGCGAGCTGCTCGCACAGCGGTGCGAGTGGGCGCACATCGAGCTCGTCACCCTCGACCCGGTCGCACCCACGGTGGCCGGCGGGCGCAGCGCAGCCGTGGCGGTCCGCGACAGCGAGGCCACGGCGGTGTTCGCGTACAACGACCTGATCGCCATCGGCCTCATGCAGGAACTCGTCGAGACCGGCATCCGCATCCCCACCGACATCAGCGTCGTCGGCTTCGACGACATCTTCGGCGCCGACTTCACCTCTCCCGCCCTCACCACCGTCAAATCCCCCCTGCGCGAGGGCGGCGATCACGCGATGGCGGCGCTGCTGGCGCGCGTGACCGGCGCCGAGATCTCGGCCGACGGCTTCGACCTCGCGACCACGCTCGTCGTGCGCGGCTCCACGGGCCCCGCCGCACGCTGAACCCGGGGTTCCTCCCGGCGCCCCACCTGTTCGT
>NZ_JYJB01000007.1 GCF_000956475.1 Microbacterium hydrocarbonoxydans
GGCGCACGGAGGGGAGGGGACAGCGGCGGGGAAGTCACTGGGAACGTCGGAGGGGCGGATGCTGTGCAGCATCCGCCCCTCCGAGAAGACAGCCGTCAGTCGGTGCCGGAGTCGAAGGCGGCACCCTCGGACGCCGTGTCGACGGCGTCGGCCAGGGTCTCGTCCGCCTCCGAGATCGAGCCGTGCACCGACTCGGTGATCTCGCCGGACTCGCCCGCAGTGACGCGTCCGACCAGCTCGCCCGTCGCACCGCCGACGAGGCCGAGGCTCGCGTACTGCTCGAGGCGCGCGCGAGAGTCGGCGATGTCGAGGTTGCGCATCGTGAGCTGGCCGATGCGGTCGACCGGACCGAAGGCGGCGTCGCCGACGCGCTCCATCGAGAGCTTCTCGGGTGCGTAGGAGAGGTTGGGGGAGACCGTGTCGATGATGGTCCAGTCGTCGCCGCGACGCAGGCGAACGGTGACCGAGCCCGAGATCGTCGAACCGACCCAGCGCTGGATCGACTCCCGCAGCATGAGCGACTGCGGCTCGAGCCAGCGGCCCTCGTACATCAGGCGGCCGAGGCGACGCCCCTGCTCGTGGTACGTCGCGAGAGTGTCCTCGTTCAGGATGCCGTTGACCAGGCGCTCATAGGTGATGAACAGCAGCGCCATCGCCGGAGCCTCGTAGATGCCACGCGACTTCGCCTCGATGATGCGGTTCTCGATCTGATCGCTCATGCCCAGGCCGTGGCGGCCGCCGATGCGGTTGGCCTCGTGCACGAGCTCGACCGGGTTGCTGTACTCGACGCCGTTGATGGCGACCGGGCGACCGGCTTCGAAGGTGACGGTGACGTCTTCGGTCTCGATCGCGACCGACGGGTCCCAGAACTTGACGCCCATGATCGGGTCGACCGTCTCGAGCGAGACGTCGAGGTGCTCCAGGGTCTTCGCCTCGTGCGTGGCGCCCCAGATGTTGGCGTCGGTCGAGTACGCCTTCTCTGCGGAGTCACGGTAGGGGAAGCCGTGCGCGACGAGCCACTCGCTCATCTCCTGCCGGCCGCCGAGCTCGGTGACGAAGTCGGCGTCGAGCCACGGCTTGTAGATGCGCAGACGGGGGTTGGCCAGCAGACCGTAGCGATAGAACCGCTCGATGTCGTTGCCCTTGTAGGTCGAGCCGTCGCCCCAGATGTCGACGCCGTCGTCCTTCATGGCGCGCACCAGCATGGTGCCGGTGACGGCGCGGCCCAGCGGCGTGGTGTTGAAGTAGGTCTTGCCGCCGGAGCGGATG
The DNA here is from genome assembly GCF_000956475.1 of Microbacterium hydrocarbonoxydans. Classification (GTDB taxonomy): domain Bacteria; phylum Actinomycetota; class Actinomycetes; order Actinomycetales; family Microbacteriaceae; genus Microbacterium; species Microbacterium hydrocarbonoxydans_A. Next base: position 1,270 of record NZ_JYJB01000007.1, read on the forward strand.
TGGAAGGCGCCGCAGGCGAGGGCGACGAAGCCCTCTTCGACGAGCGCGGTCTTGGCGTCGACGAGGCGAGCGACCTCGGCGCCGTACTCGAGCGCACGCCCGGGGATCGACTCGATGTCGTCCTCATCGGGCTGGCCGAGGTCTCCCGTGTACGTGCAGGGCACCGCGCCCTTGTCGCGCATCCAGGCGACGGCGACGGAGGTGTCTAGTCCTCCGGAGAAGGCGATGCCGACGCGCTCGCCGACGGGCAGTGACTGGAGAACCTTGGACATGGTCCCAGTCTATCGGCGGCGTGTCGGCTGTTTCGGCGGGGGCGGATGCCGGTGGCTGGGCGTAGCCGGTGACCCGACGGAACGCCGCCGCCGTGGCGCCCCGCCTATGCCGGTGTCTTATGCGACGCCGGTGGCGCGGCAGCATCGAGCGCGGATCGCTGAGTAGCCGCGTACTGGCCGCCCCACGCGGTGAGCGCGTCGATGAGAGGCATGGAGCCGAGGCCGAGGTCGCTCAGGCGGTACTCCACCTTCGGAGGAACCTGCCGGTACACCTCGCGCGTGATCAGTCCGTCGTCTTCGAGCTCGCGCAGCTGGCGCGTGAGAACGCGGGCCGTCGGCTCGTCGAGCAGGCGGCTGAGCTCGCCGAAGCGGAGCACCTCATGCTCACCGAGCAGGCTGAGGATGCTCGGCTTCCACGCCCCGCCGAGAACCGCGATCGAGATCTCGGCGTCGCAGGCGTCGCCCCACTCGCGCACGATGCGTTCGGTCTTCTCCCTCATCGCTCCGCCTTCCGTCGACGATCATGGTATCCGAAACGTCAGTATGTTACCTGGATGACCGTACTTGTCGGAATCGTACCTCTCCGCCAGACTCGGGTGGTGACCTTCCCTGTCCCTGTCGTCTCCGCTCCTGTGCGCCCTGCCCGGCACCCGTGGTTGGCCATGGTGCCGCTGCTCCTCGGCATCCTCATCGGAGCCCTTGCGATCAGCAGCGTGTCGACCGCGCTGCCCGCGATACGCGGCGACCTGATGCTGTCCGACAGCGGTGCGCTGTGGCTGGTCGACGTGTACGCGCTGTCGCTCGCGGCGACCCTCATCCTCGCCTCGCGCATCGGCGACGCCTTCGGCCGCAAGCGCATCGTGCTGCTCGGCCTCGCCGGCTTCGCGGCGCTCAACCTCGTGGGCGGGCTCGCGCAGGACGGACTGCTGCTGATCGTGGTGCGCGCGCTGCTCGGCGTCGCGGAGGCGTTCGTGGTGGCGGGGGTCGTCGCGACGATCGGCGTGCACTACCAGGCGCGTCAGCGCGTGCTGGCGTACGGGCTCTGGACGGCGACCTTCGGCACCGGCAGCGCGCTCGGGCCTGTGCTCGGCGGCATCGTCACGGAGGGCCCGGGATGGCGGTGGCTGCTGCTCGGCAGCGTGCCCCTCGCGGTGGTCGCCGGCATCCTCGCGACCTGGCTGGTTCCCGATTCGCACAGTTCCCGGCCCGCGTCGTGGGACGTGCTCAGCATCCTGTCGTCGATCGTCGCGCTCGGCGCGCTCGTGTTCGCCGTGCACGAGGCGCTCGCGACACCGAGCGCCGCCGCCGTCGCCGCCGTCGTCGCCATCGCGACTCTCGTGTACTTCATCCGGCGCCAGCGCGCGCTCCGCGAACCCCTCATCGACATGCGGCTGTTCTCGGTGCCCGGGTTCAGCCCGGCGATCATGCGCATCGTGGCGAGCAGCGGCGTGGCTGCGGCATCCGTCCTGCTCGTCAGCCTGCACCTGCAGGATCTGCGCGCTCATACGGCTGCCGAGGCGGGGATCGCGATCCTCCCGCAGGCGGTCGCGATCGCCTTGGGCGGTGTCGTCGCCCCGTTGTTCCTGCGCTGGCTGACCTCGCCCACGCTGACCGTGCTCGCGCTCGTCGTGCAGGGAGCCGGGCTCGCGTGGCTGGCTTTCGCCCCCGACGTCGTGGCGATTCCGCTCGTGCTCGTCGGCGCCGGGTTCGGGGTCGCCGCGACTCTGGCGGCCACGACCCTCTTCGACGTCACGACGGAAGATGACGCCGGGCAGGTCGGAGCGATCCAGGAGGTGAGCTTCTCGCTCGGCGGCGGACTCGGCATCGCGGTGCTCGGCACGATCTCGACGATCGTCGGCGCCGGCGGATTCGCCGTGGCACTCGTCGTCGCCGCCGTGGCCGTGCTGGCGGCAGCAGTGCTGCCGTTGTGGCAGGGTGCCTCCGCGAACGCCGCAGCCGACGCTCACTGACGCAGATCTGACGAAAGGACACCATGTCGACGCGCCCTGTCGCCCACTGGATCCACGCCCACCCGCAGGCGGATTCCTTCAACTCTCTGCTCTTCCGCGAGGGAGTCGAAGCGCTCTCCCGCGACTACGACGTCGTCACCAGTGACCTGTACCGGCAGGGATTCGACCCCGTGCTCGCAGCGCGCGACTTCGGCGACCCGCTCGGGCGGCCCGGCAACGTGGTCGACCTCATGGGCGAGGTGTTCGCCGAGGGCCGAGTGCCCGACGACGTGGCCGAGGAGCAGCGCAGGCTCGCCGCGGCGGACCTCATCGTGCTGCAGTTCCCACTCTGGTGGTACGGGCCGCCGGCGATCCTGAAGGGGTGGTTCGACCGGGTGCTCACGAACGGGTTCGCGTACGGTCCGAACGACCCCGAGACCGGCCTCCCTCTCCGCTACGGCGACGGTCTGCTGTCGGGGCGCCGCGCGCTCGTGATCGTCACAGCGGGTGAAGACGACCGCTCGATCGGCAGTCGTGGCATCAGCGGCGACATCGACCAGCTGCTGTTCCCGCTCACGCACGGCACGCTCTGGTACACCGGCATCGAGCCGCTCGACCTGCACGTCGTCCACGATGCCGACGGCCTCGACGCGGACGATGTCGAGCGCGAGACCGCGCGGCTGCTCGCGCGTCTCGACGGCGTCGTCGATGAGGTGCCGAGCCGTCCGTACCGGCGGCTGAAAGACGGGGACTACCGGGGCACCCGCGCGCTGCGCGCCGACCTCCTGCCCGGACGCACCGACCTCGACATCCACCGCATCCGCTGAGCCCGTCGCCGGTCAGGCGCTCGCCGCCCCGCCACACGGCGGCAGAGACGAGGCGGATCGGCCCCATTCGGCGGGTTACGCTCGGTAGTACGGGAGGGGACGCTGGTCGAGTCGCCGCATGGTGACAGTGGACAAAGGAGTTCCGATGACTGACACGCTCATCCGCCCGCCGTTCGACCCCGAACTCGAAGCGGCGCTGTCGCTCATGGGCGATGCGTTCCCGTCGACGATCACGCCAGAGATGATCCCGATCATGCGCTCTGCGGCGGTGTTCCCCGGTCCGACGCCGCAAGAGGTGCTCGCCGAGCGAGGATTCGTGCATCGCGATGTCACGATCCCCGGACACGAAGGCGACGAGATCGTGGTCACGGTGATCCACAGAGAAGGCCGAACCGGTCGCGGCCCCGGTTTCTTCCACACTCACGGCGGCGGCATGATCATCGGCAACCGGTGGCTCGGGGTCGAGGGGTTCCTCGGCTGGGCGGAGCGCTTCAACGGTGTGATCGTGACGGTCGAGTACCGGCTCGCGCCCGAATTCCCCGATCCGTATCCGGTCGAAGATTGCTATGCGGGCCTCGTGTGGATGGCCGAGCACGCCGACGAGCTCGGAGTGGATCTCGACCGTCTGCTCATCGGCGGCGCGAGCGCGGGCGGAGGACTCGCCGCGGGAACGACACTGCTCGCGCGCGATCGGAAGGGTCCGGTGCTGATAGGGCAGCTTCTGATCTACCCCATGCTGGATGATCGCGATCAGACGGTGTCGACAAGGCAGATCGACGGCGAGGGTGTGTGGGATCGCGGGTCGAACCTCACCGGATGGACGGCACTGCTCGGAGACCGTCGAGGTACGGATGACGTGTCGATCTATGCCGCGCCGGCGCGGAACACGGATTTCTCGAACCTGCCGCCGGCGTACATCGACGCGGGGAGTGCGGAGGTGTTCCGCGACGAAGACGTCGCCTACGCGACGAAGCTCTGGGAGGCCGGGATCCAGGCGGAGCTGCACGTGTTCGCCGGCGGATTCCACGGGTTCGACAACTTCGCCCCTCAGGCGTCGGTGTCGCAGGCGATGCTCGCGGCACGTGACAACTGGGTGAACCGGCTGCTCGGCTGAAACGCCCCCTATGGGGTCGCGCGCTCGACCCCGTAGGGTGGAACCCCGCGCGATGGAGCCCGACATGCAAGATCTGCTGGGGCGGCTCACCGCCCTCGACCCGGATGCGAGCGAGACGCTCAAGGTCGTCTCGTACTTCGATGCGCTCGTAGCCCGGTCGGTCGGGATGGAGAGCATGCTTCGCGGGGCTGCCCTGCTCAGCGGTGCGACCGTGGGGCATAGCGACGGACGCCAGGCCATGCGCGTGCGCGCGGACGGCGTGCGCATCGAACCCGGTGACGTCTCGGACAGGTGGCCTGCGCGGGCGAGCGGCCCCGATGCCGTCGCATGGATCGAGCGAGACGGCGATCTCCACACCAACGACGCCATGATTCTCGAACGGCTGGCTCTCGCGCTCGGCATCATCCGCGCGCGTCGCACGATCGGGCCGGAGAGCGCGGTCGAGTTGGCGATCAGCGCCTACACCGGAGTACAGGAACGCGAAGGTGCTCTGGCGAGGCTGCGTTTGGGCGACGGCCCCCTCGTCGTCCTGGCGTCTCCCCCTGATCCGTCGCCCTCCTCTCAACATCCGTCGGCTGTCGTCGCCACGAGCCACGGCCTGACGAGGGCGACCATCGTGCGCCAGGGGTCGGATCCTCTCTTGCTGTGGCCGGCCGCGGCCGACCTGCGCCTCGGTGTCGGCGTACCGGGACTCGCGCCGGCCTCGTGGTCGTCAGCGCTCATTGCCGTTCGTCTCACCAGCGCCTCGGCGCCTGTCATCGACGCCACCGACCTCGGGGCGGCACTGATCGTCGCAGAGGCGGCCGAAGGCAGACCGCTGCATCCGGATGCCGAAGCTCTCTCGAGTCTCGACCCGCGAAGTCTCGCGCTCCTCGATGCCGTCGTCGAGGAGCAGAGCGTCCGGGCGGCGGCCTCGCGACTCGGCCGCCACCACTCGAGCGTGCAGGAGAAGCTCACGGCCCTGACCGATGTCCTGGGTTACGACCCGCGCACCTCGAGGGGTCACACCCGATACACACTCGCGCGCATGCTCCTCACCCTGGCAGGGTGAGTGTGCTGCACAGAGCGGATGCGGCGCGCCCCCGCTGCGCGAGGACAGGTGAACGCGCCAGGAGAAGACGCCTGCCGGCATCCGTGCTGTTCTCGTGCAGTCGAACTGCTCTCGGAAGGCCGCAGAGGCGACCCGCCTCTCAGCCCTGCAGACGCGCAGCGAGCCAGGCGGCCTGGCGCTGCCAGTGCATCCCCTGCCCGCCCTCGTGCTCGTTGAAGGGGTACTCGATCACCTCTGCACCACCGAGGTGGCCGTTGGCTGCTGCGTACACCGTCGACGGCGGGCAGATCGGGTCCATGAGCGCGACCGAATAGAGTGCGGGGGCGGCTGCCCGCGCCGCGAAGTTCGCCCCGTCGAAGTACGACAGGGTCCGGAACGTCTGATCCACGGCATCGCGGTGCACGGACAGGTAGCGGACGATCTCGTTGTAGGGGTCTCTGTCGGTCAGACCGACCGCCCGCTCGAAGTGGCAGAGGAACGGCACATCGGGCATGACGCCGACGAGGCCGTCGCTGAGGCCGGCCGCGGCGATCGCGATGCCGCCGCCCTGGCTGCCGCCGGTGACGGCGACCCGTGCATCGTCGACCTGGTCGAGCCCTCGCATGGCGTCGATGAACAGCGCCGCATCGGTGAACACCCGACGGTAGTAGTACTGCTCGGGGTCGTCGATGCCGCGGGTCATGAACCCGGAAGCCGAGGCGCCGGTGCCGTGCGGATCGGGGGTGTCTCCGCCGGTTCCCCATGCACTGCCCTGACCGCGCGTGTCCATGAAGGCCCAGGCGTAGCCGGAGGCAGCCCACGCGAGGCGCTCGTGCGGCAGACCGCGTCCACCGCCGTAGCCGTTGAACTCGACCACGGTCGGCAGCGGTCCGGATGCGCCGGCCGGCACGACGAACCACCCGCGAACCGCATCGCCGCCGAACCCGCTGAACGAGACGTCGTACACCTCGACCAGAGTGAGGGGCGACTCGACGCGGGTCAGCGTCGGCGGCTGCGCGACCGCGCGCGACTCCGCGAGCGTGCGCGCCCAGAACTCGTCGAAGTCGTCGGGCGTCTGCACGGCGGGACGGTACGAGCGCAGCTCGGCGACGGGCAGGTCGAAACGGGGCATGGCGATCGATCTCCAGGGTTCATCGGGGGTGGACGAGAGCGAGGCTCACGCAGAGCGTATCGGAGCGTCTGCGGTGGACCCGCGCACCTCGAGCCTGGGGGTGGAATCCAGGAAGGCGGCAGGTGCGCTGCCGCTCATCACGTCGAACAGGCGTCGGGCGGCGTGCGCCCCGAATGCGACGACGTCGTGGCTCAGCGTCGTGAGCGCGGGGACCGTGTAGCGGCAGATCAGCGAATCGTCCCAGGCGATGATCGAGACGTCCTCCGGAACCCGCAGACCAGCGCGCGCGAAGACGCCCAAGGAGGCGATCGCCATGATGTCGTTGTCGTAGACGAAGGCGGTGGGGGGATCGGATGCCGCGATCGCCTGCTCGGTGACCCTGGCGCCTTCCTCCGGCGAGTAGTCGGTGCGCAGCAGCATCCCCTCGCATCCGAGCGCGGCGATCTCGTCGCGGAAGGCGGCGTCGCGGATCTGCGTGTGCACGAGCGCCGAGAGACCGGCGACACGCGCGATGCGCCGGTGCCCCGCAGCCGCGAGAGCGCGGACGGCCTCGCGCATCGCCTCGGCGTCATCGGTCCAGACGGTGGCCAGACCCGGAGCGGCGGTCGGGTCGGCGACGGCGACGGCGGGGAACTCCGGATGCTGGGCGAAGTAATCTGCGCGCGGGTCGTCTTCGCGGAGGTCCATGAGCAGCACGCCGTCGACTCGGCGCGTGGTGCGCCAGCGGCGCAGCGTCTTCAGCTGACTCGCCGTGTCGGGAGCGACCTGAAGCAGCAGGCCGAACCCCCGAGGGGAGAGCTCGGTCTCCATGCCGGCGATGAACTGCATGAAGAACGACTCCACGCCCAGGTTCGCAGGATCGCGGGCCAGCACGAGCCCGATGCTGTTGGTCTTCTTGGCCGTGAGCGATTTCGCCGCGGCTCCCGGCGCCCATCCCAGCTCGTCGGCGACCAGAAGGATCCGGGTGCGGGTGGCCTCGGACACTCCCTTGCGTCCGTTGAGTGCGAACGACACCGCGCCGGGGGAGACGCCGGCGCGCTCTGCGATCTCGGCGATCGTGACCTGTCTGCTCACCGATCCGCTCCGGCCCGGTCGCCTCTGGGCGGGCGCTCGCCGGTTCCGCGCTCGACCACCCAGGTCGGCAGCTCGATCTGGCGGGTGAACCCCGTGGGGTCGGCGATCCGCTCGAGGGCCAGCCGGGCGGCGCGCCGCCCCAGCTCGACCGGATCGTAGGAGATCACCGTCACCCCGAGCACGTCGGCGGTGTCGAAGTCGTCGATGCCGATGAGCGCCGGCTCCGGCCGGTCGGCTCGCGCGCGGAAGGCGCGCAGCGCGCCGACGGTCATGCGGTTGTTGCCCGTGATCAGCGCCGTGGGCGGCTCCTCCCGATCGAGCAGATCACCGATGATCTGCTCCGGACGCACGCTGCGGTCGTCGACGAGCGCCTCGAGAGGCGCGGTGTCGGTGATCCCGTGCGCGGCCATCGCCTCACGGTAACCGCGAATCCGCTCGATCTGGGTGTACACGTCTGCGGGATTGCACGCATAGGCGATGCGGCGGTGACCGAGTGAGAGCAGCCGTCTGGTGGCTTCGAAAGCGCCCCGGTGGTTCTCGATCACGATCGAGTCGGCGACGAGATTGCGGGCGGGGCGGTCGATCGCGATCACGGGAGTGCCGAGCTGGCGCTCACCCTCGAGATACGACTGGTCGCCGGCCACGGGGATCAGCAGCAGCGCGCCGATGCGCTGGGCGAGCAGGGCGTCGGCCACCCGCTCCTCGCCATCCGGCGTGTCGTCGGTGGTCGCGACGATGAGCGCGTAGCCGTTGCGGCTGAGTTCTTCTTCGATGCCTGAGGCGACCTTGTAGTAGAAGGGGTTGCTGAGGTCGCCCATCACGAACCCGAAGGTGTGGGTCGCGCCCCCGCGCCGGAGGGTGCGGGCCAGCGTGTTCGGGCGGAACCGGAGCCGCTTGGCCGCGCTCAGCACCCGCTCGACCGTGTCGGGGGAGACGAGTTCGCGATTCGCGTAGACGCGCGAGACCGTCTTCGAGCTCACGCCCGCCAGCCGGGCGACGTCGTCGAGTGTCGCTCGTGGCTGGACTGCCATCTCTGCTCCTTCGCTCAGGTTTGCAGTGCGAGCATATCAGGGCTGGCGACGCTATGTCTATCGAAAGACATTAAGTAGACATTTACCCCTTTATAGTCTGAGAGACAGGATAGAAAGATCCAGTTCAAAAGAGATAATTCTTCGATCAGGCGTCGATTCTGACGTCCAGACAGCGATGACATTTAGTTGCAGAATCTGCGATGTGAGGCCTAATCTGGCTCCGCAGCCCCACGGCACGGGGGCGGCGCCCAGTTCAAGGGTGAACCTGACAAGGAGTCCTCACATGGCAAAGAAGACAGTGGCGGCACTGGCGGCGGTCGCCGTGACCGCTATCGCGCTGAGCGGATGCTCCGCCGGCGGCGCGAGCGATCCGAACAACAAGATCGACGGCGAGGTGAAGGGCGATCTCAAGGTGATCACCTGGCGCACCGACCTCGTCGAGGACGGCACGTTCGACACGTACGTCAAGGAGTTCGAGAAGAAGTACCCCGACGTTAAGGTCACCGTCGAGGGGATCACCGACTACGAGGGCGAGATGAAGACCCGCCTCTCGACCAAGAACTACGGCGACGTGATCGGCATCCCGACCATGCAGCAGAGCCAGTTCGAGCAGTTCCTCGAGCCGCTCGGCAAGAAGGACGACTTCGCCGACAAGTACCGGTTCCTGAACACCCACTCGTACGAGGGCACCCAGTACGGCGTCGCCGTGGGCGGCAACGCCAACGGCATCGTCTACAACAAGAAGGTCTTCGAAGAAGCAGGCATCACCGAGCTGCCCACCACACCCGACGAGTTCCTGTCCGATCTGAAGAAGATCAAGAGCTCGACCGACGCGATCCCGTACTACACGAACTACAAGGACGGCTGGCCGCTGACGCAGTCGTTCAGCAACCTCGGCTCGATCACGAACAACCCCGATGCCGCGACGGAGATGGCGAAGGACGACGCACCCTGGACCGAGGGCACCGACATCTACGCGATCGACTCGCTGCTCTACGACGCGGTCGCCGAGGGCCTCACCGAGGCCGACCCCCTGACCACCAACTGGGAGCAGTCGAAGGTCGACCTCGCGACCGGCAAGATCGCGACGATGCCGCTCGGCTCCTGGGCGATCTCGCAGATGCAGGCCGCAGCGGAGGACAACGGCGCCTCGGCCGACGACATCGGCTACATGGCGTTCCCGGCGAACGTCGACGGCACGCAGTACGCAGTGATCGGCGGCGACTACAACCTGGGCGTGAGCAAGCACTCGAAGTCCAAGGCCGCGGCATGGGCGTGGATCCAGTGGTTCATCGAGGACTCCGGCTTCACCGAGGACCAGGGCATGATCTCGACCGTGAAGTCCAAGGATCTGCCCGAGAACCTCGGCGACTTCACCGCCGCCGGCGTCCAGCTCATGGAGACCAACCCGGCTCCGGCCGGCGAGGAGAGCCTGCTCAGCGACGTCTCGAACGACTCGCAGATCGACCTGTGGGGCCCGATCTACCGCCAGAAGCTCGTCGACGTCGCCCGCGGTGCCGCCGAGGGCGACAAGGACAGCTACTTCGCAGAGCTCAACGAGCGCTGGGCGGCCTCGGTCGAGAAGGTCGCGAAGTAGGCGCCTCGGAGCGCTGACGCGAGACACGAAAGGCACACACCATGGCGACTCTGGCACCGGAATCCGCAGCAGCTGCGGGTCGGGTGGCCGGCGCGACTCCGGAGGGCCGCCCGACCGGGCGGTCCTCCGGGACCACCGCACGCAGCAGGATGCTGCGCCGACTCACCCCCTACCTGTTCCTCGCCGTCGCGGTGGGGCTCCTCCTCCTGCTGACGTACTGGCCGGCGGTGAACCTGGTCTGGTACAGCCTCACCGACTGGGACGGGCTCGACCAGAACCAGAACTTCATCGGGCTCGACAACTACATCGCGGTCTTCACCGATCCGCGGGTGTTCCAGGTCTTCGGCGTCAGCCTGTACTACTTCGCCGCCTCGTTCGTGCAGATGGGCCTCGCGCTGTACTTCGCGACGATCCTCAGCTTCTCGACCCGGTTCCAGAACCTGTTCCGCGGCATCCTCTTCTTCCCCTATCTGCTCAACGGCGTCGCCATCGGCTTCGTCTTCCTCTATCTCTTCCAGCCGGGCGGAACGCTCGACACCGTGCTGGGCTGGGTCGGCGTCACCGAGCCGCCGCAGTGGCTCGGCAATCCCGACATCGCGAACTGGTCGCTCGCCGGCACCAGCGTGTGGCGCTACATGGGCATGAACTTCGTGCTGTTCCTGGGTGCGATCCAGTCGCTGCCGAGCGACCTCTACGAAGCCGCCGAACTCGACGGCGCCAGCAAGTGGCAGCAGTTCTGGGCGATCGTGTTCCCCGGCATCCGCCGTGTGATCGGCCTCTCGTTCATCCTGGCGATCTCCGGATCGCTCGCGGTCTTCGAGATCCCGTTCATCATGACGGGCGGCGCCAACGGCACGTCGACCTTCGTGATCCAGACGATCCAGACGGCGTTCAACTTCCGGCAGGTCGGTCTCGCCAGCGCGATGGCCGTCGTCCTGCTGCTGATCGTGCTGCTGGTCACCTGGGTGCAGCGCAAGCTCTTCCCCGACGAGAAGGTGGACCTGACATGACCGCCACGACGACCAACCCCGCTGTCAATCCTCGCCGTGGCGAGCGGCGCTCGGCAGGCATGCTGGCCATCCGCACGCGCACCGTGTCGGCGAAGACGGGCAAGTACCTCAGCCTCGTCATCGCCGCGGTCTGCACGCTGCTGCCCCTCGTGACCGTGGTGTTCGCGAGCCTGAAGAGCAAGCAGGAGTACGGTGCCACCGGCCCCCTTGCCCCGCCGTCGAACTGGTTCAACTTCGAGAACTTCATCACCGCTTTCAACAGCGGTCAGATGCTGCAGGGCTTCATCAACACCATGATCGTGCTCGTGGTCTCGCTGGCCGGCACGATCCTGATCGGCACCATGGCCGCGTACGCGCTCGACCGCTTCGAGTTCCGCGGCCGGAAGCTCGTGATGGGCCTGTTCCTCGTCGCCACGCTCATCCCGAGCGTCACGAGCCAGGTCGCCACGTTCCAGGTCGTGAACGGACTCGGGCTCTACGACACCAAGGCCGCCCTGATCCTGCTCTTCATGGGCACCGACATCATCGCGATCTACCTGTTCATCCAGTTCATGGCCTCAATCCCCGTGTCGCTCGACGAGGCCGCCATGATCGACGGCGCGAACCGCTGGACCATCTACTGGCGGATCATCCTGCCGCTGCTGCGTCCCGCGATCGCGACCGTCGTGATCATCAAGGGCATCGCGATCTACAACGAGTTCTACTCCCCGTTCCTGTACCTGCCCAGCGAGGACCTCATCTCGACCTCGCTGTTCCGCTTCAAGGGGCCGTTCGGCTCGCAGTGGGAGATCATCTCGGCCGGCACGCTCATCGTCATCATCCCCACCCTGATCGCCTTCCTGCTGCTGCAGCGGTGGATCTACAAGGGCCTCACCTCCGGAGCCGTCAAATGACCCTCACCAGCACCGCCGTCCTCGCCCCCGTTCGCCGCGAGCTGCAGACCGGCTGGACCGTGTCCGCAGCATCCGGACCCGCCCCCGTCGAGTTCGTGGGCGCCGTCGTCGACGCGGCCGTGCCCGGGTGCGTGCACACCGACCTGCTGAGCGCCGGGCGCATCCCCGACCCGTACCTCGACGACAACGAAGCGCTGCTCGCGTGGATCGGCCTGGTCGACTGGACCTACCGGACCACCTTCGAGTGGAAGCCCGACGGCCATGAGCGGCATGACCTGGTCTTCGACGGCCTCGACACCGTGGCCACCGTGCGGGTCAACGGGCGCGTGGTGCTCGAGAGCGCCAACCAGCACCGCTCGTACCGGGTCGACGTGCGCGAGGCCCTGATCGCCGGAGCAAACTCGCTCGAGGTCGCGTTCCGCTCGCCGATCAAGTACGCGAACGAGCAGAGCCTCGAGCTCGGCGCGCGCCCCCGCCCGTACCCGCTGCCCTACGAGGCGATTCGCAAGTCCGCCTCGAACTTCGGCTGGGACTGGGGGATCGCGACCTACACCTCTGGCATCTGGCGCCCCGTGCGCCTGGAGTCGTGGTCGGTCGCCCGCATCGTCGAGGCGCGCGTCGCCGCGTCTCCGACGGTGAGCGGCGGACGGGTCGAGGCTGAGGTCGTGATCGAGCGGGCCACGGCATCCGATGACACCGCCTTCACGATCACCGCCGAGCTCGCAGGCTCCCGAAGCGAGGTCGTCGTTCCCGCCGGCTCCGACCGGGCCACCGTGGCCGTCGAGGCGGCAGGGCTCGAGCGCTGGTGGCCGGTCGGCCACGGCGACCAGCCGCTGTACGACGTGCACCTGTCGATCCGCGAGGAGCCGCCGCACGTGCGCGGCGACCTCGACGCCGTCGTGCGCCGTGTCGGGTTCCGCACGATCGAGTGGAACACGACGGCGGATGCCGAGGGCACCCCGTTCACGCTCGTCGTGAACGATCGGCTGATCTTCGTCAAGGGCGTCAACTGGATCCCCGACGACGCGCTTCCGGTTCGCGTCGACCGCGCCCGCTACGAGCGCCGCCTGCGCCAGGCGGTCGCGGCGAACCTCAACCTCATCCGCGTGTGGGGCGGAGGCATCTACGAAGCCGACGACTTCTACGAGCTGTGCGACGAGCTGGGCCTGCTCACCTGGCAGGACTTCCTGTTCGCATGCGCGGCCTATCCCGAAGAGGAGCCGCTGCGCAGCGAGATCGAGGCCGAGGCGCGCGAGAACATCGTGCGCCTGGCGTCGCACCCCTCGCTCGTGCTGCTGACGGGCAACAACGAGAACCTGTGGGGCTTCGAGGACTGGGGGTGGAAGACGTACCTCGACGGCAAGACCTGGGGTGCGTACTACTACCACGAGCTGTTCCCGCAGCTGGTCGCCGAACTCGCACCGCACGTGCCGTACAGCCCTGGCAGCCCCTTCAGCCCGAACGGCGAGCACCCCAACGCCGAGCCGCACGGCACCATGCATCTGTGGGAGCAGTGGAACCGGCTCGACTACGGCACCTACCGCGACCACCGCCCGCGCTTCGTCGCGGAGTTCGGCTGGCAGGGACCGCCGGCGTGGTCGACGCTGGTGCGGTCGGTGTCGGATGCTCCGCTCACCCCCGAGTCGCCGGGCATGATCGTGCACCAGAAGGCGATGGAGGGAGGCGCCAAGCTCACCAACGGGCTCCTGCCGCACTTCCGCATGCCGGCGGACATGGAGACCTGGCACTGGGCCATGCAGCTGAACCAGGCGAACGCCGTGCGCTTCGCGCTCGAGCACTTCCGGTCGTGGGCCCCGCACACGATGGGCGCCGTGGTCTGGCAGCTCAACGACTGCTGGCCGGTCACGTCGTGGGCCGCCATCGACGGCGACGAGCGGCTGAAGCCCCTGTGGCACGCGCTCAAGATCGCGTTCGCGCCGCGGGTCGTGTCGGTGCAGCCGCGCGAGGGCGGCCTCGCGGCGGTGCTCTCGAACGACACCGGCGAGGTCTGGTCGGGCGAGCTCTCCGTGCGACGCCTGAGCTTCGACGGAGCGGCGCTCGCCGAGGCGACCGTGCCGTTCACTGTCGCGGCATGGGGATCGGCGACGGTCGCCCTCGACGCGCAGGTGACGACGGCGACGGATGCTGCGGGCGAGGTGCTCGTGGCGGATGCCGGCGAACGCGGGTTCTGGTTCTACGCCGAGCCGCGCGATTCGAAGCTGCCCGCCGCGCAGCTGGCCTTCGAGACCTCGGCGGTCGACGGGGGAACCGAGGTCCGCGTCACCGCGGCGAACCTTGTGCGCGACCTCTCGCTGCTGGTGGACAAGGTCGACCCCGACTCGTTCACGGAGGAGGGGCTCGTGACGCTGCTGCCGGGCGAGACCGCGACATTCCTCGTGCGGCATGCGTCGCCGATCGATGCTGCCGAGCTCACCTCGGAGCGGGTGGTCCGCACCGCGAACGAGCTGGTCGCCCGATGACGGCGTCCGTTCGTCCCGATGCGTTCGATCCGGGGTACATCGCCGGAATGACCTGGGGATGGACCGGCATCCGCGGCACCTGGGCGACGCCCGCGGCATCCGATTCCCTCGCCGCGATGGCCGACCACGGCGTCAACTGGACGGCCATCGCCTACGCGGTCGAACAGGCCACTGCGCAGTCGACCGAGATGCCGTGGAACCAGGCGCCGACGGTGACGGAAGACGAGATCGTGTGGGCGATCCGCGAGTCGAAGGCACGCGGACTGAAGGTGTGCCTGAAGCCCGTCGTGAACGTGAGCGACGGCACGTGGCGCGCCTACATCGGCTTCTTCGACTGGGACGTTCCCGGCGAGCCGAGCTGGACCGAGTGGTTCGCGTCGTACACCGAGTTCATCCTGCATGCCGCCCGGATCGCCGAGGCCGAGGGCTGCGAGATGCTCTGCATCGGCTGCGAGATGGTGCGCGCCGACTCGAGGGATGCCGAGTGGCGGGCGCTCGCGGACGCGGTCCGCGAGGTGTACTCGGGCGTGATCGCATACAACTGCGACAAGTACCAGGAGGACCACGTCACCTGGTGGGACGCGGTCGATGTGATCACCTCGAGCGGCTATTACCCGATCGACCGGTGGGACGCAGAGCTCGATCGCATCCAGAAGGTGGTGGATGCCGCCGGCAAGCCGTTCTTCTTCATGGAGGCGGGCTGTCCCTCGCGCGTCGGCTCGGCCGACAAGCCGAACGACTGGAACCTCCAGGGCGCCCCATCGGGCGACGAGCAGCTTCGCTACTACCGCGCCATGTTCGACGCATGCGACGCGCGACCATGGGTGCGCGGCTTCATGCTGTGGGACTGGCCGCCCGCGCTGTACGCCGCCGCGGATGCGAGCGAGAACGACGACTACTGCCCCTACGGCAAGCCCGCCGGAGAGTACCTGCGCGAGAAGTACCGCTCCAAGACCGCGAGCTGAGCCGAGATCCGCGACGCTTCGACAAGCTCAGCGCTCCAGTTCTGGTGGGTCCCTGAGCCTGTTCCGGTGGGTCCCTGGGCCCTGTTCCGGTGGGTCCCTGAGCTTGTCGAAGGGCCCACACCCCGCATCACACCGATCAAAGGAGATCCGATGAGACATCGCCGTACCCGCTCCGTCGCCGCGCTCGGCGCGGCCGTCTTGCTCGGGGCGCTGGTCGCTCCGGCATCCGTGCATCAGGCATCCGCTGCCGACGAGACCGCTGCACCCGTCGATCTGGTCGACGATCAGGCGACGCCCGAGACCCGCAGCCTGTTCGCGTACCTGCAGGGCGTGCGCGGCGAGAACGTGCTGTTCGGTCAGCAGCACGCGACCGACTATGGCGAGAGCTTCGACACCCGCGACGGCGTCTCGAGCGACGTGAAGGCCGCGACCGGCGACTATCCGGCGGTGTTCGGCTTCGACACCCTCATCATCGAGGGGCGCGAGCGGCCGGGCGTGGCCGAGGCGACGCGCGAGCAGAACGCGCTCACGCTCGCGCACTCGATCCGCGAGGCCCACGACCTCGGCGCGATCTCGACGCTGTCGGCGCACGTCGAGAACTTCGCGACGGGCGGCGACTTCTACGACACCTCGGGCGACGCGCTGCGCGCCGCCCTCCCCGGTGGTCCGAAGAACGCCGAGCTCACCGCTTATCTCGACCTGATCGCGCTCGCGGCCGACAATGCGGTGGATGCCGACGGCACCCCGATCCCGGTCGTATTCCGTCCGTGGCATGAGAACGCCGGATCGTGGTTCTGGTGGGGCGCGGCCTTCGGGTCGCCAGGCGAGTACGCCGAGCTGTACCGATACACGGTCGAGTACCTGCGCGACGTGAAGGGCGTGCACAACCTGCTCTACGCCTTCTCGCCCGGCGGCGGTTTCGGCGGGGATCAGGACCTCTATCTGCGCACCTATCCGGGTGACGATTTCATCGACGTGCTCGGCTACGACACCTACGACGCCTCGGCCTCGCCCGCCTTCCTGACCGGCCTCGTCGACGACCTGGGCATGATCGCGGACCTTGCCGACCAGAAGGGCAAGATCAGTGCCTTCACCGAGTTCGGCATCACCAACGGCGTGCAGCCCGACGGTGCGAACGCGAACCCGCACTGGTACACCGACGTGCTCGACGCGATCAAGGCCGATCCCGAGGCGTCGCGGTCGGCGTACATGCTGACCTGGGCGAACTTCGGCGGCGACACGACCCCGTACACGCCGGCCTCCGGCGAGATGCTGCCCGACTTCCAGGCGTTCCACGACGACCCGTTCACCTCGTTCGCAGCCGACGTCGAGGGCGAGTCCGGCATCGAGACGACGGCTGTCGCCGAGGCGCCGACTGTGCACCTGGCCAGCCCGGCCAGCGGCGCGCGCGTCGCCGCGAGCCCCGCGACCGTCCGTGCATCGGTGCGCGGGCTCGACGCCGATCAGGTGACCGTGACGGTCGACGGCACCGACATCTCCCTCGAGCTGAAGTCACCGGCTGACGGGTCGCTGTGGTGGACCGGTGAGCTCGCGCTCCCGGCCGAGCTGCTCGACAACTCCACGAGGGCTCTCACGGTGCACGTGCTGTCGGACGGTCAGGAGGTCGCCACGCAGGCGTCGACGATCATCGCCGGCCCGCGCCCCGTGCTCGCGCACGGCGTGGTCGACGACTTCGACGGATACGGCGACGACGCGGCGCTGCGCAGCGAGTTCGTGCAGTACGGCGCCAACACGATCAGCCTCGAGACGCAGAGCGTGGGCGACGGCACCGGCGCACTGCGTCTCGACTACTCGTTCGCGACGCAGTCGTACACCGGAATCGGCAAGCAGGTGACCGACGATTGGTCGGATCTCGGCGCGCTCGAGCTGTGGCTCGACCCGGATGCCTCGAACAACAAGCTCGTGCTGCAGATCGCCGCGGGCGGCATCGCCTTCGAGGCCTACCCGTCGCTTGCCGGTGACGACCCGACGCAGCTGTCGATCCCGTTCACCGACTGGCGTCCCGCGCCGTGGGACACCGCGAACGCCGACAAGCGGCTCACGCCCGAGATGCTCGCGAAGGTCACGCAGTTCAACGTCTACGTCAACGCGGTGGAGGGTGCTGCGGCATCCGGCTCTCTCGTGATCGACTCGATTCGCGCCGTGCCGGGCGCGCCCCTCTATTCCGACGTCCCGAACGACCACCCGGATGCCGCCGCGATCCGGTGGCTGCACGACGAGGTCATCGACCTCGGCGACGCCGGGCGATTCCACCCGAGCAGGTCGTTGAAGGATGCCGATGCGACCGCGGTCTTCGCAGCCTACGATGCGTCCGTCGAAGGCCCGCTCTCGTCGCGCCGTCTGGCGATCACCGAGGCGCTCTGGCGGGTGGCGGGTTCGCCCGCGCCGACAGTCGCGCACACGTTCAAGGATGTTCCAGTCGCATCGCGGGCCGCGGTGTCGTGGGCTGCAGAGGAAGGGATCGTCGACGGAGCCTCCGGCGTGAAGTTCGGCGTCAACGGCCGCGTCGACCGCGCCGAGATCGCCCGCTGGCTGCTGCGCGCCGACGTGTATCGCACGGCGCACGAGGGCACCGTGATCTCCGACTTCGAGACCGGGGCGCAGGGATGGGCCATCGCCTCATGGGAGACCAACGGCGGCACGGTCTCCGCTGCCGACGGCGCCCTCGTGGTCGATCCTGACGAGGGCGGCAACTGGGTGAGCTGGACAGGTGGGCTCGATCTGAGCGGTCGCACCAGGCTGTTGCTGGACGTCTCGTCGACGACGGGCTTCGACACCAAGGCGGCTCTGCAGCTCGGCCCTGATTGGACCTGGTGCGAGACCGCGCTGGCCGGCTGGACTGGCACGCCGGGCATCGCGGCGATCGACCTGACGACGCTGAGCCCGCAGTGCCAGGCGCTGCTCGGCCAGGTGCGCGGCATCAACGTGTACCTCAACGAGGGACATCACGTGCTGGAGGCCATCAGCGCGCAGTGACCGCACGGCCCGGTCGGGGCCCGGAGATCTCGGACCATCTGTCACGCGGGCGGCGTGTCGACGGTCGACATGCCGCCCGCGTGCAGTCTGGTCCGTGCTTTCCGGGACAATCGAGCGTTATCGTATTAGAGAACACGGGAAGGTGGATGATGGGCATCTCCGATTCGCTGCGACGAGCGCGACGGCACTCGGGCGAGAGTCTGCGAAGCATCGCTGCCCGCGCCGGTGTCGGTGCGGGCAACCTCAGCGCGATCGAGAACGGCCACCGCGACCCGACGACGTCGACAGTGGATCGGATCGCGTTCGCCGTCGGCATCGAGTTCATACCGGTCGCCACGCGCGGCCGGACCTCGGCAGCGCGGGCGGCGGATCAGATCGCGGGGGCGGAAGAGCGGGGCGAGCATCCATTGGCCTATCGGCGATTCATCCAGCTCGCCGACGACCTCGCCTCGGTCGATCCCGTGACCCGGGTTCTCCTCGCGGCCGAGGCGCCGACCGACTACGCATCTCGGTGGCTCGATGCCATCGCCGCAGTCGTCGAGTTGCGCCTGCGTGAGGTGTCCGCCCCCGTCCCTTCCTGGGCGCTCGAACGCGCAGGCGCCCCCGACTCGCGGTGGGAGCCCCAGCGGGGCGCCCGGCCTCTCCCGGTGTCGGCCGATCCTGCCGAGGTGCCGCCCGAGTTCCTCCGCCGCGGTGTGGTGATCGAGTGCGGCGAACTCGCGAGCGTGTGACGCGCTCGTCTTCCTAAGAGGGAACACGCCGAGCACTCTCACCCGCGCCGACATCATCGACGGCATCCGACAGATCATTGTGCGGCTTCGCGACGCAGGCGCCACGGCGACGATCCAGATCGTCGGCGGCGCTGCCATCGCCCTCACGCTCGATGGCGACAGGCCGGCGACCGTCGATGTGGACGGTTCGATCACGCCGGTGGAGGATGTCGAAGTCATTGCAGCTCGACTCGCCCGCGAACGGGGGTGGCCAGCGGATTGGGTGAACGACAAGGCCAAGATCTTCCTTCCGGATGGCATGGGGCGCAGTCCGGAGTGGGTCACTCTTTACGACGAGGACGGGATCGTCGTGCAGGCGGCATCTCCTTCGATGCTGCTGGCGATGAAGCGCCGCGCAGTCGAACGCCGCGGGCTCCGAGACATCGACGACGTCGCCATCCTCCTGTCCGTCATCGGCATCGACGACGCCGATGCGGCCGAGGGCCTTCTGAACGAGTTCTTTCCCGGCGAAGATCTCTCGCCGAGGACGTATGAGCGGATTTGGAAGGTGCTGGCGGCCGGTCTTCCGTCTCGCATGCAGCCGCCGCCACCTGACTTCTCCTGAGAGGCTTCCCGCAAACGTGCTACTCTCCTGAACGGTGTTCAGATGAACACTGTTCAGGAGGCAGAGAATGACGACGACCGCACACCCCACGAGCCCGTACCTCGCCGATATGGGCCGGCGTTCGCTCGCCCGAGACGCCGTGCTCGTGGTGGCGGCCACCGCACTCATAGCAGTCTCGGCGCAGCTGGTCATCCCGCTGCCGTTCACTCCGGTGCCGATCACCCTCGCCACGCTGACGGTCATGGCGAGCGGTGCCGCGCTTGGTCCGCTGCGCGGCACGCTCAGCGCTGGCCTCTACCTGCTGATCGGCGCGCTGGGCGCCCCGGTCTTCTCGCACGGGCAGTCGGGCGTGCTGCTGCCGACCTTCGGATACATCGTCGGCTACGTGATCGCGGCCTTGGTCGTCGGGCAGCTCGCCCGGCGTCAGGCCGACCGACGCGTCGGCCCGGCGGTCGGTCTCGCGGTGCTCGGCACCCTCGCGCTCTATGTCTGCGGAGTGCCGTGGCTCGCGTTGTCGCTGCACATCCCCATCGGCGACGCCATCGTCCTCGGCGTGCTGCCCTTTCTCATCGGCGACGCCCTGAAGATCGTCGTGCTCAGCATCCTGCTGCCGTCGTGGTGGCGACTCACGGACGCGACGCGCACGCGCATGCGGAACGAGAGCGACGCCGCGTGACCGATTTCGCGGCCCTTGCGGATCGGGTTCTCGAGGGCGAGAGGCTCACCGAGCGCGATGCGCGCAGCATCCTCTGCACGCCCGATCACGAGTTGCTCGACCTGGTCATGGCGGCGGGGCGGATCAGGCGAGCGCACTTCGGCAACCGGGTGAAGCTCAACTATCTCGTCAACCTCAAGTCGGGCCTCTGTCCCGAGAACTGCCACTACTGCTCGCAGGCGCTCGGGTCAGCCGCGCAGATTCTCAAGTATTCGTGGCTTGCGCCCGACGAGGCCGTGCGGCAGGCCGAGGCGGGGATCGGCGGGGGCGCTGCCCGGGTCTGCCTGGTCGCCAGCGGCCGGGGCCCGATGGACCGCGACATCGATCGGGTCTCCGACATCGCGGTCGCATTGAAGGACCGCCATCCAGCGGTCGAGGTGTGCGCCTGCCTCGGTCTGCTCACGGACGGGCAGGCCGAGAGGCTGCGCGGAGCGGGCGTCGACGCCTACAACCACAACATCAACACGGCGGAGTCGTTCCACGAGCAGATCGTGCAGACGCACACGTACGCCGACCGCGTGACCACGATCGGCAGGGCGAAGGATGCCGGCCTCTCGCCGTGCAGCGGACTCATCGTCGGCATGGGCGAGAGCCCGGAGCAGATCGTCGAGGCGGTGTTCGCGCTGCGGGCGCTCGAGTCCGACTCGATCCCGATCAACTTCCTGGTCCCGTTCGACGGCACGCCGATGCAGGGCCGGTGGCACCTCACGCCCGCGCAGTGCCTGCGCATCGTCGCCCTCGTGCGATTCGCGTGCCCGGCATCCGAAGTCCGCCTCGCCGGCGGAAGAGAGGTGCACCTGCGCAGCCTGCAGGGTCTCGCCCTGCACATCGCGAACTCGATCTTCCTGGGCGACTATCTCACCGCTCAGGGTCAGGCGGCCCTAGACGACCTGGCGATGATCCGCGACAACGGGTTCGTCCCGGAGGGCGCCGATCGCGAACTCGCCACGGCGGGAGCCCCGGCGCGAGCGACGGCACCCGCGGCCCGGCTGCGGGGAGCCGGAACCGCGGTGCCGCCGAACGCCTGATCAGACCGCGGTCAGGTGCACCAGGATCGCCTGCCCCGGCCACAGGGTCGGCATCTGCAGTCCGACCTCGGCGAGCAGGCGCCCGGAGATCTCGACGGTGCGAGCATCCAGCCACCCGGGCGTGATCCAGCCCCACTCCGCCTTGCCGACCTCGTCGAGCACCTCGACGCGATAGCGGCGTTCCGGGTCGAGTCCTTCGAGCCGCACGCGCTCGGCGAGCGCCTCACGCGGAGCCGCGACGGTCGAGAAGGTCCACACCGCCTCGGCCCGATCGGCCGATACCACCCCGCGCGCACGCAGCGCCGGGTCGAACAGGTCGGCGTGCACCACAGAGCCGGTGTGCAGCACGGGGCGCAGGCGCTTGTATGCGCGGGCGAACGCCTGCACCTGCTCGAGCTCGTCTTCGCTGCACCCCAGCAGGTTCCATTCGAACCCGGCCGATCCCTGCAGCGACGTGATGATCCGGTACGACAGGTCGATCGTGCGTCCGGAGGAGTGCGCCGGCGAGGGCCCGACGTGCGCACCGATCAGTTCGGGCGGCAGGAGCAGCTCGGTCCAGCGCTGGATGTCGTGCCGCTCGATCGCATCGTTCGAGTCCGACGCCCAGACGCGGTCGGTGTAGGCGAGCACGCCCAGGTCGGAGCGTGCTCCTCCCGACGAGCACGACTCGATCTCGATACCCGGGTGGTCGTGCTTGATGCGGGCCATCAGCCGGTAGGCGGCCTCGGTCTGCAGGTGGGTCGCGGGGCGGCCCTCGTGCACGGCCTCGACCAGATCGCGGTTGTGGTCCCACTTGATGAAGTCGATCTTCAGGGCCGTCACGAGCGCGCTCATCTGCGAGCGCACGTGCTCGAACGCGTCGGGGTTGGCGAGATCGAGCACGTACTGTGTGCGCCAGGACAGGCCGGCAGGGCTCGGGACGGATGCCGGGTTGCCGAGGATCCAGTCCGGATGCTGCCGCGCGAGGTCCGAGTCGAGGTTGATCATCTCGGGCTCGAACCACAGCCCGAACTCCATGCCGAGCTCGTGCACGAGCTCGGCGAGCGGCTCGAGCCCATCAGGCCAGGACTCGTGGTCGACGACCCAGTCGCCGAGACCCGCTGTGTCGTTGTGGCGGGCGGGGAACCAGCCGTCGTCGAGCACGAAGCGCTCGACTCCCACCTCCGCCGCCCGGCGCGCGAGACGGGCGAGCTTGGCAGGGGAGTGGTCGAAGTACACGGCCTCCCACGTGTTCAGCACAAGCGGGCGCTCGGTCGACGGGTGGGCCGGCCGCGCGCGCATCCAGGTGTGGAATCGCGCCGAGACGCCGTCGAGGCCGGCATCCGACCACGCGAAGTACGCCGTGGGGGTGCGGTAGGTCTCACCGCGCTGCAGGCGCATCTCCGCGGGGCGCAGCAGCTCGCCCGCGCCCAGCATCGTGGCGTGCTCGGTCATCCGGTCGACCCGGTGCTCGAGGTCGGCGCTCCAGCCCAGGTGCACCGCCCAGATCTCACCGCTGCGATTGCGCGGCGCCTCGACGCTCGCGAGCGTCGCCCAGGGTGCGTCGTGTCCTCCACGGCCTCGGCGCGAACCGCGGAGGGTGGGGCCGGGAGGCATGTCGTACGTGGTGGGCTGCTTCTCGCCCGTCCAGCGACCGCCGAACGTCGTGAGCGTCGCCGCGCGCTTCGGCACGGGCAGGATGGCATCCAGTCTCGACACCTCGACCACGCCGTCTCCATCGTTGCGCAGCCCGTGCGAGACCAGCACGAGACCGCCGGCGCCGATCTCGATGCGCGAGCGCAGCGACAGTGCGGATGCTGCGTCGTTCGCATCGACCTCGAGCGCCGCGTCGTCCTGCCGGACGTCGACGGCGCTCCACCGCGGGAAGACCGGCAGCCCGTCGCGCGTGACGAGCAGGCCGGGCGTGCCCGCCCATCCGTCGCTCTCCTGCGGGACCAGCGGCACCTGCCAGGCCGCGTCGAGCGTGCCGGGCTCGCTCTGGCGCGACGTGATCAGCGTCAGCTCAGCGGCCGACGGCAGCCCCGGACCGAGGTCGGCGCCCCAGTGCAGCACCGCAGGAAGACCGGTGCGGGTGTCGGTGTCGATGATCAGGCCGACGCCGTCTCGGCGCAGCATCCGGATGGTCGTGTCGTGGGTCATGATGCTCCTGTGTCCGTCGGCGGGCTCAGGCCCCGGCGGCGACGAAGAGCCGCCCCTCGCCCTCGACGCGCACGTTCGCCGCGCGGGCGATGAGAGCAGCGCGCCCGCGCGGCATGTCGATGCTGTCGGCATCCGACGACAGCGTGAACCCGCCCTCGGTGCACAGTGCGATGGCGGCGCCGGTCAGGTCGATCTCGCCGCCGGTGGTGCACTCGTAGAGCACGAAGCCGGGTTCGTCATCGGCACCCCCTGGACGGAAGACGCGGATGCCGTCGCCCGCAGGCACGGGCACGAGGTGCGGATCGCCGCCCTCGCGCGCATCGAGCACGCGCCCGAGCTCTGCCGTGTCGATGTGCTTGGGCGTGAGCCCGCCGCGGAGCACGTTGTCGCTCGGTCCCATCAGTTCGACCCCCGAACCGCGGAGATAGGCGTGGATGTTGCCGGCAGGCAGCCACAGCGCCTCGCCCGCACGCAGCGTGAGGTGCTGCAGCATGAGCGCGCCGAGGATGCCGGGGTCGCCGGGGTGGGCCTGTGCGATCGGCCGCAGCACAGCGAAGCGGTCGTCGGCCGCGCCGGCCTCGGTCGCGGCGGCGACCAGCGGAGCGATCCGCTCGTCACCCGACAGCAGCCACAGGAAGGCGTGACGGATGCCGTCGGCATCCGCCAGCAGGCTGCTCCAGGTCTGCAGGGCCGATGCGTGCTCCTCGCCCACCACCACCGCGAGCGCGTCGAGGTCGGCCTGCACCTCGGCGATGGGGCGGAAGCCGCAGAGCGCTTCGAATCCGTCGTTCAGCGCCACGATCATCTCGGGCTTCGAGTTCGGGTCGCGGTAGTTGCGGTTCGGGGCGTCGACGGGGATGCCGAGCTCGTTCTCGCGCGCGAAGCCCTCCTGCGCCTGTGCCGTGCTCGGGTGCGCCTGCAGCGAGAGCGGCTCGGCCGCGCAGAGGATCTTCAGCAGGAACGGCAGGCGGATGCCGGTCGCCCGCTCCCACTGGTCGAGCGTCTGCCACGGCGCGTCGCCGAGGATGCGACTCGGTGCGGCGGGATGGGCGCCCAGCCACAGTTCGGCCTCACGCAGGCCGGTCTCGGCGGTGCCGCGCACGTGGGCTACTCCGTCGATCTCGCCCCAGGCGTAGTCGCGCGGCGTGTTGTCGATCTCCCAGAAGACGGCGGTCATGCCGTCACCTCCTTCTCGGCGCGGACGAGCTCGGCGAGCCGCCCTCTCAGTGGATGGTCGGCGGCGAGCTCGACGAGCGCGTCGACTCCGTCGAGTCCGGTGCCGACCGGGGGGATGAAGCGCACCGCGGTACGCGCAGCACGCACCGACGTCTCGAAGGCGCTGCGGATGAGGTCGGAACGCAGGACCCCGCCGATCGCGCCGACGGGGGCGTCGGCTGCGGCCGAGGTCGTCTGCAGGGCGGAAGTCACCGACAGCGCGAGCTCGGCGGCGGCCGCCTCGCAGATGCGCCGGGCCACAGGGTCGCCGTCGGCTGCGAGAGCAGAGGTGGGAGCTGCGAACGAAGCCACCAGCCGCACACGGTCGGGGTCGGCCTGAAGAGAGGTGTACGCCCCCTCGAGGTCGGGCCAGCGCTCGCGGACCAGCGGGGTGAGCGCGGTCTGCTCGCCGCGTCCGTCGTAGGCGCGCATCACGGCATCCAGCGCCTCGCGGCCGATCCAGTAGCCGCTCCCCGCGTCGCCCATGATGTTGCCCCAGCCGTCGACGCGCACGGCCGAGCGAGGTCCCACTCCGAGGGTGACGACGCCGGTGCCGACGGCGACCACGGCCCCCTGCTGATCGCCCAGCACGCCGAGGAACGACGTGATCGAGTCGTGCGCGACGATCACACGGCGCACCTCTGCGAGCGCAGGACGGTCGAGAAGCGCATCGGCCTCGGCGCGGACGTCGGTGACGCCCGTGACGCCGATCGCGAGGGTGGACGGAACGGCGCCGGCCACGTGCGAGACCCGCTCGGCGATGTCGGCGAGCTGCGGCGCGAGCGGACGGTCGGTCAGCACGCCGGGCAGCAGGTCGTCGCGACTCGAGCCGTCGGCCCAATGCAGTCGCACCTTGGTGCCGGTCTGTCCGGCATCCATCGAGAGGAGGGCGAGGGTGCTCATCGGTGTTCTTTCGTCTGCGGAGCCCGCCAGGTGCGGTCGAGCGTATGACAGCGTAGGACATTCATGCACCCTGACAAAGCCGGGAACTGTCGTTCTGTCCGCTCCTGTCTCGACCGCAGATCGTTGATGTTGCGGGGAAAAGCGGCCCGTCTCCTCCTGCATGTCCGATGGAATGTCTGTCGTCGACATTCAGTCTTCGCAGGGGCTCCGTGGCCGCTCAGTAGAACCCCGGATACTCCTCGAGCTTCTTCTCGAACGCCTCGCGGTCGGCCTCCTGCAGCACCGCGCTCGCGATCACGACCAGCTGGAGTCCCTCGAGCGGCTCGCCGGTGCGGGCGTTCTGCGCATCGCGGGTACTGCGGAAGCTGTCGTCGCCGTTCGCCAGGTCGTAGATGTCGGCGTAGAAGCGCATCGGGTCGGGGTAGTTCTCGGTGTACGACTCCCAGGTGTGCTGGGTGTGCGGGTCGTCGCTGCCGTACAGCTTCGTCATCACCGACGGGTCGATGCTCGACTCCGACGGGTCGTTGAAGGCGTACAGGCCGTACATGCCGTGATCCACGACGATCTGGTCGATCAGGTCCATGATGGCCACCTTGGTGGCGTAGTCGTGGATCGGCTCGGTCGTCGCCCAGCCCTCGGTCGCGAACTCGTACAGCATCGACTCGCCCCCGTAGGCGTTGCGCTCCGGACGCAGATCCTCGTCGCCGACCTGCACCCACTGGTACCCGAACTGGGCCGTCACCTGATCGCGGACATCGGCGAACAGATCGGCTGCCGCCGCCCGGACCTCCTCGACCGACTGCTGGTCGAGCGCCTCCTGCGGATCGATGTCCTTGATGCCGGGGTACGCCTCTTCGTGCTTCTGCTCGTCGCTCTTCATGCCGTCGTAGGTGCCGGCCGCCGACGTGCGCAGCGCGCTCAGGCCGCCCACAGTGGCGACGTTGAACAGCAGGGTGATGACAAGTGCGATGCTGCCCAGCATCCGCCCTCGAGAGGTGACGAGCGCGGCGACCACGAGCCCCACCACCACGAGCTGGAGCGCGAACATCGTCACGCCGTAGAGGAGGTCGGTGCCGCCTGCGATCATCACGATCAGCAGGATCCCCGCGAACAGGCCGGCGACGGCGAGCACGATTCGGCTGAACACCGATGACGGCTTCTTCTCGATCGCCGCCGCCGCGGTCTCTCCGGCGGTGTACCCCGCGGTCGCGGGCGCCGGAGCGGGCGAGACGTACGCCGACTGCTGGCGTTTCGCTCCGCGATACCCGCCAGGCGGAGGTACAGGCGGGGCCCCCTCGGTGCCGGCGATGTAGCGCTGGCGCTGCTTCTCCCGATCCATCACCATGGCTTGTCCGTTCCGGTGCCGCCGCCGTCTTCGCCGTCCTGCCGCTGGTCGCGCTCCTGCTGGCCCTGTTCGAGCTTCTCCTTGAGCTCGTCGAGCTTCTCCTCCGAGGGCTGCGGCTCGGGCTGCTCTTCGGGCTTCTCCTCTTCGGGCTGCTGCTGCTGTTCCTGCTCCTGCTGCTTCTGCTTCAGGCGGTCCTCGGTGTCTTCCTTGGTCTGCTGCATGTCGCGGTCGGGGTCGGAGGACTGCTTCTGCGCGTCTTCGCTGTTGCACTCCTCGGGCGTCTCGCTCGTGATCGTCAGCGCCTCACCGTAGAACTCGGCGCCCGCTGCGCCGTCTCCGTCGGCCACGGCCGCATCCCCCTGCCGCTCGATCACGAGAGCCAGGTTGATGCGCACGGTGCACACCTCGAGGCCGTGTGCCAGCTCGAGCGCCTTCTCGAGCTCGGCGCGCGCCTCGGGGAGCTTCTCTGCGCCGGCCAGGGCCGTGCCGATGTTGAACGGCGCCTTGAACGGCTCGAACCAGTTCAGAAACTCCTGGCCGTGGGCCGACGCCTCTGAACCCGCGTAGTCGTCGACGACATAGGCGCTGATGGCCTGATGTGCGAACGCGTACATGCTCAGCAGCTTGCCGACGAACAGGAGCGCTGCGAGGGTCAGCGGGAGCGTCCCGATCGCGATCCAGCGACGGATGCGTCGCCGCTTGCGGTTGGAGGCGAGAAGAGCGGATGCCGCGGCCGAGGCGTCGGCGCTCGCGCTCTGCGCGCTCGGCTCTGTCGAGACCGTTGTCATGACTCACCTCCGGAGGGTTCCGTCGACGAAGGATGCACGCGTGCGGGCACTTCGACTTGCTCCGCCTGCTCAGTGCCGCGCTCGCTCAACGGCCGGGTTTCCTCGGTCTTCGAGCGAGGAGAGGAGCGACGGGATGAAACGCCCCCTGCCGCCGGCGCCTTCAGCAGCCGCAGGCGCGCGACGAGCATCGTGGCCCTCGCGAGCTCCACCGCGAGCAGCAGGATCACGACGAGGGCAGCGATCCAGTACAGCTCGGTCACGTTGCCGATCTCGCCGGACTTCGAGTAGCTCGTCGTGGTCGAGGGCGCCTCCGGCAGGGTGAGCTCGGCATCCGCCGTCCTGTGCTGATACTTCACGCCGAGCTGCTCGGCGATCGTGTTCAGGTTCTTCTCGTCGATGACCGACTTCGCGTTCGCGCCCTGGTACTGGATGTACCCGCCGTCGGAGCCGTCGAGGCCGCCGGTCGTGAGCTTCATCGCACCGCCCTCCTCCGTGCCGTAGCCGAACACGCCTCCCGCATCGGTCAGCTCGGCGCTGCCGGCGAACGACTCGGGCGTGCTGCCGTCGGTCTGCTCGCCGTCGCCGAAGTAGAACACCATGCGTGAGCGGTCGGGCGACGACTCGGCCGCGTTAGAGAGGGTGTCGCTGAGCATCTGCGCGGCGATGCCGACCGAGCTGCCGCGCGACTGGCTGGTCACCTCGGGGCGCAGCACATCGAGCGACGAGACCAGCGCCGTGGTGTCGGTGGTCAACGGCAGCCGCAGGTCGGCGGCGGCGTCGAACGTGATGAGCGCGAAGCGCGCGCCCGGATACTCGTCGACGATGGCCTGGATGTCGGCGCGAACGCCGTCGAGGCGGGGTTTGTCGCCATCCCAGTCCTCCGCGACGATGCTCGCAGTGGTGTCGACGACGAGCACGATGTCGGTGTCGGTCGCGAGGGTCTGCGTGGCGCCCCCGGGGATGCCTGGGCGCAGCAGCATCACGAAGCAGGCGAGGATCATCACCAGGCGCATGGCCCACAGCCACAGCGGTGCTCCTCTTCTGCCGTTCCCTGAGCCGGCCGAGGGGCGCGTCATGACGACCACGGCGACCGCCACCACGGGCGCGAAGAGCAGCAGCAGGAGGAAGACGTTGAGGACGGGCTGGAAGATCACAGCTTCACCCTCCAGACGACGATGACGAACGCGAGCGAGGCGATCATCAGCACGACGATCCAGAGGTTCGGCGTGTCCGTCCAGACCACCTGCGCCTGACCCTTGAGCTCGGTGGCATCCTGCTCCTGCACGGCGGTGACGATGTCGCCGACCGTCGTCGTGTCGCGAAGGCCGTATGCCTGCCCTCCGGTGCTCTCGGCCGCCTTCGTGAGCTCGTCGCTGATCGCGGCATCCTTGCCCTGCACGGGGTTGATCGCGAACACGCGCAC
Organism: Microbacterium hydrocarbonoxydans; assembly: GCF_000956475.1. Taxonomy (GTDB): domain Bacteria; phylum Actinomycetota; class Actinomycetes; order Actinomycetales; family Microbacteriaceae; genus Microbacterium; species Microbacterium hydrocarbonoxydans_A. Next base: position 30,532 of record NZ_JYJB01000007.1, read on the forward strand.
GCCGCTGGCCTTCGCATAGGCCGCGGCCTCCTCGACGGTGACGATCGAGGCGCCGTTCACCTCGTTGTCTGTCGCGAGGATCACCGAACGAGAACGGTCGTCGTCGGGGTGATCGAACGCGAGGGCGCATGCGGCGAGTCCGTCGCCGATGAGCGAGGCGCCGTCGCCGTTGAGGGTGCCCACCCAGTGCTCGGGGATCTCATCGACGTAGTCGAAGCTCTCCCGCACGCTCTGCAGGTGCTCGCGGACGAACTCGTAGTCGTCGGTGAGGGGGAAGACCTGCACGGGCGAGCTGTTGAAGATCGTCAGGCCGATGCGCTCGCCCTTGAAGCCCTCGAGCAGCTCCTCGAACACGCTCAGCACCTCGACGTCGACCTCGCTCATCGACCCGGACACGTCGAGGCAGAGCATGATGTCGCGGCTCGTGTTCACGGGCTGGATCGTCTGCGACGACATCGGCCGTGCGGCCACCACGCCGGCGCTGAGCGCGGCGACGGCTCCGAGGGCGAGGATGCCGGTGAGTCCCAGCACGCGTCGGCGCAGCGCGGAGCGGAACGTCGGCAGCGCCCGAAGCCGCTCGGCGCGCGCGATGCGAGCCCGCTCTCCGGCCGCTGTGCGTGCGTGGGATCGGAGTCCGAGGAAGAGGCCGACCCCGACCGCGACGATCACGACGCCGAGGGCGACGAGGATCATCCACCAGTTCGCTAGTGCCATGTGCGCACCACCGTCCGGGCGGCTTCGGCGCCGGCAGTCGGGTCGATCGCGGGACCAGGGCGGAAGATGCTCGGGTAGAAGTGCCGGCTGATCGCGTCGATCAGCGCCGGGTGCACTCCGCGCGCGACGAGATCGTCGAGGGCGAGCACGGGCGCCTCGAGACCGCTGTACTCGTTCACGAACGTGCGGACCACCTTGCTCAGCTCGAAGTTCGCGTGACGGGCCGACAGAGTGCGCGCCCGGTAGTCGTCTTCGATGCGCTGGATGCGCTCGAGGTACTCCATCCGCAGCTGCGACAGCACATCCATCGTGAGCACCTGCGGTCCGGGCTTGTTCACGTCGAGCTCGGTGAGCCCACGGCGCGGCCTGGTGAGGAACGTCACGAGCCAGGCGCCCAGCACGAGAAGGGCCAGGATGCCGAATGCGAGCAGCATCCACCACCCCGAGTACTGGAACGGGGGATACAGTTCGTCAGAGCCGGGCATGAGACCTCCGGTTCAGCAGCTGCAGCAGCTGCGACACCGCGTCGTCCTGGCCTTCGAGCACCGTGTGGCTGATCTCCATGCGCTTGAGCGTCTCGACGAGATGCTCCGCATCCGCTGCGGTCTGCGCCGAGAGCTCGCGCACGATCTCCACGTCGCCCTGCACGAAGTCCGGCACGTCCCACATGGTGTCGACGTCGGAGCGGATCGCGTTCGTCGCATGGTCGAGCACGACCTCGGCATCGCGCACCGTGAGCCACAGCACGTCATGCTGCACGCGCAGCCGGCGGAGCATCCGCTCGGTGTTCTCCGTGATGGGCGCCTCGTCGGTGATGATCACGACGATCATCCGACGCGAGATCGTGCGGGTGATGAACGACAGCAGGGCGTCGCGGTCGCTGGGCGCGTGGCTCGAGTCGATGGCGGCGTCGATCGTGCGCAGTGCATGCTCGAGTGCGCCCTCGCTGCGACCCGGAGCCCGACGCCGCACGCGTTCGGCGTCGCCGTACACGACGGTGAAGTCGTCGCCGTGGCGCAGCGCCAGCACGCCGAGCACGCCGGCGGCGAGGATCGCGAGGTCCTTCTTCGACTTCTCGTCGTGCGCGAGCGCTCCCATCGACCGGCCGGTGTCGACCGCGAACATGATGGTGTGCATGCGCTGGGCGCGGTGCCGCTTCACGAGCGGGGTGCCCTGGCGGGCGGTCGCGCGCCAGTCGATGTCGCGCACCTGATCGCCGTACTCGTACTTGCGCAGGTCTTCGAAGTCGAGGCTGCGGCCGTGCATGAGCGACGCGTATGCGCCGTCGAGCGCGTGCAGCGACTTGCGCGACGAGTGGATGAAGAGCTTGCTCTTCACCTGCGTGATCAGGCTGGGCATCGGGAGGTCAGGGGGTCGGGACGGCGGCGAAGATCTGGTCGATGATCTCCTCGCTGCGGATGCCCTCGGCGTCGGCCTCGAACGTGAGGAGCACGCGGTGGCGCAGCACGAGGTGGCGGAGCGAGCGGATGTCCTCAGGCAGCACGTGCGCGCGGCCGTTCAGCAGGGCGAGCGCACGCGACGCCTGCAGGAACGCGATGCTCGCGCGCGGGCTCGCGCCGTACTTGATGTAGCGGGCGCGCTCCTCGCCGATGTACGGCGCGGGGTTCCTCGTCACGTACGACAGGGAGACGATGTAGTTGCGGATCGCCGGGTCGACGTAGATGCGCGACGCGGTGTCCTGCAGCATCCGCACGTCGTCGAGGGTCACGGCGCTCTCGACGTGGCGGTCGGGATCGAGCACGCCGGAGTCGATGCGCCCCAGGATCTCGAACTCCTCGGCGGGGCTCGGGTACTCGACGATCTCCTTGAGCAGGAAGCGGTCCATCTGCGCTTCGGGGAGCTCGTAGGTGCCCTCCTGCTCGATCGGGTTCTGCGTCGCGATCACGAGGAACGGCTTCGGCAGGTGGTGGATCTCGCCGCCGATCGTGGTCTGGTGCTCCTGCATCGCCTCGAGCATGGCGCTCTGGGTCTTCGCGCTCGAACGGTTGATCTCGTCGAGCAGCACGAAGTTGGCGTGCACGGGGCCGAGGACCGTGCGGAAGGTGCCGCTGGACGCGTCGTAGATCTGGTTGCCGGTGATGTCGCTGGGCAGCAGATCGGGGGTGCACTGGATGCGCTTGAACGAGGCCTTGACCGTGTCGGACAGGGTGCTCGCGGCGGTGGTCTTGGCGAGACCCGGAACGCTCTCGAGCAGGATGTGGCCGCCGGCGATCAGCGAGATGAGCAGGCTCATGCGCAGGCGCTCCTGGCCGACCATCTTCGCCGAGTACGAGTCGGAGATGATCCCGAGCACCTTGCCCGCGTGCGCGAGCTCTTCCGCCGACGGGCCCTGCCGGTTCGCCGAGGGCTGCCCGGCGTTGGAGCGCGTCGGGGGCGCCGGCGGTGCCGGCGGTGCGGCCGCGATCGGAGCCGCGGGGGCAGGCGGAGCCGCGGGGGCAGGCGGTGCCGGCGGCAGGGGCGGGGCCTGACCTGCGCCGGGTGCGTACGGCTCGTTCATCGGTGTCTCCTCTTTCGCACGGGGACACGACAGCGATCCCCCGATTCAGCGTAACGGCACGGCGCTGTGCTCGCGGTGGGGAGATCTGCCCATGACGGATGCCGCGGCATCCTCAGCGCCCGACCGGACCGCCCGAGTCCTGATCGGCGGCGTCGCCGATCAGGAACTGCCCACCCGCCTGCTCGGCGAGCCCGGGACCGAACAAGGCACCGGGCGTGTAGGCGCCCGGCGCGCCCTCACCACGAGCCAGGGCGGCCGCCACGGAGGCGGCGACCGCGGCCGTGTACGCCATGCCGTCGCCAGCACGCAGCCAGCCCTCGCGACGGGTGCCGTCGGGCCAGGAGACGATCGCATGGCCCCAGGAGTGCCGGCGCGGCGCCGGAGTCTGCTTCATCTCGGCCTTCGCCATCCGGCGGAGGGCGAAGCGGCGCAGTGCTCCGATCGACAGCAGCCTTCCCGCCAGAGGCGCGACGGCGCGCACCCCGGAGGAGGAGGGGGCCATCGCCGTCGTCGCCGTGACGGACGGAGCCCCGCTGGCGCGGTGCGCGGCGAGGAGTTCTGCGATGGGCGCGCTCGCGGTCTTCGCCTGCTCGCCATCGGGCAGGGAGAGCTTCTGCGGATCGGAGCCGAGGGGCGCGGAGACCAGGCGCCCGTCGACGTAGCGGCGACCGCCGATGGTGAACATGTCGATCATGGAGGCGGCGAAGGCGGCGCCGACGACTCCGGCGTCGAGCGACACCGAGGCCAGCGCGTCGACCCGGACGCTGGCGGGTGTCGGACGATCCGCGCACAGTGCGATGACGACGGCTTCCGTGGCCAGGACGCCGAAGCCGGAGCCGGTCACGAGCGTGCTGCCCGCCCGTTCGGCCTCCTCGTGCAGGCTGAGCATCCGGGGCACGGACGTGAGGTCGGCGGCGATGTCGAGGTAGTGGCCCCCCGGCATGCAGGCGCGGGCGATGACGGTCGCCGTCTCGGCGTAGTCGCCGATGCCGTTGAACACGACCGCAGGTCGTTGCCGAACGATCTCCGCGACGATGTCGTCCACCGACTCGACGATGACGGCGCGGGTGCCGAGCTCCGCGGCTCTCGTGCGCAGGCTCTCGCCGTCTCTTCCGCGTCCCACCAGCACCGGCGCCAGCCCCTGAGCCGCGAGGTCCGCCGTGACGGCGCGTCCGATGCGCCCGCTGGCCCCGAGAACCCAGATCTCGCCGATTCGCGGGGTCCGTGTGGTGTCCGTCATGAGAGTGCTCCTGTCGTCCGGTCAAGGCGGGGTGACGCACAGTGATGTCTCACTGTGTCATCAGAACGATACCACTGATGACACACTGAGGCATCACTTGATATCGTGCGGTATGGCCAGATGGGATCCCGGAACCGAAGAGCGCCTCACCCGCGCGGCTCTCGACCTCTTCGCGGAGCACGGATACGACGACGTGACCGTGACGCAGATCGCCGAGCGGGCCGGCATCACGCGACGTTCGTACTTCCGCTACTTCCCCGACAAGCGCGAAGTCCTGTTCGCCGGCTCGGAGAGGCTGCCCATCGTGATCGGTGACGCCGTCCTCGCCGCCGACCCCGCCGCTTCCCCGTTGTCAGCGGTTGTCGAGGCCTTCGCCCAGGCCGGTGCCGCGCTCGCCGAGCACGTCGGACGCAGCGCCGAGCGCCGCGCCGTGATCGCTTCCAGCCCCGAGCTCCAGGAGCGGGAGCGCAGCAAGTTCGCCGCCGTCGCCGACGCGATCCGCACCGCACTCCTCCGGCGGGATGTCGACGAGGACCGCGCGCGACTCGTGGCTCAGATCGCCACGCTCGCGGCCCAGAGTGCATTCGAGCGATGGACCGACGGGCCCGGGCACGAGAGCTTCGCGGAGTGTCTCGACAGGGTCATCGAGTCGGTTCGCGACGTGCTCGCCGGGGGCGGCGGTCCTTCCCGTTGAGAGCGGCCCGCGGGCCGATCTGACCGAGTGGCTCAGATGTCGTCTCGACGGGCCTCGATCGCCGACCCGGCGGTGCCGTCGGAGTACGCCACGCGGATCGTGGGGTTCGACAGGCCCAGGTCGATGAGCGACCTGCCGAAGGTGATCGAGGCACGACCGTCGGCGCCGAACGTGACGGTGCCGGCGTTCGAGGAGCCATAGTTGACGGATGCCTGCGAGCCGGGGTTTCCGGTGACCGTGAGCGTGTAGCTGCTGAGCACGGGCACGAGAACGACGATCGCCGTGTTCTTCTGCAGCCCGCCCCAGGCCAGCGGCTTCGGTGCAGGTGGAGGAGTGGTGGGCGTCGTGGGCGTGGTGGGCGTCGTCGGGGTGGTGGGCGTGGTCGGCGTCCCGGGGTCGGTCGGCGTCGTTCCGGGCGTGGTCCCCGGGGTCGTTCCCGGGGTCGTGGTGCCGGGTGTCGTCGTCCCCGGCGTTGTGGTGCCGGGCGTGGTCCTCTGCCCTTCGGATCCCGGCGTGGTCGGCGACGCCGACTCCGGCGCGGTCTTCGGTGCGTCCTCGGATTTCGGATCCTCGGTCGCGGAGTCATCGGCGGGGGCCGTGGGCGCACCGGTGCGATCCACCAGGCCGTACTCGCCTGCCGGCACCTTGTCGTCGGCTCGGTCGGCATAGGTCGTCACCGGCGAGTTCGCGAGCGCGGTCAGATCGCCGCCGCCCGACGTGAGCAGTCCGAAGGCCATGAGCCCGACACCGCCCACGACCGAGCCGATCGCAAGGATCTTGCGCGGTCGCGACCAGCCCGAGACCCGGGCGTGCACTCGAGCCACGGTTCCCGCGGCGGGCAGAGTCGCCTCCGCCGCGTGCCGGCTGTCGCGCCTGCTGTGGCCAGCTGGCGCGCTCGACTCCGCAGCGGGCCCCTCCTGCCCGTGGTCCATCTCGTACCGCCGATCCCTCTCCCACGCGAGCCCTGAGGCCTGATCAGCCGAGCTCCCCGCCGGCTGGGCGGTCGACCACTCTCCGACGACCGCGTGCGTGCTCGCCAATATAGCGGGATTCTGACTGTCGGGGGAGGTGGCCCTTCGTCGGGCGAGATCCGAGCGAGACGAGGTGCGGATCAGAGTACCGGTGTGCTGCCAGGAAACCTTGAACTTTCCCCCGTAGTATCGAGCCGCGCCGCGAGGGGCCCGTGGGCGCGAATTGAACACAGAAAGCTGTACAGCATGACTGATGCACAGGTGTCGCTCGATGAGCGACTCGGCCCCGTGAGCGTGGAGGGTTCGGCGCTCGCCGACCAGATCTTCGACATCGTCGGCAACGCGATCGTCGAGGGAACGCTCGAGCCCGGCGAGAAGGTCAACGACAAGGAGCTCGCGGCAGCTCTCGGCATCTCGCGCACGCCCGTGCGCGAGGCCCTCCAGCGCCTGACATGGGTCGGTCTGGTCGAAGTCGCTCCCAGCCGCTACACCCGTGTCACCGAGATCACTGACGAGATGGTGAGCAGCACGCTCGAGTACATGGGCATGCAGGCCAGCGTCGCGTTGCAGCTCGCCATGCGTCGGATGGATGCCGATGAGCTCGCGGAGGCGGTGGAACTCCTCGACCATGTCATCGCCGCGACCGAAGCCGACGATGCAGAAGCCATGATGAACGAGTCGCTCGTGCTGCTCGAGTACCTCGTCGGCAAGAGCGCGAATCCGGTCTTCTCGGCGATGATGGCCGAGACCAGTCTTCTCGTGGCTCGAAACCTGCGCCACCTGCACCCTGAAGAGGGCTCGTCCGAGCACCGTCTCGAGTGCTTCCGCGAGATGCGCGCCGCCATGCTCGCCGGCGACGCGGATGCTGCGGAGAAGTGGTTCCGCAGACAGCACGGCATCGGCGTCGACACCTCCCTCTGAGCCGCCCCCCCGGCTCTCACCCCGCCTGCGGAGCTGTTCGTCCTGCCGCGCCCAGCCCTAGACGCGAAGACCGCCACATCGATATGTTCGATGCGGGGACGCGGAACTCATGCGTGGCGGAGGGCACATGACGGACACGAGCGAGCGGATCAGCGGCACCCGAGAACGAGGATGGCGGCGCCTGCGCCGGCCGGGGCTGAGCATCCAGTCCAAGCTCCTCATCATGCTCCTGGCGGTGAGTCTGCTCTCGTCGATCGTCGTGGGCGCGATCGGATTTCTGAACGGACGGCAGTCGCTGCACGCCGCGGCGGTCGATCAGCTCATCACGATCCGCTCGATGCGCGCGGCTGAGGTCGTCGAGGCGCTCGACGACGTCAAGGAGTCGGCGTCTCTCAACTCGCGCAACCTCAGCGCGCAGACGCTGTCGAACGAGATGAACGCGGCGTTCGACGAGCTCCAGCAGCAGCAGATCAGCGAGGAGCAGCAGGCGCAGCTCGAGTCGTACTACGCCGACACCTTCGTGCCCGAGCTCGAGAAGCGCACCGGCGACGATTACGGCACCAAGGCCTTCATCCCCGAATCCAACGCCGGGAAGTATCTGCAACTGCACTACTCGACCAGGAACCAGGATTTCGACGCCGACTACGACACGCTGCTCACCGCGAACGACGCCGGTGACGGCACGACCTACTCGGCGATGGCCGATCGGTACGGCGACTACTTCACGAGGCTGATCGACCGGGCAGGCTACGAGGACGCACTGCTGCTCAACCTCGACGGCGACGTCGTGTTCTCGGCGTACAAGGGCGTCGATCTGGGCACCAACCTGAACACGGGGCCGTATCGTGACACGGCGTTCGCCGACGCCTACCGTGACGTCATCGCCACCAACTCCGTCGACAGCATCGAGATGACCGACTTCGAGCGATGGATCCCGTCGTTCAATGTCCCGTCGATATGGGTGGTCTCTCCGGTCGGCAACGACAGCCGCATCACCGGCGCGATCGCCTTCCAGATCCCGATCGACAAGATCAACGGCGTCACGACGGGCCACGAGCAGTGGAAGAGCGAAGGCCTCGGCGACACGGGCGAGGTCTACCTCGTCGGTCGCGACGACCTGATGCGCAGCACGGCGCGCCTGCTCGAGGAAGATCCGGAGGAGTACCACAGGCGACTCATCAGCGGAGGCATCGCGCCGTCGATCGCCGATCGCATCGTCAAAGTCGGAGGGACCGTCCTGCTGCAGCCCGTCACCACCAAAGCGGTGGCGGATGCGCAGGCGGGCAAGAGCGGCACGACCGAGGGACGCGACTTCATCGGCGGCGACAGCCTCACCGCCTACGCACCCCTGGAGGTCGAAGGCCTCGACTGGGTGATCATCGCCCGCATCGACTCCGCCGAGGCATTCGCGCCGGTCGCCGACTTCACCCGCACCGTGCTGCTGTCGCTGCTCGGCATCCTGCTCGCCGTCTCGCTGCTCTCGCTGCTGCTGGCGCAGGTGTTCACCAGGCCCATCAACCGCCTGGTCGGCGCCGTGCACCGAGTCGCCGAAGGCGACCTCGACGTGCAGGTGCCGCACTCCTCGCGCGACGAGTTCGGCGACCTCGGCAGCGCCTTCAACGACATGGCCTCGAGCCTGCGGATCAAGCAGCAGCTGATCGACGAGCAGCAGATCGAGAACGAGAAGCTGCTTCTCACGCTCATGCCCGAGAGCGTCGCCACGAAGTACAAGAAGGGCGAGGAGGCGATCTCGGAGGCGCACGAGAACGTGTCGGTGGTCTTCGCCGAGGTGGTCGGCCTCGACGATCTGGCTCGCGGGCTGAGCAGCGACGAGGAGATCGCACTGCTCAACACGCTCATGCGGGGGTTCGACGAAGCGGCCGAGAAGGCGGGCGTCGAGAAGGTGCGCACACTGCGCGGCGGGTACCTGGCGTCGTCCGGCCTCGTGGTGCCTCGCGTCGACAACATCCGCCGCAGCGTCGAGTTCGCTCGCAGCCTGCTCGGAGTCATCGAGCGGTTCAACTCGCAGAACGGCACGCAGATCTCGCTCAGAGCCGGCGTCGACACGGGCACCGTGACCAGCGGTCTCGTGGGTCGCACCAGCCTCGCGTACGACCTCTGGGGCGACGCGGTGAACCTCGCCTATCGCGTCAGATCCGTCACCGGCGAGCCCGGCATCTACGTCAGCCAGACCGTGCGCGACCGCACGCAGGAGCTGGTGACCTACGTCGAAGCCGGGACGGTGGAGTCGCAGGGCCGCACCGAGACCGTCTGGAAGGTGGCCTGACATGGCCGAGGCGTTCCAGGACGGCTGGGCCTGGTGGGTGATCGCGCTCGCCGTCGGCGTGCCCGTGCTCCTGGTGATCCTCACCGAGGCCATCGGCGCATTGAGCAGACGGGGGAACCCGGTGGCCAAGCCGCTGCGGATGCTGCGCAACTGGGTGGTCCCGGTCGGAGCCCTCTTCGCGCTGCTCGCGTTCGCGATCCAGTCGCCCGCCGACCGGGTGTGGGTGCGGGTGGTCGCGACCGTGTTCGGCTTCCTCGTGATCCTGCTCGTGCTGTCGGCGTTCAACGTGGCGCTGTTCGCGAACGCGACGCCCGGCACCTGGCGCGAGCGGATCCCGTCGATCTTCGTGGAGATCGCCCGCCTTACGCTCGTCGTGATCGGGCTCGCCCTGCTGTTCTCCTGGGTGTGGGACGCCGACGTCGGCGGCCTGTTCACGGCGCTCGGCGTCGGATCCATCGTGATCGGCCTGGCCCTGCAGAATGCGGTCGGGGGTGTGATCTCGGGGCTCCTGCTGCTGTTCGAGCAGCCGTTCAAGATCGGCGACTGGCTCGACACCGGCGGCGTGAAGGGCCGGGTCGTCGAGGTGAACTGGCGCGCCGTGCACATCGACACCGGATCCGGCATCCAGATCGTCCCGAACTCCAACCTCTCGGGCGCATCCTTCACCAACATGAGCCAGCCCGACGGACCGTACTCCGCCGAGACGGAGGTGAAGTTCTCGACCGACGATCCGCCGCACGAGGTGATGGCGCTGCTTCTCGAGACGGCCGATGCCCTTCCGATGCGGATGCCGGGAGAGCGGGCGTCGGTGCAGTACTCGGGCGCGGGCGCCTACGGAGTCTCCATCCCGGTCGCCGCCCCTGCTGACGCCGCCCGCGCGCTGTCGATGTATCTGTCGTGGCTCTGGTACGCCGCACGTCGGCGCCGGTTCGCGCTCGACGGGGACTCGACCGATCCGCTCGCCGAACCGCAGGTGCTCGCCGCGGCGCTGGCCGAGATCGCGCCGACGCTCCACCTGCGCGAAGACGATGCCGAGGCACTGCGTTCGACCGCGCACCTCGAGCGCTACGGGGTGGGAGAGGTCGTGCTCCCGAGCGGCGTCGTGCCCGACGAGGTGCGCGTGGTGCTGTCGGGTCGGGCGCTGCTGTCGCTGGAGGCCGACGGCGGACGGATCGAGGTGGGAGCGACGGAGAAGGGCGAGATGATCGGGCAGACCGCTCTGACCCGTGAGCGCACCAAGGTCGTGACGATCGCCGGCGAGATCCTGACCGTCGTGGTGCTGCCGTTGAACACCGTCGACGAGCTGATCAGGACACGTCCGCGGCTGGCGGCCGAGATCGGCGAGTCGCTCGAACTCAAGCGCACTCAGGCGGAAGCGCGGCTCTCGGAGCTGGGCATCGCGAAAGGCGGCATCCGCGGGCTCTGAGTGGACCGCAGGCCCGGGTCAGGCGACGGATGCCGTGACGCGGGCCTCGCGGCGGCGCCCGATCCACACGACGCCCGCCGCCACCGCGAGGATCGCGATGGCGATGCCGACCACGTAGCCGGCCACGCCGACGTATCCGCCAGGGATGAAGTGCGGGTTCAGGAACGGGTACGGGTACCACCAGTGATCGCCGGTGTTCGGAGCGATGATGAAGTCTGCGCGGATCAGCGTGTACACGACCCACACGATCGGGAACGCAGCGGCGATCAGCACCCGGTTCCACGGCATCGCCCGGTGGCGCGGGGCGAACAGGACGTCGGCGAGGAGGAACGCCGGGATCACGACGTGCAGCACCTCGTTCGACCACCACACGGTCTGGCCCTGCGGAAGCGCGTAGCCGCGCAGGAGCAGGTTGTAGACGATGCCGGTGACGATCATGTAGGTGCTCGCGCACACCAGAAGCGTCGCGAGCCAGGTCGGTTCGCGGTCAGCGTCGCGGCCGGCCGTCCACGCCCAGATCGCGGCGATCGCGAGCGCGACGGCGGCCAGCACGTTCGACTCGATGGTGAAGAAACTGAAGAAGTTGGTGAGGACGGTGGGGATGTGGCCGCCCCACTCGGTCTGCGATTCGCCGGCATTGCGCAGGGTCTGCGACAGCTGGGCGATGATCGCGGCCGTGCCGAGAACGGCCGCCGCCAGGCGTGCAAAGGGCCACCACTTCGTCATGTCTACCTCCGGAAGCTCACTCTAGCGGTGGGGTCCCGGCGGGGGAGGAGGCCGCGCAGAACGGGCCGTGTCGGGGCCTTCGGTAGGATGGAAAGGCCCGAAGAGGGCCAGCTCATCAGCCGGTGCAAACCCGGCGAAAGCAAGGGGGTCTCCCATGCCAGGAATCGTTATCGTCGGCGTCCAGTGGGGCGATGAGGGCAAGGGCAAGGCCACAGACCTGCTCGGCGAGCGCACCGACTGGGTCGTCAAGTTCAACGGCGGCAACAACGCCGGCCACACGGTCGTCGTCGGCGACGAGAAGTACGCGCTGCACCTGCTGCCCTCCGGCATCCTCTCCCCGGGCGTGACTCCGGTGATCGGCAACGGCGTCGTGATCGACCTCGAGGTGCTGTTCAGCGAGCTCGAGGCGCTGAGCGCCCGCGGCATCGACATCTCGCGTCTGAAGGTCAGCGCGAACGCGCACATCATCACGCAGTACCACCGCACGCTCGACAAGGTCACAGAGCGCTTCCTCGGCAAGCGCAACATCGGCACCACGGGTCGCGGCATCGGCCCGGCCTACGCCGACAAGATCAATCGCGTCGGCATCCGCGTGCAGGACCTCTTCGACGAGAACATCCTCCGCCAGAAGGTCGACGGCGCGCTCGACCAGAAGAACCACCTGCTGGTGAAGGTCTTCAACCGCCGTGCCGTGACCGTCGACGAGATCGTCGAAGAGCTGCTCGTCTACGCCGAGCGTCTGCGTCCGATGGTCGCCGACACCGGTCACCTCATCGCCGAGGCTCTCGGCCGAGGCGAGGTCGTCGTCTTCGAGGGCGGCCAGGCGACCATGCTCGACATCGACCACGGCACCTACCCCTTCGTCACTTCGTCGACCGCGACGGCGGCGGGCGCGGCATCCGGCTCGGGCGTCGGCCCCGGGTCGCTCGACCGCATCGTCGGCATCGTGAAGGCGTACACGACGCGCGTGGGCTCGGGCCCCTTCCCGACCGAGCTGTTCGACGAGCAGGGCGAGTGGTTGCGCAAGCAGGGCTTCGAGTTCGGCACCACGACCGGCCGCCCGCGTCGCGTCGGCTGGTACGACGCCCCGATCACGCGCTACGCGACCCGCATCAACGGCATCACCGACCTCGTGCTCACCAAGCTCGACATCCTGACCGGCCTCGAGCAGGTGCCAGTCTGCGTGGCCTACGACGTCGATGGCGTGCGCTTCGACGAGGTGCCGGTCAACCAGACCGAGTTCCACCACGCGACGCCGATCCTGGAGTACTTCCCCGGCTGGAGCGAGGACATCTCGACGGCTCGCACCTTCGAGGACCTGCCGCAGAGCGCTCAGGACTACGTGCTCGCGCTCGAGAAGATGAGCAACACGCGCATCTCGGTGATCGGCGTCGGCCCCGAGCGCGATCAGGTCATCGTCCGTCACGACCTGCTCGACTGAGCGCGCCACGAGTGCACGGGCTGTTGCCCAGTGCACGGGCTATCGACGTCGATAAAGCGTGCACTCGACGGCAAGTCGTGCACTCGGGGAGAGGGGATGCCGCATGACGCGGTTCTGGCTCGGCGGCTACGGCCCCGCGATGGAGGGCACGGCCGAGGGCATCGGACTCCTCGCGGGAGATGCGGGCGCCGAGACCGCGCTGAGCTACCGCGGAGCCGTGACAAGAACTCCGTCGCCGTCGTGGCTGGCGCAGCATCCGACTCTCGACGTCGTCTACGCGGCTCTCGAGGACGATGCGGCGGTGCAGGCCTTCGCACGCAGCGGCGAGTCGACGCTGACCCCGCTCGACGAGCCGGTCGAGGCGGGAAAGTACGTCTGCCACCTCGCGGTCGCGCCCTCGGGGCGCTACCTGATCGCGAGCTGCTACGGAGACGGGCGGGTGGTGCGCATCGGGATCGACGGCGCTGGTCGCCTGGTTGCGGATGCCGCGAACAAGGCTGCCGAGCTGCGCGCTGCCCTGCTCGGCGAGCCGCTGCAAGACACGGCAGTGCCCGCGGGCACCGGGGTCGCGGCCAAGGATCCGTACGCTTCGCGCCCCATGCCCGCTCCAGAAGGCGCGGCTGCGCCGCCTGGAGCCTCGGGGCACGGGGACCCTGGCTCAGCGGCCGAAGAGGGTGCCCGCGAATCGCACGCGCACGCCGCGGCGTTCCTCGCCGACGGTCGGATCGCGACGACAGACCTCGGGTTCGACGTGGTGCGGATCTGGCGGCCGACCGCATCCGGGCTGACGCTCGATCACGAGGTGGTGCTGCCGAAGGGCACGGGACCGCGGCACATGGTCGTGCATCCCAGCGGGCATCTGCACGTGGTCACCGAGTACTCGTGCGAGGTCTTCACGCTCGCCGCCCGCCCCGACGGCACCTGGGCCGTCGTCTCATCGGTGCTCTCGAGCCCGATCGCCGAGATCGGCGTCGACTTCCCGGCCGAACTCGCCCGCACCCGCGACGGGCAGTTCATGTACACGGCGCTGCGCGGAAGCAACACCATCGCCGCGTTGCGGGTCCGAGGCGCCGGAGAGACCCTCGAGCCGATCGCGCTCGCCGACTCGGGCGTCGACTGGCCGCGGCACCATCTCGTGCACGAGGGCAAGCTGCTCGTCGCGGGTCAGCGCTCCGACACGATCAGCCTGATCGATCTCGATGAGCGCACCGGGGCGCCCCTCGGCATCCGTCATCAGGCCGACGTGCCGACGCCGACGCACTTCCTGCCGGTGCGCTGACCCCAGCCCCCTCAGGCGGCGACCGCCGGCGAGGCCGGCTGAGCAGCGAACAGCCGGTCGACGACGAACGCCGCGTCGCGACCCATCCCCATGAGGGTCGGCGACGCCACGGAGTACTGGAACGGCAGCCCCAGGAACGCCAGCCCCGGCACTGCGGTCGCCAGACCCCGTTCATGCGCTGGCCAGCCGTGCTCGTCGAGAGCGCCCGGGATGCCGATCATGTCGAACACGGGCAGCGAACCCGTGCACCACACGACGGTTGCGGCATCCACTCGCTCTCCGCCGTCGAGCACCGGCAGGCCGGCCTCGACCCCGACGACCCGGCCGACGTGGCGGATGCCCGCCTTCTCCAAGGTGGCCATGCGGTTGCGCACGAGATTGACGCCGTGCCCGCGATGCTCGTCGCGGAAACGCCTGCCCTTCTCGGTGTCGACCGTGGTGTTCACCAGCCGCCGGATGAAGATGCCCATGACGAGGTTGCCGATGGGCGTGTCGATGCGGCCTGGCACTTCGCCCGGATTGCGCCCGGCGATCACGGTCGGGTGACCGGCGGCCACCGCCTCGAGCGCGATGTCGGTGCCCGAGTTGCCCGCGCCGACGATGAGCACGGCGCCCGGCGCGAGGTCTTCAGGGCCTCGGTAGTCCAGCGAGTGGACCTGGCGGATTCCGGGATCGAGGTCGGCTGCGAAACCGGGAGTGATGGGACGGTGGTGAGCGCCGACCGCCACGATCACACGATCGGCGAGCACCTGGTCGCCGCTCGACAGCGCGAGCCGGAACCGGCTTGCCTCGACCGTCAGCCGCTCGACCCGCACAGAGGTGCGCACGGGGAGGTCGAAGGCGGCCGCGTACCGCTCGAGGTAGTCGGCCAGCTGCGCACCCGTCGGGTAGGCGAAGAAGCCGACGCCGATCGGCAGCCCCGGCAGGCTCGCCCACCGCGGCGGCGTGAACAGGCGCAGCGAGTGGTAGCGCTCCCGCCAGGGGTCGCCGATGCGGGCGTGCGCGTCGAAGATCTCGAAGGCGATGCCGCGGTCGTGAGCGCGGCGGCCGGCGTGCAGCCCTGCCGCACCCGCTCCGATGATGGCCAGGTCGAGTGATGTCGTGGACATGATTTCCTCCTTCCTGCAGACGCTACGGAGGGCGGGGCGGAGCCGGCATCGGCAGAAATGACCAATTCAGGATGCTGCGACGAGCCCGTGCTCGAAGGCGTACGCGGTCGCGGCCGAGCGGCTGGGTACGCCGAGCTTGGCGAGGATGTTGCCGACGTGACGGGCGACCGTGCGGTCGCTGAGGAACAGCCGCTCCGCGATGCGGCGATTCGACCAGCCGTGCGCGACGAGGTCGAGCACCTCTCGCTCGCGGCGGCTCAGACCAGGACCCGCGGCGATCGCGCCGGGTGCGGATGCCGCGAGCCGCTCCAAGCGGGCGAGATCCGGGATCGCCCCGAGCGACTCGAGCACGACGCGGGCGGCGTCGAACTCGAGCAGCGCGCCCTCGTCATCGCCGCCGTCACGCGCGCACCGGCCGATCGCCATGCGCGTGAGCGCGGCCTCGTAGGGCGCATCGAGCTGCCGCCACTGCGCCCACGCCGTGCGCAGCATCCGATGCGCCTCCCTGCCGCGCCCTTCGGCGGTGGCGACGGCGCCATCGGCGCGGTTCGCCAGGGCGTGCAGATACAGGATGTCGCCGGCATCCGCCTCAGAGCGCAGCTCGTCCGCCGCGATGCGGGCGTCGGCGGGCCGCCGCCGCTCGAGGGCGATCTGCGCGGCAGCAGAGAGGATCTCGGCTCTGTCCGACGGGGTCGTGGCGGTCGCCCGCGCCCGCTCGAGACCCGCCCACGCGACATCGAGCTCACCCGCATCGCGGTGCACGAGCGCGAGGCCCGGCTGCACCTCGCGGCCCAGCGCGGCGGCCCGGCGATACGCCTCACGGGCCGCGTCGGCGCGGCCCGCGACGCGGTGCAGCTCGCCGAGCCGATACCAGGCGTTGCCGAGCGTGTCGGGGCGCTCCTCGGTGCGGCAGACGCTCTCGGCGGCCTCGGATGTCGCGGCCCACTCGCCGCCGAACTGCATCACGGTGGCGGTGTGCAGGGTGCATTCGCCGCGGAACGGCTCGAGTCCGCGCTGCGCATCGCACCAGTCGCCGAGATCACGCGTCCACACCCGCGCCCTCTCGATGTCGCCGCGGGCGAGCAGACCCGCGATGACCGCGCAGTACGCGGGGCCGGCCGCGCGATCGGTGACGCGTCCAGACCCGATCAGCAGCATGACCCGGTCCATGCAGGCGACACCCTCGTCGATGCGGCCCACGCGCATGAGCACTCGGCCCTCGCCCATCGATGCGAGCACTTCGACGTCGGGCTCGCTGGATGCGGCCAGCCGCCCGGCATCGCGGTACAGCCCGGCCGCCTCATCCAGCTCGCCGCGCATGTATGCGACCTGGGCACGGCAGAGCGCGGCGCAGGCGTCGGTTCGGGCGTCGCCGGCGGCCCGCTCGCACAGCTCGAACAGGCGGCCCATCCAGGTGCGGGCCTTCACCTGCTCCCCGTGCTCGCCGAGCGTGAATCCGAGCCAGAACGCGCAGCGCACGGCATCCGCCGTCAGGCCCGCGTCGAGGAAGCGCAGGTGCGCGCGCTCCCAGGCGCGCTCGGAGACGTCGTCACGTCCGATGAACCACGCCGCCTGGCCGAGCTCGTCGAGCTGGGCGGCGTCGAGGTCCGCCTCGTTCGCGCTGAGCAGTTCGAAGCGTCCCGTCCAGTCGATGACGGGGGCCTGCCGGATGGCCATGGTCACAGTATCCGCGCCTCTCCGCGCGGCGGCAAGGAGCGGCTTCGACGCCCATCGCCCAAGAGGACCGGTCATCTTCGGCGACGTGTCCGGAACAACCGGCCCGTGACTCGGCGTTGCTCTTCGGTAAGACTGGGCGACGGAGAGGTGCGACATATGGATGCTGCGGCGAAGACGGATGAATACGACCTGATCGTGCTGGGCGGAGGGCCGGTCGGCGAGAACGTCGCCGACCGAGCCGTGCAGGGAGGTCTCACCGCGATCATCGTCGAGAGCGAGCTCGTGGGCGGCGAATGCTCGTACTGGGCGTGCATGCCGTCGAAGGCTCTGCTGCGCTCGGCCCAGGCGCTGCGCGTGGCCCAGCACGTGAAGGGTGCGGCCGAAGCCGTCACCGGAGCGCTCGACGTGTCTGCGGTCTTCGCCCGTCGTGACTCGTTCACGAGCAACTGGTCTGACGACGGGCAGGTGCGCTGGCTCGAGTCCGCGCACATCGACCTGGCGCGCGGGCACGGGCGCCTCACGGGCGAGCGCGAGGTCACGGTGACGGATGCCGACGGTGGCACCCGAGTGCTTCGCGCCCGTCATGCGGTGGCGGTCAGCACGGGATCGGATGCCGTCATCCCGCCCATCGACGGCCTCGCAGGGGTCGCTCCGTGGACGAGCCGCGAGGCGACCAGCGCCCAGGAGCTGCCCGCCTCGCTCGCCGTGATCGGCGGCGGCGTGGTCGCGGTCGAGATGGCCACAGCGTACGCGGCGCTCGGCTCGACCGTGACCGTCATCGCGCGCAGCGGGCTGCTCGGCGGGATGGAGCCCTTCGCGGGCGAGCGGGTCGCAGCCGGGCTCGAAGAGCTCGGAGTGGACGTGCGCCTGTCGGTCGGCACCGAGTCGGTTCGCCGGGACGAGGAGGGCGTGCACATTGTGCTGTCGGACGGGTCGACCGTCACAGCATCCGAAGTCCTCGTCGCCACCGGGCGATCCCCGCGCAGCGGTGACATCGGGCTCGAGACGGTCGGACTCGAACCGGGCGCGTGGATCAGAGTCGACGACACGCTGCAGGTGCCGGACGTGCCGTGGCTGTACGCCGTCGGCGACGTCAACGGCCGCGTTCTGCTCACCCATCAGGGCAAATACCAGGCGCGCGCCGCGGGAGACCTGATCGCGGCTCGTGCACTCGGTGAAGCGGTGGATGACGCGCCTTGGGGCCGCCACGTCGCGACCGCCGACCACGCTGCTGCGCCGCAGGTGACGTTCTCATTCCCGGAGGTCGCGTCGGTCGGCCTGACCGAGAAGGCGGCGAAGGACGCCGGCATCTCGGTGCAGGTCGTGGACTACGACCTCGGCTGGGTGGCGGGTGCGAGCCTGTACGAAGACGGCTTCGAGGGACAGGCGCGCCTGGTGATCGACACCGAGCGCGATGTGATCGTCGGCGCGACCTTCGTCGGACCCGAGGTCGCCGAGCTCGTGCAGACGGCGACCGTCGCGATCGTCGGCGAGGTGCCGATCTCGCGGCTCTGGCATGCCGTGCCCGCGTATCCGACCGTCAGCGAGATCTGGCTGCGGCTGCTCGAGGGCTATGGGCGGGACTCCGCATGATCACCCCATCCGATCCGGAGGACGCTCCGAACAGATGACGGAATGCGTCGCATATCGACGTGTGCGCACGCAATCCTCCCCCCCGATGTCCGACACCTCTTATACGCTCGAAACCACATCTGAGGAGGCAGCACCATGAAGGCCGTACTCGCAGGAACAACGCTCGCCGAAGCTGACGAGAGCGATCTCATCCGCATCGAGGGGAACTGGTACTTCCCTCCGGCATCCGTCGCGCCCGACGTGCTCGTCGAGAGCCCGACGCCGTACACGTGCCCCTGGAAGGGCGTGTGCCAGTACTGGTCGGTGCAGGCGGGCGGCGAGCTGCACCAAGACCTCGCGTGGTCGTACCCGCATCCGTATCCGACCGCCTTCGACCGCGTCGGCAAGGACTTCTCGGGCTACGTCGCCTTCGCGCCGGGCGTCGAGGTCTCGCCGTAACCCCGACGGGAGACCGCCTTGATCGAGTTCCGCAACGTCACGAAGCGATTCCCCGACGGGACGCTCGCCGTGAACGACTTCAGCCTCGTGCTGCCCTCGCGAAAGACGACGGTCTTCGTCGGATCGTCGGGATGCGGCAAGACCACTCTGCTGCGCATGATCAACCGCATGGTCGAGCCGACCTCGGGTGACGTCGAGATCGACGGAGAGAGCGTGCTCGGCGGCGATCCTGTGAAGCTGCGCCGCAGCATCGGCTATGTCATGCAGAACTCCGGCCTGATGCCGCACTTCAGCGTGATCGACAACGTGTCGACCGTGCTGCGGCTCAACGGCGTGAGTCGCGCGGCCGCTCACGATCGAGCGCGAGAGCTCCTCGACACGGTGGGTCTCGATCGCTCTCTCGCCGACCGTTACCCGAGCCAGCTGTCCGGCGGACAGCAGCAGCGCGTGGGGGTGGCCCGAGGGCTGGCGGCCGATCCCAACATCCTGCTGATGGACGAGCCGTTCGGCGCAGTCGACCCCATCGTGCGAGCCGATCTGCAGCAGGAGACGAGTCGACTGCAGCGAGAGCTCGACAAGACCGTGGTCTTCGTCACGCACGACATCGATGAGGCCTTCCTGCTCGGCGACCAGGTCGTGATCCTCGACAAGGGCGCCCGCATCGTTCAAGTCGGCAGCCCCAGCGAGATCATCGAGAACCCGGCCGACGACTTCGTCGCGGCATTCATCGGCGCCGACCGCGGGCGCCGCGCACTGAGCCTCAAGCAGACGCCGCGCGGACTCGTGGTGGTCGACTCCGAGGGGCGGACGCAGGGTGCGATCGTCGGGTCGGATGCCGCGGCGCCTGCGCCGGTCGATGGAGCCGCGCCATGAACTGGGTCGTCGACAACCTCGGGCTGATCCTCCAGCTGACGGCGATCCACCTGCAGCAGAGCGTCATACCGATCGTGCTCGGCTTCGTCCTGTCGCTGCCACTCGGATGGGTCGCGTGGCGCTACCGGTTGGTGCGCGGGCCTGTCATCGTGCTCACGGGTCTGCTCTACACGATCCCCTCGCTCGCGCTGCTGATCCTGCTTCCGGCGACCCTCGGCTATTCCGCCATCAGCGCGCCCAATCTGATCATCGCGCTCACGATCTACGCCGTTGCGATCCTCGTGCGGGCCGTGGCTGACGGCCTCGACTCGGTCGACGACGACGTGCGACAGGCGGCCACAGCCACCGGCTTCGCTCCGTTCCGCCGGTTCTGGGCGGTGGAGTTCCCGCTCGCAGGCCCCGTGATCCTCGCCGGACTCCGGGTCACGGCGGTGAGCACCATCTCGCTCGCGACGGTCGGCATCCTGATCGGCGTCACCAATCTCGGCTACCTCTTCACGAACGGTCTCGAGCGCCGCATCATCGCCGAGGTGCTCGCCGGCGTCATCGCGGTCGTGGTCATCGCGCTGCTGTTCGACCTGGTGCTCATGCTGGTCGGTCGAGCCCTGATGCCGTGGACCCGTGCGAACTCGGCGGCGGCGCAGGGCGCCTCGGCTCACGCCATCACGACGAGGGCCGCCGCATGAACCTCTTCGCCGAGGCCATCGCCTGGATGCTCGCACCCGCGCAGTGGACGGGCAACTACGCGTTACCGAAGCTGCTGGGCGAGCATCTCGCGCTGACCGCGATCTCGGTCCTCATCGCCGCAGCGATCGCGCTGCCGATCGGATGGGTCATCGGCCACACGGGCAGGGGGCGCGAGATCGCGGTCGCGGTCTCGGGTGCCGCGCGGGCGATCCCCGCATTCGGTCTCATGGTGCTGCTCGTGCTGCTTCTCGGTGTGCTCCGCATCCCCGAGGCGGCGATCATCACCTTCGTGCTGCTCGCCATACCCTCGCTCCTCGCCGGCGCCTATACGGGTCTCGAGGCGATCGACCGGCGCGTGATCGACTCGGCGCGCGCGATGGGCATGACCGAGTGGCAGATCTTCTTCAAGGTCGAGCTTCCGCTGGGCCTGCCGTTGCTGCTCGGCGGCATCCGCTCCGCGCTCCTGCAGGTCATCGCGACGGTGACCATCGCGGCATACGTCAACCTCGGCGGCCTCGGCTGGCCGATCATCCAGGGCATCCCGCTGCGTCGCTTCGACCAGGTGCTCGCCGGCGCGATCATCGTCGCCGTGCTGGCGCTCGTGGTCGATCTGCTTCTCGCGGCCGCCCAGCATGCGGCGGTTCCCGCGGGTCTGCGTCCCCCGCGGGCGGTGCGCCGCCGTTCCGCAGCGCCGGTCGCCGCATCCGCTCCCGCCTGATCCTTCACAGCATCCGAAATCCCCGCACTCCCAGAGAAGAGGAAGTCATGTTCACAGCACGAGGCAAGCGCTCCGCCTTCGCGGTCGGCCTGGTGGCCGCCGCAGCACTCGCCCTGTCGGCCTGCAGCTCGAGCAATCCGCTCGACGAGCCGTCCGATGCCGGTTCCGGCTCGGGCGACAGCGACACGATCGTCGTCGGCTCGCAGGCGTATTACTCGAACGAGATCATCGCCGAGATCTACGCCCAGGCGCTCGAGAACGCCGGGTTCACGGTCGAGAAGAAGCTCAACATCGGCCAGCGCGACGCGTACATGCCCGAGGTCGAGTCGGGCGACATCGACGTGTTCCCCGAGTACACCGGCAGCCTGCTCGAGTACCTGTCGAAGGACGGCACCGACGTCACGAGCCCCGACGACGTGTACGCGGCACTGAAGGATGCGCTCCCGAAGGAGCTGACCGCTCTCGACTACGCCGAGGCGTCCGACCAGGACACCTACACGGTGCTCAAGAGCTTCGCCGACGAGAACGGGCTGAAGACGATCGCCGACCTGGCGAAGGTCACGACCCCGGTGACGATCGGCGCGGCGCCGGAGTTCGAACAGCGGCCGTACGGTCCCGCGGCGGCCAAGGAGGTCTACGGCGTCGACCTCGCGTTCTCCGCGACCGGTCAGACGACACTCGAGTCGCTGCTGGCGGGCCAGATCCAGGTGGCCGATATCTACACGGCAGACCCTGCCTTCCAGACCGAGGACATCGTCGCGCTCGAGGACCCGGAGAACCTGATCCTCGCCTCGAACGTCGTGCCGATCGTGTCGAGCGACATCGCCGACGACGTCTCCGACGTGCTCAACGCGATCAGCGCCAAGCTCACGGCCGAGGAGCTCGTCGGGCTCAACGTGCAGAGCACGGTCGACCAGAAGTCCTCGGCCGACATCGCCAAGGCCTGGCTCGAGGAGCAGGGTCTGGTCTGATCGAACCGGAAGGGGCCTTCGGATGACCATCCGAGGGCCCCTTCCGTGTGCGTGCGGTGCGACCAACGGCGCGGGCCTGGGAGAATGGCGACCATGGCAACGGACACATCGGCATGATCTCGAAGCGCGATCTCGCCCAACGGCTCGACATCTCCCTGGAGATGGCCGAACGTCACGGTTTCGGCGACGGCGCGAGCGAGTCCGAGCTCGCGGCGCTCGAGCAGGATCCGCCCGCATGGCTCGTCCAGTCCCGATCGAACCGCAAGAAGGGTGCGCGCCCTGTCTGGGTCACGTTGACCTGCGATGTGTGCGGCTTTTCCGAGACGGCGAGGCCGAAGAAGTGGTGGCCCGAGTTCACCTACGTGTTCTGCCGCCAGCACTCAGCCGACGAACTTCCGAAGCCGGCCGCCGGGCTGCATCGCGGTTATTTCGAGGGTGTCGGAAGCCGGTTCGTCGGCGTCGTGGACCAGGGTCTCTGACCCCCGCTCGATCGCGCGAAGCGTCCCGCACTCCGGGATGAGGCCTTCTGCGCTGTGGGGAACGAGGAGCACGATTCAGGCTTCGCTCGCGGCCGGTACTTTCTCGAGCTCGAGTACCAGAGCCTGGCCCGGCCCGAGCAGGGGGAGGCGCACGCCTCGATGTGCCAGGGCGGCGCCGGTGAGGATGGCCTGTCCGCGCTCCATCCACGGCGGACGGGTGGGCTCGATCGACCGAGGCAGCCGCAGCTCAGGCACCGGGCGCACCAGATACTCCGCAGCGGGATCGAGTTCCGGCAACCGAAGCAACCGCGGGAGTGCGCGATCGGAACTGGCGATCCGTGCGACGCGAACAAGGGCGCGGCTCCTGTCGTGTGCAGTGACGGACGTGATCCGGATGCCATCATCGCCTCCCTCGAGATGGGCGAGCACACCCGAGTGAAGGAGGCCACGGAGGCGCCGGTATGCGGCGATGGCGTCGCGAAGCTGCTCCAACTCGTCCGGCGAGCACTGCGAGATGTCCCATTCGATCCCGAACGAACCGAAGAGCGCCACGGCGATCCTGAGGCCCAGCGTCGTCTCGCGCCCGGTGGTGTGAGTCGACGGAGGCCCCACGTGCGAGCCGATCAGCTCGAGGGGGATGAGCAGTTCGGTCCATCGTTGGATGTCGAGGCGTTCGATGGGGTCGTTCGTGTCGGAGGCCCACACTCGATCCGTGTGCTCCAGGATCCCGAGGTCGACGCGAGCACCGCCTGATGCGCACGACTCGATCTCGAGTCCAGGATGCCGTAGGCGCAGGGCTTCCAGTAGCGCATACACCGCGATCGTCTGGCGATGCACTGCCGCCCGACCCTCGTGCACGGCCTCGATGAGGTCACGATTCTGATCCCACTTGATGTAATCGAGTTCGTACTCCGTGACCAGCCGTGAGATCGAGTCCAGGAGATAGTCGAACACGGCGGGGTTGGCGACGTCGAGCACGTACTGGTGCCGCCAGCTCCGCACACCGGCAAGGTGGTCCTGCAGCAACCATTCGGGGTGCTCACGCGCGAGGTCGGAATCGATGTTCACCATCTCGGGTTCGAACCAGAGGCCGAACTGCATCCCGGCCCGGCGCACATCATCAACGAGTGGGTGCAGACCATCCGGCCAGATGACCGGGTCGACGCTCCAATCGCCGAGACCGGCCCGGTCATGTCGACGCCCACGAAACCAGCCGTCGTCGAGGACGAAGCGCTCCACGCCGATGTCTGCCGCAATGCGGGCGAGAGCGCGCAGAGGCTCGAGGTCGTGCTGGAAGTAGACCGCCTCCCAGGTGTTCAGCGTGACGGGGCGAACCGCAGGATGGCCCGCCCGCGATCGGAGCGAGGCGTGGAGCCGGTCTGCGACACCATCGATTCCTCGATTGCTCCACACGAAAGCGGTTGGAGGGGAGACGAATCGGGCCCCCGGTGCCAGGACGATCTCGCCGGCTCGGAGGAGCGGCCCGGCGCCGATGAGAGTGCTCGCTTCCGGCAGCGCGTCGTAACGGTATACGGCATCCGCGCTCCAAGCGAGGTGCACCGCCCACACCTCCCCGGACCTGTTGTCGAAGGCGCGCGTTCCCACGGTCAACAGCATCGGAGAATCGTGACCGGTGCGGCCTCGCCGGGTTTCGCGGACGCGGCTCCCCTCCAACAGCCGACTGCGTTGCGGGCTGCGCTCCCGAGTCCAGCGACCCGAGAAATCCAGGGCTTCGCTTGCGAGATCTCCGACAGGCATGGTCGCTTCCAACGCGACGAGATCGAGGTCGTCGTCACCTGTGTTGACCAGCTCATGCGTCACGCGAAGGACCCCGGCATCATCGAGCAGGAACTCGATGATGAGTCGGAGATCCTCGTCGATGGCGGTCACTCTCAGGCGGTCATCGTCGGAGACCACCTCGGTCGTACGCCACCTCGGAAGAGCCGCCTTGCCGGATCGGTGTGCCGCGAATCCGGGGCGTCCTTCCCAGCCCTCATGTTCGCCGGGAAGGACGGTCACGGGCCATTCGCTGTCGAGGGCGCTGGGCGACACCTGTCTGCGGGTCGAAAGTACCAGTTCATCGGCATCCATCGTGCCGAGGGGTGCGCCCCAGTGCACGACCTCCGGCAGGCCCTCAGACAGAGCGAAGACGACTTCGACGCCTCCCCGGTGCAGCACGTGGTGTCTTGAGGTGACAGGCAGCTCGTCCGTGTGATCGCGACCCTGCGAGATCAGAGTCATTCGATCAGCGCCTTCACGTTGTCATAGTCCGCCAGCACTGAGATCTCCTTCGATGTTCTGGGGACTACGAAGGTCCCAGCATCAAAGCATGGGCGCAATGAGTACGTTTGTCAACAAATGAAACTAAGAACGACTAGAAGCGGAGTACGGTGCGGATCCCGACCACAGCGGCAGCGCGCGCCCATTCGTTGAACTGGAACGGCTGGACATCGAGGACGATCGGCTCGGAGCCCGTGCTCAGAACCTCATCGATCGTGGTGCGGATCTCACTCTCCGCCAATTCCCAGACCGCGAGGCCGTCGCCCGTGAGGATGATCTTCTCCGGGTCGAACCCGTTGGCGACGGTGGCGATGAGCGTTCCGAGCGCAACACCGGCATCGCGGAACGCTCGCACCGCTGCCGGCTGCCCGGCACGCCCCAGCGCGACGGCGGCGGGGTAGTCCGCAGCGAGACCATGCAGCGCGCGGACGATCGAGCCGTTGGTGAGATAGACGGAAGCGCATCCGCGATGACCGTCCGCACACAGCGGTCCCGCGTTGTCGATTTTCAGGTGATCCAGGCGACCCGCTCTGCCGTGCGATCCCGTCACCAGCCGGTCTCCGATGGAGAAACCGAATCCGATTCCGGTGCCGACCGTGACCAGCGCCAGCGACGAGCACCCTGCTCCTGCCCCGAACCACTGCTCGGTGGCGGTCAGGGCCCTGACATCGTTCTCGGTGGCTACGGGAATACCCAGTTCATCGGTCAGAATCCGGGCCAGAGGAACATCCTTCCACCCGAGGAAGGGAGAGTCGACGATCATCTTCCGATCCTGCGTAAGGTCCCCGGCTATGCACACTCCGCCGGCGACGATGTCGTCGAAAACCTCGGCGAATCCCGCGAAGACGGCGGCGATGCGCGCGACGACGTCCGATGGCTCCCGGGAGACCAGCCGTTCCTCAGCGGTCGCGATCTCGCGGGCGCTGAGATCCGTGACAGCGGCGAAGATCGTGTCGCCGGTCAGCTTCACGCCGAAGAAGTGCCGCCCAGGCGGCGCGATCTCGAACAGCTCGCTCGGGCGGCCGGTCCACGCCCGCTGCTCGATGGCCCCCTCGACGATCAGTCCGTGCTCCACGAGAGTGCGAGTGACGCGCGTCAGGCTAGCGCGCGAGACGCCAAGACGGCGGGCGATCTCCGCCCGCGGTAGCGGGCCGTGGATGAGAACCTCGCGCAGCGCTCCGCGCTCCACGTGATTCAGCGTCGGCCAGGCACGAGATCGACTCCCAGCAGCCTGCGGAGATTCTGTCGTCATCGGTGTCCCACCCTCGCTTGTCTCCATCATGGCGCATCGAACGATTTATGCGAAGTTCGTTTCACCTGTTGACAAACAAAGCGTGGCGATGTCAACCTGTGGTGGCCGGATCGGGTCCGGTGCCAATGCCGGAGCAGAACCGGCTCACGCAGCTGTCAAAGGAGATGTTGATGCGCATTCATCGACCGATCGCCGTCCTGGTGACGGGATTGACCATCGCCGGCCTCGCCGGCTGTTCGGGGTCCGGGGAGTCAGCGGACGGGCCGATCGAGCTCGAGTACTGGGCCTGGACGGCGCAATCGCAGGCCGTCGTCGACCAGTGGAACAAGGAGAATCCTGATATCCAGGTCAAGTACACCGATGCGGGGGGCGGCACGGACTCCTCGACCAAGCTGCTGACCGCGACCCGAGCGGGCAACGCCCCGGACGTCGCCCTCGTGGAGTACACGACGCTTCCGGCCCTGGTCGTTGCCGATGTGCCGACGGAGATCACAGACTACGTCGATGACATCCAGGACGCGTTCACCGAGGGAACCTGGGCCCAGACGACGTTCGACGGAGCCGTCTACGGCATCCCGCAGGACGTCGGGCCCATGGCGACCATCTACCGTGCTGACCGGTTCGCAGAGCTCGGCGTCACACCCCCGACCACCTGGGCGGAGTTCCGCACCGCCGCCGAGGCGATCAAAGCGGCTGACCCCGCCTCCGTGATCGCCGCTCTGCCTCCCACCGAGTTCGGGTTCTGGGCAGGAGTGGCGACGCAGGCGGGCGGCCGGTGGTGGTCGAGCGAAGGAGACGAATGGACCGTCGGCATCGCGGACGAGGCGTCATTGGAAGTCGCGGACTTCTTCGAGAAGCTCGTCGACGACGGTCTGATCAGCACGGATCCGCTGCTCACTCCGGAGTACAACGCCGCGTTGAACGCGGGGACCATGCTCTCCTGGCCGTCTGCTGTCTGGGCGCCTGGCGTCATCGAGAACGTCGCTGCCGACACCAGTGGCGGGTGGGAGATGAGCCCGCTGCCCCGGTGGGACGAAGAGGATCCCGCCGTGCCGTACCAGGGTGGCTCTGCGCTCGTCGTGACGACCAGCAGCGATCACCCGGAGGAAGCCGCGAAGTTCGCCAGCTGGCTGAATGCATCCGAGGAGGGCAACGGACTCCTCGTGAGCGAGCAGTCCCTGTTCCCGGCAGCGATCGTCGGTCAGGAGATGGCGCAGAGCAATGATCCGCCCGCGCTGATGCCGCAGCAGACGGACTTCTACGATCTGGCCGCGGAGATCGCCGGTGAGACGATCCCCGTCATGTGGGGGCCGAATGTGAATCTCGCCCGCACCGTCTTCACCGACGAGCTCCAGAAGGCGATCGACAACGGCACTCCCTGGCGCGATGCCTTCATCGCGACACAGAAGGCTGTGGTCGATGACATGGTCAAGAGCGGATTCAAGGTCACGAACGACTGACGACGGTGGAGGGGCGGACGTCGCCACCCCTTCACCCCCTCAGATCGCTACTGAAAGAAGTGAGGTATGACTTTGGTCACCGCAGCTCCCTCGTCGACGGCGTCTGCCGCCCCGCCTTCGACGTCTCGACGGCCGAAGGCCCATCGGCTCGCGCCGTATCTGTTCACGACCCCGGCGATCGTGCTCTACATCGTGTTCACGGTGATCCCCGTCCTCTATGCGATCTGGCTCAGCGTGCGTGCCTACCGGGTGCCGGGAGGAGCGCTCGGACGCAAGCAGGAGGTGTTCGTCGGGTTCGAGAACTACGTGGCGGTGCTGCAGGACGACACCTACCTCGCGGGATTCGGAAGGCTGTTCGTCTACGGAATCATCGCGATTCCATTGACTCTGGGGCTCGCTCTGCTCTTCGCACTGCTGCTGGACGCACCAGCGGTGCGTGCCAAGCGGTTCAGCCGCACGGCGATCTTCATCCCTTACGCCGTGCCGGGTGTGGTCGCGGCGTTGCTTTGGGGCTTCATGTACCTGCCCAGCACCAGTCCGTTTTCCTACCTCACTAAGGCTCTGGGATGGGGTCCGATCCCGTTCCTCGATGAAACGGGCATATACCCCTCCTTGGCGAATGTCGCCATCTGGGGCGGCGTCGGGTTCAACATGATCATCATCTACACCTCGCTTCGAGGCATCCCGGCTGAGATCTACGAGTCGGCACGACTGGACGGGGCGACAGAGACCCAGATCGCATGGCGCATCAAGATTCCGCTGGTCGCCCCGGCGCTCGTGCTCACAGGGTTCTTCTCGCTGATCGGAACGGTCCAGCTCTATAGCGAGCCTGCCACGCTGCGGCCGATGACGAGCACGATCTCCGCCAGCTGGGTCCCGCTCATGTCGATCTACCGAGACGCTTTCGGGACCGACAACCTGCCGCAGGCCGCGGCCGCCTCGACACTTCTCGCAGTGGGGACCGTGCTCATCTCGGCGCTCGTCCTCCACCTGGTCAACCGCCGACGCAACGGAGCGCAATCATGACCTCGACGATGACCCGGCCTCCTCGTACCGGCCGTGACGGCGATCCGCGCAGATCCGACCGAGACCTGCGTGCAGGCGCCCGCTCCAGACAGGGAGGCTGGGGCGTCATCCCCACCGTCGTGCTGATCGCAGGGGCGATCTATTGCCTCATCCCGGTGGCATGGGTGTTCATGGCGGCCAGCAAGTCCAAGAGCGAGCTGTTCACGACGTTCAGCTTCTCGCCCGGCAGCGGTCTGTGGGACAACGTCGTCGCACTGTTCACGTACCAGGGCGGTCAGTACCTGCTCTGGTGCCTCAACTCCCTGCTTTACTCGGGCGTGGCATCCGTGCTCTCGGTGCTGGTCTCTGCGATGGCCGGTTTCGCTCTCGCGAAGTACACGTTCCGCGGACGCACAGTGATCTTCTTCAGCTTCCTGGTCGGCATCCTGATCCCAGGCATCGTGCTGGCCGTTCCGCAGTACTTGCTGATGTCCGGCGTCGGTCTCGCGGGTACTCAATGGTCGGTGCTGCTTCCGAGCATCGTGAGTCCGTTCGGGATCTACCTGTGCCGTGTGTACGCGATGTCGGCGGTGCCGCAGGACACTCTGGAGGCTGCCCGCATCGACGGCGCAGGCGAATGGCGGATCTTCCGGATGATCGTGCTGCCCCTGATGGTACCCGGAATGGTTACCGTCTTCCTGCTGCACTTCATCGGCACCTGGAACAATTTCCTGCTGCCGTTCATCATGCTTTCCGACCAGGATCTGTACCCGCTCACCGTGGGCCTCTTCACCCTGCTGTCCAAAGGCTCCAGCACGCCGGCACTGTACTCCGTCGCCATCACCGGGGCCGCGATATCCATCATCCCTCTAGTCGCCCTCGTCCTGTCGTTGCAGCGGTACTGGCGGCTGGATCTGATCTCAGGCGGGATCAAGGGCTGATGCCACCGAATCGACACGAAGGACGCCACATGTCGCACACGCCCTATTCCCCCGGCACCTTCCTCTTCGGAGGTGACTACAGTCCCGAGCAGTGGCCGCGTGAGACGTGGGCCGAGGATGTCGCGCTGATGGTGCGCGCCAAGGTGAACACCGCCACGATAGGCGTGTTCTCCTGGGCGATGCTCGAGCCGCGCGAAGGGCAGTACGAGACATCCTGGTTGGACGAGGTGATCGACGGGCTCGACGCCGCGGGTATCGGGTTCTTCCTCGCGACTCCGACGGCGTCGCCGCCCCCGTGGTTCACGGTTCAGCATCCGGACGCTCTTCCGCTGCGCGCCGATGGCACCCCGGTGCTGCACGGCTCGAGAGACGCATACGCGATCAGTGCGCCTGCGTATCGCGACGCCTCGCGACGCATCGCGCGGTTCCTAGGAGAGAGGTACGGGAAGCACCCGCGGCTGCGCGGCTGGCACATCCACAACGAGTACGGCACCATCGACTTCGGCCCGCACGCCGCTCGCGCGTTCCGCGAGTGGCTTCGCCGGAGGTACGGCACGCTCGACGCTCTCAACGCGGCGTGGTACACGGCCTTCTGGTCTCAGCGGTACGGTGCGTGGGACGAGATCCTCCCGCCGATTCAGACGCAGTACCTGCACAATCCGAGTCAACTCGTCGACTTCAGGCGCTTCAACTCCGACGAGATGCTCGCCGCCTACTCGGAGCAGAAGGATGAGATTCGTGCAACTGGTTCGACGGCGCCGATGACCACCAACTTCATGCTCCCGACCTGGAATCATCTCGAGCAATGGTCCTGGAGCGAGGCTCAGGACTTCGTGTCACTCGATCACTATCTGGATACCGACGGGCCTGATGGTGAGACTCACGTGGCGTACGGCTCAGATCTCGCCAGATCCTGGTCGGGCGGCCCGTGGGTCCTGATGGAGCAGAACGCGACCGGCATCCGTGTCGGAGACCGAACGGTCGTCAAGGAGCCGGAACGAATGATCCGCAACTCCATCGGGTACATCGCTCGCGGGTCGCAGAGCTCCCTGTTCTTCCAGTGGCGTGCGTCGGCGGCGGGTTCCGAGCTCTGGCACGGGGCGCTGGTGCCGCACGCCGGGCCGGACTCCCGCGCATTCGAAGGGGCCGTCACGCTTGGACGCCTGCTCGAGAAGATCTCCGAGGTGGCCGCTCCCCCCGCAGACGGCGTGGTCGTCGAGTCGCAGATCGCGATCGTGTGGGATGCCGAGGGCTGGTGGTCGATGGATACTCCGCACCTGCCGAATGAGGCGGTCGACTACTCAGGGGAGGTTCGGGCCGCCCATCGTGCGCTGTGGCGCGCCGGGCACACCGTCGACTTCGTGCGGCCGGGCGCGGACGCGTCCTCCTATCGGATGCTGGTGGTTTCTGCGTTGTACGCGATCACATCGGAAACGGTGCAGTGGCTCGAGGAGTACGTCCGCGCGGGCGGCGATCTCGTGGTGACCTTCGCATCGGGCCTCGCCGACGAGAACCAGCGCATCGTCGCCGGTGGGTATCCCGGCATGCTCCGGGATCTGCTGGGGGTGCGCAGCGAGCAGATCTTCCCGCGTGCCGAGGGCGAGATCGTGACGATCGGCGGTGGGATGGAATGCTCGTCCTGGACGGAACTGCTCCGCGTCGAAGCAGCCGAAGTAGTCGCCCGATACGAGTCGGGGAACCTCGCCGGGATGCCGGCGGTGACGAGACGAGACCTCGGATCGGGGACGGTGACGTACGTGTCCGCGAAGCTGGTCCAGGAATCCTTGGACGGCTTCCTGGCAGATCTCGCCTCGCGTGCCGGTGTCGTCCCCGTGCTCGAGGGCGCCAGCGCTCTCGGTGTCGAGGCGGTGCGACGTCGAGGTGCAGGGGGCGAGTATCTCTTCCTGCTGCATCACGGCCACCGCGCCGTTCAGATCGATGGCGCGGGCGTCGATCTGCTCAGTGGCGAGGCGGACCGGATTCTGCTGGAACCGGGGCAGGTCGCGGTGATCAGGGAGAGCTCTCGTTCCTGGTCGATCAGTGAGTCGCCCGCCCGCAGTTGAAACAGCGGGGGCGTAACTACACCCGGGCGTCCTGCCGGGGAACCCAGACCTGGTTGATGATGATGAGGATGGATGCCGCGACCGGCACCGCCACGAGCGCGCCGAGGAGTCCGAGCAGCGTGCCGCCGGCGAGGGCGCCGATCACGACCAGCGAACCGGGGATGGAGATCGCGCGGTTCATCACGCGGGGCGTGATCACGTAGGCCTCGACCTGCATGTACACGAGGTAGACGATCCCGAACACCAGCGCGGCGACGGGATTCGTGAACAGCGCGAGCCCGGTGCCGATGATCCAGAACATCACCGATCCCACGAGCGGGATCAGCGTGATGCAGAACGCCACGGTCGCCATCAGCGGCGGGAACGGGAGCCCGAGGAACAGGTAGAGCAGGAACGCGAGCAGTGCGTTGAAGAACGCGAGCACGACCATGCCCATCACGTAGCCGCCGACCGAGTCGGTGATCTGCTCGGTGATCTCTCCGGCCCTGGCGCGGTCGCGCGCAGGGGCGAGCCGCAGGAGCCCGGTCTTGATGCCGGGGAGCGTCGCGACGAAGTAGAGCGTCAGCACCAGCACGACGATGACGCCCGAGACGCCGCTCGCGATGCCGGCGCCGATCTTGAGCGCGCCGCCTCCGATCGCGGCGATGTTGCCCGGATCGGTGAGGAACTTCTGGATGTCGGCGACGAGGTCTTCGAACTGGTCGCCGAACTGCTTCTCGAGCGTCGCGTAGACGTCAGTGCGGGTGAAGTCCTGGATCATCCCCGGAACCGAGCGCACGAAGCTCGCCACCTGGTCGATCACGATCGGCAGGACCATCCACAGGATCAGCCCCACCACCGCGATGAGTCCGAGGATCACGACGACCACGGAGACCGCGCGGGAGAGGCCGCGGCGCTCCAGGAACCGCACGGCGGGGTCGAGTCCGAGAGCTGCGAACAGAGCGAGGGCGATGTAGATCAGCACGGTCGAGAGGCTCGTCACCGCGAGGCCGAGCACGATCGCCGCGAGTCCGCCGAGGGTGACGAGGAAGCCGAACGCGAACGGCTTGTCGATGCGCGTCCAGAACGAACGGCTCGGCGTCATGGGCTCGATCACCACGGGGTGCGCGGTGGCAGCGATCACGAGCTCCTCGACGGGTGGTGCCGCCGCCTCGTCGACGGGGGCGGACGCCGTGACCTGCTCGCTCGCGGACGACGTCGGCTCTTCTCGGCTCATGTGCTCACGATATCGGCCGGCATGGGGACCGTAGAGTATGAGCATGACCGACGCGCTGGACCCGAAAGCCGAACTGCTCCGACTGCGCGCGAGCATCGACAACATCGATGCGGCGCTGATCTTCATGCTCGCCGAGCGCTTCCGCGCGACGCAGCAGGTCGGCCATCTCAAGGCGGAGCACGCCATGCCGGCATCCGATCCCGGGCGCGAGGAGCAGCAGGTCGCGCGTCTGCGCGCCCTGGCCGAGGATGCTCACCTCGACCCCGAGTTCGCCGAGAAGTGGTTCAACTTCGTGGTGGCCGAAGTCATCCGTCATCACACCGAAGCGGCCGAAGGGCGATGAGCTGATCCCCGGGCGGACGACGGTGTGTGCAGCACTCATCCGCCCGGGGCAGTCAACTTAGTTTATTGAATAAACTATGGTCGAGGGTACGCAGTACCCTCACTCCTGTCAACCATTTCTCGACGACGGACCAGCCATGCTGAACAGCGACGACGCTCCAGACACTCAGGCGTCCGTTCGTCGCGCGAACCTCCGCCGTGCACTGCAGCTCGTGTTCCGCGGAGGCGGGGCGCAGACCAGGGCCGGCATCGCGAGGGCCACCGGACTCACGGCGGCCACGGCATCCTCCCTGGTCGCCGAGCTCATCGAGAGCCGCCTCATCGTCGAAGGAGTGCAGGCTGCGAGCACGGGAGGCAAGCGGGCCACGACTCTGAGCGTGGATGCCGGGCATCACCGCATCCTGGTTATGGTGATTCGTCCCACCGATGCCCGTCTCGCGCTGCTGGCGCTCGACGGCACAGAGGTCGATGTGCGCACGGTCGCGTACACCGCAGTGAGCCGGGAGCGGATGCTCGATGAGGCCGTCGCGCGGATCGCTGAGGATCACGGCGATCGGCTGCTCATCGCCGCCGCCCAGCTGCCGGGAACCACCGACGGACGTACCGTGCTCGAGAGCGTGCAGCTCGACTGGCGCGAGGAGCCGCTGGCCGCGCGTCTGGAGAAGCAGCTCGTCGTTCCGGTGCTTCTCGTGAACGACGTCGACGCCGAGGCCATCGCCGAAGCCGCCGGCGAGGCGGAGAGCTCGGGCTATCGGCTGTTCATCCACATCGGCGTCGGAATCGGCGCCGCCGTGACGGTCGACGGTCAGCTGGCTCCCGGTCCCCGCGATCGCGCCGGCGAGATCGGGCATGTGCAGGTCGAGTTCGGCGAGCATGCCCGGCTGTGCCGGTGCGGTCGCCGCGGGTGCCTGGAATCGGCATCGTCCATGACCGCGATGCTGGGTGACGACTTCAGCGACGCGATGGATGAGGACGACATCGCAGCACTCGCCCGGACGGCCGATGGCACTGTCTTCGCCGAAGGAGCGCGTGCGCTTGCGCGCACCGTCAAGCTCGCAGCGGCACTCCTCGATCCGACGGAAGTGGTGATCGGCGGCCCGGTGCGAGCGCTCGGGGAGCCGTTCCTCGATCTCGTGCGGGCAGAGACCGCCTACCTCGCCAGCGGCACGGCATCGGTGCCGGTGCGCTACGCGCGAGGCGGCGCGAATCCGTCGATCGGAGCCGGGCAGCTCGCCCTTTCCTCGGCGCTCGGCGTGGTGTGGAGTGCTGAGCAGCTGTCGTCGGCGAACGCGGATCTGCGCTGAACCGGAGGGCCTCGAGAGGGTAGGGTCGCTCGCATGACAGCCGACCCCACGCTCCTCGACGTCGCGGCCGAACTGTACGCCGGACCGCCGGAGAAGTTCGTCGCCGCCCGCAACGCACAGGCGAAGGCTGTGGCCGATCGCGGCCTGGCAGAGCAGATCACGGCGCTGCGCAAGCCGACCGCAGCAGCCTGGGTCGTCAATGTGTTCGCGACCGAGCGGACATCGCAGCTCGGAGAGGCCCTGCAGCTCGCCGCGGAGCTGCGCGAAGCGCAGGACGACCTCGACGCGGCCGCGCTCGCCGAGTTGGGTCGCCAGCGCCGGGCGCTGACGTCGCGGCTCGCCGCCGAGGCCGCGGCGCTCGCGAAGGCGCGAGGGGCGCGGGTGACGGACGCGACTCTCGAAACGGTGCGGCAGACGATCTCGGCGGCGTTCTTCGACCCGGATGCCGCGGCGGCCGTGGCTTCGGGTCGTCTGGTGCACGACCTCGAGCCGGCTGCGTCGGTCGACCTCGACACTGCAGTCGGGGGAGGCGCTCCGGAGGCGCCGGCATCTGCTCCCCGGCCTGTCGACGAAGTGTCCGCCCGCCGCGAGCTGCGCAAGGCCGAGAGGGTCCTGCATGACGCGGAACAGGCGCACGCGCGCGCGACGCGGGATGCGCAGAAGGCCGAGCGGGATGCGGGGGACGCCGTCGACCGCGCCGATCGGGCGACGGAGCGGATCGCTGAGCTGGAGCGGGAGCTCGCCCGCGCACGCAGGGATGCGCAGTCGGCCGAGAAGGACGCAGCGTCGGCGGAGGCGCGTCAGGATCGGGCCGCCGAGGCCGTCAGTGAGACGGAGGCCGCCGTGACCGCCGCGCGGGCCGCGCTGGATGCGCTGCAGCGCGGATGACGGGTGCGATGAGGAGCGGCATCCGATCGAGGCCGACGGCAGCTCAGGCGCCGTAATCCGCGTTGATGCTGACCTGGGTCTGGTTCGCGCCGCAGGCGTCCAGGATGGTCTCGGTCTGCGGCCTCATGGCCGAC
Organism: Microbacterium hydrocarbonoxydans; assembly: GCF_000956475.1. Classification (GTDB taxonomy): domain Bacteria; phylum Actinomycetota; class Actinomycetes; order Actinomycetales; family Microbacteriaceae; genus Microbacterium; species Microbacterium hydrocarbonoxydans_A. Next base: position 66,179 of record NZ_JYJB01000007.1, read on the forward strand.
ATCATGTCTCCCGGAACGCGCTGCGGGTCCCGAAGGATCGGCACGAGAGCTGTGAACGATTCGGCGAGTCGCGAGGACGACTCATCGGCGAGATCAGCGAGAGTGTCGGCCGCGGTGTCGATCCGCTCGTTCCACTCGGCTTCGTCGACATCGTCGTATTGCGCGTATCCGACGTCGGCGTTGAAGATCGCACTGTAGGGGCCGGAGAACGCAGCGCAGTCCTCGGCGATCTCGGGATCGACGACGAACTCGGCGGTCGAAAAACGCGGAGTGACCGACCATGCCACGCCCTCGCGAATCGCGACGGACAGCGCCTTCTCGGTGGTCGCGGTGAGCGGCCACTCGAATGTCGCGTCGCCGCCGCACCTGCCTCTCTGTAACGAGAGTCCCGCGCCGGCGGGATCGCTGATGCCTACCTGGAACGTGGCGTCGCCGGCGCAGTCGACGGTGAGAGTGACCGAGCGGAAGTCTCCCGCCGGGATGGCAAGCGCGACTCCCGGATCCATGGCTGTGCCGGTTCCGGTGATCGCCGGACCGTTCACCGCGACCTCGACGGAGGCGGACTCGGTGGTCGCCGAGGCGGAGGGGGAGGGATCGTCCGCGGGCGGAGCCGCCGTGCATCCGCTCAGCAGGAGAACCGCGCCTGCGATCGTGGCGCCGATGCGCAGAATATTTACGGATGCCGGCATGTCTCCCCCTCGGTCAGGAGATGTCTACCACGTCGTCGGGCGATGCGGGTGCCGCGATCACGGTCATGTGGATGACCACAGGGTCGCAGGCGTCGGCCTCGGCGCGAGGTTGCCCCGGCGGCCGTCCGGCGCGCGGGCCCCCGCGGCCCGTGCAAACCGACGCCCGAGAGCCTCGGGGGTGCCGCGGTTGCAACCGCGGCACCCCCTTTTGGTCGGTGTCCATGTCGTGTCCCTGCACTCCCCAGTGCACAGGTTCCCCAGTTCGACTGCGCCTCCCGCGCTTCGCCCTTCTCGAAGCCCGATCGCTCCGGCACCTTCCGAAGATCAGGAGCGGGCTGCGTCGGATCTGATACATCGAATGGAGAAATTCTTCAGAATCCGCTTCCGTGACACTGGAAGGGGGCGCTGAGGCCGGTGCTGCGCGACGCCGACGCCAGCGCATCGGCGGGTTCGGCGCCCGTCGCGAGCCCGATGTGGAGCGCGGCGAGCAGCTCTCCGGCAACGGAGTCGGCGACTACGACGGGCGCGGCGATCACGCACCGCGTGCCCGCGTGCAGCCACACCCTCGTCATCCCGAGCGCTTCTTCGCCCCACCGCACCGACGACCGGCCGAGTTCGCACGCCGACAGCACGACCGTGGCCGGAGGCTGCGGGATCAGGTCGACGTCGTAGCCGAACAGCGTGCCGTCGACCAGCTCGAGACCCGAGAAGAGGGGATTGTCCGACGCGTGCCGCCCGTGCGCCGCGATGTGCAGCACGTCGCTGCGCGCGGCGAGCTCGGTGAGCGCGGAGACCCGCGCGCGATCGCCGGTCAGCACCTCGGCGGTCGCCCACGCCTCGGCTGCGGTGCGCACCTCGTCTTCCGCGCGCGGCACGCGGGGCCCCGCGGCGAAGCCGGCCAACGGTGCAGAGCGCCGCTGCTGAGCCGGCCGCGCGTCCGCAGCCGAGGCCCGCGCTGAGGGGAGGCGTCGATGGTCGTCGCGTCGCTCGGGGGCAGGATCGAGCCGCGACTCGCGAGCACCGCGTTCCTCGAGCCACCGCGACACCGAGGTCGCCAGCGTGAAGGGGACCCCGTGCAGGCTCGGCAGCATCGCCCACGGGATTCCTGCAAGTACGCCCGGCGCAGTGATCGCGAAGCGACGGGCGATGGCGCGCATCGGCGCGAGCAGTGCGTCGTCCAGCCGCTGCAGTCTGTCGGTGAGCGAGCGCTCGACGGCGACAGCCATCGGGCCACCTCGGGTGAGCGCGGCGACGTCGAGATCGGCGCGCAGCCCGTCGAGGGCGGCCTGCACCCGAGGCCAGTCGAGAGGAACGATCCACGAAGCGGATGCTGTCACCGCGACGCACTGCAACTCCACACCCGTGTACACGTAGGCGAGGATCGCCGTGTCCTCGCCGAGCAGCGCCTGCGCCTGCGCGAGCTCGAGACGATCGTGGGTACCGGATGCCGTAGTGCTCGACCACTGGCGTTCCCGCACCCGGTCGCGCAGTCGCCGCACGCGGGGATCGGCGGTCCAATCGGAGCCGGCGAGGTCGGCGCGCAGCATCCGAAGCTCCGCCAGATCAGCCGAGAACTCGGGGTCTCGCGGCGGGCGCACCGGCGCGACCTGCTGGCTGAGGTGCCTGGCGCGCTCCGACCACTCGAACAGCACGGCCGGATCGCCCGACCGGACGGCCGCTCGCAGCCCTGCGAACACCAGCTCGGTGCTGTGCATCGCGACGGAGGCCTGCAGGTCGAGGGCTCCGAACGACCGCTGCCAGTTCGTGAGCAGGTCGAGGCCCGCGGCGGCGTCGCGTCGCGTCTGAGCATCGCGTCCGGCCATCGACGCACGCACAGCCCGCACCTCGAGGGCGCGCAGCCGCAGAGGTGTCGCCGCATCGTCTGCGACGCGCGGCATCCGCCCTCCGTCGACGAGGCGGGCAGCCAGAGTCAGCGCGGTCGCCTCGGTCTCGAATCCGTCTGCGTGCAGAGCGGATGCGGTGCGCGCGAAGTCTGCGGGGTCGGTGCGGCGTCCCGCGCGCACACGCGCCTCGAGCCGCACAGCCTCCGCGCGGCTGGCCCACGCCGTGTTGCCGAGGGCGGCGAATCGGCGGGCGGCGGTGCGTGCCGTCACCTCGGCGAGCTGCGGGTCGTGGCGGATCTGCGACCGCGCGAGGTGGAACTCGGCCTCGGCCCGCGCCTGCCGCATCCGCTGTGCGCCGAACCGCACAGCGACCTCGGCGAGCAGCGCCTCGGCCTCCGTCGTGAGCCCCGCATCGCGCAGCACCTCGGCGCGGTCCGAGTCGCTGATCGCCGCGGCGAGGTCGCTCGTCGCGGCGATCACGGGTCGAGAGCGCGTCATCAGCGTGAGCGCGGTGACCAGGTCTCCTCCGAGCAGAGCGGCGTAGCCGAGGTTGTGCCGTGCCTCGGCGAGGGAGCCCTCGTCGCCCCCGCTTTCGTAGATCCCGACGGCCCGCTCGAGGTCGGCGATGCAGTCGGTCAGCTGGTGCCGCTGCATCCGCACCACCGAGCGGTTCATCAGCAGATTCGCGAGCTCCGCCGACTCCGAAGACACCGTGTCGATCGCGCGGCTCAGCATGGTCTCGGCGTCGTCGAGCCGCCCCGAATGCAGCAGAAGCGTCCCGAGCTGCCCGGCGAGCACTGCGGAGGTGTCGGTGCTCAGCCCGGGGCGGGCGAGGGCTTCGCGGGAGAGCCGCTCGGCGTCGGCGGGCCGGCCGGTCTGCGCGAGCACGTAGGCGATCGTGCCGTCGATCCGCGCGCGCAGGTCGTCATCGTCGGTGCGAGCGGATGCCGCCGCCAGCGCACGGCGCGCCTGGGCGAACCTGCGCGCGTTGGCCGCCTCGACACCACGACGATGCAGTTCGGCGGCAGAGAGGGGCATGCCCCAAGGATGCCGCTGCGCCGCGTTCGGCGGAAGTGCGCATCTGTCGAACGTTCGGAGGGCGATGCCCGGGGTCGACTGCGGGCGGTCGGGTCATGCGTGAGGTGGGCGCGGCGGATCAGTTCCGCGCGGCAGGCGTCGGCAGCCCCTCCAGCACCTTCTTCACGGCATCCGCTGCGGCATCCGCCCGGACGCCCGCAGGCGGAACCGTGCCCAGCTGCGCGGCGATCCGGCCCGCGACGTACGGGGCCGCGAACGAGGTCCCGCTCCACACCGCGAAGCCGCCGCGATAGTCGTCGGGGTCGAGCGTCTCGCGGTGCAGGCCGTCGAAATCGGCCCTCGACGACGCCTGTTCGCCGCCCATGAACGCCGGCGATGTGCTCACGACAGCGGCGCCCGGTGCGTACACCCGCACCCACGGGCCGACGTTCGAGAACAGCGCGACCGAGCGAGCCGACGGGTTGAGTGCGCCCACCGAGAGCAGGGGAGCGTGGTCGTCGCGAGGGATGCCGTTGTCGGCCCCAGGCCATGCCCACAGCGAGGCCGGGAAGGACGGTCGGTCGATCGCGTCGTTGCCGGCCGAGCAGACGACCACGCAGCCCAGTTCGCGGGCCCTGGTCAGCAGCGCGTTCAGGGTGAGGCTGAAGAGTCCGTCGGCGGGGGTCTCGTGGTAATACCCGAGTGAGAGGTTGAGGACGTCGATCGGGTGGCCGGTGCGCGGGTTCTCGCGGTGCCGGCGCAGCAGCTCGACGACCTGAGCGAGCGCATTCAGGAAGGTGCTCTCGTCAACGACACCGAGCGCGCCGGCGACGCGGATCGACAGGATGTCGGCATCAGGCGCCGTCTGACGGATCAGGCCCGCGATGAACGTTCCATGGCCGGCCACGGCGTCGATCTCGCCGTCGAGCTGCCCGTACAGGTCGGGATAGCGCTCCGGATCGGCGTCATCGGTCAGCCCGAGCGGCACTCCGTCGAGCTCCACCCGCCTCGTGACGATGTCGTCGGGCAGCCACTCGTGCACGCCGCATCCGGTGTCGAGCACCGCGACCACCGCCCGGCGGCCGTTGCGCGGAGCGGGACTGCGCAGCGGCGCCGGCCCGAGCCAGCTCACTGGCTGCCGTGCACCGCGCCCCGGCTGCAGATAGTCCTCGCTGCCGCCGGCTCCCCGTGGGTCTGCCGGGTTCGTTCGCGTGAACGGATTGGTGCGGGTGAACGGGTTGGTCCTGGTGAAGGGATTGAGGCCCACCGGATCTATCGACAGCACGTGCTCGAGGCTCGTGCGGGGCATGGGCGACCGGGAGATCCTGCGTGCGCGCTGCAGCACCCGCCAGGCATCGGGCGCCACGGGCGACTCGCCGCGTGCGGGCTCGTCGGGCGTGATGAGGCGGGCGCGCACGAACCAGGGGATGTCGGCGGTGAGACCTCGGCGCTGTTCCGGCTCATCGATGATCAGCTGCCAGCCGAAGGCGCCTGCCGCCTCGTGCAGGGTGTTGATCTCGCGGTCGTGAGCGCCGTTGTCGTCGTCCTGCGTGATCAGCAGCCGCTCGGGCAGGTAGGCCGTGGGAAATGCACGGATGCCGTCGACGCGTTCCACGTTCGGATCGAGCGCTGTGCCGCGGCGGATCGATCCCTCGGCGCGATCCTGCCACGTCCATCCTTCGGGCTGCTCCATGGGTGGTTCCTCTCCTGGGGGATGCCCCCGGGCGATCGGCGATCGCGGGTGGCGTCAGAGCTCGAACTGCGGTGTCGACAGCGTGCGCTCCTCGCCGTCGACCGCGGTCGTCAGCTGCACTTTCGTGAGGCCGGCGGGGACGTCGTCGAACACGAACCGGCCCGTCTCCGAGGGCACGGTGGAGCGGATGCTGTCGCCTTGGGAGAGCACGATCTCGGCCGATGCGGTGTCGACCCAGCCGTCGACGCGGCGGCTGCCGCTCGCTGTGGTCGTGACGTGCAGCAGGATGCTCGTCGTGCCGTCGCTGAACTGCAGCGTGAGAGCATCCGCTTCTCCCCTCACCGCGCCGAACGGCTGGTCGACGAGGGTGAGCAGCGCGTACTCGGCCGACAGGGATTCTGTCGCGGCGGCCGCGATCATGCGGTCGATCAGGCCAGGGGGCACGGGGTCGACGTCGCTCCACAGCGAGCGGAGCCGTGTGAACAGCTCGGCATCGTCGTGATCGGTCATGACGTGCCTCCCGACGGCTCGAGAAGCACGCGGAGCTTGGTGAGGCATCGCTTGCGCGTCGGGCCGATGCTGCCGATCGGCATGCCGAGCTCGGCGGCGAGAGATGCATAGTCGGGGCGGTCGTCGAACGCGATCACTCGCAGCAGTCGCCGGCAGCGCTCGTCGAGAGCCGTGACCGCGCTCCACAGCCGCCGCCGCTCGTCGCCGACGGTCGCGCGCTCTTCCGCCGACGCCTGAGGAGGCAGCAGCACGTCGAGACCGTCGGCATCCGCCTGGTCCACCCGGCCGTGCGCCTTGCCGACCTTCCACGCTTCGCGGCGTGCGGTGGTGGTGAGCCACGCGGCGACGGCCCGCGGGTCGGACACGCGATCATGCCCGCGCACGAGCTGCAGCCAGGTCGTCTGCACGACGTCCTCGGCGAGTGTGCGCTCGAGGCCGTAGGCGCGCACCACATGCCAGAGCACAGGAGACATCAACCGCACGAGGCCATCCATCGCGCGGCTGTCGCCGTCTCTCCACGCGGCGAAGAACGCTGCGGCCCGCTGCCAGCGCGCCGCCCCGTCTTCCGTCGGATCGAGATCGGCGTCGGGAACGCCGTCGATCATGAGACCCATTGTGATCACACCATGAAGGAGCGCGGCAAGAGCCTCTTGATACGTGTACGCCGTCGAAATACCGATGGGAGTCGTGGGGAGGGGGCGTTCGCGCCCGGCCGCGCATTCCCCTTCGGGGGCCGACACGCCACATCGGGTGACGGAATGCGGAATGCTTCCCCCGATCTGGCGTGTCAACCCCCGGAACGTCAGGGGCTTGCGGGGGAAGGGCGGATGCCGGGACAGATGCTGAGGGGATTAGCGTGGGAGGGTGATCGCCCTCGCCGTCCTGCTCTTCATCAATGCCGTCTTCAACGTCCTCGTCTGGCCGCGCTTCTACAAGCGCGTGTCAAACGACCCGCGGGCGCGCGACGAGCACGGCAGGCCGACCGCCTTCCTGAAGGTGCATGCCGTGCTCATCGCGATCGCACTCGTCCTCGCGCTGGTCTCGGCGCTCGCCGGAGTCGCCGCTCTCACCGGGGCGCTCTGAGCGCTCGCCGTCTGAAAAGTCGGAACCGCGGCGCGACACGCGGTCCCGCGGGGTCGCCCGCGCGGCGTGTCGCGCCGAGACTCCGACGTTTCGCACCTGGGCGAGCCCCGAGAGGCGGCTGAGACCGTGCCCCGCACCGCCCGTCTCAGGCGCGCTCGACGGGCTGCTGCAGCTCTGTGACCCAGTCGGACTGATCCTCCGAGACCGCGCGCACGTACAGCTCCCGGCACGGTCCGCTGGGCACGAAGCCGCGGGCGATGATCTCGGCGTGCACGGCTCCCCAGGTCTCGCGGATGCGGTCCATGGATCCGAGGTGCACACCGCAGATCGCCAACTCGACGGCCGGCAGATCGACCAGGTCGAATCCCTCCCGGCGCTCGCCGCCGTAGGCGTACCCGGCGGTGATCCGCATGCCGTCTTCGGTCAACTCGTACTGGGCGATCGGGGTCGACAGCGCACCGCACTCGTCGCCGAGCACCTTCTCGATGCCCTCGAAGAGCGGGCCGACGGATGCGCCGACCTCGTCTTCGGGCACCGACGCCACGTGCGCGGCCAGGCGCACGGCGGGCAGGGGCTTCTCGATGATCTCGACAGTGGACATCTGGTTCTCGCTCTCTATGAGGTGGAGCCGCCGTTCCACATCGACGAGTCTGGCCGCGGCCACGCGGTGCTCCTCCTCGACCTCGGCCCGGCGCACGCGCAGCATGGCCGCGATGCGGCCGGCGTCGATCCCCTGCTCGAGGATCTGCGCGATGTCGTCGAGGCCGAAGCCGAGCTGGCGCAGGGCGACGATCCGGTGCAGCCGCTCGAGCTGCGATGGGTCGTACGAGCGGTAGCCGCTGGACTCGTCCACGTGGGCGGGCACGAGCAGCCCGGCGGTGTCCCAATGCCGCAGCATCCGGTGGGTCACCTGGCCGATCTGCGCGAACGCTCCGATGGATAACATGTCTCCGTTATCCCGCCTTCCACAGTGTCAGGGTCAAGTCTCCCGCACGAGCGTGTCTGTCCGCGGCATCCGTTCACGTGCGAAACGTCGGATCCGCGCGCCGACACGCCGCGCGCGGGACACTCCGCGACGGGGGCCGTGCGAAAGGTCGGACTTTCGCGCCGACACGCCGCCCCCAGACGCCCCCAGGCGGCGTGTCGCAGCGAGACTCCGACTTTTCGCACGCACCGAGCGCGTCACGGAGCCGTTGAGGATCGAGTCCCGAGCAGCCCGGCGAGGAGCGGAAGCTGCGCCGGGTCTTCCAGCGCGGTCCCGACGGCGACGACGCTCGCGCCGGCATCCAGATACTGCCCGGCGTTCGTGGCGTTCATGCCGCCGGTGGTGACGAAGCGCGCCTGGGGGAACGGTCCGTGCATGGCGGTGAGCCACTGGGGTCCGAGCACCGACGCGGGGAACGCCTTCAGCCAGGTCAGGCCGGACTTCAGGGCGAGTTGCACCTCGCTCGCGGTGGCGACGCCGGGGATGCTGAGCATTCCGGCCTCGTGCGAGGCGCGGACGATCTCCAGGTCCAGCCCGGGGCTGACCGTGAAGGAGGCTCCTGCCGAGGCGGCCTGGGCGATGTGGTCCGGCGTCAACACGGTGCCGGCGCCGACGACCTTGCCTCGCTCGCGAGCCGCCGCAGACACGACGGTCAGGGCCTCGACGTCCTCCGGCGTCTGGATGGGCAGCTCCACGATGTCGATGCCCAGATCCCACGCCGTCGTCGACAACGCGAGACTGCGCTCGACGCCCATCCCGCGCAGGATCGCCATCAGCGGCGCGCCCGCGAAGAGCGCTTCGAAACCGGAGTTGTCCATCGTCTTCCTTCTCTCGTATCCGGCCGCGGCGGCCGGTCTCGTCATCGATTCCGTGGCGGTCAGCTGACGGCATCCGTCCCGCCCGCACCGACCACGTCGTGGGTCGACTGCAGGACGAGGTGCGCCCGCTGGTGTCCGATCTGAAGGCTCTCCTGTGGCGATCGGCCGTCGAGCATGCCGGACAGATAGCCGGCCGCGAACGCGTCGCCCGCTCCGACGGCCTCGACCACGTCGGTCGGGATCGCCGGCACGAACACGACGCCGCGCGCAGAGAACTCGGTCGCGCCGACCGCGCCGTCCTTCACGACCAGGTGCGACGGGGCTGTCACGAGCGCACGCACATCGGCGGCGGTGCGGCAGCCCCACAGCGTCTCGGCCTCGTCGAGTCCGACGAACGCGATGTCGGCCCGATTCGCCAGGGCGAGCAGAACGGGTGCAGCTTCGGATGCCGGCCACAGCGCCGCGCGATGGTTGACGTCGAAGCTCAGCAGTGCGGGGCTCGCGGCGACGCGGTCGATCACGGTGTCGATCATGGCGGCGCAGCTCGCGGAAAGAGCGGGCGTGATGCCGGAGATGTGCACGATCCGTGCGTCTTCGAGCGGCACGTCGGCGAGGGTCTCCGGTGCCATGCGCGAGGCCGCTGAGGCGGCACGGTAGTAGCGCACGCCGTTGCCCGGGTCCTTGAAATACACCCCGGTGGGGGCGTCGGGGTCGAAGCCCACCCAGCGGGTGTCGACGCCATGTGCGGCGACGGCGCGGTGCACGCGATGCCCGAGCACCTCGTCGCCGAGCCGGCTCACCCATGCGGTGCTCTGACCCAGCGTTGCGACGTGCGCGGCGACGTTCGACTCCGCGCCGCCGATGCTCAGCCGTACGTCCTCGGCGTCGGAGAGGGGGGTCGCATCCGCCGGCGTGACGAGGATCATCGTCTCGCCGATCGCGATGAGGGCCGGGGGGACTGCGGTCATGAGAGTCATGATGACCAGCCTGTGCAACGAACGCAACGAGCGTTGCAGCATATGCACATGCCCAGAGAGAGGAGTAGGTTCGACGCAGCACCAGGACCCCGGAGGAATCGGATGACACAGCAGCTTCTGCTCGACCGACTCGGCGCCGAGCGTCTCTCGGCGCGCGACAAGGGCATCCCCGAACGGGCGTTCGGGCTCACGGTCGACGCGTTCCTCGCGACCGGCCCGCGGCTCACCGAGTTCTGGACGCCTCTGATCGCCCTCGACGACGCGGCCATGCGCGACAACGTGACGCTCATGGCCGATTGGTCGGCCGAGCGCGGCCTCGAGCTCATGCCCCACGGCAAGACGACGATGGCACCAGCCCTGTGGCAGCGCCAGCTCGACGCGGGATGCCCCGGCATCACGCTCGCCAACATGGACCAGGTCCGCGTCGCCCGCACCTTCGGCCTCGGCGACATCATGCTCGCGAACGCCGTGATCGATCCCCGGTCGCTGCGGTACCTGGCCGCGGAACTCGCCGACCCCGACCTGTCGTTCGTCAGCTGGGCCGATTCGCTCGAGACGGTGGAGCGGATGCAGGGCGCTCTGCGTGAGATCGGCGTGCCGCGCCGCGTCGACGTGTGCGTCGAGCTCGGTGCGCCCGGCGGCCGCACCGGCGCCCGCACGGTCGACGAGGCGATCGAGATCGCGCGGGTGATCTCGGCATCCGACGTCCTTCGTCTGGCCGGCGTCGCCGGCTACGAGGGCAGCCTCGGGCACGACCGCTCGCCGGCCGCGCTCGCCGCGGTGCGCGCCTATCTGGAGAGCCAGATCGTGCTGCACGAGGCGATCGGCGACCTCTACGACGACGAGGGCGACGTCTTCGTGACGGCGGGCGGCAGCGCGTACTTCGATCTCGTGGCCGAGGCATACGCTCCGGCCATCGCACGGGATGCGCGCACGAGATTCACGCTCCGCTCCGGCGCATACATCGTGCACGACGACGGGTTCTACCGCGGCATCTCGCCGCTCGACGGCGACCGCAGCGACGGCGCGCGGCTGCGCTCGGCCATGCACGGCTGGACGAGGGTGGTCTCGCGCCCCGAACCCGCGCTCGCGCTGCTCGACGGGGGCAAGCGCGACCTGCCCTTCGACGAGGGTCTGCCCGAACCCCAGGGTGTCGCCGCCGACCTCGGCGCCCCGCTCGCGCCCCTGCTCGGCGCGACGATCTCGGCGATGAACGATCAGCACGCGTTCCTGCGGGGCGCCGAGGTGCACGTCGGCGACGTCGTGCGGCTCGGTCTGTCGCACCCGTGCACGGCGTTCGACAAATGGCACTATCTGCCGGTCGTGACCTCGGCGGATGACGACCGCGTCGTCGAGCTCGTGCGGACGTTCTTCTGACATGTCGCAGAGCGTGCGCAGGGCCGCCCTGATCGTCGATGCCATCTCAGCGCGGCCGCAGAGCGTCGCCGAGCTGGCCGCGGAGTTCGGGCTGCACCGATCGACCATGTTCCGCGAGCTGCAGACTCTCGAAGACGTGGGCTACGTGCGCCGCCGCGCCGACGGCGCCTACGTCCTGGCCTTCCATCTCGTCTCGCTCGCCCAGGTCGCCCTCGAGCATCTCGAACTCAGGAAGGCGGCGGCCGCTCCGCTGCGAGACCTGCACGAGGTCACGGGCAACACCCTGCACGTCGCGGCGCTCATCGACGACTCGATCGTGTACGTCGACAAGGCGGAGGATCAGAGCGGGATGCGCATGTACTCCCGCATCGGCTCGCGCGTGCTGCCGTACTGCACCGGCGTGGGCAAGGCCATCCTCGCCGACCTCGACGAGCATCGCCGGGATGCCGTGCTTGCGGGCACGGAATGGACCGCACACACCGCGAACACGCTCACAAGCAGGCGTGCACTCGACGCGGAACTCGACGTGGTCGCGGCCCGCGGCTGGGCGGTCGACGACGCCGAGTTCGAGGACTTCGTCAACTGCGTGGCCGTGCCGATCCGCGGCCCGCTGGGCGTCGTGGGCGCGCTCTCGCTCACGGCGGTCCGCGCCGTGCAGGATCTCGACGAGCTCGCGGTGCGCATCCCCCTGCTGCAGCGAACGGCGGCGCAGATCGCGCGCGAGGTCGGCTGACGTATCTTGGGGAGGTGCCCGACTTCCCCTATGCCCGCCTGAGAAGGCGGCCCGACGTCGAGGCCGAGAACCTGCAGGCCCACGACGCCACCGATGTGCTGCTCGTCGAGAAGGCGCTCGACGCCGGCGTTCCCGGCCACGAGATCGCCGTGATCGGAGACGAGTACGGCGCCATCACGCTGGCGCTCACGGATGCCGGGCTCAGCGGGGTGCGGGTGCATCAGGACCTCGTGACGGGCCGCAGAGCACTGGCGCTGAACGCGGAGGATCTCGGGCTGAGCGGATTCGTCTCCTGCGAGCTCGAGGCCGCGCTGCTCGAGGGCGCGCGGCTCGTGCTCCTGCAGCTGCCGAAGTCGCTCGCAGAGCTCGAGGAGATCGCGGATGCCGTGGCCCGATGGGCGGCCCCCGATGCGGTGCTGATCGCCGGCGGACGGGTCAAGCACATGACGCTCGCTCAGAACGAGGTGCTCGGCCGGTCGTTCGCCGAGGTGCAGCCGCAGCGTGCCGAGCGGAAGTCGCGGCTGATCGTCGCGTCGACTGCGCTGCCCGCGCCCGCATCCCCGCCGTTCCCGGTGACGGCGCAGCACGACGGACTGACTCTCGTCGCGCACGGCGGCGCCTTCGCCGGTCCTCGGCTCGACATCGGCACCCGCGTGCTGCTCGACGTCCTCGACCGCGAGACAGGTGCTCGCGGCACTCGGTCGTTGAGTGGCGACTCCCGGTCGTCGAGCGGGGAGCGAAGCGACGAGCGCCGTACTGAGCGAGCGGAGCGAGTCGAACTGACGACATGCGCCGCCCCGGCAGGGGAGAGCGTCGTCGACCTCGGCTGCGGAACCGGAGCCCTCGCGGTCTCCTACGCCCTCGCCCACCCCGAGGCCCGCGTGATCGCGACCGACCGCTCGGCGGCGGCCGCGGCATCCGCTCGCGCGACCGTGCTCGCGAACCGCGTGGAGGATCGCGTGAGTGTGATGCACGACGACGCCGGCTCCGAGATCGCCGACGGATCGATCGACGTGGTGCTGCTCAACCCGCCGTTCCATCTCGGCACGAGCGTGCACACAGGGGCGGCGACGCGCCTGTTCGAGGCGGCGGCGCGGATGCTGCGCCCTGGGGGCGAGCTCTGGACGGTCTACAACTCGTCACTCGGCTACCGGACCGAACTGACCCGCATCGTCGGCGCGACAGAGCAGGTCGAGCGCACGCCGAAGTTCACGGTGACGCACAGCATCCGGCGCTGACTCCTGCACATCCGAGGCTGACTCCTGCACATCCGAGGCCTCGATCGGGTCGAGCGCCGACTCGACGGTCTCGACGCCGATCTGCAGGCGATCGCGAAGCGGATGCCGCCCGGCTGAGGCGTCGTCGGCTCAGCCCCGCAGATCGAGGTCGACGAGGAAGCCGCTCGGGGGTCGTTCGTCGGGAACGCTCCACGGCACCGCGGACGCAGGAGCGATCTGAGCCGAACCCGCCACGGGGAAGCCGCCTTCATGGCGCAGCCTCACCGCCGCGATGGCGGTCACGACACCCATCCGCTGCGGCAGGGGCTCGTCCTCGTGGTGCATCTCGCGCGCGTCCACGGTCTCCGCGAGTTCCGCGCCGAGGGCGTTCGCGAGCCATGCGTCGATGCCGTAGGCGAGGCCGAGACTCACCTCCGATCCGACCTGGAACGGATCGCCGCAGCATCCCCAGTCCCACCCCGACAGCCAGATTCGCATGTCTGAGAGACTACTCGTGAAGCCCACCCATTCCCCCGGTCAGCCGCGGAAACCGAACAGCTTTCAGCGGCGCGGATTTGCCCCTGATCGGCCATTTCGTTATGTTGGTCTGTGGGCCTCACGGCCCAAGACCAGTCCGCGGCCGCGTCCTTCTTTCGATGAGCTGTGCTGCGAAGAGGCGTGGGCGTACGGTCGATGTTCTCTGCGAGGGATCCGAAATCCGTCGCCAGCGCCGCCACAGCCACGCACTCGAAACGGCCCCGTGAACGTCACCCGGGCGTAACCGAAGCGGGCTCGCCCCATAGGGCGCGCCGCGGGGGAAACGTGTCCGAAATCGCACTTGAAGCGCGCCATCTCTACAAGGTGTTCGGGAAGAATCCGAACCAGGCCGTTCGCCGGCTGAAGGCCGGGGAACGCCGTACCGACGTCACCGACGCAGGCACTGCCGCCGTCATCGACGCCGGCTTCACCGTGAACCGCGGTGAGATCTTCGTCATCATGGGGCTGTCCGGCTCCGGCAAGTCCACCATCATCCGCATGCTGAACGGGCTGCACGAGGCGACCGACGGCTCCGTCCTCGTCGCCGGCGACCCGATCACCGGCATCCCCGCCTCGCGTCTGCGCGAGATCCGGCGCGACCGCATCTCGATGGTGTTCCAGCACTTCGCGCTGCTGCCGCACCGCACGGTGGCCGCGAACGTCGCGTACCCGCTCGAGCTCAAGGGCACCCCGCGTGCCGAGCGTCTCGCGAAGGCCGAGGAGATCCTCTCGCTCGTCGGGCTCGAAGGGCAGGGCGAGAAGCTCCCCTCCGAGCTCTCCGGAGGAATGCAGCAGCGTGTCGGCATCGCCCGTGCGCTCGCCGCCGACACCGACATCCTGCTCATGGACGAGGCGTTCAGCGCGCTCGATCCCCTGATCCGCCGCGAGATGCAGGAGCAGCTGCTCGAGCTGCAGGAGAAGCTGCAGAAGACGATCGTCTTCATCACGCACGACCTCAACGAGGCGATGTTCCTCGGCGACCGCATCGCGGTGATGCGCGACGGACGTATCGTGCAGATCGGCACCCCGGAGGACATCCTCACCGACCCCGCGAACGACTACGTCGAGCAGTTCGTGCAGGACGTCGACCGCGCCCGCGTGCTCACCGCGTCGAACGTGATGGAGCGCCCCCGCCCCGTCGTCGCAGAGACAGCCGGACCCCGCACCGCGCTTCGTCAGATGCGCGACGCCTACATGTCGGCGACCTACGTCGTCGGCCGCGACCGCAAGCTCGTGGGCATCGTGACCGACCGCGATGCCGTCAAGCTCGTCCGCAAGGGCGAGACGACGCTCGCGTCGATCCTCAAGCCCGTGCCGCTCGCGGTCGACGAGAACGAGGTCCTGATGAACCTGTTCATCCCCGCCGTCGAGTCGCCCGTGCCGCTGGCGGTGACGGATGCCGACGGCCGACTCGTCGGAGTCATCCCCCGCGTCACGCTGCTGGCCGCCCTCGGCCCCGGCCCCGGAGCGACCGGCGAGCTCACGCTGCCGCTCATGCCGATGCCGCAGGCCGAGATCGACGCCGTGCTCGACGACGGCTGGACCGCCGAGCCCGCGACCTTCCCGGTCGTCGAGCGAGGTCTCGAGCGCCCGGATGATGCGACGCCGACCGAGGAGATCACCCGATGAACTTCCACCTTCCCATCGGCACCTGGGTCGAATCCGCCGTCGACTGGATCAAGTCCAACCTCGACGGCCTGCTCGACGTCGTCTCCTTCGTCGTGACCTTCCTCGTCGAAGGCCTCACGTTCCTCCTGCTGCTGCCGTACTTCTACGTCGTGATCGTGGTCGCCGCGCTCATCGCCTGGCTCGTGCGCTCGTGGCAGCTCGCTGTCGGCACCGTGATCTCCTTCGCGCTCATCGTCGCGATGGGCCTGTGGGTCCCCGCGATGCAGACGCTCGCTCTCGTGCTGGTCGCGGCGCTCGTCGCGGTGGTCATCGCGATCCCGCTCGGCATCTGGTCGGCCCGCAACCCCACGGTGCGCGCGGTGCTGAAGCCCGTGCTCGACTTCATGCAGACCATGCCCGCCTTCGTGTACCTGATCCCGGCGATCGTGTTCTTCAGCATCGGCGTGGTCCCCGGGCTCGTCGCCACCGTCATCTTCGCGCTGCCCCCTGGCGTGCGACTCACCGAGCTCGGCATCCGCGGAGTCGACTCCGAGACGGTCGAGGCAGGACAGGCCTTCGGCGCCACGCCCGCGCAGATCCTGCGCGGCATCCAGCTTCCGCTCGCCATGCCCACGATCCTCGCCGGCGTCAACCAGGTCATCATGCTCGCGCTGTCGATGGCCGTGATCGCGGGAATGGCAGGCGCTGACGGACTCGGAAAGATGGTCGTCGAGGCGATCTCGACCGTGAACATCGCCAAGGGCGTCGAGGCGGGGCTGGGCGTCGTGCTCATCGCCGTGTTCCTCGACCGTGTCACCGCGGCCCTCGGCTCGCTGGGGCGCCACCCCGGCTCGCTGCTGTGGACGCTCGCGCAGCGCCGCTCCGGACAGCGCGTCACCGCTGCATCCGCTCCCGTGGCCGATGCGGCCGACGTCCACACCGACGAGAAGGAGCTTCAGCATGCGTAAGTCCAGGATCATCAGCATCGCGGCTCTCGGAGTCGCGACATCCCTCGCTCTCGCCGGCTGTGCGACCGACGGCGCCGGTGGCACCAGCGGCCTCACCGGCGGCGGTTCGAGCACAGGCGGCGGCGACAAGGGCACCATCACCCTCGGCTACCTGCCCAGCTGGACCGACGGTCTCAGCACGGCGTACCTGCTGCAGGACCAGCTCGAGAAGCTCGGCTACGACGTCGAGATGAAGACGCTCACCGAGGCGGGGCCGCTGTACGCGGGGCTCGCGCAGGGCGACGTCGATCTCTACCCGTCGGCCTGGCCCGAGCTCACGCACGCCGAGTACATGAAGAAGTACTCCGATGACATCGAGGATCTCGGGGCGTACTACGACCACGCGAAGCTCACGATCGCCGTGCCCGAGTACTCCGACATCGATTCGATCGACGACCTCGCGGGCAAGGGCGCGGAGTTCGGCGGCAAGATCGTCGGCATCGAGCCGGGCGCGGGTCTGACCGCACAGGCGGGCAAGATGCTGTCGGCGTACGGTCTCGACGGCGAGTACTCGCTGCTGACCTCGTCGACCGCTGCCATGCTCACAGAGCTGAAGGCGGCCACCGAGAAGCAGGAGGACATCGTCGTCACACTGTGGCGGCCCTTCTGGGCCAACGACGCGTTCCCGATCAAAGACCTCGAAGACCCGAAGGGCGCGATGGGCGAGGCCGAGGGCCTGCACTTCCTGGGCACCAAGGGCTTCGCGGAGGAGTTCCCGGAGGCAGCCGAGCTGATCGAGAAGATCAGGCTCGACGACGAGCAGTACGGCTCGCTCGAAGACCTCGTCGTGAATAAGTTCGGCGAGGGCAAGGAAGCGGATGCCGTCGATGCCTGGCTCGAGGAGAACGGCGACCAGTTCGACTGGGTCGTCAAGGGCTGACCGCTTGTGCGGCGTGAGGCGTTTCGTCTCGCTTCGCTCGCTCAACGACCGAGGTCGCGGCTCCGGGTCATTGAGCGAGCGAGCGCAGCGAGCGAGACGAAACGCGCCACGCGCAACCCCCTGATCCGTGCTCGTCCCCAGGCGTAGCCTGTGGCCGTGGACGGGTTCGCTGCGGTCGATTTCGGCTTCGCCCGCGAGGTCCTGCAGAGGGGCATCGCGGCGCTCTACCTCGTCGCGTTCCTCTCGACGCTGAACCAGTTCCGCCCGCTGCTGGGCGAGCGCGGGCTGCTTCCCGCGCCGGCGCTGCTCGAATGGGTCGCGGCGCGCGAGACCAGGAAGCGGATGCTGAACCCCACGCTGTTCCGCCGCATCCGCTACACAGACCGCCGTCTCGTGATCCTGTGCTGGTGCGGCATGGCCGTCGCTGCGGCGCTCGCGGCCGGCATCCCGCAGCTCGGTCCGCCCTGGGTGCCGATGCTCTGCTTCCTGGCCCTCTGGCTCGGGTACATGTCGGTCGTCAGCATCGGGCAGACGTTCTACTCGTTCGGGTGGGAGATGCTGCTGCTCGAGGCCGGCTTCCTCGCGTCGTTCCTGGGCTCGAACGACCAGCCGCCGCCGACCGTGATCATCGTGCTGTTCTGGTGGCTGCTGTTCCGGCTGGAGTTCGGCGCGGGCATGATCAAGATCCGCGGCGGCCAGGAGTGGCGCGACCTCACCGCCCTGACCTTCCATCACGAGACGCAGCCGATGCCGGGGCCGCTGAGCAGGCAGGCGCATCTGCTTCCGCGGTGGTTCCACAAGGGCGAGGTCGTGGGGAATCACTTCGCGCAGCTGGTGGTGCCGTTCTTCCTGTTCGCGCCGCTTGTGAGCTGGGTCCCTGAGCCAGTCGAAGGGTGGCTTCCCGGTCCCGTGCCGCAGATCATCGGTGCGGTGGCCGCGGGCATCGTCATCGCGACGCAGACCTGGCTCGTGCTGACCGGCAACTTCGCCTGGCTGAACTGGGCGACCATCGTGATCGCCTTCTCGGCCATCGGCCTCCCGGGCATGGGCGCGCCTGTCCGACCGGCCGAGACCGCGTGGCCCTGGCTCATCGACGCGATCCCTCTGTACTGGTTCGTGATCACCTGCGCCGTCGGCATCCTCTGTCTCGTGCTCAGCTGGCCCGCGCTGCGCAACCTGTTCGCGCGCCGGCAGCTGATGAACGCCGGTTTCAACCGCTGGCAGATCGGGAACGCGTACGGGGCGTTCGGCACCGTGACGAAGGAGCGCGTCGAGATCGTCGTCGAAGGGTCGGCCGATGAAGACGGGGCGCAGTGGCACGAATACGAATTCAAGGGCAAGCCGGGTGATGTCAGACGGCTGCCGCGGCAGTTCGCTCCGTACCACCTGCGGCTCGACTGGCTGATGTGGTTCCTGCCGCTCGGGCGCTCGCTCGACGACTGGTTCACCGCTTTCCTCGTGCGGCTGCTCGAGGCGGATGCTCCGACCCTCGCGCTGCTGCGAGTCGACCCGTTCCGCGGCGAGCGGCCGCGGTGGGTGCGGGCCGTGTCGTACCGCTACCGCTACGCGACTCGAGCGGAGCGAAAGGCCGACGGCGTGATCTGGGTGCGGACGCGGCGACGGGTGCTTCTGGGGCCGTTCGGACTGAAGTGAGCCGGCCGCCGGCTGTTCACAATTCAGGAACAAAGGCGCCGGATCGGCCGCATCGGGCTCTGAAACCGCCGGCGGGATCGGCTCTTCCTGAGTTGTGAACAGCCGAGGCCGCCGCCGAGCGCGGCGAAACGCCCCGGCCGGGGATGAGACCCCGGACGGAGCGTTCCGTCTCGCTTGGCGCGATCAACTGATCTTCTTGCGGTACGAGACCATCGCCAGCACGTAGGCGACCACGAGGATGCCGACGCACCAGGCGACTGCCACCCAGATGTCCGATCCGACGGGCTTCTCGGCGAACAGCGCCTGGATGCTGTTCACGATCGAGGTCACGGGCTGGTTCTCGGCGAACCAGCGCACCGGCCCTGGCATCGTGTCGGTCGGCACGAAGGCCGAGCTGATGAACGGCAGGAAGATGAGCGGGTACGAGAACGCGCTCGCGCCGTCGACGGTCTTCGCGCTGAGACCGGCGATGATGGCCAGCCAGGTGAGCGCGAGGGTGAACAGCAGCAGGATGCCGATCGCTCCGAGCCAGGCGGCGACGCTCGCCCCGGTGCGGAAGCCCATCAGGAACCCCACCGCGAAGATGATCGCCAGCGTGATGATGTTCGCCACGAGCGACGTGATCACGTGAGCCCACAGCACGCTCGATCGGGCGATCGGCATGGAGTGGAACCGCTCGAAGATCCCGGACTGCATGTCGGTGAAGAGCCGGAACGCCGTGTAGGCGATGCCCGACGCGATCGCGATCAGCAGGATGCCGGGGAGCAGGTAGTTGACGTAGTTCTCCGTGCCGGTGCTCTGCTTGAGCGCCCCACCGAAGACGTACACGAACAGCAGCATCAGTGCGATCGGCGTGACCGCCGTGGTGATGATGGTGTCGGCGCTGCGGAAGATGTGCCGCATGGAGCGGCCGGTGAGGGTCGCCGTGTCGGCGACGAAGTGCGTGCTCATGCTGCGTTCTCCTTTCCGGTGCCGACCAGCGTGAGGAAGATCTCCTCGAGGGTCGGCTGCTTCTCGACGTACTCGACCTTGGCGGCGGGGAGAAGCTGCTTCAGGTCGGCCAGGGTGCCGTTCGCGATGATCCGGCCCTCGTGCAGGATCGCGATGCGGTCGGCCAGCTGCTCCGCCTCGTCGAGGTACTGCGTGGTGAGCAGGACCGTGGTGCCGGTGTTCGCGAGCTCCTTGACGACGTCCCACACCTCGATGCGCGCCTCGGGATCGAGGCCGGTGGTCGGCTCGTCGAGGTAGATGACCTCGGGGCGCCCGACCAGGCTCATCGCGATGTCGAGCCGACGGCGCATGCCGCCGGAGTACGTGCCGGCCTTGCGGCCGCCGGCGTCCGTCAGCCGGAACTTCGCCAGCAGGTCGTCGGCGATCCTCCCCGCGTCGGGGAGGTGGCGGAGCTTGGCCACCAGAACCAGGTTCTCCCGTCCCGTGAGCA
This sequence comes from Microbacterium hydrocarbonoxydans, assembly GCF_000956475.1. Classification (GTDB taxonomy): domain Bacteria; phylum Actinomycetota; class Actinomycetes; order Actinomycetales; family Microbacteriaceae; genus Microbacterium; species Microbacterium hydrocarbonoxydans_A. The sequence goes on from NZ_JYJB01000007.1 coordinate 86,248, forward strand.
CCTCGTCGACCGCGGCGAACTGCCCGGTGAGACTGATGGACTGGCGCACTTCGAGGGGTGCCGAGGAGACGTCGTGACCCTGAACGGTCGCGGTGCCGGCATCCGCCTTCAGAAGCGTGGAGAGGATGCGCACGACGGTCGTCTTGCCGGCGCCGTTCGAGCCCAGGAGGGCGAAGATCGACCCCTTCTGCACCTCGAAGTCGACGCCGCGCAGCACGTGCAGGTCCTTGTAGGACTTCTGAAGGCCGCGTACCGAGATGGCTGCGTTCGTCATGACTCCTCCTGCTTCTTCGCGTCGTCGAACGCCTTGATGAGGCGTGCGCGCTCCTTGTCGATCCACTGCCGCCCGCCGTACGCCGCGGCGTAGTTCTCGGCGAACTCGACCGGGTCGTCGCCGACGATCGCGCTGACCGGGGTGCCGTCGAGCGCGGCGCGCTCCCACAGGTCTGCGATGTCGAGGAACATCTTCACGATGACGTCTCCGTCGGTGACGCCCCCGTAGTACATGTTGTAGCGCTGCTGGGCCTTCGCCATCTCGCGGTACGGCTCCGGCAGGGCGTTGATGCGGGCCTGGGCCTGCTTGTACTGCTTCTTCTCTTCGAGCGATCCGGTGATCGCTTCGATCCACTTCGCGGCCATGGTCAGTTCTCCTTGTTGTTCGTGGTGGTGTTCAGCTGTTCGATGTGCTGCGCGAGGAAGTTCCAGGACTTCCAGAACTCCTCGAGCTCGTCTCGGCCCTGCGGGTTGAGGGAGTACACCTTGCGCGGCGGACCCTTCTCGCTCGGGACCTTCTCGACGTCGACGAGGCTCTTCTGCTCTATGCGCACCAGCAGCGCATAAATCGTGCCCTCGGCGATGTCGGCGAACCCGTGGTCGCGCAGTCGCGTGGTGATCTCGTATCCGTATGCCGGCTGCTCGGCCAGGAGTGCGAGAACGACGCCCTCCAAGGTGCCCTTGAGCATCTCGGTCATCTGCTTGCCCATCAGGTCCTCCTTTCCTTGATGTCGGTACTCAGTGTTGCTGGGTACCAGTACAAAGTAACACTGAGTACCGGTACTTAGCAACACCGAATACCAAAACTCTCCCCACCGATCCATCAATACCCCCATGGGGTATCATTCGAGCTATGGAATCCAAGATCTCTGTGGCCGCTGCCGCCTTCGTCCTCGCCGGGACCATCGCTCTCGCCGGATGCTCGGGCCCCGCATCGAGCGATCATTCCTCCATGCCGGGCATGGAGCACGGTTCGTCGGCAGCGCCGGCATCCGGGGCGAACGACGCTGACGCGATGTTCGCGCGGATGATGATCGTGCACCATCAGCAGGCGGTCGAGATGTCCGACCTGGTGCTCGCCAAGGAGGGTGTCGACGGGCGGGTCCGGGATCTCGCAGAGCGCATCAAGGCTGCGCAGGCGCCCGAGATCGACAGGATGCAGGGCTGGCTGGACGAGTGGGGTGTCGATGCTCCGGACGACAGCATGGATCATGGCGACGGCATGATGACCGACGAGGACATGGCCGCTCTCGAGGCGGCATCCGGCGCCGAAGCCTCGTGGCTGTTCCTCGAGCAGATGATCGTGCACCACGAGGGTGCGATAGCGATGGCGCAGACGCAGATCGCCGACGGCGAGGATGCGGATGCCGTCGCGCTGGCGGAGAGCATCGCGGCTGCCCAGAGTGACGAGATCGCCGAGATGAGGAAGATCCTCGACTCGCTCTGACGCGTGGCGCCGCACTCAACGGAGCGAGCGCTGGTCGGCGCTCCCAGCTCCCCAGGAGTTCGGGCAGCAGTGGCTCGGATAGAGTTCTCGGGACATCGATGCCGAGATCAGAATCGGGAGATCACGTGGAAGCGCAGTCCGTGAAGAAGCACCAGGATTACAACCCGGGTCCGCGGGTGGGGATCACGTTCTCGACCTTCGACCTGCTGCACGCGGGGCACATCATGATGCTCGCCGAGGCGAAGCGGCAGTGCGACTACCTCATCTGCGGGCTGCAGATGGACCCCACTCTCGACCGGCCGGAGAAGAACGCCCCCACCCAGACCGTCGTCGAGCGGTACATCCAGCTGCGTGGCTGCGAGTACGTCGACGAGATCGTGCCGTACTCGACGGAGCAGGACCTCGAAGACATCCTGCGCTCTTTCAAGCTCGACGTGCGCATCGTCGGCGACGAGTACGAGGACCGCGACTTCACCGGCCGCACCTACTGCGAAGAGGCGGGTATCGAGCTGTACTTCAACAGCCGCGACCACCGCTTCTCCAGCTCCGGCCTGCGCAAGATCGTCGCCGCCAAAGAAGCCGAACGCACCGCCAACGCCTGAACGCGGCGCGGCTCAGGGGTTGAGTCTGGCCGCCTGGACGCGCGCCTCGAGCAGTGCAAGCGTGCGTGAGGGGTCGGGACGGATGCCGAGCTCCCGCGCCAGCTCGAGCGCGAGAGCGGCGTGACCTGCGGCGTTCGGGTGGAACGGGTCGCCCATCAGGCCCCATGGGACGCCACCGTGACCGATCGCGGTGAAGCGCGTGTGCTGGTCGACGAGGAGCGCATCCTCGGATGCGGCCACCTCGCGCACGGCCTCGACGAAGTCGACGATCCGCTCACGCCCCGGAGCGTTGGGCACATCGATCGACGGCGGAGTCTGCAGCACCACGATCGCCCCGAGGGCGCGAACCCGGTCGACGAACTCGCCGAGAGACGCCGCGAAGTCGGCCGGTTCGACCGTCACGCGGTCGGGTCCGGTCGAGAGGTCGTTGGTGCCGATCATCAGCGTCACGACGTCGGGGCGCCATGACGCGACCCGACGGTCGAAGTCGCCGAGGATGTCGGTGAGGCGGTGTCCGCTGATCGCCGAGTTGATCACGATGTCGCGCGTGCGGCCGAGCTCGCCGCGCACCAGCTCGTGCAAGTGCTCGGGGTAGCTCCGTGCGCCCTGCGTGTGCACGAGTCCGTGGGTGATCGAGTCGCCCGTGATCACCCAGGTGAGGGGTGCGGCGCCGCCGAGAGCCTCTGCGAGACGCCGGACATCGGATGCTGCGGAAGGGGTGGCGTCGGATGCGAGAGGTTCGGCGTTCGGCACGGCAAAGAGCCTAGCGTTCATGTCGGTGTCGCTCCCGCCCTCCCCGCACCTTCTGCTCACCGCACGACTGCACGGGATCCTGCCGAGTGCACGGGCCTTTCACGTCGAGATCCCGTGCACTCGGAGAGAGCACGGGATCTCGACGCGCTCGACAGATGCTCAGAGCCACTTCTTGTACTTGAAGACTCCGTACAGGCCGACGGCGAACGCCGCCATCGCACCGATCGCGAGCGGATAGCCGTAGGTCCAGTGCAACTCGGGCATGGCGTCGAAGTTCATGCCGTACACGGTTCCGACCAGCGTCGGCGCGAAGATGATCGCCGCCCACGAGGAGATCTTCTTGATCTCGTCGTTCTGCGCCAGGCTCGCGTCGGACTGGCGGCGCGACACCAGCGCGGAGTGCACGGTCAATGCGTTGTCGAGGATCGCGCGGAAGGAGTCGACCCGCTCGTTGATGCGGATGACGTGGTCGAGCACGTCGCGCAGCGAACGCTGAAGCTCCTCGTCGATGCGGTACTTGTCCGAGCCACGGCGGAGCCATTCCAGCATCCCCGCGAGCGGATGCACCGCCCGCTGGAAGTTGATGACCTCGCGGGAGAGCTGGTAGATGCGGCGGGAGAGGGCGTCGTCGTCGCTGTCGCCGAACAGCTCGTCCTCGATCTCGTCGATGTCGTTCAGCAGCCCGGAGACGATCGGCTCGTAGCCGTCGACGACCTCGTCGAGTATCGCGTACAGCACGGCCTCCGGCCCCATCGCGAGCAGCTCGGGGTTCGCCTCCATGCGCCGGCGCACGGCCCCGAGGTTCGGCGACTCGGCGTGGCGGATCGTCACGACGAAGTCGGGGCCGATGAACAGGTGCAGCTCGCCGAACTCGATCGATTCCTGCTCATCGCGGTAACGCGCGGGGCGCAGCACCGCGAAGAGCGTGTCGCCGTAGCGCTCGACCTTGGAGCGCTGGTGGCCCGAGAGAGCGTCTTCGACGGCGAGCGGATGCAGGTCGAACTCCCGCGCGACCGAATGCACCTCCTGGGGGCTCGGCCGGTACAGGCCGATCCACGCGATGCCGTCGACGGCGTCGAGGATGCGGTAGGTCTCGTCCAGGTTCTTCGGGGTCTCCACGCGACGTCCGTGGACGTACACGCCGTTGTCGATGAGCGCCATGATCAGGCTCCCTTTCCTGCAGGCGCACGCCGGGGTCGCCGGTGCGCGCAGATTCGTCAAGAGGCGGATGACGCCGCCGACGGCTGCGAGGATCAGGCCGGTGAGACGCGGAGCGAAAGCTCAACGCGTGAAGATGGCCATGCGCGACGCAGCGAGGGCGGCGTCGTTACTATCACCGGACATCGCCATCACCGCCTTTCGTGCACTCGGGGCCTGTGGCCCGATGCGACAGCTTACTCCTGCGAACAGGGCGGATGCTCTCAGGATGCGGAGCCGAATTGTGATACAACTGTATCGGTGTGCGTCCGCGGGGGGTCGTTCCGGCCCGGGCGCGATCAGGTCGGAGCGTTCGCGCGCAGGAGGTCCTCGGCGGTACGGGCGACGCGCTGGGGAAGCCGGTCCAACTCGTCGAGGGCCTCCGACATCATCCGCAGCCCGGTGAACGCGCCGATCAGGCGCCAGCCGAGATCGTCGACGTCGACCGCCGGATCTATGTCGCCGTCCGCGACGGCTTCGCGCAGCAGCGTGGTGATGGGTGCGATCCACCCCTCATAGAGCACGGGAAGCTCGGCCGGCACGAGATGCCGTTCCAGCATGAGGCGGCTGGATGCGCGGGAGAACACGTCGGCGACGTACTGGTCCGCTGCGTACTCGGCGACGCGGTACAGCATCCGCAGGCCACCCGTGAGCGGCGTGTCGGGCTCGAGGAAGCGGCCGTTGCGGAACGGATGCCAGGCGATCTCGGCCGCAAGCTCGGGCTTGGACGAGATGTAGTGCTGCAGCGCGTTGCGATGCATGCCGACGCGCGCGCCGATGGAGCCGAAGGTCGTCGCGGCGTAGCCCTTCTCCGCGAACTCCTCTGCGGCTGCACGGAGGATCATCTCGCGCCTGTTCATCCCGTCCAGGCTACGGGGTCAGGATCGCCCGAGCCACGGTGATTCCGCTCCTATCGCAGGGCGACGACCTCGCCGTGAAGGGCCGCGGACGCCTGGGCGGCCTTGACGATCTCGACCGTGCGGATGCCGACTCCGGCATCGGGCTGCGCCTGCCGCCCCTCTCGCACCGCGCGGACGAACTCGTCGAGCAGCAGGGCGTCGAGGTCGGCGCCGACCGGCATCCATGTCTCCCCATGCGCATCGTGCCCAGAGACGCCCTTGGCGAAGGGGCTGACGGTGAGGGTTCCGCGCTCGGCGATGATCTGCAGGGTGAGGCCGCCCCACGTGGCCGAGCTCATGGGCCAGCTCCAGGAGCAGTCGATCGTGGCGATCACGCCGCTGGGGTACCGGATCGTGACGAGTCCGCCGGTCTCGACCTCGAGTTCGCGATGCGAATGCAGGATGCCGTTGGACACGGCGCGAACGGACTGCGCGCGCTCGCCCAGCAGCTCATCCAGCAGGTCGGCGCAGTGCACGACGTGGTCGACCAGTGCGCCGCCGCCGGCGAGCTCCGGATCGGTGAACCAGGCCCGGTCCTGCGGGAGCTTGCCGTTGTTGACACCGGTGACACCGAGGATCTTCCCGAGACGACCGCTGCGCAGTTCGGCGATCGCGTCGCGCACGCTCGGTGCGAAACGCACCGGATAGGCGACCATCAGGATCACGCCGGACTGCTCGCAGGCATCGTGCATGGCGACGGCGTCCTCGATCGTCGTCGCCAGCGGCTTCTCGCAGAGCACATGCACCCCGGCGGCGGCCGCACGCTCGACGAGAGAGCGGTGCCGCGAGTTCTCTGCGGCGATCACGACCGCGTCAGGCTTCCAGGCGAAGGCGTCGTCGTAGGAGTCGACGTAGGCGACTCCGAGCTCGGCGGCCAGGGCGGCACCGCGGGGGGCGTCGTCGGGTGCCGCGGCTCCGTCGGGGTCGGCGGCGATCAAGTCGACCCCCGGCATCTGCTTCAAGGCCTGCACGTAGCTCAGAGCATGCGTGTGCGCGAAGGAGAGCAGGGCGATCCGCACCGGAACGTGAGCGGTCATCGGACGGCCTCCTGAATCTCGGCGACGGATCGTCCCGGCACGGCGAGTTCGACCGGAGCGCCGGCGGCGATCGAGGCGTACGCGGCCTCGGCCACGGCGACGGCCTCGATGCCGTCGGCCGGACTGACCCTGGCGTCACGGCCCTCTCGCAGGGACGCGACGAAGTCGGCGATCTCGGCGTAGTACGGGCTCTCTTGTGGCGACATCGGAGGCAGATAGTCGGTCGCGCCTCCTTCGAGGAGGAGAGCATCCGTTCGCGTCGTGTGGTCTTCTGCGCTGTCGTAGCGCAGGCGCCCCTCGGAGCCCGCGACCTCGACGCTGGTGCGGAAAGGCATGCCGGGAGCGCCCCAGCTGCCGTGGATGTGGCTGATGACGCCGTTGCGATGCGTGAGGACCACATGGGAGGTGACGGGTGCGGGAACGCGGTCGTCGATGGTCGGCGGGTTCTGCACCGCATAGACGGTCGCGACGGGTCCTGCGAACCACACTGCCTGGTCGATGTCGTGGATCATCAGGTCGCGGATGACACCGCCACCCGTGCTCTCCGAGAAGAACCAGGGTGTCTGCGGCGCCGATCCGGTGCGGCTGAATCGCTGCACGGCCAGGGTGCCGATGCGACCGGCTTCGACGTGTGCCTTGATCGCGGCGTATTCGCCCATGTACCGCACGACGTGGGCCGGGAACAGGCGCACTCCGGCCTCTTCGGCAGCGCGGGCGACGGCCGCCGCAGCCTCGGCCGTCGCCGCCAGCGGCTTCTCGCAGATCACGTCGAGCCCGCGGGCGATGGCGCGCAGCGCGAAGTCGGCATGAGTGCTGCTCGGTGTCACGATGTCGACGATGTCGACCAGCCCGAGCAGTGTGTCGACGTCTTCGACGAGGGTGAATCCGTAGGCGTCGGCGATCTCCGCGGCCCCCGCGAGCGAGGTGACATATCCCTGAGCGCCGAGCGCCCGCCAGGCATCGGCGTGCACGCGGGAGATTCCGCCCGCGCCGATGAGTCCGACCTTCAACGTGCTCACGGCTTCTCCTCGTTGTTCTCCGCGGTGGTCGTGCCGGTGCGGACCGGCTCGGGTGGCAGGGGCGTGATGGGGGGCGCCGGCATGTCGTCTATGCCGTAGACCTCGGCGGCCTGCCGCTGGAACGCATGCACGACTGCACCGTGCGCAGCCGCCTCCGCCCCCAGACGCGCTTCGGCGATCGGCACGTGGAACGGCAGGCCGAGATGGCCGGGCAGGGCGGCCCGCAGCGGGTCGAGCAGCTGCTCGTGAGCGGCGGAGAGTCCGCCCCCGATCACGATCATCGCCGGATCAACCGTCATGGTGAGCGTCGCGATGCCGTGGGCGAGCTCGTCGATGAACTCGTCGAGCTCCTGTTGCGCGGCCGGGTCGTCGCCGCGCGCCAAGGCGAACACCTCCGCTGCGGTCGATGCGCTGCGCCACGAGATCTGGCCGGTCTCGGTGTTCAGCCCGCGGAAAGCGAGCCTGCCGATGTCGCCGGCGGCGTTGTGGATGCCGCGACGGGGGCGGCCGCCGAGGATGAGTCCCATCGCGATGCGGTTGCCGACCGAGAGGTAGATCACGTCGTCGACCAGCTGCGCGACACCCAGGTGATGCTCTGCGACAGCGGCCAGACGCACACCGTTGTCGACCGCCACGGGGCATCCGAATGCGTGCCGCAGCTGTGCGCCGATGTCGATCCCCGACCACTCCGGGATGACGACCGACGTGGTCACGCGCCCTGCGTCGTCGACGATGCCGGGAAGAGAGACGCCGACCGCGCGGACCTTGGATGCGGGGATCGAGGCGTCGATGAGAGTGCGCCGCACGCAGTCGATCACGGCGGCGAGCTTGGACGCGCCGTCGGATTGCGCGGCGACGCCGGAGTAGCTGCGCTGCGCGATGACCAGACCGGCCAGGTCTGCCAGCACGACGCGCAGGCTCGCGACGCCGATGTCGACGCCCACCACGGTCCCGGCCGCAGCATGGAACGAATAGCGGCGGGCGGGTCTTCCGGCACCGCCGCCGTTCTGTGCAGGCGCATCCGCGATCAGCCCTGAATCGCTCAAGACGGTCACCGCATTCTCCACGGAGGTGCGCGAGATCTCGAGCGACCGTGACAGGTCGTTGACGGTTGCGGGACCGGCGTCGCGCAGCTGCAGTGCGCATCGCGCAACGATCGAGAGTGGGCGGGTGACGGCCACGTGCGGTCCCTCCTTCTTCTCTGTCGACGGGTGCGATCAAATTAGCACACCGAATTCTCAGATCAAGTCTTGATGTTCTCAAACCGGAAATACAACCGAAACACGAGTCTGCGAACTTGTACTTGACGAATTATCCCATCGCAGTGTCATAATGAACCGTACTCAGCACGGTTTAAGCAAAGGAGCACCATGCGCGTCAGCAAGATCACCGGCGCCGTCGCGGTATTCGCGGCCGCCACCCTGTTGGCCGGATGTTCGGCCGGCGGAGGAACCACCGCAGAGGGCGAGCAGGACATCACCGTCTGGCTGTACCCGGTCATCGCCGACGAGGCGGTGCACAAGGACTTCTGGGACTCGACGATCGCCGACTTCGAGAAGAAGAACGAGAACATCCACGTGAAGTACGAGATCTTCCCGTGGGCGAACCGCGACGAAGCTCTCCAGACGGCGATCGCTGCGGGCAAGGGGCCCGACCTCGTCTACCTGATCCCTGATCAGCTCGCCGCGTACCAGAAGTCGATCGTCCCCCTCAACGATCTGCTGAGCGCGCAGCGCCAGGATGAGCTGCTGCCCAACGTCAAGAAGTCCGTCACGATCGACGGTGACATCCTGGGCGCTCCGATCCTCACCAGCGCTCAGCCGCTCATCTGCAATGCGGCCGCGTTCGAGGCGGCCGGCGTCACCGAATACCCCAAGACCTGGGACGACGTCGCCGCGATGGCCCCCAAGTTCGTGGAGAAGGGCATGTACGCCCTGAACTATCCGGCGTCCGCGGAGAACACCCTCAACCTCACCTACTACCCGCTGCTCTGGCAGGCAGGTGGAGAGGTCTACACGAAGGACGGCGATGTCGGGTTCGACAGCAAGGAGGGCGTGCAGGCGCTGACATTCCTCACCGACCTCGCGGAGGCGGGCGCCCTGGATCCCGAAGCCCTCACCACGAACGTCCCGCTCGAACAGACGGCCATCGCCCAGGGCAAGGTCGGCTGCACCTGGAACAACGCGGTCAACGAGGTCGCGCCATTCTGGGGCGAAGAGAACGTCAAAGTGCTGGCACCGCTGACGGACAAGGAGTCCGTCGCCTACGGCACGGTCGGCTCGCTCTCGGTGCTCAAGGGCTCGAAGGCGCAGGATGCAGCGGCGAAGTTCGCCGAGTACGCCACCGGCGGCGACGTCGTCGAACCGTACCTGAAGGCCGCCGGCTACTTCTCGGCGCTCAGCACGACCGCCCCGCTGTACGCTGACGACCCGCTGCTCGGCGAGGTCGAGAAGTACATCCCCGACACGACCGTGGGCGAGCTCAACGCCTCGTCCCGTGCGCTGATGGGCGTTCTCGCACCGGAGATCCAGGCGGCCCTCCTCGGGGACAAGTCTCCGGAGGATGCGCTCAAGGATGCCGCGGCGGCCGCGGCGCCACTCATCAAGAAGTAGCAGCATCAGGGGGCGTGCGGAGCCAGACACCGCACGTCCCCTCCCTTCGCTCCCCCACGTGAGGTATTACTGATGACGACGGCAACCACGGCGAAGAGGCCCGCAGGGCGGGTCGCGCGGGTGCTCGCACGGCGAGAGGCGCGCATCGCCTTCCTGTTCGTGCTCCCCGCTTTCCTCCTGTTCATCGCCTTCCGCTTCGGTCCGAGCATCGTCGGCGTCGCCCTCAGCTTGTTCGACTACGACATCACGGGCGAGATCTCGTGGCGCGGACTCGACCATTTCCAGCGCCTCATCGCCGATCCGCTGTTCTGGCGGGCGATGGGCACGACGCTCATCTACACGGTGTTCGCCGTGCCGATCGCGCTCGTGCTCTCCACCGTGATGGCGCTTGGAGTGCGCCGCGCCTTCCGCGGCGCGCGGTTCTTCCGCTCGATCTTCTTCCTTCCCGTCATCACGTCGCTGGTGCTGGCAGGATCGATCTTCGTCTGGATCTTCTCCTCCAACGGCCCCTGGTCGACGCTGATGGCGCCCTTGGGTCTCGGCGGATCCTGGCTCGGCAGCACCATCCTCGTCATCCCCGCGATCGTCGTCGTCGGGGTCTGGTCGCGCTTCGGCTACGGCATGATGATCCTCATCGCCGCGCTGCAGGATGTGCCGCGCGAGCTCGAGGAGGCCGCTCTGGTCGACGGCGCCAACGCCTGGCAGAGGTTCCGGTACATCATCCTTCCGGTGCTGCGCCCGACGTTCTTCTTCCTCGCAGTGATCGAGACGACCGCCGCGTTCCAGGTCTTCGACGTCATCTACGTGATGACCCAGGGCGGGCCTGCGAACGCCAGCTACTCGCTGGTCTACCTGCTCTACGACCAGGGGTTCCGGTACTTCGACTACGGCTATGCGGCCGCCGTCGGCGTGGCCCTGTTCATCATGACCCTCGTCGTCGCGCTGATCCAGCGCCTGGTGATCGGAAAGCAGAAATGACCGCCCTGTTGCAGCCTCCGACCCGGACTGAGAACGCCGTGCAGACGGGCGCGTCACGGCGGCGCCGGGCTTACCGCGCGCTCCAGCCGACCGGCTGGGGGATCGTCGCCCGGTGGGTCTGGCTGAGCGTGGCCGGCATCCTCAGCTTTTTCCCCTTCTACGCGATGGTCGTGCTGAGCCTGAAGCCCGGCATGGTCGTCGAGCTCCCCGGCTCGCTGTCGCCCTTCCAGGACATCTCGTTCGAGGCCTACGAACAGGTGCTCACGGGGCAGAACATCCTCGGCTGGCTCGGCAACACGCTCATCTATTCGCTCGTCTCGGTCGTGGCCGTGCTGTTCCTCTCCGCGCTCGCTGGATACGCCTTTGCGAAGAAGCGCTTCCGGGGCAAGGAGGTGATGTTCTGGTCGTTCCTCGCCATGGTGATGGTGCCGTTCCACGTCACTCTCATCCCGACCTTCATCCTGATGGCGAACCTCGGCGGCGTCGACACCTACTGGGGCCTGATCCTTCCGTCGCTCGCGAACGCGCAGGCGGTGTTCCTGATGCGTCAGTTCATCCAGGGCCTGCCGGACGAGCTCTTCGAGGCCGCGCGCATCGACGGTGCGGGGGAGTTCCGGATCTTCCTGCAGATCGTGCTTCCCCTGTGCAAGCCGATCCTGGCGACGCTGGGCATCTTCGTCTTCCTGTGGCACTGGAACGACTTCCTCTGGCCACTCATCATCGCGAAGTCCAACGCGATGTTCACACTCACCGTCGGCATCTCGTCGCTGCAGCAGCAGAACGTTCCGCTGAGCACCATGCTCGCCGGATCCGTCGTCGCGCTGCTGCCGATCTTCCTCGCGTACCTCATCGCTCAGCGGTACGTGCAGGAGGGCGTGGCCGGCACGGGGATCAAGGGCTGAGAAGAAGGGAAAGCACCACATGACTCAGCACAGCTTCACGTCGGAGGCGGAGCTCGAGGAGGCCCTCGCCACGCCGAGCGCAGGCCTGATCGAGGACCTCGCCCGGGGAGAGGGGGACCTCGTGATCCTCGGCGCAGGCGGCAAGATGGGCCCCACCCTGGCAATGCTCGCGCGACGAGGGATGGATGCCGCCGGGCGTCAGGACGACGCGGTCCACGCGGTCTCCCGCTTCGGCGATGCCGCGGTCCGAGAGCATCTGGAGAAAGCGGGCGTGAACGTGGTGCCCTTCGACCTCATCCAGAACGATGACTTCTCCTCGCTGCCGGACGCACCCAACGTGGTGTTCATGGTCGGCGCGAAGTTCGGCGCCGCGACCAACGCGTCCTGGGCCTGGGAGGTCAATGCCGCACTGCCTGACCGCGTCGCCCGCCGCTACCGCGACAGCGCGATCTCGGTGCTCTCGACCGGCAACGTCTACCCCTTTCTTCCCGCCTCTTCCGGCGGAGCATCCGAAGATGTCCAGCCCGCTCCCATCGGGGAGTATGCGCAGTCCTGCCTCGGACGCGAGCGGGTGTTCGAGTTCGGCGCGCAGGAGCGGGGCACCAGGGTCGCGATCATCCGTCTGAACTACGCGGTCGACCTGCGTTACGGCGTGCTCGCCGACATCGGCAGCGCCGTGCATGCCGGTCAGCCGGTGTCGGTCGCGACCGCCAACGTCAACGTGATCTGGCAGGGCTACGCGAACGAGGTCGTGCTGCGCAGTCTCGTGCACGCCTCCACGGATCCCCTCATGATCAACCTCACCGGTCCCGAACTGCTGAGCGTCGAGTCGATCGCCCGCCGCTTCGGGGCACTGTTCGACCGCGACATCACGATCGTCGACGAACCGCAGCCGACCGCATTGCTCAGCGACGCCCGTCGGTGCATGGCGCTGTTCGGCTACCCGGCGATCTCCGCCGAGACGCTGATCAGCCTGCAGGCCGGCTGGATCGAGAGCGGACTGCCGATGATCGCCAAACCCACCAAGTGGGCAGTGCGGGACGGGAAGTTCTGATGGTGGTTCCGGCCCTGCGCCCCGAGGCCGCAGCGACGCTCGCCCGTGGAGCCGTGATCCCGGCGCACCCCCTCGCGCTCACGGCGGAGAGGCGCATCGACGAGCGGCGTCAGCGCGCACTCACCCGCTACTACCTCGACGCCGGAGCCGGAGGCATCGCGATCGGCGTGCACACGACCCAGTTCGAGATCCGCGACCCCGAGCACGGTCTTTTCGAACCCGTCCTCGCGCTCGCCGCCGAGGAGCTGGATGCACGCGCAAACGCCGATGTCGTGCGCATCGCCGGCGTCGCGGGCGGTACGGCCCAAGCCGTGGCGGAGGCCGAGCTCGCCCGCGATCTCGGATATGACGCAGTGCTCGTGAGCCCGCGCGTCGCCGGTGCCGACGAGCGCGCCCTTCTGGAGCGCGCGAGCGCGGTCGGGGAGGTGCTGCCGGTCGTCGGCTTCTATCTGCAGACCGCGATCGGCGGCCCCGTGCTCGACCGCGGATTCTGGTGCGAGTTCGCCTCGATTCCCGCCGTCGTCGCGGTCAAGGCGGCGCCCTTCGACCGCTATCGCACGTTGGAGCTGGTTCGCGGAGTCGCCGCATCCGGCAGAGCCGACGAGATCGCGCTCTACACAGGCAACGACGACGCGATCGTCGCCGATCTCCTCTCCGAGTTCCACGTGGACTCTCCGTCCGGTCCGCGCACGCTGCGCTTCGTCGGAGGGCTGCTCGGCCAATGGGCCGTCGGCACGCGCGCCGCCGTCTCGCTCCTCGACCGGGCTCGGCAGGCGATGAGCGGCGACCAGCGTGCGTATCGCGAGCTGGGGCTCGTCGCCTCGGACATGGTCGACGTCAATCAGGCGGTGTTCGACCCGGGTAACGACTTCCACGGCGTGATCGCCGGTGTGCACGAGATGCTCCGTCAGCAGGGCCTCCTCGACGGCATCTGGTGCCTGGATCCCCACGAGGGTCTTTCGCCGGGACAGTCGGAGGAGATCGAGCGGGTGCGACGTGCGTACCCCCACCTGAACGACGACGCCTTCATCGCCGAGAACCTCGAGGCCTGGCTGAGATGAACGACGTCATGCGTGCACCGACCGTCGTCGCGGTCGTCTCGGAGGAGCTCTTCGCAGAGTTCTTCTCGGACGCCGATGCGACGCGCCTGCGAGTGGTCGCTGAGAGTCTCGGAGGCGCGTTCGTTCGCGTCGACGACCTTGCGGATGCTGAGCTCAGCGAGGCGCGCATCGTGATCACCAGCTGGGGCATCGGCCCCTTCGATGAGGCAGTGCTCGCGACTCTTCCCACACTCGAGCTGATCGCGCACACCGGTGCCACGATCAAGCCCTTCGCGACGGACGAGCTGTTCGATCAGGGCATTCTCGTCACTCAGGCGGGTGCCGGGATGGCGCGATCGGTGGCGGAGGTGTCGCTGACGTTCACGCTGGCGCTGCTGCACCGGGTGCCGGAGATGCACAACGCGCTGCGGGCGGGGAGCGGGTGGTACGACGCAGCCGCGACGGGCGTGCAGCGCGAGATCCTGGGAGCGCGCGTGGCCGTGATCGGTGCATCCCGAACCGGTCGGGCATACCTCGAACTGATCCGTGCGCTGGGGGCAGAGCCGCTGCTAGTCGACCCGACCGTCGACGCGAGGGAGTCGAAGGCGCTCGGCGCCGAGCTCATGAGCCTCGACGACGCTCTGCGGCGCGCCGAGATCGTCGCGGTGCACGCGCCCACCCTTCCGGAGACCCACCATCTGATCGGTCGCCGCGAACTCGCGCTCCTGCCAGACGGCGCCGGGATCGTGAACACCGCCCGCTCGTGGCTGGTCGACGAGGCCGCGCTGATCGACGAGCTGCGCGATGGCCGGCTCAGCGCGGCGATCGATGTGTTCGACGAGGAGCCTCTCGCGGCGGACAGCCCGCTGCGTGGTCTTCCCGGTGTACTGGTGACTCCGCACCGCGCTGCGGGCACGAGCCAGGGACGGCTGCGTCAGGGGCGGATCATCGTCGACGAGGTCGCCGCATTCGCGGCGGGGCGCCCGCTCTCGCACGTCGTCTCCCGCGACCAGTTGTCATCGATGGCATGAACGGCTCGCCGCTGCGCGTGGTCTTCGCCGGTCTTGCGCACTCGCATCCGTACACCGACGCCGCGAACGTCCTCGCCCTGGGCGCCGACGTCGTCGGCGTGCATGACTCGGACCCTGCCGCGGTCGAGGATTTCACCGGCCGGTACGGCGGTGCGGCCGTGGCGTCAGCGGCCGATCTGAGCGCGCTCGACCCCGACCTCGTGATCGCGACCCCGCGCCCGCACGAAGTCGTACCTCTCCTCGAGGTGCTCGGCGGCGCGGGCATCCCGGTCTTCGTCAACAAGGTCATCGCGTCGACGCCGGCCGGGCTTGCAGAGATCGATCGCGTCGTCGCGGCGACGTCGTCTCCTGTCGGCACCAGCTCCGTCCTCCGCTTCGCCCCGGCGCTCCGGGCGCTCGCCGCAGAGGTCCGTGCACAGAAGGTGCTGGGCCTGCGTGTGCATGCGCAGCACGACAACACCGGCTTCCAGCTGCCCGACCGCTCCTGGCAGGACGACCCGCAGCGAGGCGGCGGCACGCTCGTCACGGTCGGGATCCACGCCTGGGAGATGCTCGATGTCGTGCTTCCGGGTGCGACGCTCGTCGAGGGAACCGGCTGGACCCGTGCGTACAGCGGATCCGAGACCGCATCAGAGGATGCGGCCGGCGTCGACGTTCGAATGCGGGTGCCTGGTATGGCACGCGAGGTGCCCGTGCAGGTGCTGATCACCGGGATCCGTGGCGCGGACGCGTATTCGGTGGATGTGATCACAGCCACCGGCATCCACTCGGTCCGTCTCGACGTCGAAGACGCGAACGAGGCTCTGGGGTTCCGCGGCCTGGCCGGCGCGCTGCTCGATGCGGCGCAGCGCGGAGCGACGATCGCCGCCTGGAGCCAGGCTCGAGCGGTCGTGGCGAACAGCGTGGGTGCGGCCGAGATCGCCCGAGGCGGCGCATGAGCGCTCAGGCGATCCGTGCGGCGCGCGCAGACGATGAGATCGCGCTCGCTCGGCTGTGGGCGGCGGCCTTCACGCCTCCGCTGGCGCCCGATCAGTGGCTCATCGACGAAGAACGGCTCGAGCACACCCTTGTCGCCGAGGACGAAGACGGTCTGTGCGGCTCGATCTACGGCCTGCCCAAGACGCTGCGCGAGAGTGAAGGCGGCACTGCCGTCGTCCATTCGATCGGCAGCGTGGCCGTGGCTGTACGAGCGCGCGGGCAGGGCCTCGCTCGTCGACTTGTGGCCGCCTCTCTGCAGGCCGCGGGCGACGCCGACTGGGCGCTGCTGTTCACGGGCACGCCCGAGGTGTACCGCTCGAGCGGTTTCGAGACGTTCTCGATGCCTCGCACGATGACCGGCATGTGGCGCGCGCCGTCAGCGGCCGATGCCGATGCGCGAGTCGTGCGCGCGACCGTCGGCCCCGGCAGCCTCCGCGACGTGCATGAGGTCTACGAGCGCTCGCGTGCGGACCGGGTCGTCTTGGCTCCCGTGCGTGGCGATCGGGACGTGGCGATGGCTGAGGTGCGGATGCGCGGCGCGACCCTTTACCGCCGATTCGTCGGACCGGCTGTGGCCGGTTACGCGATCGCCGAGACCCGCGGAGAGCTCGGCCTGCTGCTGGAGAGCGCCGTGCGCCCCGATGCGGAGAACGTGCGCGGCGATCTGCTGTCAGCGATAGCCGCGGACTGGGCGTCGGCCGGTGTGAGGTCGTGCGAACTCGCCGTCCCCGCCCTGCCCGAGGAGGAGGCGGCGCTGCGAACCTTCGCTCCGGCAGCCGTGCGCAAGGAGGATCGCACCGGCATGACACGCCCGCTGCGTCGTGCCTCGCGTCTCGACGGCATCCGTCATTTCACGGCGGGCGACTACTTCTGAGCGCGCGCTCGGAGATATCTGGGGACTGGGGATCGATCGGATGACGCGACCGGCCGGATGACCGGACGCCTGACCGCGGCGAGAACGTCGCTAGGAGGATGAGCATGACCCAGCAGGACAAGACCGAGACCGCCGCTCTGCGCAGCAGGCGCATGCTGCTCGCCGGATTCGGAGCGGCGGCGATCGGCGGTGTGGCCGCAGTGAGCGTACAGACACCCGCGCAGGCAACGGGCCCCCATGCTGTCCAGGGGGCTTCCGGGTCGTCGTCGGGGGCGAGCGGCGGCACCGCGATCGACCTCGTAAAGCGCAAGGGCAAGAACGGAGACCTCGTCCGCACGACCGGCTATTCCGTCCCGGGCGACGGAGGTGCCGGGCTGTACCGGTTCGTGAAGCCGGATGCGCCTGCGGCGAATGGCGGCACCGTGCTCGCGGCTCCCGACGGAGGCGCGTGGCTGCTCGTGCATGACGGGGTCGTCGACTTCCGCATGTTCGGCGTGAAGGACGCGACCGTCAACGCCGATGATGCTCTCGACGCCATGGTGAACGATCCGAGCATCCATCGCATCGAGGCGCACAGCGACCTCAACTTCGTACGTCGCCACAGGTTCTCCCGGTCGAACATCGCCTTCGACTTCGGTGGACACCTGATGACGACCGTGGGTATCGAGAATGCGGGCAAGGACGACCCGTTCGCGGCGGTGATGTTCTTCCGTGGCGAGGTGACCGATGCCGTGCACGAAGCGAAGCTGGGCGAGGTCGTGCCGGATCTCGGCGACGTCTTCCCGGTGGCCGATTCGTCGTTCTTCACGGTCGGCGACTGGTACGCCGCTGAGGTCAACGCGCTGTCGGGCCGGTGGGAGCGCGAGCTGCAGCGGATGGTGCAGGTGACGCAGATCGTCGACGGCACGCACATCCGCATCAACTACAAGAACGGCTGGCCGCTCGGCAAGGACCGCACGATGACCTGGCGCCGAGTGGTTCCGGTGCAGGACGTGACCGTCTCGAACCTGAAGTTCCTCGGCACCGGGACCGACGAGTACACAGGTTCGCACCCGCTGGCCTTCGAGTACGCGGTGCGCTGCGACGTCGATCACATCGACGGCACCGGCACGTTCTGGCCGCTGATCCAGCGTCGATGGAACACGTACTACTCGACCGTCAGCTGCACGCTCAAGAACCCCACCTCGGTCACCTGGGGCGGAGCAGGTTACCTGACGCAGCAGATCTACTGCCTCTACGGATACGTCGCGAACTGTCATACGGCCAACGCCCGGCACCTCAACGACTTCACCGCCAGCGCCTACTGCCTGGTCGAGAACTGCCACGGCGACGGCGACGATCAGGGGCCGTTCGTCACGCATGGACAGTACGAGCACGATCTCACCTACACGGGCAACTCGGGGCTCATGACCTTCGCGAACTCGGGGGCCGCATGGGGCTCGGCCGCCAAGCGCATCACGGTGCGCAAGCACGTGTGCTCGTGGTTCGTCGCTCGCGTGCGCGTCACGGACCTCACCCTGGAAGACGTGCAGGTGATCGGCAAGCCGTCGCTCGCAGGATCCGGGATGCTGTGGATCAATGCCGACGGCGCCCAGCTGCGCGGGTGCACGGCATCCGACACCCTCGTGATCACCCAGACATCCGACAACTCCTCACGGCCGACCGTGATCACTGACTCGCACTTCACGTTCGTCGCTCCCGGTGAGCTCACCAACGCGACCGTGAAGACGCCCGTCACGTTCGTCGACACCGTGCTCGAGCGCGTCGGCGGAATGAAGATCACGGGCGCCGGATCCGTCACGTTCCGCGGCTCCACACTCACCGCGGCCGACGACGCGGCGCCCATCGTCTCGTCGTCGGAGCGGTTGCGATTCGAGGGATCGACGCTTCGCAACGCCCGCATCGCGGCGGCGCGATCCGAGCGTCAGGCGATCGAGATGGCCGGATCCGATGTCGCGATCAAGGGCGGAACGGCGATCTCCCGCACTGGCGACGGCGAGCTGCACCTCTCGCTGTCAGACAGCACCTTCCTCGCCGAGGGCTCGTCGACGCATGTCTCGGTCACGAAAGGCGTGACCCACTATCGCGCGGTCGGCAACCGCTTCGAGGGTGGGGCGGTGGAACTGACGGATGCCGCGTTCGGTGCGTCGTCGACGCTGGTGCACACCGGCAACGTCGAGTCGGGTGTGAACCGCACGGCTTTCCCCGCCGCGGGCGATCGGGTCGTCGACGCCGCCAACCTCGTCGTCTGAGGATGCCGCTTTCAGCGGGCGGCGGTCGTCTGCGGGGTCAGGGTGCGGTTCGCTCCGCAGACGGCGCGATGCGCTCGACGGCTCTGGTCACGTGCTCGGTGATCACCGCCCGCGCCCGTTCGGGATCGCCGCTCGCGATGGCGTCGACGATGTGCTGGTGGCTGCGCACGTGCTCCTCCTGCTCCGCAGGAGCGAGGGCGGCGTTGGCGGCGCGCAGGAAGCCGGTGATGCGGCCGCGCAACTGGCCGCTCACCTCATCGAGGAAACGGTGCTCGGCGAGCTCGGCGAGCGTCTCGTGAAAGAGGCGGTCCTGGCGCAGCACTTCGTCGATATCGCCGGGCTCGGCATCCGACATCGCCTGGATGATCGAGCCGAGCCGGGCTGCCGACTCCTCGTTCCATCGTTCCTGCACCCGGATCGCCATGAACTGCTCGAGCACGATCCGCAGGCTCGAGATCTCCTCCAGGTCCTGCGCGCTGAGCTGCGCGACGCGCGCGCCGCGGCGGGGCTCCCGTGTGATGAGGCGCTCCTGGGCGAGACGGGTCAGGGCCTCGCGCACCGGGATGTGGCTCACGCCGAGTCGCTCGGCGAGCTTCCTCTCGACGAGGCGCTCGCCGGGGACGAACTCGCCGGAGTGGATGGCCGAGCGCAGTGCCTCGGTGACCTGTTCGGCGATGTTCTGGTCCGAGACGCTGCGCATTCGCTGCCCTTCTGTATCCGCGGCGCCGTCTCGTCGAGCGAGCGATCGAGCGAGCGCGTTCGTTCGCTCGATGCTATGGCATCTTCGCGAATCAGTAGACACGTCGAGGTATTTGCTAGATGCTATAGCAAAGCAACGGCCCGACGATGAGGAGTCGCCAATGTCCCAGGACGGAACCGTGATCGGTGCGCGCACGCCGGAGGAGGTGGGGGCATCCGCCATGAAGAAGGCCATCTGGCGCCTCGGCCCCTTTCTCGGGCTGCTGTACCTGGTGGCCTACATGGACAGGAACAACGCAGGCTTCGCCAAGCTGGAGATGACGACCGCGTTGCAGATCACCGAAGCCGCCTTCGGGTTCGCCGCGGGCATCTTCTTCATCGGGTACCTGCTCTTCGAGGTCCCCAGCAATCTGCTGCTCGAGCGCTTCGGCGCCCGCAAGTGGATCGCCCGCATCATGGTGTCGTGGGGCGTGGTCGCCGCGTTGACGGCGTTCGTGCAGGACTCGACGCAGTTCGCGATCGCGCGCTTCGTCCTCGGCGTCGCCGAAGCAGGGTTCTTCCCCGGGGTGCTTCTGTACCTCACCCTCTGGTTCCCGAGGCAGTACCGAACCCAGGTGCTCGCGGTCTTCGTGCTGTCGAACCCGATCGCCAACGCGGTCGCCGCACCGCTGTCCGGCTGGATGCTGGAGCTCCACGGCATGTGGGGTCTTGCCGGCTGGCAGCTCGTCTTCCTGCTGCAGGGCATCCCCGCAGTCGTCCTCGCGTTCGTGGTCTTCTTCTGGCTGCCGGACCGTCCGCAGGACGCGCGCTGGCTCGATGCGAGCGAGCAGCAGTGGATCGATGACACCCTCGCGGCCGAGACCGCTGCCACAGAGCAGAAGCACGGCCGGCTGCGTCTGGGAGAGGTGTTCGGCAACGGGCGCCTGTGGACCCTGATCGTGCTGTTCTTCGGCGTCGTCTTCGGCGCGTACGGACTGGGAATGTGGCTGCCGACGATCGTGAAGAGCATGGGCGACTTCTCCAACTCCACGACCGGCTGGCTCGTCGCGCTGCCGAACCTGTGCGCGGCCCTTGTCATGCTCCCGTGGGAGCTCGCCGCCAGGAAACAGGGCAACATCCCACTGCAGATCGGCATCACGCTCTCGATCACTGCGCTGTCGCTCGTCGCGGCGGTCGCGGCTCAGGGCACTCCGGTGGTCGCGCTCATCGCGTTGTGCCTCGGCATGTCGGCGCTGTTCTCGACCACGCCGCTGTTCTGGAGCCTGCCGCCGATGGTGCTCACCGGCACCGCCGCCGCTGCCGGGCTCGCGTTCATCAACTCGGTCGGCAACCTGGCCGGCTTCGCCGGTCCGTACGCGATCGGCTGGATCAGCGGGACCACCGGCTCGGCGATCTGGGGGCTGCTCCTGATCGCCGGTCTCACTCTGCTCGGCGCGACCATCGCCTTCGTGCTGAGCCGGCGGAGCGATTTCACGATTCCGGCCGCGGCTCTGCTCGACGTGGGCGAGCTCTCGACGACGAAGGAGTCATGATGACACACACTGCATCCGCCGTGGCGGACCCGCACACGCCGAGCGACGATGACGCACGCGCGCGCGTGCGTTCCACAGGTCGCCGCGCCCTCATCGCAGGGCTCGGTGCGGCCGCGCTCGGAGCCGCCGGATCCATCGCCGGCGCGTCGGCCGCACACGCGTCCCCGGTCGGTGCGGGCACGAAGAACGTCACGATCGCGAAGTCCGTCTCGGATCTCTCCGGTCTTCGTGCACGCGAGGGCGAGGTGGCGGTCGTCGCGGGCTACCGGGTGCCGGGCGACGCCGGACTTCTCGCGTACGTGGGGGCCGGCGAATCGGATGCCGCAGCCAACGGCGGAACGGTGATCGCCGGCAGGGCGGGTACGAAGTGGCTGCTGCAGCATGACGGCACCGTCGACTTCAGGGTCTTCGGCATCATGGGGGCAGACACCCCGGCCGATGATGCGCTCGATGCCATGGTGGTCGATCCGCGCATAATGCGGATACAGGGCAGCACCGATCTGCTGTTCCAGCGGCGGCATCGCTTCACCAGATCCCACCTCGAGATCGACTTCGGAGGCCATCTCATCACGACCGACGGGATCGAGGAGAACACCCACGACAACCCCTTCGGCGCTGTGATGTTCTTCTCCGGAGTGTCTCTCGACGTCGTCGTCGAGCACGAGCTGGCTGAAGCCTGGCCGGAGCTGACGGATGCCGTCGCGGTGCCGGATGCGACGAAGTTCCCCGTCGACACGTGGTGGGCGCTGCAGTGCGACTCCGTGGCCGGAGGCGGGGCCGATGAGCGCGAGATCCAGCGATTCGTCCAGGTGACCCAGCAGATCGACGGCCAGCACATCAGGATCAACTACCTGAACGGCTGGCCGCTCGACAAGGGCCGCAGGCTCACGTGGCGGCAGATGGATCCTGTCGCGGGAGTGCGCATCTCCGATATGAGATTCCTCGGGGCAGGGCCGTTCGACGGCCCCTCCGACGGGTCGCTGCCCGACTCCCGCGAGCGAACCGGATCGCACCCGATCGCCTTCGAATACGCCATCCACTGCGACGTCGCCGACGTCCATGCCAGCCGCACCTGGTGGCCGGTCGTGATGCGACGGTGGAACACCCACTTCTCGACCGAGCGCTGCTCGATCGAGAACCCGCCCACCGTGTTCTACGGGGGCGCGGGATATCTCACGCAGCAGATCTACAGCCTCTACGGTCGGGTGAGCGACTGCACGTCATCCAACGCGAGGCATCTCAATGACCTGACCGCGAGCGCATACTGCATCGTGGAGAACTGCCACGGCGACGGTGACGATCAGGGAGGAAACCCCTTCACCACGCACGGCCAATACGAGCACGACCTCACCTTCATCGGGTGCTCGGGGCTGATGGACATCGCCAACTCGGGGGCGCAATGGGGCACCTCCGCCAAACGAATCACGGTGAGAGATCACGTCTGCTCGTGGTTCGTCGCCGGCACGAAGATCAGCGATCTGACGCTCGAGAACGTCCGCGTGATCGGGCGTTCGACCTTCGACCCGCAGGCCACCATGACGGTCAACGCCGATGGGGCGCAGCTTCGCGGCTGCACCGCAGGCCTGCTGGCGATCGGACAGCGGTCCGCTCGATCGTCGAGGCCCACGACGATCGAGGACTGCACGTTCGCGCTGCCCAAGGATCAGGTGCTGATACAGACCCCTGTCACGGCTCCGGTCAGCTTCGTGCGCTGCACGATCACCGGAATCGATGGGATGAAGGCCCGCGGTGCCGGACCTGTCGAGTTCCTCGATTGCCGCCTGAGCGGTCCGGCGACAGGAGCTCCCGCCGAGCTCGGCGCGTCGCGGGTGGCCATCCGCGGGGGCAGTGTGCGCGACGTCCTGCTCACCGCCACCGCGGTGCGCGACCAGATCATCGTGGTGGAGGGAGTCGAGCTCGGCACCGACCGCGACGCGGGTGCCCTGCTCTCGCGGGCCGCGGGCGCGGGGGTCGTCACCTGGCGGCTGAGCGGCGTGAGTTCCACGGCTGAGAAGGGAGCGGCGCACCTGGACGTCAGTGCGGGGGTCAACCACGCGCGCATCACAGGCAGCCAGTTCGTAGGCGGGCATCTGCGGCTGGCGGGTGGATTCTCCGAGTCCTCCACGCTGCTCTACAGCGACTGTGTCGAACGTCAGGTCGAGGCCGGACTCCCCGAGGCAGGCGCGCGGGTGCTATTGGCTGATGTGCTCAAGATCGCGTGACGGGCGTGACGCAGCCCCGCACCTCGCGTGCGTCGGCATCAGGGAGAAGAACGTCCGGGAGAAGAAGGAGGACCTCGAGTGAATGACACGGCTTCCGGCACGCGCTTCGGCGATCGCATCCGCGTCCCCCGCACGCGGGCGAGAATCGGCGTCGCCCGCCGCGACATCACCCCGCCTCTCGGCATCCGCGCCAAGAACTGGGGGCCGGCCGAGTGGGAACGCTCAGAGGGCGCTCACCGCCCATTCGAGCTGACCGCGCTCGCCGTGATCGGCGATGATGATCGTCCGCGAGTGCTGCTCGCGGTCGACGGCACCTGGTGGCGCCGCGTCGCGGACGAGCGGAGCGTGCGCGGCGCGATCCTGTCCGGCCTCGGCCTCGACGCCGAGCAACTGATGTTGTCGCTCTCGCACACCCACGCCGGCGCCGTGCTCTGCGCCGCCGACGCCCACCTTCCGGGTGGCGAGCTGATTCCCGGGTACCTCGAAGCGCTGGCGGCGGCAGGAGTCGCAGCCGGCCGCGAAGCGCTCGAGGGGGCACGTCCGGGACTCATCGAGTGGACCACGGGGCACTGCGCCCTGGCCGCCGATCGCGAACTCGACGTGGACGGGCGGGCGCTCGTAGGCTGCAACCCCGAGGCCGAGTCCGATGACACCGTGACGATCGGACGGATCAGCGTGGATGGCGTGATGTGCGGCAGCCTCGTGAACTATGCCTGCCACCCGACGACCCTCGCGTGGCAGAACCGTGAGGTCTCACCGGACTACGTGGGAGCGATGCGCGAGGTCGTCGAGAGCGCGACGGGCGCGCTGTGCCTGTTCGTGCAAGGCGCCTCAGGTGAACTGGCGCCGCGCGAGCAGTACACCGGAGATGTCGGTGTCGCCGACCGGCACGGGCGCTCGCTCGGCCACGCGGTGCTCGCCGCCCTCGACGCGCTGCCGGTGCCGGGAGAGGAGCTGACGCTCGACGGAGTCGTGGAGTCGGGCGCTCCGCTTGCGATCTGGGCCGGACACAGCGCTGCGGGCGGCGACGGCGCGGTCGGCTCCGTGACGAGCGTCGAGCTGCCGCTGCGGAAGCTGCCGACGATCGACGACCTCACTGAGGAGTGGAAGGACATCGACCCGCGCTCCCGAGAGGAGCGCCTGAGTCGCGCTCGGAACCTGCGGGAGGGGTACATCGACGGTCCGACCGTCGAGCATCCGGTCTGGGCATGGCGGCTGGGGGATGCCGTGATCGTGGGGCATCCGGGCGAGGCGTACTCGCGGTTGCAGACTGCGCTTCGGAGGCGATTCCCCAAGACCCCGATCGTGGTGATGAACCTCACCAACGGGCCGGGATTCGTGTATCTGCCGACGAGGGACGCCTACGCGCGAGGTGCGTACCAGGCCTGGCAGACGCCCCTCGCTCCCGGCGCGCTCGAACTGCTCGAGGAGCACGCCATCGCCGTCGTCGCCTCTCTGCTCAGCCCATGACGGCACCATGACTACACTTGCTATAGCAAATCTGAGCCAAGGGAGAGCAATGACCGCGCCTGTCGCCATCGTCACCGGAGGGTCCGCCGGCATCGGCTGGGAGATCGGTCGGCGCCTCAGCGTCGACGGATATCTGGTCGTCGCCGCCGACCGGGTGCCGGGGCTCACTGCAGCCGAGAACCCTCACGGCATCCTGTGGCGAGAGCTCGACGTGACCGACCACGACGACGTCGATCGGGTCTTCGGTGAGATCGAGGCGGAGCTCGGGCCCATCGAGGTGCTCGTCAACAACGCCGGCATCCAGCGTCATCGCGGCATCGAAGACCTCAGCTGGAAGGAGTGGTCGGCCGTGGTGGACGTCAACCTGCACGGCGTCTTCTCGGCGTTGCAGGCGGCAGGCAAGCGGATGCTGGAGCGCGGAGGCGGTCGCATCGTGAACATCTCCTCCATCTCCTCGCGCGGTTCCGCGGGCCGCGCCCCCTACGCCACGACCAAGGCCGCGGTGATCGGTCTGACCTCGACTGCAGGTGCCGAATGGGCTGCCCGCGGAGTGCGCGTCAATGCCGTCGCCCCGGGCTACGTCGATACCGGCGTCTTCCGCCAGGGCGTCGAAGCGGGAACGCTCGACCTCGACACGATCCTCTCCCGCATCCCCGCGAAACGTCTGGCCGAGGCGAGCGAGATCGCCGCGGCGGTCAGCTTCCTCGTCTCCGACCAATCGAGGTACATGAACGGCCAGACCCTCTACGTCGACGGCGGCTTCATGGTCGATTACGGTGTGCCTCTCGCGAAGAAGCCCGAATGACCATCGTCCGCGTCGACACTGCGACGACGGCGCTGCCGCTGCCGGAACCCTTGCACCTGGGGGCGATGACGGTGACACACCGTGAGTACAGCGCGGTGCAGGTGACCGCCGACGACGGCACCATCGGCGTCGCCTATTGCCTCTCCCGAGAGGCGCCGATGGCGGAGATCGTCGAGCGTCTCGTCGCCCCGCATGCGATCGGCGCGGATGCTGACGACCCGGCTGCGGCCTGGGAGCGGATGCTGCGGGGCAGCGCGATCGTGGGCCGGGTGGGGCTGGTGCGTCGGGCGATCGGACTGGTCGACATCGCGCTCTGGGACATCGCCGCGCGTCGCGCGGGCGTGCCCCTGTGGACGCTGCTCGGCACGGGCGAAGGTCCGCGCGATGCGATGCTCGTCGCCGCCTACCCATCGCCGAACCGTACGCCGCGCGAGGTGGCTGACGAGGTGCTGGGGCAGGCGGCAGGGTGGTCCCAGGTCAAGATCTCGCGCATTCCCGATCCGGCATACATGCGCGACCTGATCGCGATGCTGAACGCGGAGCTGCCTGCCAAGACGGGGCTGGTCGTCGACGCGGGCTTCGGCTGGAACGACGCGGATGCCGCGCTGGCTGAGATCGCGCAGTGGGGTGACCCGAGGCTTGCCTGGCTGGAGGATCCGCTGCTGCCCGAAGACGCAGAGGGAGTCGCACGCATCCGGCGCGGATGCGGTCTTGCGGTCGCCGTCGGTGACGAGGTGACCGACCCGGCGGTGCTGAAGGCGCTGGTCGACGTGGGCGGGGTCGATGCCCTGCGACTCGATGTCGTCGCGATCGGCGGTGTCACGCCGGCGCGCGAGCTCATCGCGTGGGCGGCTGAGCGCGGCGTACCCCTGTCTGGGCATGTCTATCCTGAGGTCACCGCGCACCTCGGCATCCAGGTCGAGACGTTCGCACGCGGGATCAATCCCTACGATCCTGCACCGTCGTTCATCAAGGGCGGTCCGCGGTTCTCGGGAGGCGTGACCCCCGGCGGGGCACCCGGCCTCGGCTTCGCGCTCGACTCCACGGTCTTCCGATTCGAGAGGAATTGACATGATGAACTCCCCCCGCAGCGTTGTCGTCACCGGCAGTGGCAAGGGAATAGGCCGTGCGATCGCCGAACGCCTCACTGCCGACGGCTGGATCGTGATCGGACTCGAGCGCTCGCCCGGGTCGGGCACGGTTGAGGAGGGTGTCGTCGCGGAGGTCGTTCTCGGCGACGCCGCCGATCGCGTGTCGCACGGCCGGGCGGCCGATGCCGCCACGGCCAGGGCCCCGCTCTCCGGCTGGGTCAACAATGCCGGGATCACCAAGCGCACCCCGCTGCACGACCTCGACGAGGCCGTCGTGCGCGACATCATCGACATCAACGGGTTCGGGTACATCTGGGGTTGCGCGACCGCGGTCTCGGCTTTCGTGGAACAGGGCATCGCCGGTGCGATCGTCAACATCGGCTCGATCCACGGCCGCTCCAGCTTCATCGACCACGCGGCCTACGAGTTCACAAAGGGCGGGATCGACGCGCTCACCCGCAGCGTGGCGGTGTCGTATGGCGGTCTCGGCATACGCGCCAATACGGTCGCGCCCGGAGGCGTTCGCACTCCTCACCTCGAAGCCCAGATCTCGCGCGCGGCTGACCCCGAGGCCGAGGAGCGCGCACTCACGGAGGGGCCGCCGATGCGCCGGATCGCCCGAGCTGAGGAGGTCGCGGCGCTCACGGCGTTCCTGCTCTCAGGAGAGGCCCCCTATATCTCCGGACAGTCGATCGCGGTCGACGGGGCGTGGACGGCATCCTTCGGCGACATCGCGATCGATCCGGCCCTGCGGAAGCGGTTCGACGGCTGAGCCCGAATCCGTCACCGGAGATACGCATCCACGAGCAGCGCTCCGCGGATGACTCGCATCTCCTCGATGACGTGGCCGACGCTCTTCGCGCCCAGCGACGACATCATGAGGTCGTGCGGACCGAGCTGCTCGAGCTTGCCGGTCCGGATGCGGATCACCTCCCACCCCGCCGAGCGGAGCGCGCGATCCTTCCGCAGATCAGCATCCTGCTTCTTCCCGACGTGCTCCAGTCCATGACGGCCGACCGTGTCGTACTCGAGTGCGATCCGAAGTTCCGGGAACAGGATGTCCGGCCAGACCTCGGTGTGGCGGAACAACGGTCGCGACACCTTCACCGCGTTCATGGCGGTGTCGAACTCGATTCGTGCGGCGAGTTCTGCACGCAGCCGGCCCTCCGCCGCGGACGCCGGCCGCGGCGCGCACTCGCTCACGAACGCAGTGCCCGTGGGAACCCCGGGGGTCTTGGTGCAGAGTGCCGGGGCCGGCCGAGGCGGCTTGCGGGCGATCGCGCGGGCTTCACCGAGTACGACCGGCTGAGGGCGGGCCAGGGTCGAGCACTCCGGGCACCACGCGGAGCGGCGTCGCACCCGACCAGGGCGTTCACGCTGCTCGGTCGGGGTGGCGGCGAAACGATGCCCGACCGCGCACTCCCAGCACAGGAGCACATCGGCCGCGAGGGGAATCTGTGACAGGGCGATGCCGTGGTTCAGATCCGGATGGTACTGCCTGATGAGCTCCGGATAGGCCGCCCATCCGGCACGGTAGGTGCCCACGGCATAGGGAACCGCGCGACCGCGGGAGAACTGCCGTCGCGCCCACCACTGCATCACCGGTTCCGGCACGCGCCGAACATAGACCCGGGCACGGACACCGTTCCGCTCCCCGCAGGCCCGCCACCGATGTCCGCCGTCCGTGCGACGATCCGGTCGTCGATGGAAGGACGGAAGGGCGGGAGGGCGGATGCGCGGAGAAGCCACAGTGCTGCACGCCGACCTCGACGCCTTCTACGCCTCGGTCGAGCAGCGCGACGCCCCGGAGCTGCGTGGCCGACCCGTCATCGTCGGCGGCGGGGTCGTGCTGGCCGCGAGCTATGAGGCGAAGGCCCGCGGAGTCCGCACGGCGATGGGCGGTCGGCAGGCGCGCGAGATCTGTCCTGATGCCGTCGTCGTGACGCCCCGCATGGACGCCTACTCCGCGGCGAGCAAAGAGGTGTTCGCGATCTTCCGTGACATCACTCCGCTCGTCGAGGGACTCTCGATCGACGAGGCGTTCCTCGAGGTCGGGGGTCTGCGACGGCTCGCCGGCACTCCCGAGCAGATCGCGGTCCGCCTGCGGGAGCGTGTGCGCGCGGAGGCGGGGCTTGCGATATCGGTCGGTGTCGCACGCACGAAGTTCCTCGCGAAGGTCGCCAGTGCGGTCAGCAAGCCGGACGGGTTGATGATCGTGGAGCCCGAGCGCGAGGAGGAGTTCCTGCTCCCGCTTCCGGTCGAGCGCCTGTGGGGCGTGGGGGCGGTGACGGCAGAGAAGCTGCACCGCTACGGCATCCGCACCGTGGGCGAACTCGCCGAGCTCGAAGCCGCAACCGCCGAGCGGATGCTGGGCAAGGCGACGGGCGCGCACGTGCATGCGCTCGCTCGCCTCCGAGATCCGCGGCCGGTAGACACCACGCGTCGCCGTGGGTCGGTCGGCTCCCAGCGCGCGCTGGGAAAGCATCCTCGTTCAGCCGAGGAGCTCGACCTGATCCTCACGCAGATCGTCGACCGACTTGCTCGGCGTCTTCGCGGCGGCGACCGCGTCTGCCGCACCGTCGTGCTGCGGCTGCGCTTCGGAGACTTCACGAAGGTAACGCGCTCCCATTCGCTTCGGATGCCGACCGACCGCACCGCGGTCGTGCTCACGATGGCTCGCGCCCTCCTGGCTGCAGCGCTGCCCGAGATCGCCGATCGGGGGATCAGCCTGCTCGGCGTCTCACTGTCGCAACTCGACCGCGCCGATCGTGTCCAGCCCGAGCTGCCGATCGACTGGGGCGATGAGGCGCGTCTGGATGGCGTTCTCGACACCCTGAGTGACCGTTACGGTGCGAGCTCCGTGTCGCGGGCGGCGCAGCTGGGGCGCGACCCGGGGTGGTCGTCTCCGATCCTGCCCGAGCATGAGTGATCGCGACTCGTTCCTCAGGCCTTGAGCATCGAGGCTCGTGCGATCAGTCCGCCGACCACGTCGAAGGTCGCGATGGTCTCCGTCGAGACGTCCGCATTGACGACCTTTTCCTGGGCGACGACCCACCGCGTGCCGAACTGCACGCTGGTCTCGATCACGCAGGACAGCTCGGGACTCTGCAGCCGAGGCTCGTAGAACGCGCGGATTGCCGCGGATCCGATCAGCGGTTCGGGCGCCACTCCCGTGATCACCGCCGTCTCGGCGTATGTCGCGACGAATGCGTCGAGGTCGTGCGCATTGAAGGCGTCGAGCTGGGCCCGGACGGTGTCGAGGGCGGTGCGGTCAGTCAATGCGAACTCCTCCGTTGACGTCGTAGGTCGCTCCGGTGATGAAACGGGCGCGTTCCGAGGCGAGCGACGCGATGATCCAGGCGACATCTTCCGGCCGGCCGAATGCGCCGAGAGGGATTCCTGCCTCGAGCCTCGCGCGCCCTGGGCCCTGAAGCTGGTCGGTGATGGCGCTCGCGACCGGTCCGGGAGCCACGGCGTTGACGCGGATGCCCTCGGCGGCCAGATGGCGCGCGAAGCTGCGCGTGATCGCGAGGATGGCTCCCTTGCTGGCGGCGTAGTGGATGCCGGTCTGCAGCGCGCCCACCTGGCCGGCGATCGAGGAGATGTTGATCACTGAGCGGTCGCCGTCGGCGGCGCGGAGCAAGGGGAGAGCCGCGCGGGTGAGGAAGAACGTGCCGCGGGCGTTGGTCTCGAGGACCATGTCCCACTCGGCGAACTCGATGTCGTCGTAGGGCGTGTACGGGCAGACGCCCCCGTTGTTCACGAGTACGTGCAGCGCGCCCCACCCGGCAGTGACATCGTCGATCAGCGCATCGATCGACTCCTGCTCGCGCAGGTCGAGACGTGAGATCCGGACCTCGGGCGACCCCGCACGACGACATTCCTCAGCGATGCGGAGAGCCTCGGCCTCCCGCCCGGCATACGTGATCCACAGAGCGGTGCCCTCGCAGGCGAGTTCGAGTGCGGCAGCGGTCCCGATGCCGGAACTCGCCCCCGTGATCAGTACGCGGCGAACGGTCATGCGTCTGATGCTATAGCAAATCCCGTGAGGATCGAGCGCCGTATCGGGGTCGTGCATCGATCTGCTAGATGCTATAGCATCGCTGACATGACCGCACCGTTCATCCTCGTCAGCGACTGCGACCTGCCGGGAACCGTCATCGAAGACACCCTCCGGCAGGCGGGGCTGCGCGCCGAGCGCGCCGCATCAGGCAGCGCTGAAGACATCGCCGACCTCGGTCGCGAAGCCGAAGGCCTGGTCGTGCAGTGGGCGCAGATCACGGGGGAGGTGATGGACCGGATGCCGAAGCTCCGCATCATCAGCCGAGTGGGCATCGGCTACGACATGGTCGACGTCGCGGCAGCGACCGCCCGTGGCATCGCTGTCGCCAACACCCCGAGCTACTGCATCGAAGAGGTGGCCGCACACACGATCGCGATGATCATGACCCAGGCCCGCGGCATCCCGGCCTATGACCGAGCCGTGCGCGCCGGCACCTGGAAGGCGGTCGAGGCGCACCCGCTGGCCGTGCGTCCGTCAGCCACGACCGTCTCCGTGCTCGGTTTCGGGCGCATCGGCTCGATGGTCGCCCGCGGCTGCCGCGCACTGGGCTTCCGTGTGCTCGTGGCTGATCCGTACGCCGCCGTCGAGTCTGTGCGTGAAGCGGGATGCGAGCCCGTCGGCATCCCCGACGCGGTGGCGCAGGCAGACATCCTCACGCTGCACGTGCCGCTCACCGACGACACCCACCATCTGATCGACGCGGCAGTCCTCGCCACCATGAAGGCGGGGGCGGTGCTCGTCAACACCTGCCGAGGTCCTCTCATCGACGAGGTGGCGCTTGCGACGTCGTTGCGCGCCGGGCAGCTGGGGGCCGCCGCGCTCGACGTGTTCGAAGAAGAGCCGCTCGCCGCCGACTCGCCGCTACGCGACCTCGACCAGGTTCTGCTCACCCCGCACGCTGCGTGGTACTCGCCTCAGGCGCTGGCTGATCTTCCCGTGCACGCCGCCGAGAACATCATCCGGTTCCTGGCAGGCGAGACCGTGCCGATCGTCAACCCCGTCTTCGCGACTGCGCTCTGATCTGAGGACATCATGGAACTCCTGCGACTCGGTCCTGTCGGCCGCGAACGCCCCTACGTCCGAGAATCCGGGATCGTGTACGACCTCGCGCCGCTGACCGACGAGATCGATGGCCCCTTCCTCGCCACGGACGGGATCATTCGCGCTCGCCAGGCCCTCGCGAGCGGCGCGCTCGCCGCGGTCGACGTCGACGGGCTGCGCATCGGCGCTCCGGTCGCTCGCCCCGCCGCCGTCGTCTGCATCGGTCAGAACTACGCGGCTCACGCCGCCGAATCCGGTGCCGAACCGCCCGAGCATCCGGTGGTCTTCTTCAAGCACCCCAACACGGTCGTCGGTCCGGATGACGTCGTGCTGCTGCCGCCCAGCGCCGAGAAGGTCGACTGGGAGGTCGAGCTGGCGATCGTGATCGGAAAGCCGGCTCGCTACCTGTCATCTCCCGACGCGGCCCGCGAGGTCGTTGCGGGATACGCGATCTCGAACGACGTCTCGGAGCGCGCGTACCAGCTCGACGTCTCCGGAGGGCAGTGGTCGAAGGGCAAATGCTCGGAGACCTTCAATCCGCTCGGCCCTGCTCTGGTCCCTGCCGATGAGATCGACGCACAGTCATTACGGCTGCGCTCATTCGTGAACGGCGAGCCGAGACAGGACTCGTCGACGGGGGACATGATCTTCTCCGTGCTGCAGATCGTGCACGAGCTGAGCCAGTACATGGTGCTCGAGCCGGGCGATGTGATCAACACCGGCACGCCGCAGGGTGTCGCGCTCTCCGGGCGATTCCCGTACCTGCAGGACGGCGACGAAATGACCCTCGAGATCGAAGGTCTCGGCCGTCAGCGCCAGCGCGCCGAACGCGTGCGCCTGAGCTGATCGCGGTTCATCCCGCGGCCTGTGTCCGGGGCACGGTTCCTTTCGCTGAGTGCACCGTGCCTCGGGCAGAGGCCGTCGGGGTGCCTGCGGCCCTTCCCGGGCTCCTCAGCCCGCGAAGGGCGTGGCGGGGATGCCGTGCACCCCCGGTCGCACGGCGAAGAGGGAGCCGGCTTGGGTGCCGTGGTGGGCGCCGAGCCCTTGCGCCGAGGTCGTGATGTAGAGCGTTCCCAGGTCATCGCCGCCGAATGTGCACGCGCTGACCTGGGGCACCGGGAGCTCGATCGTCGCGATGTGCAGCCCCGCGGCGTCATACCCGTGAACCGCGCTGCCACCCCAGAGGGCGACCCATACGCTGCCGTCGACTGCGACCGTGAGGCCGTCGGGCGCCCCCTGCGTCTCGGGGATGGAGACGAACGTGCGCCGCCCGCGGAGTTCGCCCTCGGCCACGTCGAACACGTCGATGCGGTGCGTGGCGGTGTCGACATAGTAGGCGCGGCGAGCGTCGGGCGAGAACGCGACGCCGTTCGACATCGTCACTCGCTGCAGCAACGTTGTGACGTGCAGCTCGGCGTCGATCCGCAGTAGGCCCCCGGCGTCGGGTGTGCTGTCGTAGGCCATGGATCCTGCCAGCAGCTGGCCGTGCGGATCTGCGCATCCGTCGTTCATGCGCACGCGGGAATCGTCGCCCAGCGTTGCCACCGCGCGAGTCTGCCCGTCGACGTCATCCGCGAGATAGAGGGTACGGGCGCCGACCGCGACGAGTCCCCCACCGGAACGGGGCCGGGCGAATGCCAGATACTCGTCGTCCACATGTTGCCGGCTCACGCCTTCCAGCCCGAGCGCGAGCAGATCACCGGCTTGTGCATCGACCCAGCGCAGCCCTCCCCAGCCCGGCCACCAGACGGGTGCTTCGGCGTGGTGAGCGACAGGACCTGTGACGTTCTCGGGGGTCATGCTTCTTCTCGCGGTTGAGTCTGCGGCGAGGCGGAGCGTATCGGGTCGGCGGCGCCCTCCGCGGAATCCGGCTGTGCGGAAGCGGAAGGCAGTTCCCGGGCCACCTGCTTCTCGAGCACTTCGACGGCCTCGTCGCTGAGCAGGATCAGACCGTCGAGCTCGTCGCGCACCCGCTTGTAGGCGACGTTGCGCTCGGCCTGTGTCGCCGACTCGTCGACGGCGACCTTGAGGAGCTGCTGCGCGCGGTCGAGGCGCTTGCGCTCCGGTTCGGTGAAGGTCGAGTCTCGCAGGCGCCGGGCGTCCTTCTCGGCGATCTCGAATGCGACCGCGTAGGCGCCGACCGCATCGAGGTACTCCGAGACCTGCTTCTCCGAGACCTTGGCGTCGGCGGATGCCGGGCGCAGAGCATCCGCGGTCTTCTTCGCCCTCAGAAAGGCCGCGACCAGGGGCTGGCGGCCGTCGCTCATGGCGGGGAAGGCGATGAGCTTAGCGACGTCGAGCTCGTAGTCGAGCCAGCGCGCGGTGATCTGGTCGTGCTCGGCGAAGAGGCGGGTGAGCAGTTCGCTCGGAGCGACGGATGCCGTGGTGTCGATGACCGCGGGAGCCTGGCGCGTCGGCAGCCCGCGTGCCTCGAGCTCGGCCTTCTTGATCTCCGCCTTCATGCGCAGCGTCTCGAGGCGGCGTTCATGGCGTCGCCTGGCCGCCCACTCCCAGCGCTTGGCTACACCGCCCGCCACGCCCATCACGGGAAAGACGATCCACCAGTAGTGGCCGAGCCAGTTCAGGAGCGGTTCCATGATGTGCTCAGCCTACTTCGCGAGGCCGTTCCGCCAAGGGGCAGAGGAGCCTCTATCGCATGCGCGCCCGGGCTGGCAAGCCCCGGGCTCATTCTCCGAAGGGTCGATAGATTCATCCTGCGTGGCTCGTACGCCCCTGCTTCGAGGGGCCAGGGTCGTATTTCGGGCGAGGCACGCGCGCCGGTGGTCGACTGCGTCACGTCGTTGTGCAGTCGTCCATCGGTTCCACGCGGGTCCCGGCCCTACCAGTCGTGGACCGTCCCGTCGGCGAGGCGGTTGTACGGCAGATAGGCCTGCTCGTACGGGTACCTGCCGGCCGCGTCGACGTCCAGTTCCACACCCAGCCCCGGCTTGTCGCCGGGATGCAGCAGGCCGCCCTGCCACGTGAAGCTCTGCTGGAAGACCTCGTTCGTGCGGGCGCCGTGCTGCATGTACTCCTGGATGCCGAAGTTGTGGATGCTGAGCCCCAGGTGCATGGCCGCCGCCATGCCCACGGGCGAGATGTCGGTCGGCCCATGCATGCCCGACTTGATCTGGTACATCGCGGCGTAGTCGAGCGTCTTCTTCAGTGCGCTGATGCCGCCCATGTGCGTGACCGCTCCGCGGACGTAGTCGATGAGCTGGTCGCGGATGATGTCCTTGAAATCCCAGACCGTGTTGAAGATCTCGCCGATCGCGAGCGGTGTCGTCGTGTGCTGGCGGACGAGCCGCAGCGCCTCCTGGTTCTCGGCGGGTGTGCAGTCCTCGAGCCAGAACAGGTCGTAGGGTTCGAGGTCCTTGCCCAGGCGCGCGGCCTGGATGGGCGTCATCCGGTGGTGACCGTCGTGCAGCAGCGGGATGTCGGGGCCGAACTCGTTGCGCACTGCCTCGAACACGCCGGGCAGGTGGGTGAGGTAGGCGCGGGTGTCCCAGTCCTCTTCGACCGGCCTCGCACCGCGGCGGGCCGGCTCGTGGTCGTAGCGCGCCTCGCCTCCGCCCGTGAATGCCGACTGCGAGGCGATGCCGTAGATCGCCTTCAGCCCGGGCACCCCGGTCTGGATCCGGATGGCGCGGTACCCCTGCTCGAGGTGCGACCGCACCGAGTCGAACAGCTGGGGGAGGTCGACGCCGGATGCGTGGCCGTACGCGAGCAGGCCGCTGCGGGATGCGCCGCCGAGCAGCTGGTAGACCGGCATCCCCGCCTTCTTGCCCTTGATGTCCCACAGCGCCATGTCGACGGCGGCGATCGCCGCCATCGTCACCGGGCCCCGGCGCCAGTAGGCGCTGCGGTAGAGGAACTGCCACGTGTCTTCGATGCGATCCTCGTCCGCGCCGATCAGGAGCGGCACGACGTGCTCGGCGAGGTAGGCGACGACCGAGAGCTCGCGTCCGTTCAGCGTCGCATCTCCGAGCCCCGTGATGCCGTCGGCCGTCGTCAGCTTCAATGTCACGAAGTTGCGGTCGGGGCTGGTGACGATGACTTCGGCCTTGTCGATGGACATCGGAACTCCTCGTTGAGAACTGGTATGGCACTCAGATCCAATCACTGCCATACCAGTCGCGTCAAGCTATCGTGACGGGTATGTCCGAGACATCGCCCCGACCGTCCGCCCGTGCGGTCGCGTACGGTCGCATCCGCGATGACATCATCGGCGGACGCTTCGCCCCCGGCGCACTGCTCTCCGAGAACGAACTCGCGGCCGCGCTCGGCATCAGCCGCCAACCCGTGCGAGAGGCGCTGCTGCTGATCGCGCAGGAAGGCTTGGTCGAGGTGCGGCCGCAGAGCGGCACCTACGTCACGCACATCGATCCCGATCGGGTCCGCGAGGCGCAGTTCATCCGCGAGGCCATCGAACTGGCATCGCTCGCGGCCTGCGCGGCTCCGGCGGAGGAGGACGAGCGGATGCTGCGCGATGTCATCGCGCGCCAGCGCACGGCATCCGACCGTGACGCCTTCTACCCGCTCGACGAGGAGTTCCACCGTGCCCTGCTGGGTCTTGCGGGGCACGCGAACGCCTGGGCCGCGGTGAGTGCGGCGAAGGGGCATCTCGACCGGGCTCGCTACGTCGGCATGAGTGCGACGCGCGGCGTGCAGGACTACGTCGACGACCATGAACGCGTCGTCGATGCGCTCGCCGCAGGCGACATGGATGCCGCGGCGGACGCTCTGCGCGAGCACCTGCGGTTCGTGTTCGCCGATCTCGAGGCCGTGCGGGAGGGGCATCCGGAGCTGTTCGAGGGTGCTCCCGCACCGCGCACCGGGCGGCCCTCGCGGCGATGACGCCCGCCGCCGTGAAACATCTGAAGGCGGCTCTTGTGCATGAAACCTTAGCCGTCTAGGTTTTCAGCGACAAGGGTGTCGCCGGATGTGCGCTCGACGGTGAGCGCCGTGACACCTGCCAGGCCGAAGGAGGCAGGCATGAGTTCAGTCAGCGGCGCAGCCGCCGGGAATCCATCGAACATGACGGTGGCCACGTCTGTGGCATCGCACGAGCATCACTGGCTGAAAGAGCCGACGGAACCGGCGAAGAAGGGCTACGTCACGTGGCTGATCATCGCCCAGTTCGTCTTCTTCGTCGCACTCCTCGGGCCGGCGATCGTTGGTATCGGCATCAAGATCACCTCCCTGGTGGAAGCGGGGGCGATACCCGAGAACGGCGCGACCGGCGCTGGTGCCGTGCTCGGCGGCGTCGGAGCGCTGTTCGCGACGATCGGCAACGTCGTCTTCGGCCGGCTCTCGGACCGGACCGCCTCGAAATGGGGTCGCCGCCGCATCTGGGTCGTGCTCGGCACCGTGATCATGACCGTGGCCTTCGCGATCATGGCGCTCGCCCCCAACCTCTTCGTGGCGACCGTGGGTTGGGCGCTGGCGCAGCTCGGCGCCAACATGACGCTCGCTCCGTTCATCGCGACGATCGCCGACCAGGTGCCCAAGTTCCAGCGGGGCAAGGTCACCGCCGCCGTCGGCATCGCGCAGAACGTCGGCATCCTGGGCGGCACCTACGTCGCCGAGTGGTTCCGCGCCGACCTCGTGATCATGTTCGTCGGGCCGTCGATTCTCGCGATCGCGGCGATGGTGATCTTCGCCGTCGTGCTTCCCGATCGCACTCTCCCGGCGAAGCCTCCGCGTGCGACCTTCCGTGAATGGTGGGAGACCTTCTGGGTCAGCCCTCGGCAGTATCCCGACTACGGGCTCGCCTGGTGGTCGCGATTCATGATCATGTTCGCGAGCTTCGGATTCACGACGTTCCGCTACTTCTACCTCATGAATCACGTCGGAGTGAGCGCCGACGACGTCGTGCCCATCATCTCGCTCAGCGTGCTGATCTACACGCTCGTGCTCGTGCCGACGAGCATCCTCGCCGGATGGTGGTCCGATCGGATCGGGAAGCGCAAGGTCTTCGTCTGGAGCTCGACCGCCCTGTTCGCACTGGGGACGGTCGCGCTGATCTTCGTGCAGGACGTGCCGACGTTCTTCATCCTGGAGGCGCTCATGGGAATCGCCTACGGCATCTACGTCGGCGTCGACCTCGCGCTCGTGGTCGACGTGCTTCCGAACCCCGACGACTCGGGCAAGGATCTCGGCGTGTTCAACATGGCCAACGCCCTTCCGCAGACCTTCGCTCCCGCGATCGGCGGGATCATCGTCTACATCGGCAGCGCGAACGGCAGCAATTACGCGCTCTGGTTCTCGATCTGCGGGGTCTTGGCGCTGATCGGCGCGCTGGTCATCTTCCCGATCAAGAAGGTGAAGTGAGCGCCTGACACAGACCGGGCGGCCGGATCCTCGGGGGACTCCGGCCGCCCCACCGCCGGCATCCGTCTCGAGGGAGCGTTCTCACCACGAATTGGTATATCTCCTAGACTTATGCCGATGACTCGTCGGGGGCAGTACGCGAAGGGCGCCGCGAAGCGGGAGGAGATCCTCTCGGTGGCGCTCGACGTCGTGGCCGAATTCGGATGCCGCAGCGCATCGAACCGCGAGATCGCTCGCCGCGTCGGGCTCACCCAGCCCGGGCTCATGCATTACTTCGGTTCGCGCGAAGAGCTCTACATGGCCGTGCTCAAGGCCCGAGACGCCCGCGACGTCGCAGAGCACTGGGTCGGCAAGCCGAACTTCGAGGGATTCCTCGACGTGATCGAGCACAACACGCGCGTGCCCGGTCTCGTGCAGCTGTACGTCGAGTTCTCGGCGGAGGCGAGCATCGGCAAGCATCCGGCCCACGAGTACTTCGTCGAACGCTACGCCTGGGCGCGTGACCTCTCGGTGCAGTCCATCAGGACCGCGCAGGAGAGCGGCGAATTCGGCCCGAACATCGACGCCGAGGTGATCGCCGACATCATCGTGGCCACCGCCGACGGTCTGCAGCAGCAGTGGCTGCTCGACCGCTCGATCGACATGGTCGCACGCCTGCGCGCCGTGTGGAACGGCGTCGCCGCGCTCTCGCATCTCGGCCCGACCGCTGGCGGCCCCTCCGACGGCTGACCTGCCGTCGGGCCCCGCCCGAGACTGTCACCAGCAATAGAGGGAGCCCTGATGGAGGATCGGCGCAGCGAGCGAACACTGCCTGGCGACTACCTCGTGGGAATTCACCTTCTCATCTCGGTTGCTTCCGCGATCGTCATCTGGGCGAGGATCCTCGAGATCGCCGGATGCGCAGAAAACGAGTGCGACTATCCACTGGTCGGATCATCGACCCGGACATTCTGGTGGATGGACTTCCTTGTCTTCATCGTCGCCTTCGGGTTGTACATGTTCCTCAGAACTCGAATTCGACGGTCCTGGATCATCCCGGCCAGTGGCGGTGCCCTCGCCCTGATCGGATTCCTCATCGCCAACAGCGTGCTGAGTGGTGCACTGAGTTGACCTTCACCACGTCCGTCTCGATCGGCGTGGCCCGCTGACCCTCGGCAAGGCGTGCAGATGCACCTGTCATCAGGGCGTCGAACCGCGACCCGGTTCGGGACGTCGGCAAGGCGGCGGGATGTCGGCGTCGTGGTGGCGGGCCGAGGCACGGGAACCGCGTTGAGGGATTCAGCCTCGCGTGTCAGGATGAGCGCATCCGGCTTCAGAGAAGCCGTCCGTGGTGTGAGGGAGCGAACATGCAGCTGGCGATGGTGGGACTCGGACGGATGGGCGCGAACATCGTGCGGCGCCTCATGCGGGACGGGCATGAATGCGTGGTCTACGACGTGAATCCGGACGCCGTCGCGACGCTCGTCGCCGAGGGTGCGTCCGGTGCCGACAGCTACGCCGATCTCGCGGCCAAGCTGCAGACGCCGCGCGTCGTGTGGCTCATGGTGCCGGCATCCATCACCGGTCAGGTCGCCGACGAGGTCGCTGCCGTGCTCGACCGCGGCGACATCATCATCGACGGCGGCAACTCGAACTACCGCGACGACGTGCGCCGCGCCGCGGCGCTGCGCGAGCGCGGCATCGAGTTCGTCGACGTCGGCACCAGCGGTGGGGTGTTCGGTCTCGACCGCGGCTACTGCCTGATGGTCGGCGGATCGGATGCCGCGGTGCAGCACCTCGAGCCGATCCTGCGCACGATCGCCCCCGGGGTGGGTGAGATCGAGCGCACTCCCGGCCGTGACGGCGAGCTCGCCCCCGAAGAGCAGGGTTACCTGCACTGCGGGCCGTCGGGAGCCGGGCACTTCGTGAAGATGGTGCACAACGGCATCGAGTACGGCATCATGGCCGCGATCGCCGAGGGGCTGAACCTGCTCGAGAACGCCGACGCCGGGGTGCGCGAAGCCGAGCACTCGGCCGAGATCGCCCCGCTCGAGGAGCCGGAGTTCTACCAGTTCCCGATCGACACCGCGAAGGTCGCCGAGCTGTGGCGCCGCGGATCGGTCGTGTCGTCCTGGCTGCTCGACCTCACGGCGGCCGCGCTGCACTCCAACCCGCGTCTCGACGGGCTGGCCGGCCGCGTCTCGGACTCGGGGGAGGGTCGCTGGACGGTCAAGGCGGCGGTCGATGTCGGGGTGCCCGTGCCGGTGCTGGCGGCCTCGCTCTTCGAGCGCTTCGCCTCGCGCGACGAGGACCGCTTCGCCAACCAGGTGCTCTCGGCGATGCGTCTGCAGTTCGGCGGGCACCAGGAGCGCCCGGCCGGCGATGTCCTCGAGGCGGGCGGTCGAAAGGTCGACGAAGGCTGAGTCGCCGGCGCGCGTCGTGCAGGCTCCCGCGGGGCCCGTCTGCACTGGACGTCGGCCCAGAATACGGATGTCGGTCGAGAATGCCCTTCTCGGCCGACATTCGTATTCCGAGCCGACATCCGTCATCGAGCGACCGCTCAAAAACTTGACGCGTTAAGGTTTTCGCGGAAGACTCGGAGCCGCGCCGTCCCCATGAGGCTGTGGGGGCGGCGTCGGCTCCGAGCGCAGGTACCCGCCTGCTTCGGGGTCGCACCTCGTCACACAGCCGTGGCGAGCCGTCCGCTGAAGGAGTCATCACCATGCACCGCAGAACAGTCCGCATCGTCGTCGTCGCCGCAGCCCTCGTCGCCGCGACGACGCTCACGGGGCTCTCGGCATCCGCCGCCCCGGC
Organism: Microbacterium hydrocarbonoxydans; assembly: GCF_000956475.1. Lineage (GTDB taxonomy): Bacteria > Actinomycetota > Actinomycetes > Actinomycetales > Microbacteriaceae > Microbacterium > Microbacterium hydrocarbonoxydans_A. Next base: position 127,245 of record NZ_JYJB01000007.1, read on the forward strand.
CGTCGACGTCCACGCCGGCAAGGACAGATCCGACAAGAACGCCCTGGTCATCTACCTGACCCGGCACGGCCGCACGATCCTCAACACGACCGATACGGTGCAGGGCTGGGCGGACTCGCCCCTCCTCGTCGGCACGCAGGAAGCCGCGACCGCACCCGTCGCGAAGGTCGATGAGGGGCGCCCGCTCGCCTTTGCGGTCGGCGCGAACCTCGAGTCGGCCGTCGGCTCGTTCGACGCCGTGTACTCCGCCGACGGGAAGCGCCACTTCGAGACCGCGACCTACATGCTCGCGGGTGCGGAGGAGGCCAAGCTCGCCGTCGCCCAGGATTGGCGTCTGCGCGAGATCAACTTCGGTCAGTACGAGGGCAAGGAGAACAAGGAGCTGTGGTCGGCCGCGGTCGAGCACCTCGGCTACACGATCGACCACGCCGCCGCTCCGACGGCCCCCGCCGACGCCAGTGGCCAGAACGGCGGCTGGCAGACCATGCAGGGAATCGCCATCACGCAGCACGGTCTCTACGACATGATGGCGGCCGTGAAGGCTGTCGCCGACGCACCGCAGCTGGGCCTTCCCGCCGAGGACTGCGCCGACGTGAACGCCCGCATGACCGAGGCGCTCACCGAGATCGCTCAGAAGGCGAAGAAGAAGCACGACGACACCGTGCTCGTCGTATCGAGCGGACTGTCGATCAGCTGCTTCGCGGGCGCTCCCGACATGCGCACCGTCGACGGCGGCATCCCCGCCATGCCTCCGACCGGTGTCCCGAACCTCGGCGTGACCAAGCTCGTCTACAAGGACGGCGTGTTCACGGTCGACGGCGCCGTGGGCTCGAAGGCGTACTACCCGCAGGGCTGAGCCTGCGCCTCCTCCCGAACGTTCGACGCGTGTTCGGGAGGACTTCGCACGTTCGGGAGGGGCTTCGGATGCTGAGGCTCCTCCCGAGCGCGGGTTCTCCTCCCGAGCGCGGTCGCGGTCAGACCGCCGTGTGCGTCGCCACCCCGTTCACGAGCGTGAGCAGCACGCGTGTGCGCAGCAGCTCCTCCGGCGAGCACGTGAGCGGGTCACGATCGACCAGAGCGAGGTCCGCCGCCCCGCCGACGACCAGCGCGCCGCCCTCGGATCCGATCGAGCGGTGCGCGTGCGTCGTGTATCCCTCGAGTGCCTCGGTCGCCGTGAGGCCCTGAGCGGCGCCTACCGGGGCTGATCCCGGCACTGCCACGGAACGGCGCTGCTGAGCATCCGCCATGATCTCCCACGGGTCGAATGCGGCCACCGGCCAGTCCGAGCCGAGCGCCAGGACGGCCCCGCTCCGCCGTACGTCGGCCGTGCGCCATGCGCGCGCAGCGCGCTGCGGACCCAGGCGGCGCGACCAGTCGTCGCTGCCGTCTGCGCGCACGTGATGGGTGCAGTGCGTGGGCTGCATGCTCGCCATGATTCCACTGCGCCCGATCACGGCGATCACATCGTCCTCGGCCGATTCGATGTGCTCGATTCGGTGCGGCACGCCGCCGGAGGGCAGGGCGGCGAGGGTCTCGGCGGCGAAGCGGATGCCGCGGTCGCCGATCGCATGCGTCGCTGTCGGCACGCCCTCGTGGTCGAACTGGCGGATGCGCTCGGCGTAGGCCTCTGCCGGCACCCAAGCTGACGAGGTGCCCTCGCCTTCGGAGTCGGGGCGCGAGAGCCAGGCGGTGCCGCCCTCGACGGTGCCGTCGATGAAGAACTTCACTCCTTCGACGCGGTATCGGCGGCCGCCGTGACCCTGCAGGGCGATCAGTTCGGCGATCTCGGCATCCGTCGTCTGCGGGGTGACCCAGGGCGAGATCCGCAGCCGCACCGGCAGTTCGCCCTCGCCCTCGATCGCGGCGAGCAGATCGAGCGCATCGTCGTCCTGCAGGTCCATGACGTGCGCCGCGGTGATGCCGACCGCGGCCATGTCCTGCAGCAGCCCGCGCAGCTGCGCCACGCGATCGGCGAAGCCGTGCGCGGGAAGCTCCTTCTCGACGATCTCCATGGTGGGGAACTCGATCAGGTGGCCGGTGAGATTGCCGTCGGCGTCACCGGCGGCGCCGGATCCGTCTGCGTGCGTGATCGGGGCGTCGATGCCGGCTCGGGCGAGAGCGGATGCCGAGGCGATGCCGGAGTGGGCGTCGAACATCTTGATGTACGCGGGGCGGTCGGCACCGAGCACCTCGTGCAGGGCCGCGTTGTCGATCGGCCGGCCCTCGAACGCGGTGGGGTCGAGGCCCCACGCGAGGAACCATTCCTCTTCCTCCTGCTCCGCGCGCCCGCGCTCGAGCGCAGCGAGCAGCTCGGCGTAGGTGTGCACGTTCGTGAGCGAGAGTCCGCGGACGATGCCGAGGCTGTAGATCGGGTGGCTGTGCGCGTCGACCAGCCCCGGGATGATCGTCGCGTCCGGACGCGTGATGAGTTCGGTTGCGGGGCCCGCGAGCGGCAGAACCTGAGCGCGGGTGCCGATCGCCGTGATCCGGCCGGCGGTGATGGCCACGGCATCCGCTCCGTCCGGGGCCTGGGGAGAGAGCGTCCGCACCTGAGCCCCGACGACGATCGTGTCGACCACGCTCACTCCTTCAGGTCGAGGGTCGGCGTCGGACGACGGAAGAACCGTGTGACGATGAGCAGCAGCACGAAGCCCACCGCGAGCCACGAGAGGCCAACGACGAACGTCATGCCGGAAAGGTTCGTCCACAGCCAGATTGTGAGCGCGAAGCCGATGCCGGGGAGCACGAGGTTGTTCACGGCATCCCAGCCGCTGCGCTCGCCGCGGTCGACGAAGTAGTGCTTGATGGTCGACAGGTTCACGCACGAGAAGGCGATCAGGGCGCCGAAGCTGATCATGTTCGACATGGTCAGCAGGTCGGCGAAGAGGGCGTAGAGCGATACGGCAGAGACGATGAGGATCGGCACAACGGGCGTGCCGAAGCGCTTGCTCAGCCGCCCGAAGACCGCCCGAGGCAGCACGCCGTCGCGACCCATCGCGAACAGGATGCGGGCCACGGAGGCCTGCGAGGTGAGCGCGGAGCCGATGCTGCCCGCGATGAACCCGGCGATGAACAGCGTCGACACCCATGGCAGCCCGAACGAGGCGACGACCTCGATGCTCGCGGTGTCGGCCGACTCGAAGGCGTTCGACGGGTACGCGATCTGTGCGAGGTAGGTGAGCAGGATGAACAGCAGACCGGCGCCGATCGTGACGATCATGATCGCGCGCGGCACTGTGCGGCGGGAGTCCTTCGCTTCTTCAGCGAGCGTCGATACCGAGTCGAAGCCCAGGAACGACAGGCACAGGATCGCGGCGCCCTGGAACAGCGGCAGGATGCTGCCGACCGTGCCGTCGCCGGTGAACGGCACGAGCGGGTCGACGCCCTGGCCGCTTGCCGCGCCGATCGACAGCGCCACGAAGGCGATGACGAACACGGCCTGCACCGCGATCACGACGAAGTTCGCTCGTGCGACCGAGACGATGCCGACCACGTTCAGTACCGTGACGACGGCGATAGCCGCGACGATCCAGATCCAGGTGGGCACCCCGGGGAAGGACGCACCCATGTAGAGCCCGATGATGAGGTAGTTGATCATCGGCAGGAACAGGTAGTCGAGCAGCAGCGCCCAGCCGGCGAGGAAGCCGAGCGCTCCGCCGAAGGACTGCTGCGTGTAGACGTACGCGGATCCGGAGTACGGGTAGGCGACCGACATGCGCGCGTAGGAGCGGGCCGTGAACACCATCGCGACGAGAGTGATGATGTAGGTCGCGGCGACGCGACCGCCCGTGAGCTGCGTGACGATGCCGTACGTCGTGAAGGCCGTGAGCGGCACCATGTAGACCAGGCCGAACAGCACGAGCGAGGGGACGCCGAGCACGCGCTTGAAGCGGCCCTCGGTGACTTGGGCCGTGAGCTCGGTCGGGGCGACCAGGGATTCGTCGGGCTGAGACATGTGCGCTCCTGAGTTGAGGGGTGACGTCGTCGTCACGGGTGCGCCGGATTCGGGTTCGGCGTGCTGACAGAGTAGCAATATCGATAAAGCAAGCACAAGAGGTTTCTCGGTTGCCGGGGCGAGCCCTGGGCGGCGACTCAGTCGGCGCCGAGCGTGGAGGCTCGGAACTGCACGGTGATCGGCACGACCTCGATGATCGGGGCCGCGGCGTCTCCGGCATCCGCCTCGATCACCGCGAGGGCCGCGCGCACGCAGCGACGTCCGAACTCGCGCGCGTGCAGGTCGATCGCGGTGATCGACGGCTGCGCGAGCGACAGCACCTCGGAGTCGACGAGCGCTGCGACGAGCAGGTCATCGCCGACACGGCGACCGAGCTGCTGCGCGCTCGTGACCACGCTGAGCACCGTGCCGTCGGACACGGCGACGATCGCATCGACGGGCTGGTCGCCGTCGCCGGCCACGAGCTCGGCGACCGCGGCATGGATGATCTCGGGCGGGGCAGGGTGCGCGACCTCGGATATGCGCGGTCGGATGCCGTGCTCGGCGCACCACGATTCGAACGCCGCCCGGACCGTGAGCGCCCAATGGCCGCGGAGTTCGGGGAACAGCATCGCCGGATGACGGATGCCGCGCTCGAGCAGGTGGTCCATGAGCTCGCGCACCGCTGGGTCGTGCGCGCTGGTGACGGAGGCGCGCGGCTCGGGGAGTCCGCTCGGAACCGGTTCGCCCGTGATGACGGGAAGGCGCCCAGCGAGGAGGGTGTGCACCTCGGGGTCGTTGAGATCCGGATCGAGCAGGATGATCGCGTCAGCCGGAAGCTGGTCCGCGCGGTCGCCGCTCTGCTCGGTCGGCAGCAGGATGACCGTCATCCCGGCCTCGTTCGCCTCCTCGACGATGCCGAAAGTCGCCTCCATGTAGTACGACATCGCCGTGCTGTCGGGAGGCAGACGGAGTGCGAGCATGCCCGTGCGGGAGCCCTTCAAGTGGCGCGCGACGGTGTTCGGTCGATAGCCGAGTTCATCGGCCACCTCGCGCACGCGACGGCGCATCTCGTCGGAGACCCGGCCGCGTCCGGTGATCGCGAACGATGCCGTCGAGCGGGACACGCCGAGCCTGTCGGCGATGTCCTGCAGGGTCACCGCCCGGTCGCGTCGCATGTCTCGAATGTACCGCGCGCGGAGGAGGGCGGTCAGCGGCCGAGCTTCTCCGCGCAGGCCACGCAGTGGGTCGCGAAGGGACGCACCTCGAGCCGCGCGATCGGGATCGGCCGGCCGCAAACCGCGCAGACGCCGTAGGTTCCCGCGTCCAGGCGGGCGAGAGCGTCTTCGACCTGGCGGAGTTCGGATGCCGCGGCATCCGCGAGCGCCGACAGACGCGACCATTCCGACGACAGCGTGACGCCCTCCGGGTCGTGCTCGTCGTCGTCGTTCGAGCCCTCCCGATCGTGCACGAGTTCGTCGAGCACGACCGCGGACGAGGCGACTCGGGCCGCCGCCTGCACCCGCAGGCGCTCGAGGAGTGCGCGCACGTCGTCGGTCATGGCGACACACTACGCGCGGCATCCGACGTCCGGCCCGGGAGAAGTCAAGGCGGGTCGGAGTCCGCGCCGACTGGCGTAGCGTGGAAGGCCCGCATCCGCAGAATCCCGAACGAGGAGGCGTTGTGAGCATCGATTCGACAGCCCAGCAGGCCCTGACCCCGAAGCGACAGGACGCCGCCGCCACGTGGTGGCGCCAGGCGGCGGTGTATCAGATCTACCCGCGGAGCTTCGCCGATCTGAACGGCGACGGCATCGGCGACCTGAAGGGGATCACGTCGCGGGTCGGGTACCTCGAGGCGCTCGGCATCGACGCGGTCTGGCTGAGCCCGTTCTACCCCTCTGCGCTCGCCGACGGCGGCTACGACGTCGACGACTACCGCGACGTCGATCCGCGCATCGGCACGCTCGCCGATTTCGACGAGATGACCGCAGCCCTGCACGGGGTGGGTATCAAGGTGATCGTCGACATCGTCCCGAACCACTCGTCGAATCGGCACCGGTTCTTCAAGGCCGCGCTCGACGCGCCGAAGGGTTCTTCCGAGCGCGACCGGTACATCTTCCGCGACGGCCTCGGGGCGAACGGCGAGCTGCCACCCGCCGACTGGCAGTCGGTGTTCGGCGGATCCGCGTGGGAACCCGTGGGCGACGGCCAGTGGTATCTGCACACCTTCGCGAAGGAGCAGCCAGACTTCAACTGGGACAACGGCGATGTGCGCGAGGAGTTCCTCACCACGCTGCGCTTCTGGTCGGACCGCGGTGTCGACGGATTCCGCGTCGACGTCGCGCATCTGCTCATGAAGGAGCTGCCCGACGTCCTGCCGACCGTCGCCGAGCTCGCCCGGATCGACGAGGCGTCCGGTCGCCATCCACTGCGCGACCGCGATGAAGTGCACGAGATCTACGCCGAGTGGCGAAAGGTCTTCGACGAGTACGACCCGCCGCGCATCGCCGTCGCCGAGGCCTGGGTGACGACGCCGGAGCGCCGCGCGAAGTACGCTTCGCCGCTGGGTCTCGGCCAGGCGTTCAACTTCGACCTGCTGACGGCCGACTTCGATGCGGCGCAGTTCCGCCGCATCGTCTCCGACAACCTGCTGCAGGCCACCGTCACCGGGTCGTCGTCGACCTGGGTGCTCTCGAATCACGACGTCACCCGTCACGCCACCCGCTACGGGCTCGCGCCCTTGCACGGGCGCAATGTGAAGCAGGGCACCGAGTGGATCATCGCCGGAGCGCCTGAGGATCAGATCGACCGCGAGCAGGGGCTTCGTTGCGCTCGTGCCGCGACCCTGTTCCTGCTGGGGCTGCCCGGCAGCGCCTATCTCTACCAGGGCGAGGAGCTCGGACTGCACGAGGTCGCCTACATCCCCGACGGGCGGCGGCAGGATCCCGCGTACATCCGCTCGCGCGACGCGGGCGCATGGAGCTACGACGGTCTCGGGAGGGACGGATGCCGCGTGCCGCTGCCCTGGTCGACCGACACCTCGTCGTACGGATTCGGACCGGGCGGCGCGCACCTTCCGCAGCCGGAGTGGTTCGCCGATGTCGCGGTGTCGGTGCAGGAGGGCGAGCCGGACTCGACCCTGAACCTGTACCGTCGCGCGTTCGCTCTTCGACACGAGCTGCAGACGGCCGAATCGCTGGAATGGCTCGATTTCGACTCTCCCGAGGTGCTGCACTTCCGGCGGAGCAACGGCTGGGAGGTCGTCACGAACTTCGGCGAGACGTCGGTGCGGATGCCGGCGGGCGAGGTCGTGCTGTCGAGCCGTGAGCTGATCGGTGAGGAGCTGCTGGGGCAGGCGACGGTCTGGCTCAGGCGCTGAGAGCGGCTGCTATTCCGGTCACCGTTCCGGCTCGACGAGGCCGGTCTCGTACGCGAGAACGACGAGGGCGACGCGATCGCGTCGGTCGAGTTTGCCGAGCAGACGGCTCACGTACGTGCGGGAAGTGGCGGGGCTGAGGAACAGCTCGGTGGCGATCTCGTCGTTGGTGAGGCCCCGGCCCACGAGAGTGAGCACCTCGCGCTCGCGTTCGCTCAGCCCGGCGAGCGGCGTCTGATCGGGGAGGCGCCCTGCGCCGGAGGCGACGGCGCGCATCACCGATGCGGTGACGGTGGGCGAGAGCAGTGAGTCGCCCGCCGCGACGGTGCGGATCGCGGTACGCAGGTCGTCGGGCGAGACGTCTTTCAGCAGGTACCCGGACGCTCCGGCGCGGATCGCGTCGTACACATGGTCGTCCTCGTCGAACGTCGTCAGTATCAGCACGCGGATGCCGTCGAGCGCAGCATCCGCGACGATCTGTCGCGTCGCCTCGAGTCCATCCATCACCGGCATCCGGATGTCCATCAGCACGACATCGGGCCGGAGTTCGCGCACGCGCGACAGACCGCTGCGCCCGTCGGCGGCCTCGCCGACCACGACGATGTCTCCGGAGCGCTCGGCGAGGGGCCGCAACCCGGCGCGCACGAGCTCCTGGTCGTCCACGACCACGATGCGGATCGGGTCGCTGATGTCGCTGTCGGTCATGCTGCTCCGTTCGGGATCCGCGCCGTGACGACGAAGCCACTCGGGCTCGGCTGCGCCTCGAGCGTGCCGCCGAGAAGCTCTGCTCGCTCCTTCATTCCGCGGATGCCGGCTCCGGGGGTGCCGGCTCCGGGGGTGCCGTGTACACCTGATGCCTGCCCGTCATCGGCGACCCGGATCGTCAGCGCTCCGTCCTCGTCGCGGATCGTGAGCGACACGCTCGTGGCGCGGGCATGCCGCAGCACGTTCGTGACCGATTCCTGCACGATGCGGAAGGCCGCGGCATCCGCTGATCGCGTCAACGCATCCGGCGCGATCCGAAGATCGACGTCGACCTGCAGGCCGGCCGCCCGTGCGGCATCGGCGACGACATCGAGCGAGGCGAGACCCAACACCGGTGCGGGGTCGGGCTCGCGATCGTCGCGCAGGACCTTGACGGTGCGTCGGAGCTCACGGAGGGCGTCAGCGGTCGCCGCGCGGACCTGGTCGATCGCCGCCCGAGTCTCGTCTTCATCGATCGCTTCGCTCGCGACTCCCGCGTGCAGCGCGGCGACCGAGAGCGTGTGCCCGATGGTGTCGTGCAGATCACGGGCCATGCGCAGGCGCTCCGCTTGCATCCGCCCCTCCGCCGCGAGTGCCGCTTCGGATGCGGTGAGCGCGGCGATCTGCGCGGTGCGTTCACGCGCTTCGCGGGCGAGGCGGACAGCCGCGCCCAAAGCGATCGCGGCTGCAGCGAGTGCGACCTCTGTGACGAAGGTGTAGCCGTTGAGCGTCGAGTCCGGCTCCGAGCCGTCGAGGCGAAAGTAGGTGGCGACGCCGAGCAACACGGCGGCGGCGCCGATGGCCCACAGCGTGCGCCGCTGTTCGGCGGCGGAGAACAGTGCACCCACGGCAGGAAGGACCATGCCGATCGGTGGAAGATCGAGCGTGTAGTACGCGAAGATCGCGAGCACTGTGACGATCAGCAGGAGGCGGGGCAGTCGGCGGCGGCCGATCAGCAGCACGCCCAGCCCGACCGCGAACGCGTAGCCGCCGATGGCTCCTCGCGATGCCGGATCTGCCGCGACGACCACGGCGAGCACCAGCGCCATGGCGATGGCCAGCACCAGATCGGTGAGTCGGGGATCCACCTCGCTGCGCATGCCTCCAGAGTATGCGTGCGCCCGGCGAGCCGCGATCGCATCGTGGCGACCGCGATGTCGCCCCGGGGCGACGTGGACGGTGTCGCTTCGTCGTTCCAGGGATGCTGCGGTAGACGCCGCCGTGCGGATGTGTGCGCCGCCGACCGCGGCGAGGCTGAGGGCATGACTGAGATCATCCCTCCCACCACCCGCCCCGGCCTGCCCTGGCCGCTCATCGTCGGGCTCTCCGCCCTTGCGCTGCTCTGGCCGCTCGCCGAACTGATCGGCATCGGTCAGGGCGCCCCGCGCGCCCTGACGATCATCGCGATCATCGCCGTCACGTGGATCTGCGTGGTCGGTCTCGGCGGAGTGCCGCGCCCCGTGCCGGTGCTCGCCCTCACCGGGCTGGGGCACGGAATCATCTCGATGATCGCCGCCGCGATCTTCGGGGGCTTCGATCAGCCGGTGTGGACCATCTTCATCGCCCTGGGCATCGACGCGTTCTGGGGGGCGGTCGCAGGGCTCATGGCGCTGGGTATCCAGAAGATCTGGGGGAGTCGGGCATGAGAACCTGCTCCGACGGCCTGCTGCGGTGCTTGGCGGGCATCGCGGGTGTCGCGGCCGTCGTGTCTCTGCTCACCGCGTGCGACACGATCTCGACGACCGCGGTGATCCCGCGCGATTTCGTGAACGAGCTCGCCATCCCGCCCGAGGCGCCCTCTTCGCTGGAAGACGGCGTGCGCACGTTCCGGCTCACAGCCGAGGCGGGTCGGACAGCCTTCGCCGGCGTGGAACCCGCTACCGCGACCTGGGGCTTCAGCGGCTCGTTCCTCGGACCGACCCTGCGGGCGCAGCGGGGCGAGCGGGTCGCGTTCGAGATCGAGAACGACCTCCCCGAAGCGACCAGCGTGCACTGGCACGGGATGCATCTGCCGGCCGCGATGGATGGCGGCCCGCACCAGATGATCGCCCCGGGCGATGTCTGGCGCCCGACCTGGATCATCGATCAGCCAGCCGCGACGCTCTGGTACCACCCGCATCCGCACGGGGCCACCGAGCAGCACGTGTACCGAGGACTCGCCGGCTTGTTCATCCTCGACGACGACGCGAGCCTGAGCGCCGCCCTCCCGCAGGACTATGGCGTGGATGACCTGCCCCTCATCGTGCAGGACAAGCAGTTCGATGACGACGGCCGACTCGTGCTGCGCGACGACGGGTCGGAACCGGGGTCGTTGGGCGACACGATCATGGTGAACGGGACGGTCGGCGCGTATCAGGAGGTCACGACGGAGAGGGTGCGCCTGCGGCTGCTGAACGGCTCGACCGCACGCACCTACACGTTCGAGATCCCCGATCGGCAGATGACGCTGATCGCCACCGACGGAGGCTTTCTCGACGCGCCCCTGCCGATGGAGCAGGTAAGGCTCGCGCCCGGGGAGAGAGCCGAAGTCGTCGTCGCGTTCGCGCCGGGCGAGACCGTACGGCTGAGGTCGGCGAAGACGCAACTCGGCGGCATCCTGCTGCCCGGGACCAGCGGCGGCAACGATGCCTTCGACGTGCTGGAGTTCCGTGCGGCATCGTCGCTGACGCCGTCGCCGGAGCCGTCGTGGCCTCGCGCAGCGGATGCCGTCGCAGACGAGATGCACGAGGACGAAGCGAGCACGAACCGCTCCTTCGTGCTCGAGGAACGGGAGATCAACGGCGAGAGGATGGACATGTCGCGCATCGACGAGGTCGTGCACGTCGGCGACACAGAGGTGTGGACGGTGCGCAGCTCGCAGCCGATTCCGCATAGCTTCCACATCCACGACGTGCAGTTCCGGGTGCTCACGATCGACGGGAGCGCGCCGCCCGCCAAGCTGGCCGGCCCGAAGGACACGATCTACCTCGAGCCGAACCGCGAGTACCGCCTCCTGGTGCGTTTCGAGGACTACGCGGATCCCGAGATGCCCTACATGTACCACTGCCACATGCTGCTGCACGAGGACGAGGGCATGATGGGGCAGTTCGTCGTGATCGAGCCGGGTCAGGAGGATCAGGTGAAGGCGCCCGACACTGTCATGCCGTCAGGGCACGCCGACCACCACTGAGGCGTCGCGGCGGCTATTCGAGCCATTCCGTGATGAAGCGCTCGTTCGCGTGCACGTGGGTGGCTTCGTAGGTGCCAGCGTCGAGCACCTCGAAGCGATGTGCGACCAGCGCGGGGGCGACGACGATCTGGCCGCCGACGCCCACGATCTGCTCCTCGCCGACGGTGAATAGCGCCCGTCCGCTGCGGATGATGAACGTCTCGACGTACGGATGCCGGTGCAGGCGAGCGCCGCGCCCGGGGGTCGTGATGTACTCGCGCATGATGCTCACAGGTGAGTCGAACAGGAATCCCTCGATGTCTTCGTCGCGGGCGACGTCGATGGGCTGGATGGTCATGATTCCTCCGTTCCCGACCGAGGCTACGCCTCTCGTCGGTAGAGGTGAACCCTCGCACCCCTCCGGAGTTCGGCTTGCGGCGTTTCGTCTCGCTTCGCTCGCTCAACGACCCGGGGATGGTGAGTGCCCGGGGTGGTGGAGCCTTCCCGGGTCGTTGAGCGAGGAGCGCCAGCGACGAGCGCCGTACTGAACGAGCGAAGCGAGTCGAAGTGACGAAACGCGGTCAGCCGACGGTGGCGGCGATGTCGGGCTGGTCGCTGAAGATGCCGTCCATGCCCGCGTCGAGGAACACCCGGATCTCGCCGTCCAGGTCACCGGGCGCGATCGGATCGGCCGACGAGCGGAACTCGACCGGCAGGTACTGGTTCTCCAGGCGGAACGTCCAGCCGTGCACGTCGAGGCCTGCGGCGTGAGCATCCGCGATCACCGGCGACGGCGACGAGAGCCGCCCCTCCGGCGTGCGGGGGATCAGCACCGACTTCTCGGCGCCGATGCCGTCGGCGTACGACGCGACCTCGGCGAGCCCGGCGGGCTTCACGAGGTCGGCATAGGTGCGCGCGTCACCGGCGAGCGTGAAGTCGTAGGGGCGGCCCGACGAGTTGATCAGCTGTGCGAGGTGCACGTCGGTGAGGCCGTTCAGCTCCTTCAGGTTCGCGACCTCGAAGCTCTGCACGATCACCGGAGCGTCGGCGGAATCGACGCCGTTCGCCTGCAGGGCGGCGACCAGCGGCTCTTCGAGCGAGAGCCCGATCGAGTCGAAGTACGACGGATGCTTCGTCTCGGGGTAGACGCCGATCTGCCGGCCGTCGCAGCTCACGGAGTGCCGCGCGAGGTCGATGACCTCGTCGAGCGTGGGGATCATGTACAACCCGTCGAAGGCGGTGTTCGCGGGACGCGTCTGCGGCAGACGCTCCTTGGCGCGCAGCGTGCGCAGCTCGGCGAAGGTGAAGTCCTCGGTGAACCAGCCGGTGGTCTTCACCCCATCGATCGTCTTTGTCGTCTTGCGGCTCGCGAACTCGGGGTGAGCGGCGACGTCGGTCGTGCCGCTGATCTCGTTCTCGTGGCGGGTGACCAGCACGCCGTCCTTCGTCGAGACCACGTCGGGCTCGATGTAGTCGGCGCACTGCACGATCGCCTGCTCGTACGAGGCGAGGGTGTGCTCCGGGCGGTAGCCGCTGGCGCCGCGGTGCCCGATCACGGTGACCTGCTCGGGCTCGACTTTGGTGCGGTCGAGGTCGATGATCGCGAACTCGGTGTCGTCGGGGGTGCCGGTGACGCGCGCGTCGTTGCCCGGGTAGTTGTTGTCGTTCGCGATCAGCAGGTCGCCGTTCCCCAGCTGCACGATGGTCTCGAGCGACTGCACGGGCAGTGACCACACCTCACCGGTGCCGTAGCCGTTGCCGGAGCTCAGGCCATCCGGGTTCGCGATGCGCAGGGCGTCGAAGACCAGGCTCTTCTCGACGAAGCCCTCGGCATCCGTCTTCTTCAGGTCGATCTCGTAGATGCGCTTGGTGACCGCCTGGTCGCCCTCGAAGTCGTCGCGCTCGACGACGAGGAGCCTGTCGTTCTTGACCGTGAAGGCGTCGCCGATCACGTTCGGCTCCTGGTCGGTCTGGTAGCTCCAGGTGCGACCGGTGTACGCGCCGCGCTTGGTGTCGAACTCGAGGATCTCGCGGTGGCGCAGGTCGGTGTCGTCGGCGTAGGAGCCCTCGACGATCGGGTAGAGATAGCGACCGTTGACGGATGCGGCCAGCGCCTCGAATCCGCGGCTCGCTCGCACGCGCGGCGTCTCACCCGGCTGCAGGTACGGGTTCTGCGGCGACTTCGCGCCGTCGAGGGAGAAGGGCTTGCCGAGCAGCGTGCCCTCGGCGTCGAAGTGCAGCAGGAAGGGGCCGAACTCGTCGCCCACCCAGAACGTGCCGTCCTTCGCGCGCACGAGCGACTCGATGTCGAAGTCGGCGCCGGTCAGCAGGCGGTCGGCGGTGCCGTCGTTCACGATCGGGAAGTCGAGGACGTGGTTGCGGTCGTTGTACGAGATGAAGCGCTCGACGGAGACCGCGCCGGAACCGCCCTGCGCCGTCTGCCAGTCGGGGCGCACGAGATAGCTGCGCAGCAGGAAGTCGGCGGAGTTGCCCTTCGCGCCGAAGCCGTTGTCGGGCTGCGCCCAGAACGTGCCGTCGCCGTTCTCGACCACGGCGGAGAACCCGGGGATGACCTGGCCGTCCCACGGACCCTGGCGGCCGTTGCCTGCCGAAGCCTGGGCGCCGGACGGCGGCCCGTCGGCGAGGAAGTCGGCCGACAGCTCGGCCCAGGCGACGAGCGTCGGCTCGAACGCGTGGTTCGGAGAGGTGGGGGTGGTCTGGTTGCCGGCCGCCTGCGCGGGGGCGGCGAGCAGCAGGGTTGCGGCGGTCGCGGTGACGACGGCGGCGGCGATGGCGCGATGGACTCTTCTCATGCCCGCGAGTCAACCGGCGGCCGTCGGCATCGCCGTGACTTGACCGTGGCCGCACGGTGACGACGTGGTGAACGGATGCTGGACGCTGAGGTCGTGCTCGGAGACGGGCGTTTCGTCTCGCTTCGCTCGCTCAACGACCGCCGCCGCGGGTGCCTCGCTCGCTCAACGACCGCGGCGGGTGCTTCGCTCGCTCGACGACCGCGGATTCCTGCGGGTCGTTGAGCGAGGAGCGCCAGCGACGAGACGAAACGCGGTGAGTCCGCCGAGGCCTCAGCCGAACAGCAGCGTGAGCACGGTCGCGCCGCCGCCGCCGAGGATCAGCGCGATGATGACCGTCCACGCGACGACGCGGATGCGTCGGTTGCGGCGGACGTCGAGGTCGCCGTAGTCCTCCGCGTCGCCGCTCATGCGCTGACGGGCTCCGCGACGGTCGGCCCGAAGGCCGCGGGCAGAGTGGCCTGCGAGCGCTCGCGGATCTCGGCGATCGGGACGGTGAAGACGTCCTGCACCTCGAGCTTCGCGCCCTCGGAGTCGGTCACGCCGATGCGCGCGACGGGGTAGTTCCGGCCCTCGCAGAGTCCGCGGAACTTCACGTCGTCCTCGCGCGGCACGGTCACGATGACGCGGCCGGTCGACTCCGAGAACAGCGCGGATGCGGCATCCACTCCATCGCGCTCGATGATCTCGTTCAGCCACACGCGGGCGCCGACGCCGAAGCGCGAGACGCCCTCGGCGAGGGCCTGCGCGAGGCCGCCCTCGGACACGTCGTGCGCCGAGGAGATGAGCCACTCGTCGCGCGCAGCGGCGAGCAGACCCGCCAGGCGCTTCTCGCCGGCGAGGTCGACCTTCGGCGGGCGTCCGCCGAGGTGCTGGTGCACGGTCTCGGCCCAGGCCGAACCCGACAGCTCGGTCGACGTGGTGCCGAGCAGGTAGATGTTCTGGCCCTCGTCCTGCCAGCCGGAGGGGATGCGGCGCGAGACGTCGTCGATGATGCCGAGCACGCCGACCAGCGGGGTCGGGTGGATCGGCACGTCGCCGGTCTGGTTGTAGAACGAGACGTTGCCGCCCGTGACCGGGGTGCCCAGCTCGTAGCATCCGTCGGCGAGGCCGTCGACCGTCTGGCCGAACTGCCACATGACCTCGGGGTTCTCGGGCGAGCCGAAGTTCAGGCAGTCGGTGATCGCGGTCGGGACGGCGCCGGTGACGGCGACGTTGCGGTACGCCTCGGCGAGCGCCAGCTGAGCGCCGGCGTACGGGTCGAGCTGGCAGTACCGGCCGTTGGCGTCGGTCGAGATCGCGAAGCCGAGGCCCGACTCCTCGTCGACGCGGATCATCCCGGCGTCGTCGGGGAACGCGAGCGCGGTGTTGCCGAGCACGTAGTAGTCGTACTGGTTGGTGATCCAGCGGGTGTCGGCGAGGTTCGGCGAGGCGACCAGGTTCAGGAACTGCTCCTTGAGCACCTCGGGGTCGTTCGAACGGGGCAGGTTCTCGGCGGCATCCGCCTGCAGCGCGTCGATCCACGTCGGGTACGCGACCGGGCGGTCGTAGACCGGGCCGTCGACCGCGACGGTCGACGGGTCGACGTCGACGATGCGCTCACCCTGCCAGTCGATGATGAGGCGGCCGTCGCCGGTGACCTCGCCGAGCACGGAGGTCTCGACCTCCCACTTGTTCACGACCTCGAGGAACGCATCGAGCTTCTCGGGAGCGACGATCGCCATCATGCGCTCCTGCGACTCCGACATGAGGATCTCCTCAGCCGTGAGCGACGGGTCACGCAGCAGCACGTTGTCGAGCGAGACCTTCATGCCGCTGTTGCCGTTGGCGGCGAGCTCGCTCGTCGCGCAGGAGATGCCGGCGGCGCCCAGGTCCTGGATCGCCTCGACCAGCTCTTCGCGGTAGAGCTCGAGGCAGCACTCGATGAGCACCTTCTCGGCGAAGGGGTCGCCGACCTGCACCGCGGGGCGCTTGGTGGGTCCGCCGTCGGCGAAGGTGTCGGATGCGAGGATGCTGGCGCCGCCGATGCCGTCGCCTCCGGTGCGGGCGCCGAACAGGACGACCTTGTTGCCGACGCCGGTCGCGTTGGCGAGCTTGAGGTCTTCGTGGCGCAGCACGCCGACCGCGAGGGCGTTGACGAGCGGGTTGGCCTGGTAGACGGAGTCGAAGACCGTCTCGCCGCCGATGTTCGGCAGACCCAGGCAGTTGCCGTAGAAGCTGATGCCGCTCGTGACGCCGTGCACGACCCGAGCGGTGTCGGGGTGGTCGATCGCGCCGAAGCGGAGGGCGTCCATAACCGCGACCGGGCGCGCGCCCATCGAGATGATGTCGCGGACGATGCCGCCGACGCCGGTCGCCGCACCCTGGAACGGCTCGATGAACGAGGGGTGGTTGTGCGACTCGGCCTTGAAGGTCACGGCCCAGCCCTCGCCGACGTCGATGACGCCCGCGTTCTGGCCCATGCCGACCATCAGGCGTTCCTTCATCTCGTCGGAGACCTTCTGGCCGAAGCGGCGCAGGTAGTTCTTCGACGACTTGTAAGAGCAGTGCTCGCTCCACATGACGGAGTACATCGCCAGCTCGCCGGAGGTGGGGCGACGGCCGAGGATCTCGCGGATCTTCGCGTACTCGTCGTCCTTCAGGCCCAGCGCCGCGTAGGGCTGTTCCTTCTCGGGGGTCGCCTCTGAGTTGGCGACGGAGTCGGGGACGTGCTGAGCGGGGGTGTTCGGGGTGGTCACGCGCACTCCAAGATCGGGGCCAGGCGGGGCGGTTCCAGTCTACCGGCGGATGCTGCGGGCTCCGGCCGTGCGTCTCGGGCGCGCGGGCGGCCTCGCCGCCGCCCCTACCCTCGGTCTCGCACACCGCCGAGGGCTCTCGTGCCCCCAGCTGCGTATCGCCGAGACCCCCACTTATCGCCGAGACCCCCGCTTATAACTGGGGGTCTCGACAACAGGTGGGGGTCTCGACAACAGGTGGGGGTCTCGGCGAGGAGTCGGGAGAGGGGGAATACACTCGCACAGTCGCCGAGCCCGCCCGGCTCGGCCCCTCGTGAGGGAGATCGGATGCGCACTGCGATCGTCGGAGCCGCGCTGCTCGTGGCCGGTGCGGTGGCTGCGGCCATCGGCATCCTTCCGCCATCCGCTGTCTTCGAGCTGTGGGATCGCGTCTGGCCGATCCTGCTGTTCGTGCTGGCGATCACGGTCGTCACCGAACTCGCCGCGGCTGCCGGGCTGTTCACCGTCATCGCGCAGCGCACTGCACGGTGGGGGCGCGGTCGGGCCTGGGCACTGTGGCTGCTCGTGGCGCTCTTCGCCACGCTCAGCACGATCTTCCTGTCGCTCGACACCACGGCCGTGCTGCTCACTCCCGTGGTCGTCGTCCTCGCGCGGCATTCGGGGCTCGACCCGCTCCCGTTCGCGCTGACGACCGTGTGGCTCGCGAACACCGGGTCGCTCCTGCTGCCCGTCTCGAATCTCACCAATCTGCTCGCCCAGCACGCGATGGGCGATCCCAGCCCGCTCTCGTTCGCCGCGCGCATGGCGGCGCCCGCCGTCGTCGCGATCGTCGTTCCGCTGGCGGTGATCTTCGTGCTGTACCGACGCAGTCTGCTTGGCCGGTACGGCACGGGCTCGGAAGTCGATGTCGACGATCCCGTGCTGTTCCGCTGGAGCGCGGTCGTCGTCGGGGCGCTGGTGCCGCTGCTCGTCTCCGGACTCCCGGTGTGGATGCCGGCGGTCGGGGCCGCTATCGTGCTGGGCGCCGTGTTCATGGTCAGGCGGCGGGGAGTGCTGCGCCTCGGTCTGCTGCCGTGGCAGCTGATCGTGCTGGCCTCGGGGCTGTTCCTGTTCATCGAGGCGCTGCATGCGGTCGGGCTCGGAACCGTGCTCGCCGCGGTGTCCGGTGAGGGCGAGTCTCCGCTCGCCCTGCTGCGCCTGGCGCTCACCGGCATGGCAGGGGCCAACGCGATCGACAACCTCCCCGCGTATCTGGCGCTCGAGCCCTCGGCCGGGAGCCCGCTGCGGCTGGCCGCACTTCTGATCGGCGTCAACGCGGGGCCGCTCATCACTCCGTGGGCATCTCTCGCCACGCTGCTGTGGCATCAGCGGCTCACGTCGATGGGGGTCGAGATCCGCTGGCGCCGGTACGTGGTACTGGGAGCGATCGTCGCGCCGCTGACGGTGGTGCTGTCGACTCTCGCACTCGCTCTCGTGGCATAGAGAGCGCCACACTGCGGCGCCGACCCAACGCACACGGGGCGATCGCGACGGAGCCTGTCAAGGGCGTTCCCGATGTCGGTGGTCCGACGTAGGAATGACATGACGGAAGGAACATACATGGCTGCAGGAGACATCGAGACGTATCGCCGCAACGGCATCTGGTTCAACCGCATCGAGGGCGAATCGACGACGTTGGGAATGAGCTTCGAGAGCCGCGAAGACGCCGTCAAGGTGGGGCGCAGCGCCGCCGCCGCCCGGCAGGTCGATCACTCCGTGTCGGCCGACGAAGGGCCGTCGGCCGACACGAGCATGTACGAACGGCATCCGCGTGAACTGATTGCGTGATGCTGCTCCAGGCATGCATCAACGGCGCGAGAGATGCGAGGCGGCACCCCGCGCTCAGCGCGGACGAGGCTCTGTCTGCTGAGCACGCCGCCCGCGCGGTCGCCGTCGGGGCCCAGGAGATCCACGTCCACCCCAAGGATGCCGCGGGACGCGACAGTCTGGCGGGCGACGATGTCGCCCGGTGGGTGCTCGCCGCCCGGTCGGCGTGTCCTGGCGTGCCCGTCGGGGTGACGACGGGAGCCTGGGCCGAGCCAGATCCCGATCGTCGCGCTGCGGCGATCGCCGCGTGGACCGTGCTTCCGGATCTCGCCTCCGTGAACTGGCACGAGGCAGGCGCCGATGACATCGCGGCGATGCTGCGGAGTCGTGGTGTCGGTGTCGAGGCGGGCATCTGGGACGGTGCGGGGCTCCACGCATGGCAGCGCTCCCCGGTGCGCGGCGACTGCCGCCGCGTGCTGGTCGAACTGCCCGACGAGGCCGCGGCGACCGTGAGCCGCCACGCCGAGGGTCTGATCGCCCACGTCAAACGCGAAGAGCCGGCGCTGCCGATTCTTCTGCACGGGGAGGAGCGCTCCGCCTGGCCCGCCTTCGATCTCGCCGTCGAGCGCGGGCTCGACGCGCGCATCGGTCTCGAAGACGTGCTGAAGCTGCCCGACGGACGTCCGGCGCCCGACAACGCCTCGCTGGTGCGGGCGGCGGTGGCTCGAATGCGGGGGCGCTGAAACACTCCGAGCGACGTCGAGGCTATCGCGACGCAGCGATCACATGCGCCTGGATGCGCCCGCGAACCTCGTTGTCGCCGTGAAGTGACGCGATCCGCTCTGCCACCCGCTCTGTGGCCCGCTGCAGCGCGGCGGGATCCCTCGTTTCGATCTCCGACCGCACCGGAGTGCCCTGGCAGTACGCGGTCGCCGCGATCAGAGCCGAGGGCGCGACGCTCTGCGCGGTGACCGTGTCGATCGCGATGCGGGTGAACCCGGCATCCCTCAGGTCCTGCTCGATGCGCGCGACGTCGTGATAGCCATGCGGGACGCGGGCCATGAACGTCGGCGGATCGTCGGGGAACATCTCGTCGAGCTCCTCGCCGACCTCGCGCGCGAAGTCGTTCTTGTCGAGTGCGTCCCACACGCTGAACAGGAACGTCCCGCCGGGGGCGAGCACGCGCAGCGCCTCACGGTATGCGCGGACCCGGTCGGGGAAGAACATCGCGCCGAATTGGCAGAGCACGACGTCGAAGCTCGCGTCGTCGAAGGGCAGCTCGAGGGCGTCGGCGGCCCGCCATGTCACGTTCGCATCGGGAAGAGCGGATGCCGCGAAGTCGAGCATCGGCTGGCTGAGGTCCGTGGCGACGTAGTTCGCGTTGGGGGCGAGCTCGGGCACGACGAAGCGGGCCACGACGCCCGTGCCGGCTGCGGTCTCGAGCACGCGCCGAGGCGCGAGCGGTGCGACGCGGCTCGCGAGATCGGCCGCATAGGGCTCGAAGATGAGCGGCACCATGTAGCGGTCGTAGTTCTCGGGGATCGATCCGGAGAACACGTGGGCAGGCTCGGGCATGTCGCACCTCTTGAGCCGAGGGTACGCCTGCGTGGCGGCCGGCGGAAGAGGCGTCTCACAGACACCGAATATGCAAACGCTTACGCAGTGCTCGCACACCCATATCGCTCAAATTCAGCGAAATCAGCATGCGACAGCATCCACTCTCGAAACCAATCTGTAAACGCTTGCATTAACACGCGTGCGGGCGCTACCGTCATCGGGACGCACGTCGACGTGCGCCCGATCGTGCGGCGAGGATGCTGCGCGGGCGGCCCCGACAGAAGGAGATCTCGTTGCTCTCGAACGTTCTGCACCGCACCCGATCGCGTGAGCGATCACGCTCGAAGGGGCGCATCGCCCTGACTCTCGCCGCGCTGCTGGCGATCCCCGCAATCGCCGCGGCCGCACCGGCGGCGCCAGCCGAGGCCGCCGCTCCCGGTCCGAAGGACACCATCGCCGTGCTGTTCTCGTACACCTGGGATGCGATCGCCCGCGAGTGCACAGACACGCTGGGGCCAGCCGGATACGGCTACGTGCAGACCTCGCCGCCGCAGGAGCACGTCAAGGGCCCGCAGTGGTGGACGTACTACCAGCCCGTCTCGTACAAGCTCGACTCGCGGCTGGGCACCGAGGCCGAGTTCCAGAACATGGTGAACACCTGCAAGCAGGCGGGCGTCGGCGTGATCGTGGATGCCGTCATCAACCACATGTCGGGCCAGTCCGCCGGAGGCACCGGCTGGGCCGGCACGCAGTACCAGCACTACGACTACCCCGGCACATACTCGAGCCAGGACTTCCACTCCTGCCGCCGCGACATCGCGAACTACCAGGACCGGTGGGAGGTGCAGGAGTGCAACCTCGTGAACCTCGCCGACCTGAACACCGGCTCGACCTACGTGCAGAACACGATCGCCGGCTACCTCAACAAGCTCGTCGACATGGGCGTCGCCGGCTTCCGCATCGACGCCGTGAAGCACATCGCCGCCACCGACATGCAGGCGATCTGGAGCAAGGTCAAGAACCACGACTCGCTCTACGTCGTGCAGGAGGTCATCCGCGCCAACGAGCCGATCCAGCCGGAGGAGTACACCTCGGTCGGCGACATCCACGAGTTCGCATACGGACGCAAGCTCAAGGAGGCGTTCGGCGGCGGCACCATCAACTGGCTCATCGAGGGCAACGGCATCGGCCCGACGTGGAGCGGATTCCTGCCCAACTCGAACGCCGCCGTGTTCGTCGACAACCACGACACCGAGCGCAACCACGAGACGCTCTCCTACGCCGACGGCACCAATTACGACCTCGCGCAGATCTTCACGCTGGCCTGGAACTACGGATCGCCCTCGATCCACTCCGGGTACTCGTTCAGCGACAACAACGCAGGCCCCATCACGGATGCCGCAGGCAACGTCATCGACCCGGTCAAGGGCCAGGGCAACTGGACCTTCAAACACGCGCAGAACGACATCATGAACATGGTCGGGTTCCGCAACGCGACCTACGGCACCGCGATCACGAACAAGTGGACCAACGGCTCGAACGCGATCGCCTTCGGACGGGGCAGCGCGGGCTACGTCGCGATCAATCGGAGCGGCTCGCCCATCACCCGCACGTTCACCACGAGCCTGCCTGATGGCACGTACTACAACGTGATCGACGCCGTGCGCACGGGGTCGACGTGGTCGGGCCCGACCGTCACGGTCTCGGGCGGACAGTTCACGGCGACGGTCGGCGCGAACCACGCGCTCGCGCTGCACGTCGGTGCGAAGGCGACCGGCGGCGGCACCCCCGTCGGCGACGACCTGACGGTCTACTACTCGACCTCGAAGAACTGGTCGGCGTACAACGTGCACTATAAGGCGGGCACCGGGGCGTGGACCACCGCGCCCGGCGTCGCGATGGCCGCGGCGTGCACCGGCTGGGTGTCGAAGACGATCGACTCGAACGGAGCATCCGTCACGGCCGCGTTCAACAACGGATCTGGCACCTGGGACAACAACGGGGGCAAGGACTACTCCTTCAGCGGAGCCACCGCCGCGGTGAACAACGGGGTCGTGACGACGACGAACCCGTGCGCCGCGCCGCCGACCGACGACCTGACCGTGTACTACTCGACCTCGAAGGGCTGGGGCGCGTACAACGTGCATTACAAGGTCGGCACCGGGGCGTGGACCACTGCGCCCGGCGTCGCGATGGCCGCGGCGTGCACCGGGTGGGTGTCGAAGACCATCGATTCGAACGGGGCATCGGTGACGGCCGCGTTCAACAACGGATCCGGCACGTGGGACAACAACGGCGGTCAGGACTACGCGTTCACCGGCAACACCGCCGCAGTGAACAACGGGGTGGTGACGACGGTCAACCCCTGCGGCTGAGGGTGAGAAGCAGAGGGCGGCGGCGTCCGGTGGAGCGGATGCCGTCGCCCTCTGCTCGCTCCTGCGCAGGGTGTCGGATGCCGGGAGCGATCGCGGTGTGAGAGCCTGGCGCGCATGACCGTCATGACCGCGTCGGCTCGTTCGCGCATGCCCTCGTTCGCGATCGGCATCGCCGGCGGCTTTCTGGGACTGCTGCCGTGGCTGCTGACCGGCTTGCGGCTGCCGTTGCAGAATCTGTGGGCCACGGCCACGATGCCCGATGACATGCCGCTCGCGCTGCTGCCGGTGAACCAGTACTACGCGATGCAGATCTTCGCGCTTCTGCTGCTGGGCGGAGTCTTCTCCGGGCTCGCAGTGCATCTGGTGGGGCGTCGGCGCGCGCTCTCCGCGTGGCCGGGAGCGCTCGGGGTGCTCGTCGTGCACGTGATCGCCATCGCGCAGAGCTTCGCCGTCGTGGGTGCGGGGCTGCGTGACGGGAGCGAGTCGACGATCTACCTGCTCGGGCTGCTGGGAGGGGCGATCGCGTCGGCGCTGTGCGCTCAGCTCGGATTCTGGATGACCTCACGTCGCTCAGAGGGCGTCGCCGCATTCGCCGTCGCGCTGGCCGCCGTGCCGTTCGCCACCTGGATCTCGAGCCTGGTCGTCGCGTTCACGGGGGAGGCCTTCCCGCCGCCCTTCCTGTCCGAGCTCGTGCGATGGCTGCCCGCCGGCGTCGTGGGTGCGGCGCTGATCTGGTGCGGCATCCGTCCGGCGTGGAGGCTCATCGTGTGGATGGTGTCGCTGCTCGCACTGTGGGTCACGCCGGCGCTGTTCACGGCGATCTTGTACTCGCTGGGCAGCCGGGTGATGCTCGGCGACTTCCGCGAGATGCTCGCCGCTTCTGCGCAACTGTTCCCGATGGTTCTCGCGGAGGTGTGGATGCCGGTGATCGCCGCCGCGGTGATCGGCGTCGTGGGCACAGTGGTGCGGATGCTGGTGCAGAGGTCGCACGGTGGGGACCAAGCGAGGTCGATGGTGCCGGGCGACGCCGATCGGGTCGGCGTCTCGGATTGAGCCGGCATCCCGCGGCGTCGCGTCCGCCATTGTTTTCGGTCCGTCCGCCATCATGGAACCGTGCCGCAGCGAGAGCCCTCTGAAACCGCCAGGATGGAGGCGGAGTGGGGGCGCTACTCCTCGCCCGTCCGCGAGCTGGTCATGCTCAATGCGGTCGCCGCGTTCGTGCTCGAGCTCGCGATGCTCGTGTTCGTCGCCTGGTGGGCTCTGCTGCTCGATGTTCCGTGGTGGGCGCGCGTCCTGATCGCGATTGCGCTCGTCGGCGGCCTCGTCGTGCTGTGGGGGACGTTCGCGTCTCCGCGGGCTCGCGTCGCGCTGCCGACCCCCGGCGTCGTCGCGGTCAAGGCTGTCGCCTTCGGAGCCGGGGCGCTCGCGCTGTGGGGAGTGGGCGGACCGGTCGCGGCCGCGGTGTTCGCTGTCGTGGCGGCGGTGAGCGTGGCGGTGACGACGATCGTGAGGATGCCGGCGGCGTAACGCTCGAACGGCCGTAGCCAGGGGTCCTGTCGTCTACTTGTCGCAGGCGATCCCGTCGCCGTCTCGATCGAGGTCGTAGACATCTGAGCCGACGATCTGCACGGGGCCGCGCACGTACGCCGGGCCGTCCCCGCTGCCGCCTTCGCAGTCGACGTCGCTGGAGATCGGGACGCAGGCGCCTGTGTAGTTGGGGTCACAGCCGCCGGAGCCCTGCTGGACGAGCGGCACCGGAGCAGGCGGGGCGGCGGGCTGGGGAACCCGACTGCCCACCGCGGTGACTTCAGTCACCGGGGATGTCTGGACGACCTCGCTCACGACCTCCCGGTGACTCTCCACTCCGTCGACGAGCGTGAGCTTGTACGTGATGACCTTGAGCCCCGCGACTCCCGCCGTGACGATCGCCGTCGTGCCTTGGTCTCGGGCGGGGTCGTCGACCGTCGTCTGCTCGTAGGGGATCGCCACCTCTTCGGTCGCTGTGTCGAAAGTGGTGGGCTTCACCGAGGGTCGCGGCGTCACGGCATCGGCGGACCCTCCGACGAGGGTGTGCGGAGTGGGCGCGGTCACGTCGTCCGATCGCGTCGAGCTGGCACTGGCGACTCCTCCGCCAGTGGCGAGGAGCGCGGCGAGGCCGAGGGCTACGAATCCCGAGGCGCGGGTGCGAAGCCCCACCGCGGGCAACGGGCGGGCGATCAACACGAACAGGCCGATGCCGATGACTGCGACGAGGGCCAGGACGATCGCCACGGGCGACCAGCGCGCGAGCAGGGTTCCGAGGATGACGGGTGCGATGAGAACGGCTGCGATGAGCCAGCCTGATCCACGTTTCTTCGGTGCGGAACGTCGGTTCACCATGGCGATGCCTCTCACTCAGACTCTCGCCACCATATATCCATATATCGGACTCATCCTAGGATTCTTTCATCACGGTCGCCCGCCGGCCTCGCCGTCAGGCGAGGCCGGCGGACGTGCTTACTGCACTGACCATCCCCCGTCGGATGCCAGCACGGCGCCGTTGATGTTCACGGCGTCGTCGCTCAGGAGGAACGTGATCGATGCGGCGAGGTGCTCGGCGGTCGCGACGGTGGGAATCGCCTGCTGGAACGGGGCGAGGCGTCCAGAGCCGTACTCCGACATGTTCGGAGGCATCGGGATGCCGGTGGCGACGCCGCCCGGGGCGACAGAGTTCACGCGGATGCCCTTCGGGCCGTACATGAACGCCGCGGACTTCGTGATGCCGATGATGCCGTGCTTGCTGGCCGTGTAGGCGTTGCCCGAGGCGTTGCCGCGCAGGCCGGCCTCGCTCGACACGTTGAGGATCGAGCCCGAGCCTGCCGCCTCCATGATCGGGAGAACCGCGCGCATGAGCTTGAACGGGGCGGTGAGGTTGATCGCGATGACGCGGTCCCAGACAGCATCCGTCGTCTCGCCGGCCGGTGAGAAGTCGTCGTTGATGCCGGCGACGTTGGCGAGGGCGTCGATGCGGTCGCCCGCGGCGGCGATGACGGCATCGATCGCGCTCTGCTGGGTGAGGTCGCCGGCCACCGTGACGATGTCGGGCAGCTCGGCCTTCAGCGCGTCGAGCCTCTCAGCGGAGATGTCGGCGGCGATGACGCGTCCGCCTTCGCGGGCGATGCGGGATGCCGTGGCCTTGCCGATTCCGGATGCCGCTCCCGTGACGATCACGGTCTTGCCGGAGAAGCGGCCAGAGGTGGGCTTCTCGGTCCAGCCCTCGGTGCCGGTGTCTTCAGGGATCTCGCCGCCGTTCGCCGCGCGGACCAGATGGTCGACGACCGACTGCGGCAGGGCGCCCTGGCTCATCGCGACGAGCTGCTGCAGGGGAAGGCCCAGCACCGGGGTGAGGAGCTCGGGGTCGGCTCCGGTCTTCTCGAAGAGGCCGCGGACGAGCGGTCCGCCGACTTCGTCGTTCAGCCATTCGCCGATCGTGGAGTGTGCGGTGAGGGCCATTTCGGTCTCCTTCTGTTTCGCAACGGTGCGTCTAGTTATTTCTGATCGTACTCCTGAGTAGCCTGTGAACGTGCCCAGACCTCGAAGTGAATCTGCCCGGCAGGCCGTGTTGGAGGCGATGCGGGCTGCCTTGTCCTCATCGGGGTATGAGGCCGTGACGATCGAGGGGCTCGCGGAGGCGGCCGGGGTGTCGAAGCAGACCATCTACCGGTGGTGGCCGTCGAAGGCGGCGATCCTGGGGGAGGCGCTGTTGGAAGGCGCTCTTCCGCTCGTCGACCTGCCGATGACGGACGATCTGGCCGCGGATTTGAAGGCGATGTTCGCGGTACAGGGGCAGGATGCGGAGACGATCGCGCTCGCCCGCGCCCTCATCGCGGTGACGGCGACCGATCCGGAACTCGGCGCGCGGCTGAACGAGCGGCTGGCGGCGCCGATCCGCGAGTGGACGACGGAGCGTATGGCGCGGGGCGTTGCTTCGGGGGAGGTGCGGGCGGATGTGGATGCCGCGGTGGTGGCGGATCAGCTGATCGCGCTGGGGTCGTATGGGGCGCTGCTCGGGGTGCCGTTGGGGCAGGAAAGAGCGGATGCTCTCAGCGATCTCGTCCTGCGGGGGATCTCTCGCTGAGGCAGTCCGCTCGTTGAGCGAGCGCAGCGAGACGAAACGCGACGCGATTCACTCGTTTCGCAACAGCTTCCGCATCCACTCCCGCAGCCCCGGATCGCACACGTACACATACGTTCCGAGCATCCCGCGTGTGAGCAGGACCCCGTAGATGTTGCGGATGAAGGTGAGGAGCTCGGCATCCGAGAACGCGCCCTTCAGGTGGCCGGTGTTCTCCTTGCCCTTCTTGTCGCGGTAGTTCTCGCGGTCGGCGATGATGGCACCGGATACCGGGTCGACGCGGAGGTCGGGACCGACGATCACGCCGGCGTAGTTGAGGTCGTACCCCTGCACCGTGTGGATGGAGCCGACCTCGTCGAGGGAACCGCGCGAATTGATCCAGTCCTTCTGCGCCTTGTTCCACTGCATCCGCTCGCCGTCGAGCTCGATGTCGAAGGCTTCCGGGTGCTTGCGCGAGACCCAGTCCCACGCATAGCCGGCGACGAGTCGCGACAGGCCGATCTCGGCATCCTTCTGCCGGATCGCTGCCCGCATCTCTCCAAGGTCGTCGAAGAGGCGCAGGTCGTAGTCGCCGAGATCGGGGAGCTCGGCGGGCTCGCCGCGAAGCAGCGCCCGGATGAACTCCACGTAGTCGGCGCCGGCCTTCACGCGCATCTGAGTAGTGAGCGGGTAGTGCCGATGCTCGTTCTTCGCGGCATCGATCGCGGCCTTGAGGACGGCCGGCGAGAGGTCGTGCGGACGCACGCTCTGCTCGCCGTCGACGAGCAGAAGGCGGTGCCGGGAGCGGGCGTTGATCCAGTCGAGCTGCGTGTGGGCGGGGTCATCTGCGCCGAACAGCTGCTGGTTGATCGTGATGAACTTGCCGTTCTGCACGCCGGACGCCTGGTTCGCGCGCTGCCCGAGCCGGTGAGTCTCGTCGACGAGAACGAGGTCGAACACCTCCTTCGACTCGCCCACCTGGAACGGCGACAGCACCATCGACGGCTCCAGCCGTGGCGTCTTGCGGAAGACCTTCTTGACCGACTCGCGCAGCGATTGCTGGGGGATGACGAGCGCCATGCGCAGGTCTTTCAGCAGCTCGCGGTTCTCGGGAACGAAGAACTCCGCGAACATCGAGTCGGGCTCGATCTCGTCGTGCTCCCCGTGTGCACGGATGTCGGCGAGCAGCTTCATGAGATAGATCGCGATGATCGTCTTGCCGGTGCCGGGGTGGCCCTGCACGACGAGCGTGGACCGCTTCGAGTCGTCGCGCAGGTCGGTGAGCAGGCCCTCGACGATGTCTTCAACCGCGATGGCCTGGTCTTCGGTGAGTGCCTTGAACGGCGACAGCTTGAAGAGGTCGGTGTTCTCGATCTGCGGGATGCTGCGCGTGAAGAGCCCCGCCGACCGCAGCTCCTCGAAGATGTCGCGGAACGACTCGCGATAGACATCGCGGTCGTAGTACTGCGCGTTGGTGAGTCCGTCGTTGCCGTTCAGGATCTCGTACTGCCCGTCCCCGTGGAACCAGCGGATCAGATGCGCCTCGAGATCCAGACAGACCGACTTGTTGTATGTGTCGTCGACGACCACGCGGATGCTGTCGAGCGCCCGCTTCTGCGGATTCCTGAGGTGCTGACGGATGCGCTTCTGCGCGCTGGTGGTCTCGCCGACGTACACCTTCTTCGGGCGCCGGTTCCCATCGATCACGTAAACGACGGGCCAGTTCGCGAGGTGCTCGTCGGCACGGTCGACGGCCTTCTCCTGAAAGCGGAAGTGGCGGATGCTCACTGCTCGGCCCGTTTGTGGATGCTGCCCTGGTTCAGCTCGATCGGATACTTCTGCTCCGTCTTCGCCAGCTTGCTCATGACGATCTCGTCGAGGTCGACGCCGAGCTGGTTTGCGAGATGGATGCAGTAGGTGACGACGTCGGCGAGTTCATCTCTGACGTCCTGCGGGTCGGCGTCGGGTCCCCACTGATAGCACTCGAGGAGTTCGGACGCCTCGATCGCGATGCTCTTCGCCAGGTTCTCCGGGGTGTGGAACTGGTCCCAGTCGCGGGCGGCGACGAAGGCGCGGAGTGCGGCGATGGTCTGCTCGGTGGGCATGGGAGGGACGCTAGCAGGTCGCTTGACCTTCATCACTGTTCCATTGATGGTGTCTGATTTCCGCACCTCAGCAACTTCGCTCGACTTTGCCTAGCGCTATGGTTTGGTCATGCCGACCGCCCTGCCTCTCATCGTCGGAGAGTTGTACACGCGCGAAGATCTAGTCGTCGAGTACGGCGGAAGCGTCCAATCCGGTGGCATCGTCCCGGGCAACAAGTCGAATACGGTGTTCGTCTTCACCGATCCGAGCGAAGGCATGCAGTTTGGGTATGTCTATGACGGGTTCTCACCAGACGGCACCGTCTTCTATTACACGGGGGCGGGGCAGAGCGGAGATCAGGTAGAAAAGGGGCCGAATTCACCGATCGTGACACACGCCGCCAAGGGGCGTAGCCTGCACGCGTTCGTCGCCGACGGTCGAGTGCCAGGGAAGCAGACGAAGCGGCAGAGATATATCGGGGAGTTCATCCTTGATCCGGCATTGCCGTACGTGAGACGGGCTGCGCCGACCAAACCGACACGGCGCGACGAGAAGCCCGCCACGCGAACCGTCATCGTTTTCCGACTGCTGCCAGTCAGTGGGATCTCTGACGAGATCTTTGAGGCTGTCGGAGTCTCTGAAGTTGGTCGTGACAAGCTGACCTTGGAAGTGCCGGTGGAAGTGAACTCCACGTTCTTCTATGAGACGAGCGGGCGTGAAGGAGTCACTGCAGTTCGCCGCGAGTCTCAGTTGGTCGACCAATTCATGGCCAGCCAGAGCGGGCATGACTTTTCCCGGTGGTCCATCGCCATTGCCCAAGAGCCTCCGCTGCTGACCGACATCTACGACAAGACGGATCGCGTTCTTTACGAGGCCAAGGCGCTATCGGGACGGACAGACGTTCGCATGGCGGTTGGCCAGTTGTACGACTACCGCCGCCACGTATCTGTCGATGATCTTAAGTGCGCGGTCTTGCTCCCCAACCGCCCCAAGGCGGACCTGCGCGATCTACTTCACTCGGCAGGTCTAGGGTTGGCGTTTCGTGAAGGTTCTAGGTTCGAGTTCTCTCCAGCAGAGTCGTCGTAAACCCGCAGCATTCATCGCGGCGGGCCGGACCGGACCGCATTTCGCGACCATGGTCACGTTGAGTTGGTTTCGAGCAATGTTCTAACCCGCTCGACGGTCGGTAGATCTGCCGGCGCCCACCTGAGGTCGCTGAGTTCATTGGGGGTGCACCAACGCAATTCCGAGTGTTCACTAGCGATCGGCTCACCGTCGTCGATCGTGGCCCAGAAAGACGTGAACATCACAGTCCCGAATGAGTACTCGTGCCGGGTGGTCTCGATCCGCGGCCCGACCTCGATCTCACATCCGAGCTCTTCAAGCACTTCGCGACGGAGCGCTGCTTGAGGGTCTTCGTCGAGTTCGATCTTGCCACCGGGAAACTCCCAGTAGCCCGCGAGCGACATGGAGGCCCCTCGGCGTGCAGCGAGAACGCGACCATTGGCGAGGATCACGGCTCCGACCACGTCGACTTGTCCGGGCGCATAGTTCTCCTCGGTCATGCTCCGCAGCTTACGTCGCGTGAGACTTCATGAGAGCAGCCCCTTCGACGAACCCCATGATTGACGTCCCTCGATATTCCGATATCGTCTGGATAAATGCGTGTTCAACGACGAACGGAGCGACACGTGGAGTTTGCAGAACGTCTCGATGCTCTCGCCCTGAAGGTGCGGAACCAGGCGACGGCGATCGGGACTGAAGAGGCGACCAAGAACGCCTTCGTCATGCCCTTCATCTCAACGATTCTCGGTTACGACGTGTTCGACCCGCTCGAGGTAGTCCCTGAGTTCACCGCCGACGTCGGGACGAAGAAGGGCGAGAAGGTCGACTACGCCATCATGCGCGATGGTGAGGTGCAGATTCTTATCGAGTGCAAACCCTCGATGGGATCCCTCAAGATCGAGCACGCGTCGCAGCTCTTCCGATACTTCTCTGTCACCAACGCGCGGATTGCCGTACTGACTAACGGTGCGGTCTGGCACTTCTACACGGACCTCGACGCGCCGAACAGGATGGACTCGAAGCCTTTCCTCGTCCTCGACCTGCTCGACATCGACGCCACACTTGTACCCGAACTGCAGAAGCTCAGCAAGGAGAGCTTCGATCTAGAGTCGATCATCAGCGCGGCCGAAGAATTGAAGTATGTCGGTGCACTCAAGCGTGAGATCGGAGTCCAGTTCCGCGAACCCTCAGACGAATGGATCAAGTTCTTCGCAACCCGCGTTTATGAGGGTTCCTACACGCAGCGTGTGCGACAGCAGTTCACAGGCCTCGTCGGGAAGGCGACCCAGCAATTCCTCACTGAACGGGTCAACGATCGTCTCAAAACTGCGCTTCGCGCTGGCATCGCTCAGGAGCAGGTTGACCTGTCGCCGTCGAGCGCGGAAGTTGCGGCCGCCGATCTTGACCGCGATACCGAGATTGAAACGACCTTGGAGGAGCTCGAGGGGTACCAGATTGTGAAGGCGATTGCGTGCGGGGTGGTCAAGCCGCAGCGCATCGCACAGCGCGACTCGAAGAGCTACTTCGCCGTGCTGCTTGATGACAACAACCGCAAGCCGATCGCCCGCCTTCACTTCAACGGCAAGCAGAAGTACCTCGGGCTGCTTGACGAGGAGAAGGTCGAGACACGCCATCCGATCGCGGAACTTGACGACATTTACGCCCACGCTGACGCCATCAGAGATGCAGTTAGCCGCTACCAGTAGGAGTGCGTTCAGAAGCGCGACACATCGAACTTTGGGGCTTCCGTGCCGTCGCTGTCGTTCAACTGGAGTTCGTCGCAGCGCGGTCCTGCCGACGGATGGGAGCGTGAGATCGGACATGTGATTTCTCCGTCGGAGAGCATGCATGGAGCACTGGCCCGCCCGAGTGCCGAGGGCACCGATCCGCAGGCACGACGAATACCGCCCTCGATCGGGCGTGAGATGACGCATCCCCGCGGAGTCCCCCTCGGAACAGCTGAGAAAGACTGTAGGAGACAGTCGGGCATTGGCGATATACCCGGTCTCTGATCGACTGGGCGATAGCCTCGAAGTGCTGATGAACATCGGGGGGAATCATGCAGTGGGGTTGGAATCCGGATACCGTTGCGGCGATCACGACGGCGCTCGCCGCGATCGCCGCCGTCGTCGCAGGTTTCTTCGCCTGGGGCGCCTATCGGATCGAACGCGAGCGGGAGCAGCGCGTCGCTGACGAAGCCAAGCGCCAACAGGCGCAGCTGATCTCGGCCTGGGCGGTGAATCGAGAAGAGGCCGACGGCGAGAGCAGTGTCGAGCTTCACGTGCAGAACCTGTCGACTGCTCCGGTGTATGAAGTGAGTCTCGGGATCGAAGTGGCAGGAAAGTGCAGCTACGCGGGCTGGGCGAGGGTGATCCCGCCAAGCCGCACTTCGCCCCTCGTAATTCCGGTTACCGAAGAGCGCTTGAAGGGGTGGCGGCAATGGGCGGCGACGCGGACGCGAAAGCCTGCGCCGGCACCCTATGTCGAGTTCACATTCTGCGACACCGCCGGTTCATGGTGGCATCGCGATACGCGTGGCGCCTTGGCTGAGATCGATCGTGAAGAAAAGTACCGCTATTAGTACACGGGTGCAGGCTCGAGTGCTTCACGCATCGACGATCTCGTTCTCGATCCCGCCGGAGCGCCGTCAGTTGAGGATGGCGGTCAGCCGGGTGGACCGACAGACGGGGCGCGTTTCGTCTCGCTTCGCTCGCTCAACGAACGGGAAGGCTTCGCTCGCTCAACGACCGGGAAGGCTTCGTCCCTCGACGATCGGGAGCATATCGCCCCGATTTCCCCCGGGAAATCGACGCCTTACTCGAACCCGCCCGTCAATCTCCCCCGCATCCGCTCGCTGCTCTCGTTCATCCCGACGATCTCCACGCTCTTCCCGAGCGCGGCGTACTTCGTCTCGATCGCATCGAGCGCGGCGACGGTCGACGCATCCCACACATGCGACCCCGTCAGATCGATGACCACGGAGGCAGGGTCGGACGAGTATGAGAACAGCGTCGTGAGGTCGTTGCTCGACGCGAAGAACAACTCCCCGTCGACGACATAGCGGGCGACGCCGTAGGCCTCAGTACGCGTCACCGACACGAAGTGCGCCACGCGCCTGACGAACAGCACCGACGCGACGAGCACCCCGCCGACGACTCCGACTGCGAGGTTGTGCGTCAGCAGGACCAGCACCACGGTCGCCAGCATCACGAAGGTCTCGCTCTTCGGCATCCGCTTCAACGTCGATGGACGCACGGAGTGCCAGTCGAACGCGCCGATCGCGACCATGATCATCACCGCGGTGAGCGCGGCCATCGGGATCGTCCCGACGAAGTCGCCGAACACGACCACCAGGACGAACAGGAACACCCCGGCGCAGAACGTCGAGATGCGGGTGCGGGCCCCCGATGCCTTCACGTTGATCATCGTCTGACCGATCACGGCGCAGCCGCCCATGCCCCCGAAGACGCCCGACAGCACGTTCGCGACGCCCTGCCCCCAGGCTTCGCGGCTCTTGTTCGAGTGCGTGTCGGTGATCTCGTCGACGAGCTTCGCGGTGAGCAGCGACTCCATGAGCCCGACCAGCGCGACCCCGAGCGCGAACGGCGCGATGATTCCGAACGTCTCCCAGGTCAGCGGCACGTTCGGGATGAACAGCGACGGCAGGCTCCGCGGCAGCTCGCCCTGATCGCCGACGGTCGGCACGGCGATCGCGAACGCGAGCACGACGGCGGTCACGATGATCACCGAGACGAGCGGCGCCGGCACGACCTTGGTGATGCGCGGCATCACGATCATCACGACGATTCCCAGCGCGACCAGCGGATACACCAGCCACGGCACGTCGATCAGCTGCGGGAACTGCGAACTGAACACGAAGATCGCCAGCGCGTTCACGAATCCGACCATGACGCTGCGCGGAATGAACCGCATGAGCTTCGCGACTCCGAGCACCCCCAGCACCACCTGGAAGATGCCGGCCAGGATCACCGTCGCGATGAAGTAGTCGAGCCCGTACGTCGGCGCGACCGGCGCGATCACGAGCGCCACGGCCCCGGTCGCCGCCGTCACCATCGCCGGACGCCCGCCGAGGAACGCGATCGACACCGCCATGATGAACGACGAGAACAGCCCCACCTTCGGGTCGACCCCCGCGATCACCGAGAACGCGATCGCCTCGGGGATCAGCGCGAGCCCGACGACCAGCCCCGCGAGCACCTCGCGCGTGAGCATCCGCGGACTCTTCAGCGCTTGCAGCACGGTGGGGTTCGCCCGATAGCGGGCACGGTCGTCGACCGTCGTTTCAGACATGGGAGGCTCCAGGGGATGTGCCGCGAGAGAGAGGCGGACATTCCAGGGTAGAGCGGATGCCGGGATCGCAGCGACGGATGAGGCGGTCCGCTGGCTCGACGCGATCCGCGACGAGCTCGCTCCCTTCTTCGCGTGACGCGGCGCGTTCGGTGCGACCCTCAGTCGTCGCTCGAGTGCAGACCGCGCCGCGCCGACAGCACGGTGATCTCAGGGTGCTGCTCCGACAGCATCCGCTCGGCCTGATCGAGCACGTCGCGCACATGCGACGCATGCGTCGCGACGATCGACACCCCGATCTCGGTGCGGCGGTGCAGGTCTTGCGCGCCGACCTCGGCCGCGGCGCATTCGGTGCGTCGGCTGAGCTCGGCGATGAGAGGACGGATGACGCTGCGCTTCTCTTTCAGTGAGCGCACATCGCCCAGCAGGATGTCGAACTCGATCCACCCGATCCACATGCCGACAGTCTCGCACCGGCGTCCCGAGTCGAAGAATGACGGAGATCGAAAAGCGAAGCAAGCATCAAACAAAGAGAGCAGAAAGACAAGGAGTCATAGATTGTTGCATTGCGTCTTGCTCTCAGATTTGGAGCGGATGCCGTCGCGGGCGGATACTCGTGGGGTTCGGGCCGCCCGATCCCGGCCCGGGAATCGACATGGAATCCCTCCCTCTCCCTGCGTCTGACACGTCCATCGCCGTGATCGGCGCCGGCCGTCTCGGCGGTGTCATCTCCCGCGCGCTCCGTGCCGCCGGCTTCGACGTTCACGGTCCGTTCGGACGCGACGAGCACGCGCCCGAGACTGACCTCGCGATCCTGGCCGTGCCCGATTCGGCGATCGGCGAAGCCGCCGAGAAGGCGCGTGCCGCGAAGACCGCCCACCTCTCAGGTGCCACCGGCCTCGACGTCGTCGACCTCAGCATCCATCCGCTGCAGACGTTCACGGGAACCGAGCCGCCAGGGGTGCTCCACGGCGTCGGCGCCGCGGTCGACGGACGCACCGACGACGACCGACAACTCGCCGGTCAGCTGGCGCGTGCCCTCGGCATGATCCCCTTCACGGTGACCGACCGCGCCGGCTATCACGCGGCCGCGTCTTTCGCCTCGAACTTCGTGCTCACGGTGCTCGATGTGGCAGAGCGACTCGCCGCAGCCTCCGGCGTCGACAACCCGCGCGACCTTCTCGCTCCGCTGGTGCGTCAGTCGGTCGACAACTGGCAGCGCCAGGGCGCGCGAGCGGCGCTCACCGGGCCGATCGTCCGAGGCGACGAGGCCACTGTGGCGCGACAGCGCGCCGCATCCGCCCAGCACGGAGAGCTCTTCGACGCCCTGGCCGCAGCCACCCGCGAGATCGCGGGCCGACCCGACAGGGATGCCGAACCGCAGCACACAGAAGACGAGGGCCGCGCATGAGAATCCTCCGCACGATCGCCGAGGTCCGCGCCGCGGTGCAGGGCGCGAAGAGAGAGGGCCAGACTGTCGGCCTCGTCCCCACGATGGGCGCCTTCCACGAGGGCCACCTCTCCCTCATGCGTGAAGCGCGCGCGAGCAACGACCTCGTCGTCGTCTCGCTCTTCGTCAACCCGACCCAGTTCGCCCCGAACGAAGACCTCAGCACGTACCCGCGCAACGAGCACGAAGACGCAAGGCAGGCCGAAGCAGAGGGCGTCGACATCCTCTTCGCCCCTGCGCCTGAAGAGATCTACCCCGACGGTTTCGCCACGAACATCCACGTCGCTGGCCTCACCGACGTGCTCGACGGCGCCAGCCGCGGCGCCCACCACTTCGACGGCGTCGCCACGGTCGTCACCAAGCTGTTCGGCATCGTGCGCCCCGACGTCGCCTACTTCGGCCAGAAGGATGCGCAGCAGGTGCTCGTCGTCCGCCGCGTCGTGAGCGACCTCGACCTCGACGTGCGCATCGTCGCCTGCCCCATCGTGCGCGAACCCGACGGACTCGCCATGAGCTCGCGCAACGTCTACCTCGACCCCGCCGCTCGGCAGCAGGCGACCGCGCTGAACCGCGCACTCGACTCCGCGCAGGCGCTGCATGACGGAGGGGAGCGGGATGCCGACAGCATCCGCTCTGCCGCCCTGGAGGTCCTCGCGGAGGCCGGTATCCGTCCCGAGTATCTCGAACTCCGCGATGCCGAGACCCTCGAGCCTGTCGCGGACACCACCCGCGCCACCCTGATCGCCGTCGCCGCACACGTCGGCGCCGCCCGACTGATCGACAACCACGTACTGAAAGCGAGCAGCTGATGCGCCGCACCATGCTCAAGTCGAAGATCCACCGCGCCACCATCACCGGCAGCGACCTCAACTACGTCGGATCCATCACGATCGACCTCGACCTGCTCGAGGCGGCCGACATCCTCCCGCACGAACAGGTGCATGTGGTCGACGTCGACAACGGCGCGCGCTTCGTCACGTACACCCTGATCGGGGAGCGGGGGAGCGGTGTGATCCAGGTCAACGGCGCCGCCGCCCGGCTCGTGCACACCGGCGACACCATCATCGTCATCTCCTACGCCGACTACTCCCGCGAGGAGCTGGCCGACTACGAGCCCACCGTCGTGCACGTCGACCGCGCGAACGCGATCATCCGTGTCGATGACGCGGTCGGCGAGCTGGTGACGGCGTGAGCGCGCACGCGGGCCCCACGAAGCGGCTCACGCTGGGCGACATCGCGGCGAAGAGGGATGCCGGCGAGCCCATCGTCATGGTCACCGCCTACGACTTCCCGAGTGCGCAGATCGTCGAGGCCGCGGGCGTCGACCTCGTGCTCGTGGGGGATTCCGCCGCGATGGTCGTGCTCGGCTACGACAGCACCGTTCCTGTCACGACCGACGAGATGCTCATGCTGACTGCGGCGGTGCGCCGGGGTCTGACGCGGCCCCTGCTGATCGGCGACCTGCCCTTCGGCTCCTACGAGGCATCGGACGAGATCGCGATCGCCACCGCGCAGCGCTTCATCAAGGAGGCGGGCGTCGACCTCGTCAAGATCGAGCGCGGCGGCACCACGGTCGAACGGGCGCGGGCGCTCGTGAACGCCGGAATCCCGGTGGTCGGACACGTCGGACTCACCCCGCAGACCGCCACCGCGCTCGGCGGCTACCGTGCCCAGGGCCGCACCGCCGAGGCCGCGCAGGCGGTGATCGACGACGCGCTCGCGCTCCAGGCTGCCGGCGTCTCGATGCTCGTCGTCGAGGCCGTGCCCTCCGAGGTCACGGCGGCACTCATGCCGCTGGTCGACATCCCGGTGATCGGCATCGGAGCCGGAGCGGATGCCGACGGCCAGGTTCTCGTCTTCCACGATCTGCTCGGCATCCACGCCGGCGGAGCGGCCAAGTTCGTCAAGCGCTACGCCGACCTGCGGACCGCCGCGATCGACGGCGTCAGGTCGTACGCCGACGAGGTGCGCGACGGCGCCTATCCCGCTCCCGAGCACAGCTACCGAATGCCGGAGGGCGAGGCCGCTCGCCTCAAGGGGATACTCGCTCAGCCGTAGTTGATTCGCGGCGCGGGAGTGCGGGCCGGCCGCGGGCGCGGCTGCCCGGGTGCAGGGCGCGCGGCGGAGGTGCGGGTTGTGGTCGGCTTCTTGGTCGCGGGGCGGCGTTTGGGCGCACCTCGAGAACCGGGTGGGCCGCGGTCGGTGCCGACCGCGCGCCGGGTTCGGCCCCGCGGTGAGCGCGGGCGCCCGCTACTCCGCCCGACGCGCCCGCAGCACGAGCGCCACCACCGCAAGCGCGATCACGACAACCCCGTACCCCACGCACACGGCCCCGAGCCCGAACACGCCGACGAGCATCCCGGCGAGAACCGCTGGGACGCCGAACGCGAGGTACGCGAGCAGGTAGATGACGGCGAACGCGTCCGCCCGCTGGGACGTCGGAATGTGCGGCGCGAGCGACGCGACCACCCCCGAGAACGCGGTGCCGAAGCCCATGCCGGTGATGCCGGCGGCGACGAGGTAGAACCACAGCGATCCGGTGCCGAGTGCGGCGAGTGACAGCGCGGTGCCCGCGGCGAGCGCCGCCGTGCCGAAGATCGTCATGGTGCGTGCGCGTCGACCGCGCATCACGAAGGCGGTCACGGCTCCGACTCCGGCGAGCAGTGCGACGGTGAGTCCCTGCCAGACATGGGCGGTGCCGCCGAGCTCCCCATGCACGATGTTCGCGCCGAGTGAGAGGAAGAGCCCGCCGGTCGCCCATCCCGCGACGACTGCAGGGGCGCCGCGCCAGAAATCGGCGCGGATGCTCGCCGGGATCGACAGGCGGAAGCTCAACGACGCCCACGCACCGGGTTTGCGCGGTGCGGTCTCGGGGAGCAAGAGCAGGCTCACCGCGATCGCGACGTAGATCACGGTGAGAGCCGAGAACACGTCGACGAGTGCATCGCGGGTGAGATCGAGCATGATGCCCGAGACGAGCGCGCCCACGGCCAGCCCGATGCCCGGGCTCAGCGAGTTCCACAGCGCCGCACGCTGCGGCTTTCCGGCCGGCGCGAAATCGAGCACCGTGGCTGAGAGGGCGGCGATCAGCAGACCGCTCGCGACGCCCTGAGCGATACGGGCGAGGAACAGCATGACCACGGCATCCGCATGCCAGAACAGGAGCATGCTGATCGCAAGCAGCACGAATCCGGTGATCGCGACAGGGCGCCGCCCGATGTGATCGGACAGCGACCCGGCAGTAAGGAGGGTCAGCAGCAGCGCGACCGCGTACACGGCGAACACCGCACTGATCACGACGGCGTCGAACCCGATGTCGTGTGCGAGCACGGGGTAGAACGGCGACGGCGCGCTCGCCGCCACCATCATGAGGATCTGCGCGACGACGGCGAGGGCGAAGCCGAAAGAGGATCGTGATTCTGAGCGGGCGGGAGCGGATGCCGCGCGCGGCGGCACGACGATCGAATCGGTGGCGGGCATGGCGGCTCCTCGATGGTCGGCAGATTGATGGTTCGACATTTGTCGAACCATCGGAGCGTACTCGCCATTCCTCAATTGTTCAAGTATTCTCGAACCATGCCCGGAGAGCTCCCGCACCCCGAGCGCTCCGACATCCAGCTGACGGACGTGCTCTTCGCCCTCAGCGACCCCGAGCGCCTCGCGATCACGCGGCAGCTCGCCGACGGCCCGCTCGACATGGCCGAGTGCCACGCGACCGACCCGAACCTGCCGAAGTCGACCAAGTCGCACTTCATGAAGGTGCTCCGCGAGGCCGGGGTCATCCGCAACGAGCCGAACGGCCGACGGCGCATCCTGACGCTGCGCCGCGACGATCTCGACGCGCTCTTCCCCGGGCTGCTCGATTCCGTGCTGCGGGACTGATCGACCGCAGTCGAGCGTCAGGACGCGAGCTGTACGCCGCTTCCCCGCGCGGGCCGTGGGTTGACCTCGGCCCATACTGCGTCGAGGGAGAGGCCGAGGACGTGCGCGATCGCGGCGATCGTCGAGAACGCAGGCGTCGCGACGCGGCCCGATTCGATCTTGCGCAGGGTCTCGGGCGAGACGCCGGCATCGAGCGCGACGCTCAGCATCGACCGCTCGCCCCGGGCTCGGCGGAGCAGTGCGCCCAGGCGCTCGCCGCGTTCGAGCTCGGCGGGCGTCAGCGGCAACCGGACCATCATGGTGACGATTCTAATACCGGGATAGTATTACCGGGATAGTTATTGGAAGGCGTGACATCGTGATCGAGATCCTGAACCCCGAAGAGCTCAGCAGGGCGCGCGACACCGGTGCTCTCGTCGGGAGCATCCTGCAGTCCCTCAAGGCGCGTGCGACGGTGGGCGTCAACCTGCTCGAGCTCGACGAGTGGACGAAGGAGATGATCGCGGATGCCGGCGCGGAGTCCTGCTACGTCGACTACGCGCCGTCGTTCGGGCGCGGTCCGTTCGGCCATTACGTCTGCACGGCGGTCAATGACGCGGTTCTGCACGGGATGCCGCACGACTACGCGCTCGCGGACGGCGACCTGCTCACTCTCGACCTCGCCGTCTCGCTCCGTGGCATCGCGGCCGATGCCGCGATCAGCTTCATCGTCGGAGAGACGAAAGCGCCGGAAGATCTCGCGATGATCGACGCGACCGAGCGTGCGCTGGCCGCGGGTATCGCCGCCGTTCGACCCGGTGCCCGTGTGGGAGACCTCTCGCGAGCGATCGGCACCGTGCTGCGCGAGGCCGGCTATCCGATCAACCGCGAGTTCGGCGGTCACGGCATCGGCTCGACCATGCATCAGGATCCGCACGTCGCCAACGACGGTCGCCCAGGGCGTGGCTACATCCTCCGGCCGGGACTGCTGCTCGCCCTCGAGCCATGGGTCATGGCCGACACCGACCGGCTCGTCACGGACGACGACGGCTGGACGCTTCGCAGCGCCACAGGAAGCCGCACGGCGCACACCGAGCACACGATCGCCGTCACCGCTACCGGTGCGGAGGTGCTGACGCTCCCGCCATCGGCGTGAAGGCGGCGCATGCTGGCGCGAGGCGGGCGGATCACCCTCGCCGGGGGCCTTGAGTGACGTCATGTCCGTCGAGATCCCGCAGCTGAGACTCCCATCCCACTCACAGCCCTAACGACATATCGTTAGCTATCGCTACCGATATCGGGAGGTCACCATGAACAACGCATTCCCCTCAGGTCCGTTCGGCGGAGCGAATCCGGCATCCGCTCTCTTCGATGCCATGGAGCAGCTCCGCAAGTCGTTCGATCCGCGGCCCAGCGGCGGCTCGCGCATGGCGCGCGGCGACGTGCGCACGGCCGTCCTGTCGCTGCTCGCCGAGAAGCCGATGCACGGCTATCAGATCATCAACGAGATCGCCGAGCGCAGCGGCGGCAGCTGGAAGCCGAGCGCGGGATCGGTGTACCCGACCCTGCAGCTGCTGGCCGACGAGGGACTCATCACGGCCGAGGAGCAGAACGGTCGCAAGACCTACTCGCTCACGGACGCCGGTGCCGCCGTCGCGGAGGAGGCCGCCGAGACTCCCGCTCCGTGGGAGGCCTCTGGTCCTCGAGACCACACCCGGTTCGCCGCGTTGCCGAAGGCCGGCGTCGATCTCGCGGCCGCCGCAGCGCAGGTCGGTCGCACCGGCTCGCCCGAGCAGGTGCAGCAGGCCATCGACGTTCTTGATGAGGCCCGCCGTAGGCTGTACTCGATCCTCGCCCAAGACTGATCGGATGCCGGCGGAAGGAACGAGATGACGGATGCCGAAGGTGCTGGCGACGTGTCGTCTCGCTCCGCTCGCTCGACGACCGGGGGTCAGTCCCGCTCGTTGAGCGAGGAGCGCAGCGACGAGACGAAACGCCTGTCTCCTGCGTCGAGCTCGGCTGACGTTGCCCCTCGCTCCGCTCGCTCGACCCCCGGCGGTGCGGGTACCGGACCCGACCAGGCCCGGTACCGCCGCATCCTCGGGTTCGCCTCTCGCCAGCTCGTGCAGCTGTGGTGGTTCGAGCTGTTCCTGCCGCGCATCGGTCTCGGCCGCGTCTCCGACCGCACCCGCACGCATCGGCTGCAGCTGCTCGCCCGGCGCTTCCACGGGCTCGCGGTCGAGCTCGGCGGACTCATGATCAAGGTCGGGCAGTTCCTCTCATCCCGTCTCGATGTCCTGCCGCCCGAGATCACCGACGAGCTCGCCGGCCTGCAGGACGAGGTGCCGGCGGTCCCCTTCGCCCAGATCAGGGAGATCGCGGAGCAGGAGCTCGGTGCTCCGCTGAACCAGATCTACGCCTGGTTCGACGAGGTGCCCGTCGCGGCGGCATCCCTGGGGCAGGCTCATCGCGCCCGCCTCTCTGCTGCCGACGCCCTCGACACCGGCCTCGGCGAGGTCGTCGTCAAGGTGCAGCGCCCCGGCATCGACCGAGTCGTCGCGACCGACCTCGCGGCGCTGCGCCGCGTCGGCCGCTGGCTGAGCCGCGTGCGCGCCGTGTCGAGCCGCGTCGATGCCCCTGCACTGGTCGAGGAGTTCGCGCACACCAGCCTCGAGGAGATCGACTACCTGCACGAGGCCGCGAGCGCGGAGCGGTTCGCCGACGACTTCGCCGACGACGACAGCATCCGCACTCCCGCCGTCGTCTGGTCGCGCAGCACACGACGCGTGCTCACCCTGCAAGACGTCACCGCGATCAAGATCAACGACACCGACGCTCTGCGCGCCGCCGGCATCGACCCCGCGCGCGTGGCCGACGCCTTCGCCCGCGCGATGTTCGATCAGGTGTTCGCCCATGGCTTCGTGCACGCCGACCCGCACCCGGGGAACGTGTTCGTGGACCCTTCGACAAGCTCAGGGACCCAGGTGGGGACCCAGAACTTCCGCCTCACCTTCATCGACTTCGGGATGATGGCCGAGGTTCCGGCCTCCCTCCGCGGCGGCCTGCGGAGCCTCGTGATCGCGATCGCCACCCGCGACGGACGCGCCATGATCGAGGCCGCCCGCGCGATCGGCGTGCTCATGCCGACCACCGACACCGCCGACCTCGAGCGCGCGCTGACGGCGCTCTTCGATCGCTTCGGCGGCATGGGCTTCGGCCAGCTGAAAGACGTGGATCCGCGCGAGTTCCAGGACTTCGCCGACCAGTTCGGCCACGTCATGCGCTCGCTGCCGTTCCAGCTGCCCGAGCGGCTGCTGCTGCTCATCCGCGCCGTCTCGCTGACCTCGGGGATGTGCAGCGCGCTCGACCCCGACTTCAACGTGTGGGATGCGGTGGAGCCCTACGCGACCCAGCTGCTCGGCGAGGAGAGCGCCGGGCTCGTGCAGGACATGGCGAAGCAGGCGGCGTCGAGTGCCGGCATCCTGTGGCGGATGCCGCAGCGCCTCGACTCGCTGCTCACCCGCGTCGACGCGGGCGAGGTCAGCTTCGACACCTCGCGGCTCGAGCGGCGACTCGATCGCCTGGAGCACGTGGCGCGACGCATCGCCTCGGGCGTGCTGTTCGCGGCGCTGCTCGTCGGCGGGGCCATTCTGCTCCCCCCGGCGCCACCGCTCGGCATCGTGCTGATGGCGGCATCCGCCCTGCCTTTCCTGCATGCGGTGTTCGCGCGAGCGCCGCGCTGAAACTGAGGCGCGGAGAGAATCGCTTGCACGCCCGGTGGCGGGGATCGGACACCCGCAGGCCACCGGGCGTTCACCCGACCCCACGAGTCTGGACCGCGTGAAACCCGGTTCTCTTCTGACGTACGCGGCCGTGCTCGCCGCAGCATCCACCTTCCTCGCAGTCCCGGCGCAGGCCGATGACACCGATGCCGACTTCTACAGCAGCAAGCAGCCTTACATCGCGCCGACGGACGCCGACATCGCCGCGTACCAGCCCGCGCCGGCGGGCTACTCCCCGCTCGCAACGGAAACCGTCGCGCGGCACGGTTCGCGAGGTCTCTCGGGCTACAAGTACGACCTGCTGCTGCACCGTCTCGCCGAGACCGCGCAGGCAGAGGGCGGATTCCTCACCCCCGAGATCGGGACCGAGTTCATCGCGAACCTCGATGCGATCACCGCGGCCAACGTCGAGAACGGCTACGGCATGCTCACGGGCCAGGGCGAGACGCAGCACCAGGGCATGGGCGAGCGGGCCGCCGCACGCAACGCGGCGCTGTTCGCGGACGCAGGCAACCGCATCGTCGCGGAGACCTCGGGGGAGTCGCGCGCCACGGAATCGGGCGAGAACTTCCTCCTCGGACTCGGTGACGCCGATCTCGCGCTCGAACCGCGACCCGACCTGCTGTACTTCCACAAGGTCGAGAATCCCGACGGCACCGAGAAGGCCCCGGGGACGCCCGAGCGCGAGCGCGCCGAGGCCTACGAGGCGTACATCGAGGCGCAGACCGATGACGGCGGCACGATCGCCGCGGCCACCGAGTTCATCGAAGAGCGTCCCGAGTCGGTGCGCGTCTCGGAGGAGCTGCTCTCGGGGATCTTCACGGCGGAGTTCATCGCCGCGATGGGCGCCGACGCGGCCCACACCTGGTACGCGACCGTCGACGGCGCGAAGGGAAGCGCGCCGGCATGCGCTCCCGGTGCCGACCCGGCTGCAGACCCCGACGCGTGCAGCGACCCGAAGAAGTCGATCAAGAGCGCGGTGGATGCCGCGATGACGCTGTACAACCTCTACATCATCGCCGCCGACATGGAGGAGGAGAACGTGGCCCCGCACGAGTTCGACTTCGCCCAGTACTTCGACGGTCACGAGACGGATGCCGAGTGGTTCGCCTATCTGCTCGACGCCGAGGACTTCTACGAGAAGGGCCCGAGCCTCGCCGGGCACGATGAGACCTACGCGGTCGCCCAGCCGCTGCTCGACGACTTCTTCCGGGTGATCGACGACCGCGTCGCAGGCGGTGATGTGGCGGCGACGTTCCGCTTCGCGCATGCCGAGACGATCGTCCCGTTCGCGGCGCTTCTGAAGCTCCCGGGTTCCACGGTTCCCGCCCCCGATGTGGCGGCGCCCGCATCCGTCGACGACGTCTTCGACTACGCGTCGAACCCGTGGCGCGGTTCGCAGGTGACGCCGATGGCGGCGAACGTGCAGTGGGACGTCGTGTCGCGTGCCGGCGTCGATCCTGCGACGGGCGCGGCGTACACCCCGCTCGTGCGCATGCTCTACAACGAGCGCGAGATCGCGTTCGCCGACGGATGCCGCCCGGTCGCCGAGGGCTCGCACTGGGTCAAGGTCACCGAGCTCAAGCGCTGCCTCACCGGGGCGGCGATGGCCGAGAGCCCGCTGATCGGCGACACGGCGCCGGTCGACGACACGGTCCCCGGGCCTGAGCTGGCCGCGACGGGCGGGGGAACGGATGCCGCGACCTGGGGTCTCGGCATCCTGCTGCTCGCGGTGGGCGCGGCGGCCGTGTCGCGGCGGCGCGTGTTTC
The DNA here is from genome assembly GCF_000956475.1 of Microbacterium hydrocarbonoxydans. Classification (GTDB taxonomy): domain Bacteria; phylum Actinomycetota; class Actinomycetes; order Actinomycetales; family Microbacteriaceae; genus Microbacterium; species Microbacterium hydrocarbonoxydans_A. The sequence continues at coordinate 172,145 of NZ_JYJB01000007.1, forward strand.
GGGACTGATCTCGATTGCAATCTCGGGGTTGCATGTTGCTGAGCGATATGCAACTCTAGAATTGCAATCAGATCGGTTGCACACGGAGAAGGAGCCATCATGGTGAACGAGATCTCGAACCCCGCAGCCGTCGTCGATGAGGAGACGTTCTCGGTGCGTCGAACCATCCGCATCGCCGCATCCGTCGACAAGGTGTGGCGCGCCGTCGCCGAACCCGAGCATGTCTCGCGCTGGTTCGGGCTCGTCGCGCTCGACGGCGCCGGCGTCGGCGCGACCGGGACGATGACCTTCCCCGACTACGGAGTCATCCCGCTGCGCGTCGAGGCCTTCGACGAGCCGAACCTGATCTCGTACCGCTGGGGCAACGACGACGCCGCCGATGCGCGCCCCGACGTGCTCGACCCCGAGAAGTCGACCGTCTTCACCTTCACCCTCGAGCCCGTCGACGGGGGCACGCAGCTCACGGTCGTCGAGTCCGGCTTCGAGCGCACCTCGGCGCCCCTCGAGAACCTCGAGAGCCACCGCACCGGATGGAACGAGGAGCTCGACAAGCTCGTCGCCCTGGTCGAGGGCGAGGCATGACCACCGGCACCCTGCTCCCCGTGTTCGCGGCGCTCGCCGATGAGACGCGATGGAGCATCCTGCAGGCGCTCGGAGAAGCGGATGCCTCAGCATCCGCTCTCGCCGTTCGCCTGCCGGTGAGCCGCCAGGCCATCGCGAAGCATCTCTCGGTGCTGCAGGAGGTCGGTCTGGTCGAGCCAATCCGCGTAGGGCGGGAGGTGCGGTTCCGGGTTCTCGGCGCCGAGCTCGCCGCGACCGCCGCGAGGCTCGACGCCATCGGCCGCGAGTGGGACCGCCGTCTCGCCGCGATCAAGGAGCTCGCAGAAGGGCTCTGAGAGTCGCCATCGTGCCGTCCGTCGGCTCAGAACCCGTCTGCAGGTCGAATCCCGCCGATTCGGCCTGCAGATGGGTTCTCGGCCTGCGGACGGCACCCGATTGCACATTCCGACGGCGGAACGCAACCCGGTGCTGCACGGGGCGAAGCCCCTCTATCGTCGGCGGAACGAGTTGTCGACGGTGAGGAGAGACCCGTGTCCCGCAATGTGAGGGTGCTGCACTGCGCGCCCGAAGACGTGTTCGATGTGCTGGGCGACGGCTGGCTGTACCCGTCATGGGTCGTCGGGGCCTCGCGCATGCGCGACGTGGACGCGTCGTGGCCGGCGCACGGGGCCGAGCTTCATCACTCGTTCGGCGTCTGGCCGCTGCTGATCGACGACAAGACCGTCGTGGAGGAGTACGACCCGCCGCGCCGCATGGTCATGCGGGCTCGCGGCTGGCCGGTCGGAGAGGCGCGTGTCTTCCTCGAGGTGAAGGCGCGCGGCAGCGACTGCGTCGTGCGCATCCGCGAAGAGGCCGTCGCCGGGCCCGGGCGCTTAGTGCCCCGCGCCCTGATGGACATGATGCTGCACTGGCGCAACGACGAGACCCTGCACCGGCTGGCGTATCTCGCCGAGGGTCGCGCGGTGCCCTCGGAGTACATCGTGTCGCGCGGGCCGCGTGTCGTCGCCGGGGGGTCCTGACCGGTATCCGTCGTCGGTGCGTTTCAGCGCTCTCCGGCCGTCGCGTCCACCGCGGTCCCGGTCAGGTTGGCGAGCAGCTGCAGGCGCTCGTGCGTGGCGGATCCCGGTGCGGCGGAGAAGACGACCATCTGCAGACCGCGATCCGAGGCGAGATCCATCGCCTGATAGGTGAGATCGAGATCGCCCACGAGGGGATGGTGAAGGGCCTTCAGCCCAGTGCGATGCTCGCGGACATCGTGCGCTCCCCACAGCCTGCGGAACAGCTCGCTGCGGGTGGAGAGCTCGCCGACGAGATCGCTGAGCGCACGGTCGAAGGGTGACCGACCGGCCTCTGCGCGAAGCACCGCCACGATCTGTCGGGCCTGTGCGTCCCACTCGCGGTAGAACTTCTGCGCGCGGGTGTCGAGGAACATAAACCGGGCGGCATTCGCGGGCGCGGGTGCGCTCTCGAGAAGCTCTGAGAACAGCGCACGACCGAGGGCGTTCGTCGCGACTGCATCCAGACGGCCGTTCTGCACGTACACGGGAACCGTCGACATCGCGTCGATGGTCTGGCGCATATCGGGCGTGAGCTGCGTCTTGCGAGCCGGATGCCTGCGCGGACGCGGGTGAGCGCCGGCGTTCGCTGCCCGGATCAGATCATGCAGGTGCGCGTGTTCGGCCTCGTCGAGCTGCAGGGCGCGGCTGACACCGTCGATGACCGCTTCCGAGACGCCAGCCGCATTGCCGCGCTCAAGGCGCTTGTAGTATTCGGCACTCATTCCCGCGACGAGCGCCACTTCCTCGCGCCGGAGCCCCGGCACTCGGCGTCGTCCGCCGAAGTCGGGAAGACCCACGTCTTCCGGAGTGAGCCTCCCACGCCTCGAAGTGAGGAACTCGCTGATCTCGGCGTCGGTGCTCATGCCAATGAACATACGCCGATCGCCCCGGACAATGGGTGCCCTGCGGGGACACCTATAACCAGGGCCACGCTGAATCCGTCGGATCGGAGTTGACTCGAATCATCACTCGACGAGATCCGACAGGAGCATCATGACCGGCAACGTATGGTTCATCACCGGCGCAGGGCGAGGACTGGGTATCGACATCGCGCGATCGGCTCTCGCGGCGGGGCATTCGGTCGTCGCGACAGGCAGGGACGCTGCCCGCGTGGAGCAGGCGGTCGGCGCCCACGAGAACCTCTTCGCCGTAGCCCTCGACATCACCGATCCTTCCGCCGCCGAGCGGGCAGCCGCCGCAGCGGTCGATCGGTTCGGGCGTATCGACGTGCTCGTCAACAACGCGGGCAACTTCTACGCCGGCTTCTTCGAGATCCTCAGCGACGAGCAGTTCCGCGCCCAGATGGAGACGAACTTCTTCGGCCCGCTCAGCGTCACCCGTGCCGTCCTTCCCGTCATGCGCGAACAGCGCTCGGGACAGGTGATCACAGTCACCTCCACGGCGGGTCTGGTCGGCGGGGAGTTCACCTCGGCGTACGCGGCATCGAAGTTCGCTCTCGAAGGGTGGATGGAGTCCCTCGCCCCTGAGGTCGCCCCCTTCGGGATCGAGGCCATGACGGTGGAACCCGGCTTCTTCCGCACCGAGCTGCTCGTCGAAGGCTTCTCCACGACCTGGCCTGCGCTCGACATCGCCGACTATGCGGAGCGCACGTCGCAGACCATCGAGACGTGGAAGGGCATGAACGGCCAGCAGGTGGGCGACCCCCGCAAGCTCGCCGATGCACTCGTCGCGATCTCGGACTCGCCGTCTCTTCCGCCGCGCTTCGCCGCCGGAGCAGACGCGATGGGCGCGATCGAAGCCAAGCTCGCCACCATCCAGCGCCAGATCGACGCATACCGCGATCTGTCGGCATCCCTCTCCCACGACGCGTAGACCTGCTCGCAGGCGAAGGACACGACATGAAGAACGCACGCCTCGGAAGCCTGAACGTCTCGCGCATCGGCCTCGGCGCGATGACCATGGCCGGCACCTATACGACGGGAGGCGGTCTCGACGAGGACGAATCGATCCGGACCATCCATCGTGCGCTCGAACTGGGCGTCACCCACATCGACACCGCCGAGATCTACGGTCCCTACCTCAGCGAGGAGATCGTCGGCCGGGCGATCCGAGGCCGTCGCGCACAAGTGAAGATCGCGACCAAGTTCGGGCTCGTCTCCCACACCGGTGGTGGTCCCGGCGTGATCGACAGCAGCCCGGCGAACGTGAAGGCGGCGGTGGAAGGATCGTTGCGCCGTCTCGGCACCGATCACATCGACCTGTACTACCAGCACCGGGTCGACCCGAACACGCCCATCGAGGAGACGGCCGGCGCTGTCGCTGACCTCATCGCCGAGGGCAAGGTGCTCCACTTCGGGCTCTCCGAAGCATCCGTCCGTACCATCCGCCGGGCACACGCCGTCCAACCGGTGTCGGCCCTGCAGACCGAGTACTCGCTGTGGACCCGCGACGTGGAGGCCGAGATCCTGCCCGTGCTCCGCAAACTCGGGATCGGCTTCGTGCCCTACTCGCCACTCGGCCACGGCCTGCTGACGGGAGAGCTCCGCTCAGCGGACGACATCCCCGATGACGACTGGCGGAAGACCAATCCTCGGTTCGTCGGCGAGAACTTCACCCGCAACCTGCGTCTCGTCGACGAGGTGCGCGCGATCGGCGCTGAGATCGGAGCGACGCCCGCGCAGACCGCACTGGCGTGGATCCTCACCCGAGGCGACGACATCGCTCCGATCCCGGGCACCCGCCGTGTGGCTCGCGTCGAAGAGAACACGGCGGCGGATGTGATTGAACTCACGGCGGATCAGGCCGCGAGGCTCACCGCGCTGGAGCCCGCCGCAGGGGAACGGCACGACGAGGCGAACATGGTCTCGATCGACAGGTGAACGGCGGCCACGCCCGCGCGTGGACGCCGTCACCACTCAGCCTCTGACCGCTTGAGCGTCGTGTTTCATGCGGTCGGCCCCTGCAAGCAGCTCGACGAGAGCATCTCCGTGGGTCAGCTGCGGATGATGCCCGGCACCGGGCACGGAGATCAACTCGACGTTCGACCGGGACCCCAACTGTTCCGTCGCGTCGCCGGCGAGGGGATCGTCGCTTCCCGTGACGATGCGGATCGGCCCCCTGAAGCGCCCCAGCGCGTCGCGGAGCTCGGCGCGCCACCGCTCCGACCCGGCACGCGCGAGCTGCTCGGCCGCTCGCCTGCCCGTGCGGTGCCTGAGGTCGCTGACGCTCGATTCGAGAGCGCCCGCGCTGGAATCCGATCCGGTCAGCCGACGTGACAACCTCGTCGGATCGGTGTGCCGCAGGTACGCGGTCACGAGCGGTTTCAGTCCTGCCGTTGCACCCGCCCGAGCCTGCAGGAAGAACGGTGCGATCAGCGTGAGCGACCTGACCTGCGTCGGCATCCGGTCGGCCGCGACCACCGCCGCGGCAGCCCCGATGGAGTGGCCGATGAGATCGACAGGCATGTCGCCCAGCACGGCGGGCAGCCACCTCTCCCAGTCCTGAATGCCGGTGCCCCCGCTGAGGCCGAGTCCGGGCAGGTCGACGGCTCGCGCGCGGATGCCCGACGCCACCTCGGCCCAGGTGTCGGCGTTGACCGGCAGACCGGGAAGGATCACCCGGTCGGATCCGGCGATGCCGAGCTCGAACGTCCTCAACCCGCCGGCGTCGACGATGCGACGGTCGCCGGTCATCGCGGCGCCGAAACGATGCGCAGCCAGATGGTCGGCCCATCGCTCGAGAGACACCCGCACGTCGGGCATCCGGATGCCGTGCCGGTCGGCCAGCTCGATCGCGGAGCCCGTCGGATAGCGGTCGGCCGACATGAAGGTGAGCGTCTCGGGATCGGCCTTCGTGATCCACTGCGGGAGTCTGGTGATGACGCCGACCGGGATCCTCACGCGAGGAACCCTCGCGCCGAGATGCCGGCCGACGTGCGCGAGCAGGTCGGCCAGCGGCGGGGTGGCGTCGTCGAGGATCCAATAGGCCTTGCCCGCGGCATCCGGATCGATCGCCGCTGCCGCCATGAAGGCGGCCAGATAGTCGACCGTGACGACAGGGAGGAAGGTGGTCTCGTCCCCGGGCAGCGCGGCCGCCGTGCCGTCCCACATCTGCTCGATGGTCGTGGCCAGCCCGATGTGCTGGTCGGACTCGCCCGTCGCGCTGTCGCCGATCACGCTCGACGGATTGACGACGGTCCAGGGGATGCCGTGCTCCAGAGCGCGGGCTTGGAAGATGGCGTCGGATTCCATCTTCGACGCTTCGTAGGCGCCGAGCTCCTCGTAGAGCGCGGTGCGGTGGGCGTCAGGCCAGGGAACAGCCGTGGGGTCCTGCCCGCCGACGCGGTAACCCGAGACGTGGACGACGCGCTGCAGGTGAGGGAGCGCCGCGGCGAAGGCCATGACCTTCTCGACGATGCCGACGTTCGCGCTGCGCGCCTCGTGCGCGGTCATCCCGAAGCGGTAGGAGCCGGCGCAGTTGTGGATCTCGGTGACGGATGAGAACGCCGCTGGTCCGCCCGAGACGATCTCGGCGGCTTCGAAGTCGACGATCGTCGTGCGGATGCTCCGGTTCAGGCCGTGCTCTGCGAGCCATCGCTCGACACGCACCCCGGACTCGGCCGAACGAACTGCCGCCGTGACTGTCGCGCCGGCCTCTGCAAGGGTCAGGATGAGATGCCGGCCGACCAGCCCAGAGGCGCCGAACACCAGGGCGTGGCGGGCCTCATCGCGAGGCGTCATCGGGTGGCTCCGACGGCCTGGATGCGCTGGTCGACGAGTTCAGCTACGACGTCGGCGGCGGAGAGCAGCGGCTGGGTGCTCTTCATGGCGCGGGACACGATCACCGCTCCCTCGATCATCGAGACGACGACAGTCGCCAGAGAGTGCGCCTCTGCGGTCTTGAGACCGCTGCCCTCGAGAAGGGCGGCGGTCGGAGCGATCCACGACTCGAACGCCGTCGCGCACGCCTGCCGCAGTCGCTCGCTCTCGGCGCCCATCTCCAGCGTGACGACGGAGACCGGGCATCCCAGACGGAAGTCGCTCTCGCCGACGATGGTCGCGAGGGTCTCGATCGCGGCGCGGGCCGCCCCGCCGGCGCTGCCCGCTGACGCCGCTGTCTCTGCGATCAGCGCCTGGAACTGCTTCGCGGCCAGGTCGACCGCGGCTACGCCGAGTCCTTCCTTGCCGTCGGGGAAGTGGAAGTAGACCGAGCCCTTGGGTGCGCCGGCGTGCTCGATCACGGCGTTCAGCCCCGTGCCGCTGTAGCCGCTGGTCTGGATGAGTTCGAGCATGGACTCTGCGAGCCGTGCCTTGGTCAGGTCTCCCTTGGATGCCATGACGTTAATAATAGACCGGTCTATATATTCTGCAAATCGGCAGGTATCTGCTGCCCGCCGCGCAAGCGGGGAAGCGCGTGCGGCGAAGCGCGTGCGGCGAAGCGCGTGCGGCGGAAGCGCGTCGTGGAGATCTGCTTCCGGGGGGCGCTACCGGCGTCCTGACGGGCGTCTCTGCTTTCATCGGTTCCAGTGGCGCAGCTTCTCGGGGTTGCACACCACCCACATGCCCGACCACCTGCATGAGCGGAGCTCGCCAGTGATGACGCCGACAACCCGGTCATCCCGCACCAGCGTGAGGCCGGCGACGCCATTCACCGAAGCGACGACCGCCGTGGTTCCCGCGGTCATCAACGCCAGAAGCTCTGAGGATGCGGCGGAGCGGCCGTGGAGCGGTATCGGCGCCGTGTTCAGGTGTCCTCCACTGTCGATCACCAATGTCACGGCTCGGTGAAGCAGGCGACGTACCGCTTGGTCATCCTTCTCGGTCAGCGCTCTCGAGAACTCCTCGATGATCGTCTCGGTGGCACCGCGATGTCGCCGGCGCAACCACGCCGGGCGAGACCTGTGGGTCATGCGCCGACCGCGGCGTGACGCAGCTTCTCCGGGCTCATCACCCAGAGAAGCTGCAGGATGCCGTCACTCGACGTCGTCACGGTCACCACAGTGGTGACCTGCCCGTCCTCGGTGAGGGCTGCGGCGGGTTGCCCGTTGATCTCGACCCACGCGATGCTCTTGTCCGTCCAGAAGTGGTGCGAGAACGCGGAGACGAATCTCGCCACCCTTCTCCGTCCGCTCACGGGGATGCGTGCGGCGAGCTTCACGCCGTTGCCGTCCGTGTAGCTGACGACATCGGCCGCGAAGAGCGACTCGAGTTCGCGGACATCGCCCTTCTGTGCCGCGGTCAGGAAGGCTTCGAGCAGACGTCGCTGCGCACCGGGATCGACTGTCGCCTGCTTCGCGGACGCGAGGTGTGCACGTGCTCGGCTGACCAGCTGCCGTGCACTCGCGGGGCTCGAAGAGATCACTTCGGCGATGCGCGGGTAGGGATAGGCGAATGCTTCCCGAAGGATGTACGCCGCCCGCTCGGTCGGCGTCAGCTTCTCCAGCGTGAGCAGGATCGCGAACTGCAAGGCTTCCGCACGCTCCGCTCCGAGCGCGGGATCGTCTTCGGTGTTGACCGGCTCTGGAAGCCAGGGGCCGATGTACGTCTCGCGGCGCACCCGGGACGACTGGAGGACGTTGATCGACAGCCTGGTGACGATCGTGGTCAGGAACGCGATGGGCTCTTGCACCTTCGAGCGATCCGTGTTCTGCCAGCGGATCCAGGCTTCCTGGACGATGTCCTCCGCGTCGGCGACCGTGCTGAGCATGCGATACGCGATGCCGAACAAGCGCCGGCGGTGCGCGCCGAACGTCGTCAGCGCGTCATCCAGCTCGGTGCACACATCACGATCTTCGTCGGCCCACGCCCGCTCGTCCAGGTTCACGTCTTCAGCGCCCACGTCCGCTCCGTTCTGAACGACGTCGGTTCATGCAGGGCCGTCCTTCAGTGAAGACCGGTGACGAAGCGGATCTGTGACGGATCGCCGAAGAGTTCTCGGACCGCCGGCTGACGTGGTGTCAGTCCGGGTAAGCCGAGCGTATACGGCGTCGTTCGCAGGTCAGCGTCGCGGTCAGCAGAACCAGCCCGAGCGAGATCAGGTCGGGCCCAGGCGGATGCAGGCTGACGAAGTGCTGTCACATCCGGCATCCCTATCCGGTCAGCAGTTGTGGGCACATCCTCTTGTGCCCACGAGAGGAAGGCATGAAATGGCAAAGATCGTCGTCATCGGAGGCACGGGCCTCATCGGCTCGAAGGTTGTCTCGAAGCTCAACGCACACGGCCACGAGGCCATCGCGGCATCGCCGAACACCGGAGTCAACACGCTCACGGGCGAAGGCCCCGCCGACGCGCTCGCAGGCGCCGACGTCGTCGTCGACGTCTCCAACTCGCCCTCGTTCGCGCCCGACGATGTGATGGAGTTCTTCACGACGTCGACCAAGACTCTCCTCCGCGCCGAGGCCGCGGCCGGTGTGAAGCACCACGTCGCGCTCACGATCGTCGGTACCAACCGGCCCCAGAGCATTCCGTACTTCGCGGCGAAGGTCGCCCAGGAGAAGCTGATTCGCGACTCTGGAATCGACTACTCCCTGGTGCACGCCACGCAGTTCTTCGAGTTCCTCGGCAGCATCGCCGACATCTCAACCGACGGCAAAACGGTCCGGCTGCCCGGCGGGTTGGTTCAGCCCATCGCCGCGGAGGACGTCGCGACGGCCGTGGCCCGCACAGCTGCCGGCGCTCCTCAGGGCGACATCGAGATCGCTGGCCCCGAGGCGTTCGGCATGGACGAGTTCGTCCGTCGCGGCCTGGCTTTCCGCAACGACCCCCGCGAGGTCGTGCGCGACGACAGCGCGCCGTACTACGGTGCGCAGATCGAGGAGCGCACCCTGGTGCCGGTCGACGGTGCGCAGATCTTCGAGACGCGACTCGAGGACTGGCTGCCGCTCAACCCGCCCCGCAAGTAGGCGCAGGTGGCTGCGGCTGCCTGACGCCGACAAGGCCCTCTGTGATCACACGCTCCCTGCGGGGAGTGGGATCGCAGGGGGCCGTGTCGTCTCCTGGCTTGTCGATTCCCAGTTCATCGCGGGTCACGTACTCGGCTCTTCTGAACCGACGAGATCTGAACGCGCGAACCGACCTGGCGACATAAAACTCTTGACACAGCATCCGCCCCGCCATAACCTACAACCAAATGGTTGTACAAAATGAACTCAGCGAGGCGGAGGTCGACCGTGTCTTTCACGCACTGGCGACGTCGACTCGGCGTGACATCCTGCGCCGGACGATCGAGCGCGAGCAGTCGGTCTCGACCCTGGCCTCCGAATACGACATGTCGTTCGCGGCAGTGCAGAAGCACGTCTCCGTGCTCGAAGCCGCGAACCTCATCATCAAGCGCGCCGAGGGACGCGAGCGGCTCGTCCGCGCGAACCCCGAGATGATCGCCCGCGCCAGGGCGCTCCTCGCCCGATACGAAGAGCTGTGGCGGTCGCGCATCGCCCGCCTCGACGACCTGCTGGCAGAGCCGGCACCGACTTCGACCACCTCAGACAACGACACGAAGGAACAAGGAGCCTGACATGCCCGTCACCGATGTCACCACAGACCCGGAGAACCTGACGATGACCATCGTCGCCGACTTCGCCGCACCCGTCGAGCGGGTGTGGAGCGCCTACAGCGACCCGCGCCAGCTCGAGCGCTTCTGGGGCCCTCCCGGGTGGCCCGCGACCTTCACCGCCTGGGACCACACGGTCGGCGGCCGCGCGTACTACTCGCTGACCGGACCGCGCGGAGAGCGGTCCTCGGGATCGTGGGAGTTCCTGTCGATCGATGCACCGCACAGCTTCGAGGTGCTCGACTCGTTCGTCGACGACGAGGGAAAGCCGCTCGAGGGCTTCGCTCCGATGCGCATGAAGCTCTCCTTCACGCCGACGGCGGAGGGCACCCGAATGATCGGTGAGAGCCACTTCGACTCGGTCGAGGCGCTGAACCAGGTCGTGGCGATGGGCGTGATCGAGGGCACGAAGATGGCCATGGCTCAGCTCGACGCCGTGCTGCAGGATCTGCGCGAGTTCGCGCAGGGCAAGGGCACGCAGGTCGAGCTCCTCGACGACACGCACGTGCGGATCACCCGCCTCGTGGAGGGTCCGCGCGAGCTCGTCTGGCGCGCCTACAACGAGGAGGAGCTCATGCGGCAGTGGATGCTGGGCCCCGAGGGGTGGGAGATGACCGAGTGCGTGATCGCCACCGAGCCGGGGCAGCAGCACCGCACCTCCTGGGCGCCGGTCGGCGATACCCCGGGCGAGCCGTTCGGCTTCGAGGGTGAGGTGCTGCTGGTCGACGCGCCGCGCAGGGCCGTCACCACCGAGCGGATGCAGGGCACCGACGGGCCGGAGACGCTCAACGACCTCAACCTCTACGAGGAAGACGGCGCGACGCTCATCACCGTGCTGATCGAGTACCCCGACAAGGAGACCCGCGACATGATCCTCGCCACCGGCATGGCCGAGGGCATGGAGGCCTCGTACACCCGTCTCGAGCACGAGGTGCTCGCCCCGGCCGAGCGGTCATAAGGCCGAGCGGCCGCAACTCCGCCACGAACGGGCCGGATCCTGCGGGATCCGGCCCGTTCTGCGTGCGACCGAGTTCGCGAGGAACGCCGGGCGTTCATAATTCAGGAAGATCGGCGCTGACCGTGCGCATTCGGGCCGAAATAGGTCGTCTGAGCCGTGCTGATCCTGAGTTGTGAACAGCGGACCGGGCGTGCGGAGTGCGACGCCGCGATCAGATCAACCGGCGCAGCGCCTCTTCGAGGGAGATGCCCTGGGCCTCGGCGAGGTCGGCGAGGCGCGCGTGTTCATCGCCGTTGAGCGTGATGCGCAGTTCGATCGGGTCGTCGGCCGGGTCGTCGTCGAGACCGTCGAAAAGGTCTGACGCCTCGGCCCACAGCGGCTCGGCGAGCGACGCAGCGGCGGTAGGCGAAGGAGCGGATGCGGCGGCTGCGCCGAGCGCCGGACCGCGCCCGCCCGCGGCGGCCCAGGCCGCGTCGTCGTCAGGGGAGTCGATCCAGGCGGAGTCGGCGACGCCGGCGGACGAGGTGCTCACCGTCGCGCCGGTCGCGTTCGCGGAGCCGGCGGCCGCGGCGACCGGCGCGGACGCGGCCACTGTGGCCCCGGCGTCCGTCGCGCGCGTGAAACCCGGACCCCGCCGCGGCTCCTGCTTGGCCTGATACGCCTTGGCGGCGGCGTTGGCGCGCTGATCGGCGGCCTCGTTGAGCGGGTGGCCCGCATGGCCCTTGACCCAGGAGAACTCGACGTCGCGTCCGCGCATCGCCTCGTCGAGGGCTTCCATGAGCTCGCGGTTGAGCACAGGGCCGCCGTCGGACTTGCGCCAGCCCTTGCGCTTCCACCCCGGCATCCACTTGGTGATCGAATCGATCACGTACTTGCTGTCGCACTCGATCAGCAGTTTCTCATCGATGCCGGCGGTCGCGCGCAGCAGCTCGAGCACCGCCTGCAGCTCACCCTGGTTGTTCGTGCCGTGCGGAGACCCGCCGGCCGCCCAATTCGCGTCGTCGATGTACCAGGCCCAGCCGTTCGGGCCGGGATTGCCCAGGGCGGAGCCGTCTGCGGCGGCGGTGATCGTCATCCCTCCACCGTAGCCGGGGCCGGCGACGGCATCCGCGTCACTCCTCGGGCTCGCCGGTCTCCGCATCCTCAGCGGCGGGCGGCGCCGGCGCGACCGGGAACACCATGGTCGTGTACTGACCCTCGATGCCGAGCGCGAGCGAGTCGACGCTGGGCACCTCGTCGAGCACGTCGGATGCGCTGTGCTCGAGCGGCTCCGACGGAAGAACCCACTGGTTCTCCTCTTCTTCAGAACGCTGCTGGAAAAGTCCCATGCCCCCATTGTGCGCCGCTCGCGCCATCAGCGGCGCGACTCATCGCAACCTGTCAGGAGCGAGACGACGCGCGCACGGCGTCGACCAGTTCGCGCCAAGGGCCGTCGAGGGCGCCCTCTGGCAGCTCCTGCTCGCGGCTCACCGAAGGAGTGCGGACGCGGATGCTCCACACGAACCGGTCTGCGCCCGCGTCGCCCGCGGGCGGCTCGTCCCACGGGCAGGAGTCGATCAGCGCTATCCACTCACCGGCCTCCTCGCGTGGCGCCTCGACCTTCCAGCGGCGACGGATGCCGGCGATGCCGCCCGTGCGCACCACCGCGATCACGACATCGACGTCGTCGTCATCGCGTTCGGGGGGACGGGCCTCGCTCATCTTCCAAGACTCCCACGGTCGTCCACGCGCGTCGAGCGGCTGCCTCGACGACGGTCGCGTCGGTCTCGCGGTCGAGGGCGGATGCCGCGGCGATCGTCGCTTCGGCGAACTCCGCGAACGTGGCTGTGCTCGACAAGCCGCCGGTGAGGGCGCGGTACCAGACGGTGCCCGCGCGCTCCCACGCGTTGCCGCCGAGATCGGTCGCGAACAGGGCGAACGCGCGGTTCGGGATGCCGGAGTTGATGTGCACCCCGCCGTTGTCCTCCGTCGTGCGGACGAACCCGTCCATGTGATCGGGCTGCGGATCCTTGCCGAGCTCGTCGTCGTCGTACGCGGTTCCCGGGTGCAGCATCGAGCGCAGCGCCTCGCCCTGAACGGCATCCGTGAAGATCTCCGCCCCGATCAGCCAGCTCGCCTCGGCGGCCGACTGCCCGAGCAGGTACTGCTCGGTCAGTGCTCCGAACACGTCGGCGATCGATTCGTTCAGTGCGCCGGGCTGCCCCTGGTAGTCGAGATTCGCGGTGTGCTGCACGACGCCGTGCGCGAGCTCGTGCCCGATCACGGTCGTCGAGGCGGTGAAGCCGGTGAAGACCTCGCCGTCGCCGTCGCCGAACACCATGCGCTCGCCGTCCCAGAAGGCGTTGTCGTAGTCGACGCCGTAGTGCACCGAGGCGTTGAGGGGGGCGCCGGCATCGTCGAGAGAGTTGCGCTGGAACGCCGAGAGCAGCAGCTCGAACGTCGCCCCCAGCCCATCGAACGCCTGGTTCACCGCCACGTCTTCGACCGGGTCGTCGTCTTCGGAGCGCACGAGCATCCCGGGGAGCTTCTGCGTGTTCGCGGCGTCGCTGATGGTGCGGTTCGGCGCGTCGGACAGCTGGGCGACCAGGTCGCCGTTCTCGTCGATGGACAGGTCGAGACGCGCGCGGAACGGCGGCCGCCCGGCGGTCAGCGTCTGGCGGGCCGCGGCGGCGGCACCCGGGAATCGGCCGGATTCGGCCAGGCGTGCAAGCAGATAGGAGGGGATGATTCCGGGGGATCCTGCGTGGCTGCTCATGCTTCGACGATACGCCGGGCCGCCGACGTTCGCCCGAGACATGACCCCGATGCGCGCGGCTCGGTTTGATATTGAGAATCGTTATCAATAAAGTGGCATGCTGTGAGCACGCCCTTCCGACGCCGCCCCGCCCTGATCCTCCCGATCGCCGTCATCGCCGTCATCGCCGTCATCGCCGTCGCGCTCGTCGGATGCGCATCTCCCGGCGCGCCGGACGGCTCTGGTGGGGCGCCAGAGCGTGATGCCGTGGACTCTCACGGAGCGGCCGAGATCGCCGAACCGGCCCGTGCCCTGGTCATCGTCGACGAGCACGGCGGCACCGCCCTCCTCGACCTCGGCACCGACGGCCGCACGACGCTCGCCGAGCCCGGCTCGGAGCGCATCGCCGACGTCGAAGGCACCGGGCGCTTCGTCTTCCTCGTACGCGACGACACGGTCGAGGTCATCGACTCCGGGCGCTGGACCCAGCCGCACGGAGACCACTCCCACTACTTCCGAGGAGACCCTCGCATGCTCGGAGCCGTCGACGGAGAGGGGCGACCCCTCATCGGGGTCGGAGCGGATGCCACCGTCATCCGCTTCCACGACGACGCGGCCGTTCTCGAGCACGAGACCCTGACCGAGGGAGACGTCGATCCCGCTCGCTCAGAACTCGACGGCCATGGACCGGCGATCGTCGTAGCCGATCACCTCTTCGGGGCGACGGATGCCTCTGTCGAGACCGCCGGCCAGCCCGCTGACCCGTGCCAGGGGGCGAGTGATGTCGACCTCACTCGCGTCGGTGCGGTGTTCGCCTGCGATGAGGGTGCCGTGCTCGTCCGTCGCGAGATCGACGGAACAGCGTCATCCGAGTCGATTCCGTACCCGGTGGGCGTGGCAGCGCCCGCTGAAGCACTCGCCGGACGCCCGGACCGGCCCGATCTCGCAGGAGTCGCCGACGGCGGCGCCTGGCTGCTCGATGTGCGCGAGCGCGCGTGGGTGCTGCTGCCCTCCGACGTCCCGCTGATCGCCGCCGCAGCGATCGGAGACGACGATGCCCGCACCGCAGTGATCGCCTCCGATGGCACCGTGCGGGTTCTCGCGCCGGACGGCGCCGTGCTCGCCCGCACCGAGCCGCTCCTCGTCGACGCCCTGGCCGACCCCTCCCTCGGCGAACGGGTGCAGCTGCTCGTCGACGGCGAGCACGCGTACGTATCCGACCCTCGCGGTGGCGCCGTGCACGAGATCGATCTCGACGACGGAGCGATCTCCCGTACCTTCGGCGGGCTGCACCCCTGGGCGATCGAGCTCGTCGGCTGAGGGCCTCCCGGGCCGCCGGAAAAGCATCCAGACACGTCAAAGAGAAAGAGAGAACATCATGTTCCGTCCTGTCCGACATCGCCTCGCCGCCGGTGGCGTCGCCGCGCTCGCTGCTGTGGCACTGGCCGGCTGCGCGGGCGCTCCGGCATCCGCACCCGCCCCCACCTCCGAATCGCACAGCGAGAGCGGCACCCGAGTGGCCGTCGCCTACGACGGCGGAGTCGTCGTGCTCGACGGCGAGACCCTCGAGCCGGTGGGCGAGGCCGAGCTCGCGGGCTACCTTCGCGTGAGCACCGCGGGCGACGAGGGCGGCCACGTGTTCGTCACGACAGACGGCGGCTTCCACCTGCTCGACACCGGCCTCGACTCGGGTGAGGTCGCCTTCACGGGTGAGGTGTTCGACGCCGCGGCACCCGGGCACGTCACACCGCACGCCGGACGGACCGCGCTGTTCGACGACGCGACCGGAGACGTGCGTGTCTTCGACACCGACGCCGTCGGCACGGGCGAGCTCCCCGAGTTCGACACCCTCAGGTCCGAGGCCGCCCACCACGGCGTCGCGATCGAGCTCTCCGACGGCACGACCCTGTCGACGATCGGCACCGCCGAGTCACGCAGCGGCGTGCGGCATCTCGACGCCGACGGCGCCGAGCTCGCGCGCGACGAGACGTGCCCCGGCGTGCACGGCGAGGGTGCGGTGAAGGACGAAGCCGTGGTGTTCGGCTGCGAGGACGGCGTGCTGCTGTTCGCCGACGGCGCGTTCACGAAGCTCGACGCGCCTGACGAGTTCGGCCGCACCGGCAACGCCTATGTGACGGACACCAGCCCGGTCGCGGTCGGCGACTACAAGACCGATCCGGATGCCGAGGGATACCTGCTCTCGGCCCTGACGCTCGTCGACACCCAGGCGCGGACCCTGTCGGTCGTCGAGTTGCCCGAGGACGTCGAGTACACGTGGCGCGGAGTGGGTCGCGACTCGCACGACGGCATCGTGCTGCTGAGTGCCGACGGCTCGCTGTACTCGCTCGATGAGGCCGGCGCGGTGCAGGACTCCTGGCCGGTCATCGATCCGTGGGAGAGCCCCGCGGAGTGGCAGCATCCGCATCCCGGCCTGAAGGTCGTCGGCGACATCGCGTACGTCAGCGAGCCTGCGGCGAACAGCATCCACGCCGTCGATCTGCACACGGGCGAGATCATCGCCACGCAGGAACTCGACGTGGTGCCCGGCGAGTTCGTGGTGGTCGGCGCGGCCTCTCACTGACGCGACCACGAGGCGGGCCCGGCGTGCCGGGCCCGCCTTTCGTGTCGTCCAGGGCCGGGGTGCGCGGCGTGGTCGGGTCATCTGCGAGGAGGCGGCGGTGTCGCGCACCTCGGCCGCGCGGCTGCGGGGTGTTGGGTCTGTGGGTGGATGCCGGAGCCGAATCAGTCGTACTCGATGCCCACCACGGTCGTCCGCATGTCGCCGGACTCGTACTGCACCGGCATCCCCGGGTGCGCGATGGAAAACCAGAAGGTGCCGTCTTCCGTGTCATAGCGAAGGCATTCCACCTCGCCGAGCGGGATCGAGAGCGACTCGGTCGACACCGACGTCGTCTCGGCGTCGAAGGCGGCATGCTGCTGCAGCTCGAGCCAGGTGACCCGGTTCGCCGACAGGTCGGATCCGTCGTCCAGCGACCATCTCTCGAGCGTGGCGCCCTCGGCATCCGTCTCGCTGAATCTGTTGACCCGCGACGACGACGTGCCGTCGGGGAGATCGATGCGGATGCGGATGGTCTTTCCTCGTCCGGTCGCGTCGCGGATCTCGGCGGCCGTGAACGGCGTGGGCAGGAGCCCAGGTCCGAGGAGGTGCGGATCATTCATGCGCCCATTGTCTCCCTGGTCGCGCGTGGCCACGTGTGTCTGCGAGCGGTTCGCGCGCCGAGCGGCGCCCGTCGAGCCGGCGCATGCGGTCGCTCGGGGGCGTCGATCGCGACGACAGTCGCCGACGGGGGAGCGGATGCCGGGGCTACTTCATCTGGATCAACTGGATCAGATTGCCGCAGGTGTCGTCGAGCACCGCGACCAGAGCGGAGCCGATGTCGGTGGGCTGCTGGGTGAACTCCACGCCGAGGCCGGTCAGACGCGCGTGCTCGGCGGCGAGGTCGTCGACGGCGAACTGGGCGAGGGGGATGCCGTCCTCGACGAGGGCGTCGCGGTAGGGCTTCACCGCGGGATGGTCGGAGGGCTCGAGCAGCAGTTCGGCACCGCCTTCTGGAGACGTCACGGTCAGCCAGGCGGCCTCGCCGAGCGGGATGTCGTGGTGCTTCTCGAAGCCGAGCACGTCGGTGTAGAAGGCGAGGGCCTTGCGCTGGTCGTCGACGAAGATGCTCGTCAGCTCGATTCTCATGGGATGCTCCGGGTGGTCGGCCATCGCTCCGCGATGCGCGCGATGGGCTCTGGGTGGAAGTAGTGGAACTTGGAGCGGCCCCGCCGCTCGGTGGAGATCAGTCCGGCCTCCTCGAGCACGGCGAGGTGCTGCGACACCGCCTGTCGGGTCAGGGTCACGTCGTGGCGCATCGCCAGCGTCGTGCAGATCTCGAACAGCGTCTGCCCGTCGCGCGCCGACAGCTCGTCGAGGATGAGGCGCCTCGTCGCGTCGTCGAGCGCGTGGAACAGATCGGACATGCCGCCATGATAGGCAAGCAGTCACTTGCATATCAAGAGGATGCCGCCGGGGCATCCACAGGCCCGGTGTGAGTGCGCGGGGTCATCTGAGTGCCGGGACCCTCCGAGTGCACGGGAACCCGGCGAGTGCACGGCATCCTGGCGTGGAGAAGCCGTGCACTCGGAGACAGGCCGTGCACTCGGCGCGAGGGATCGGCGCCCGCCCGCGGCCTCACGACGGGGGCGTTCACCCAGAACTCTCGCGTAAAATCAGCACAATGACCGACACCGCGCCCTTCGACGAGCTCAGGGACCCAGAGGGGCACGACGAGCTCAGGGACCCAGAGGGGCAGAGTGAGTCGGATGCGGCGGACCTCGGCTCGGGCATCGACCCCGACGACCTCGCCACCACGCTGCGCGTTCTCTCGATGATCCACGAGATCGACGACGAGCATCCTGACTTCATCGCCGTGCGCCGCGCCACCGCGGTCATGTTCAAGGCGGTCAAGCGCGTTCGCCGCAAGGAGATCCGCGACGCGATCGCCGAGGCCGACAAGGCGGTCGTCGCGCGCACCGCGACCGGCGCCCCCGACCGCATCGACGACGAGACCCGCGGCAACGACCTCGCCTCGAGCGTCGTGGACGCGCCGATCGCCGGTGAGCTGATCAAGCCGCGCAACTGCTACATCTGCAAGCAGCCGTACACGCTCGTCGACGCGTTCTACCACCAGCTCTGCCCCGACTGCGCGCGGTTCAGCCACGGCAAGCGCAACGCCCGTACCGACCTCACCGGCAAGCGAGCTCTGCTCACGGGCGGTCGCGCGAAGATCGGCATGCACATCGCACTGCGGCTGCTGCGCGACGGCGCGCACACCACCATCACGACGCGCTTCCCGAGGGATGCCGTCCGGCGCTTCTCCGCGCTCCCCGACTCCGCCGACTGGCTGCACCGGCTGCGCGTGGTCGGCATCGACCTGCGCGACCCGGCCCAGGTGATCGGGCTCGCCGACTCGGTCGCGGCCCAGGGGCCGCTCGACATCCTCATCAACAACGCCGCACAGACCGTGCGGCGCTCGCCGGGGGCCTACTCCCTGCTGGCGGATGCCGAGCTGCAGCCGCTTCCCGACGGTCCACTGCCGGAGATGGAGACGTTCGGGCACACGAACGATCAGCATCCGCAGGCCCTGCAGGCGTCAGTCGATGCGCATCCGCTGCTCTCGGTCGCGGCGCTCGGCGGCACCGTCGCCGAGCAGGGCGGCCAGGCGCTCACCGCCGAAGACCTCGCTCGCCTCGCGATGGCGCCGGGGTCGTCGTCGCTTGAGAAGCACGCCGACGGCACCGCGATCGACGCGGGCGGACTGGTGCCCGATGTGAACCGCGTGAACAGCTGGGTGCAGTCGGTCGATCAGGTCGACCCCCTCGAGATGCTCGAGGTGCAGCTGTGCAACACGACCGCACCGTTCCTGCTGATCAGTCGGCTGCGTCCGTCGATGGCGGCATCCGAATCGCGGCGCAAGTACGTCGTCAACGTCTCGGCGATGGAGGGCCAGTTCTCCCGTCGCTACAAGGGTCCTGGGCACCCGCACACGAACATGGCGAAGGCCGCGCTGAACATGCTCACGCGCACCAGCGCAGGTGAGATGCTCGAGACCGACGGCATCCTGATGACGGCCGTCGACACCGGCTGGATCACCGACGAGCGTCCGCACTACACGAAGGTGCGCCTGGCCGAGGAGGGCTTCCACGCCCCGCTCGACCTCGTCGACGGCGCCGCCCGCGTGTACGACCCGATCGTGCGCGGCGAAGCGGGAGAAGACGTGCACGGAGTGTTCCTGAAGGACTACGAGGCCAGCCCGTGGTGAGCCGGCTCTGAGCCGGTACCCGGCCGCCGCGCCGTGCTCAGGCGCGGCGCGAGCCGGCCACACCCACGATCAGGCCGACGATCGCGAGAAGCGCGCCGAGGCCGCCGAGGGCGAAGACGCCAGCGAGCTCGACCAGCGTCACCGGCGGACCGACCGTGAACCGTCCGTCCGCGACCGGACCATCGCACGTGATGTTCGCTTCTCCCGAGAGCGGTGACTCGAAGCTCCCTCGTGCATCCCAGCGCTCTGGCAGCGCGGGGCCCTGCTGCGTCATGTCGATTCGGAGCATGAGCACGTCTCCGGGAACGACACCGGTGCACTCGATCCTGCTCCACTCATCGGAGGGCGTGACATAGATCGCGTGATCGCCGGGTGCGACGTCGACCGTGAGCACCTCGCCGAACGCCACCGGCGGGGCGAGGCGGAAGCCCGGGCTGAACAGGATGACGGCGGCCCCTGAGATCGAGAGCGCGCCGAGCACGAGCAGAACCCACCAGGCGCGTCGTGGCCGTCGAGCTGGTGGAGCCGTGGTCATCGCGCCCGTACCTCGAGGTTCGCCGCGGCCCACTGGCCGAGCTGGTCGAGGATCGGCAGCAGTCCCTTGCCGCTCGCCGTGAGCGAGTAGGAGACCGCCACAGGAGGGCCTGCGTCGACGGTGCGTGCCACGAGCCCGGCATCGCCGAGCTCGGCCAGCCGGTCGGACAGCACCGTGTCGCTGATGCCGGCGACCCCGCGGCGCAGAGAGACGAACGTCGAAGGGCCGCCTCCGAGCGAGGAGATGATCATCCCGTTCCAGCGTTTGCCGAGCACGCTGAAGGCGAGTGTGACGGCGGCGTCGCACACATGCAGCTCTTCCTCGGTCTCGGCCATGCCTCCATTCTACCTGTGCTACGTTAACCGCTGTCGCTAAGAAAAACAAAGCGACTACGAAAACGAAAGGTTGACATGACCCTGTTCCGCCTGGATGCCAGCATCCTTCCCGCGTCGTCCGCCAGCCGCGCACTCGCCGACCTCGTCGAGGCCGAGTGGACGGCATCCCACCCCGACTCGACCGTCACCCGCCGCGACCTCGCCGCCGACCCGGTGCCGGCCACGGCATGGGCGGATGCCGTCACCGGCGGTTTCGCCGGAGAGGAGCACCGCACGCCCGCGCAGAACGACGCACGCGCCCTCGCCGCAGCCCTCGCGGATGAGGTGATCGACGCCGATGCCCTGCTGTTCGCCGTGCCGCTCTACAACTACGGCGTCTCGCAGCACTTCAAGACCTGGTTCGACCTCGCGGCCACCGACCCTCGTCTGGGCATTGGCAGCACCGCGCTGCGCGGCAAGCCGGCCACGCTGGTGACCGTGCTGGGCGGCAACTACGCGCCGGGCACGCCCAAAGAGGGCTGGGATCATTCGACCGGCTGGCTCCGTCGAGTGCTCGAGGACGTGTGGGGTCTCGACCTGCGCGTCGTGCAGCGCCCGTTCACCCTGGTCGGTGTGAACCCCGCTCTCGACGCCTTCACGGATGCCGCTCAGGAGCTCAAAGCGGATGCCGAGAACAAGGCCGTCGCGTACGGGCGCGAGATCGCGGCGCTGCGGGGATCGCGGGTCGCCTGAGCCGGCCGGACTCGTCAGCCGATGATCTCGGGCGGAGTCGAGCGGCGTACGTCGGTGCGGGGTCGGAAAAGCATCGGGATTGCTGGTTTCGGATGCCCAACTGGCCCCGCACCGGGCGGGAGATGCGTTTCCGGCGCCGGATCCGATGCCGACGCGCTGCTCAGTTGATGATCTCGCCGCGCTCGTCGTGGCGGATCTCCGCGAGCCGCTCTCGCCATGTCTGCAGCGCCTCGGGCGTGAGGCGGGTCCAGTCGGCGACCTCCTCGACGATGCGCAGCGGTTCGGCGCTCCGGTACGAGCGCGTGGGATTGCCCGGGAACTTCTTGTCGGTCACGTTCGGATCGTTCTCGAACGGCCCTGTGGGCTCCACGAGATACACCCGAGGTTCGCCGTCGCCCGCGGCGAGTTCGGCGGCCAGCCCCGCGCCGTCGCGCAGAGCCGTGAAATAGATGTGGTTCATGACGACCTCGGGCCGGTAGTTCGACCGGAAGCCTGCAGTCAGCAGGTCACCCGGTGCGAGATCGGCCTTCGTGCCGTGGAAGAAGGGTCCGTCGTCCAGTGCATCGCTCACCGCGACAGCCTAGGCCGAGGCGGCGGAGAATGCAGCGGCAGGGCCTGAAGCAGTCGTGCACACCAGTCTGCGGAGCTGGCGGTGTGCCGGTGTCTCATGCCTCGCTTATGGTGGGGTGTGGCCGGAGGGGGCGTTGTGAGCAGTGACTATGGGGTGGACACGGATCAGTTGAGGGCGATGGCGTCGAAGACTGTTCAGGTTGTGGAGGATTTCGGGAGCAGCGAGGTGTCGCGCCCGACGACGCTGGGTCATGCGGGGATTGCGGACGCGGTGAGCTTCTTCTCGGAGAAGTGGGGTGTCGGGTTGCAGAGCGGATCGATGAGCTGACGGAGTTCTCGGACAAGTTGACGATCACGGCGCGGATCTTCGATGAGGGGCAGGATGCGGGGAAGCGGGAGATGGACTCGCTGATCTGGGACTCCTGATGGAGCTCGGACAGACGCAGAACGCGGTCGACCTGATTCCCGGCTCGCCGTCCAGCGCGCGTGCCGGGGCCACCTTGTGGCGGGAGACCGCGACGCGAGCGGGTGATACCCGGGCGGCGTTCGCGAAGCTCGATGATGACGGCTCGTGGTCGGGTGCGGCCTATGACCTGTATCTGGAGCGCTTCGATCAGCCGTTGTCGTACTGGCAGACCACGAGTGACACGTTCACTGCTGCGGCGAACGCGCTCGACAACTTCGCGGGCGCTCTGGAGTGGGCGCAGGGTGAAGCCGCGCTCGCGATCGAGTTGTGGAACGCGGCGGAGGCGGAGTCGGCTGCGGCGCTGGTGGAGCACAAGGAGTATGTGAGCTCGTTGCGCCAGGGTACCGGCGTGCGTCACGTCGAGGTCGATGTTCCGTTCGTCGACCCCTCGGGTGCCGCGCATCTGGAGGCGCAGGAGGTGCTCGCGAACGCTCGGTACCAGTTGGATGTGCTGGCGACCGGGTACGCGAACATCATCGGCGCAGCGGGTGACGCGGCACCGCTGCCGCTCACCGCAGAAGAGGCGCAGCAGGTGGTCACGGATGCCGTCGTCAGCACGGTGATCGACATCACCGTCGTGCAACCGTTCCTGTCCACGCTGAACTTCCTCGGCGGGATCGCTCAGACCCTCTGGGAGCATCCTGACCTCGTGTTCGAGATGCTCGGAGGCATCCTCGGAATCGTCGGAGGCGGCGCGCTGATCATCGGCGGCGGCGGGCTGGAAGTCGTGACCGTCGGAGCAGGCACCCCGGTCGCTGGCCCCGCGATCGCCGGCGGTGTCGCAGTTGCCGCGGGCGGCGCAGCGCTCCTCGGAGACAGCATGAACAAGCTGTTCAACGAAGCGAGAACCACCGAACGGCAGCCAGGCGTGGATCGTGGCGACGGACGCGACGACGGCGGGCACTGGACCAGCCGGGACCCCGATGCGCCCCCTATCGACCACAAATTGAAGGAACAACAGGGAATCGACCAGGTGGCAGAAGACCTAAAAGTGGACGTCATCCAGGACAGGGTGCATGTCGACTATCCGGGGTCGCCCCAGGGCGGCAGATACTACGACGGTCTTTATCGCAACCCTGACGGGACGTACACCGGCGTGGAAGTGAAATCCGGAGGCGCTAACGTTGACTACCAGCGCCCTGGGAACGTGCAACGGCAATTCGACTCCCAAGTGAGCCCGGACAGTCCCGCCGTTGGTTATCTCAATGGCGAAGAGGTCAAAGTCATCGAAGTGATAGTGGTGCACATCCCATGAACGCAACAAAAACTCACGGCCAGGACAGCAACGGCACCTTCATCCGATACTTTCAGCCACCGATGAGCATGACTGCTCCGGAGTATCTGCGACACCTAATCGGGCTGATGGACGGCGAGAGTCGGACGACGTTCTCGATCTGGCGGCTTCCGGAGCCCGGCGGCGATCCGACGAAGAGGGGTGAGACGTTCATACAGGCGGCGGGGAGCGCCGACAAGTTGGCGATCGAGGCGCGGGTGATGACGTCCGATGGGACCTCGCATCTGTTCGCGGTGGGCCGTCAGGAACCTCACAACGGAGAGACGACGACGGTTCCGATCAGTGACAAGCGCATGGTTCGGGTCTTCACGAACGAGATCTTCACGGCCGATGAGGCTGCAGTGATCTTCATGACCTTCTACCTGACCGATGCCGTCGCTCAGCCGTATCAGCTGCGCGAGATCGACGTCAGCGTCCCGCAGTCCGAGGAGCGGTGAGCCGTGCAGATCCGCGTCCGGCACGATGACGTCGCCGCACTCGTTGCGGAGATGGCGGTCGTCGGCAGGAGGATCGCCATCGTGCTGGAGAACCTCGACCGCGAATCGAAGCTGCTGCAGTCCGACTGGACAGGGGAGGCGCGCGATGCGTACCGCGTCGCTCACGCGCAGTGGACCGCTGCGCAGCACGCGATGAACGACGTCCTCCGCGAACTCACCCGCCGCCTCGCCAGCACCAACCAGCACAGCATCGACGCCAGCACCTCCGCCGTCAACGTCTGGGAATGAAGCGCGACTTCACGTGGCTCCGAGGCAGGCACACCGCGACAGCCTAGGCCGAGGCGACGGGCTCATACAGACCCGGGTGCGGATGCGGCAGCCACACCGTCACGTTGAGCCCGCCCCCGACCCGGGAGGTGAGGACCAGCGTGCCCTCGTGCGCCTGCGCGATGCGCTGCACGATCGCGAGGCCGAGCCCGGCGCCGGCATGGTCGTCGTCGTGCGTGCGCGCCGTCCCGCGCTGGAACGGCTCGGCGAGGGTCGCGACGAGAGCGGGGGAGAGCACGGGGCCGGTGTTCTCGACAACGACGGCCACCGCCTCGGCGAGCGAGTGCGTGCGGACCGTCACGGCGCCATTCTCGGGCTCGTTGTGCACGATGGCGTTGTGCACGAGGTTGGTGATCAGCTGCTGCAGCAGTGCGCCGTTGCCGACGACGTGCGCGGCGTCGCCGCCGACGTCGATCGTCAGCCCCCGCTTGTCGGCGAGCGGAAGCAGCGACTCCACGGCCTCCTCTGCGAGCAGAGAGAGATCGACGCTCTCGCGGGTGAAGGCCCGGCGCTCGGCACGGCTGAGAAGGAGCAGCGCCTCGGTGAGCTCGATGGCCCTGGCGTTCACCTCCTGCAGCCTGTCGATCAGCGCGTCGACGTCGCGGTCGGGGTCGGCTCGGGCGACCTCGAGCACGGTCTGCGAGATCGCGAGCGGCGTGCGCAGTTCGTGCGAGGCGTTCGCGGCGAAGCGCTGCTGCTCGGCCATGTTCTGCTCGAGCTGGTCGAGCATCGAGTCGAACACGTCGGCGAGATCTCGGAACTCGTCGCGCGGCCCCTCGAGGGCGACCCGGTGCGAGAGCGATCCGTGCGCGGCGAGCTGGGCTGCGTAGCCGATGCGGTTGAGAGGCGCCAGCATCCGTCCCGCCAGCCACCACCCGCCGGCCCAGCCGATCACGAGCAGCACGATCATCACCAGGATCGCGACCGGCACGAAGGCGCGGAGCAGGTCGGAGCGGTTGGGGAAGAAGTCGACCGTGTCAGGTACGTATCGCAGCAGGAACAGACCGACCGCAGCCAACAGCAGCGCACCGGACACGACGACGATCCCTGCATAGCTCAGTGTGAGCTTCATGCGCGCGGTCATGCCGCGGCGCCTAGGCATCGGCATCCGTTCCGATGCGATAGCCGACGCCCGGCACCGTGAGGATCAACCAGGGCTCGCCCAGGCGCTTGCGCAGTGACGACACCGTGATGCGGACGGCGTTCGTGAACGGGTCGGCGTTCTCGTCCCAGGCGCGCTCGAGCAGCTCCTCGGCGCTGACGACGCCGCCGTCGGCACCGACGAGCACCTCGAGAACCGCGAACTGCTTGCGCGTCAGCGCGACATAGCGCCCGTCGCGGAAGACCTCGCGGCGGAACGGATCGAGCCGAAGCCCGGCGATCTCGAGCACCGGGGGCCTGGCGTGCTGACGGCGACGATCGAGGGCACGCAGCCGCAGCACGAGCTCGCGGAGCTCGAAGGGCTTGGTGAGGTAATCGTCGGCCCCGATCTCGAAGCCGGTCTCCTTGTCGTCGAGGCGGTCGGCGGCCGTGAGCATGAGGATCGGGATGCCGCTGCCCGACGCGACGATCGATCGTGCGACGTCATCGCCGGATGGACCGGGGATGTCGCGGTCGAGCACCGCGAGGTCGTAGGAGTTGATGCTCAGCAGCTCGAGCGCGGTGTCGCCGTCGCCCGCGATGTCTGCGGCGATGGCCTCGAGGCGGAGTCCGTCGCGAACAGCCTCGGCGAGGTAGGGCTCGTCCTCGACGATCAGCACTCTCATGGGTTCCGAGCATACGCACCCGCGCATATCGGGAGCATATGCAAAAGCGCATACGCCCTCGCAACAGGCGCCCTTCTTCACTGGAAGCATGAACAACAGCCGCTCCCGAAGACAGCGACGCCTCACCGCCACGATCGGTGTCGCGCTGCTGGCCGCCATCGCGATCACGTCGATCGTGCTGATCGGCCAGCAGGCCTCCTCTCCTGCCTCCGCCACCGTCGGAGCCCCGCTCAGCGATGGGCAGGTCGGCGAAGACGACGGGAAGATCGACGAAGCCGACCGCATCTCGGTGTTCTCCGACACCCCCGCGGTCTCGAACCTCGACCCTGCACTGCTCGCGGCGGTGCGGAAAGCTGCGACCGCCGCGGAGCAGGACGGTGTGCGCCTTCACGTGAACAGCGGATGGCGCTCGGCCGCCTATCAGGAGGAGCTGCTGGCGGATGCCGTCGAGAGATACGGCTCTGCGGCGGAGGCGGCCCGCTGGGTCGCGACGCCCGAGCGGTCGGAGCATGTCTCCGGTGACGCGGTGGATCTCGGGCCCGTGGCCGGCCAGGAGTGGCTCTCGCACCATGGCGCCGAGTACGGCCTCTGCCAGATCTACGGCAACGAACCGTGGCACTTCGAACTGCGTCCCGAGGCGCCCGCGAACGGGTGCCCCTTCATGTACGACGATCCCACCGCCGACCCGAGGACACAGCGATGACTCTCCTGCTCGCCCCGCCGCCTCTGTCGCGGCTGCATGCCCCGACCCTGACCACGCTTCCCGCCGCGATCGCCGCCAACGTCGATCGCGTGCGGTCGGTGACGGCCGCCCGCATCATGGCCGTCGTGAAGGCCGACGGCTACGGTCACGGCGCCGTCGCGGTCGCGAGGGCCGCCGTCGCCGCCGGTGCGGAATGGCTCGGAGTCACGGACGCCGCGGACGCCGCCGAGTTGCGCGAAGCGGGCCTCGACGTGCCGATCCTGGCGTGGCTGAACCCCGCGGGCGTCGATGCCGCGCAGGTGGCGCGTGACCGCGTCGACCTCGCGGTGGGATCCGTGGAGGAGCTTCGGCAGCTCGTCGCAGACGCCGTGGCGCCGGTGCGAGTGCACCTGCACATGGACACGGGGATGTCGCGCGGGGGGTGTCCCGTCGGCGAGTGGGACGAGCTGCTGCGAGTCGCGCGTGCCGCGGGTCCGCTCATCGAGGTCGTGGGCGTCATGGGCCACCTGCCTCGGGCAGATGAGGCGGATGCTCGTGCGAACGCGGCGTCGGTGCTGAGGATGCGCCAGGCGCGCGATGCGGTGCTCCGCGCGGGATTCGGTCCTCTGCTCGTGCACCTCGCCGCGACGGCAGGCACGCTCACCGACCCGTCGACTCATTTCGATCTGGTGCGGGTGGGCGCCGGGCTCGTGGGGATCGACCCCTCGGAGACCGTGCAGCTGCGCGGGGCGTCGCGGCTGACGGCATCTGTCGTGCACTCCTCGCTCGTACGGGCGGGCACGGCGGTCGGGTACGGGGGAACATACGCCACACGGCATGAGACCCACCTCAGCGTGATCGGCGTCGGCTACGCGGACGGGATACCGCGCGAGCTGTCGGAGGGGGCGGGTGTCGAGATCGGGGGGTCTCGGCATCCGATCGTCGGAAGGGTGTCGATGGATCAGATCGTCGTCGACACGGGGGCGCGGTCGTTCCCTCGGGGAACGATCGCGACCGTATTCGGACCGGAGGGCGCAGCCGTGCCCAGCGTGCAGGAATGGGCGCGCTGGGCCGGCACGATCCCCCACACGATCGTGACGGGCATCGGCCCGCGCGTGCAGAGGAGCAGAGCATGAGGGTGCTGGTCATCGGCGGAGGGCAGAATTCGGAGCATGAGGTGTCGCTGGCTTCGGCAGCGGCGGTCGCGGATGCGCTGCGCTCGGGTGGTCACGAGGTGCGCACCGCGACGATCTCTCCAGAGGGCGTGTGGGATGCGGCACCGGCGGGCACGCGTGCGCAGTCGCTTGCCGCCGCGATGCCGGCGTTGGCGTGGGCCGACGTCGTCTTCCCTGCGGTGCACGGCGTGCTCGGGGAAGACGGCGCGCTGGCCGCACTGTGCGCACTGGCGGGTGTGCCGGTGGTGGGCTCGGGGCTGCGAGCGGGCGCGGTCGGCATGGACAAGCATGCGACGAAGCTCGTGGCGGAGGCTGCGGGCATCGCGACGGCACCGGGCTTCGTGATCTCGTCGTCGGCGATCGGCGACGTCGAGTTCGAGGCGCCCGTGGTCGTGAAGCCGGTGTCGGCCGGGTCGAGCCACGGAGTCGCGCTCGTGAGCCGGCCGGAGGATCTGCTCGATGCGCTGCGAGCCGCGGCGCGGTTCGACGATCGGATCCTGATCGAGGAGGTCGTGCGCGGGCGCGAGATCGATGTCGCCGTGATCCGTGAGGCGGGGGGTGTGCGCTGGGCTGCTCCGCCACTGGAGATCCATGCGCGCGGTCTGTTCGACACCGCGATGAAGTACGACGGCAGCGCGCGTTTCACCGTGCCCGCCGCACTGACCACCGCCGAGACCGCGACGCTGACCCGCGCCGCTGTCGCGATGTTCGACGCACTCGGCTGCGCCGGGGTCGCGCGCATGGACTTCTTCCTCACAGAGCGGGGCCCGGTGCTGAACGAGGTCAACACCATGCCTGGGCTCACCGCGGCGTCGCAGGTGCCGCGCATGTTCGCCGCCGCCGGGATCGAGTACCCAGAGCTCTTGGACCGCCTCGTGCGCGCGGCTGTCCCGTCCATCGGTGAGGACGTTTCGTCTCGCTTCGCTCGCTCAACGACCGGGGAGTCCGGGCGGACGAGCGGGCGGGCGGATGGTGAGGACGTTTCGTCTCGCTTCGCTCACTCAACGACCGGGGAGCTGGAGTCAGGCGTGAGGCGGTGACCGCACGAGTCCGTGAGGGCTGGCCCGACGTCGCGAAAGGCATCTGCATCGTCCTCGTGGTGCTGTGGCACGTCGTCACGAAGCACATGATCGACATGCCGGGCGCCAGTGGGGTCACCGGATTCTGGGCGACTCTGAACGCGCAGCTGCTCCCACTGCGGATGCCCCTGTTCTTCCTGGTCTCCGGGATGTTCGCCGGGCGCGCGGTGACCGCGATCGACGGAACGAGCTGGCGGCGACGGGCGGCCCGTCTCGCCGCGATGTACGTCGTCTGGGTGCTGATCCAGACGCTCGCGCTCGCGCTGGCCCCGGACTTCGACACGGCCAGAGCGAAGGATGCCGGTGAACTGCTGGCGCAGCTGACCATCAGCCCGACGAACCTCTGGTACCTGCTCGCGCTCGCCGCCTACCTTCTGGTCGCGCGCCTGAGCCGTGACGTTCCCACATCGGTCGTGCTCCCGGTCGCGTTCGTCGTGTCGGCGGTCGCGGCATCCGGCCTGCTTCCCGATCTCGGCAATCTCTGGCAGGTGGTGCAGAACCTGTTCTTCTTCGTCGCGGGGCTGCGGCTTCGTGGCACGATCGAGAGTCTCGCTGCGCACGCCAGCCCCCTGCGCATGTTCATGCTCGCAGCGGCATACGCCTGTTGTGCTGCTGTCGTCGGCATTCTCGGCATGCGCCAGTGGCCAGGAGTCTGGCCTCTCCTGTCGGTGACGGCGGTGGTCTTCGGGGTCACCGCCTGCGCCGTGCTCGACCGGCGCGTGGAGTGGCTGGCGGGCCCGCTGAGGTGGGTCGGCCGGCGGACGCTGCCGGTCTACGTGATCCACGTGATCCCGCTCGCCCTGATCGATGGCGCACTGCGTGGGGCCTGCATCCGCACATCGCCTCTGATCGAGGCGGTCGAGCCGCTCCTGCTCACCACCCTTGTGATCGCGATCTGTCTGGCGGCGCATATGGTGCTGGTGCGCTGCGGCCTCGGCGTGCTGTTCGACCCGCTTCTGCTCAGTGAGCGACTGCGCCGCCGGCCCGCTAAAGCCGGTCGACTCCCGTCACGGTGACCACTGCGGCACCGGCTTCGTCGGAGGCAGCGAGGTCGACGGTCGCCGAGATGCGCCAATCGTGATCACCAGCGGGGTCGTCGATGATCTGATGGACGGTCCATTCGGTCGCACCCTGCGTGATCAGCAGCAGCTGGGCGCTGCGGGCATCAGGGCCGGTGAGGATCTCGTCGTGCTCGGCGAAGTACGCGTCGAGCGCGGCATCCCACCCCGCGGTCCCGAGCGACGGGTCGAGCTCGGCCAGCGCCTCGACGGCCTCGCGCGCGGCGAGCTGCACCCGGCGGAACAGCTCGTTGCGCACCAGGATGCGGAAGGCACGCACGTTCGAGGTGAGTCGCTTGGGCGCGGGCGGGACGATCGGCTCGTCGTCGCCCTTCGACAGGCTCAGGGACCCAGGGGAGACGCCGTGCACGAGCTCCTCCCACTCGTCGAGCAGGCTCGAGTCGACCTGACGCACGAGCTCGCCGAGCCACTCGATGAGATCTCTCAGATCGTCGTTCTTGAGTTCTTCGGGGATCGTCTGCGAGGCTGCGCGGTAGGCGTCGGAGAGATAGCGCAGCACCACGCCCTCGGAGCGGGCGATCTTGTAGAAGGCGACGTATTCCCCGAACGACATGGCTCGCTCGTACATGTCACGCACGACGGACTTCGGATGCAGCTCGAAGTCGCGGATCCACGGCTGCGCGGCGCTGAAGGTCTCGAAGGCGGCGCCGAGCAGCTCATCGAGGGGCTTCGGGTAGGTGATCTGCTCGAGCAGCTCCATACGCTCGTCGTACTCGATCCCCTCGCGCTTCATCTCGGCCACGGCCTCACCGCGAGCCTGGAACTCCTGCTGGCTCAGGACCGCTCGCGGATCGTCGAGGGTCGCCTCCACGATCGAGATCATGTCGAGCGCGAACCCGGCCGAGTCGGGATCGAGCAGCTCGAAGGCCGCGAGCGCGAACGGCGACAGCGGCTGGTTGAGGGCGAAGTTCGGCTGCAGGTCGACGGTGAGGCGTATGGTCGGGCCCTTCGACGAGCTCAGGGACCCACCATCCTGGGTCGCTGAGCCTGTCGAAGCGTCGACCTGCTCGACCACGCCTGATTCGAGGAGGGTGCGGTAGATGCCGATGGCGCGCAGGGCGAGCTCCCGCTGTCGAGCGCGGGGCTCGTGGTTGTCGTAGATCAGAGCGCGCATGTTGCCGAAGACGTCACCGCCGCGGGCGATCACGTTGAGCATCATGGCGCTGGTGATCTGCATGTGCGAGGTGAGCGTCTCGGGAACCGCGTCGATGAGCTTGCGGAAAGAGGGCTCGCCCCACGATACGAAGCCGTCAGGAGCCTTCTTGCGGATCAGCTTGCGCTTCTTCTTGGGGTCGTCGCCCGCCTTCTTGATGGCCGCCGCGTTCTCGGTCTCGTGCTCGGGAGCCTGCGCCACCACGGTGCCGGCGGTGTCGAAGCCCGCACGGCCGGCCCGCCCCGCGATCTGATGGAACTCTCGCGCGTTGAGCTGCCGCATCCGCTGTCCGTCGAACTTCGTCAGCGCCGTGAGCAGCACCGTACGGATGGGCACGTTGATGCCGACGCCGAGGGTGTCGGTGCCGCAGATGACGCGCAGCAGTCCGCGCTGGGCGAGCTGTTCCACGAGTCGCCGGTACTTCGGCAGCATGCCCGCGTGGTGCACGCCGATGCCCGCGCGCAGGAATCTCGAGAGCGTCTTGCCGAAGGCGGTCGTGAAGCGGAACTCCGCGATCAGGGCCGCGATCTCATCCCGCTGCTCTCGTGTCGCGATCTTCGTGCTCGACAGCGCCTGCGCACGCTCCATGGCGGCGGCCTGCGAGAAGTGCACGACGTAGATCGGCGCCTGCCCCGTGCTCAGAAGGTCCTCGATGGTCTCGTGGATCGGCGTGAGCTCGTAGAAGTAGTGCAGCGGCACGGGCCGCTCGACGCCTGTGACGGATGCCGTGTGGCGCCCGGTGCGCCGGGTGAGGTCGGCCGCGAGCTCGGTGACGTCGCCGAGCGTCGCCGACATGAGGATGAACTGCGCCTGCGTCAACTCGAGCAGCGGCACCTGCCACGCCCAGCCGCGGTCGGGGTCGGCGTAGAAGTGGAACTCGTCCATCACGACCTGGCCGACGTCGGCATCCGCTCCCTTGCGCAGAGCGAGGTTCGCGAGGATCTCCGCCGTGCAGCAGATTATGGGAGCGTCGGCGTTCACCGAGGAGTCGCCCGTGATCATCCCGACATTCGAAGCGCCGAAGATGTCGACCAGGGAGAAGAACTTCTCGCTCACGAGCGCCTTGATCGGGGCGGTGTAGTAACTGCGTCGGCCGGCGACCATCGCTGCGAAATGCGCGGCGATCGCCACCAGTGACTTTCCGGTGCCGGTGGGCGTGGAGAGGATGAGGTTGTTGCCTGAGACGATCTCGATGACGGCCTCGTCCTGCGCCGGGTACAGGCTGATGCCGGTGGATTCGGCCCACTCGACGAACGCCAGGTAGACGGCGTCCGCGTCGGATCCGTCAGGCAGGGAGGTGTGGTCGAGGAGCATCCTTCGATCATCCCCTACCTAGCGCGTTCACAACTCCTCAAACATCGGGGGCGGATATGTCTGCCGAACGCGGATCCGGTGCCCGCCGGCCGTTCCTTGAGGAGTTGTGAACGCCGGCGGCTCGGCAGGTGGCGAGGTCGCGGCGGCCACGGCGGCCTGAACCACGGATCAGGCGGTCGCCGCGCGCAGCGCGATGCGGATCATGTCGCCGAAGGTCTGCTCGCGCTCCTGCGCCGTCGTCTCCTCCCCGGTGACGATGTGGTCGGACACGGTGCAGATGCTCAGCGCCCGCCGACCGTAGAAGGCGGCGAGGGTGTACAGACCGCTGGTCTCCATCTCGACCCCGAGCGCACCGTGCTGCACGAACGGCTCGGTGAGCTCGGGACGCGTGCTGTAGAACTGGTCGCTCGAGAACAGCAGGCCGACGTGCACGGCCGACTCGAGCTCTTCGGTCTCGCTCGCCTCGACCGCCGCGCGCAGGAGCGAGAAGTCGGCGACGGGTGCATAGTCGAGCCCGTGGAACCGCACCCGGTTGATGCCCGAATCGGTGCACGCCCCGTTCGCGATGATGATGTCGCGCACCTTCAGCTTCTCGGTCAGCGCGCCGCACGAGCCGACTCTGACGATGGTCTGCACGTCGTACGAGTCGAACAGCTCGTTCGCGTAGATCGCCATCGACGGCTGCCCCATGCCGGAGCCCTGCACCGAGACGCGGTGCCCGTTCCAGGTGCCGGTGAAGCCCAGCATGCCTCGGGTCTCTGTGTAGAGCTCGGCATCCTCGAGGAACGTCTCCGCGATCCACCTGGCCCGAAGGGGATCGCCGGGGAAGAGGACGACGGGGGCGATCTGACCGGGTTCGGCGGCGATGTGGGTGCTCATGGCTTCAGCGTAGCCAGCGCCTCTGCGCGCCGCGCCGCGCAGAGGGTGGCCGCGGGCATCCGTCTCTGGCACCATCGGAGCACGGATGCGGTGACCTGCGCCGCACAGAAGGGACGACGATGTCCGATCAGATCTTCATGTACGCGGCGCTGGGCGTGTACTTCGCCGGCATGCTCCTCATCGGCTACATCGCCTTCAAACGCACCGATGATCACGAGGACTACATGCTCGGCGGGCGCAATCTGCCGCCGTGGGTCGCGGCGATCAGCGCGGGCGCCGCCGACATGTCGGGCTGGCTGGTGATGGGTCTTCCCGGAGCCATCTACGCCGCGGGCCTCATCGAGGCGTGGATCGCGATCGGCCTCACGATCGGCGCCTACCTGAACTGGCGGCTGGTCGCCCCTCGGCTGCGAGCGTACACCGAGGTCTCGCGCAACTCGATCACGATCCCCAGCTACTTCGAGAACCGGCTGCGCGACACGACCCGCTCGCTCCGAGTGGTCTCCGGCCTCATCATCCTGGTCTTCTTCACGCTCTACATCTCCTCGGGCATGGTCGCCGCCGGCGTCTTCTTCGAGAGCTCGTTCAACGGCGACTACATGTTCGGGATGCTCCTGGTCGGCGCGATCACGCTGCTGTACACGCTGTTCGGCGGATTCCTCGGTGCGTCGCTCACGGATGTCGTACAGGGGCTGATGATGGTGATCGCTCTGATCGTGGTGCCGGTCGCTGCCGTCGTCGCGATCGGAGGCCTGGAGGAGACCGGCACGCTCATCGCCGACACCGCGGGCGCCGGCCACCTCTCGCTGTTCGGCGGCACCGCCGTCACGGGCGGGACGATCCTCGCGATCGTGTCGGCGCTGGCGTGGGGTCTCGGCTACTTCGGGCAACCGCACATCGTCGTGCGATTCATGGCGCTGCGCACGCCGCAGGAGGCGAAGAGCGCTCGCCGCATCGGCATCTCGTGGATGGTGCTGTCGATGCTCGGCGCGGTCGTGTCTGGTCTCGTCGGCATCGCGT
The DNA here is from genome assembly GCF_000956475.1 of Microbacterium hydrocarbonoxydans. Taxonomy (GTDB): domain Bacteria; phylum Actinomycetota; class Actinomycetes; order Actinomycetales; family Microbacteriaceae; genus Microbacterium; species Microbacterium hydrocarbonoxydans_A. The sequence goes on from NZ_JYJB01000007.1 coordinate 206,632, forward strand.
ACATGGCCCAGCGCGGGATCGAGCTCGACAACCCGGAGACCGTCGTGCTGCTGATGTCGCAGACGCTGCTGCATCCGTTCGTGGCCGGCCTCGTGCTCGCCGCCGTCCTCGCGGCGATCATGAGCACGGTCTCGAGCCAGCTCGTGGTGTGCTCCTCGGCACTCGTCGAGGACCTGTACAAGGTCGCGCGCAAGACGCCTCCCTCGCAGAAGCGGCTCGTGCTGATGGGGCGGATGGCCGTGCTCGTCGTCGCGATCGTCGCGATCCTGCTCGCGATCAGCCCGAACGACTCGATCCTCGGTCTCGTGTCGTTCGCTTGGGCGGGCTTCGGCGCCGCATTCGGCCCGATCATCCTGCTGAGCCTGTTCTGGCGCAAGCTCACCAACTGGGGCGCGCTCGCCGGCATGTTCGTGGGCGCGGCGACCGTGTTCGTCTGGAAGGCGCTGAACACCGGACTGTACGAGCTGCTGCCCGCGTTCGTGCTCGCGTTCGTCGCGGCGATCGTGGTGAGCCTCGCCACCTACAAGCACAACGAGGAGATCCAGCAGGAGTTCACCGACACCGGAACGATGCTCGCGGTGCCCCGCCCGCACGCGGTCGGCGACACCCCGTGAGTACGACTCAGCCCTGACGCCTGACCATCTCGCCGATCCACGCCGGGGCGAACGGCGAGGTGCAGCCGGGCGCCGTCGGGTAGTCGGCGAGCACCTGCAGGCGCTCACCGATGTCGAGCGCTCTGGCCCGCAGGCCCGGGTGATGGATGCCGATGGTCGCGAGTGCCTCGTTCATGGCCCACTGCTTGCGCGGCGGAGCGTCTTTCATGTCGCTCTCGATCTCGTCGAGCAGCGCGTCGAGGTCGAGCCCGTCCGGCGACTTCGCCACCCGCACCCAGGTCAGCGACCAGCCGGCGGCTGCGACGGTGTCGGCCGGATCGCGCATCCAGCCCTCGCGGAGCTCCTCGGCGAGGGGCGTCTTCTTCAGCACGTAGTTGACGAACCAGTCGTTGACCTTCGGCGGCTGCTGCTCGCGCAGCATCGCGTCGAGGTCGGCAGCGTCGAACTGCCGAGGAGTGCAGATCAGCAGGGCGAGCAGTCGCGCGGGGGTCTCACCCGTCGCCCAGAGCTCGACCGCCAGTTCGGGCGAGGACTTGATGCGCTTCGCGAGCGCCCGAAGCCGGGCGAGATTCATGCCGTGGTCGTCGCCGCGCTTCTCGTTCGCCGCTCGCACCTTGGGGTCGTCGAGGGCTGCGAGCTCGTCGAGAGCCTCGGTCAGGGTCGTGGACATGGCGTCAGCGTACGCGACCTCAGCTCCAGTCGAGCTGTCTGCGCACGAAGGGCGCCGACGCAGGGCAGCCGTCGTCGGTCACCCGGTCGAGAGGCTCATGATGCAGCAGAACCCCGGACGATCCGAAGCGCCGCTGCAGCGCCGTGTAGGCCTTGGCCATGAGCGGCCCGCTGTCGTTCGTGCGGTCGCCCGCACGCAGCATCGAAGGGTGGGCGTAGATCACGAGCTCGGTTCCCGCATCCGTATTCCTGGCGCAGGCGATCGCGAGCGTGAGGGCGACGCGGGGCCAGAACAGGGGGATCATGTTCATCGGGAAGTCGCCGTACTCGAACATCGGCGTGGAAGCCCAGAGGCCGCGCGTGGGGCGTCCGATCGTCAGCGCCTGTGCCACCCACGGCGCGGCCGCGGCCATCAGCCGCGGCTGCCGTGGCGTGGTGTCGAGGGCGAACCGCGCGCCGCGTAGAGCGGTGATCGCGTACTGCAGGGCTTCGGCGGGATCCGCTCGCACCACGAGCCTCGCTCCACGGATGCCCCGGCGATCAGTGCCGGGGCCGATGCGGGCGCTGCGTCCGTTGCCTGAGTACACGCTGCCCTTTCCCCTTCCCTCTCGATTCCAGCGTACGGCGGTGGCGTGCCTCCCCGCCGACGTGGGAGGGTTGCGGGTGAGGGAGGACGCGACCGCGTCATGTGGAGGGGTTCACAAATGAACAGATTCTTTCAGCGATCCGTCGGGCTGGCGGTGATCATCATCGTGCTGCTGGGCGCCGGGCTGCTGGTCTGGGGCATCGTCGTCACGGATCCGCCGACCCTCTGGGACCCGGTGCATCTGACGCTGGCCGGCATCTGGCAGATCATGTACAGCGCCGAGCTGCCGAACCTCGACATCATGGCGGTCGCTCTCGGGCTCGCACTGCTGATGGTGCTGTTCGTGGTGATCAGCGAGCGCGTGGTCGCCAGTCGCTACCGCACGGCGGGCAGCGAAGTCGCCAAGCTCACCCTGGCGCCCCGAACCGTGATGGAGCGCACCCGCGGAGTCTTCGCGGGTGACGTGACGGTGACGGTGCTGATCCCCGCGCACAACGAGGAGAAGTCGATCCCGGCGACTCTGGTGTCGCTCATGCAGCAGAGCACCCCTCCGAACCGCATCCTCGTCGTCGCCGACAACTGCACCGACCGCACCGTCGAGGTCGCGAGGGCTCATGGCGTCGACGTGTTCGAGACCGTCGGCAACACTCACAAGAAGGGCGGCGCTCTCAATCAGGCGCTGCAGAACCTGCTGCCGACCCTCGGCGACAACGACACCGTGATGGTGATGGATGCCGACAGCCAGATCGGCGACGACTTCCTCACCGAGGCGGTGCGGCGTTTCACCGACGACCGCGCTCTGATGGCCGTGGGCGGCCTGTTCGAGGGCGAGGACGGCCACGGCCTGCTCGGCCAGTTCCAGCGCAACGAGTACATCCGCTACCAGCGCGAGATCCGTCGCAGGAAGGGGCGCGTGTTCGTGCTCACCGGCACGGCATCCGTGTTCCGCGCCTCGGCTCTCCGCGCGGTCGCCGATGCGAGAGGAAGCCAGATTCCGGGCACGAAGGGCGAGGTGTACGACACCTTCGCCCTCACCGAGGACAACGAGCTCACGATCGCCCTGAAGTCACTCGGCGCGCTGACGATCTCTCCCGTGGCGTGCACGGTCGTGACAGAGCTGATGCCCGGGTGGCGGATGCTGTGGGCGCAGCGCCTGCGCTGGCAGCGCGGCGCCCTGGAGAATCTCGGCGAGTACGGGCTGACCCCGCAGACCCTGCGGTACTGGTCTCAGCAGATCGCGATCGGCTACGGCGTGCTCGCCCTGTTCAGCTACTTCGCGCTGATCCTGCTGATGATCTTCGCGATGGACACCTGGGTGTGGTTCCCGTTCTGGCTGGGCGTCGGCGTGCTGTTCGCGATCGAGCGCACCGTCACGGCGTGGAAGGGCGGATGGCGCGCGCGGCTCGTCGCGGTGCTCATCTTCCCCGAGCTGGTCTACGACTGCTTCCTCAACCTGGCGTTCCTCAGGGGCGTGTTCGAGATCGCCTTCGGCCGCAGCGCCACCTGGAAGCACGTCGACCACGGCGGTGCGAAGTCCGAGACCGCGAAAGGGGTCGCGTCATGATCGTCGGCACCGGCATCCTGCTCCCCGCCGAATGGCTGCAGACCGAGTGGTTCAGCGTGCTGGCCACCTTCGTGGCCATCAACACCCTGATCTATGTCGTGCTCGGCGTGATCAAGATCATCCCGAAGTTCCGTCTGCGCCGGTCGTACACCGGCGCGAGCAGGAGGTCAGAGACCCGGAGCATCCACCCCGATGCTCCGGTGTAGATCGGCGAGCACCTCACCGATCTGAGAGGCGGCGGCGGGGAAGCCGAGGTGGTATCCCTGGGCGTAGTCCGAGCCGAGTTCGCGTGCCCGTTCGACCTGCTCGGCGTCTGAGACGCCCTCGACCAGGACGCTCGCGCCGGCTGCGCGTGCGGCTGCGAGCAGCGCCGTGAGTCGCGCCTTCGCGTCGAGGTCGTCGGCGACCTGCCAGAACAGGGCGCGGTCGATCTTGACGACGTCCGGTCGCAGCACGGTGATCCGGTTCTCATCGGCGCACACCGCGCCGGCGTCGTCGACCAGCAGGGTGCCGCCGAGTTCCGTCACCCGCTCGCGGACCGTGGCGAGGTCGGCGGTCGTCGCACCCTCGTAGATCTCCAGCCCCCACTGGCGGGGGAGATCACGCAGCATCTCGGCGAGCTCGGGGCGCAGGATCGTCGCGCCGGAGGCGTTGAAGGTGACCGACAGCTCGGCGGGAAGCGCGTGCATCGCCTCGATCGCCTGCTCGATCAGGAGAAGCTCGAGCTCGGCCCTGATGCCCATCGATCCCGCGCGATCGAGGTGGAGGGGCGGCGGCGCTCCGTCTTCGAAGCGCGCCAGCGCCTCGAATCCGACGACCCGCCACTCATGAAGGTCGACGATCGGCTGGAACACGATCGTCGCGCGGGGGAACTCGGAAAGGATCCCTGCAGCGTCTGCGCGCCCGCGATTTGTCACGGTTCACCTTATACCCGGGACTATTGCGGGTCCGTCTCCCAGGGGATCCGGGTACTCTGTGACGGGAGACGCGCACCTGGGGAGGATGCATGGTCGTTCAGGACATTCAGGCATCCGATGCGGAAGACCTCCGCTGGCTGCGCTTCGGCTGGCTGCGGTCGATCAGGGAGCGCACGTCGACGTTCTCGGTGGTGACCGCGACGCTGCTGCTCTATTTCGGCGTCCTCGGCGTCTTCGAACTGTTCGAAGACGATCTGCCGCTGTTCGAGCAGATCCTCTCCGGCGGGACGATCCTGCTGTGCCTCGGGACCTTCGCGATGGTCGCGTTCTTCGGGCTCGAGCTGCCGATGTGGTCCGGTCTCGCCCTGATCGCCGCGCACGCCCTGGTCTCGGTGTACTACCTCGGGTTCTCGGACGAGCGGCAGAACGCGATCGCCGCGTTCCAGGAGCTGCCCATCATGGCCATGTACTTCTCCTGGTTCTACGGCGCCAGGATCGCACGCACCGGCGTTCTCGCGATCGTCGTCGTGGTCGGCGCCGCGACCGCGTTCGGCCAGTTCTCGGGTCCCGGCGGGCTTCTCGGCCCGGTGAACATCGTCGCGGCGGCGCTGTTCACGTGGATGTGCCTCGAGGCCGGCATCTTCATGCGGCACCGCAACCGGCTCGAATCCCACTCCGATGAGCTCACCGGCACGCTCAACCGCCGGGGATTCGAGGCGAAGACGACGCTCGAGATCCGCCGCGCCCTCCGGCACAACCGTCCCCTCAGCGTCGCGGTGCTCGACCTCGACAAGTTCAAGCACGTCAACGACGAGGCCGGTCACGCCGCCGGCGACTACGTGCTGCGGGCGGTGTCCGCGCACTGGATGTCGCTGTCGCGGTCGACCGACATCGTCGGCCGTCTCGGAGGCGACGAGTTCGCGATGCTGATGCCCGAGACCGACGTCGACGAGGCGCGCTCGCTGATGCTGAGGCTTCGCGAGTACACGCCGCACCCGTGGTCGTGGGGGGTTGCCCAGGTGCGCCCGGACGACACGGCCGCGTCGGTGCTCGCCCGCGCCGACGCGGCGATGTACGACGACAAGCGCCGCTGACAGACGCTCGCGTCACTCCTCGTCGACGAGTTCGCCGCGGATGCGCCGCAGGTCTTCCATGAGCGAGCCGATCAGGATCCAGTGACCGGATGCCGCGGGCGGGATCACGAGCGGAGCGGTCAGCGCCGGGATCGCCGAGGTGAGCGTGTCGGGCTCCGGGGCGACGTCGGCGATCTGCACGGCGAGGCGCACATCGTGACCGGCGCGCCGCAGCTGCTCGGCGATGGCCGTGACGGCCGGCTCCAGTCCGATGGAGTCGTCGTAGTGATCGAAGTAGGCGCGGGTCATGCCGATCGTCTGCGTGACGATCGGCGACAGCCGCTCGAGCAGTGCGCGCATCTCGCGCAGCTCTTCTCGGTGAGCTGAACGTCGCGGATTGAGCGTCAGCGACTCCTCGCCCGCCGCGATGGATGCTTCTGCGGCATCCTTCATCGGCCGAAGCAGGCGGACCTCGAGCATCAGCTCCTGCAGACGCTGCGGGCGCTGCGGCTCTGGGAGGGCGGCGGCGAGACGATCGAGGCTGGCGGCCAGCTCTGCGCCGAGCAGTCCCAGGTCGCGACGGGCGGGGCCGGTGAGAACAGGCGGCACGATCAGCGCGTTCACGACGATGCCGATCACGACGCCGATCAGGGTCTCGGCGATGCGCGCGAGCGCGTAGTCGGGAGTCGAGCCCAGCGCCAGCACCAGCATCGCCGAGATAGCGACCTGGTTGCCGGTGCCAGGCGTCGCGCGGAATGCCCAGGCGATGAGCATGGCCACGACGATCGCGAGCAGCACGATCCAGCTAGGGGAGCCGAGCAGAAGGCCGAGCGAGACGGCGATGATGACGCCGACGATCACCCCGATGCTGCGCTCGAGCGCCTTCGACAGCGACTGATTCACACTCGGCTGCACCACGAGCAGGGCGGCGATCGCCGCGAACACCGGCAGCTGACCCGGCACCACCCACCCGGCGAGGAGCCAGGCCGCGATCGTCGCCGCGGCCGACTTCACGACCTGCAGCAGCGGGGAGCGCCGAGAGGCGCGGATCGCGGCGGGGATGCGCATGGGTCCCACGCTACTCGCGGTGCTGCCGCGCGTCGGTGCGCGGGCGCCGGTCCGCGGCGCCGCGCCGGGGCGCCTGCCGTTGCCGTCGTTCAGCAGGGGTTCGGATGCTCGGCACGGCGTCGACGAAGAAGAGCGGATGCCGGGCGCGCCGGGCCGACCGCACGTCGGGAACGCCGCACGAGTGTTTCGATGGACTCATGGAGCGGGGCGTGCGCAGCGGCGGCCAGGAGCAGCAGTGGCGGCTGCAGAACGAGACCGAGGCGGTCTGGGCGACGGCCGTCGCGTTCGTGCTGGGCGCCGGCGCCGGCATCCTGCTGCTCGGGGGCGACCCCCGACCGCTCGCCGGGCCGCAGTCCCTCGCCATGCCGATGGCGGCAGTGGGCGGGGTCGTGGCGGCATCCGCCTTCGTCGTCAGCACGGTTCGCCACCACCGCGGCGAGACAGCCCCGATGCCGCGCTGGCAGATGCTGATCTCGAACCTCTCGGCCGTGGCCCTCACCGTGGTCTTCGCCGCCGTCACCGCGATGGGCGTCCTGCTCGCGACGCAGGTTCTCGCGACCGGCCTGCAGGGGCTGCGGCTCGGCGCGCTCGGCGGTGGAATGCTCGCGGGCGTCGCCTCGGCCGTCGGCGGCCGGTTCGCCTACGGCGCCGGCATCGGACTGCGAACAGTCGATCTCGCCGGCATCCTGTTCGGGTTCCTGGTGATCGGGACGCTGTTCGCGATGTCGACGGCCGCCGACCCGCGCTGGTGGGAGCACAACTTCTCGACGCTCGGCGGCGGGGCAGGCTCGTGGGCTTTCAACGGCACGCTCATCGTCGCGGGTCTGATCGTCGCCACGGTCGGCTCCTACATCGGGCGCGATCTGCACCGGCTTCTGGGTGATGGCGCACTCGCCCGTGTGACGAGGGTCGTCGTGCTCTGGGCGCTCACCGGCGCGGCGCTCGCCGCGATCGGGCTGGTCCCTCTGGAGAGGATGAAGGTCGCGCACAACGTGATCGCCCTCGGAACGCTCGCGCTCTTCGTGATCGCCGCCGTGACCACGGCACGTGTGTTCCCCGGCTCACCGCGAGCTCTCGTGGTCACGACGATCGGACTGACCGCGCTGGTCGGCGTCTCTGTGGTGCTCTGCTTCGGGTTCGGGATCTTCGGCGTCACCGCGCTCGAGGCGATCGTGATCGGTCTCGGGATGCTGTGGATGCTGACGCTCGTGCGCGTGCTCGGCATCCTCTCTCCGTCGCAGTCGCGACCGTCTGCGCGCGCGAAGCTGCTGCGCTGACTGACGCGGCTCGGAGCCTGTGCGACGAGTTCACGGCTTGCGCTCGAGTGCACGAGCAGTCGACGTCAGGTTCCCGTGCAGTCGGCGAGTTCCCGTGCAGTCGGCGAGTTCCCGTGCACTCGAGGCGGCGGGCACAGGTGAAATAGGGAAGCGGAGTGCAGGAGATAGGGAAGGTGTCGGATGCCGGCGCCATACCTCAGAGCGGAATGTAGGGGTACCGGAGAAGGAGACCTCATGTACGAGCACCCGCACTACCAGTACACCCGCTTCGAGGAGAGGGAGCTGGCGCGCCGAGCCGAGCTGTGCCGCTTCATCGCCGAGCATTCGGATCAGATCGTGGCCCGCCAGCCGGGGCCGATCGGACGGATGCTGCGTCGCGTCGGCGCCGCGTTCGGTCGACGTCGCGCCGTGCAGCGTCAGGCACCGTGCGAGCCCGCCGTGGCGCGGTGACCGACGCCGCGCCGCTGACCGGCTCGCGTCCTGTGGCCGGGGGTGCCGCGCCTTTGACCGTGCCCGCGGTCGCCGGGCCGCCGGCCTCCGCGGGTCGCCCGGGTGCACTCTCGCCCGCGACGGCGGGCTCGCCCTGCGTCTTCGAGGCCGCCCTCCCCAGCGGCGCCGCATCCGCTTCCCCCGCACCGATCTTCCCCTCCACCCCGGATGTCGGCGGAGGGTGGCACGATGAGTCCATGCCCCCGTTTGCGCCCAGCGCCCCGATGGTCGGCCGTGACGCCGACCTCGCTCGCGTGCACGCGCTGTTCGCCCGTGCGAGCGATGGCACCCCCACAGCGCTGCTGATCGAGGGGGAGGCCGGTATCGGCAAGTCCCGGTTGCTGCGCGAGTTCGCGGGCGACATCGCGAATCGCGCCGACATCCACGTGGGCTGGTGCCTCGACCTGGGCGCTGCACGATCGCCGTACGGGCCGCTGACCGCCATCCTCCGCTCGATCATGCAGACCCTTGGCGACGAGCGCGTTCGCGAGGCGGTCGGCACGGGCGTCGACGCGCTGGCCATGCTGCTCCCCGAACTGGCGCCTCAGGCTGACCGATCGACCACGAGCCCTGAGCGTCTGCGCGACGCGATCGCGAGCCTCATCGAGTGTGCGGCGGAACGCGCCCCGCAGATCCTCGTCATCGAAGACCTGCACTGGGCCGACGAGTCCACGCTCGCGATCCTGTCGTTCCTGCTGCGGGCTCTGAGCCGCGGGCGCATCATGCTGCTGCTCACCTGCCGCTCTGACGACGTGCGCCGCGGCGATGCGGTGAGCCGCTTCATCGGCGAGGCCACGCGGGCACGGCTGCTCGAGCGCGAGATGCTCGAACGCCTCGGCATCGACGCGGTGCGCGAGCTCGCCGAGCAGATCACGGGGCATGCGCTCAGCGACAGTGCGCTCGAGCGGATCCACGACCGCGCAGAAGGGGTGCCGTTCTTCGTCGAGGAGATCGCGGGGTGCTCCTCGGCGCCGATCCCCGACGGCCTGCGCGACCTGCTGCTCGCACGCTTCGACAGGCTCGGCGACGACGCGCGTCGCGTGGTGCAGGTGGCCTCCGGCGCCGAGCGTCCGCTCACGCATCCGCTGCTCCTGCAGCTGGTCGGATTCGCAGAGCAGCGCCTCGACGAGGCGGTGCGCGAGGCGACGCGCAGCGGCATCCTCGTCGTGGTCGAAGACGACTACCGTTTCCGTCACGCTCTGCTGCGCGAGGCCGTGCACGATGACCTGCTCCCCGGCGAGCGGTCCCGGCTCCACCGCACGTACGCCGAGACCCTCGAGGCCCAGTGCGATGGCAGCGACACGGCGGACGCCGCGGCTCTCGCCTATCACTGGCAGCTCGCGCAGGACGACCGCAAGGCGCTCATGGCCGCCGTCGAGGCGATGCGCCAGGCGAAGGCGCAGTTCGCCTTCGCCAGCGCCGCTCGTTTCGGCGAGCTGGCTCTCGGGCTGTGGTCGCAGGTGGCCGACCCCGAGCGCGCGGCGGGCATCGCACGCCTCGATCTGCTGCTTCTGCTGGGGTCGATTCTGCGCAACGCCGGCGACGGCGAACGCGCGCTCGCCGTGACCGATCTCGCCCTGGGCGAGCTCGATCCCGCCACTGTGGATCCGAGGCTGCACGCAAGGCTGCTGCGCAACAAGTCCCTGTATCTCGTGAACCTCGGCCGCCCCGGCTCGATCCCGCTGCTCGAACAGTCCCTGTCTCTGTTCGACGGACGCATCGACGATGAGCGCCTGCACGCGTCGATCCTCAACCACCTCGCGAGCCGGCACATGATCGCGGGAGCCCGTGAGGCTGCGATCGGGCTCGCGACCGAGGCCGCCGACCGAGCTGAGCGCGCCGGGTCCGACGACGAGGTCTCCGTCGCTGCCAATGTCCGCGGAGCGTGCCTCATGCACCTCGGAGACATCGAAGGCGGGATACGCGAGTATGAAATCGCGCGACAGCGTGCGCTCGGATCGACTGCCGAGCTGCGCTATCGCGTCAACTTCTCCGACGGCCTCACACTGCTCGGCCGCTACCGCGAAGCCGTCCGCGTCGCGGAGAACGGGCTGGCGCGTGCGCGGGCGCTCGGCGTCGAGCGCACGTCGGGCTCGATAATGCGGCAGAACATCGCCGTTGCGCTGCTGGAACTCGGTGAGATCGAGCAGGTGGAGCGGATGCTGGAGGGCCAGCTCGCTCAGAGCACGCTGCGCGTGTTCCGGATGTACACGACCATGACGCGCGTGCGTGTGCTGTCGTGGCGGGGCAGGCACCAGGAGGCGGCGGAGCTGATGGAGGAGTGGTTGCCCGCCTTCCGTGAGACCGGCGAGATCGAGAGGCAGATCTGGTACGACGCGCACACCATGCGTGCGGCGGTCGCCCAGAGCACCGGGGATCCGCGCGGCGCCATGGATGTCATCCTCGGTATGCTGCACGATGACGGGCCGGCGCTGCTGCACCAGAGGCGCCTGCTGCTGGAATCCGGGTGGTTCATCGCCGACCTGCGGGCACGCGGGAGCGACGTCGCCGCCGACATCGAAGCGGTGTGTGCAGCATGGCTCGCGCAGCCCGAGACCCTACGGCCCGGGCCGTGGTGGGAGATCCTCGACGCATTGCTCGACCCGAGCGCCGACCGGCTGCGGCAGGCCATGGCACTCGCTGACGGCGACGACGTTCCGGCGCTCTTCCGCGGCGTGACGCGGCTCGAGCTTGCGCGCGTCCTCGTGCAGTCCGGCGACCGCGCCGAAGCGGAGCAGACCGCGTGTGAGGCCGCCGAGATCGCCGCCGCGCTGGGCCACGCACAGCTCGAGCGTGCGGTTGCCGACTTCCGTAGCGCGGCGGGACTGCGCGGGCATTCCTCCCGGGTCGACGAACAATCCGATGCCGACGCCCTCACCGCTCGTGAGCGGCAGGTGCTCGATCTGATCGCCGAGGGCCTCAGCAACCGGCAGATCGGCGAGCGGCTGTTCATCAGCGTCAAGACGGTGAGCGTGCACGTCTCGGCAGTGCTGCGCAAACTCGGGGTGAGTACTCGCACCGAAGCCGCCGTCGCGGCGCAGCGGGCGACCCCGGAGGCGCGTACGACGGCCGAAGAACACCTGACGGCGGCACGGTGACGTCGGTCACGAAGAGAGGCCGGCAGAGCGGATCCGAATTCGCGGGGCACAGCGTCAGGTGAGCATGGTACGGTGACCAAGTACGCGTGTCGAAAGTTCCGGCGCGGTGCAGATCGCGAAAGCGGTCATTTCAACAGAAAGTAGAAACACATGGCCACTGGCACTGTGAAATGGTTCAACGCGGAGAAGGGCTTCGGCTTCATCGCTCCTGATGACGGCTCGGACGACCTCTTCGCCCACTACTCGGCAATCGCCGGCTCCGGTTTCAAGGAGCTCCGCGAGAACCAGAAGGTCGAATTCGACGCTGAGCGTGGCCCCAAGGGCATGCAGGCGGCGAACATCCGCGCTCTCTGAGCGCGCGCTGACTTCCTGACCGGCCGGTCCCTTCGGGGGCCGGCCGGTTCTGCGTTTCCGGGACGCCCTCTGGCGTCCCTCCCGTTTCCTCGCCGGCGTCCCTCGGCACCCGTTCCCGGCGCCAGGCTGGCTCGTGATCCCCGGCTCTCTCCGCCGGGTTCGTGACGGGAAGGCGACGGCGGAAGGTGGGGAGTGTGACGCGCGGGGTTAGGGTCACCTAAGAGGCGTGTGTTAGGTTAGGCCAGGCTTACCAAAGCCTCGGTGCACTGTCGCTCCACGTCCCCCTGACCCGAATCCGAAGGGAACGCCCGTGCGTATCTCCCGTGTCCTCGCTGCCGGCGCCGCCGCAGCGCTCGCCCTGAGCCTCACCGCCTGCGCGACCTCCTCCGACGGCTCGTCCACCGCGGGCGACACCGCCGGCGACTCCGCCGAAGGCGGCTTCCCCGTCACGGTCGAGCATGCGTTCGGCGAGACCACCATCGCCGAGAAGCCCACCCGCGTCACCACGATCGGGTGGGGCAACCAGGACGTCGCCCTGGCTCTCGGCTACGCGCCCGTCGGTGTCGACGACCAGACGTGGTCGATGGACGGCTCAGACGGTCTGGGCGTCTACGACTGGACGCTCGACGGCTATGCCGCGCTCGACGCCGAGAAGCCCGTCGTCTTCGCCACCGCCGACGGCACCGACTTCGAGGCGATCGCCGACACGCAGCCGGACATCATCCTTGCCGGCTACTCGGGCCTGACCGAAGAGGACTACGCCACGCTCAGCGAGATCGCCCCGACGATCGCGTTCCCTGCCGACTCCGCCGCCTGGCTCACGCCGTGGCGGGATGTCATCCGCATCGACTCCGCCGGGCTCGGCAAGGCCGATGAGGGTGAGGAGCTGGTCGCCTCCCTCGACGAGCAGATCGCCGCCGCGACCGCGGACTCGGCATTCGCGGGCAAGACCGCCGCCTTCTTCTACATGAGCGCGGCCGACCTCTCCACCATCTCGATCTACGGCGAGGGCGACTCGCGCACCGCGTTCCTGGGTGACCTCGGCTTCGACATCCCGGAGGTCGCGAAGGGCGCCGACACGTTCTACGCCGACATCACGGCCGAGAACGCCGACCAGCTCGCCGACGTCGATGTGATCGTCGCGTACGGCGAGGGCGACGAGCTGCTGGCGGCCCTCCGGGCGGACCCGCTGTGGAGCACGCTCGACGCCGTCAAGAACGGTGCTGTCGTCACGGTCGGCTCGGGTGACGCGCTCAGCGGAGCCGTCACCCCGACCGCCCTGTCGATTCCGTGGATGCTCGACGAGTACGTCGGCCTCCTGAACGTCGCAGCCGCAGCCGCGAAGTGACCTCCACGCCGACCGCCGTCGGACGAGTTCGACGGGCCCCTGCCGCCACGGTGGGGGTCCGTCGCCGTACCCTCGCGGTCATCGGCGCCATCCTCGCGATCGCACTCGCGGTCGTGCTCTCGCTCGCGTTCGGGTCGCGACCGGTCTCGATCGACGAGATCGCCGACGGCCTGTTCTCCTGGACGCAGGGACGCACACCGAGCGCCATCGGCGCGATCGCCGTGCAGGAGCGCATCCCGCGCACCGTTCTCGGCCTCGTCGCAGGTGCCGCGCTCGCGCTCTCCGGCGCTCTGATGCAGGCGATCACGCGGAACCCGATCGCCGACCCCGGCATCCTCGGTGTCAACACCGGCGCGGCGCTCGCCGTGGTCTGCGGAATCGCGTTCTTCGGCATCTCCTCGCCGTTCGAGTACCTCTGGCTCGCGCTGGGCGGCGCGATACTCACGGCGATCTTCGTCTACAACGTCGGCTCGGTCGGTCCCGGCGGGTCGACGCCGATCAAGCTCGCCCTCGCGGGCGCCGCCACCACCGCTGCGCTGGGTTCGCTCGTCAACGCGGTTCTCCTCCCGCGCACGGCCGCCATGGATGTGTTCCGCTTCTGGCAGGTCGGCGGAGTGGCCGGTGCTGGCTGGGGCACGATGGCCACCATCTTCCCGCTGCTGGCCGTGGGGGCGGTCATCGGCCTTCTGTGCGCTCCGGGCCTGAACGCGCTCGCCCTGGGCGACGACGTCGCCGTCGGCCTCGGCGTGCACATCGGCCGCACGCGCGTGTTCGCCGCGGCCGCAGGCGTGGTGCTCTGCGCCGCCGTCACGGCGGTAGCCGGGCCCATCGCCTTCGTCGGCCTGATGATCCCTCATGTGGTGCGGATGCTGGTCGGGCCCGATCAGCGCTGGGTGCTGCCGCTGTCCGCCGCGGGCGGCGCGGTGCTGCTCGTGCTCGCGGACACGATCGGCCGCCTCATCGGATACCCGGGTGAGACCGAGGCCGGCATCGTGACGGCTTTCGTCGGAGCGCCCGTTCTCATCCTGATCGCCCGCCGCACCCGGATGAGAGCGCTCTGACATGACTCTCGTCTCGAATGATCTGAATCTGTCCGCCCGCATCGAGCAGGTGCGCGCGGGGCGCGCGCGCCGTTCACGGCGGTGGTCCGTCTCCGCCGCGCTGCTGGGATCGGCTGCGCTGGTGCTCGTGGGCGCGGCGATCATGCTCGGCAACACCATCTATCCGCTGCCGGATGTGATCGGCGTGATCCTCGGGGAGCGAGTGCCGGGTGCATCGTTCACCGTCGGCACGCTGCGCATCCCCCGCGCGCTCACGGGCCTCCTCGCCGGGCTCGCGTTCGGTGCGGCAGGCACCGCGTTCCAGACCATGCTGCGAAACCCGCTCGCAAGCCCCGACGTCATCGGGATCAGCGGGGGCGCCAGCGCCGCCGCTGTCGTCTCGCTCGTCGTGCTGCACTGGAGCGGGACGGCGACAATGGTCGTCGCGCTCATCGCAGGTGTCGCCACCGCCGCGGTCATCTACCTCGCCGCCCGCGGCGGCAGCTCCACCGGCGGTCGCCTGATCCTGATCGGGATCGGCGTCGGCGCGATGCTCGATGCCGTGGTCTCGTTCGTGATCCAACGGGCTGCCGACTGGGACGTCCCCGTGGCGATGCGCTGGCTGACGGGCTCGCTCAACGGTTCACGATGGGAGGGCGTGCTGCCGCTCGGCCTCGCCGTCGTCGTGCTGCTCCCGGTTCTCGCTCTGCTCTCGCGAGAACTGCAGGCGCTCGAGCTCGGCGACGCCGCGGCGACCTCGCTCGGTGTGCGCGTCGACCGCGTGCGCATCGTGCTGATCCTCGCCGCCGTAGCCCTCACCTGCTTCGCCACGGCGACGACCGGCCCGATCGCGTTCGTGGCATTCCTCGCGGGGCCGATCGTGTCGCGCATCGTCGGACCAGGGGCGTCATTGACCATCCCCGCAGCTCTCATGGGGGCCTGCCTGGTGCTCGCCGCCGACCTCATCGGCCAGTTCGCGTTCGACACGCGGTTCCCGGTCGGGGTCATCACCGGCATCCTCGGCGCTCCCTATCTGCTCTATCTGCTCATTCGCACATCCCGTCGCGGAGGATCCTCATGACCGCTCACCACCTGCTGGCCGCTGAGTCCCTCGTCGCCGGATACGGCGGCAGGACGATCGTCGACGACGTCGACCTCGAGCTGCCGGCCGGACGCATCACGGTGATCGTGGGCGCGAACGCCTGCGGGAAGTCGACGCTGCTGAAGACCATGTCGCGCCTGATCACTCCGGAGTCCGGTGCGGTCGTGCTCGACGGCAAGAAGATCAGCGAGGTGCACACCAAGGAACTCGCGCGCACGCTGGGGCTCCTCCCGCAGCAGCCGATCGCGCCGGAGGGCATCGCCGTGGCGGACCTCGTCGGGCGCGGCCGGCATCCGCACCAGAAGCTCTTCCGGTCGTGGACCGCGGAGGACGACAGGGCGGTGGTCGAGGCTCTGGAGGCCACCGGCACTGCCGACCTCGCGGATCGCAGCGTCGACGAGCTCTCCGGCGGGCAGCGTCAACGCGTGTGGATCGCGATGGCGCTCGCGCAGGAGACCGACATCCTGCTGCTCGACGAGCCGACGACCTTCCTCGATGTCGCGCATCAGATCGACGTGCTCGACGTGCTCGCCGATCTCAATCAGCGCCGGGGCACCACGATCGTCATGGTTCTGCACGACCTGAACCTCGCCATCCGCTACGCCGACACGCTCGTCGCGGTCAAGGACGGCAGGATCCATGCCATGGGCGCTCCGGACGACATCGTCACGAGCGAGCTCATCGAAGAGGTCTTCGACCTGTCCAACCAGATCACCATCGACCCGGTCTCCGGCAAGCCGCTGGTCACCCCCATCGGGAGGCATCATGTCCGCTGACACCGCCACGCGCTCGCCGTTCGTCCTCGCGCTCGGACACGTGCGACGCGTCGACCGGATCTCGCCGAGCTTCGTGCGCATCACCTTCGGCGGCGAGGACTTCGCCGAGTTCGGAGACCTCGGCGACGTCTTCGACGTGCGGATCAAGATCGTGTTCCCGCCCGCGTCCGGAGTTCTTCCGCCGCTCGACCGGCAGAGCGAGGACTGGTGGGGCGCATACCTCGCCGTGGCCGAGGATGAGCGCGGCTCCATGCGCACGTATTCGGTGCGCGAGCTCCGCGTCGTCGGGGAGGAGACCGAGGTCGTCGTCGACTTCGTGCTGCACCTCGAGCCGGGCCTGACCGGCCCCGCGTCGCTGTGGGCGAGCGCCGCGGCTGTGGGCGATCAGGTGTTCGTGGTCGGGCCGCGGCGCGGACGGGCG
Source organism: Microbacterium hydrocarbonoxydans (assembly GCF_000956475.1). GTDB lineage: Bacteria > Actinomycetota > Actinomycetes > Actinomycetales > Microbacteriaceae > Microbacterium > Microbacterium hydrocarbonoxydans_A. The sequence goes on from NZ_JYJB01000007.1 coordinate 223,028, forward strand.
GTCCGCAGCGGTATCGAGTACGCACCGGGTGCGGCGCGATCCGTGCTGCTGGCCGGCGACGAGACCGCGGCCCCGGCGATCGCCCGCATCCTCGAGGATGCACCTCGCGAACTGCGCGGCACGGCGTTCATCGAGGTGCCGACCACGTCCGACATCCTCTCCATCGACGCGCCCGCCGGGGTCGAGGTGACCTGGCTGCCCCGCGCGGGCGGCCAGGCGCATGGCTCACTGTTGATCCCTGCGGTGCTCGCCCACCTCGGCGACGCCGATGCCGACGCCGAAGTGGACGTGCGCGATCTCGAGGGCGACGAGCTTCTGTGGGAGACCCCTGACTACTCGGGCCTCGGCGAGGAGATCACCGTCGCCGACGCCCCGACCGATCGGTACTTCTGGATCGCGGGCGAGAGCGGCGTCGTGACCACGCTCCGCCGGCATCTGGTGAAGGACCTCGGTGTCGACCGCGCGCAGGTCGCCTTCATGGGCTACTGGCGTCGCGGCGTCGCGATGCGCGGCTGAGCACGCCGCGAGTGGGTGGGGGAGGTGCCCCGCCCCAGGGCGGCATGACCGGCCACGGCGTCCGATCATGCTTCGGATGGGCGGGGGTGGCTGTTCCGTCCGAAGCGTGACCGATGGTGCCCTGCCCTTCGGGTCCATCTCAACACTCAGCCGAGCATCCGTGGCGGGAGAGCAGTTGATCCGCAGCGGAGCTGACCCGATCTCACGCGCTCTCGCGGACGACCAGTTCGGTGTCGAGGATCACGGAGCGGGGGGCGGCGCCCGTGACCTGCTCGAGCAGCACGTCGACCATCTGGCTGCTGATCTGATCCCACGGCTGGCGCATGGTCGTGATCGGCGGCACGTGCGTCGCCGCGAGTCCTGAGTCGTCGAAGCCCGCCACGGCGACGTCTTCGGGAACCCGGAGCCCTGCCCGGCGGGCGGCGGCGATCGCGCCGGCCGCCATCCGATCGGATGCCGCGAACACGGCGTCGACGCCGCGCTCGAGCAGCGCGGCCATGGCCGTCTGCCCGGACTCGAACGAGTAGTCGCCGGTCTCGACCAGCGACGCGTCGAACCGGTCGCCGAGCTCCTCTCGGAATCCGACCAGGCGGAACCGGCCGCCGGGGGTGTCGTCGGGGCCGGCGATCATGCCGATGCGCTCGTGCCCCTGGTCGCGCAGGTAGGCGGCCATGGTGCGCGCCGAGCCCACCTCGTCGACGGAGATGGTCGACATCTCGCTCTCGTGGCCCAGCGGGATCCCGCAGCAGACGACGGGGATCCCGCTGTCGATGAGCTGCTCCATGAGCGGTTCGGACTCGTGCGAGGAGATCAGCATGACCCCGTCGACGTGCCCCGCGCCGAGGAAGTGCGCGACGCTCTGACGCTCGGCCGGGGTGCTGGCGACGAGCAGCACGAGGGTCATCGAGCGCTGGGCGAGCGCGGCGGCGGAGCCGCGCAGCAGGAGCGCGAAGGTCGGGTCGTCGAACAGCAGCTGGTGCGGCTCGGTGAGGAGGAATGCGAGGGAGTTGGCGCGGCCGGTCGCGAGGCTGCGTGCGTGATGGTTCGCGGTGTACCCACTCGCGGCGATCGCATCTTCCACGGCTTTGCGGGCATCGGGGGAGACCCAGTGACCCCCGTTGATGACGCGGGACACGGTGCTGCGGGACACGCCGGAGAGCGCGGCGATCTGGCGGATCGTCGGCTTTCGCTTCGCACTGGCATCAGTCATCGGTGTGACTCTACTCGACAGCATCCGCTCTCCGCGCGCGAACTGAGACCGGTCTCAGTTCGGTAACGGCGATTGCGGCGGATGTGGCGGATGAGGTAGAACTGAGACCGGTCCCAGGGTGCAGCGGAACTAAACCTGAGACCGGTCCCAGCATGAATGCCGCGAGGACCGCACGATCCGACCCGATGGAGTGACGAGATGACGAACGCCTGGCCCGACCTCAGGGGCATCGCCTACGGCGGCGACTACAACCCCGAGCAGTGGTCGCGCGAGACCTGGCGCGAAGACGTCGTGCTGATGCGCGAGGCCGGAGTCAATCTCGTGAGCGTCGGCATCTTCTCCTGGGCGCTCATCGAGACCGCAGAAGGGGTCTTCGATTTCGAATGGCTCGACGAGCTGCTCGACCTGCTGCACGAGAACGGCATCCGCGTCGACCTCGGCACTCCCACCGCCTCGCCGCCCGCGTGGTTCTTCGCCGCGCACCCGGAGTCGCGCGTCATCGACCGTGAGGGCCGAGTGATGGGCTTCGGCTCGCGCGGCATGGTCTCGCACTCCTCCCCCGCATACCGCGAGGCGATCGTGCGGATCGCGGATGCACTCGCCACGCGCTACGCGCAGCATCCCGCCGTCGTCCTCTGGCACGTCCACAACGAGTACGGCGCCCCGGTCGGCGAGGACTACTCCCCGGCATCCGTCGCCGCCTTCCGCGGCTGGCTGCAGAAGAAGTACGCGACCCTCGATGCGCTCAACGCCGCCTGGGGCACGGCGTTCTGGGGGCAGCACTACACCGCGTGGGAGCACATCGGCGCCCCTGCGATCTCGGCGAGCGTCGTGAACCCGGCGCAGCGCCTCGATTTCGCGCGATTCACCGACCACCAGCTGCGCGAGTGCTTCATCGCCGAGCGCGACGCGATCCGCGCTCACAGCGACAAGCCGATCACGACGAACTTCATGGCGAACCAGACGTGGACCTGCGATCTGTGGGCATGGGGTCGCGAGGTCGATGTCGTCTCGGACGACCACTACCTGTGGGCGGCCGACGAAGACGCGCACATCGGTCTTGCGATCGCGGCCGACCTCAGCCGCTCGGTCGGCGGGGGCAAGCCGTGGATCCTCATGGAGCATTCGACCTCGGCCGTGAACTGGCAGCCGCGCAACATCGCCAAGCGCCGCGGCGAGATGAAGCGCAACTCGCTCACGCATCTGGGCCGCGGCGCCGACGGCATCCTGTTCTTCCAGTGGCGGGCCGGCCGCTCCGGTGCCGAGAAGTTCCACTCCGCGATGCTGCCGCACGCGGGACGCGAATCCCGGGTGTTCCGCGAGGTCACCGAGCTCGGCGCCGACCTGGCGAACCTCGCCGAGGTGCAGGGCTCGACGGTCGAGGCCGAGGTCGCCGTGCTCTGGGACTTCGAGTCGTTCTGGGCCCAGGATCTCGAGTGGCGCCCGTCGGAGGACGTGTCGCACGCCGCGCAGATCCGCCGCTTCTACGAGCAGCTCTGGCGCGACGGCATCACGTGCGACTTCGCGCTGCCCGGCCATGACCTGTCGAAGTACAAGCTCGTCGTCGCCCCCGCGCAGTACCTGCTCAGCCAGGCGGATGCCGCGAACCTCACCGCGTACGTCGAGAACGGCGGCACGCTGCTCGTGTCGTTCTTCTCGGCCATCGTCGACGAGAACGACGCGGTGCACGCCGGCGGCTTCGTGGCGCCGCTGCGCGATGCGCTCGGCCTCACGGTCGAGGAGTTCCTGCCGCTGCGCGAGGGCGAGAGCCACCGCCTCGACTGGGACGGCGAGGATGCCGTGGTGGGCGACGTCTGGCAGGAGGACATCGCGCTCTCGGGCGCAGAGGTCATCGCGAACTTCGGCGGGGGCCCGGGGGAGGGCGAACCCGCCATCACACGTCATCGTCACGGCTCGGGCGCCGGCTGGTACGTCGGCACGCGACTGGACGCCGCCGGCATGAAGGCGCTCTTCCGTGAGGTGTACGCCGACGCGGGCCTGACCGCATCCGCCCTCCCCGCGGGGGTCGAGATCGTCACCCGCCGCGGCGGCGACGACGCGGTCTACCGCATCGCTGTCAACCACACGGCGGACGCCGCCGAGATCCCCGCCGTCGGCACCGATCTGCTCTCCGGGGCAGAGGCCGGCGGAACCTTCACGATCGCGGCCGGGGGCGTCGCCGTCATCCGCTCCACCGACTGACCACCACCACCCACGTCTCGTCGTGCGCTCCGTGCGACCAGGCGGGCGAAACACCACCACACAGAAAAGGGAAACGCATGCGCAAGCACATCGGAGTCGGCGCACTCGCGCTGACGGCAGCCATCGTCCTGTCGGGCTGCTCGGCCGGCACTGCCGAGAACGACAAGTCCGACGAGGCCGGCGGCGGTGCCGAGCTCGTCATCTGGACCGACGCGGAACGAGAAGCCGCGATCACGGAAGCCGCGAAGGCCTTCGAAGACGAGACCGGCGCGAAGGTCACCCTCGTGCAGAAGAACTTCGAAGACCTCCGCAACGACTTCATCGCCCAGGTTCCGACCGGCGAGGGCCCGGACATCACGGTCGGCGCGCACGACTGGCTCGGTGCGCTCGTGGCCGCCGGTGTCGTCGACACGATCGACCTCGGCGACAAGGCGAGCGAGTTCGAGCAGGTGGCTCTCGACGCCATGACCTACGACGGCCAGCTCTACGCGCTGCCGTACTCGCTCGAGACCATCGCCCTCGTGCAGAACGTCGATCTGGTCGGCGCCGAGGCCCCCGCGACCTGGGACGACATGATCGCCAAGGGCCTGGCCGCGGGCACCGAGCGCCCGTTCGTGATCAACACGGGCGGCGAGACCGGCGACGGCTACACGATGTACGGCCTTCAGACCTCGTTCGGCGCCCCGGTGTTCGTGCAGGACGACACGGGGTCGTACACGACCGAGGTCGGCATGGGCGGCGCGAACGGCGAGGCGTTCGCCCAGTGGCTCGGCGCCAACGGCAAGAACGGCACCGGCTACATCTCCACGACCGTCGACTACGACATCAACAACGAGCTGTTCGCCTCCGGCAAGGCTCCGTACACGATCCAGGGACCGTGGGCGATCAGCGCGTTCGACGGCGTGAACGTGGCCGTGAACCCGATCCCCTCGGCCGGCGGTCAGCCCGCGGCTCCGTTCGTGGGCGTGCAGGGCTTCTACCTGTCGAGCAAGAGCAAGAACGCGCTGCTCGCACAGGAGTTCCTGACGAACTACCTCGGCACGGAAGACGCGCAGCGCGCGCTCTACGAGGCCGACCCGCGCATCCCCGCCTGGACCTCGCTCGCTGAAGAGGTCTCCTCCGACCCGATCACCGCAGGCTTCGTCGCGTCGGCCAAGAACGGCGTGCCGATGCCCTCGATCCCCGAGATGGGCTCGGTCTGGGACCTGTGGAACGCCGCTCAGGCTCAGATCATCAACGGCGCCGACCCCGTGTCGACGTGGAACACGATGGTGGCCGACCTCGAGAAGACCCTCAAGGGCTGACCGACTCGGCGAGCTCCCCGCCTCGGCCGTTGAGGCGAGGGACGCCCCCACCCCGGTCGTTGAGCGGCGGACGCCCCCACCTCGGTCGTTGAGCGAGCGGACGCCCCCACCTCGGTCGTTGAGCGGCGGACGCCCCCACCTCGGTCGTTGAGCGAGCGGAGCGAGACGAAACGTCGTGACCGAACTCGATGCAGGAGACACGCGTTTCGTCTCGTCGCTCCGCTCCTCGCTCGATGACCGGGGGCTCAAGGACCGGGGCTCAACGACCGGGGGCTCAAGGACCGGGGGCTCAAGGACCGGGGCTCAACGACCGCCGCTCGTCCAACGACCGGAACAGACAGGACTGACATGTCGACGACAGCACCACCGGTGAAGCCGGTCCGCGAGTCCCACGCCCGCGGCATCCGCGGGCTCGGCTGGGGATTCCTCATCAAGCTCGCCCTGGTGGCGCTCGTGAACGCCTTCGGCCTGATGACCGTGATCTCGGCGTGGAGCGCCCAGTCGTGGGTCGTACTCGGCGTCGTGGTGCTGCTCGTCGTCATCGCCGACTGGGTGTACTTCACCCGCAGGGCGCTGCCGCTGAAGTACCTGATGCCCGGGCTGATCTTCCTGCTCGTGTTCCAGGTGTTCATCTTCGGGTACACCGCCTACATCGCATTCACGAACTACGGCACGGGGCACGTCGGCACGCAGGAGCAGGCGGTGGAAGCCGCGCTGATCCAGGGCGAGCGGCGCATCGACGACTCGCCCGACTACCCGCTGGCGGTGGTGGAGCGCGGCGACGAGCTGGGCTTCGCGATCGTCGACGACGACGGCGACGTGCAGGTCGGCTCCGCGACGCAGCCTCTGGCTCCCGCACCCGACGCCGAGATCGGATCCAGCGGGGCGCCGACCGAGGTGCCGGGGTGGACCGTCGTGCCGCGTGCGACCGTGCTCACCGATGCGACGCTCGGCGAGCAGATCAAGCAGCTGCGCGTGCCGGTCTCGGACGACCCGAACGACGGCTCGATCCGCACCAGGGAGGGCTCAACGGGGGCGGTGTACGAGCCGACCCTGGTGTGGGATGCCGCCGCGCAGACCATCACCGACACGCAGACCGGCACGGTGTACACCGCCACCGACCTGGGTGCATTCGTCGCCGAGGACGGCACGGCGCTGCCCACCGGATGGGCGGTGAACGTCGGCTTCGCGAACTTCCTGAAGCTGTTCACCGACTCCTCTCTCGCCGGCACCCTGCTGAGCGTCACGGCGTGGACCTTCGCGTTCGCGATTCTCTCGGTCGTCCTGAGCTTCGCGGCGGGACTCGGCCTCGCCATCGTGTACAACGATCCCCGGGTCAAGGGCCGCCGCATCCTCCGAGCGCTGTTCATCCTGCCCTACGCCTTCCCGGCGTTCATGGCCGCGCTGCTGTTCCGCGGCATGTTCAACGCCGAGTTCGGGGTGATCAACGACCTGCTCTTCTTCGGCGCGCACGTGAACTGGCTCGGCGACCCGTGGCTCACCAGGGCCGCAGTGATCCTCGTGAACGTGTGGCTGAGCTATCCGTACTGGTTCCTCGTGTGCACAGGGGCGCTGCAGTCCCTTCCGGGGGAGACGCTCGAGGCCGCCGAGATCGACGGCGCGAACAAGTGGCAGCGCTTCCGCTCGATCTCGCTGCCGCTGCTGCTGGTGTCGACCGCGCCCCTGCTGATCTCGTCGTTCGCCGTGGCGTTCAACAACTTCACCGTGATCTACACCTTCAACAACGGCGGACCCGCGATCCAGGGCGCCCCTTATGCGCTGGGGTCGACCGACATCCTCGTGTCGGCCATCTACGACGTGTCCGGTGTCTCCGGAGGCGCGGCCGACTACGGCCTCGCCAGCGCACTGTCGATCATCGCCTTCATCGTCGTCGGGGTCATCTCAGCGCTGAGCTTCCGACAGACCCGCAAGCTCGAGGAGTACCAGTGATGAGTGAGACCAGAGCAGTCGTGACGGCATCCGAATCCGACCGATCCCGCGCAGGCGCACGTCGCCGTCGCTGGTGGGCGGACGTCGGGTGGAAGTACGTCTTGGCGGTCGGCGTGCTGCTCTTCGCGGCCTTCCCGCTCGTGTACGTGCTGTCGGCGTCGCTGAACCCGAACGGCAGCCTCGCGGCGTCGAACACCCTGTTCGGCGCGGTGGACCCGGCGAACTACATCGCCCTCGGCGAATCGCGCTACTGGGTGTGGTTCGGCAACACGCTCCTGATCGGCGGCATCACCGCGATCGGCTCGGTGCTCATGGGCGCCTGCGGCGCGTACGCGTTCTCGCGCTTCCGCTTCACGGGGCGGCGGGCGAGCCTGACGACGCTGCTCGTGCTGCAGATGTTCCCGCAGGCGCTCGCCTTCATCGCGATCTTCCTCATGCTGCAGACGATCGGCGAGGTCGTGCCAGTGCTCGGCATCAACTCGAAGATCGCGCTGATCTGCGTCTACCTGGGCGGTGCGCTCGGTGCGAACACCTTCCTCATGTACGGCTTCTTCAACACGATCCCTGTCGAGATCGACGAGTCGGCCAAGATCGACGGCGCGACCCACGCGCAGATCTTCTGGCGGCTCATCATGCCGCTCGTCGTGCCCATCCTCGCGGTCGTCGCGCTGCTCGCGTTCCTCGCCGCGTTCGGCGACTTCATCCTGTCGAAGATCATCCTCACCAGCGAGGACAACTGGACACTCGCGGTCGGGATGTACCAGTGGGTGTCGAACCAGCTGACCTCGCGCTGGGGGCTGTTCGCTGCCGGAGTCGTGGTCGCCGCAGTCCCCGTGCTGGCGCTGTTCTTCTCGCTGCAGAAGTACATCGTCGGCGGGCTCACCCAGGGCTCCGTCAAGGGCTGAGCCTGCAACCTCTGGGTCCCTGAGCCTGTCGAAGGGCCCGACCGCAACTCGAAAGGCCGTCATGCACCGTCGCACACGTCCCCTCCTCGCTGCCGCTCTCGCCGCAGCCCTCACCCTGATCGGCGCCGCTCCGGCATCCGCTCTCGCCGCGCCCTCCGACCCCGTCCCGGCCACGATCACCGTGCCCCGTGTCGAGAATCTGCCCGACGACTTCATCGGCGGTGTCGACGTCTCGTCCGTGCTGTCGCTCGAAGCATCCGGCGTCGTGTTCCGGCACGCCGACGGCACGCCAGGCGACCTGTTCGCGATCCTCGCCGAGTCCGGGGTGACCGACGTGCGGGTGCGGGTCTGGAACGACCCGTTCGACGCGGCAGGCAACGGCTACGGCGGCGGCGATGTGGACGTCGACCGTGCGATCGAGATCGCGAAGAGGGCGACGGATGCCGGACTCGGCGTGCTCATCGACTTCCAGTACTCCGACTTCTGGGCCGACCCGGCGAAGCAGCAGGCACCCAAGGCCTGGGCGGGGCTGACCGCCGACGAGACCGCGACGAAGGTGAGCGAGTTCACGCGCGACGCCGTGCGCCGGCTCGTCGCGGCCGGTGTCGAGCTGAAGATGGTGCAGATCGGCAACGAGACCAGCAACGGGGTCGCCGGGGTGACCGGCTGGGACGACATGGCGAAGGTGTTCTCGGCCGGTTCCGCCGCCGTGCGCGCCGAGTCACCGGGCACGCTGGTCGCCCTGCACTTCACGAACCCCGAGCGGGCCGGCTTCTACGCGAATGTCGCTGCTCAGCTGGCCAGCCGGGGTGTCGACTACGACGTGTTCGCCTCGTCGTACTACCCGTTCTGGCACGGCACCACGGCCAACCTCACGAGCGTGCTCGCTCAGATCGCCGACACCTACGGCAAGAAGGTCATGGTCGCCGAGACCTCATGGGCGTACACGCTCGAAGACGGCGACGGTCACGGCAACGTGATCGACCTGCCGAGCGAAGCGACGCAGTACCCGGTCAGCGTGCAGGGGCAGGCGAGCGCGGTGCGCGACGTCGTGCAGGCCGTCGCCGATGTGGGAGATGCCGGGATCGGCGTCTTCTACTGGGAGCCCGCGTGGCTGCCGGTCGGACCCCCGTCGCAGCTCGAGCAGAACAAGATGCTGTGGGAGCGCGACGGCTCGGGCTGGGCGTCGAGCTTCGCGGGGGAGTACGAGCCCGACGACGCCGGGCAGTGGTTCGGCGGATCGGCGTGGGACAACCAGGCGCTGTTCGCCTTCGACGGCACCGCGTCCGACGCGCTGAACATCTTCCGCTACGTGCGCACCGGGGCGATCGCCCCGCGCGAGGTCGAGGCCGTGCAGACCGCCGTGCTGCAGTTCACCGACGGCGACGCCGTGACCTTGCCCGACGAGGTCACGGTGACCTACACCGACGGCACGAGCGAACAGCAGCAGGTGACCTGGTCGGAGGCCGCGCAGTACATCGAGGGCACCGGGTCGTACACGGTCACAGGTGTCACGAGCGCCGGGCTGACCGCATCCGCCGCTGTGACCGTCTCGCCGCGCAACTTCCTGCACAACCCCGGCTTCGAAGGCGCCGACACGAGCATGTGGATGAAGACGGGCGCGGCGCTGACCCTGCGCGCCTGGGACGACCCGCACGGCGGCGTGAACTCGGCGCACTTCTACGCGGCATCCGACTACTCCTTCGAGCTGTCGCAGACGGTGAGCGGTCTGCCGGAGGGGGCTTACGTGGCACGCGCCGCCCTGCAGGGCGACGGCGAGGGCGCGAGCGGGCGCGTCGACCTCGCGCTGTCGACGCCCGCGTCGGCATCCGATCCTGTCGCCTTCGCTCTCGACGGGTGGCGCATCTGGTCGACTCCGACCACCGGCGCCGTGCAGGTCGGCGCCGACGGCGTCGCGACCGTACGCGTGACGGGCAGCCTGCCGGCCGGCGCCTGGGGAACGCTCGACGACCTCGAACTGGTGCGGATGCCGGAGCCCGGCGCCGACACCATGGAGCTCCGCGCGCGGCGCGATGCGGCCGCCGGGATCGACGCGTCGCAGTACGTCGAGAGCTCGACGGTCGGCCTCTCCCCGGCGATCGAACGCGCGGACATCGTGCTCGGCGCGGCGAGCCCGGATGCCGACGCGGTCGACGGGGCCTTGCGGTCGCTGAACGCCGCGCTCGACGCTCTGGTGCCGCTCGATGACGCGACCGCGGCACCTGGCCGGGCGATGCTCTCGCAGCGCGGCGGCACGCGCGACGGCGACTACGTCATCACGATGAACCTGCGGCACGGAGAGAACGCCACCCGGCTGCGCCTGTTCGAGAACGGCGTGCTCATCGCGACGGTGCCGCTGACCTACGGCGGAACCGCGGCGCAGTCGGCGCAGTTCGCCGTCACCGGCCGCCCCGGCGGGCGCTATGTCTACACCGGTGAGCTGGTGAACTCGCAGGGCGTCACCGCCGTGAAGCCGCTGACGGTGAAGGTGAAGACCGTGCACTGACGGCATCCGCTGGTCAGCGACCCACATGCAACGGCAGAGTTCCCCGGACACGCAGAAGCGCGGCATCCCCCTCGCGAGAGTTCGGGAGGGGGATGCCGCGCGTCGCCGTCACTTGGAGAGGAAGCCCTTCAGAGCGGCGTTGACCTCATCGGCGTGGGTCCAGAGCAGGCCGTGCGGAGCGCCCTCGACCTCGACGTACTCGGCCTCGGGCACGGCCTGGTGGAAGCGGCGTGCCGTCGCGTCGATCGGCAGGATGTTGTCCTTCGTGCCGTGCAGGATCAGGGTCGGCTTGCCGGCCGCGCGGACCGCCTCGACGTCGCCGCGGAAGTCCTCGATCCAGGCGGGGACCACGGCGTACGCCGCGACCGGAGCGCTGGTGACGGAGAGGTTCCAGTTGGCGTCGACGACCTGCTGGCTGATGCGCGAGCCGAGGTTCTCGTCGAGGTTGTAGAAGTCGTTGTAGAACGCGGTGAACCAGGAGTAGCGGTCGCCCTTCGCGGCTGCCTCGATGCCGTCGAAGACCTCCTGCGGCACGCCCTCGGGGTTGTCGTCGCGCTGCACGAGGAACGGCTCGAGCGAGGCGAGGAAGGCGAGCTTGGCGACGCGCTCGTGTCCATAGCGGGCCACGTAGCGGGCGAGCTCTCCGGTGCCCATCGAGAACCCGACGAGTACGACGTCGCGCAGGTCGAGCGTCTCGAGCACCGTGTTGAGGTCGGCGGCGAAGGTGTCGTAGTCGTAGCCGGTGCCGACCTTCGAGGACTGGCCGAATCCGCGACGGTCATACGTGATGACGCGGTAGCCCTGCGCGAGCAGCTCGCGGGTCTGACGCTCCCAGCTGTGACCGTTGAGCGGGTAACCGTGGATCAGCACGACCGGCTGGCCGGCGCCCTGGTCCTCGTAGTACAGCTCGATGGAGGTGCTGTTCTCGTTTCCGACGGTGATGTAGCCCATGGTCGTGGTCCTTTCGATCCGGTGAGAACGATCGTTCTCGGTGGTGATGAATTCAATCTAGAGAACGATCGTTCTCATGTCAAGTACACTGGAGACATGGCGGAGGAAACAGTTCGTGAACGGATCCTTGCGGCGGCTGAAGAGCTCTACTACCGCAAGGGATACGCGGCGGTCGGCATGGACGAGCTGCGAGCGGCGGCCGGCGTGTCGCTGCGCCGGCTGTATGCCGAGTTCCCCGCGAAGACCGACATCGTCGCAGCGGTCCTCGAGCGCAAGCACGGGGAGTGGGAATCCGGGCTGACCACGGCGGTGGCCGAGGCGGGGGCCGACCCCCGCGACCGGCTCCTCGCGGTGTACGGCTACCTGGAGGACTGGTTCTGCACAGACGGCTTCCGCGGCTGCGCCTTCATCAACGCCTTCGGCGAGCTCGGCGGCACGAACCCGGAGGTCGCCGCGATCGTCCGCGAGCACAAGTCGTCGTTTCAGAAGTACATGTCGGGGCTGGTCACCGAGTCCGGGGCACCGGCATCCCTCGCCGCACAGCTGTCGATCCTCGCCGAGGGTGCGCAGAGCACCGCGGCGATCTCCGCCGACCCGCAGGTGGCGGTGCAGGCGCGCGGCGCCGCCGAGGTGCTCATCGACGCGGCCATGGGGTAGCGGGTTCGGCGTCCGCTCGCGTTCACAACTCCTCAAAACTCGGGCCGTTTGAGGCGGATTCCGCCTCAAACGGCCCTGGAACGATCGTTCTTTGAGGAGTTGTGAACGGTGAACGGCTCAGAGCACGAGCCGGTAACCCATCCCCGACTCGGTGAGCAGGTGCGCGGGCTCGCTCGGCGACTGCTCGAGCTTCTTGCGCAGCTGCGACATGTACAGGCGCAGATAGCCGGAGTCGGACACCTGCTCGCTGCCCCAGATCTCCTTCAGCAGGTCCTGCCGGGTGACCAGCGCGCCCGGATGCCGGGACAGGTGCTCGAGCATCCGCCACTCCGTCGGGGTGAGGTGCACGCGGGCGCCGGCACGGGTCACCGTCTTGGTCGCGAGGTCCACGATCACATCGCCGAAGCCTACGGTCGACTCGCCGCCGGCAGGAGCCGAGCGGCGGGAGAGCGCCCGCAGCCGCGCGAGGAGCTCGTCGACCTGGAACGGCTTGGTGACGAAATCGTCGGCGCCTGCGTCGAGCGCCTCGACCTTGTCCGCCGAGCCGGTGCGCCCCGACACGACGATGATCGGGACGTTCGTCCAGCCCCGCAGCGCCTGGATCACCTCGATGCCGTCGAGCCGCGGCATCCCCAGATCCAGCATGATGAGGTCTGGGTGCGTCTGCGCCGCTGCCGCGATCGCGGCAGCCCCGTCGGAGGCGACGACGACGTCATAGCCGTGCGCCGAGAGCGTGATTCGCAGGGCGCGCACCATCTGCGGATCGTCGTCGGCGATCAGGAGCTTCATTCCGCCTCCGGCTCGGGGGACTCTGTGGCGAGGGGCAGGGAGATGACCATCGTGAGGCCGCCACCCGGGGTGTCCTCGGGTGTCAGGCTACCGCCCATGCCCACGGTGAACCCGCGTGACAGGGCGAGCCCCAGGCCGAGACCTGTCGTGTTGTCGGTGTCCCCGTACCGCTGGAACGGCTGGAACATCTCGTCCCGCCGTTCGAGCGGCACGCCTTCTCCGCGATCGATGATCCTGATCTCCGCGCGGTCGCCCAGGGCGCTGGTCGAGATGATCACGTGCGACCCGGCAGGCGCGTGGCGGTGGGCATTGGCCAGAACGTTCACGATCACCCGCTGGAGCAGCACAGGATCGGCCAGCACCGCGGGGAGCGCGGGATCGAGCGCGAACTCGACATCGTCGGGGCCGAGCCCGAGCTCGTCGACCGCCGCGAGGATCGTTCCGGCGGCGTCCATCCTGGTCGGGGAGACGGCGAGAACACCGGCCTGGACCCGGCTGACATCGAGCAGGTCGGTCACGAGGGCGGAGAGGGTGGCCAGGCTCTCGTCGGCGGTCGCGAGAAGCTCCTCGCGATCCGACTCCGACAGCTGGTGCGCACCGCGCAACCCGCCGATCGCGGCGACGGCGGAGGCCAGTGGACGGCGGAGGTCATGGCTCACTGCCGACAGCAGAGCGCTGCGCACCTGATCGGTCTCGGCGAGTGCCTCGGCTTCGAGGGCGGTGGCTCGCAGATCGGTGTGCTCCATGGCGGCGGCGAGCTGGGCGATGATCGCGTCGAGCAGCCGGCGCTCCGGTCCGTCGAGGGGGTCGCCGTTGAGTTCGAGCTGGGCGCGAGGAGCGCCCGTGATCGAGGTTCCGACCGGTACGGTCACGGCGCGGCCATCGGCCACAGGCTCGCCGTCGGTCGCGAGCACCTCGCCCTCCGGTGACAGCAGGCGCACGCCGCTGAGTCCGAACGCCTCGCGGGTTCGGCTGACCAGCGCGAGCACGGCGTTATCGCCTCTCAGCACGTTGCCGGCGACGGCCGCGAGCAGCTCCGCCTCCGCCGCGGCACGCTGTGCTGTGCGGGCGCGACGGGCCGCCTGGTCCACGATGAGGCTGACGAGGATCGCGATCACGACGTACAGGGCGAGTGCGAGCACATGCAGCGGATGCGCGATCGTGATCGTGAACAGCGGAGCCACGAACAGGAAATCGAGAGTGATGCCGGACAGCACGGCCGCGAACACCGCCGGTCGCAGTCCGCCGACGAGCGAGACCACCACCACGAGCAGCTGGTACGCCAGCACCTCCGCCGTGATCGACTCGGGGCTTCGGAAGGTGAACATGACCCACGACAGGATGGGGCCGAACACGAGCGCGGTGGCGAAGCCGAGGATCTCCCGGCGCCAGCCGAGCGCGCCGCCTTTGAGGCGAGGCAGGACCACACGTCCGCCGGCCGCCGCGTGCGTGACGATGTGCACGTCGATGTCGCCGGAGCGGCGGATGATCTCTGAGCCGATGCCGGGGCCGGTGAGGGCGGCGGCGATCCGGCTGCGTCTGCTCACGCCGATCACGAGCTGAGTCGCGTCGGCCCCTTGCGCGAACTCGACGAGGGTGGTGGGGATGTCGTCGCCGATGATCTGGTGGAAGCTGCCGCCGAGCGATTCGACGAGCGAGCGCTGAGCCGAGAGCGCACCAGGAGTCTCGTCCCGCAGTCCGTCCTGGGCGCTGACGTGCACGGCGAGCAGCTCGCCGCCGGCCGAGCGTGCGGCGATCCGCGCGCCGCGGCGCAGCAGGGTCTCACCCTCGGGTCCGCCGGTCAGTGCGACGACGACCCTCTCCCGCGCCTGCCAGGTGCCTTCGATGCCCTGCTCGGCGCGGTACGTGCGCAGGGCGCTGTCGACCTCGTCGGCGAGCCACAGCAACGCGAGCTCGCGCAGCGCGGTGAGATTGCCGAGGCGGAAGTAGTTCGACAGTGCCGCATCGATGCGCTCAGCCGGGTACACGAGACCTGCGGCGAGCCGGTCGCGCAGCGACTGCGGCGCGAGATCGACGACCTCGATCTCGTCGGCGCCTCGCACCACGGCATCCGGCAGCGTCTCCTGCTGGGCGACGCCCGTGATCTTCTCGACGACCGCGTTCAGCGACTCGATGTGCTGCACGTTCACGGTCGTGATGACGTCGATGCCGGCGTCGAGCAGCGCATCCACGTCCTGCCAGCGCTTCGCGTGAGCGGATCCGGGGACGTTCGTGTGAGCGAGCTCGTCGACGAGAGCGATCTCCGGTGCCCGCTCCAGCACCGCGTCGACATCGAGCTCGGTGAGCGCGACGCCCCGGTGCATCGCCGTCCGCCGAGGGACCTCGGGGATGCCGATCGTCTGGGCCAGGGTCGCCGCCCGCCCATGGGTCTCGACCACGGCCACGACGACGTCCCGCCCCTCCTGCAGGAGACGGCGCCCTTCGGACAGCATCTCGAAGGTCTTGCCCACGCCGGGTGCCGCGCCGAGCAGAACGCGCAGCCGTCCGCGCCGGGTTCCCTGAGCCTGTCGAAGGGATCGCTCTGAGCCCATCAGCTCTGGGGTCATCGGCCCTCCCGGTCGTCGAGTGCGAGGTTGAGCTCGGCGGCATTGATGCGTTCTTCGCCGAGGAATCCCAGATCCCGCCCTTGAATCCTAGACTCCACGAGATCGCGCACGTCCTGCTCCGGCAGGCCGCGGGCTTCCGCGACGCGAGGCACCTGCAGCAGCGCGTACGCGACGCTGATGTGGGGGTCGAGGCCGGAGGCGGACGCCGTCACGGCGTCGGCTGGGACCTGCGACGGGTCGACCCCCTCGCGCTCGGCGACGGCCGCCCTGCGCTCCTCGATCACCGCGACGAGGTCGGGGTTCTCCGGGCCGAGGTTGCTGCCCCCGGAACTCGCCCCGTCGTAGCCGTCACCGGCCGCCGAGGGGCGGGACTGGAAGTACTGCGGCAGAGCGTCGCCCTCGGCATCCGTGAACGACTGCCCGATCAGGGTGCTGCCCCGCTCCCCCGCGAGCATCGAGCCGTTCGTCTGCCAGGGGAGCAGAACCTGGCCGATGCCGGTGACGAGCAGCGTGTAGCCGACGCCGAGCAGAAGCGTGAGGACGAGCATCGCGCGGACCGCGACGCCGGTCGTCCGAAGAGTGGTGCGGGTGGACATGAGGACCTTTCCGTGGTCGTTGATCGTGAGAGCGAGTCGGGCGAGGCGTCAGAAGCCGGGGATGAGGCTCACGACGAGGTCGATGAGCTTGATGCCGACGAACGGCGCGATCACGCCGCCCAGGCCGTAGATCAGCAGGTTGCGCTGCAGGATCTGCGAGGCGCTCGCCGGCCGGTACTTCACGCCGCGCAGCGCGAGCGGGATGAGGAACACGATCACGATCGCGTTGAACACGATCGCACTGGTGACGGCGGACGCGGGGGAGTGCAGCTGCATCACGTTGAGTGCGGCGAGCCCGGGGAACACTCCCATGAACATCGCCGGGATGATCGCGAAGTACTTCGCGATGTCGTTCGCGAGCGAGAACGTGGTGAGCGCACCGCGGGTGATGAGCAGCTGCTTGCCGATGCGCACGATGTCGATGAGCTTGGTGGGGTCGGAGTCGAGGTCGACCATGTTGCCGGCCTCCTTCGCAGCCGAGGTGCCCGTGTTCATCGCGACGCCGACGTCGGCCTGGGCGAGCGCAGGTGCGTCGTTCGTCCCGTCTCCGGTCATCGCGACCAGGCGGCCGCCCTCCTGCTCCTTGCGGATGAGCTCGAGCTTGTCCTCGGGGGTCGCCTCGGCGAGGAAGTCGTCGACGCCGGCCTCCTTCGCGATCGCCGCGGCCGTGAGCGGGTTGTCGCCCGTGATCATCACGGTGCGGATGCCCATGCTGCGCAGCTCGTCGAAGCGATCGCGCAGGCCGTCCTTGACGATGTCCTTGAGGTGGACGACGCCGAGGATGCGTCCGGCTCCCGAGGGGGCCTTCACGGCGACGACGAGCGGGGTGCCGCCGCTCTGGGCCACTCCGTCGGCGCGACTGCTCAGCTCGGGATCCGCGGCCCCGAGTTCGAGCCACGCGCTCACCGCCGAGCCTGCGCCCTTGCGGATCTGCGTGCCGTCGGCGAGGTCGAGTCCCGACATGCGGGTCTGCGCCGTGAAAGGCACCACGACCGCATCCGCCGGCTCGGCGACGCGGATACCGCCGGCGGTCGCCAGTTCGACGATCGATGCGCCCTCTGGCGTGGGGTCGGCGAGCGAGGACAGCGCGGCGATGCGCAGCAGCTCATCGGCGTCGACGCCAGGAAGGGGCAGCACCTCGTGCGCACGGCGGTTGCCGTAGGTGATGGTTCCGGTCTTGTCGAGCAGCAGGGTGGTGACATCGCCGGCGGCCTCGACCGCTCGCCCCGACATCGCCAGCACGTTGCGCTGCACGAGACGGTCCATGCCGGCGATGCCGATCGCCGAGAGCAGGGCGCCGATCGTGGTCGGGATGAGGCAGACGAGCAGGGCGATCAGCACCGGGATGCTGACGGGCGACGCCGCATACGAGGCGATCGGGTTGAGTGCCAGCACGACCACGACGAACACGATCGACAGGCTCGCGAGCAGGATGTTCAGCGCGATCTCGTTCGGGGTGCGCTGACGGCTGGCACCCTCGACGAGCGCGATCATGCGATCGACGAACGTCTCGCCCGGCTTCGAGGTGATGCGCACGACGATCCGGTCGGACAGCACGCGGGTGCCGCCGGTGACCGCGCTGCGGTCTCCGCCCGACTCGCGGATGACCGGGGCGCTCTCTCCCGTGATCGCCGACTCGTCGACGGTCGCGATGCCGGCCACGATGTCGCCGTCGCCGGGGATCAGCTCCCCGGCCGTGACGATCACGAGGTCGTCGCGCTGCAGCTCGGCCGACGACACCTCCACGATCTCGGCGCGTTCGGCGGCGGCATCCGTCGTCTGGTCGTAGTGCGCGACACGACGGGCCATGGTGCTCGTGCGGGTCTTGCGCAGGCTGGCCGCCTGGGCCTTGCCGCGCCCCTCGGCGACCGATTCGGCGACGTTCGCGAACAGCACTGTGAACCACAGCCAGATCGCGATGCCCCACGTGAAGATCGGGGGCACCGCCGTGCCGCCCGAGGGAGTGGGTCCGCCCAGGAACGGCTCGGCGATCGCGAGCACGGTCGTGAACGCGGCTCCGGCCCAGACCAGCAGCATCACCGGGTTGCGTGCGAGCGACGCGGGGTTCAGCTTGCGCAGGGCCCCGGGCAGCGCCTCGACGAGCTGGCCCCAGCCGAACGACCGCGGCTTCGGGGCGGGAGCGGATGCCGTGGCATCCGCGTGTTCTGAGGGTGTGGTGTTCTTCGCCTCGTCGCTGCGCTCCTCGCTCAGCAACCGGGCGGCGGGTCGGGTGTCACGGGTCATGTCAGACGAGTCCTTCTGCGAGCGGGCCCAGCGTGAGCACCGGGAAGTAGGTGAGCGCTGTGACGACGACCGTCACCGCGATGAGCAGGCCGACGAACTGCGGTCGGTGGGTGGGCAGGGTGCCTGAGGTCTCCGGCACGTGCTGCTGAGCGGCGAGCGAGCCGGCCAGGGCCAGCACCAGCACGATCGGCAGGAATCGCCCCAGCAGCATCGCGATTCCGAGCGCCGTGTTGAACCACGGGGTGTTCGCGGTGAGACCCGCGAACGCCGAACCGTTGTTGTTCGAGGCTGACGTGAACGCGTACAGCACCTCGCTCATGCCGTGCACCCCGGGGTTCAGGATGCTGGTCGACTCGACGTCCGTGCGGATGCCCGGGATCGCGAAGCTCAGCGCGGTGCCGGCGAGCACCAGGGTCGGGGTGACCAGGATGTAGAGGCTGGCGAGCTTGATCTCGCGCGGGCCTATGCGCTTGCCGAGGTACTCAGGGGTGCGTCCGACGAGCAGCCCGCCGACGAACACGGCGATGATCGCGAGCACGAGCATTCCGTACAGCCCCGACCCGACGCCGCCCGGCGCGACCTCGCCGAGCATCATATTGAGCATCGGCATCATGCCGCCGAGCGCGGTGTACGAGTCGTGCATCGAGTTGACGGCACCTGTCGAGGTCAGGGTCGATGCGGTGCCGAAGAGAGTGGATCCGAGGATTCCGAACCGCTGCTCTTTGCCCTCCATGGCGCCGCCGGCGAGCTGCGGCGCTGTGCCCTGCCCCGCCAGCTCGAGCGCCGAGAGTGCGAAGAGCGAGACGAGGAAGATCGTGCCCATGACCGCGGCGATCGCGTAACCCTGACGGTCGTCGCCGATCAGTCGTCCGAAGGTGCGCGGCAGCGAGAAGGGGATCGCGAGGATGAGCAGGATCTCGAGCAGACTCGTCCAGCCCGTCGGATTCTCGAACGGGTGCGCCGAGTTCGCGTTGAAGAAGCCGCCGCCGTTCGTGCCGAGAAGCTTGATCGCCTCCTGCGAGGCGACGGGGCCACCGGGGATCGCCTGGGTTCCGCCCGCGACGGTGGTGACATCGGTGAATCCGGCGAAGTTCTGGATCACGCCGCCGGCGATCAGTGCGATCGCGCTGAGCAGGGCGATCGGCAGCAGGATGCGGCCGAGCCCGCGGGTCAGGTCGACCCAGAAGTTGCCGAGCGTCGTCGAGCCGCGGCGGGCGAAGCCGCGGACGAGCGCAACGGCCACGGCGAGACCGACGGCGGCGGAGACGAAGTTCTGCACGGTCAGGCCGGCGAGCTGCACGGTGTAGCCCAGGGTCTGCTCGGGCGAGTACGACTGCCAGTTCGTGTTCGCCACGAACGATGCGGCGGTGTTGAAGGCCAGGCCCTCGGGTACCGCCGGCAGGCCGAGCGACTCCGGCAGGAACGCCTGCAGTCGTTGCAGGCCGTAGACGAGCAGCAGGCCGACCACCGAGAACGCGAGGATGCTGCGCGCATAGGCGCGCCAGGTCTGCTCCGAGGCGGGATCGACTCCGATGATGCGGTAGAGGCCGCGCTCCAAGCGCAGGTCCTTCGGGGCGCTGAACACGTGCGCCATGTAGTCGCCCAACGGGCGGTACACGAGCACCAGCACGACGATCACTGCGACCGCCTGCAGGACTCCGAACCAGATCTCGGCGCCCATCAGAACTTCTCCGGGGCGACGAGGGCGACCACGAGGTAGACGACGGCAGCGACGGCGAGAGCCGTGGCGGCGATCTCGAAGACGATCAAAGCCGCTCCACCCCCTTCGCCACGAGGGAGACCAGGGCGAAGAGCGCGAGAGTCAGCGCGATGTAGATGATGTCGAGCACGGAGTCGATCAAACTCCGGCGATCACGGTCCGACCGTGATCCTCACGGTTCCCCTACGGCGCCGGGGACGACCCATGCGAGATGCTCACGCTCAGGAGGCCGGCGGCCATTCCTCGGCGAGGATGCCGTAGTTCATGCCGTCGAGCCACTCGCCCGAGCGATGCAGGGCGGTCTTGCGGCTGAACTCCTCGCGACGCATGCCGAGCCGCTCCATCAGCCGCCAGGACGGCTCGTTGTCGGCGAAGCATCCGGCGTGCACGCGACGAAGGCCCAGCGTTCCGAAACAGACGTCGATCACCGCGCGCACCGCCTCTGTGGCATAGCCGCGCCCCGCGTACGCGGGATCCAGCGTCCAGCCGAGCTCGGCCTCGACGCCGCGTGCGGCGTCGGCGATCTCCGCCTGCGCCCAGGCGTCTTCGCGCTTCAGCATGATGTCGCCGATCGGCCTGGCCGGCTCGCCTGGCCGTTCGGGCGGCAGCTCGATGATCAGGGTCGTGGCGAGACGCTCGGGATCGGCGTACCTCTCACGGAGCTCCTCGAACGTGCTCGGCGCGCTGCTGAGCCAGGTGCTCACCTCGGGAAGGCGGCGCCACTGCCAGATCGTCTCGAGGTCCGCTTCGGCGCCCTGGCGGACCTCCAGCCGCGCAGTGCGCACCGGCCAGACGGCGGGTTCCCCTGTGGCGCTCATGGAGCCAGCCTAGGCGGGCGCGGCTCACCCGCCCAGACGGCGCATCTCCTCGGCAAGCAGGGCGTTGGTCTCGTCGAAGCGCCGTGCGATGGTCTCACGCACCTCCGGCGATTTGTTCTGGCTGAGCTTGGCCCTGGCGTCGAACCGCGTGACGCGCATTCGCAGGCCGACGGTGCCCTTCGCCGCCCGCCGGGTGCCTGCTTCATCCTCGGAGAGGCTGCGCCCCTCCGGGCGGTGCGCCTCGAAATGGTCGGTCAGGCGGGAGAGCATGGCGTAGTTCTCCTCCTCGCCGAGGACCTCGGGGATGCCGTAGAGATGGGCGGTGAGGTGGTTCCAGGTCGGCACGAGATCGCCGGGCTCGTACAGCGAGGGGGAGACGTAGTCGTGGGGACCCTGGATGATCACGAGGATCTCGTGCGCGCCGAGCTCATGCAGCTGCTCGTCAGGTCTGCCGAAATGGCTCGCGATGACGATGCCCTCCTCACCCTCCTCGAGCAGCGCCGGGTAGTGCGAGGCGACGAGACCGGTGCTCGCGGGGGACACGAACGTCGCCCACGGGTTGTGCCGGATCAGGCGCTTGACCTCGTCGACATCGGTCATCAGGTAGCGGGGCGTGTGGCGCATCAGTGCTCCTCGGAGGGGAAGGTGGCGGTCGGGCGGAGGGAGGTGGCGTTCAGACGGGTGCGGACCGCGAGGGCGGCGCAGGCGATGACGGCGAGTCCGCCCAGCGCGGTCAGCCAGCCGATCGGCTCGTGCAGGAGGAGGGCCGCCCACAGGATGCTCAGCACCGGCTGCGCGAGCTGCACCTGGCTGACCTGGGCCATCGGCCCGAGGGCGAGCCCGCGGTACCACGCGAAGAAGCCGAGGAACATGCTCACGGCGGCGAGATAGGCGAAGGCGAGCCATTGCGCGGTCGTCGCCGAGGGCGGCCGGTCGACCGCCGCGAACGCGGTCAGCGCGGCCACGAGGGGCGACGACAGCACGAGGGCCCATGACACGGTCTGCCACGATCCGAGCTCACGCGCGAGAAGCCCGCCTTCCGCGTACCCGATCGCCGCTGCGAGCACGGCGGCGAAGAGCATCAGGTCCGACCAGTGCAGATCGCCGAGTCCTCCGCTCTGCAGTGCGGCGAACACGATCGCCGCGACCGCGCCGAGCACCGCGAACACCCAGAACGATGCTGCCGGGCGCTCCCGGGTTCGCAGCACCACCATCGCGGCGGTGGCCGCGGGGAGCACGCCGACCACCACGGCGCCATGGCTCGCCGGCGCCGTGGTCATGGCGAAGGAGGTCAGCAGCGGAAAGCCCGCGACGACTCCCCCCGCGACGACCGCGAGGCGCATCCACTGCGCGCGGGTCGGCGGACGCTGACGCGTGACGGCGAGGGCGATGGCGGCGAGGATCGCGGCGATGACGGCACGCCCGGCGCCGATGAACAGCGGTGACAGACCGCCGACCGCGACCCTCGTGAAAGGAAGCGTGAAAGAGAAGGCGATCACGCCGAGAAGGCCCCACCAGAGGCCGGCGTGCGCAGATAGCACTGCCCCTCGCTGGGGGATAACGCTACTGTGTAGTTTCATGAGTCAGGATAGCACCGAGCGAATCGTGGCAGGACTGCGCCGGTGGATCGCATCCGCTCCTCCCGGCGCGAGGGTGCCCTCGAACCGGGTGCTGACCGCCGAGTACGGGGCGAGCCCTGTGACCGTGCAGAAGGCGATGAGCCACCTTGCGCGGCTGGGCCTCGTCGAGTCGCGACCGGGAGTCGGGACGTTCGTCCGCGCCGTGCGCACAGCGGGGCCCGTCGACTTCGGATGGCAGACCTCGGCGCTCGGTGCCCCGCCGAACCGCACCTCGGCTCTGTCCTCGACCCAGCGCACCGTGGCGCCGGACGCGATCGGACTGCACTCCGGATACCCGGCCGTCGAGCTGCTCCCCGAACGGCTGGTGCGCCAGGCGCTCGCGCGGGCGTCGCGCACGGCGGCCGCGCTG
Source organism: Microbacterium hydrocarbonoxydans (assembly GCF_000956475.1). Lineage (GTDB taxonomy): Bacteria > Actinomycetota > Actinomycetes > Actinomycetales > Microbacteriaceae > Microbacterium > Microbacterium hydrocarbonoxydans_A. The sequence goes on from NZ_JYJB01000007.1 coordinate 245,952, forward strand.
ACCAGGACTCCTGCCACAGGGATGCCGGATCTGCAGGCGTGGTTCGCCGCCGAGCTCGCGGCGTCCGCACCCGCGGGGGTGGCGCCCGCCACCGCGAGGGATGCGCTGATCATCTCGGGAAGCCAGAGCGGGCTGAGCTCGATCTTCCGCGCCGTCGTCGGACACGGCCGGCCGCTGCTCATCGAGTCGCCCACGTACTGGGGCGCGATGCTCGCGGCCGAGCAGGCAGGAGTCGTCCTGGTGCCGATCCCGTCCGGGCCGCAGGGGCCCGACCCGGATGACGTGGAGAGAGCGTTCGCGCAGACCGGGGCCAGGGCTTTCTACGCGCAGCCCACGTTCGCCAACCCGACGGGGGCGCAGTGGCAGGCCGAGACGTCTCGCGTCGTGCTCGACATCGTGCGACGCCACGGCGCCTTCCTCATCGAGGACGACTGGGCGCACGATCTGGCCATCGACGCCGAGCCGCGGCCGATCGCGGCGCTCGATGACGACGGGCACGTGGTGTATCTGCGCTCCCTCACCAAGAGCGTGTCGCCCGCACTGCGGGTGGCGGCGGTGATCGCCAGGGGGCCGGCGCGCGAGCGCATCCTCGCCGATCGCGCGGCGGAGTCGATGTACGTGAGCGGCCTGCTGCAGGCGGCGGCGCTCGATGTGGTCACCCAGCCCGGCTGGCGCACGCACCTGCGGGGCTTCCGCGAGCAGCTCAGGTCTCGGCGCGACCTCATGATCTCGTGCCTGAGTGCAGATGCGCCGACGACCGCGCTGGAGACGATGCCGGTCGGCGGGCTGAACCTCTGGGTGCGGCTGCCCGAGGCGGCAGAGGTCGCCGCCGTCGTGCGCGAGTGCGAGCTGAGGGGGCTGATCATCGCCCCGGGGCGGGAGTGGTTCCCGGCGGAGCCCTCAGGGCCCTATGTGCGACTCAACTACGCGAGCGCGGACCCGACGCGGTTCGCTGAGGCCGCCGGCATCCTGGGCGAGGTCCTGGAAGGCGGCTGATGTCTGTGCTCCGGTATGAATTTCTGTCGCGGAATCGGCGTTTTGGCGACCGAAACTCATACGGGAGCGTCGGCGGATCGGCGCCGGCCGGGTCCCGAGCACGTCAGCCCTCGGACGGCGGACCCTCCGGCCGGTGCGCTCGTCGCCCGTTCACGACGACAGGGCGGCCGGCGCGCTCCTGACCAGGCAGCGGGCGCGAGCGGCGGCCGTAGATGAGCTCGGACGAATCGAGCAGCCACGGCACGAGCGTGATCGACACGCCATGCACGAGCATGAGCTGGTTGGCCATCCGGCGGGCACGACGGTTGTGCAGGAACGACTCCCACCAGTGCCCCACGATGTACTGCGGCAGGTAGACCGTCACCACGGATGAGCCGTGCTTCTCGCGGTACTTCTTGATGAACCCTGCCACCGGCTGCGCGAACGATCGGTAGGGCGATTCGACGATCACCAGCGGGATAGGCATGAGGTGGTCGTGCCACTCCTTCTGCAGCGCGGATGCATCCTCCGCCGACACCGCCACGTGGATCGCCAGCGTCTTGCGGTGCTTGGCGGCGACTGCGTACTCCACCGCCTTGACGACCGGCTTCTGCAGCTTGTTCACGAGTACCAGTGCGACGTCGCCCTGCGCGCCGAAGTGCGTGACGTCGTCGACCGCGATCTCGTGCTCGACATCGCGGTAGTAGCGCTTGACGCCCATCATGAGGAACGCGAGCACGGGAATCGCGATGAACACCAGGTACGCGCCGTGCGTGAACTTGGTGATCGTGACGATCACCAGCACGAACACGGTGAGCGTCGCCCCGATCGTGTTGATCACCAGGCCGACCTTCGCCGATTGGCGATCGGATGCCGACACGCCGCTGTCCGGCTTCAGCATCCGCTTCCAATGCCGCACCATGCCGATCTGCCCGAGCGAGAACGACACGAACACGCCGATGATGTACAGCTGGATCAGCGTCGTGAGGTTCGCCTGGAACACGACGAGCACGATGATGGCGGCGACGCCCAGCACGATCATGCCGTTCGAGAACACCAGGCGGTCGCCGCGGGTGTTGAGCGACTTCGGCGCGTAGCCGTCGCGCGCGAGCACCGCGCCCAGCAGAGGGAATCCGTTGAATGCCGTGTTGGCGGCGAGCAGCAGCACGCAGGCCGTGACCGCCTGGATGACGAAGAAGGGGAAGCTGCCTGCGCCGAACGTCGCCGCGGCGATCTGCGCCATCACGCTCGGCTGCGGCTGCGAGCAGTCGAATCCGACGAGGTCGCACGCGTTCTCGGCGTAGTGGACGTTGGTGATGAGCCCCATCGCGGTGAGGCCCGCGAAGAGCAGCGCCGCGATCGAGCCCATCATCACGAGGGTGAGCTGGGCGTTGCGGATCTTCGGAGCGCGGAACGCCTGCACGCCGTTGGAGACGGCCTCGACGCCCGTGAGGGCCGAGCATCCGCTCGAGAAGGCGCGCAGCACGAGCAGGATGATCGCAGCATCCGCGAGGTGCTCGCCCTGAATCTGGTACGCGGCGCTCTCGGCGATCGGGGCGTCGCCCAGCAGGGTCCGGACGAGTCCGGTGACGATCATCAGGCCGACCGAACCGATGAACAGGTAGGTGGGGATCGCGAAGACCGTCGACGCCTCGCGCACGCCGCGGAGGTTGACGATCACGATGAGGATCACGAATCCCACCGCGAGCTCGACGCGCAGCGGATCCAGCTGCGGCACTGCGGAGATGATGTTGTCGACCCCCGAGGCGATCGACACCGACACCGTGAGGATGTAGTCGACGAGGAGTGCAGCAGCGACCACGACGCCCGGGATCTCGCCGAGGTTCTTCGATGCGACCTCGTAATCGCCTCCGCCGGAGGGGTACGCCTTGATCAGCTGACGGTAGCTGAGCACCACCACGACGAGAAGCACCACGACGCAGGCGGCGACCCACGGCGCGAAGGTGAGGAACGCCAGCCCGCCGAGGGCCAGGGTCATCAGCATCTCCTGCGGGCCGTACGCGACGGAGCTCAGCGCGTCGGAGGCGAAGATGGGCAGTGCCATCTTCTTCGGGAGAAGCTGGTGGTCCGCCTGCTCACTTGTCAGCGGATCCCCGATCAGGATGCGCTTGGCGATCTGCGGTGCGTCGGGATTCTCCCCGTATTCGTCTGACACGAGCCGCGAGCCTACGCCCCTGTGGCCTCTCCTTACAACATCCTCACGGAATTCCTACACGGGCCCGCGAGCGCCCTAACGGAATCCTTACGGAGGCGAGGAAATAAACTGGCATCCCGTGGGGGAACAGATCATCCTGGCGTTCATCGCGATCGCGATCGGCATCGACGCGAGCATCCTGCTGTTCGTGCCGTTCGTGGCGGTCAGTTACCGTCGTCGCGGCGGGCTGAGCCTCGGCCGGTCGCTGCTGTGGTTCGCCGCCCTCGTCTACTTCTGGGCGATCTGGACATACACGCTCCTGCCGCTGCCCGACCCTGACAGCATCCGCTGCGTCGGGATGATCACCGATCCCCTGGAGGTCGTCCGCGACCTGCAGAAGGCATTCTCGGAGCCGGGAAACCCGCTGCGCCATCCCGCCCTGCTGCAGCTCGTTCTCAATGTGCTGCTGTTCGTGCCGCTCGGCGTCTTCCTGCGGGTGCTCGGCGCTCGCGGCATCGTCACCGCGCTGGCGGTGGGCCTCGGCCTCTCGCTTCTCATCGAGACGACGCAGCTCACCGGCGTGTGGGGTCTGTACCCCTGCGCCTACCGGTTCTTCGACGTCGGCGACCTCATGACCAACACGACAGGCTCCGTGCTGGGGTCGATCTTCGCCCTCGTCGTTCCGCGCGCGAAGCGCGGCATGGCGCCGCGGGCGGATGCCGACCAGCCGAGGCCCGTCACCAGGGGACGGCGCGCCATCGCGATGGTCTGCGACGCCTTGGCGTACGGCTTCGTGATGTACGGCTCGAGCATCGTCACGCAGCTGTGGTTCGAGTACGTCGTGCGCGATCGGGCGGTCGTGCTCGACGGGCGGATCGCAGAGACGGTCGGCATCGCGGCGGCATCCGGCCTGTGGCTCGCCGTCGTGCTCATCACAGGCCGATCAGTGGGGGATCTCGCGGTGCAGCTGCGATTCGCGGGGGCGCGGATGCCGGTGCCCATCGCACGCCTGCTGCGTTGGGCGGCGGGCATCGGGGGCATCGGCGCGCTGCCGCTGCTCGGCGACGCCTTCGACGGGGTCTCCTCGCTACTGATCCTGGTGTCGGTCGTGCTGCTGTTCACGACCAGGCTCGGCCGAGGCCTGCCTGGTCTCGCTTCGGGCCAGGAGCTGGTCGATGCCAGAGCGGATGCCGCGACGCGGCGCCGGGTGTGACCGGATGCGTCATCGGAGATGCACAGGCGTTTCAGATCGCGGATCGATAGCGTCGAAGCCATGAGCACGGTGTCCGTCGATGAGAGCGCGATCAGCGAGGCGAAGGAGCTCCGCGATCGGTTCCAGCGATTCCTGCACGAGTACGAGTTCGGCATGCGCGAGGTCGAGACGAAGATCTCGATCCTCAAGGACGAGTTCACGCATCACCATGCGTACAACCCGATCGAGCATGTGAAGAGTCGCGTGAAGTCTCCCGACAGCATCGTCGAGAAGATCGCCCGCAAGGGCATCGAAGACCCCGACTTCGAGCGTATCCGCGAGGAGATCACCGATATCGCCGGCGTCCGCGTCACGTGCAGCTTCACTGCCGACGTCTACCGCCTGTTCGATCTGCTGACCGCGCAGGACGACATCACCGTGCGCGTGGTGAAGGACTACATCAAGAACCCCAAGCCGAACGGCTACAAGAGCCTGCACGCGATCCTCGAGGTGCCCGTCTTCCTGTCGACCGGTGCGCTCTCGGTGCCGGTCGAGGTGCAGTTCCGGACGATCGCGATGGACTTCTGGGCGAGCCTCGAGCACAAGATCTACTACAAATTCGCCAACCAGGTGCCCGCGCACCTCGTCGACAGCCTGACGGACGCTGCCGAGGCGGCCGCCGAACTGGACCTGCGCATGGAACGGCTGCACCGCGAGGCTCACGGCGTTCCGCGGCGCGAGCTCGCACCGCCTCCGCCGCCTCGCATCGTCGGGGTCTGAGGCGACCTGCGTTCACAATTCAGGAACGTCGGCCCGATTCGCTGCGAAATCGACCGAATAGCGGTCGACCGCACTCGATTCTCCTGAGTTGTGAACGCGCCTCCGGGGCGAGGACTTGCGGTGGACGGCGAGTGCTGGAAGCATCGCCCGGGTGAAGGAGGCGAGCGTGAGCGTTGCGGATGTCGACACCGGCCTCGGCGCAGACCTCGACGAACTCGCCGGTCTCGATCGTGGACGTCAGCGGTGCGAGTGCGACCACGGCGACGACGACGGCTACTCACCCTGCGGTCGGAAAGCGAAATGGCGCGTCACGATCGACTGCACGTGCGGCGAGAACCATCCGCGCACGGTGGAGCTGTTGTGCGGACGGTGCCTGCGCACCGCCCGCGATGCGTTCGGACGTGAGGCCATCACCGCGCGCAGGCTCTGAACCGCGGTCTCGGTTCCCAACTCCTCAGAGAACGTGCCTTCCGTTCCCTGAGGTCGCCATGGAGCCGCCGACTCCGACGTTTCTTGAGGAGTTGTGAACGGCGACGGGCTCAGCCGAGGAACTCCCGCGCTGCGGACGACAGCGCCGTGACCCCGATCTCGATGGTCGGATGGATCACGGGCGCGTAGAACGGCGAGTGGTTCGTCGGGATGTCCTCGGCCTGCCGGCCCGCCGCGGCGGCCTCGGCGAACTTCACGGGATCGGCCCCGCCCCAGAACCAGAACACCAGGGGCGCCCCGGCATCGCGGGCGAACCACGACACGTCCTCGCTGCCGGTGAACATGCCGGGGTCGATGACCGAGGTCTCGCCGAGCTCGCGCTGCAGCGCGGCGGTCACTCGCGCCGTGGCCTCCGCGTCGTTGATCGTGGCGGGCAGGGTGTGCAGCGTCTCGATGTCCGGTTCGCGCTCGGCGCCGGATGCCGCAGCCTCCGCTCGCACGATCCGCTCGACGCTCGAGAGCACCTTCTCGCGGGTCACCTCGTCCGGGTACCGCAGGCTGAGCTCGAGCTTCGCCTCTGCGGGGATGATGTTGTTCTTCAGGCCTGCGTGGATCGAGCCCACGGTGACGACCGCGACGCCCTGCGGATCGACCTCGCGCGAGGCGATCGTCTGCAGGCGCATGACCGTGGCCGCGGCCATGACGACGGGGTCGATCGTGGCGTGCGGGCGGGAGCCGTGGCCACCGCGCCCGTGCAGCGTGACGGTGAGGCCATCGGAGGCCGCCATCTGCGTGCCGCTGCGGACTCCGATGATTCCGGCGGGGAGCGGGGTGACGTGCTGGCCGAGCACGACATCGGGCTTCGGGTAGCGCGAGAGGATGCCGTCGTCGAGCATGGCTCTGGCACCGGCGCCGTACTCCTCGGCGGGCTGGATGATGACGACCAGGGTTCCGCTCCAGTCGGCCCGTTCGGCGACGAGCTTCTCGACGGCGCCGATCATCGCGGTGACGTGCATGTCGTGACCGCACGCGTGCATCACCGGGACCGTGGTGCCGGCCGGGTCGACGCCCTTGGCGGTGCTCGCGTAGGCGAGTCCCGTCTGCTCCTCGACGGGCAGGGCGTCCATGTCGGCACGCACCCAGACGACCGGACCCTCGCCGTTGCGGAGCGCGCCGACGACGCCGGTCACGCCGACGCCCTCCTCGACCTCGAGCCCGAGATCGCGCAGGTGCTGCGCTGCGATGCCGGCCGTGCGGGTCTCCTGGAACGACAGCTCGGGATGCTGGTGCAGGTCCGTGTAGAGCGCTTCGAGATCGATCGTCATGGCCCCGAGCCTAGTGTCGCGGAGCCGGCGGCGGTCAGGAATCGTGCACGTACGACGCGAGCTCGGGACCGGGGTTCAGCACCGCGTTCACGATCGCGCGGATGGCGAACTCGGTGGCGTCCGCCAGCTCGACGACGTCGGGGTGCAGCAGCCATTGCAGCTGCAGGCCGTCCATCACGGCGAGGATGGCTGCGGATGCTGCGGCCACGGTTGCCGGCTCCCTCACGCCCTCCTGTGCGCACAGGTCGGCGAAGGCATCCGCCACGTCCTTGCGCAGCACCGTGTAACGGTGCTCGAAGTACGGGCGCCCAGGGTGGTCGTCGGTGACCGACTCGGCGGAGAGCACCGTATACGCCTGCACGATGCCGGGTCGCCGCTCGTTCACGAAGGCGGTCTTCACCAGGTGGATGAACAGCTCGGGGCCGTACGGGATGCGCTTGCTCTCGAGATCCTGGACATCGGCCTGGTCGCGGTAGTCGAGCACCTCGAGGAGGAGCTTCTGCTTCGAGCCGAAGTGGTGCAGGACACCGGCGTGCGTGATGCCCACCTGCTCGGCGACGTCGGCCAGGGTGCCGCCTGCGAACCCCTTGTTGCCGAAGATCTCGACGGCCGCCTTGAGGATCTGCTCGCGCTTCGCACGGGTGGCGGGGCGCACGCGGGAGGGCTCGGGTGCGGAGTCTTCGCCCTTGCTCATCGTGCTTCCTCCGTTTACTCGATCGTGACTTGATCGTACTTGCGATCACGCTTACCAGTCGGTAACCTCACCAACAACTTACTTTCTCGACAGTAAGTAAAGCAATCGCCCTCGCACAACGTCCTGTGTCCAAGGAGAAGCAATGAAGCTCAACAGATCCCTGATCGCCTTCACCGCGATCGCCGCCCTCGGAGTCACCGCGCTCGCCGGATGCTCCGCAGGCGGCGGCGATGACAAGCCCGCTGCCGGAGCGGCCCTCACGATCGCGAAGCCGGACGGCGCGATCACGACCGAGTCGCACAACCCGTACCTCGGTGACTCCTCCGCCTCCAAGTACGGCTACGGCAAGGTCATCTTCGAGCCGCTGGCCCTCGTGAACCCGACCGGCGACCTGAAGACCACGCCCTGGCTCGCCGAGTCTGTGGAATGGAACGCCGACTACACGCAGCTGACCGTCGTGCCGCGCGCCGGCGTCAAGTGGAGCGACGGCGAGGACTTCACCGCCGACGACATCGTCTTCACCTTCAGCATGTACATCGACGGCACGCTCAACGACACGTCTGCTCTCAACCTCGAGAGCGTGACGGCCGAGGGCGACTCCGTGGTCCTGACGTTCGCCGAGTCGAAGTTCACCGCGCAGGCCCGCGTGCTGCACACGCCGATCGTCCCCGAGCACATCTGGAAGGACATCGCCGACCCGAACAGCGATCCCCTCACCGACGAGGGACTCGCGGTCGGCACCGGCCCTTACGTGCTCGACAACTGGACCACCGAATCGGTCACACTCACGGCGAACGACGACTACTGGGGCGGCGAGCTCGCCGTTCCCGAACTGCACTACGTCTCCTACGGTGACAACGCAGCGCTGACGACCGCCCTCGTCTCCGGTGAGGCCGACTGGGCCCAGGCCTTCATCCCGCAGATCGAGGACAGCTACCTGGCGGCCGATGAGGACAACCACTTCCTCGCCTCGCCCACCGCCGGTGCGGGCACCCTGTTCATGAACCTGCAGACCAAGCCCTTCGACGACCCGGCGCTGCGGCAGGCGATCGCATGGACCGTCGACCGCCAGGCATACGTCGACGTCGCCCGTGAGGGCGCCAGCACTCCGATCTGGAACGTCACCGGTCTCGGCGATCTGCTCGCCGACGAGATCGCACCCGAGTTCGAGGATGCCGTCTACAGCGTCGATGTCGACAAGGCGAAGCAGATCCTCACGGATGCCGGGTACACCTGGAAGGACGACAAGCTCATCGACCCCGACGGCACGGCCGTCTCGTTCTCGATCTCCGTCCCTGCCGGATGGAGCGACTGGAACACCGAGCAGGCGCTGCTCGCGGAAGAGCTCGGCGAGGGCCTGGGCATCGACGTCAAGGTCGACCAGCCCGACTGGGGCGGCTGGGACGCGGCACGCCAGGAGGGCAGCTTCCAGATGATCATCCACTGGCTCGAGGACACGGGCAACGCCTACGGTCTGTACACCTCGACCATGGATCCGAAGTGGGTCGTCGACGGCAAGGCGCAGTTCAACTTCGGCCGCTACGACAACCCCGCCGTGACCGAGGCGCTCGACACCTACGCGAACACCTCGTCCGATGAGGAGCGTGCGGCCGCCGTCGCCGTGCTGGAGAAGGCGTTCGCCACCGACGTCCCGGCGATCCCGCTCGGCTCGCACCCGCTGCTGGGCGAGTTCAACACGCGCAGCTACGAGGGCTGGCCGTCCGAGGACGACCAGTACGCGTCGGCCGACCCGACGCAGCCCGCCGTGGTGCAGATCCTGACGAAGCTGACGGCCAAGTAGCGCCCGACCGGTCGTTGAGCGAGCCGAGCCGTCGTCGGCCGATGCCGAATGCGGAGAACGCGTTTCGTCTCGGTCGCTGCGCTCCCTCGCTCAACGACCGGATCCGCCCTCGCCACCCTCGGTCGCTGCGCTCCCTCGCCCAACGACCGGATGGTCCCCGCCCGCGGTCGCTGAGCGAGCGAAGCGAGACGAAACGCGGTGAGCCGACGTCGAAACGCGGATCGCCACCGGTCCGGAAGCAACGAAGGAACCCCATGACAGACCCCCTGCTCAGCGTGCGCGACTTCTCGGTCGTGTACGACGTCGATCCTCCCGTCGAGGCGGTGAAGCACGTCACCCTCGAACTCGCTCGCGGCGAGATCCTCGGACTCGCCGGCGAATCGGGCTGCGGCAAGACGACTCTCGCCTACGGCATCCAGCGCCTGCTCAAGGCACCGGCCGTGATCACCAGCGGCGCCGTGACGTTCCATGACGCGGGCGGCATCGAGATCGACATAAACGGGCTCGATCCCGAGCAGATGCGCCGCTTCCGCTGGGACAAGGTCTCGATGGTGTTCCAGGGGGCGATGAACGCGCTCAACCCGGTCGCGACCATCGGCTCGCAGCTCGAGGACGTGTTCGAGATCCACCGGCCCGACTTCAGTCGTCGTCGGCGGCGCGCCGAGGTCGCCGACCTGCTCGAGATCGTGAAGGTCGGCGCGGACCGAGCGCGGTCGTTCCCGCACGAGCTCTCCGGCGGCATGCGGCAGCGGGTGATGATCGCGATGGCGCTCGCGCTGCGGCCGCAGCTCATGGTCATGGATGAGCCGACCACGGCGCTCGATGTGCTGGTGCAGCGCGAGATCCTCAAGCAGATCTCTCAGCTGCGGCACGAGTTCGGCTTCTCGGTGATCTTCATCACGCACGACCTTCCGCTGCTGCTGGAGATCAGCGATCGCATCGCGATCATGCGCGAGGGTGAGATCGTGGAGCTCGACACCGCGGAGGCCATCTGGAACCGCCCGCAGGACGAGTACACCCGCACCCTGCTGTCGTCGTTCCCGCGCCTCACAGGAGACAAGGGGGTGGTGACGCGATGACCGTTCTCGACTTCTCGCACGTCACGAAGATCTACAACGTGCGCGGCGCGGGTCAGATCAAGGCGCTCGACGACGTCGACTTCCGCCTCGAGTCCGGGCAGACCATCGGCCTCGTGGGCCAGTCGGGCAGCGGCAAGTCGACGATCGCGAAGATCCTCACGCAGCTCGAGAGCCCCACCACCGGCGAGGTGCTGCTCGACGGCAAGCCCGTCCCGCGTCGTGGCAGGGGCCTGCGCGACTACCGGCAGCGCCTGCGCATGGTGTTCCAGGACCCGTTCGCCTCGCTCAACCCGTACCACTCGATCGGCTACCACGTGGAGCGTCCGCTGCGCCTGGACGGAGTGGTACCCAAGGCCGAGATCGGCGCCGAGGTGCGCCGGCTGCTCGAAAGGGTGCAGCTGAAGGCGGATGCCGTGATCGACCGCCGTCCGCACGAGCTCTCCGGCGGTCAGCGCCAGCGCGTCGCGATCGCGCGGGCACTCGCGTCGCGGCCCAGCCTGCTGGTCGCCGACGAGCCGGTGTCGATGCTCGACGTGTCGATTCGTCTCGGCGTCCTCAACCTGCTCGCCGACCTGCAGCGCGAAGAGGGGCTGGGCGTGCTCTACATCACCCACGACCTCGCCACAGCCCGGCACTTCAGCGACGAGATCATCGTGCTGAACCAGGGGCGCATCGTCGAACGCGGAACCGCGGACGACGTCATCCTGCGCCCGCAGGACCCGTACACGCAGCAGCTGCGCGCTGCATCGCCCGACCCGGAGAAGCATTTCTCGTCCATCCTCGGAGGTGCGGAGTGACCGTCATGACACCGGAGATCGCGCAGCCCGACGCCCTCGCGGCGGGCACGACGGCGACCCGCGCGGTCAAAGGCCGGGGGCGCGTGCCCTGGCGCTTCCTCGGCAGCCGCGCACTGTTCTACCTCTTCACCCTGTGGGCCGCGCTCACGATCAACTTCTTCCTGCCCCGCATGATGAAGGGCGACGCGGTCGACCAGTACCTCGCCCGCAACCGCAACGTGTCGCCCGAGGCGGCGGAGGCTCTGCGCGCTCTGCTCGGCCTCGACACCGACAAGTCGCTCCTGCAGCAGTACCTCGACTACTGGGGGCTCCTGCTCCGCGGAGACCTCGGCATCTCGCTGCTGCACGGTCTGCGGCCGGTAACCGAGGTGATCGCGCAGGCGCTGCCGTGGACGATCGGCCTGGTCGGCTTCGCGACCGTCGTCTCTTTCGCGATCGGCACGATCGGCGGTGCCGTCGTCGGCTGGCGCCGCGGAAGCAGACTCGACGCGCTGGTGCCGATCACGACCTTCCTCGGCACGATCCCCTACTTCTGGCTCGGCCTGCTCGCGATCGCCGTCTTCTCGGTGAACCTCGGCTGGTTCCCGATCGGCAAGGCCTACGGCGTCGGAGTGACGCCGGAATGGTCCCTCGAGTTCGTCGGCGAGGTCATCGTGCACGGCACGCTGCCCGCGCTGACGATCATCATCGCCTCGCTCGGAGGATGGATGCTGGGCATGCGCAACATGATGCTCACGGTCCTCGACGAGGACTACATCACCGTCGCGCAGGCGAAGGGCATGCCGAACCGCCGCGTGCTCTGGGGCTACGCCGCCCGAAACGCCGTGCTGCCGCAGATCCAGAGCTTCGCGCTCTCGATCGGCTTCATCGTGGGCGGCACGATCGTCATGGAGATGGTGTTCAGCTACCCGGGCGTCGGCAAGCTGCTCCTCGACGCGACGAACGCCAAGGACTACGCGCTCATGCAGGGCGTGTTCCTGATCCTCACGATCTCGGTGCTCGTCGCGAACATCATCGCCGACATCGCCTACGCATTCCTCGACCCGCGCACGCGCCAGACGGAGGCCTGAGCATGAACACCCCCGCCCCCGACACCGAGGCCGTCTCCGGCGTCGGCTCGCCCGAGACCCTCGTCGTGCGCACACGCGCCGCGTCCGCGGCATCCGCGCCGCAGCCGACCTTCTGGAGCCGGCTCGGAAGCGCCTTCGCGATGTTCCGCAACGGCAAGTCCATCACGGGTCTCGTCATCATCGGCGTCTTCGTGCTGATCGCGATCTTCGCCGACGTCCTGGCGCCCTACCCACCCACGAAGGTCGACAACACGCGCCGTTTCGAGGCGCCCTCGGCCGACCACTGGCTCGGAACCACGCACATCGGCGAAGACGTTCTGAGCCAGGTGATCCACGGCACCCGCGGCGTGATCGTCGTCGGCTTCCTCGCCGCCGCGATCGCCACGGTCATCGCCATCGCGGTCGGAGTCATCGCCGGGTACCTCCGAGGCTGGCAGAGCGAGTCGCTCTCTGCGCTGACGAACGTGTTCCTCGTGATCCCCGGACTGCCGCTGATCATCATCGTGGCGTCGATGTTCGACGAGCCGCCGCTGTGGGTGATCGCCGCCGTTCTCGGCATCACCGGCTGGGCGTGGGGCGCCCGAGTGCTGCGGGCCCAGACGATGTCGCTGCGCAATCGCGACTTCATCCAGGCCGCGCGCGCCAACGGCGAGCCGCTGCGGCGCATCATCGCGATCGAGATGCTGCCGAACCTGATGGCGCTGATCGCCGCGAGCTTCGTCGGCACCGTGACCGCCGCCATCCTCGGGCTCACCACGCTGTCGTACATCGGCGTGATCCCGGTGACGACATACAACTGGGGCACGATCCTGAACTGGGCCTCGGCCCAGGGCGCGTTCCGGCAGAATCAGTGGTGGTGGTATCTGCCTCCCGGGCTCTGCATCGCGCTGATCGGCGTCGCCCTGGCGCTCGTGAACTTCGGTATCGACGAGTACGTCAACCCGCGCCTGCGCTCGGCGGGCGAGCGCGCCAGGGCCATGCGCAAGAAGGGCCTCGACGTGAACGACGCGGTCACGGCCGTCCGCAGCATCCGCACCACCACCGCCGACGACACCGCAGCGAACCAGGAACGATGACACTCGCGACCACGCTTCCCTACCAGGACTCCGCCCTCTCGATCTCCGAGCGGGTCGCCGATCTGCTCTCGCGGATGACCGTCGAGGAGAAGATCGGACAGATGCTGCAGCTCGACGCGCGCGACGATCTCGACGACCACGTTCTGCGCCGGATGGCCGGATCGATCCTGCACACCTCGCCCGAGCGGCTGATCAGGGCGAACGAGCTCACCGCGCAGACCCGCCTGCGGATCCCGCTGATCGTCGGCGAGGACTGCATCCACGGGCACTCGTTCTGGCCGGGCGCCACGATCTACCCGACGCAGCTCGGGATGGCCGCGTCGTGGGATGCCGAGCTGGTGGAGAAGGTGGCGCGCGCCACGGCCGAGGAGGTCGCGGTCACCGGCATCCACTGGACCTTCTCTCCGGTGCTGTGCATCGCCCGCGACCTGCGCTGGGGACGCATCAGCGAGACCTTCGGCGAAGACCCGTTCCTGATCGGAGAGCTCGCCTCCGCGATGGTGCGCGGTTACCAGGGCGACGGACTCGCCGACCCCACCGCGATCCTCGCGACGGCCAAGCACTTCGCCGGCTACTCCGAGACGCAGGGCGGACGCGATGCCAGCGAGGCCGACATCTCGCGGCGCAAACTGCGCTCGTGGTTCCTGCCGCCGTTCGAGCGGGTGGCCCGTGAGGGATGCCGCACCTTCATGCTCGGCTACCAGACCACCGACGGCGTGCCGATCACGGTGAACGACTGGCTGCTCAGCGACGTGCTGCGCGGCGAGTGGGGCTACACCGGCACCCTCATCACCGACTGGGACAACATCGGCCGCATGGTCTGGGAGCAGCACGTGCAGCCCGACTACACCCACGCGGCCGCGGCCGCCGTGAAGGCCGGCAACGACATGGTCATGAACACGCCGCTGTTCTTCGAGGGGGCGCTGGATGCCGTTGCTCGCGGACTGCTCTCGTCCGCCGACTTCGATGCCGCGGTCGCCCGCATCCTCACCCTGAAGTTCGAGCTCGGCCTGTTCGAGAACCCGCGGCTGCCGAGAGACGAGGTGGATGCCGTCGTCGGCAGCGCCGCGCATGCGGACCTCAACCTCCAGATCACCCGGCGATCGATCGTGCTGCTCGAGAACGACGGCACGCTGCCGCTGTCTTCGGACGCGCCGCTCCGGGTGGCGGTCGTCGGGCCGCTGGCCGATGACGCGCAGACGCAGCTCGGCGACTGGGCCGGCGGCTCCGGTCAAGCCGGATGGCTCGACGCGCAGCCGCGCGAGATGATCACGACCGTGCTCGACGGGCTGCGCGAGGTCGGCGGCTGGTCTGTGCGCTCAGCGGTCGGCGCCGACATCCTCACCTTCGAGAACGGTCCTGACGACCTCGACCCGGTGCCGTGGGACCGCAAGTTCGTGCCTGCTGAACCGGACACCGAGCAGATCGCGGAGGCGGTCGCGCTCGCCGCGGCATCCGATGTCGTCGTGGCCGTCGTCGGCGACCGCATCGAACTCAACGGCGAGGGCCGGTCGACCGCGACGCTCGAGCTGCTCGGCGGGCAGAACGCGCTGCTCGACGCGCTCATCGCCGCAGGGACGCCCGTCGTCGTGGTGCTGATGGCCTCGAAGCCGCTCGTGCTGCCGGCATCCGTCTCGAAGGCGTCCGCCGTGATCTGGGCAGCCAACCCCGGCATGCAGGGCGGACGTGCGCTCGCCGAGATCATCTCCGGAGCCGTCGAGCCGTCCGGCCGGCTGCCCATCTCGTTCGCGCGCCACGTCGGGCAGCAGCCGACGTACTACAACCAGATCCGCGGGCAGCACGGCGATCGCTACGCCGACCTCACGCAGTCGCCCGCGTGGGCGTTCGGCGAGGGGCTGTCGTACTCGACGGTCGCGTACTCGGATCTGGCGGTGGAATCGGCGGCGCTCGGCCGCGACGACTCCGTGGTCGCGCACGTGACCGTGATGAACACCGGTGCGCGACCGGTGCGCGAGACCGTGCAGGTCTATGTGCGGGATGCCGTGACGAGCGTCAGCTGGGCCGACAAGGAGCTCAAGGCGTACTGCCAGGTCGATCTCGCCCCCGGCGAGTCGGCGCGGGTGCGGATCGAACTGCCGGTGGCGGACTGCACGATCGTGGATGCTGCAGGCAGGCGTCTCGTCGAGGCGGGGGAGTTCGCTCTTCTCGTGGGGCCGAGCTCGCGCGACGAGGTGCTGCTGAGCGCCGCGTTCACGGTGTCCTGAGCCGCTCCGTCACCTCCCGCCCCCGCATCGCTCCCGGCCGTGTCGCCTCCGACCGTGTCGCCGAGACCCCCACCTGTCGCCGAGACCCCCTGTTACAGCTGGGGGTCTCGGCGATAACCGGGGGTCTCGGCGCGGATCGCGGCAGGGACGAAGAGACTCACTCCTCGCGGAGCCGCTGCGGGCCGGCGCCCTGGCTGCCGAGAGCGTCGTCGGGGTTCAGCAGTCCGCACGCCTTCATCGACAGGCAGCCGCAGCCGATGCATCCGGTCAGCTCGCGTTCGAGCCGTTCGATCCCCTCGCGGCGCTTCTCGAGTTCGCGTTTCCAGCGGCGCGACGCGCGCTGCCAGTCGGCATGGCTCGGGGTCTGGGTGAGCGGCACGTCGGAGAACGCGTCCTGCACGTCGGCGAGGGGGATGCCGAGGCGTTTCGCGACCGTGATGAGCGAGACTCGACGGAGCATGTGCCGTGCGTACCGGCGCTGATTGCCGGGCGTGCGGGTCGAGGCGATCAGACCCAGGCTCTCGTAGAAGTGCAGCGCCGACGGAGCGACGCCGGTGCGCCGGCTCATCTCGCCGATCGTGAGCGGTTCGTCCGGGCCGTGATGGGCCGGATCGGTGTCGCCATTCATGCGCGCTCCCCTCGATTTGACCTCAAGTCTACTTGAGGTCTTAGCGTTGCATACGTGACCCGAACTCCCGCGACGACCGTTTCCGCAGCAGCACCCGTCCCCTCCGAGGTCGGGGAGGCGATGAAGTCGGCTTTCCGCGGGCATCCTGCCGGCGTCGCGATCATCACGGCGATGAGCGCCTCAGGACCCGTCGGCCTCACCGCGTCGAGCGTCGCATCCGTGGCGGTCGACCCCGCGGCGATCGTGTTCTCAGTGACCCGCGCGACCGGCAGCGCGGGCGCGATCCTCGCGGCGGACAGCTTCGTCGTGCATCTCATCGACGACGAGCATTCCGCTCTCGCGCAGAGCTTCGCCGTGAGCGGCGCCGAGCGCTTCACGCCGGAGCAGGGCTGGAGCGTGCTGCCGACCGGCGAGCCTTACCTGCCCGCCGCTCGGGTCGCCCTGCGCTGCCGCCCGATTCAGGCCGTGCCCGTCGGATCGTCGACCGTCGTCATAGCCGAGGTCGTCGAGGTCGCCGAGGGGCGAGCCGGTCGCCCGCTCGTCTATGTCGACCGCCGTTTCCACGCCCTTCCGCACGACCGATTCGCCTGACCTGAGAGGAAGACCATGTCCACGCTGTACACCCTCCCCGAGCTGCCCTACGACTACTCGGCGCTCGCCCCGCACATCTCCGGCACGATCATGGAGCTGCATCACTCCAAGCACCACCAGGCCTATGTCACCGGCGCGAACACGGCGCTCGAGCAGCTCGCCGCCGCACGCGACGCGGGCGATCTCTCGGCGGTGAACAAGCTCGAGAAGGACCTGGCGTTCAACCTGGGCGGGCACATCAACCACTCCGTGTTCTGGGAGAACCTCTCGCCCGACGGCGGCGGCGCCCCCGAGGGGGAGCTCGCCGCGGCGATCGAGGACTCGTTCGGGTCGTTCGACGCGTTCCGCGCGCACTTCACCGCGACCGCCCTCGGCGTGCAGGGATCAGGCTGGGCAGTGCTCGCCTGGGACTCGGTGGGCGCGCGCCCCGTCGTGTTCCAGCTGTTCGACCAGCAGGGCAACGCGCCGCTCGGGGTGACGCCGCTGCTGCAGCTCGACGTCTGGGAGCACGCGTACTACCTCGACTACCGCAACGTACGAGCCGACTATGTGAAGGCGTTCTGGGAGATCGTCAACTGGCCCGATGTGCAGCGTCGCTTCCAGCTCGCGCAAGAGGCGACGAAGGGGCTCATCGTCGCCCGCTGAGCTGCTCGGCGGGTGCCTCAGCCGAGCAGCTCGGCGGTCAGGACCTCGATGCGTCGCTTGATCTCGTCGCGGATCGGGCGGACGGCGTCGATGCCCTGGCCGGCCGGGTCGTCGAGCTTCCAGTCCTCGTAGCGCTTGCCGGAGAAGAACGGGCACGCGTCGCCGCATCCCATCGTGATCACGACATCGGACGCCTGCACGGCCTCGGTCGTGAGCACCTTGGGGGCTTCGGCGGTGATGTCGATCCCGAGCTCGCCCATCGCCTCGACGGCGATCGGATTGATCTGCTCGGCGGGCATCGACCCCGCCGAGCGCACCTCGATGCGGTCGCCGGCGATGTCGCGCAGGAACCCGGCGGCCATCTGCGAACGGCCGGCGTTGTGCACGCAGACGAAGAGGACGGAGGGTCTGGCGGATGTGTCGGTCATCGTGACTCCAGGGTAAGGGCGGGGGTGGATGCTGCGGAAGAGCTGCCCGGCCGCGAGCCGATCTGCAGCACGGCGGGGGCGGCGCAGCATCCGCTCGCCGACTCGTCGAAGTCGCCCGCGCCGCCGCACACGCCGGTGTCGGGGAGGGCGAGCTCGATGCGCGCAGCGGCCTCGTGGTCGCCCGCCAGGTGCGCGACGACGCTGCGCACCTGCTCGTAGCCGGTCAGCGCGAGGAAGGTCGGAGCGCGCCCGTACGACTTGGCGCCGACGATGAACAGTCCCTGCTCGGGCTGGGCGAGCTGCCGGGCGCCGGTCGCCGAGACCGACCCGCAGGAGTGGACGTTCGGGTCGATCTCCGCGGCGATTCCCGCGACCGCGTCGAGCGTCGCGTCGAGGTCGATGCGCAGCTCGCGGAGGATCCCGATGTCGGGACGGAAGCCGGTGAGCGCGAAGACCCGCGCGACGTCGGTCACCTCGCGACCGTCCTCGGCGTGGATGGTCAGCAGCTCGGATGCTCTGCCGACAGCGGCCACTCGGAATCCGGTGATCGCCTCGACGACGCCCGACTCGATCACCTTGCGAGCGCGGGATCCGAGCGCGGCTCGCTCGGGGAGCTCGTCTCCCGACCCTCCGCCGTACACGTTCGAGACGCTGCCGCGGCGCAGCAGCCAGGTCACCCGCGTGCCCGGCGCCCTGCGGGCCAGCTCACTCAGGTGCAGAACGGTGTGGGTCGCGGAATGCCCCGCTCCGACGACCACGACGTGCGTGCCGGCGAGGTCGGCGACGTCATCGGGGATCCGATAGGAGATGAGATCGGATGCCGCGGCTTCGCCGACAGCGGGGAAGCCGTCGGCCCCGGCCGGGTTGGGAAGGCCCCACGTGCCGCTCGCGTCGATCACGGCACGAGCGAGCAGGCGTGCTTCTGCGCCGTCGCCGCCCCGGGTGTGCACGACGAAGGGCTGGCTCCTGCGTCCGGCATCCACCACTTTGTCCCGTCCCTGGCGGGAGACACCGGTGACGGTGGTGTCGTAGCGGATGCGGTCGCCCAGTGCCTCGGCGAGGGGAGCCAGGTAGTCGCTCACCCATTCGGCACCGGTCGGGTATCCGGCGGCGGGCGCAGTCCATCCGCTCTTCTCGAGAAGGCGGCGGGCTGCGGAGTCGATCAGCTCGGGCCATGCCGAGAAGAGGCGCACATGGCCCCACTCGGCCACCGCGGCGCCAGGGCCCGCTCCGCGTTCGGCGACGATGACGTCGACGCCTCGTTCGGTCAGATGCGCGGCGGCGGCGAGCCCCTGGGGGCCGGCTCCGACGACGACGACAGGAAGCTCGGGCATCGCGTTCTCCTCAGATCGAAAGACTTCAATATGATGAGCGTCATGCATCTATCGAAGTTTGTCAATACGTGTCAGACTGGATGCGTGAGCCTCCCTCTGACGATCGACACGACGTCGTCCTGCTGCATGCCGCCGCTGACGTCGACCGTCACGGTCGACGAGGCCGAGCGCATCGCACACGTCTTCAAAGCGCTGAGCGACCCGACCCGCGTCCGGCTGCTCTCGCTGATCGCGGCCACGCAGGGAGGCGAGGCGTGCATCTGCGACCTCATCGACCCCGTCGGCCTCTCGCAGGGCACCGTGTCGCACCACATGAAGCTGCTGGCCGAGGCGGGGCTCGTCACGCGCGAACAGCGCGGCAAATGGGCCTACTTCGCCCTCGCCGACGGCGCTCTCGAGGGTGTGGCCGCATCGCTGCGTGCGCTGAGCTGAGACGCGCTGAGCTGACGCGCCCCGAGCTGACGGCTGCACCGCAACCACGATGCCCCGTCAGCGCAGCTGCGCGAACTTCTCGACCTTCGCCGTCGGGCCCACGACGAGCAACGTGTCGCCGTCGTGCAGAACCGTGTCGGCCTCGGCATTGCGCCATTCGCCGTTGGCCGGCCGGTAGGCCGCGACGGTGACGCCGTGGATCGCGCGCACCTCGCCTTCGGTCAGCGTGATTCCGTGCAGATGCTCGGGTGCGACGGTCTTCACGATCGCGTAGCCGCGGTCGATCTCGAGGTAGTCGGCTGCAGCGCCTCGCACCAGGTGGGCGACGCGGCGACCCATGTCCTTCTCGGGATACACGACCTTGTGCACTCCCAGCTGCTCGAGCACAGCGCCATGACGCTCGTCGATCGCCTTGGCCCAGATCACGGGCACCGCGAGCTGGAGGAGCAGCGACGACGTGAGGATGGACGCCGTGATGTCGGATCCGATCGCCACCACGACGCGATCGAACTCGCCGATCGCCAGCTGCTGCAGGACATCGAGCCGCGTCGAATCAGCGCGCACGACCTGGGTCAGCTCTCCGTTCAGCGACTGGACGATCGCCTCGTCCGAGTCGATGCCGAGCACCTCGGTCCCCGAGGCCATGAGCTCGAGCGCGAGCGACGTGCCGAACCGGCCGAGTCCGATCACCGCGACCGAGTCGGCTTCGGCGATGCGCCTGGCGTCCTGTCCGAATGAGAGAAACTTGGGCACGGTGAGTCCTTTCCTGATGCGATCAGCCGATCGCGGGGCGTTCCTTCGGCAGTTCGTAGGCGACCGGTCGCTCGCGGAATGCCAGGGCGGTGCCCAGGGTGAGCGGGCCGAGCCGGCCGAGGAACATGAGGAGTATGAGGATGATCTGCGCGGCGTCGGGGAGAGCGGCGGTGATGCCGGCCGACATGCCGACGGTGCCGAACGCCGACACGACTTCGAACAGCACGCGATCGAGGTCGAGGTCGGTCATGGCGAGGATGGCGATCACCGCGGCCATGACGGCGCCGATCGCGACGAGCACGACGGTGATGGCCTCGCGATGCACCGCACGCGAGAGGCGCTTGCCGAACACGTTCACGGTGCTGCTGCCGCGCAGCTCCGCCCACATGATGAAGAAGAGCACCGCGAACGTGGTGACCTTGATCCCGCCGGCAGTACCGGCAGGACCTCCGCCGATGAGCATCAGCACGTCGGTGCCCAGCCAGGTCTCGTCATGCATCTGCGCGATGTCGACCGAATTGAAGCCCGCGGTGCGCGCCTGCACCGAGTGGAAGAAGGCTGCGAGCACGCGCGAGGCGGGGTCGAGAGGCCCGAGGGTGCCCGCGTTGTCCCACTCCATCAGCGCTGTGTAGATGGTGCCGCCGACCAGGAGCACGGCGGTCCCCGCAAGCATGATGCGCGTGTTCATCGTCCAGTGCAGCGGCACGCGCAGCTCGCGACGCAGCTGGCGGAGAACCGGGAAGCCGAGGCCTCCGAGGATGATCGCGGCCGAGATCGGCAGGCATACCCATGGGTCGGACACGAACCCCATCAGGCTGTCGGTGTACAGCGCGAAGCCGGCGTTGTTGAACGACGAGACGGCATGGAAGACCGCATGCCAGGCGGCACGGCCGACGTCGTAGCCGTACCCCGTCAAGAACCGCACGAAGAGCACCGCGGCGACCGCGGCTTCGATCGTGAGCGTCGTGGCGAGGATGCCCAGAGCGAGGCCTCGCAGATCGCCCACGCCCTCGGCCTTGGTCTCGGCGCCGGTGATGATGCGCGACCGCACCGAGAGCCGCCGTGCGAGCGCCAGCCCGATCAGGGCGGCGAAGAGCATGATCCCGAGTCCGCCGACCTGGATGAGGAGGAGGATGACGACCTTGCCGAACGGACTCCAATAGACCGCCGTGTCGACGACGATGAGCCCGGTGACGCAGACGGCGGACGTCGACGTGAACAGCGCGTCGAGGAATCCCGTCCAGACTCCCTCTGCGGAGGATGCCGGAAGAATCAGCAGGAGCGCGCCGATCAGGATCGTGAGCCCGAAGCCGCCGGCGATCACCTGCGCCGGAGCGAGACGTCGGCGCCGAGGACGGCTGCGGCGAGATGCTGCGAGGGTCACTCACACGACAGTACGCCGAATGGGGGCGCTGCTCACGCCATCCTCACGGAATCCTCACGACGTCCGTGCGCCGATCATGACAGCCGCGCCGTGGTGGCGCGCACGTTCAGCTCATACGGCAGCGCTACGGGCGCGCGCGTGGTGCCGTCGTCCGCGAGCTTCGCGAGCACGGCATCCGCTGCTCTCTCGCCCTGCCCGAGCGGGAACTGGTCGACTGTCGTGAGCTTGAAGAACTCGCCGAGCTCGTGGCCGTCGATGCCGACGATCGAGAGGTCCTCCGGCACGCCGAATCCCAGATCGCGCGCGGCCAGGATCGCCCCTATGGCCATCTCGTCGGATGCTGCGAACACGGCTGTGGGGCGAGGGCCGGGCCGACCGAGCAGCTGCTTGGCGGCGCGGTACCCGCCCTCGACGGTGAAGTCGGCGGGTTCGAGAAAGGCCGGATTCAGCGGGATGCCGGCCTTGGCGAGCGCCTTCTCGAAGCCCAGCCGACGGTTGGTGGGGATGTGGAAGTCGAGGTCGAACTCGGGGTTCGCCCCGATGTGCGCGATGTCGCGGTGGCCGAGGCCGATCAGGTGCTCGGTCGCGAGCTGGGCGACCGCCACGTCGTCGACCGTCAGGGTGTCGAGCTTCGGGTTCGGCCCGCCGATCGCGATCACGGGCAGGCCCAGATCGAGCAGGTACTGGGTCTCGTCGTCGTCGAGCTCGATCGACACCGCGATCACGGCATCCACCCGCTGGCGGCGCAGGAACGTGTCGAACACGTGCCGGCGCACATCCTTGTCGGCCGTGATGTTGTAGAGGGTGATGTCGTAGCCCTCGCGCATCAGCGCCGCCGAGACGCCGGAGAGCACGGTGCTGAAGAACCAGCGGTCCAGGAACGGCACGATCACGCCGATGTTGCGGGTGCGACCAGAGGCCAGGCTCGATGCCCGCGACGAGACGACGTAGCCCAGCGACTGGGCGGCCGCCTGCACGCGCTCGCGCGCGGACTCGGATACGTGCCCTCGCCCGCTCAGTGCCCGCGAGACTGTGGCGGTGGAGACTCCGGCGAGTCGGGCGACTTCATCGATGCTCGCCATGAGTTCTCTCCTTCAGACCGGGTGAGATCCCCGGATTCGTGTGAGATCCGGCTTCCTGCGCGAGACCGGCGTTCAGAACGTGGGTCTCGCGCAGGAAGGAGGATCTCGTGGTCGTGACCGCTCAGGCCGTGGTGTACCAGACGGTCGTGTCGACGGGGAGGTCGGCGCCTCCGAACGGCTGGCTCTTCAGCACGACGGTGGCGCCGGCCGGCAGCGCCAGCGGCTTGGTGCCGAGGTTCGCGATCACGTGGACGTCGCCGCGGCGGAACGCCACGGCATCCTTCCCCGCGTCCTCCCACACCAGCGACCCCGCGCCGAATCCGTGCTCGCGGCGGGCGGCCAGCAGCTCCTTGTACAGCGACAGGGTCGAGAGCGGGTCGCCCTCTTCGGTGTCGCGGGAGTACGCCGCCCAGTCGGACGGCTGCGGCAGCCACGACAGCCCGGTCTCGTTGAAGCCGAAGGCCGGAGCATCCGCCTCCCATGGCAGCGGCACGCGGCATCCGTCGCGTCCGTAGCGCTCGCCGTTCGTGCGGAACCACGTGGGGTCCTGACGGAACTCGTCGGGGATCTCCATCGCCTCGGGCAGCCCGAGCTCCTCGCCCTGGTACAGATAGGCGGAGCCGGGGAGCGCGAGCATGAGCGTCGTCGCCGCGCGGGCGCGGGCCAGGCCGATCTTCGTGTCGGGCTTGTTCGGGGTGTTCGGGCCGATGCCCTCGCCCTGCGGGTTCTCGTCGGTGAGGGCGAGACGGGTCGCGTGGCGGACGACGTCGTGGTTCGACAGCACCCAGGTGCTGGGGGCGCCGACCGCGCCGAACTCGTCGAGGGACTCGCGGATGACGTCGCCGAGGGCCTTCGCGTCCCACGGGGTCATCAGGTACGGGAAGTTGAAGGTCTGGTGCATCTCGTCGGGGCGCACCCAGAGGGCCGTCTTCTTGAGCGTGGGCAGCCAGGCCTCGCCGCACAGGGCGCGGTCGCCGTCGTACTCGGCGAGCACCTTGTGCCAGTCGCGGTAGATGTCGTGCACGGCATCCTGACCCCAGTACGGCACGTTCTCCTCGCCGCCGCCCATGGAGTCGGCATCGGCGACGGGGGCGTAGTCGGGAAGACCGGCCTCCTTGACCATGCCGTGCGCCACGTCGACGCGGAAGCCGTCGACGCCGCGGTCGAGCCAGAAGCGCAGGATGCTGCGGAACTCCTCCTTGACCTCTTCGTTGGTCCAGTCGAAGTCGGGCTGGGTGGCGTCGAAGATGTGCAGGTACCACTGGCCGGGGGTGCCGTCCGCCTCGGTGACGCGCTCCCACATGCCGCCGCCGAACACGGACTCCCAGTTGTTCGGGGGGAGCTCGCCGTTCTTGCCGCGGCCGTCGCGGAACACGTAACGGGCGCGCTCGGGGCTGCCGGGGCCGGCCTTCAGCGCCTCCTGGAACCACACGTGCTGATCGGAGGAGTGATTCGGGACGAGGTCGACGATGACGCGGATGCCGCGCGCGTGCGACTCCTCGAGCATGCGGTCGAAGTCCGCGAGCGTGCCGAACAGCGGGTCGACGTCGCGGTAGTCGGCCACGTCGTAGCCGGCATCGCGCTGCGGCGAGGTCATGAACGGGCTCAGCCAGATCGCGTCGACGCCGAGCTCCTTGAGGGAGTCGAGGCGGCTCGTGATGCCGGGCAGGTCGCCGATGCCGTCGCCGGACGCGTCGGCGAAGGAGCGGGGGTAGATCTGGTAGATGACCGCGCTGCGCCACCACTCGGAACCGGGGGCTGCGATCTGCTCAAGCTGTGCCATGCGATCAGATTAGTGCAAACGCTTACACTCACGCCAGGGCAGGAATCGAATCGGTTCGGAATCCGGATGCGCGATGCGTTTGCGGGCGCTCTTGCACGGGGTTGCTTCACTCCCGTTTCGGGGGCCGACACGCCACATCGGGGGACGTTCTTCGCGTTTCGTCCCCCGTTCTGGCGTGTCGGCCCCGGATTCGGTCGCGCAGGAGGCGGGGTTCGGGGCGGACGGTGGATGCCGGGGTGCGGCTTCACCGGGGCGCGGCCTTACCGGGGGAGCGGCGCTGTCGGGGAGTAGTGTGGCGGCATCCGATCCGATGGAGGCTGCCATGGTTCCCGAGATCAACTACTGGGCTGTTCTGATCGCGACCGCATCGAGCATGGTCGTCGGCTCGATCTGGTACGCCCCGAAGGTGTTCGGCACGCGCTGGTCGCGGCTCGCGAACGTCGACATGGGTCGCCCAGCCGCGAGCGCGACCATGGCGATCATCACGACCGTGATCGTGAGCTTCATCACGGCGTGGGTGCTCGCCGGAGCATCCGCCATCGCCTGGCACTTCTACGGGGGAGCGTTCTTCTGGAGCGCGGTCGTCACCGCGGTGACACTGTGGGCCGGGTTCACGGCCGCGCGCTTCATCACGCACGACGCCTTCGAAGGGCGCTCGACCAGGCTCACCACGCTGAACATCGCGCACGAGCTGGTGACGGTCGTCGTGATGGCAGTGATCATCGGGGTCTGGCCCCCGGCGCTCGGCTAGGCGCTCGCGCCCTTGCGCAGATCCTGGGCGAACATCACCAGGATGCCGCTGGGACCGCGCAGGTAGGTGAGCTTGTAGACGTCCTCATAGGTGGCGACTCCGCGAAGCGGGTGGCATCCGTGTCGGGCGGCGATCGCGAGCGCATCGTCGATGTCATCGACGGAGAACGCCACGCGATGCATGCCGATCTCGTTGGGCAGCGTGGGCTCGGTCTCGATCGCGTCCGGATGGATGTACTCGAAGAACTCGAGCTGGCCGCGTCCGTCTGGTGTCTGCAGCACTGCGATCTTCGCATGGTTGCCGTCGAGACCGACCGCGGTATCGGCCCACTCGCCGCTCACCTCGTCGCGACCGAGAACCGTGAGGCCGAGGTCTGTGAAGAAGGAGACGGCCTCGTCGAGATCGCGCACGGCGATGCCGACGTTCTCCAGTGCGATGGGCATGCTCGGATGCTAGTACGCCGCCGCAGCGGCGGAAAGGGGCTTACGCCGCGACGCGCGCGACAGCGGCGATCGCGCTGGCGAAGAAGCCGAGCCCGTCGACGCCCGAGCGCATGGCGGCTGCGGTGTCGGGGCCGAAGCCGGGCTCGGTGGCGTGCTCCGGGTGCGGCATCAGGCCCACCACGTTGCCCGCCTCGTTCGTGAGACCGGCGATGTCGCGCAGCGATCCGTTCGGGTTGACGCCCGCGTAGCGGAATGCGACCAGGCCCTCGCCCTCGAGCCGGTCGAGCGTCTCCTCGTCGGCGATGTAGCCGCCGTCGGCGTTCTTCAGCGGGATGACGATCTCCTGGCCGCGGCGGAACGTGTTCGTCCACGCCGTGTCGGAGTTCTCGACCGTGAGCTTCTGGTCGCGACGCACGAAGTGCTGGTGGTCGTTGCGGATCAGACCGCCGGGAAGCAGGTGCGCCTCGACGAGCATCTGGAATCCGTTGCAGATGCCGAGGATCGGCATGCCCTTGGCTGCGGCTTCCTTCACCTCGGCCATGATCGGCGACAGCGCGGCGATCGCTCCGGCGCGCAGGTAGTCGCCGTAGCTGAAGCCGCCGGGGAGCACGAGCGCGTCGACGCCCTCGAGGTCGTGGGAGCCGTGCCACAGGGCGACGGGCTCGGCGCCGGCGATGCGCACGGCGCGCTGCGCGTCGCGGTCGTCGAGCGAACCGGGGAAGGTGATGACCCCGATGCGAACGCTCACTCGGCGACCTCGATGCCGACGACGTCTTCGATCACGGAGTTGGAGAGCACCTCGTCTGCGATGCGCTTGGCCTCGGCGAGGACCTCGTCGGTGACCTCGCCCTCGACGGTGAGCTCGAAGCGCTTGCCGATGCGGACATCGGAGAAGCCCTCGACGCCCAGACGCGCGAATGCGCCGGACACGGCCTTCCCCTGCGGGTCGAGCAGTTCGGGCTTGGGCATGACGTCGACGACGATGGTGGGCATGAACGCTCCAGGACTCACAGGCAGACGGGCGGCACCAGTCTACCGGCTTGCGCACGTCGACTTACGCGAGCTCGACGGTCACCGACCGCACGGTTTGCCGCCGAGTGCACGGCGCGCTACCGGGCGGATGCCGTGCACTCGTCGAGTGCACGTGAACTCGACGAGCCCCGGCTGGCGGCGTCAGGAGGCGTGGAAGACGGTGTGCAGGTCGCCGATCGCGTCGCGGCCTCCGAGGCCGTCGATCTCGAACAGCACCGAGATGCCGATCACGTGGCTGCCCAGTCGCTCGACGAGCTCGCGTCCGGCGGCGAGGGTGCCGCCGGTGGCGAGCACGTCATCGATGAGCAGCACGCGGGATCCGGCGGGCAGATCGTCGTGCATCTCGATGGTCGCGGTGCCGTACTCGAGGGCGTAGTCGACGGATGCCGCGGGCCGCGGCAGCTTGCCCGCCTTGCGGATCGGGATGAGCCCGACGCCGGCCGCGATCGCCGCGGCTCCGGCGAGGATGAACCCGCGCGCCTCGATGCCTGCGACCACGTCGAACTGGCCGGCGAACGGGGCGATGATCGCCTCGGTGGTCGCCTGCAGCGCCTCTGCATCCGCCAGCAGCGGCGTGATGTCGCGGAAGACGATGCCGGGTTCGGGGTAGTCCGGGATCGAGCGGATCAGCGATTCGGCGCGGACGAGGGCGGGGGAGAGTTCGGCTTCGGGCACCGGTCAAGGGTACGCCGCCTTCGGGATCGACAGGTTCAGAGTGCCGGCCGGAGTACCTCCGCGGTCTGTGGCGGGGTAGGTCGCTTGACACGCGTGGGAGCGCTCCCATAGGGTGCTCAACAGTTCATGGGAGCGCTCCCATGACACCCCGAACGCACCATCCACCGCACGACCTGCACAAAGGAGTGACCTGTGAACACACGTGCCCGCCGACGCCTCTTGGCGACTGCTGCCGCGGCATCCGTCTCCGCCATCGCCCTCGCCGGCTGCGCCTCACCCGGCGCCGGAGACAGCGCGGACGGGGCCGACGAGAAGGTCACGCTGACCGTGACCACCTTCGGCACCTTCGGCTATGACGACCTCTACAAGGAGTATGAGAAGCTCCACCCGAACGTGACCATCGAGGCCACGAACATCGACACCGGCGGCAACGCCCGCACCGACGCCTTCACGAAGATCGCCGCCGGCTCCGGCCTCAGCGACGTCGTCGCGATCGAGGAAGGCTGGCTCGGCGCCATCATGGACGTGTCCGACACGTTCGTCGACCTGCGCGACTACGGGATCGAAGACCGCAAGGGCGACTGGCTCGACTGGAAGTACGACCAGGCGACCGACCCCGACGGCCGCGTGATCGGCTACGGCACCGACGTCGGCCCCTCGGGCATCTGCTACAACACCAAGGCGTTCGAGGCCGCAGGTCTCCCCAGCGACCGCGAGTCGGTCGCGAAGCTGCTCGACGGCGACTGGGACAACTACTTCGCCGTCGGCGCCGAGTACACCGCCAAGACCGGCAAGGCCTGGTTCGACCAGTCCGGCTTCGTCTGGAACTCGATGGTCAACCAGCTCGACGAGGGCTACTACACCTCCGACGGCAAGCTCAACGTCGAGGGCAACGCCGAGCTCAAGAAGCGCTTCGAGCAGCTGGGCGCCGCAGCCGAAGGCGGGCTCTCCGCTGCCGAGACGCAGTGGGACTGGAACGGCGGCAAGTCGTTCGTCGACGGCACGTTCGCCACGATGGTCTGCCCCGGATGGATGCTGGGCGTCGTGCAGGGCAAGCTCGAGTCGGGCGGCGGTGACGCCTCGACCGGCTGGGACTTCGCCGACGCGTTCCCCGGCGGTGCAGTGAACTGGGGCGGCGCGTGGCTGTCGATTCCCGAGAGCTCCGAGCACAAGAAGGCGGCCGCCGAGCTCGCCGACTGGCTGACCCAGCCCGAGCAGCAGGTGAAGCAGTCGGCCGCGGCCGGCAACTTCCCCTCCACGATCAAGGCTCAGCAGACGCTGGCCGAAGAGGCCACGCCCAACGAGATCTTCAACGGGGCGCCCACCGGCGCGATCCTCGCCGAGCGGGCCAAGGGCGTCGTCGCGCAGTACAAGGGCGCTGACGACTCCGTGATCCAGGAGAACGTGTTCGGCCCGGCCATCACCGCGCTCGACCGCGGCGAGACCGACACCAAGGGCGCCTGGGACCAGGCGATCGGCCTCCTGCACGAGCTCGTCCCGACCAACTGAGCCGACCCTTCGACAGGCTCAGGGACCCATTCCTGGGTTGCTGAGCCTGTCGAAGCACGCCACCCCGAGTGAAGGAACACGCATGACTCTCACCGAAGAGCAGCGGGCGACGGCATCCGCTCCGCTGAAGAGCAGGAGCGCGGGTGCCGCCTCGAAGTCGTCGTGGCGGCATCGCCTCTCGCGCATCGATCAGAAGGGCTCGCCGTACCTCTACGTCTCGCCGTTCTTCCTGCTGTTCGGGCTGATCGGCCTGTTCCCGCTGCTGTACACGGTGTGGGTCGCCCTGCACGACTGGGATCTGCTGAAAGGCGAGGGCGGCTTCGTCGGCCTGTCGAACTTCACCGAGATCCTGGGCGACGGCATGTTCTGGAACTCGATCGGCAACACCCTGAGCATCTTCCTGCTCTCGGCGATCCCGCAGCTGGCCGTCGCTCTCGTGATCGCGTACCTGCTCGACCAGGGCCTGCGCGCCCCGTCGTTCTGGCGGATGAGCGTGCTGATCCCGTTCGTGGTGACCCCGGTGGCCACCGCCATCATCTTCTCGAGTATCTTCAACGAGGCCGACGGTCTCGCGAACAATCTGCTGAACCTGATCGGCATCGTCGACCAGGAGTGGAAGCACAACACCTTCCTGTCGCACATCGCGATCGCGACCATGGTGAACTTCCGCTGGACCGGCTACAACGCCCTGATCCTGCTCGCCGCCATGCAGGCGGTGCCGCGCGACCTGTACGAGTCCGCCGCGATCGACGGCGCGGGCGCCGCGCGCCGGTTCTTCTCGATCACGATCCCCAGCATCCGCCCCACCCTGATCTTCGTGATCATCACGGCGACGATCGGCGGCCTGCAGATCTTCGCCGAGCCGCGCCTGTTCGACGTGTCGACGGCCGGCGGCATCGGCGGCAGCGAGCGGCAGTTCCAGACCACCGTGCTGTTCCTGTGGGAGCTGGCGTTCTTCCGCCGCAACCTCGGCGAGGCATCCGCCGTCGCCATCCTCCTGTTCGTGCTGATCGTCGGCATCGGGCTCATCAACTTCCTCATCTCCCGCAGCATCTCCACCGGAGATGCGCCGAAGCGCCGCCGGAAGGAGCGCGTCCGATGACCGCCACCCAGGCCCTCAGCGTCCCCGAGCGCATCCGCCGCAGCCGCCAGAGCGGCACCGCCGGCATAGGCAGCCGCCCCGGATTCCTCACCTACGGCCTGCTCACTGCTTTCCTGCTCGGCAGCGCGTACCCGCTGTGGTGGTCGTTCGTGGTCGCGAGCGGCACGAACTCAACCCGCGGCGAGACTCTGCCCCTGATCCCTGGCGGCAACTTCCTCGCGAACGCCGCCAAGGTGCTCGACGCCATCCCGTTCTGGAAGGCGCTCGGCAACTCGATCCTGATCTCGGCCATCATCACGATCTCGGTCGTGACGTTCTCGACCCTCGCCGGCTACGCGTTCGCGAAGCTGCGCTTCAAGGGACGCGACGGGCTCATGGTGTTCGTGATCGTGACGATGGCGATCCCGACCCAGCTGGGCATCATCCCGCTGTTCATGCTCATGCGCCAGCTCGGCTGGACGGGCTCGATCGGGGCGGTGATCGTGCCGACCCTGGTCACAGCGTTCGGCGTCTTCTTTATGCGCCAGTACCTCGTCGACGTGATCCCCGACGAGCTGATCGAGGCGGCGCGCATGGACGGCGCGAACCAGTTCCGCACCTTCCTGACCGTCGGCGTCCCCGCCGCGCGCCCGGCGATGGCGATTCTGGGCCTGTTCACCTTCATGACGGCGTGGACCGACTACCTGTGGCCGCTCATCGTGCTCTCCCCGCAGAACCCCACGCTGCAGACCGCGCTCAGCCAGCTGCAGTCGGGCTTCTACGTGGACTACTCGATCGTGCTCGCAGGAGCCGTGCTCGCCACGCTTCCGCTGCTCGTGCTGTTCGTCGTCGCCGGCAAGCAGCTCGTCAGTGGAATCATGGCCGGCGCGGTGAAAGGATGACCCCTATGACCCGCCCCTTCCCCAAGGACTTCCTGTTCGGCGCCGCGACCGCGGCCTACCAGATCGAGGGTGCGGCCTTCGAAGACGGGCGCACGGCATCCATCTGGGACGAGTTCTCGCGTGTCCCGGGGGCCGTGATCGGCGGCGACAACGGTGACGTGGCGTGCGATCACTACCACCGGTACCCGCAGGACGTCGCGCTCATGAAGGAGCTCGGCCTGCAGACCTACCGCTTCTCGACCTCGTGGTCGCGGGTGCGCCCAGACGGCGGCGCGGTCAACGAGAAGGGCGTCGACTTCTACAAGCGGCTGGTCGACGAGCTGCTCGGCGCCGGCATCCTGCCCTGGCTGACCCTGTACCACTGGGACATGCCGCAGGCGCTGCAGGAGGTCGGCGGCTGGACCAGTCGCGACACGGTAGACCGCTTCGTCGAGTACGCGGGCACCATGCACGACGCGCTCGGGGACCGTGTGAACGTGTGGACCACGCTGAACGAACCGTGGTGCGCGTCGTTCCTCTCTTATACAGGCGGCGAGCACGCGCCCGGTCACACGAGCATCGCCGAAGGGCTGCTCGCCTCGCACCATCTGCTGCTCGCGCACGGCGCGACAGTGCGAGAGCTGCGCTCGCGCGATGCATCGCTGAACCTCGGCATCACGCTGAACCACACGGTGGCCGACCCGGCCGACCCCCGCAACCCCGCCGACGTCGACGCCGCTCGCCGCGTCGACGGGCAGTTCAACCGCTGGTTCCTCGACCCGATCTATCGGGCGGAGTACCCGGCGGACATCGTCGAAGACGTCAGAGCGGTGGACGCCGAGGCAGTGCGCCGCTTCGAAGAGGCCGTGCACGACGGAGACCTCGCGACGATCGCGCAGCCCATCGACACGCAGGGAGTCAACTACTACCACGGCGACCTCGTGGCGGGCCAGGTGCCGGAGACGGCGCCGCCGTCGGGCGGACCGGCGACGACACGCCCTGGCCGCAGTCCCTATCCCTCGGATGCGGGCATCCACTCGGTCGAGCGGGGTCTGCCCCGCACCGCGCAGAACTGGGAGGTGCAGCCCGAGGGCCTCACACGGCTGCTCCACCGGGTCTGGGACGAGTACGCGCAGCCCGCGGGCACCGTGTTGTACATGACCGAGAACGGCGCCGCGTACGACGATGTGGTCGCATCCGACGGGCAGGTGCACGACGCCGATCGAGCCGAGTTCCTGCGGCTGCACCTGGGTGCCGTGCTCGACGCTGCAGAGGCCGGGGTCGACGTGCGCGGCTACTTCTACTGGTCGCTGTTCGACAACTACGAGTGGGCGTGGGGCTACGACAAGCGCTTCGGCATCGTGCGCGTCGACTACGACACCCAGCAGCGCACGGTGAAGGACTCCGGCCGGGAGTACGCTCGCATCATCGCGGCTCGCGCTCTCTGAGCAGGTCCGGTGGTTCTTCTCGGACCACGGACCTTTCGGAGGAGCGGATGCCGCGTGCACGCGATTCGTACGACGACGGGAGACCGATGAGCAGGCCGACCATCGAAGAGGTGGCCGCGGCAGCCGGCGTCTCCCGCTCGACCGTGTCGAGGGTCGTGAACGGCTCGACGGCCGTGAGCCCCGAGGCGCTCGCCGCCGTGCAGCGCGCGATCGCCGACATGAACTACGTGCCCAACCGGGCCGCGCGGTCGCTCGCGTCGCGGCAGACGCACGCGATCGCCCTGGTCGTTCCCGAGGACACCACCCGGTTCTTCGGAGACCCCTTCTTCGCGGCGATCGTGGCCGGGATCACGGGTGCGCTCGGAGCATCCGACTACCTGCTCAACCTGCTGATCGCGAGCGACGACCCCGGCGACAAGGTCTCGGCCTTCATGCGCAACGGCGGCGTCGACGGCGCGCTGATCGTCTCGCACCACACGAGTGACGCCTTCATCGAGAGGATCGCGGATGCCGTGCCGGTCGTGTACGGCGGGCGGCCGGTGCGGCCCCGCGACGGCGACTACGTCGTCGACGTCGACAACGTCGCCGCCGCCCGCGTCGCGACTCGTCGGCTGATCGCCATCGGCCGCACGCGCGTCGCGACCATCTCGGGCCCGCTGACGATGGTGGCCTCGAACGATCGCGTGCAGGGATATCGGGACGCACTGGCGGATGCCGGGCTCACGCCGTTCGCCGAGGAGGCGGGCGACTACTCCGAGGCATCGGGCGCCGAGGCCGTGCGCCGCATCCTCGCCGTCGGCCGTCCCGACGCGATCTTCGTGGCGAGCGACCTGATGGCTCGGGGGGCGATGACGGCGCTCCGCGCCGCCGGCATCCGCGTTCCCGACGACGTCGCGATCGTGGGCTTCGACGACTCCGCTGTCGCGCTCACGACCGATCCGCCGCTCACCACCATCCGCCAGCCGATGTACGCACAGGGCGAGGCGATGGCCGGTGTCCTGCTGTCGCGGCTCGCGGGAGAGAGCCCCGAGCGCATCACGATCCTGCCGACCGAGCTCGTGGTGCGGGCCTCGGCCTGACGCCCCGCACAGACGGCGGGCCCGGTCGTGATCGACCGGGCCCGCCGCATTCTGCGAGTGTCAGTTGCCGTAGAGCGAGACGACGCCTGAGACGTCGGTGCTGGTCATCGACAGGTCGTCGGACGAGCCGTTGCACTGCGGGTAGTGCATGATCGACGAGGAGTCGTACGGGGTCAGCGGCCGCCAGTTGTTGTCTTCGAAGCACGTGCCCGACTCGGGACGCGTGTGCTCGTGCCGGAACCCGAGGACGTGCCCGAGCTCGTGGCCCAGAATGTTCGTCGGCGTCCAGGAGCCAGAGGTCCAGATCGAGTCGTCGACGAGCACGTTCTGCTGGCGGTCGGGCGTGCTCGGGAAGAATGCGCGGGCGATGTACTGCGAGGTCTGCACCGGCTCGACCGAGAACGCGACCGACTTGTTGCGGGTCGTGCAGTTGCCGTCGGCGCTGCCGACGTAGACGAAGTCGATCTTCGACGAGGCGTTCTCCCACAGAGCGGTGCCGCTCTCCATCGCGCTCACGATGTCGGCGTGACGGCTGCCGAACTTCGTGCTGACGCAGTAGGTGAGGTTGCCCACCTGCGCGTCGGACCACCGGTCGTCGGCGCCGCTGACGGTGTTCACGATGAGTCCGTCGGTCAGCGTATCGGGGCCGACGAGCCGGTCGTAGAAGGTCCGCAGGTCGCTGCGGTTCGAGATCACCTCGTCTCCGTTGACGATGTAGCTGCCGTCGACATCACGGAAGGTCGACGCGGCGAACTCCTGGAAGGAGGGCACGTCGGATCCGTCGTCGACAGACGTCGCAGCCGTGGCGGGCATGGCCGCGCCGATGCTGAGCGCCGCGACCGCGGTGGCGGCGAGCGCAAGGGTTCTGATGAGTCGCATGCAGTGATCCTCTTCGATCTGAGCGATTCCGCCCTCCTGGTCGGTGGACGGGCTCCGGCCCGGGGAGGCGGACTTCTTCGTCCCGCCGATCGTGTCGAAGCTCGCTCACGGTAACGGCGCTGTTTTCTCGGAGTCAATACAGTCCGCGGCGTGCCGGGTGTTTTCTGCACTCAGGGCAGAAACACGCGACGCGGATGCTGGTCGAAGGTGCCGATACCGGCCGACGCAGGTCGAACGCGAGGGCGAGCAGGCGACCACGAACGTCATGGTCGAGCAGCCTCCTCTCTGCACGGGCACACTGGTGGTGTGCTGGCGGAAGGGGAGAGCGAGATGGCGAGCATCGACCTGAACTCCGATCTGGGCGAGAACGAGCCGGGTCGTGTGGTCGCCGACGACGCGGCGATGCTCGAGATCGTCACGAGCGCGAACGTCTCGTGCGGCTTCCACGCGGGCACTCCGGAGGGGATCAGAGAGACTGTGGCGGCCGCGGTGCGGGGCGGGATCGTGATCGGCGCACATCCCGGCTACCGCGACCACGCGAACTTCGGCCGTGTCGACGTCGACGTCGATCCGGCGACGCTGCAGGCCCAGGTCGAATATCAGATCGGAGCCCTCATCGCGCTCGCGTCGTCGGCGGGCGGCCGGGTCTCGTACGTGAAGCCGCATGGCGCGCTGTACAACCGCATCGCGCACGACGAGGACCAGGCTGGCGCCGTGGTCGCCGCGGTCAAGGCGATCGATCCCGGCATGGTGGTGCTCGGCCTCGCCGGAGGCGCAGTGCTCGAGGTCGCCGAGCGGGCCGGACTGGAGGTCGCCGTGGAGGCCTTCGCCGATCGCGCGTACCGCGCAGACGGACGGCTCGTCCCTCGCGGCGAAGCCGGCGCGGTGCTGCACGGCCCCGCTGTCGTCGCCGAGCGCGTGGTGCGGCTGGCGAGCGAGGGTGTGATCCATGCCGCTGACGGCAGCGCGCTGCGCATCAGTGCGCAGTCGGTCTGCGTGCACGGAGACAGTCCAGGCGCGGTCGCGATGGCGTCGGAGATCAGGCGGATGCTGCGGGCCTCCGGCATCGCGATCGCCCCCTTCGCCGGGGCCTGACGGAGGACGAATGCGCATCCTCACGGCATCCGATCGCGCGCTGCTGGTCGAGACCGCTGACCTGGCCGAGACGATGCGGCTGGGGCCTGCGTGGGCGCACCTTCCCGGGGTGGTCGAGCTCATCCCCGGTGCGCGCTCGGTGCTGGTGCGCTTCGACCCCTTGCAGGTGTCGGCGCGGGAGCTCGCCGCGACGCTCGCCGGCACGTCAGCGGATGCCGGAGAGGATCGGCGTGCGGGCGAGGTGAGCATTCCCGTGCACTACGAAGGTGACGACCTGCATGAGGTCGCGCACCTCCTCGGCGTCTCCGCCGAGGAGGTGGTGAACAGACACCTCGGGGCCGGCTGGCAGGTCGCCTTCTCGGGCTTCGCGCCGGGATTCGGCTACCTGGTGAGCGACGATCCGCTCTTCGACGTGCCCCGCCGCTCGTCGCCGAGAACGCGGGTACCGGCGGGTGCTGTCGGTCTCGCCGGTGCGTTCACGGGCGTGTACCCGCGCGAGAGCCCCGGCGGCTGGCAGTTGATCGGTCGCACGGATGCCGTGATGTGGGACATCGATCGCGAGCCGCCCGCGCTGCTCTCGCCGGGGACGCGCGTGCGCTTCGTCCGCGCCGACACTGCGGCGCTCTCGCTCTCGAGGCTACCGGCTGCGCCGCTCGTGACACCGCTCGTTGAGCGAGGGAGCGCCAGCGACCGAGGCGAAGCGCCCCGCTCATCCGCGCGAGATCAGGCCCGCACGATCGAGGTCGCCCGTCCGGCTCTTCAGATCCTGGTGCAGGACCGCGGTCGCCCCGGACACGCGGCGCTCGGGGTCTCGGAATCCGGTGCCGCCGACCGTACGGCGCTGAGCGACGCGAACCGCGCCGTCGGAAACCACAGAGGCGCGGCCGTGCTGGAGATCGTGGGCGGCGCCGCTCTCCGCTTCCGCGGCTCCGGCGTCGCGGCGGTCACAGGCGCGATAGGCGAGCTGACGCTGACGAACGCCGACGGATTCGAGAGCACGGTCGACCACGGGGCGCCCTTCGCAACCTCCGACGGCGATGAACTCACTCTCGGCGCCCCGACGAACGGCCTGCGATACGTGGTCGCGGTGCGCGGCGGCATCCTCGTCCCTCCCGTGCTCGGGAGCCGATCCGCCGACACGCTCGCGGGGCTCGGACCCGCCTCGCTCCGGCAGGGCGATGTCGTCGAGGTCGGCGAGCACGCACCGCACGCGGTCGACCCGCATCCTCTGCCGCGCCCGCTCCCGGCATCCGGCGACCTCGTCGAGCTCGACATCACGCTCGGCCCTCGTGACGACTGGTTCACGCCGCAGGCGCTGCACACCCTCACCGGTCAGGAGTGGACGGTGACTCCGCGCTCGGATCGCGTCGGCATCCGCTTGCACGGCGAGGTCGCGCTCGCCCGGGCCATCGCGGGAGAGCTGCCCAGTGAGGGAGCGGTCACGGGCGCGATCCAGGTGCCGGCCGACGGGCAGCCGGTGCTGTTCCTGCCTGATCATCCGCTCACCGGCGGCTATCCGATCATCGGCGCGCTCACCGCCGGCGCCCTCGATCTCGCAGGTCAATTGCCCCCGGGCGCGCGCGTGCGATTCCGCGTGCGCCCGGCGCAGCGATAGCCGATCGGCTGATGCCCGACGGGCCGCGCGTGCCTAGGCTGACGATGATGGACACGATGGACGGCGTTCGCGGCATCCTCGCCCCGGTGCGATTCGGGCGGATGCTGCAGCTCGTGCTGCTCGCCCTGATCGCCGTGTGCGGCATCCGCTACGTGCTCCGACACGACGAACCGACGATGATGGCGATCGTCCTGTCCGGCGCCGTCGTCCTCGCTGCGGTCGCCGCGGTGCAGAGCCTCGTCCCGCGGCGCGGCGCCTGGCCCGCCGTCTGGACGCTCGTCGCCGCAGCGGCCTGGATCATGCTCACGCTCATCGCACCCTCGTTTGCCTGGTGCGCCGTGCCGCTCGCGTTCGCGGTGCTGCAGATCCTGCCGTTCTGGCCGGCGAGCGGCATCGTCGCGGGCATGACGGCGGTCGTGATCGTCGCACAGCTGCGGCTGGCCGCCGATCCTGACCCCACGATCGTCGCCGGCCCGATCGGGATCGCCGTCGCCACGGCCATCGCATACAGGGCTCTCGACCGCGAGGCGCGGGCGCGGCAGCAGCTCGTCGACGAGCTGACAGCCACGCAGGCCGATCTCGCCGCGGCCGAGCACCGGGCGGGTGCTCTGGCCGAGAGGGCGCGGCTGTCGCGCGAGATCCACGACTCGGTCGGTCAGGACCTCTCGAGCATCAACCTGCTGCTGCAGGCAGCGCAGCAGCAGTGGCAGGCGCAGCCCGATGAGGCGCGTGCGCAGGTGCGCTCGGCAGCGGACGCGGCGCGCGAGGGGCTCGACGCGGCGCGCCGCGTCGTGCGCGATCTCGCGCCTTCCGAACTCGACGGCGCCGCTGGATCATTGCCGGCGGCCATCGAGAAGGTCGTGGCGGATGCCGTCGGCATCGACGCCTCGTTCCGCAGTCACGGCGCCGTGGGCGAGGTGCCGCTCCCGGTCGCGGCGGCGCTGATCCGCACGGTCCAAGGGGCGCTCGCCAACGTCGCCGAGCACGCGCACGCCTCGCGCGCGGTCGTGAGCCTCACAGCTCACCCCGACGAGCTGCGGCTCGACATCCGCGACGACGGCGTGGGCTTCGACGCCGGTCCGCGGGGGCTGCGGGCGCGCGTGGCCGAGCGGCGTGCGGCCGGGCGTGGCCGCGGTCTGGCCGGGATCGAGGAGCGCATCGCGGTGCTGGGCGGCACGTTCGAGATCGAGAGCGCGCCGGGCGAGGGCACGACGCTGTCGGCCGTGTTCCCGGCATCCGCTCTGGTCGTTTCCGGCTCCGACTCCTCGGTGTTCGGCGAAGGAGAGGGAGACGGATGACTCTGCGACTCGTGCTCGTCGACGACCACCCCGTGGTGCGCGCCGGCCTTCGGGCGCTGATCGAGTCGAGCGACGACCTGCAGGTCGTCGGCGAGGCCGGTGACGCGGCGGCCGCGCTCGCGGTGATCGCCGAGACCGGGCCCGACGTCGTGCTGATGGATCTCAGCCTCGGCGACGGCGTGGGCGGCATCGAGGCCACCAAGCGCGTGAAGGCGCTGCCCGAGCCGCCCGCCGTGCTCGTGCTGACGACGTACGACACCGAGTCCGACATCCTCAGGGCGCTGGACGCGGGGGCCGCCGGATACCTGCTCAAGGACGTGCCTCCGCAGGACCTGTTCGCGGGCATCCGCTCGGTGGCCAGAGGGCAACCCGCGCTCGCGCCGTCCGTGGCCGGCGTGCTGATGCGCAGGGCGTCGTCGCCTGAGCCCCGCATGACCGAGCGGGAAGTCGAGGTGCTCGAGCTGCTCGCCGACGGGCTCGGCAATCGCGAGCTCGCCAGAGCGCTGTTCGTGTCGGAGGCCACCGTGAAATCGCACCTGTCGCACATCTACACCAAGCTCGGCGTCGACACGAGGGCCGGAGCCGTCGCCGCCGCGATCGAGCAGCGCATCATCCGGCGCTGAGGCTGTTCTTCCGCTTCGGCCGGGAGCGATGCTGCGCGTCCAGTCGTCGTGCCCCGATCCTTGAGCGGGCGAAGCGAGATGAAACGCCACCAACGTACGCTGGTGATCGCGCGGTGCGGGCCGTGTCGTCGAGGAGGGTGTGGTCATGCAGGCTGGGTGGTATGACGATGGTTCGGGTCGTCAGCGGTGGTGGGATGGGGAGCGGTGGACGGATGATTTCGCTCCCGCACAGGGGGCGGCGTCGGGGGTGGCGGCTTCTCCGGTGACGTCTTCTCCTGCTGCGGGTGCGCCTGTTCTCGGCTTTATCGGTCTGGGGTTGGCGGTGCTGGGTACCGTGCTCGCGTGCATCCCCGCGGTGTTCGGTGTCGGGGTGGCGGTGTTGCTGATCGGGTTCGTCGTGTCATTGGTCGGATTGTTCCGCAGGGGTACGGCGAAATGGCCCTCGATCGTCGGGATGGTCCTCGCGGTGGTCGGTGGGGCGATCGGCACGATCGTGCTGGTGGTCTCGCTGCTCGCGAACCTGCCATCACCGACGGATCCCGCCATCCCTACCGACGCACCCTCGACCTCCACACAACAGCCGACCGACACCCCCACCGCGAGCGCGGGGCGGCCGTCACCAGAGGAGATCGCGGATGGATTTGCCGCCGGGGTGCGCGCTGGCGGTGTCACCGAATATGACGACATGCTGACTTCTACCCATGCGTCGGTCAATTCCTCTACGACTCCGACCTGTCCGACGAAACGCTTCGGATCATCGCCGCTGGCGAGATCGTGACGGGTTCTGAGCGTGACGCGGTCGTGGAGGCGTCCTATGAGGCGACGTTGACCTGCGACCCGAACGGTGATGGTTCCAACTGAACCGCCGCCGGCGCCGTCAAAGGCTGGTCACCCTATGGGTAGTCCTCCCCATGCGGTGAGGGCGGGTTCGAGATTAGGCTTGTGACGAGCAGGTTTGTCAGAGGGGGGCGCCATGCCGAGAATTCCGATTCCGATTCCGATTCCATTGTTGGATCCGGTCATTCCGCTGATCAACTTCGTCGTGATGAACGAGGTTCAGGCGGCACAGCAGGTGAAGCTGGTGGAGGACGCGTACGCGGCGCTGGGGGCCTCCAGGAAGGCGCTGGAGGCGATCGCCCAGGGCCAGACCGCCACGGTGTGGACCGCCGACGGCAAGTCGGTGGAACTCGCCGCGATGCTGACCGCCCGCTACAACGCGACGCTGGCGTGGGGCGCCGCGCTTGAGGCGCAACTGGACAGGGCGAAGGAGAATCTCGTCCTCGCGATCGATTCGACGACGAAGTTCGACGAGGAGTCGCAGCAGCGGTACATCGATCGGCTGAACAAGGCTGACTCGGATTCCGCCTACGGCACGACGAGCGCCTGAGGCTGGAGAGGCAACGAACATGGGGCAGAACAAGGAACGTCTCGACCGGTTGCAGGCTAACCGAAAGAGCTTCTACGTCGAGGTTGCGCTTGACAAACAGGCCAAGCAGAGTCTCGCGGCGGCGGAAGCAACGAACGAGGCATCGGAGAGCGCCCTAAAGGCGGCGCACGCCCAGGGCTTCGAGGGAGAATACGGCGACCGTGCGTCAGAAGCGCTGACCACCCTCCACAAGGAGATCGACAGGTTCGCGGCGCATCAGGCGGCGTTGAGCAAGGCGATCGATGCGGCGAATCAAGCCTTGCAGGCTGCGGCGGCCAGTACCGGCGAACTGCCTGATGCCGGGTTGACGCAGGACCAGCAGGACACGGTGACCACGGCGCAGAACACGAACAGCCCTGTGCACGTGTCGCCTGGAGTGTTGATGACGCCGGCCGATGCGAAGCAGTATTACCTGGATCAGGCGGCGCTCGCGCAGGAGGAGGCGGCCGCGAAGGTGACGGCCACCCTCGATGCCACCCTGCAGGACATCATGAATTCGATGCCCGTGTCGGACTACGACGAGCCCGAGCCCACGCCCGATCCTTCGGGGGATGACGGCACGGGTGGAAACCGGCAGGTCGACGGCCCGGGTGTCAACGGCGGCGGCTCCGGCGGCGGCTCCGGCGGCGGAGGGGCAGGAACGGGATCCGGTGGGGGCGGCAACGGCGGCGGCGGGGGAACGATCATCGATCCACCGCTCATCCACCGCCCGCCGTTCGTCGACCCGCCCTACGTCGACCCGCCTTACGTGAACGACCCCCGCGTCCCCGACACGGACGGCACCGACCCCAACGTCGACGGCAGCACTGACGGCGTGGTCCCCGGTGGAGGAACCGGCGGTCCCGGTGGCGGTATCGGCGGCGGAGGTGCCGGCGGTAACGGAACAGTCGGCGGCGGGATGAACGGTGTTGTCGGCGGTGGAGCCGCTGGTCTGGCCGCGCGTCTGGGCGGACGCCCTGGCCTGGTCGCCGGTGGCGTGGGCGTGGGTGCTGGTGGCGTCGGCGGTGTCGGTTCGGCATCCGGTGCAGGCTCGGCCGGCGTCGTGGCTCAGCAGGGTGCGGCGAATGGCGGACGCGGCGGAGCCGTGGCCGGTGGCGCTGCAGGCGGGGGTGCGGGTGCCGGACGCAACAGCAAGCGCAATCGTCGCCGCGGGCAGGATCTCATGGCATTCCAGGTTGAACCGGACGACGAGACCGCGCCCGACCTCGGCGCTGCGGGCGATGCGGGGCGTTCGTCTTCCGACGGACGCGAACAGCTCACCTGGTAACTGGTCGTCTCACTTCTTCAGGTGAACAAGGAT
This sequence comes from Microbacterium hydrocarbonoxydans, assembly GCF_000956475.1. GTDB lineage: Bacteria > Actinomycetota > Actinomycetes > Actinomycetales > Microbacteriaceae > Microbacterium > Microbacterium hydrocarbonoxydans_A. The sequence goes on from NZ_JYJB01000007.1 coordinate 287,745, forward strand.
CCGGACCTGATGCCCGGTGAGGCCTGAGGCCCGGGCCTTTGAGGCGTCGTGCCCGCGGAGGATCGTTTCGTGGACGCGTGTCACGAGGCGGTGATGCCGATGCGAGATCCCGTTCGGGTGGCATACCACCGTCGTAGGCTGGTGTCCGCGCGGTCGGAGCCGTGTTGATGAGGAGGGTGTGGTTATGCAGGCTGGGTGGTATGACGATGGTTCGGGTCGTCAGCGGTGGTGGGATGGCGAGCGGTGGACGGATGATTTCGCTCCCGTGCAGGGGGTGGCGTCGGGGGTGGCGGCTTCTCCGGTGACGTCTTCTCCTGCGGCGGGTGTCGGCGTGTCGCCGGTTCTCGGTTTCGTGGGTCTGGGACTGGCGGTGCTGGGCACCGTTCTCGCGTGCATTCCCGCGGTGTTCGGTGTCGGTGTGGTGGTCCTGCTGGCCGGGTTCGTGGTGTCGCTCGTGGGGTTGTTCCGGAAGGGGGCGGTGAAGTGGCCCTCGATCGTCGGGATGGTCCTCGCCGTCGTCGGCGGAGCCATCGGCACGATCGTGCTGGTGATCTCGCTGCTCGCGAACCTGCCGGGGCCGGTCGATCCGGCCATCCCCACAGACACGCCCTCGACGACGTCCACCGAGCAACCGACCGACACGCCCACCACGGGAACGAGCGCGGGGCGGCCCTCACCCGAGGAACTCGCCGCGGGGTCGAAGGAGACTCTGCACGCAGGCGGAGTAACGAGCTATGACGACATGCCGGACTTCTATCCATGCATGGGGCAGTTCTTGTACGCCTCCGACCTCTCGGATGAAACGCTCCGGCTTCTGATATCGGGAGAGGACCCGCTCCCTTCCGAGCGGGAAGCAGCGCGACAAGCGATCGAGGACGGAATCGACACGTGCGACCCGAGCGGCGAAGGCGCCCAGGGATGACGACTCATCCTGAGTTGTCCCGACCTCGGCGCCGCGGGCGATGCGGGGCGTTCGTCTTCCGACGGACGCGAACAGCTCACCTGGTGACCAGGCGGCTCACGGCGTCGTGAAGAGGACACGGGCACGGACCTGACGCCCCTCCAGCGGTCCGCACCCGTGGGTCTATGAGGCGCCGAGACTGCGGAGGATGTCGCCGCCGAACAGCGAGAACGCCGTGAACCCGGCGGAGAGCAGCAGCACACCGGCGGTCGCGGCGATCGCGATCACCGAGACGCCGCCGCCGCCGAGGCGCTGCCCGCGCAGCCCCACAGAGACACCCGCACGCGCCGCGAGTTCCCCGGCGTCGTCGTCGCGGTACAGCTCGGTGCGCGCCGCGAAGCGGCGGTGGAACTCCTCAGCGATGACCACCGCGGCGGCCATCGTGTCTGCACGATCGAAGCGGGTGCGCGCAGGCAGATAGACGTACAGCCGATCCGAGACCAGCTCGATCTCAGCCCCGGAGCCGAGGTCGAGCACGCGTGCCATGAGGTCGGGCGTGAAGATGTACAGCGCATCCTGCTGGTAGCCCTCGGGCACGATCAGGCGGAACACCGTCGCGAACTCGCCCTCGAGTTCCATGCGGGCGGCTCCGCGGCCGAGGCCCAGAGTGGGGATGATGCTGCGCCGGCGGTTCGCCAGCACGATGTGCGGCACCGACGACGGCAGCGGCAGCTCGATGAAGGCGAACGGACGCTGGATGGTCGCGCCCTCCTGCCCCCGCGCGACGGAGTGATGCATGCCGAGTTCGAACGGCATCCGCTCGTCGTCGCATGCGACCACTGCGCGCTCCTGCCCGCGCGCCACACGCGCGAACGCTGCGCCGGGGCGACGGGTGTTCTCCAGGAGGTCGGCGTACGCCCATCCGTTCTGCCAGGCGAAGGCCGCCACCTTGGCCCTGCGCCCGAGCCCCACGGCGTACCAGGCGAATCCGACGGCCGCGAGCACCGTGTATCCGACCACGAACACGCCGAGGATCGGAGCCACCGCGAGGATGTCACTGCGCCCGAGGAACCAGAGCCCCGCGAGCATCGCGACAGCGAAGAGCAGCACCGCGACGAGCACGACGATGAAGCGCCGGTGCAGCGGCATCCGCACGATCCGCTCGTAGGCGAGGATGTCGCCGAGCCTCGCATTCCGGCGCAGCGGCTCGAGGTCGACCGCTACAGGCTCCACGACAGCGTCGCCCACGGGCCGTTGCGCTTCGCGGTGGCCGCGGCCTGGAAGTCGACGCATCCGTCGCCGAACTTGTCGAAGGCCTTCTCGTCGACCTTGCCGTCGCTCCAGTGCATCACGCGACCGGCGATGTAGCTGAGGCCGAAGTCCGCCCACGATGAGAACGCCGGCCGGCCCTCGACGTTGATGCGATGGATGATCTCGCGCGCTTCCGCGACGTCGCCGTGACCGAGGGCGACGCCCCACGTCGTCATGCCGACGGCCTGGCCGAGGGCGTAGCCGTCGAGCGTCTTCACGAACAGGTCGGGCGTCACGATGTCCTTGCCGACGCGCTTGCGGATCAGGCCCTCGGTGTACTCGATCGACGTGACGAACGTGCGGGCGTCGCGCTTGTCGCCGCCCTCGGCGACGATCGCGTTCAGCCACTCCTTCGTTCTGGGCACTCGACCGAGCTGCTCCGCGAGCTGTGCGCGCACGGCGAGATAGAGCACCCACATCTCGCGGCGGCGGCGCACGGTGACGAGGCGTTCGATGTTGTCGAGCCAGTCCTGACGCGTGTGCACGCTCCACTGGTCGACGAGCACCTTCTTCTCGCGATCGCCCAGGATCGATGCGGTCGGGTCGTTCCAGTGGCCCGAGGGCAGGTTCACGATCTGGAGCAGGCCGAGGGCGATCTCGTTCGCCTCGGTGTCGGTCGTGGAGTACCTCTCGTCGGCCTTCACCTTGAAGCCGGGCATGAGCCACACCACGATGAAGAACAGGGCTACGACGCCCACGATCACCCACACCCACCACTGCGAGATGAGCCACTCGATGATGGAGAAGACGTTGTTGAAGTCGACGCGAGCGGCGGCGCGCATGAGGGCTCCTGGGGCTGAGGATCTGGCGATCGGCTTAGATTGAACGAGTATTCAGTGAGTAATCTATAGGGAACAGGCCCGTTTCGCGAAGACCGTCGTCCGCATCGCAGAGGAGGATGCCGCATGGCACGCTCTGACGAGCAGAATCGTGTCGCGCGCGAGAAGGCGCGGGAGAACATCCTGCAGGCTGCGATCATGCTGTTCGCCGAACGGGGTGTTGCGGGGGCAAGCATCGCCGAGATCACGAGTCGCGCCGGCGTCGCACAGGGACTCGTGAACTATCACTTCGGAGGCAAGGACCAGCTCGTCTCGGCGGTGATCGACCGCTGGTTCGACACCCTGCTCTCGTTCGCTCGCGTCGAGGGCGGACCTGATGAGGCGCTTGCCGCGGTGATCGACGGAGCCCTCATGGCCACGGCCTTCGCCGTGCCGCTGCAGCGAGCGGTGCTCGCGATGCAGCAGCAGCCGGCAACCCACCGGCTGTTCGCCGAGTCGGAGCAGCGGCACGCCGAGGGCGTCGCCGCAGCAGAGGATGCCGTGCGCGACCTCTTCCGGGCGCGCGGCGCCGCGGACCCCGCACTCGAGGAGGTCATGCTCCGCAGCGTCCTCGAGGGCGTGTTCGTGAAGTTCGCCGTGTTCGGCGACACCTACCCGCTCGAAGACGCGCGGCGCTGGGTGCACCGGCTGTACGGACTGCCCGAGCCGCAGGATCCGCTTCCGCTGTCCGCTCCGCCCCGTCGCGGCGAGCCGAGACCCCGTGCGTCGGGCGCGGCGCGTGCGGAGGCCGGCGGGCCGCTGTGAAGCCGGCGCGTGCGGCTCGCTGCGCGTTCATAACTCAGGAAGAATCGTCGGTCCGGTGCGGAGACTGCGTGAGATCGGCGCCATCTGCTTCGCTGATCCTGAGTTGTGAACGCAGCCGGCGCGCAGGCCGCATGCGCAGAGATCCCGGATGCTGCCGCTTCTGCATCCGGGATCTCCATCGTCACTCAGACGGGGTCGCCGCCCAGGGGGCCGACCGCGGGGATGGGGCCGCCGTCATCCGCTCCGGTCTTGCGCCAGCGGGCGATCGCGTTGCCCAGGTGGTAGATCAGCAGAGCCGCGACCGTGCCCACGACGATCGCGCCGAGCTGGAAGTCTCCCCAGCCCATCGCGAACCCGGCGATCGCGATCACGAACGACACCGCGACCGTGTACTGGTTCACCGGGCGGGAGAAGTCCACGCGGTTGTCGACCCAGATCTTGATGCCGATCACGCCGATGAGGCCGTAGAGCGCGGTCGTGACGCCGCCGAGCACTCCGGCGGGGATGGTGTTGAACACGAAGCCGACCTTGGGTGAGAAGGCGAGCAGGATCGCGACGATGCCGGCGACCCAGTACGCGGCGGTCGAATACACGCGGGTCGCGGCCATGACGCCGATGTTCTCGCCGTAGGTCGTGGTGCCCGATCCGCCGAAGGCGCCGGCGATCGTGGTCGCGACGCCGTCGGCGACGAGTGCGCGGCCGGTGCTCTTGTTGATCGACGGGTCGTTGGTCATGGTGGCCACGCCGCGCACGTGCCCGACGTTCTCGGCGATCAGCACGAGGACCACCGGGAGGAACATCGGCACGAGCTTCCATGCGGCAGGGTCGGTGATCGCGGCGAGGTGGAACTGCGGCAGGCCGACCCAGGCGACGTCCTCGATTCCGTCGAACTTCAGCTGGCCGGTGAACGCGGCGACGATGTAGCCGACGATCACGCCGAGGAAGATCGAGATGCGGCCGAGGAACCCGCGGAACAGCACGCTGAACAGGATCACCGCGATCAGCGTGACTGTGGCGAGCTCGGGCTGCAGCTTGAAGTTGTTCCAGGCGGCCGGCGCGAGGTTGAAGCCGATCAGCGCGACGATCGCACCCGCGACGACCGGCGGCATGAGCCGGTCGATCCATCCGGTGCCGACGGCCTGAACGAGGAAGCCGATCGCGGCAAGCAGCACGCCCACCGCCGCGACGCCGACCAGAGCCTGTGTGATCTGCTCGGGGGTCTCGAGGGTGTTACCGCCGTTGAGCGCCGTGATCGGAGCGAGGAACGCGAATGATGAGCCGAGGTAGCTGGGCAGGCGGTTGCGGGTGAGCAGCAGGAACAGCAGCGTGCCGACGCCCGAGAAGAGCAGCGTCGTCGTCACCGGGAATCCCGTGATGATCGGCACGAGGAACGTCGCGCCGAACATGGCCACCACGTGCTGGGCGCCGATCGCGATCGTGGCCGGCCAGCTCAGCCGCTCTTCGGGCGTGACGACCTGTCCGGGTTCGACGGTGTGTCCATCTCCGTGGATCTTCCACAGGGGCATGCGGGCTCCTCAGGTTCGGGGGTGTGGGAGTGCTTCCGCCACACTACCGATTCCTGAGTGTTACCTGGGCGTGCTTCGACGGGCTCAGCAGCCCGGGGTCAGGCCCCGAGGCGCTCGATCAGCTCGAGGTAGCGGGCGGCGGTGCGCTCGACCACGTCCTTCGGCAGTGCCGGCGGCTCGCCCTGCTTGTCCCAGTTCGCGGCGAGCCAGTCGCGCACGATCTGCTTGTCGAAGCTGGCCATCCGCTCGTTCGGAGTCGTTCCGTTCGCCCAGGCTTCGGCGTCCCAGTACCGCGAGGAGTCGCTCGTGAGCACCTCATCGGCCAGGCGCAGGGTGCCGTCGGCATCCGTCCCGAATTCGAACTTCGTGTCGGCGAGGATCAGGCCCTTGTCCTCCGCGATGGCCGCGGCGCGCGTGTAGATCGCGAGCGACGCCTCGCGCAGCTGGGCGGCGCGCTCCGCGCCCACGAGCTCGACGGTCTTCTCGAACGTGATGTTCTCGTCGTGCTCGCCCATCGGCGCCTTGTAGGCCGGAGTGAACAGCGGCTCGGGAAGGCGGTCGCCGTTCTGCAGGCCGGCGGGCAGCGGGATGCCGCACACGGTGCCGCTCTCCTGGTACTCGACCCACCCGGACCCGGTGATGTAGCCGCGCACGACGCACTCGATCGGCAGCATCTCGAGCGATTGCGCGAGCATCGCTCGGTCGGCGACGGATGCGGGCAGCTCGCCCTCGGCGAGATGGTTCGGCACGTCCGAGAGCTGCGTGAACCACCAGCGGCTGAGTCGCGTGAGCAGGGCGCCCTTGTCGGGGATGCCGGGTGAGAGTACGAAGTCGAACGCGCTCACCCGGTCGGAGGCGACGACGAGGATGCGGGTGTCCTCCGCATCCTCCGAGGCGTACAGGTCGCGGACCTTGCCGGAGTAGACGTGCCGCCAGCCGGGGATGCTCAGTGCTTCGCTCACACAGCCATTATCGCGGTGCCGCATCCCACAATCGCACCAGCATGTCGGCGAACCTCTGCCCTTCGGCGTCGCGGCCGACGCCGATCGGTTCATCGAGGACCAGCGGATCGGCCGCGGTGAACCATTCCACCGAGCCATCGGCATTGATCCACGTGTGCCAACCGCGTTCGAGAAGCAGGGGCTTCATCGTGCTCGCGAAGGCCGAGATCGTGGCCTCGTCCGAGTTCGAGAACTCGAACCGCGCCGTCGGCTCCTGCTCATCCGCATCGGTCTCGCGGACGTCGACGGCGTCGATGCCGGGCAGCGAGTACGCCGCTTGCGCGATCGCGAGCGAACCCGGGAAGTCAGCCGGTCGATCGAAGACGCTGAACTCGGTATCGGCTGTGGACAGACCGAAGCCGCTCAATGAGCGGAACTCGGGGAGGTCGCCGATCGCGTCCAGGACGGTCTCGGCGTCTGCCGCCGCCGGCACCGTGACGTTCACGTAGTTGTTCGAGGTGCGGATCGCGGTGGAGACCTCGAGGTCGGCCAGCGCATCGGTGACGACGCTCGCGGCCTCTGTGGGCTCCGACATCGTCGTCACACCGCCTTGCACGTCGATCGCCAGGTCGGCGGGCGTGGAGAGGGATGAGACGAACTCCTGGAGCGCCGAGACGTCATCGTCGCTGGCGGTGCGCACGTGGAGCTCGTCGGGTGTGACGGCGGCCCCGGACAGCGTGAACCGCGTGCGGATCATCTCGTAGGCGGTGAGAGCGGGCATGATGTCGGGCGCGTCGCCGTCCCAGGACATGTCGTCGATTCCGAAGCCGGGCGACCCGGTGATGGCGTGCGCATTCGACCGGCCGTCGGTCACGCCGAGGCGCCGCACGGCGGAGGCTGCTGCCAGATACCCCTGTGTGAGCATCTCCGGGCTGTCCACCGAGACCAGCACCCGCTCGTCACTGAAGGCCAGCCCGACCTCCATACGTTGAACGTGGGGGACGGCCATGAGGTCTCGGGCGACCTCGAGGTGCTTCGTACCGCTCTCCTCGTCCTCGTCGACGCCCACGGTCACGGCGCCGGCGGTGAGGGATGAGTTCCACCCGACATTCGCGGAATGCGAGCGCATGTACTCCGAGAAGGCCGCGGCGAGCTCGTCGACCTCGGCATCCGACAGATCGGTCTCGGCCGTCACATGAGCGTCCACGCTTCCCATGAACGGCAGATCATTGTGGGCGCCGGTCTCGATCGAGGCGACCCCGTCGACGTCGGCGAAGTCCCGCTCGAACGCGTCTGCAGCGCTCGATCCTGCGTCAACCGGACCGCATCCGGTCAGTGCGAGCATCAACGCCGCGGCGACAGCGAGCGAGACGGCGCGCATCGTGGATGGGTGCGGCCGGCCCTTCCCGTTCTTCTTCATCGTCGTCCCCCCGGATCCGGCGTGCTGGATCCGACGATACCGGGAAGCCCGATGCCGTGGGCGGCCTGGACGCGGGCTGTGGACTGATATAGTCCATATGGACTAAACGGAATGGACTACTGATGAAGAGCTCTCGCGACCAGCTCACCCCGATGGGGGTCATGGTGCTGGCGCTGCTCCGCGAAGGCGACATGCATCCCTACGAGATGGTGCGCCTGATGCGCGGACGCCGCGACGACCGGCTTCTCACCATCACGAACGGGACGCTGTATCACACGGTCGCGCGGCTTCAGCGGGCCGAGCTGATCGCTGAGGTCGGCGTCGAGCGCGAGGGCAACCGACCCGAGCGCACGACGTACACCCTGACCCGCAGCGGCGCCGAGAACCTCGTCGGCTGGCTGCGCCGCGAACTGACGAGCATCGACCGGCCGTCCGACTTCCGCATCGCGCTCGCCGAGGCCCACAACCTCGAACGCGACGATGCGATGCAGAGCCTCCGCATCCGCCGGGCCGCCCTCGCCGACGCCTGCGCGCAGCTCAGCGACGGGCTCCGCGATGCACGCGAGAAGAGCGTGCCGGAACAGGTGCTCGTCGAGTTCGAGCGTCAGGAGGTGCTGCTCGACGCCGAGCTGCGCTGGCTCGACTCCCTTCTCTCCCGTCTCGAGGCCGCCGCGTTCCCCTGGGGTCCGCACGCCTTCGAGAACACCGACCGCTACCTCGCTCAGCGAAAGGCCGCCCAGCAATGACCGATTCCCCCTCGACGGCGCCCTCCGGACCGCCTGCCACCACGAACACCGGCTCTTTCCTGCATCCGAAGAGTCCCTGGCCCGCCCTGTGGGCGATGGTCATCGGCTTCTTCATGCTGCTGGTCGACACCACGATCGTCTCGGTCGCGAACCCCGCCATCAAGGCCGCGCTCGACCCCGACACGAACAACTTCGACAACGTCGTGTGGGTCACGAGCGCCTACCTGCTCGCCTACGCCGTGCCGCTCCTGATCACCGGACGCCTGGGCGACCGGTTCGGCCCGAAGAACATCTATCTCATCGGTCTGGCGACGTTCACACTCGCCTCGCTGTGGTGCGGCCTGTCGTCGACACTCGAGATGCTGATCGTCGCGCGTGCGGTGCAGGGCCTGGGGGCCGCGTTCATGACGCCGCAGACCATGGCCGTGATCACCCGAACCTTCCCGCCCGAGCGACGCGGCGCGGCCATGGGCCTGTGGGGCGGCACCTCGGGCGTCGCGATGCTCGTCGGCCCGCTCGCGGGAGGCTTTCTCGTCGACGGCGCCGGCTGGGAGTGGATCTTCTTCATCAACGTGCCGGTGGGCATCATCGGCTTCGTGCTCGCGTGGATGCTGGTGCCGCGGCTCGAGACCCACTCGCACCGCTTCGACATCCCGGGAGTCTTCCTCAGCGCGATCGCGCTCTTCCTGATCGTCTTCGGCCTGCAGGAGGGCGAGAAGTACGACTGGGGTGTGATCTGGGGTCCGATCTCGGTATGGGGACTCATCATCGCCGGCGCCGTGGTGCTGGGTGTGTTCCTCTGGTACCAGTCGCGCACCAAGAGCGAGCCCCTCGTGCCGATGGAGCTGTTCCGCGACCGCAACTTCTCGTGGTCGAACATCACGATCGCCGCCGTCGGCTTCACCGTCACGGCGCAGTCGCTGCCGCTCATGTTCTTCCTGCAGACCGGCCGCGGGCTCACCCCGACCGAGTCGGCGCTGCTGCTGATCCCGATGGCCGTCGCCGCAGGCGTGCTGTCGCCGTTCGCGGGCAAGCTGCTCGACCGCGTCGACCCGCGCCTGATGCTCGTGCCGGGCCTCACACTGGTCTCGATCGGACTCTTCCTGTACGCGGCGATGATGAACACCGAGACCGATGTGCTCTGGATGCTCATCCCCTCGGCGATCATCGGCATCGGCAATGCGGGCATGTGGGGTCCGCTCGCGACCACGGCCACCCGGAACCTGCCCCGGCACCAGGCCGGCGCCGGCGCCGGAATCTACAACACGACGAGGACGATCGGCTCGGTGCTGGGCTCGGCCGCGATCGCGGTGTTCATGCAGAGCCGCATCGAAGCCGCCCTGCCGGGTGCATCGGACATGGGCGCGAGCTTCGGCGGCGGGTCGCTGCCGGATGCCGTCGCGGGCCCCTTCTCTGACGCCATGGCGCAGTCGATGCTGCTTCCCGCAGGGTTCATCCTGCTCGGGGTCATCGCCGTCCTGTTCCTGCGCAGGCCGAAGGCGGTCGGCCGGCCGCATGCGGATGCCGAGCCCGTGATCATCGCGGAGTAGCCCGACCCTGCGGTCGTTCCCGTCGTCAAGCCTGGTCGTCGTCGAAGCCGGATGACGACAGAGTTCGCGACGGGAACGACGAGGGGAACCGGCGGGCCGAGTTGGCGAGTCGGCGGAGGGCATGATCTCATCGGGTGATGACCACTGCGCTCATCCGACCCACCGCCGACCTCTATGACAGCTGGGCCGCCGCCGTGAACGAGTTCGACGGCGTGCACATCGACGGCTCGGGTCTGCAGGCGCCGGTTGTTCCCGGCCGGGTCACTCTCGACGCGCTCATCCGGGATGCCGCGGTGCTCGCCGACACGACGGTGGCACCGCCCGAGGACCGCGTGCACAACGACCTCTACTGGATCGTCGACGACCGCGAGGTCGTGGGCTTCCTGTCGTTCCGGCACACCCTCAACGACTGGCTCCGCGAAGCCGGCGGGCACATCGGCTACGCAGTGCGCCCATCTCGTCGCCGCCAGGGATACGCCTCCGCGGCGCTCGCGCTCGCACTCGACCGCGCGCGAGAGATCGGCCTCGAACGGGTCTTCATCACGTGCGACGACGACAACGTGGCATCTGCGCGCACGATCGAGCGCGCCGGAGGCGTGCTGCAGGACATCAGCGACCAGACCGAGCGCGGCCACTCGCTGCTGCGCCGGTACTGGATCGCGCTGTGACGGCATCCGCTCGGCATCCGTCGGTCTGACTCCGGCCCGCCTCGTTTCCGCTCCGGCCCCAGCCCTGGTCGGCTTTCGGCCGGAATCACGACCAGGTTTGCGACGGGAAAGGGCCGGCCGAGGCGGAGGATAGGGTTGATCATCGGCGGCCGACCGGTCGCCTGATCCGATCCGAGGAGCATCCGTCGTGATCCGAAACCCCTCTTCCGCGATCGCGCGTCTGCGCAGAGTGAGCCGTGTCGCCGGCGCCGCCACGATCACGGCGTTCCTCGCCGTCGGTGCGATCCTCGGCGTCTCGACGAGCGCGACCGCCGCCGACGAGAAGTACATCATCGGCACCGACACGACCTTCGCGCCGTTCGAGTTCACGAACTCCGACGGCGAGCTCGTCGGCATCGACATGGACCTGCTCCGCGCGATCGCGAAGGATCAGGGCTTCGAGGTCGAGATCCGCCAGCTCGGATTCGACGCGGCCGTGCAGGCGCTGCAGTCCAACCAGGTCGACGCCGTCATGGCAGGCATGTCGATCACCGACGAGCGCAAGAAGACGTTCGACTTCAGCGATCCCTACTTCACCAGCGGCATCCAGCTCGGCGTGCTCGACTCCAGCGACGTGCAGTCGCTCGACGATCTCGACGGCAAGACCGTCGCGGTCAAGACCGGCACGCAGGGGCAGACCTTCGCCGAGGAGAACCAGGAGAAGTACGGCTTCAAGGTCACGCCCTATCAGGACACGACCGACATGGTGGATGCGGTCAAGGCCGGCCAGGCCGTCGGCTACTTCGAGGACTTCCCGGTGCTGGCGTACGGCATCCAGCAGGGATCGGGCTTCCGCCTCGTGGGCGAGCCCGAGCTCGGCGGCGAGTACGGCTTCGCAGTCAACAAGGGCCAGCACCCCGAGCTGGTCGAGATGTTCAACAAGGGCCTCGCGAACCTCAAGGCCTCGGGCGACTACGACAAGATCGTCGACACGTACCTCAGCGGCGAGGCCTCGGATCAGCCGACCGACATCATCTCGGTCGCCGTGAAGTACTGGCCTGCGCTCATGAACGGCCTCTGGCTGACGATCCTCGCGACGCTCGTCGCCCTCGTCGCCGCGTTCGTTCTCGGCATCGTGTTCGGTTTCGGCCGCATCTCGGGCTTCTTCCTGTTCAGATGGCTCGCGACCGCGTACGTGTTCGTGTTCCGCGGCACCCCGATCCTGGTCCAGGCGTTCTTCGTGTTCTTCGCGATCCCGCAGCTGTTCCCCGGTCTCACGTTCAACCCGTTCGTCGCCGGTGCGATCACGCTGTCGCTCAACACCGGCGCCTACATGACCGAGATCATCCGCGGCGGCATCCAGGCCGTCGACCCCGGCCAGAACGAGGCCTCGCGCTCGCTCGGCCTCGGCCATTGGAAGACCATGCAGAAGGTTGTGCTGCCGCAGGCGTTCCGCATCATGATCCCGTCGTTCGTGAACCAGGGGATCATCACCCTGAAGGACACCTCGCTGATCAGCGTGATCGGCCTGGCCGAGCTGACGTTCCAGTCGCGGCAGATCATCGCCTCGACCTACCTGTCGGCCCAGGTGCTGACGATCGTCGCCGTCATCTACTTCGTCGTGATCACGCTGCTGACGCTGCTCGCGAACCGCCTGGAGAGGAAGTTCAACGCATGAGCAAGATCGTCGTGAAGGATCTGCACAAGGCCTTCGGAGACAACGAGGTGCTCAAGGGCATCGATCTCGAGGTGGGCGACGGCGAGGTCGTCGCCGTCATCGGCCCGTCGGGCTCGGGCAAGTCCACGCTGCTGCGCTGCCTCAACAAGCTCGAGGAGCCCACCTCGGGTCATGTGATCGTCGATGGCGTCGACCTCACAGACAAGAGCGTCAAGCTCGACGAGGTTCGCCAGCGCATCGGCATGGTGTTCCAGCACTTCAACCTGTTCCCGCACATGACCGTGCTGGAGAACATCACCCTGGCTCCGATCGAGCTCGGACGCATGTCGAAGGCCGAGGCGCGCGATCGCGCCCTGTCACTGCTGGACCGGGTGGGTCTGTCGGAGAAGGCGGATGCCAGGCCGGCATCCCTCTCGGGAGGTCAGAAGCAGCGCGTCGCCATTGCGCGTGCGCTCGCGATGGACCCCGAGATCATGCTGTTCGACGAGGCCACGAGCGCTCTCGACCCCGAGATGGTCGGCGAGGTGCTGCAGGTCATCCGCGACCTCGCCGAGGGCGGGATGACCATGGTGCTCGTGACGCACGAGATGGGCTTCGCCCGCGAGGTCTCGGGCCGCACCGTGTTCATGGACGGCGGTGTGGTCGTCGAGGAGGCGCCGCCGGCCGAGCTGTTCGGCGCGCCGAAGAACGAGCGCCTGAAGGACTTCCTCTCCAAGGTGCTCTGAGCTCGGCATCCGCTGTTGCCGCCTGCTTCTCGTGCACTCGCCGAGTGCACGAGAAGCAGGCGTTGCGAAGCCGTGCAGTCGGCGAGTTCCCGTGCCGTCGACGGCGCCCGCGCCGGCAGGCCTAGTCGGCGACGCGGGCTGCGATGTCTGTGCGGTAGTGCGAGCCGTCGAGGCTGATCTTGGCGATCGCCTCGTACGCGCGGTCGCGCGCGGTGCGGAAGTCTGATGCCACGGCCACCACGTTGAGCACGCGGCCACCTGTCGCGATGAGCGAGCCGCCCGGTGCATCGGGGGAAGCCGTCGCGGCATGAACGAGGCGCACGCCGTCGACGGCTGCGGCATCCGCGAGACCCTCGATCGGGCGACCCGTCTGCGGCGCCTCGGGATACCCCTCGCTCGCGAGCACGACCGTGATGGCGACCTCGTCGCTGAAGACCGGCTCGGGCTGGTCCTCGAGGGTGCCGGATGCCGCGGCGAACAGCAGCTCCGACAGCGGGGTCACGAGGCGCGGCAGCACGATCTGCGTCTCGGGATCGCCGAAGCGCGCGTTGAACTCGATCACGCGCACGCCGGCGTGGGTGAGGATGAGGCCCGCGTAGAGGAGGCCGATGAAGGGGGTGCCCTCGGCATCCAGCTGGCGGATGACGGGGAGCGCGACGTCGCGGGTGACCTCGTCGACGAACGCCTTCTCGCTGCCGAACTGCTCGTCGAGCCACGGCAGCGGCGAGTACGCGCCCATGCCGCCGGTGTTCGGACCCTCGTCGTCGTTCAGAGCGCGCTTGAAGTCCTGCGCGGGGCTCAGCGCGCGCACGGTGTCGCCGTCGCTGAGGAAGAACAGCGAGACCTCGGGGCCTGAGAGGAACTCCTCGATCAGCACGGGACCGGCGGGCAGGTAGTGCTCGGCGTGGGCGAGCGCCTCGGCGCGGTCTGACGTCACGATGACGCCCTTGCCCGCCGCGAGACCGTCGGCCTTGACCACGTAGGGGGCGCCGAGCTCGTCGAAGGCCTTCTCCACCTCGGCCACGCCGGCGGCGCGGACCGCGCGTCCGGTCGGCACGCCAGCGGCATCCATGATCCGCTTCGCGAACGACTTCGACCCCTCGAGCTGCGCCGCGGCCTTGCCGGGGCCGAACACGGGGATGCCGTGCGCGCGGAGCACATCGGCGACGCCCGCGACCAGGGGCGCCTCGGGGCCGACCACGACGAGGTCGATCGCGTGCTCGTTGGCGAATGCGGTCACCGCGGCACCGTCGAGCGGATCGACGGAGACGGGGGTCGCGTCCTGCGCGATGCCGGCGTTGCCGGGTGCGACGAAGATGTCGTGCTCCGACTGCTCGGCGCGCAGGGCGAGGATGATCGCGTGCTCACGGGCACCGGAACCGAGGACGAGGATCTTCACCTGTCCAGACTACCGAGGTCGGCCGGCGTGGTGTCGGTTCATAACTCCCCACGAATGGGCGCGCGGGAGGCGGAATCGGCGGTTTTCGGGCGTCGCAACCCAGGTTTCGAGGAGTTGTGAACGCTCAGGCGCTCACAACCCAGGACGAACGAGACGGAAGGTGCCGGATTCGGCCTCCAACCGCGCCGACGAGGGCGCGAGCCGCCTGAATCGCTGACTACTGGGGGCTCAGAGCTCGATCGGCCGCTCCACCGAGCGGTCCCACGGCCGCGTCCATCCGGCGGCGTCGAACAGCCCGTCGAGCACCATCGCGGTGAAGCCCCACACGATCGTGCCGTCGACGTCGAACGCCGGTCCCTTCCAGGTGCGGCCCATGCGGGTGATGGTCGAGGTGAAGCGGATGCTCGGATCGAGCAGCTGCGCGACGGGAACGCGGAACACCTCGACGGTCTCGGCATGATCGACCGCGACCACGCGCGACGGCGACCGCCACCAGCCGAGCACGGGCGTCACCCTGTGATTGCTGGCGGCCAGCGGCAGCTCCGACAGGGTCGCGAGAACCTCCACGCCGGCCGGGTCGAGCCCGGTCTCCTCCTGCGCCTCGCGCAGCGCCGTGGCGACGGCATCCGCGTCCTGCTCCTCCCTGCGCCCGCCCGGGAACGACACCTGGCCGGGGTGCGAGGAGAGGGTGGCCGCGCGGCGCTGCAGCAGGACGTCGAGATCGCCCGCGACCGTGAGCTCGTCGGTGCGGGCGGGGATGCTGTCGAGCTTCCCGAACAGCACGAGCACCGACGCCTCGTGCGCGCTGCCGACCACCGGCGGGAAGGGCGCGGCCCAGCCGGAGCTCCGCCGCGCAGCCGCGATGAGCTCGGCGCGCGCTCCGCGCAGGGTCTCGGCATCGGCAGTCATCGTTCCGAGCCTATGCCCGCTGCGGCCGGATCGGGCGAGTGCGTACGCTGGGTTCATGCCTCCGAAGAAGATCGACATCGTCGACGGTCGCACGGCCCTGGCGGCGGTGCGCGCTGCGGATGCCTCCGGCGAGAAGCCCCAGCGCACCGACCTCGCGACTGCGGTGCGCTACCTGCTGCAGCTGCTCGACGAGAAGGCGCCGGGCAACAGCGTCGAGGTGCGGGTGCCGCCGTTCGGGGCTGTGCAGGTCATCCAGGGTCCTCGGCACACCCGCGGAACGCCACCGAACGTGGTCGAGATGGACGCGACGACCTGGATCGCGGTCGCGACGGGCACGGAGGAATGGGCGGATGCCGCGGCATCCGGTCGTGTCCATGCATCAGGAACCCGCGCCGATCTCACCGGGGTCCTGCCGCTGCGCCCCTGACGGCGGCGCGGCCCGCGGGCAACGGTGGGACAATGGATGCATGGCTCCCGCAGACTCCGCTCAGACCGTCGAAGCGACCGTGCGCAAGGTTCCGCGCTACGGGGTCTTCATGGGCATCGGAGTCGTGGTCGGCGTGATCGTCGCCGGCATCCTGACGCTCGTCGGCAGCTACGAGCCCTCGGAGGTCCTCGACGTCGTCTATCCGGCGGGGCAGGTGTTCGGATTCCTCCTGCTGTGGACCGCGCCGATCGGTCTCGCCCTTGGCGGCGTCGCCGGGCTCATCGCCGAGCGCCTCGCGCGACGCAAGGATCGCGTCGTCCGCGTGCAGCGCGAGCGGATCATCGAGAGCGACTGAGTCAGGCCAGCTCTCCGATGACGGGGCGGATGGCCCCGTCGAACGCGACGATGTCGCGGCGCAGCCCGTCGGTCACAGCGACCGTGAGAGCGCCGACCCACCAGATGCCGCGCTGTGAGAACGGCAGCACCTGCACATTCAGCTCGAAGGAGTGCGCGCGGCGGCCGACCTCGCGCTCGAACTCGGCGATCGCGCTGGCGTAGGCGCGATAGGAGTCGCCGCCCGTGTGGCTCTTGACCGACGACACGTAGCGATCATGGGCTGCTCGCGCGTACTGCAGCGCGGATGCCGCGTGCGGCGCGATCGCGGCGGCCAGCTCTTCCGCTCCTGTCGCGGGCAGCGCGACGAGCGTGTCGAACCCGTCGACGAGCTCGAGCGGAACGCCGGACGGATGCGCGCGAGGCTCGACCGTCATGTCCCAGTAGTCGAGCCACTGCGCTTCGATCTCCGGGGTCGCCTCGACGGCGTCGGGCGCGCGGACGGGCAGATCGCGCAGGCTCGGCAGGTCGGCGGGCGCACGGATGCCGAGCGCCTGCCGCAGCGCGAGCGCGACGAGCACCGGAACGCCCGCGTCTTCGCGGATCAGCCACTGCGGCTTCTCGGACATGAGCCCATCGTATTTGGCCGGGCATCCTCGCGCTCATCATCTCCGCGCTCGCCGACGCGTTCTGCTCACGCACCGCCGGCCCGGCATCCGCTCTCCGTCTTCTCGGAGATCGGGCAGGCGGCGGGACGGTAGGATCGTGGGGTGGCTGCCTCCCCCACCAATCCCTATTCCGAAGCCGGCGTCGACACCGCTGCAGGTGATCTCGCCGTCGAGCTGATGAAGTCCTCCGTGCGCGCGACGCACGGCCCAGAAGTGCTCGGCGGTGTCGGCGGATTCGCCGGCCTCTTCGACGCCAGCGCGCTGCTCGGCTATCGCCGTCCGCTGCTCGCCAGCAGCACCGACGGCGTCGGCACGAAGGTCGCGATCGCGCAGGCGATCGACAAGCACGACACGATCGGGCAGGACCTGGTCGGAATGGTCGTCGACGACATCGTCGTGGTGGGCGCCAAGCCCCTGTTCATGACCGACTACATCGCGTGCGGCAAGGTGTTCCCCCAGCGCATCGCCGACATCGTGCGCGGCATCGCCGGGGCGTGCTCGGCCACCGGCACCGCGCTCGTCGGCGGCGAGACCGCAGAGCACCCCGGCCTGCTCGGCCCGCGCGACTACGACGTGGCGGGTGCCGCGACCGGTGTCGTCGAAGCCGACGCGATCCTCGGCGCCGAGCGCGTGCAGGACGGCGACGTCGTGCTCGCCGTGCAGTCGAGCGGTCTGCACTCCAACGGCTACTCCCTCGTGCGCCACATCATCACGAACGCCGGCATCACCTACGCCGATCAGGCCGCCGACTTCGGTACCACCTGGGGCGAGGCGCTGCTCGAGCCGACCCGCCTCTACACGCTTCCGCTGCTGCGTCTCATCGACGCGCTCGGCGGGGGAGTGCATGCACTCAGCCACGTCACGGGCGGCGGCATCGCTGCGAACCTCGCCCGCGTGCTTCCGCAGGGCAGCTGGGCCGAGGTCGACCGCAGCACGTGGTCGCCGAGCCCCGTCTTCCGCGTGCTCAGCGACATCGCCGGCTCCGCGCTGGAATCGGCGGAGGGAACGTGGAACCTCGGCATCGGATTCCTCGCGGTGATCGCCGCAGACAAGAAGGATGCCGCGATCGCCGCGCTCGCCGCGGAGGGCATGCCCGCCTGGCAGGTCGCGACGGTCGGCGTCGGCGCGCGCCCGGCCGGAGAGTTCGAACAGGGCGCCAAGGGCGTCGACGGCGGAGCGGTGCGCCTCGTCGGCGCATACGCCTCCCACTGAAGAAACGGATGAAGTAGACACTCCATGTGCGGCATCGTCGGAATGGTCGGAACGGCCCCGGTCAACCAGGACATCTACGACGCTCTCCTCCTGCTGCAGCACCGCGGGCAGGACGCGACGGGCATCGCAACCGCCGAGCCGAACGGCGTCATGCACAACGCGAAGGCGCAGGGCATGGTCCGAGAGGCCTTCCGCACCCGCGACATGCGCGCCCTGCTCGGCAACGTCGGACTCGGCCACGTGCGCTATGCGACGAAGGGCACCGCGTCGAACGAGGAGGAGATGCAGCCGTTCTACGTGAACGCGCCGTACGGCATCATCCTCATCCACAACGGCAACCTCACGAACACGCGCGAGCTCACCGCCGACATGGCCAAGCGCGACCGCCGCCACCTGAACTCCTCGAGCGACACCGAGCTGCTGCTCAACGTGCTCGCCGGCGAGCTGCAGAACACGACCTCGACCGTCGATCTCGACCCCGAGCGCATCTTCGAGGCCGTCGCCCGCACGCACCAGCGCATCGAGGGCGCCTATGCCGTGATCGCCGTGATCGCCGGATATGGTCTGCTCGCGTTCCGCGACCCCTTCGGCATCCGCCCGCTCATCCTCGGCCGGCGTCGCTCCGCGGTCGAAGGGTCGGAGGGCAGGGACGAGTGGGTCGTCGCAAGCGAATCGCTCGTCCTCGAGAACGGCGACTACGAAGTCGTCCGTGAGGTCGAGCCCGGCGAGGCCGTGTTCATCACGAACGACGGCGAGCTGTTCACCCAGCAGTGCGCCGAGAACACGACGCTCGCGCCGTGCGCGTTCGAGTACGTCTACCTCGCACGACCCGACTCGGTCATGAACGGCATCTCGGTCTACGAGTCGCGCCTGCGCATGGGCGACCGGCTCGCCGACACCATCGCCAAGCACGTGCCGATGGACGAGATCGATGTCGTCATGCCGATCCCCGATTCCTCGCGCCCCGCCGCGATGGAGGTCGCCCGCAAGCTCGGCATCGAATACCGCGAGGGCTTCTACAAGAACCGCTATGTGGGCCGCACCTTCATCATGCCGGGCCAGGCTGTGCGCAAGAAGAGCGTCCGGCAGAAGCTGAACGCGATGTCGACCGAGTTCAAGGGCAAGAACGTGCTGCTCATCGACGACTCGATCGTGCGCGGCACGACCTCGAAGCAGATCATCCAGATGGCGCGGGATGCCGGTGCGAAGTCGGTCACATTCGCCTCGGCGGCGCCCCCGGTGCGGCATCCGCACGTCTACGGCATCAACATGCCGTCGCGTCATGAGCTCATCGCCCATGGCCGCACGATCCCCGAGATCGCCGCGGAGCTCGGCGTCGACCACCTCGTGTACCAGGAGGTCGACGACCTCAAGGCCGCGATCACCGAGGGCTCTGGCGTGACCGACCTCGACATGAGCTGCTTCGACGGCCGCTACGTCACCGGCACTGTGAGCGACGAGTACCTCGCCTGGGTCGAGGAGTCGCAGTCCTCTTGATGTCTGGGTCCCTGAGCTCGTCGAAGGGCCGACCGCTGTGGCAGGGCCGGGCGCTCGCGCTGCTCGGCATCATCCTCGTCGCGTTCTCGCTGCGCTCAGCGGTCGCGTCGCTCTCGCCGGTGATCGACCACATCTCCGAAGACTTCCCGATCTCCTCGGTCGTCGCCGGGCTCATCGGCGCGGCGCCGCCTGTCTGCTTCGCCGTGTTCGGGCTGCTCACGCCGCTGTTCGAACGGCGGTTCGGCCTCGAGCGCGTCGCCGTCGCGGCGATCAGCCTCATCGCCGCGGGTCTCGTGCTGCGCAGCCTGTCTGTGGACTCGTGGTCGCTGCTGGCGGCGACCACAGTGGTGTTCGCCGGTGTCGGCTCGGGCAACATCCTGATGCCGCCGCTCGTCAAGAAGTACTTCCCCGATCGCCTCGGTCTGATGATGACCGTGTACTCGACGACCATGGCGGTGTCGACATTCGTGCCGCCCCTCGTGGCCGTGCCGATCGCTGATTCCGCCGGGTGGCGTGTCTCGCTCGGGCTGTGGGGAGCCTTCGCCTTCTTCGCGCTGATCCCGTGGGTGACGATGCTGCTGGCCGGACGCACGGATGCCGTCGCAGCGCCGGGGGCGCTGGTCAAGCCGTCGTTCGACGAGAAGGCCGGCGACGACCGCGACGCCGGCGAGGTCGCGACCGGTCCGATCGTCACGAGTCCGGCGAACCCCAAGGTGTTCGGGCGGCTGTGGCGGCTGCCGATGGCCTGGTCGATCGCTCTGGTGTTCGGAGCCTCCTCGACGCTCGCCTACGTCTCCTTCGCCTGGCTTCCCGCGATCCTGATCGACGTGGGGGGAGTGTCTGCCTCCGATGCGGGACTGCTGCTCTCGCTGTTCGGTCTCATGGGCATGCCCTGCTCGCTCCTCGTGCCCGTCTTGATCGTGCGCTTCCAGGCGACCAGGCCCGTCTTCTTCTTCGGGATCGCCTGCGGCCTGGTCGGTCTCGCCGGGCTGCTGTTCGTGCCGACCGTGGGCCTTCCCCTCTGGGTCGCGGTGTTCGGTCTGGCGCCGATGCTGTTCCCGCTGAGCCTGGTGCTGCTCAGCATCCGCTCCCGCACGCCCGAGAGCGCCGTCGCGCTCAGCGGGTTCGCCCAGAGCATCGGCTACGCACTGGCTGCCGTGTTCCCGCTGCTCATCGGCGTGCTGCACGAGGCGACCGGCAGCTGGCAGGTTCCCCTGCTTCTGCTCGTCGGCGTCCTGATCGCGGTGATCCCCGCCGGATGGATCGCCGGACGGCGTCGCACGATCGAAGAGGACTGGGAGCGCCGATACGGGCGCTGGTGACGCACACCCGCATCCGTCCCGCCATCCGCCTGCTAGGGCATCCGTCCCGCCCCTTCCGGCCTCAGCCGAGGTAGGAGATTCGGCGGAGGAAGGACGCTTCTGCGGGGAATCCTCCTACGCTCGCGTTATCGCCTACCTCGGCGGACGGTCCGGCGGGAGGGCGGGTACGACACCCCGGCGCCTTCCGGGTACGACGAAACCCCCCGCGCGCTGCGCGGGGGGAGACGAGCAGGAGAGGCGGTCAGGCCTTCTCTAGTTCGTCCTCGTCTTCGTCGGCATATTCATCGGCCCACTTGTCGACGTACTCGGGTTCCGAGTCGTCGCTCGGGTGCCCGAGCTCTCGTTCCAGTGCCGAATAGTTCACAGACGGACTGAACGACTTGAGTTCGCGGGCGATTTTGGTGTGCTTCGCCTTTTGACGGCCACGGCCCATGCGCGAGACCCCCTCACGAGTCAGCAGCCGGGTGGTGGAGCCCGGCGCGTTTCAGGACACCGGCGTGAAGCCGGTAAGAGTAGCATTCAGAATAGCACGCGGGTAAGACCCTCTTGCTGTGTGGCCCGACTGGTGAAGGGAGCGATTCTCATGACCGACAACCCCTCTGCGTCGAGCGAGGAAGCTGCACAGAACGCGGCACTGCAGAAAGCGGTGATCGTCGGGCTGCAGCCCGATCAATCGCAGCACGTGCTCGATGAAGCGGTCAAGTACGCGCGACTTCTCGGGGTGCCCCTCGTGGTGGTTCACGTCGACGTCACCCGCTTCGTCACGTACGAAGACCCTGACGGCTACGTGCATTCCGCGCCGATCGACATCAACTTCGAAGCCGGAGCCGCCGAGTTCGAGGCTGTGCAGGCCACGGCATCCGCAGTCCTCGACGGCACGGGCATCACCTGGACCGCTCGCCAGCTCGTGGGCGACCCCGCCCTGGCGATCAAGCAGCTGGCGAACAAGCTCGACGCGCAGCTCATCGTGGTCGGCACGCGCAAGCGCGGCATCGGCGAGTCGATCAGGGAGTTCTTCACCGGATCGGTCGCCGCGCGCCTGGCGCACCGTCAGCATCGTTCGGTGCTCGTCGTGCCGCTCGAGGAGCCGGTGCCCGACACGCAGAAGGACATCTGGGTCGAGTGACCGGCGCCCTCAGCGACCGGGCTTCTGAAGGGCGGCGAGGGCGGCGGTGACGCCCTTCGCGGCGGCGTCCAGGCCGTCTTCGAGATCGGAGACGACGGATGCCGGCAGCGCCCCGCCGCGCGCGACGTGAGTGCGCAGATCGGTGCGGACCCTCGCGCGGAACGCGTTGATGACGGCATCCGCTCTGTGGAGCTCCTCGCGGCTGACGATCCGCTCGTCGTCGGCGGGAGTTCGCGGCCGGCTCTTGGAGGCCGTGCGATCATCACGGGCAGCGCTCGCGAGATCGGCGCGAAGGCTCTTCATCGCCTCCTGCACGCTCTGGCGAACCTCGTTCGCGATCAGGCGCACCGAGTCGGTGAGCCCGGCTTCGATACCCGCGAGCTCGCCTTCGCGGGCGGTGACCTCGGCGCGGCCGGCATCCGTGATCGTGTAGATCGTGGTGCGGCCGTCGACGGTCTTGGTGACCAGGCCCTCCTCCTCGAGCTTCGCGAGGCGCGGGTAGATCGTGCCTGCACTGGGCGTGTAGGTGCCGCCCGTGCGGTCGGTGAGCGCCTGGATGATGCCGTACCCATGCTGCGGAGATTCGGCGATCAGCGACAGCAGGTACAGGCGGAGGTCGCCGTGGGAGAAGACCGCGGGGCTCATGCTTCCTCCCATTCGGGGTCGTTCACGATCGACTCGGGAGCGCGGCGCAGCACGGTCACGCCGCCCGACACCGAGTTTGCTCGCAGATCGACGAAGCGTCCGGCGAGCTCACCTGTGGAGCCGGTGAAGTTGCTCGGGCCGCTGGACCCGCGCTCGACCCCGTCGACCAGGATGCGTCCGCTCATCGAGCGGATCACGTAGTTCGCAGCGAGGGACTCGTCGAGGCGCACCGTGATGCCGCCCGACACGGAGTTCACGTTGATCGCGTTCACGTCTCCGGCCGCATCGATCATGGTCGTGCCCGACACGATGTCGACGGTCGCCTTGCGGATCGTGCCCGTGGCGGCGACGTCGCCCGAGACGCTGTTGGCGTTGATGGATCCGGTCAGGCCGCGCACCTGCACGTCGCCCGAGACCGTGTTGATCGAGAGGTCTCCGATCAGGGTGTCGACGATGATGTCGCCCGAGACGGTGCTCAGGCGGGCGTCGTTGCGGATGCCGGAGACGAGAGCGCCGGCGCTGACCACGCCCAGGTTCAGGGCGATCGAGCGGGGGACCGCCACGCTGACCTCGGCCTTGGGGCCGCCGGCGCCGAAGTTGCGGAACACCTCGAGGAAGTTGTCCCAGCCCAGCTGCGGGTGGTCGATCTCGACCTGCCCGTCGACCGATTCGATGCGCAGGTCCTTGGTGGTGACGCCGTGCACCTCGATGCGGATGCCGGGTTCGTCGTGAGCGATCACGTCGACCTGCCCGCCGACGAGTCCGATCTTCAGACGGGTCGCGTTCTCGATGTCGATGACGCGTTCCTCGCCTGGGGCGATGAGCCACTTCTCGGTCATGTTGCTTCTCCTTGTTCGGAATCGCGCTATATCGCGTTCCTTCCACTGTAACACGATATAGCTCGATGCCGTCAAGGTGCATCTCGACCGGGGCGGATGCGGGTTGTCAGGCGAGCGGCGGCGTGTGCCAGATGCGGTCGATGTAGTCGCGGATCGACCGGTCCGACGAGAAGAACCCCGTGCGGGCGACGTTGAGGATCGCCGAGCGCGTCCACGCCTCCTGATCGGCGTAGGCGTCGTCGACCCGCTCCTGCGCCGCGATGTACGAGGCGTAATCGGCGAGCACCATGAACCGGTCCTCATAGAGCAGGTTCGACACGATCGGCTCGAACACGGAGCGGTCTCCGCGGGAGAACGCGCCCGATGCGATCAGGTCGATCGCGGCCCGGAGCCCGGCATCCTCCTGATAGAACTCGCTCGGCCGGTAGCCGCGCGCCGCCGACTCCGACACCTCGGGCTCGCTCATGCCGAACAGGAAGAAGTTCTCGTCGCCGACGAGCTCGCGGATCTCGACGTTCGCCCCGTCATCGGTCCCGATCGTCAGAGCGCCGTTGAGGGCGAACTTCATGTTGCCCGTGCCCGAGGCCTCCTTGCCGGCCAGGGAGATCTGCTCGGAGAGGTCAGCGGCCGGTATCACGCGCTCCGCGAGCGTCACGTCGTAGTTGGGCGGGAAGATCACCGTGAGTCGCCCGTCGAGCCTGGGGTCGCTGTTCACCACCGAACCCACCGCATTGATGAGGTGGATGATCCTCTTGGCCATCGTGTACCCGGGCGCCGCCTTCGCGCCGAAGATCACCGTGCGCGGCTGCACCTCGGCCGCGGGCACGCGGCCGGACACCACGCCCTCGTACGTCGACACGACGTGCAGCACCTTGAGCATCTGCCGCTTGTACTCGTGCAGGCGCTTGACCATCACGTCGAGCAGGTGGCCGTCGCTCACCTCGAAGCCGTCGCGAGCCCGCAGCACCTCGTGGAGCCGGCGCTTGTTCGCGGCCTTCACCTCGCCGAAGGCCGCGCGGAACCCGGAATCCTCTGCGAACGGCTCCAGCTCGCGCAGGCGCTCGAGGTCCGTGAGCCACCCGTCGCCGATCGCCTCAGTGATCAGACCCGAGAGCTCGGGGTTGGCCAGGCGAAGGAACCGGCGGGGCGTGACACCGTTGGTCACGTTCGTGAACTTCTCGGGGAAGAAGTCGTCGAAGTCGCCGAGCACCTTGTCGCGCAGCAGCTGCGAATGCAGCTCGGCGACGCCGTTGACCCTGGCCCCCGCCACCGTCGCGAGGTACGCCATCCGCACGGAGCGGACCGGATGCTCGGCGATGATCGACATGTTGCGGATGCGCATCTCGTCGTCGCCGTAGCGGGCGCGCACGGCATCGAGGAACTCCTCGTTGATCCGGTAGATGATCTCCAGGTGGCGCGGCAGCAGTCGGCCGAGCAGGTCGACGGGCCACACCTCGAGGGCCTCCGGCAGCAGCGTGTGGCACGTGTACGCGAAGCACTGCCGCGTGATCGCCCACGCGGCATCCCACTCCATCTTCTTCTCGTCGACGAGCACGCGCATGAACTCGGGCACCGCGATCACCGGGTGGGTGTCGTTGAGCTGGAAGATGACGCGGTCCGGAAGCGCCGAGAGGTCGAAGCCCTCGGCGAGCATGTTGTCGAGGAAGTCGTGGATGGATGCTGCGACGAAGAAGTACTGCTGCTGCAGGCGCAGCTCCTTGCCCTGCGGCGTGGAGTCCTCGGGGTAGAGAACCTTCGAGATGTTCTCGGCGAACGTCTGCGCGCGCACCGCCTCTTCGTAGTCGCCCGAGTTGAAGATCCGCAGGTCGAACGCGTTCGTGGCCACCGCGCTCCACAGCCGGAGGGTGTTCACTCGGCCGTTCTGGAATCCGGGGACCATGTAGTTGTAGGGCACGGCCTGCACGTTCCACCCCGGTACCCAGCGCGACCGCGTGACGCCCTCGTCGTCGTAGGTCTCGGTGCGACCGCCGAACGCGATCGTCTGCGCGTCCTCGGGGCGGGCGAACTCCCACGGCGAACCGAGCGAGAGCCAGGAGTCGGGCTGCTCGACCTGCTGGCCCTCGACGAATGTCTGGCGGAAGATGCCGTACTCGTAGCGGATGCCGTAGCCGATGCTCGGCACGCCGAGCGTCGCGAGCGAGTCGATGAAGCAGGCGGCGAGCCGGCCGAGACCGCCGTTGCCGAGTCCGGGCTCCACTTCGTGCTGACGCAGGTCGTCGAGCGAGATGCCGCAGGATGCGAGCGCCTCCTCCGCGATGTCGGCAAGACCGCCGGCGAGGAGGTTGTTGTCGAGCTGGCGACCCAGGAGGTACTCGGCCGAGAGGTAGCAGACGCCTTTCGACTGCGACTGCTTCTGACGGCGGAGGTCTTCGAGCCATCGCGCCATCAGGTAGTCGCGCACCGTGTGCGCGAGTGCGAAATAGCGGTCGTTCGCACTCGACGCCGACAGCGCGACGCCCCGATCGAAGTTGAGACTGTGCAAAAAGTCGGCCACGAAGGCGTCGGCCGAGCTCTCCGGGGCGGTCACGGGGGCGAGAGCGAGAGGATGCGTGGCACTGGTGTTTTCGGGCACGTCTCGACCGTAGCGAGACACGATGTTCGCCGCGTTACGAACGCACTACGAAATCACCTCTTGACCTTGACGCAGCGTCAACTTCTACGGTGGAGATATCCACAGAGCATCCGAGGGAAGGAGGAGGAGATGTCAGCCAGGGACTGGTCGATCCAGGAGATCGCCCGACTCGCCGGAACCACCAGCAGGACGCTGCGTCACTACGACGACATCGGTCTCCTGCCGCCATCGCGCATCGCGCACAACGGCTACCGGCACTACGACGAGCAGGCGCTCGTGCGACTGCAGCGGATCCTGCTGCTGCGCGAGCTCGGACTCGGGCTGCCGCAGATCGCCGAGGTGCTCGACCCTTCGACAAGCTCAGGGACCCAGGGGGCGAAGGCCGAGGCATCCGCGCTCGAGACCCATCTGGCACTCCTCCGTGAGGAGCAGACCCGGCTGGCGCGGCAGATCGCGTCGGTCGAATCCACCATCGCAGCATTGAGAGGAGGTGAAGAACTCATGGCAGAGAACATGTTCGACGGCTTCGACCACACCCGGTACAAGGAGGAGGTCGAAGAGCGCTGGGGCAAGAAGGCCTACGCCGACAGCGACCGCTGGTGGCGGGGGATGACGGATGCTGAGCGCGCAGACTGGCAGCGTCGCGTGTCCGACCTCGGACGCGACTGGATCGCCGCCGCCGAGAGCGGCATCGATCCCGCATCCGACGAGGCCCAGGCCATCGCCCGCCGTCACGTCGAGTGGCTCACGGGCATCCCGGGGACGCCGGCGGCCGCACCCGGCGGCGACGTCAGGGGCTACGTGATCGGCCTCGGCGAGATGTACGTGGCAGATCCGCGCTTCGGCGCGAACTACGCGACGTCCGCCGGCGGCACGCACGGTGCGGAGTTCGTCCGAGACGCGCTCCGCGTGTACGCGGAGGCGAACCTGTAGCAATTCGACAGGCTCAGGGACCCAGTGGGTTGCTGAGCCTGTCGACGCATCCATAGCCGACCGCCGCACCCGCGCGCAAGAGCCGGAGCGGATGCCGCGCGTGGGCGTAGGGTCAGGACATGGCCCGCCGCTGGAGACGCACAGACGCGGCGCGACTGTTCATCGCGGCCGCTGCAGCGTACGGCGCGAACGTCGCCCTCGGAACCGCGGTCGCCGTGCGGCTCATCGACACGCGGCGATTCCGCTGGGTCCACCACGTGCTCTACATCATCACGTGCGTCGCGACCGGCGCGGCGCTGAGCGCCGCCTTCTGGGCCCGGCCGGTCGCCGCGACCCGTCGGGCCGCGGCCTTCCTCGCTCCGGCGATCGGGCCGCTCGCCGTGATCCCGTACGCGGGCACGCGAACCCGACGGCATCCGCTCGTCGCGCTCGCCGCGGCGCCCTTCATCGTCGCGGGGCTCGTCGCCTCGCGCCTGCCCTCCGACCGGAAGTGACCGCATGGAACTGCTCGACGCCATCCGCCGCCGCAAGACCACGAACGGGCCGTTCCTGCCCGACCCCGTGTCGGAGGAGCATCAGCGTCTGCTGCTCGAAGCCGCAGGTCGCGCACCCTCGCAGCTGAACAGCCAGCCCTGGCGCTTCGTCGTGATCGAGAACCGCGACACGATCGAGGCGATCGCGCGCATCTCCGGCGAGAGCATGACCGAGGCGATGTCGAACGGCACGTTCTTCGAGCGCTACAAGCCCTACTTCCGCTTCAGTCAGGCCGAGATGGACGAGAAGCGCAGCGGGATGCTGTTCGACAAGCTGCCCGCGGCGCTCCGGCCGTTCACGGGACAGGTCTTCACGAAGCGCGGGCAGAAGCTCATGAACGCGTTCGGAGTGCCGAAGACGCTGGGCGAGGAGAACCGCCGGCTGGTCGCGGGCTCCCCGCTGCTGCTCGGCGTCATGCTCGATCGCAGCGAGTACCGGCCCGGTCAGCTCTCCTCGTTCTACTCGGTGTTCAGCATGGGCGCCGCGATGGAGAACATCTGGCTCACCACGGTCGAGCTCGGCATGGGCATCCAGTTCATCTCCTTCCCCATGGAGGTGCCGGGCCGCTGGGACGAGATCGTGCGGATGCTACGGGTGCCGGACGACCTCGAGCTCATGGCCGTCTATCGGCTGGGCTACGTGCCCCCGGAGCAGCGCCGGCCCGCGATCGACTGGACGAGCAGCGAACGCCGACTCGTGTCGCAGTACGTCTTCCGCGAGACCTGCGAGACGGCGCAGGACGGATGGGACGCCGCGCGTCCCTGACCCCGCTCACTCGGCTGTCGTTCGCGGCAGCCGGCGCAGATCGTGCACCGCGGGGCCCTCGAGACGCCGGCCGTCGGCCGCGAAGCGCGAAGCGTGCAGCGGGCAGTCCCAGGTGCACTCCGCGTCGTTCCAGTCGAGAACGCCGCCCAGGTGCGTGCAGACCGCGTCGACCGCGCGGGTCTCGCCGTCGACGGTCGAGATGCCGACCGGACGGCCGGCGCGGTTCGCCACGACACCCTGCCCCTCGGCCGGCCGCGGCACCGGAACGGGCCTGCGCTCGGCATCCGTCCACCCCGTGGAGAGGGCGGCGGCGACGCGCCCGCCCTCGGCCGCTCCGCGCGCCAGATCGGCCGGCACCGTGAGACGCGTGCCGATCGCGGTCATCCATGACGGGCGGTCACGTCGCTGCGTGCCGAGGATCTCGGCCGTGAGCCGCAGCGCGGCCGCCGGCGCGTTCGTGAGCCCCCATTTCGCGTAGCCGGTCGCGAAGCGGATGCGGCCGAGGCCGCGAGGCATCGCCCCGACGAAGGGGATGAGGTTGTGCGACTCGTAGTCCTGCGCCGACCAGCGGTGCGTCTCTTCGGCGTCGGGGAAGTGCTCACGCGTCCACGACACGAGGTCGTCGATCGCCGCGGTCTCGCCATCGGAGCGCCCGACCGGATGTCCGCCTCCTCCGACGACCAGCTGTGCAGCGTCTGCAGGGCCGTCGGCTGCCGCGACCGGGCGGATGGAGCGCGTGAGGCCGTCGACCGAGATGAACGTGCCGTCCGGAACGGGGGCCGAGGTGCGGAACGAGACGCAGTAGGAGCGCAGCCCGCGCACCTTCATGAAGTACAGACCGCGATCGAGGATGGGCGTGCCCGTCGCGAGCACGATGTCGTGGGCGAACAGGGGGCCGGCGGTCGTCTCGACGCACGGCTCGGGAAGCGCATGGGCACCGGTCGCCCGCACATGATCGTGCAGGGTGCCGCCCGCGGCGAGCAGCTTCCTGGCGAGTGCCTGCGTGACCCGCACCGGATCGATCGTCGCCTGCTCGTCGAGAGCGATCGCGCCGAGGGCGGAGAACGGAACGTCGAGGTCGGCCTGCTCGAGCACGCGCGCATCGAGGCCGGCCTCGCGTGCGGCGGAATGCTGGCGGCGCAGGGTCTCGAGACCGGAGCGTCCCTGTGCGTAGCTGTGGTCGGTGCGGCGCGCGTACGGGATGCCGGCGCCCTCCGCGAATCCGAGGAGCCACTGCATGCCGTCCCGGTTGGCGTCGACGTACGCGCGCACGAGCGACGCCGGGTGGTGCCGCCGGATCTCGGCGAGCCGGCTTCCTTGAAGCAGCGAGAGCTTGCCGGTGTTGCCGCCGGTTGCGAGCTCGGCCACCGATCCCGAATCGATCACGGCGACGTCGAGCCCGGCATCCGCCAGCATCACGGCTGTCGACAGTCCCGTGATTCCCGCGCCGACGATGACGACGTCGTGTCGCGCGCCAGGGTCGAAGGGCGAGCCGAGGGGAACGGTCGGTCCGAGTTTCCAGAGCGGAGTCATGGGGCCAGTCAACCCGTCGATCAGGCCTGCGCGCACCGCCTTGACAGGGCGGCCGGGTGCTGGCACGACGCGGCCGTCGAGATCGTGCCGACTACAGTGACAGGGTGAATCTCCGTCGTGTGCTCCTGGTCGTCGCTGGCGGTGCTGCGGGAACCGCCGCCAGGCTCGCGCTCGGGATGCTGCTCGCCGATGCCGGCGTCCTTCCCGTGCTGATCGCGAACGTCGTCGGCGCGTTCCTCATCGGCGTCCTGATGGCGCGGCCGTTCCTCCGCCTCAGCGGCGCCGCACGCGTGGAACTGCGCCTCCTGCTCGGCACCGGAGCGCTCGGCGGGTTCACGACCTACAGCGCGTTCATGACCGGAACCGTGGGGCTGTGGGCGGATGCTCCGCTCCTCGCCGTCGCGTACGCCGCAGGCTCTCTCGTGCTCGGTCTCGCAGCGGCGGCGTCTGGCCTGCGCCTCGGCCGACCCCGTGCGGAACGCCTTCGGACGGGAGCCGCCTCATGAGCCCGCTGCTGTTCCTGGGGGCTGCGCTCGCCGGAGGCATCGGCGCCGCACTGCGCTATCTCGTCGACCTGGGCGTCGCCCGGCTCGCAGGCAGGCGCTTCCCCTGGGGGATCTTCCTCATCAACCTCAGCGGGTCCTTCGCGCTGGGCGTCGTGACCGCGGCCCTCCCCGACCAGACGACTCTGCTCGGCGCGGGTCTGCTCGGCGGGTACACGACCTTCAGCACGGCGATGCTCGACACCGTGGCGCTGTGGCGCGACGGCGAGCGCCCGGCATCCGCCTTCAATGCGATCGCGACCCTTCTGCTGGGACTGCTGGCCGCCGGCCTCGGGCTCGCGCTCGGAACCGCCCTCTGACCTTCCTCAGCCCGCGTTCAGCACCTGACGGCCGACCGCGGTGTCGGTCAGGCGCCAGTCGGTCTCTTTGACCACGTGGAAGAAGTTCACGAACGATGCGCCCGAGTCGCGCGCCCGCTTGATCAGCATCCGCGACCATCCCTCCTGGGTGATCCAGTCGTCGGCTGTGGCCTCGTAGGGCGGGTTCGCCGGCCATTGGAACACCCAGCTGCCCCAGGCGCCGTATCCCGGCCCGCCGGGCTGGAAGTCCGCCGGGTTGTCGGGAGCGGAGGCGGTCTCCGCGATGCCCCAGGGCTTGGATCCTGCGAGTGCCTTGAGTCGCGGCACCGGCCCGTTCGGGTCGGTGAATCCGAAGACGTCGTCCGGGCTCTGCCAGCCGCCTTGACTCATCGGGGTGTACCCCCAGTTGAAACCGTCGAGCGCGAGCGCGTCGACGTAGGCCGAGCCGGGGAAGTACGACTCGAACGGGTAGGGACCGGCGCCGTAGTTCAGCGGATTCCAGAGGAACACGACCTTGGGCGCGATCGCCTGCTTGAGCGCGTAGACGTGTCGCCACATCGCGATGTACTCCGCCGGTGTGTTGCCGCCGGCGGCGGTGCTGCTCGACCACGGGCGGGTCGAGTCGTCCATCTCGGGCGCGAACCGCACGATGATCTCCGCATCCGCACTGCGGCGGGCAGCGTCCGTGAGCCACGACGTCAGGTAGGCGTCGTACTCGCCGGCGGCGATGCGGCGCGGCGCGAACGCCGGCTGCTGATCGGCGGGCCGATTCCAGTCCCACGGCTCCCAGGAGATCAGCAGGGCCGAGCGGCGCGACATGGCGGCGTCCGCGTAGGCGTTCGGGAAGCCGGGCGACTGCACGAAGTCGGCGTAGGTCGAGAGCATCCCGTTCGTCCGGCTGAACGCGGCCTCCTCGGCGGCCATGGTCGGCAGATCGTGCGAGGTCCAGCCGAGGATCATCGTGTGGTCGGCATCGAGGATGCTGGTGGCGGGCGTCGACGGAGCCGGTGACGGCGAGGTCGTCGGTGACGGCGAGGGCTTGGGCTTGGGGGCTGCCATGGCCGTCGACGGCACCGACAGCAGCAGGGCGGCGACGGACAGGCCCGTCGCGATCAGGGCATGCGTGAAACGCGGTCCTGCGACCATGGAACGACCTCCGGAGGGTGGCCTCCGATGGGGGAATGAGGCCGCGGGAGAGACCATTCTCTGCGACGGACGGCGGCCGCGGTAGAGACCATCGGCCAGACTTCGGGAAAGGCCGCGGATACGGCTCACAGCGTTCTCAGAACGTTGAAATGTACAAACGTACATGTACGCACGTACAGAGAGGGGTGACATGAGTGACGCACGACGCAGGCGCGACCCCGAGGCGCGACGTCGCGAGATCATCACGGCGGCAGCCGAGCTGATCATCGAGATCGGCGTCGACGCGATCACGCACCGCAAAGTCGCCTCTCGCGCCGGGGTGCCGCTCGGCGCGACCACGCAGTACTTCGCCACGCTCGACGATCTTCGCGAGGCCGCGGTCCGTGAACTCGCCGCCGAGGTCGACAGCCGCATCGAGGCCACCCGCCGTGCGGTGCTCGCCGACGGAGTGACGCCCGCCGGGCTCGCGCGACTCATCCACGACGGGCTCTCCGACGCCCACGCCGTGCAGGCCGATAGGGCCGTGGTCACCGCGGCCGTCCACGATCCGAGGGTCCGCGAACTCGCACGTCACTGGTCCGACGAGGTGGTCGGATTCATCGCACCCGTTCACGGTCCGGGCCCCGCCAGGGCGGCCGCCGTTTTCCTGGACGGCGTACTCTGGCACGCCCAGATCCACGACGAACCGCTCGACGAGGGCATCATCCGCGACGCCCTCACCGGAATCCTGACTCCAGCCGCAGCATCCGCCTAACCGAGAGAACCGCCTTGTCGAAACTCGCCGTCCTCAGCCTGAAGAACCGCGCGCTGATCGCTCTGATCACGATCGTCGCCGCCGTGTTCGGCGGCCTCGCGCTGACGAACCTCAAGCAGGAGCTCATCCCGTCGCTCGAGCTGCCCAACCTCATGGTGATGACGACCTACCCGGGCGCCTCCCCCGAGGTGGTCGAGAACGACGTCTCCACTCCGATCGAATCGGCCATCCAGGGCGTTCCCGGGCTCGAGGGCACGACTGCCACCAGCACGACGAACGCCTCGATCGTGCAGGCGACGTTCACCTACGGCACGAATCTCGCCACCGCCGAGCAGAAGATCCAGCAGGCGATCAACCGCATCTCCTCGACCCTGCCGGACGATGTGACGCCTCAGGTGCTGTCGGTCTCGATCGACGACTTCCCGGTGATCCAGGTCGCGGTCACCGGCTTCGACGATGCCGAGAACGCGCAGGCCGAGCTGCAGAGCGTCGCGATCCCGAAGCTCGAAGACGTCGCGGGTGTCAACGCGGCGGACATCGTCGGCGGCGTCGGACAGCGCATCACGATCACTCCGGACGTTGCCAAGCTCGCCGCTGCGGGCGAGAGCACGCAGGCGATCAGCTCGGCTCTGCAGCAGAACGGCACGCTGTTCCCCGGCGGGGACATCACCGAAGACGGTCAGACGCTCACGGTGCAGACCGGAGCGAAGATCACCTCGGTCGACGAGATCGCCGCGCTCCCGCTCGTCGGAGCCGATGCGACGATCGGAGATGTCGCGACAGTGGTGCAGGAGTCGGACCCGGTGACGTCGATCTCGCGCGTCGACGGCAAGGACGCGCTGTCGATCTCGATCACCAAGCTGCCGGCGGCGAACACCGTCGAGGTGTCGCACGGCGTGATCGCCGCCCTCGACGACGTCAAGGA
This sequence comes from Microbacterium hydrocarbonoxydans, assembly GCF_000956475.1. Lineage (GTDB taxonomy): Bacteria > Actinomycetota > Actinomycetes > Actinomycetales > Microbacteriaceae > Microbacterium > Microbacterium hydrocarbonoxydans_A. Next base: position 321,195 of record NZ_JYJB01000007.1, read on the forward strand.
GGCGTTCCCCGACGCGAAGTTCACGATCGTGTTCGACCAGGCGCCGTTCATCGTGCAGTCGATCGACACGCTCGCGACAGAGGGTCTTCTCGGCCTCGTGTTCGCGGTGATCGTCATCCACGTCTTCCTGCTGTCGATCCGCTCCACACTGGTGACCGCGATCTCCATCCCGACCAGCGTGCTGATCACCTTCATCGGCCTGCAGGCCTTCGGCTACTCGCTCAACATCCTCACCCTCGGAGCGCTCACGATCGCGATCGGGCGCGTGGTCGACGACTCGATCGTCGTGATCGAGAACATCAAACGCCACTATGTGGGGGATGCCGACAAGGGCGAGGCCATCCGCCTCGCCGTGCGCGAGGTCGCGGCGGCCGTCACGGCGTCGACCATCACCACCGTCGCGGTCTTCCTGCCGATCGTCTTCGTCGGCGACATGGTCGGAGAGCTGTTCCGGCCGTTCGCGATGACCGTGACGATCGCCATGGTCGCCTCGCTGCTCGTCGCGCTCACGATCGTTCCCGTCCTCGCCTACTGGTTCCTGCGACCGGGCAAGCCGCTGCTCGACGCCGAGGGGGCGCGGATCGATCCCGAGCATCCCGACGCTCCTCCGACGTGGCTGCAGCGCGGATACCGGCCCATCCTCGGCTGGACACTCAAGCACTCCGGCATCACGGTGATCCTCGCGGTCGTCGTGCTCGGCGCGACGCTGGCCGCGGCGCCGCTGATGAAGGTGAACTTCCTCAGCGACTCCGGCCAGAACACGATGACGGTCACGCAGAACCTCGGCCCGACCGCGAGCCTCGAAGCGAAGTCGGATGCGGCGATGAAGGTCGAGGACGCTCTGCTCGACATCGACGGCATCACGCACGTGCAGGCCTCGATCGGGTCGAGCGGGTCGGCCCTGCGCGACGCGTTCTCCGGTGGCGCCGGAGTGACGTTCTCGGTGCTCACCGACAGCGACGCCGACCAGGAGAAGCTGCGCAGCGAGGTGCAGAAGGCGATCGACGGGCTGAAGGACGTCGGCGACGTCGCCGTGGCGGCATCCGCCGGGCTCGGCTCGAGCGACATCGAGATCTCCGTGACCGCCTCGAACTCGAGCGACCTCGAGAAGGCGACGGATGCCGTGGTCGCCGAGCTCGACGGGCGCGACGGCATCGGCCAGGTCACGGACAACCTCGCCGCATCGCTGCCGTACCTCGCGGTGGTCGTCGACCGGCAGGCTGCGGCCGAGCGCGGGCTCTCAGAGGTCGCGGTCGGCTCGATCGTGTCGAGCACGATGCGCCCGCAGCAGGCCGGCTCCGTCGAGATCGACGACACCGCACTGACCGTCTACATCGCGGCCCCCGCGCCGCCCACGACCGCGCAGGCGCTCAAGGAGCTGGCGATCCCGACCGCTCGCGGCGTCGTGCAGCTGCAGGACATCGCGGTCGTCGAGGAGCGCAACGGCCCCACGTCCATCACCACGGAGAAGGGCAAGCGCACGGCGACGGTCACCGTGCCGCCGGCATCCGACAACCTCGCGGTCGCCACCGCCTCGGTCTCGGCAGCGCTCGCCGCGGTCGACCTGCCCGACGGTGCATCCGCCGAGGTCGGCGGCGTCGCGACGCAGCAGGCTGACTCGTTCTCGCAGCTCGGACTTGCGATGCTCGCGGCCATCCTCATCGTCTACGTCGTGATGGTGGCGACCTTCAAGTCGCTGCGTCAGCCGCTGCTGCTGCTCGTCTCGGTGCCGTTCGCGGCGACCGGAGCGATCATGCTGCAGATCATCACCGGGGTTCCGCTCGGCGTCGCCTCGCTGATCGGCGTGCTGATGCTGATCGGCATCGTCGTGACCAACGCCATCGTGCTCGTCGACCTGGTGAACCAGTACCGCGAGAAGGGGCTGTCGACGCCCGAGGCGGTGATGGCCGGCGGCGAGAAGCGTCTGCGCCCGATCCTCATGACCGCGCTCGCGACGATCTTCGCGCTGACGCCGATGGCCCTCGGCATCACCGGGCACGGCGGCTTCATCTCGCAGCCGCTCGCGATCGTCGTGATCGGCGGACTGGTGTCGTCGACCGTGCTGACGCTCATCGTGCTGCCGACGCTGTACAACCTCGTCGAGGGTGCCAGGGAGCGTCGCCGAGCGCGCCGGGAGCGAGCCACCACCCCGGTGGTTGAACGAGCCAGCACGCCGGCCGTTGAGCGAGCGCAGCGAGACGAAACGCTCAGAGCCGACGCGGACGCTTCCACGCTGCCGCACGCGCCGCAACTCACCCGCCGACAGCTGCGGGAAAAGGGCGAGTAGCCCCCGACTCGGTTCACAACTCAGGAATCACGGCGCCGCTCGGAGCCGTACAGTCCGGTTCGAACGCCTGGCGCTGATTCTTCCTGAGTTGTGAACGCCGAGCCCGCGGCGCTCGCACGGGGCTCAGCCGAGCTGGATGCCCCAGTGCAGGGTCCAGGTCTCGCCGGGGGCGAGGCGCCGGATGCCGAGGCCGCTGTTCAGCGCGTCTGCCGGCGCCGTCATCGGCTCGATCGCGACGGCCAGCGCCTGGCCCGGGTAGTTCGTCGTCGTGAACACCTGCGCATAGTCGAAGCCCTCGCCCTGCCACAGCGTGAGGGTGCGGCCGTCCGGCGCGGTCAGCGTATGCCGGACCCGGCCGTCGGCATCGCGGTCGAGGTCTGTGAAACCGGTGTCGAGGGTGACGTCTCCCAAGCGGATGCCGTCGCGCAGGGCCGTATCGGCCGGACGGCTGCCGGTGGGCAGCATCCGCTCGTCGGTGTCGAACTGCGTGCGTGCGGGAACCCGCAGGACGAGGTCGTGCGTGTCGACGTCGCCGATCATGACGAACGGGTGGGTGCCCAGCGCGACCGGAGCCGGCGTCGCCGAGCGGTTCGTGATCGTGTGCGTCACCTCGACGCCGTGCTCGTCGAGGTCATAGGAGACGCTCGTGTCGAGCAGATACGGATATCCGGTCTGCGGCACGACGGCGGCGCGCAGGATGACGGCATCGTCCGTCTGCTGCACCTCGTATGCGGTGAAGCGGAGCAGGCCGTGACTGGCGTTGCCGTACTTGGGCTCCGAGATCGAGAGCTGGCGAATGGTGCCCTCGTCGTCCCAGCGCCCGTCGCGCACGCGGTTGGGCCACGGCACCAGGACGACGCCCGAGCACGACGGCGTGGGCTGGTCCTCGGGATACGGGGGAACCAGGTCGACGCCGCCGATGCGCAGGGAGCGGAGCGACCCGCCCACCTGGGCGATCTGCGCGGTGACGTCTCCGCGCTGGAGGTGGATCTGCGTGCCGGTGGGGGAGACGGTGTTCACTCCGTCATCGTACGACTCCGGAGAGTTGCGGACGGTCAGCCGGGCAGTCTCCCAGGTGCGACATGTAGACTCTTCCGGTCGGCTTCGGACACCCGCGCATGGCGCGGACGTTTTTGAGCAAGAAGTGTGAGTCCAGGGGCCGATGGTGAGCGTCGATCGACGTTAATCAACCATCACATGAATGGCCCCGGCCGCAGACAGTCCGGACCCGCGCTCAGCGCAGGGTGCTCGCGCGTGCGCGCAGCGCTGTTCTCGTGCGAGAACTCAGAAGGACACACCCATGCCCAAGAACAAGAAGCCCCGCGGCGGACGTCCCGCCGCCAACTTCGAGCCGCGCTACGGCGCCAAGAAGACCTCGTTCCATGACCGTCACGCCGGTGCTCGCGAGGGTGCTCGCCCCGAGCGCGGCGGATTCCGTGCGGATGCCGGTGAGCGCCGCAGCGCGCCCGCAGCGGGCGGCTATGACCGTCGCCCGGGCAGCCGCAGCGCGGGTCACCGCGGATACCGTCCGGCCGAGGCGGAGACCGGCGCTCCCAAGCAGCGCTGGAGCGCGCAGGAGCGCGCCGGTCGCGATGAGGCCCGCAGCATCCGCAACCGGGCCGAGTCCGGCCGTCGCGAGACGCCGCACCACCGCGACGAGCGTCCCCGCTTCGACGAGCGCTCCGAGCGCCCGCGCTACAACGACCGGCCGACCGCCGGCCGCCGTTTCGACGACCGCCCTCGCCGCGATGATCGCGGCGCCGAGCGCCCGCGTTTCGAGCGCGACGGCCAGCGCCCCACCGGCCCCGGCACCTACCGCGATGACCGCGGCGCCGAGCGTCCCCGGTTCAACCGTGACGAGCGCCCGCAGCGGGATGACCGTGGTTTCGCAGACCGTGGGGACCGTGCGGGCGCCCGCAACGAGCGTCCCCGTTTCGACCGTGGCGCCGAGCGGCCCCGGTTCAACCGTGACGAGCGCCCGCAGCGGGATGACCGCGCCGAGCGTCCCCGGTTCAACGACCGTGGCGCCGAGCGTCGCCGTTTCGACCGTGACGAGCGTCCCCGCCGTGACGACCGCGGCTCGGACCGCGCTCGCTTCAACGACGCCAGCTCCGCCGAGCGTCCTGCTCGTTCCTACGACGCCGACCGTGCGCGTCGCGCATTCGACCGCGACCGGGCTCAGCGCTCGATCGAGGGCGGCCGCGACGAGCGCTCGCGTCCGTCGACTGGCGGCGCATACCGCACCGAGCGTCCTCGCCGTGACGACCGCACGGGTGGCGACAGCCGTCCGAGCCGCAACGACTGGAACGCGAAGCCGAAGGCGGCCTTCGAGCCGACCGACGACGTCGTGCACGAGCGTCTCGAGGCGAAGTCGGTGGCGGCTGTCGAGGTCGACGGTGTGAGCTTCGCCGATCTCGGACTCGGCTCGAACATCGTCGAGACTCTGGCGAACATGGGAGCGGCGAGCCCGTTCGCCATCCAGGCGGCCAGCATCCCGGCCGTCCTCTCGGGCCGAGACGTCCTTGCTCGTGGCCGCACCGGCTCGGGCAAGACCATCGCCTTCGGCGCGCCCCTCGTCGAGAACGTGCTGAAGTCGCAGGCCGGCAAGCGCCGCGAGTTCGGCCGCTCGCCTCGGGCGATCATCCTCGCCCCGACGCGCGAGCTCGCGCTGCAGATCGACCGCACGATCCAGCCGATCGCCCGCAGCGTCGGCCTGTTCACCACGCAGATCTACGGCGGAGTGCCGCAGGGCCGCCAGGTGGGTGCGCTCAAGAAGGGCGTCGACATCGTGATCGGCACGCCCGGTCGCGTCGAGGACCTCATCAATCAGGGCAAGCTCGACCTCTCCGACTGCCGCATCGCGGTGCTCGACGAGGCGGACCACATGTGCGAGCTCGGCTTCGTCGAGCCCGTGCAGCGGATCCTCCGCCACACTGCCGACGGCAGTCAGAAGCTGCTCTTCTCGGCCACGCTCGACCGGGAGGTCGCGGCGCTCGTCGACGAGTTCCTCGTCGATCCGGCCGTCTACGAGGTCGCCGGCGAGGACCAGGACTCGAGCACGATCGAGCACCGCGTGCTCGTGATCGAGCACCGCGACAAGGCCGACATCCTCACGTCGCTCGTCGACCGCGAGGGCAAGACGCTCGTGTTCGCCCGCACCCGCGCTTACGCCGACATGCTCGCCGAGCAGTTCGACGACGCCGGCATCCCCGCGGTGTCGCTGCACGGTGACCTCAACCAGGCCAAGCGCACGCGCAACCTCGAGCGTCTGACCTCGGGTCGCGTGAACGTGCTCGTCGCGACGGATGTCGCCGCGCGCGGCATCCACGTCGACGACATCGACCTGGTCGTCCAGGCCGACGCGCCCGATGAGTACAAGACGTACCTGCACCGCTCGGGCCGTACCGGCCGCGCCGGCCGCTCGGGCCGCGTCGTCACTCTGATCACGCGTCAGCGTCAGCGTCGGATGACCGAGCTGCTGCAGCGCGCCGAGATCGACGCGCCGTTCGAGAACGCACGTCTCGACGACGACCTGATCGAGGAGATCGCCGGTCGCGTTCCGACCGCGGCAGACCTCACTGCCTGATCGTGTCGAAGGCCCCGTCACCGCATCAGCGGGGCGGGGCCTTCGCCGACTTCACGTGCGCCCGCGCGTCAGCGGGGCGGATGCCTGCCGTCGACGTCATGTGCCCTCGGCGAGTGCACGGCACATTGACGCCAGCAGGTCGTGCATTCGGCGAGCGAACGTGAACTCGACGCGCACGATGCGTGCGCCGTGCGCGACGCGGGGGCGGGTCAGGCGAGTTCGTGCTCGTGCACTGCCGTCGTCAGGCTCGTGCCGTTGAGGTCCAGGTAGAGCGTTCCCTCGGTGACGGTCATCGTGATGGTGTTGCGGCGATCGAGCAGCGCGGCGGCCGAGTCGATGAACCCCGGGTCGAAGCTGTAGACCCGGATCTCCGACGAGCGATGGATGCGCTTGTCGGCCCAGGGGGCCATGACCTTCGCGGGGTCCCGATGCGTGTAGACGACGGTCCGCTCGGCGATCCTGCTGCCGTAGTGCAGGCGCTCGGCGTCGGGGGCGCCGACCTCGATCCACGCGGTGATGAGGCCGGTGAGATCGCGCACGAGCACGGCCGGTTCCTCGGTCGATGAGACGGTGCCGCCGAAAGCGATCCCCTCGGCGTATTCGAGGCCGTAGGCGAGCAGACGCGTGAGCATGTAGGCGTCGGTCTCGGACGGATGCTGCGCCACCCGCAGCGCGTAGTCCTCGTACACCCCGCGATCGGTGTCGGCGAGCTGCACGTCGAACGTGTACATAGTCGATCCGATGGCCATAGGGCCCAAGCCTACGGCGCGCGGAGACTACTTCTTCGCCGACTCCTGATCCCACAGGCGCATGCCGATGTGCACGAGTCCCGCGCAGAGGGCGGCGGCGCCGAGCGCCACGACCGCGACGCCGATCGTCGCGGGCATCGCGGCGCCGAAGACGACGGCGCCGAGTCCTCCGAGCAGCATGATGACGACGAATGCCCCGTACATGCGCTTGAGCCTAGTGGCGGGCATCCTGTTCAGAACAGCATGGGCTGCGCGGGGACGGCTGCCGCCACGGGGGCTGCGCGCACCGGCATCCGCCCGCACCCTCTGCCGCTCGCGGGTTCGACCTCGACCTCGTCGTGTCCGTCGAGCCGGTGCATGCGGATCAGCGGCCGCACGCGTTTCGACAGCCACTGACGGTAGGGCTTGGGTGCTTCGGCCGACATTCCCGGGTACAGACCGCGATAGGACGACAGCAGATCGGGGCGGAACTCTCCGAGCCACTGCATGAACCACGGCTTCACGCCGGGCCGCAGATGAAGAGCGCCATAGATCACGCGCACCGCACCCGCCGCCTTGATGCGCGCAAGCGCCGTGTCGATCGCGTCGACCGAGTCGGTCATGTGGGGCATGATCGGCATCAGGAAGACGGTCACCCGGAACCCGGCATCCGTCAGCGCCCGCACCGTGTCGAGCCGCGCCTGGGTGGTCGGAGCCCCCGGCTCGATCGCCTTCTGCAGCTCGTCGTCGTACATCGCGATCGACATCTGGATGTCGACGTGCACGCGCTGGGAGGCCTTCACCAGCTGCGGGATGTCGCGACGGATCAGCGTGCCCTTGGTGAGGATCGACATGGGCGTGCCGGATGCCGCGAGCGCTTCGATGATGCCGGGCATGAGCCTGTAGCGCCCTTCGGCGCGCTGATACGGATCGGTGTTCGTGCCGAGGGCGACCAGCTCGTGGTTCCAGCTGCCTCGGCGCAGCTCGCGCTCGAGCGTCTCGACGACGTTGACCTTGACGACGATCTGCGAGTCGAAGTCGGCTCCGCCGTCGAGGTCGAGGTACTCGTGCGTCCCGCGGGCGAAACAGTAACTACACGCGTGACTGCATCCGCGATAGGGATTGATGGTCCACGAGAACGGCATCCGCGACGCGCCCGGAACCTTGTTCAGCGCCGACTTCGAGAGCACCTCGTGGAAAGTCATCCCGGCGAACTCGGGAGTGGTCACGGTGCGCAGGATACTCGTTCGATCTTCGAGACCGGGTAGCGCCGCCGCATCCGTATCTCCGAGTTTCTGACCCTGCCACCGCATGCTTCATTCGAACATAAAAACGAATCCGAGTCAAGATGGCGATCAGGCGGATACGACACAATGGGTCCATGCATCTTCCGCGGCAGCCCCAGCACGCGCCGCCGCGCTCGCCGATCCACGGACCCGCACTGCCGATCGGCCTCGCGGTCACGGCGATCGGGATTCTCATCGCGATCGCCACGGCGCCCGCGAGTGGCGTGTCCGGTGAGCAGGAGATGCCCGAGCCCAGTGTCGTGCAGGAGGTGCCGGGCGTCGAGCTCGACGCGACCGCCGCAGCCGATCCGTGCTCGGAGCCGGACGTGCAGGCCGCCCTCGCTAACGCCGACGACGCCGCGACGATCGCCGCGTTCGGCGGGGGAGAGAAGTTCCGCGAGGCTGTCGTCGCCGGCAACGCGCCCTGCATCGCCTTGAACGACCCCACGCACGTCTGGGTCGTCGTCAACAAGGCTCGCCCGCTCGACCCGATCGACTTCACGCCGCAGCCGCTCACCGCGGCGCCGTTGCAGATCACGACCGGATCCGGCCAGGCGCGATCCGACGTCGCGGCCGCGATCGGCGAACTCGCGGCGGCGGCCGCAGCCGACGGAGTGGGGCAGATCGGAGCGAACAATGGCTATCGCTCGTACGACCTGCAGGTGCGCACCTACGCCTCGCACGTGCGGGCGGAGGGCCAGGACCATGCGGATGCCGCATCCGCCCGGGCCGGACACAGCGAGCATCAGACGGGTCTCGCCCTCGACCTCGTCGCGTGCGCCCCCTGCGGGGGCATCGAGGCGTTCGGCGCGACACCGCAGGGGGCCTGGGTCGCCGAGCACTCGTGGGAGTACGGCTTCATCGTCCGCTACGAAGACGGCTCGACCCCGATCAGCGGATACATGCCCGAGCCCTGGCACGTCCGCTACATCGGAGTCGAGCTCGCGGAGGCCTATCACGCGGGCGGATTCCACACCCTCGAGGAGTTCTTCGGCCTGCCGGCCGCCCCCGATTATCTGCAGTGAACAACAGCGGGCCGCGGCATCCGCCTCTCGCGGTACTGAGTCTCACGAAATGTGGAATCAGTTCCCAGTCCGACATAGAATCTCGGGAGCAAGGACGCACGAGACTCATCGGAGGACCCCCATGGAACGCGACATCTACGAAGAGGACCACGAGGCGTTCCGCGACCTCGTCAAGGACTTCGTGAAGCGCCACGTCACGAACGAGGCGATGGAGAAGTGGGATGCCGCGGGTGAGATCGACCGCGACACCATGCTGGCTGCAGGCGAGGCAGGACTGATCGGCCTCTCGGTGCCCGAGGAGTTCGGCGGTGCAGGGATGCTGCAGGACTACCGCTTCCGCACCATCGTGATGGAAGAGGTCATCGCCGCCGGCGCCGGATCGCTCGCCGGGGCCTTCGGCATCCAGGACGACCTCGCTGTGCCGTACCTCGTGCACATGGGCACGCAGGAGCAGAAGGAGAAGTGGCTGCCCCGTATGGCCACAGGCGAGGTCCTCGGCGCTCTCGCGATGACCGACCCGGGCGCCGGCTCCGATCTGCGCGGCATCAAGACCAACGCCAAGAAGGTCGACGGCGGATACATCCTCAACGGCGCGAAGACCTTCATCTCCTCCGGCACGACGGCCGATGTCGTCGTCACCTTCGTCAAGACCGGCGAGGGCAACCGTCCGGACGCGTTCAGCCTGCTGCTCGTCGAGAAGGGCATGGAGGGCTTCGACCAGGGCAAGAAGCTCCGCAAGATGGGCTTCCATGGCTGGGACACGGCCGAGCTGAGCTTCACCGACGTGTTCGTCCCCGAGGAGAACCTCATCAGCGGCAAGGAGGGCCAGGGCTTCATCCAGCTGATGCTGAACCTGCCTCTCGAGCGCCTGTCGATCGGCGTCGCCGCGGCGGCCGCCGCGCAGGCAGCCCTCGACTGGACCGTCGCCTACACGAAGGACCGCGAGGCCTTCGGCGAGCGCATCGCGGACTTCCAGAACACGCGCTTCCGCCTCGCCGACATGTCGGCCACGACCGAGGCGATGTGGGCGTACATCGATCGCGCGCTGCTCGCGTACAAGGACGGCAGACTCTCGGCCGAAGACGCCGCGAAGGTCAAGTTCTGGGCGACCGAGCGCGAGTGGGAGGTGCTCGACATGGGCGTGCAGCTGCACGGCGGCTACGGCTACATCATGGAGTACCCGATCGCCCGTGCGTTCACGGATGCCCGCGTGCACCGAATCTACGGCGGCACGAACGAGATCATGCGCGACCTGGTCGGCCGCCAGATCGTGGGCAAGCGCTGACAGCAGTCGCCGAAGGGGCCTCGGATGCCGGATCCGGGGCCCCTTCGGCGTTCGCGCCGGCGCGCGTTCACGCGGTCGCGTTCGCGCCGGCGTGCGAAAAATCGGAGATCCTGCGCGACACGCCGGAAGCGGATGCCGCGGCGCGGCGTGTCGACGAGATCCTCCGACTTTTCTCACACCGAGGGAGGGGCCGGGGAGGCCGGCGGCGGTGTGACGGCCGGCTACGGGTGCGAACGCCGCCCGCCGACGCCGGCCCTGCGCAGGCGGTCGGCGATCAGGATGCCGAGGGCCGTCGCTCCGACGCAGCTCGTGAGCGTGACCGCGAAGAAGACGACCTGATACCAGAGGCCGAACATGCCGAGATCGAACGACGCCCATGCCATCACGGGATACACGACGCTGACGATCAGCGCGCCGATGTAGTGCATCCAGGTGCCCCAGTAGCGCCACATCACGAAGAGGAACGGCAGCTCGGCGAACGCCGCCCACCACAGGTTGGTGAGAACGCTGCTGAATCCGTAACCGGAGAACGGCACGATCACGAGGCCCGCGAGCAGGCCGACCAGCATCCCGACCAGTGGGCGCCGCAGCAGGCGCAGCGCGCTCACGGAGGGCAGCAGCCACAGCCCGGCCATCGCGACGCTCACGATCGGCAGGACGGGGAACAGGAGAGTCGACAGCCAGTTCGCCGGGGCGAGCAGCAGCCCTCCCGCCACCCCGAGCGCGGCGCACGTGAGGAGGATCGCCGTCGGGAAGCGGAAGCGCCCCGCGCTCGCGGGAAGCGCGCTCATGCGTGGTTCGTTCTGCGCCTGGGTCTCGGCGTCGCCGGCGACAGCATCCGTCCCGCTCATGCGAGGGGCTCCGCTGCGGCCTCGCGTGCGGCCTTCGACGCGGGGGAGGCGGCGCCGATCTTCCAGTATCCGCAGAAGCTGACGGTGTGCTTGTCGACTCCGCGCTCGCCGACGAGGTGCTTGCGCACGCCCGAGGCGAGCGACTGCTCGCCGGCGGCGTATGCGTGGAACGGCCCATCGGGCAGCGCCGTGTTCGCCAGGGCTGCGAGGGCGAGCACTCCGGGGGCTGTGCCGTGCGGGCGTGTGATCCACGTGACCTCGACGCCGTCAGGATGCGGGAACGTCAGCGCGTCGTCGTCGGAGGGCGCCTCGATGATCGCGGTGCCCACCGCTGCGGGCGGAAGCGAGGCGCAGATGCCCGCGATGGCGGGGAGCGCGGTCTCGTCGCCGACCAGCACGACGCGGTCGGTGCCGCGCTGCGGGTTGAACGTGAGTCCTTCGTCGATGATCAGCACGTGCTCGCCGGGCGTGCAGGTCTCGGCCCACCGAGACGCGGGGCCCGCCGTGCCCTCGGCTGCCGAGCCGTGCAGCACGAAGTCGACGTCGATCTCGGCCCCGGCATCCGCCGTCGCCGCACGATATGCGCGCACGGTGTAGTTGCGCATGACAGGACGCTCGCCGTCGGGAATGCGCAGGAACTTCAGGTATCCGAACATGCTGTTCGCCTTGGCGGGAACACGCTCGAGCCCGGCGTCGCCGCCGATCGGCAGGAACAGGCGGAACCACTGGTCGAAGCCCATGGGGCGGAACCTCTCGATCTCGCCGCCGCCGAGTGTGACGCGCAGCCAGTGCGCCGAGAGCCGCTCGGTGCGCAGCACGGTGAGGTGGATCAGCTCGGCTGATTCGGGTTTGACCATTTTGCTGAATGCCATCGGGCGCCTTTCAGAGGTTCCAGGAGAGGAGGAAGATCGTTGCGGATGCTGCGAGCACCACGACGATGAACACGACGTCGCGCGTGCGGAACGGCACCAGATGCCGTTCGGTGCGGGTGGGATGGGCGCCGAAGGCTCGTGAGTCCATCGCCAGGGCCACCCGTTCTGCGTGCCGGATCGCCCCGGCGAGCAGAGGCACGATGTAGCCCCAGCCGCGCGCGATCCGGGCGAGGGGGCCGCGTCCGCCGTGGTGCCCGCGCACGCGGTGGGCGGCGCGGATCACGGAGAGCTCGTGCCCGAAGCGCGGCACGAACCGGAAGGCGGCGAGAGCCGTGTAGCCGATCCGGTACGGCACCCGCAGCTGCTGCACGCTGGCCCGTACCAGGTCGGGGCCGGTCGTCGTGAGCCCGCCGATCAGTGCGAGCGCGACGATCGAGCCCAGTCGCAGCGCGGTCGCGAAGCCGATCGCGAGAGCGCCGGAGTAGAGCGTCCAGCCTCCGATCCGGAGAAGCGGGATGCTGTCGTGCACGTGCTGCGAATCGACCCAGACCGAGAATCCGAGGCCGATCAGGAGCATGCCGGCCGGAAGAGCCGCGAACAGGATTGCGGCGAGGCGGCCGGTGAGGCGCGCTCCGAGAAGCAACACGGCGTAGGCGAGCACCAGGAACGCGGCGGGAGTGGCGAGATCGCGCGCGAACACCAGCAGGATCATGGCCGGCGCGACTGCGGCGATCTTCGAGATCGGGTTCAGGGCATAGAGGAACTGCCAGGGCGAGGCCGCGGCGAACCGCGCGTACGGGTCGAAGACGGTCACGAGAGCTCCGCCTGCATACGCTGCAGCGCCGGAAGGCGCAGACCGGCTTCGGTGAACGTCCGCTCGCGACGGAACAGCTCGTCTGTGGGGCCTGCGTCGTGCACGCGGCCGTCGGCGAGGATCACGGTGTGGGTCGCATGCTCGGCGACGAGCTGCAGGTCGTGAGTGACGATCACGATCGTCGTGCCGTCTCTGCGCAGGTCGTCGAGAAGGCCGAGGAGCTCGGCGGCCCTGGCGCGGTCCTGTCCGAACGTCGGCTCATCGAGGGCGAGCACCTGCGGTCGCGTGATCAGCGCGGTGCCGACCGACAGACGGCGCTTCTCCCCGCCGGAGAGGAGGAACGGATGCCGGTCGGCCTTGTCTTCGAGTCCGAAGCGGGCGAGCATCTCGCGGACGTCCTCCTCGAGCCGGGGCCCCCGAGCGTCGAGCCTGGGCCCCTGAGCATCGAGCCTGGGCCCCTGAGCCTGTCGAAGGGCGCCGTGCGCGAGCTCGTCGAACACGGTATGGGCGATGAACTGGTGCTCGGGGTTCTGGAACACGAAGCCGATGCGCGCCGCGAGCTCGCGCGGCGACGCCCTGGCCGGATCGAGCCCGGCGATGTCGACCTGCCCCTTCGGCGGAGGCACGACGCCGGCGAGCGCCTGGATCAGCGTCGTCTTGCCCGCGCCGTTGGTGCCGACGATCGCGGTCAGGCTGCCGGCCGCGACATCGAGGTCGAGTCCGTGCAGGATCTCGCGTCGCCCCTTGCGCACCGTGAGGCCTCGTGCGCGGATGACCGGACTCATGGTCGTCGAGCGAGCGAAGACGCGTTTCGTCTCGGTCGCTGCGCTCCCTCGCTCAACGAGCGGTTGTGTCAGCTCGGTCGCTGCGCTCCCTCGCTCACACGCCGGTGCAGTTCCACTGGTCGTTGAGCGAGCGTAGCGAGACGAAACGTCTGCGTCCGGGGCTGTGGAAGGGGCGGAAGCGAGCGCCGCCCCCAGCTCGGCGGCGGTGAGCGGCAGCGGGTCGAGGACCACTCCGGCATCCCGCATCCGCAGCGCCTCGAGCGTGGCGGCCGGAAGCCACACGCCCATGGCGACCAGCTCGTCGACGTTGTCTCTGAGCACCGAGGCGGCGGGCCCGTCGAACGCCAGGCGACCCGCACGGTCGAGCACGATCACCCTGGTCGCGAACCCCATGGCGGCATCGAGGTTGTGCTCGACGAGCAGGATCGCGCGGTCACCGGCCGAGACCACGTCGGCGAGCGCGTCGTACACATCGTCGATGCCCTGCGGGTCGAGATTCGCGGTCGGCTCGTCGAGCACGATGAGAGGAGAGCCCATCGCGAGAGCGCAGGCGATCGCGAGCCGCTGGCGTCCTCCGCCGGAGAGCACGTCGGGGTTGTCGGAGCGCCGCTCCCACAGTCCGATGCGGTGCAGGGCGTCTTCCGTGCGGCGCTCGACCTCGGCCAGGGGCAGCAGCAGGTTCTCGGGGCCGAACGCGACCTCGTCGTACACGGTGCCGGTGACGATCTGCGCATCCGGGTCCTGGAAGACCATCGCGATCTGCGTGCTGAGAGCGGGCGTCGGCGTGGTCGCGGCGTCGAGAACGCCGACCTCGACCGTGCCGGTGAGCGTTGCGGGAACCGCATGGGGGATGAGTCCGTTTGTCGCGAGCGTGAGCGTCGACTTGCCCGAACCCGACGGCCCGAGCAGCAGCACGACCTCTCCGGCATGGATGTCGAAGGAGAGGTGCGCGGGCGAGGGGTCCACCGCATCGGCGTGGGTGATGGACAGATCACGCACGCTCAGCAGGGGCACGGATGTGCGCACGGCAGCCTCACTTCGACTCGCGGGCGCTCGCTCAGCACAAGCCACAGGCTCGGCGACCCCGGGACCCGAGGGAACGAACCCTCTTAACTTAGCTGAGCCTTACCTATTTCGCCACGTGCGCCCGACGCCGCCCACGACGCGAGCAGCCGCATCCGCTCTGCCGACGGCGAGCCCGGCTCGGCGCTGTAGATCAGCATCACGTTTCCGGGCTCCGCCGTGATCGCGAGCTCCTCGTAGGCGAGCACGAGCTCGCCCACGAGAGGATGCTGGAACCTCTTCGTGCCTGTTCCGTGCGTGCGGACGTCGTGTGCGGCCCACAGCTGCCGGAATGTCTCGCTGTGCGTCGACAGCTCTCCCACGAGATCCTGCATGGCCTTGTTGTGGGGGTCGCGACCGGCCTCTGCACGCATGACGCCCACGCACATGTGCGCCATGAGGTCCCAGTCGGGGTAGAACTCGTGCGACGCCGGGTCGAGGAACTGGAAGCGGGCCAGGTTCGGCATCCGTCCTCCTTCGCCGACGACCAGCGTGTAGAAGGCACGGCCGAGCGCGTTCATCGCGAGGAGGTTCTGCTGCGGATCCCGAACGAACGCGACCGCGTCGGTGATCGCGTCGAGAGCCCAGTGCAGGCTCGGCCGGGGTGCGGCGGCCTTCACCGCGCGTCCGCGGGAACGCCCGCTCGTGGGAATGCCGTCTGCGGCCCGTGCGAGGTCGAACAGGTGCGCGCGCTCCGCGTCGTCGAGCTGCAGGGCGCGCGCGAGCGCATCGAGGACGGATGCCGAGGCGCCGGCGATCGCGCCGCGCTCGAGCTTGGCGTAGTACTCGACGCTGACGCCTGCGATCGCCGCGACCTCGCTGCGGCGGAGCCCGTCGACGCGGCGGTTGCCGCCGGCGTTCAGCCCGACCGCCTCTGGGGTCACCCTGGCCCGGCGGGACATGAGGAACTCCCTCACCTCTGCTCGATTGTCCATGCACAGCAGGCTAGACCGCCTCCCGCCGCCGAGGGGCGCCCTGTCGGTACACCCTTTCGCAGGGACTCCCACGCCGACGCGGATGAGCGGATGCTGGATCGCATGAACACCTCGACACGATCGTTCGCACGGCGGATCCTTCCGACGCTGCTGCTCCTGCTGACCGTGTTCGGCCCGATCTCGATGGACCTGTACCTGCCGGCGCTCCCCGCGCTGACGCTCGAGCTCTCGGCGGCGACCTCGGTCGCACAGCTCACGGTCACGGCCTGCCTCATCGGCCTCGCGGCCGGCCAGCTGATCGCCGGTCCGCTCTCCGACCGGTACGGGCGCCGCGGCATCCTGCTCATCGGCATCGTCGCCTACATCGGCACCTCGCTGCTGTGCGCGGCGAGCCCCTCGATCGAGCTGCTGATCCTGGCGCGGCTGGTGCAGGGGCTCACCGGCGGCGTGGGCATCGTGATCGCCCAGGCGGCGGGGCGGGATGTCTACACGGACGGCGCGCTGATCCGCTTCTACGGGCGGCTCACCGTGGTCGGCGGCTTCGCGGCGATCGTCGGGCCGCTGATGGGCGGGCTGCTGAACGGCATCACGGACTGGCGCGGACTCTTCGTCTTCCTCGCCGCGATCGGCGCCGTCATCCTCGTGATCACTCTCGTGGCGTTCGATGAGACGCTGCCCGCGGAATCGCGGACGACGGGCGGCCTCGGGCACATCCTCCACGACTTCCGCGTGCTGCTGCGCGACCGGGTGTTCCTCGGTGCCATCCTCAACCAGGGCTTCCTGTACGCGGCGCTGTTCGCCTACCTCTCCGGGGCCACCTTCGTGCTGCAGGACATCTACGGGCTCTCGCCGCTCGCCTACGCCCTCGCCTTCGGCGCCAACTCGGCCGGTTTCATGGTTCTCGGCTTCGTGTCAGGGCGCACGGCCGGCCGCTGGCTGCGCGGCACGCTGAGCGTCGGCGTCGTCGTGGCGGGCGTCGGCGCACTCGGCCTTCTCGCCTCCGGCCTGAGCCGGATGCCGCTGTGGGTCGTGCTCGTGTCGCTGTTCCTTCTCGCCGGGGGCGTGGCGGTCAGCTCCCCGCCGGCCACCACGATCGCCCTGATCGAGTATCCGCAGATCGCCGGCACCGCCTCTTCGCTGCTCGGCATGGTGCGGTTCGGGTTCGGCGGCATCGCGGCTCCGCTCGTCGGCGTGGCGGGGGCGACCAGCATCCTTCCGCTCGGCATCGTCACCGTGGCATCCGTCGTTCTCGCCGCCCTCGCGTTCGTCTTCCTGATCCGGCCGGCGCGCGCCGCGCAACCGGCAGCGTCCGAGACCATCACCACCATCCACTGAGAGGATCCGTCATGCGCGGAGTAGTCCTGCACGCCCCTGGCGACGTGCGCATCGAAGAGCTTGAGATGCCCGTCATCGTCGAGCCCACCGACGCGATCATCCGCGTCACCGCCACCTGCATCTGCGGCTCGGACCTGTGGCCGTACCGCGGCGTCGAGCAGCTCACCGGCCCGCAGAGGATGGGCCACGAGTACATCGGCGTGGTCGAGAGCGTCGGCGACGCCGTCGCGCTGGTGAAGCCGGGCGATCACGTGGTCGGGTCGTTCGTCGCGTCTGACAACACCTGCGAGATCTGCCGCGCCGGGTATCAGTCGCGCTGCGTGCACCAGGTGATGATGGGCTCGGTGGGCACCCAGGCGCAGTACGCCCGCATCCCGCTCGCCGATGGCACTCTCGTCGTCACGCCGGGCGAGCCTCCTGCGGATCTCGTTCCCTCGCTGCTCGCGGCGTCCGACGTGCTCGGCACCGGCTGGTTCGCAGCAGTGGCTGCGGAGGCCGGCCCCGGCAAGACGGTCGCGGTCGTCGGCGACGGCGCGGTCGGCCTGCTCGCCGTCCTCGCCGCCGCGCAGCTCGGCGCCGAGCGGATCATCGTGATGTCCCGGCACGCCGACCGGCAGGCCCTCGCACGTCGCTTCGGCGCGACCGACATCGTCGCCGAGCGCGGTGAGGAGGGCGTCGCGAAGATCAAGGAGCTCGCCGACGGGCTCGGCGCGCACTCCACGATCGAGGCCGTCGGCACACAGGAGGCCATGGACCAGGCCATCCGCGCCACTCGCGCCGGCGGACATGTCGGGTTCGTCGGTGTCTCGCACGACGTCTCGATCGACGGGCTCGAGCTGTTCTTCTCGAGCGTGCATGTGCACGGCGGCCCGGCACCGGTGCGCCGCTTCCTTCCCGACCTCATCCGATCGATCTGGAACCGCGAGATCGACCCTGGCGCGGTGTTCGATCTGACGCTGCCGCTCGACGAGGCCGCAGAGGGCTACCGGGCCATGGACGAGCGCCGCGCGACCAAGGTGCTGCTCACGACGGACTGAGCGCCCGATCACCGGCTGCCGGGCCCCGGGGGACTCTGTCTTCCGGGGCCTGGCACAAGGGGGAGGCTCCGCGGCTACCGCCGTGTGACGCCCGCGCGGGTGAGTGCTGAGCCGATACTGAGGCCGACGGCCGTCCAGGCGACCGGGCCGAGCACCGCGATCACGAGGTAGGCGATCTGCTCCCAGGTCGGTCTGACCGACAGATCGACGGCGAGATACACGACGACTGCGACGATCACGCCGATCACGGCGGCGGAGATGAAGAAGCGCCATGCGCCCCAGCTGCGGTAGCGGGTGAGCGCAGCCACGCCCTCCTGGATCGCACCGAACAGCAGGGCCGTGCCGAGGAAGCGCATCGTCCACGCCGGATTGAAGGCGCTCGCGATGAGAGCCGCGACCACATGAGTGATCAGGGCGACGAGCGGGCGTCGCAGCACCTCCTGCGCGATGATGCCGGGCAGCACGTGCGAGCCGAGGACCAGGCCGTACAGGAACGCCGGTCCGGCGATCACCGGCACGGTCACCCAGCCGGCGACTCCGCCGAGCATCCCGGTCGCCACTCCGATCGCGGCGCACACGAGCAGCACACGGGTCGACAGCGCGGAGGAGGGGGATGACACCCATCCAGCCTACTGTCGACCATCGGATGCCGAGCCTGGCCGATCGGCCAGGAAGCACCTGTGGATCTGGTGTGAGTCCGAGGGCGCGGCTACGTTGAGCGATGGCGCGGCAACCCAGCCGCGCCGTGATCATCTGGGAGCACCACATGGGTCGAACCCCCCTCCGGATGGCAGCAGCCACAACCCTGGCAACGCTGTTCATCGCGTCGACGGCCACAGCAGGCTACGCAGGCGTGGAGGAGGTGACACATCCCACTCCCGTCGAGGGCACGCCGGGGCACTACATCGTCGTGATGAAGTCCGACCCGCTCGCCAGTTACACCGGCGACGTGAAGGGCCTCAAGGCCACGAAGCCCGCAGAAGGCGAACAGCTCGAGACGGACTCCGCCGAGTCCCAGCGCTACGTGCAGCATCTCGAGACCGAGCAGCAGAGCCTCGCCCAGCAGGTCGGCGTGACACCCGACACCAGCTACCAGGTCGTCCTCAACGGCTTCAGCGCACAGCTCACCGGCGAGCAGGTCGACAAGCTGCGTGCGTCGAAAGACGTGTACGACGTGTACCCCGACGAGATCCGCCACCCCGACGCGCAGACCTCGACCTCGTTCCTCGGGCTCGGCGACGACAAGAAGGGCCGCGGCGGCATCTGGCAGGCGACAGGAGGTGTCGACCGTGCGGGCGAGGGCGTCGTCGTCGGCGTGATCGACACGGGCATCGCGCCGGAGCATCCGTCCTTCGCGGGCAAGAAGCTCAAGAAGCAGAAGAAGCAGCAGAACCGTCACAAGGGCGCAGAGCCCTACACCGACGGCACCTACATCTACTTCGACAAGTCCGACGGCGGGCAGTTCCGCTCGCTGATGGTCGAGGGCCAGGAGTGGGACAGGAGCGACTACTCCTCGAAGATCATCGGCGCGCAGTACTTCTACACGGGCGCCGAGGCCGACGGCTTCGACTTCCAGTACGACTTCCTGTCGCCGCGCGACGGCGCCGGCCACGGCTCGCACACCGCGAGCACGGCGGCCGGGAACTTCGGAGTGCAGGCGTCGATCGAGAATGTCGACTTCGGCAAGATCTCGGGCGTCGCACCCGGCGCGAAGATCTCGGCCTACAAGGCCTGCTACGAGGGCCCCGACCCGGCGGTGACCACGGATGACATCTGCGCGCTCAGCGACCTCGTCGCGGCGATCGATCAGGCCGTCGCCGACGGCGTCGACGTGATCAACTACTCGATCGGCGGAGGAGCAGCCAAGACCGTGCTCGCTCCCGAGGACATCGCGTTCTTCAACGCCGCCGCTGCCGGAGTGTTCGTGTCGGCCAGCGCCGGCAACGACGGCCCCGACGTCTCGACAGCTGACCATGCCTCACCCTGGTACACCACTGTCGCGGCATCCACGATCCCGACCTGGGAGGGCACCGTCACCTTCGACGGGTTCGCGCAGGCCGGGGCTTCGGTGAGCGTGCCGTTCGGCGGCGAGGTGACCGGCCCGTCGATCTATGCGGGTGACGCGGCCGCGGCGGGCGCCGCGAACGCCCAGCTCTGCTACCCCGGCACGCTGGACCCGGCGAAGGTCGCCGGTCACATCGTGGTCTGCGATCGCGGTGGCAACGCGCGCGCCGAGAAGTCGCAGGTCGTGAAGGATGCCGGCAGCATGGGCATGATCCTCGTGAACGTGCCAGGCGGAGCCGACTCGCTCGACAACGACTTCCACGCCGTGCCGACAGTGCACCTGGCCTCCGCCTACCGTGCGGCCGTCCTCGCCTACGTGCAGGGCGGCGCCGACCGGCCCGTCACGCTGATCGGCGAGAACACCACGGGCGTCACGACTCCGGTCCCGCAGATCGCGGGATTCTCGAGCCGCGGCCCGATGCTCGCCGACGGCAGTGACATCATGAAGCCCGATGTCGCCGCGCCCGGCGTGGCGATTCTTGCGGCCACGAACAACGCCGCCGACGAGGCGCCGACCTTCGGCATCCTCTCGGGCACGTCGATGGCTGCTCCGCACGTCGCAGGCCTCGCGGCCCTGTACCTGGGCGAGCGTCCGAACGCGACCCCGGCCGAGATCAAGTCGGCCATGATGACGACGGCCTACGACACCGTGAACGCCGACGGCTCGAAGAACGCCAACCCCTTCGAGCAGGGCGCGGGTGAGGTCGACCCGAAGCGCTACCTGGCACCGGGGCTTCTGTATCTGAACGGCGTGCAGGACTGGGCCGCGTTCCTCGAGGGCAAGGGCCTGGCGCAGTTCGACGGCGTCGACCCGATCGACGGCAGCGATCTCAACATCGCGTCCTTCTCGATCGGTTCGCTCGCGAGCGCGCAGACGGTCACCCGCACGGTGACCTCGACCGAGGCCGGCACGTTCACGGCATCCGTCGATCTGCCCGGCGTCGATGTCACGGTCGAGCCGTCCACGCTGAACTTCAGCAAGGCCGGCGAGACCGCGACCTTCACGGTCACGTTCGACAACGCCACCGCCCCGGTCGAGCAGTGGGCCACCGGCTCGCTCACCTGGTCGAGTGCGAAGAACACGGTGCGCTCGCCGATCGCGGTGTTCCCGGTGACGGCGGATGCTCCGGCCGAGGTGTCCGGCACGGGCCTCGACGGAGCCACCACGGTGGAGATCACGCCGGGTCTGGACGGAGACCTGGCCCTGAACCTGTCGGGCCTCGCACCGTTCCAGCTGCTCGCCGACCCGGATGGCCGGGTCGAGGGGCACTCGGGCGACGAGGCGTCGGGCGACGAGAACAAGGACGTGGCGTGGATCGTGGACGTGCCTGCCGGTACGACGCTGTCGCGCTTCGACCTCGACTCGTCCGACGACACGGGCAGCGACCTCGACCTGTCGGTGTACCACGTGGTGAGCGCGGACGACCTGCGCTACTACGACAAGTGGACGTCGGCGACGGGCTCTGCCGATGAGCAGGTCACGCTCACCGCTCCCGAGGCGGGGACGTACATGGTCGTCGCGAACGTGTACTCGACCTCGGCTCCGATGACGTGGGACATGACCTACGCCAACGTGCTGCCGGCCGGCGAGGGCGCGTTCGCGGTGAACCCGAACCCGATCGCCGCGGTCCGCGGTGAGAAGACGAACTACGAGCTCAGCTGGTCCGGCCTCACCGCCGGCACCCGCTACCTCGGACTCGTCCGGTACGCGGACTCGGCGGTGTCGACCATCCTCACGGTCGACGCGCAGTAGCACTCAGCACACGACGCCCCGTGCTCATCGAGCGCGGGGCGTCGTGCTGCCGGGGTGGTCGTGGGACCGATCGCACCCTTGAATAGGCGCCTGCTAATTCAAGGTTGTTGCTTCTGAACGTGAATATCGCGCCCGCTGTTGGCCGACGCAGAGATCGAGAAGCGATCGGTCGTTCAGATCTTCCGCCCTCGGGGCATCAGCCGCACATCGGGCAGGGGCGGCGCAGGGATGCGCACGTCGTGTCCGTCGACGACGCCGAACCGGCCGGTCGGGCCGCCGGCCGACTCGTTCTCCCAGTCGGTGCGCGCCCGCGCGATCTCGTCATGGCTGCGGCCGGCGAAGTTCCACCACATGACGATCTCGGCCTCGAAGGGCTCGCCGCCCAGCAGGAACAGCAAGGCCCCTTCGGCGCTCGACACGTCGACGTGGTCGCGGGAGTCGCCGAGGTAGAGCAGGTCGTTCAGAGCGAGCGCATGCTGCGCCACGGTGATGTCGCCCTCGACGAGCATCACGGCGTGCTCCCACTCCACGTCGAGCGGCAGCCGAACAGTCGAGCCCGCAGGCACCACGATCTCGGCGCCGACGATCGGCGTGTGCACGGTCGCGGGCGATCGCACGCCGGCGAACTCTCCCAGGACGACCGTGGCCTCGGCATCCGTCCCCTCCACCGCGGGAAGAGCGACGTTCGGCAGATCCGTGTGGCGCTCGAAGCCGGGAGCCCCGTGCCGGGCGGACTCCGGCAGCACGACCCAGAACTGCAGAGCGTCGAGCGGGATCGGGTCATCGCCGATCGAGTACTCGGAGTGCGAGATGCCGTTGCCGGCCGTCATGAGGTTGAGCTGTCCTCGACGAAGATCCGCGTCGCTGCCGAGCGAGTCGCGATGGCGGATCTCTCCGACCAGAGGCCAGGTCACGGTCTGCAAGCCGATGTGCGGGTGCGGCTCGACGCGCATCTTCGTGTCGGCAGGGCCGAAGCGGTCGAGGAAGCACCACGCGCCGATCGTGGGGAGGTTGCGATGGGGGAGCGCACGCAGCACGTTCATGCCGCGGACCCCGCCGAGCGGAACCTCCCTGGGCTCGAGGACGATGCGCCGTTCCCCGACAGATGCCATCGGATGCTCCTTCTTCTGCCGTGGCGGACCGCGCCGCTCGGGGCGGCGGGCCTTGCTCGGCGCCTGGTTAGACTCGACGGCATGCGTGCCGCCGTGTCATCGTCGATTGTGGCCGTCTTCGGCGCTTCCCTCATTCTGAGCGGCTGCGCCTCCGGAGGCAACGCGGGGTTCTGCGGGCCGCTCCTCGACGACACGGAGATCGCCGCCGTCGCGTTCAACCCCGTGGTCCCGGGGATGGACGTCACCGCCCACGTGCGGGACCGGCTCGAGCTGGTCGAGAAGCTCTCGCCCGCAGCCGATCTTGCAGACGAACTCGAAACCTGGAAGGCCTATCTCGAGAAGGTCGTCGATGTCACGGATGCGGACTTGTCGGGGACGTTCGACGCGTACCACGATGACCCGGCGGTGGAGAAGGCCGGGACCGCCCTACGTGATTACTACACCGACGTCTGCTTGAGGTAGCTCAGCCCGCGGCCCCCGGTCGCTTCGGCCAGCGAATCTCGGCACCGGGGATCTCGTGCGTCTCGAGGTACTTCGCGATGTACGGACACAGCGGCACGATCGCGTCGCCGGACGCTGCGGCGTCTGTGAGCGCCGCCTTCGCGAGGATGCCGGCCAGTCCGCGTCCCTGGAACGCGGGGTCGACCTCAGTGTGCGTGAAGCGGATCGCGCCGGGGCGCAGGTCGAACTCGGCGAAGCCGGCGAGCACATCGCCGACCGTGATCTCGTAACGGGACGCGTCGTCGTTGCGGGTGACGGTGGTGTCGGTCATGCGACCAACCTACGCCCGCCGCAGAGCGCGAAGGCCTGGGAAGGGTGCGGATCTCGCCCTGTGGAGAACGCGGCCGGTTGTCGGCGCTGGTCGTTACGCTGGGGGGATGCCGCAGACCTCCCGTGATCCCTACGCAGGATGGGTTCCTGAGCCCGTCGAAGGGTACGCAGACGAGCCCTGGGGTGATGGCTGGGAGCCGAGTGAACCGCCGGAGCCCATGGACTGGGAGCCGCAGGGCGCAGGGTATGAGCCGCCGCTGGACTGGGGTCCGGGCCCTGTGACACCGGTGACGGCATCCGCCTCTGCCGTGAGACGGGCGACGCCGAGCCGATTCGCGACCGCCGGCGAGGCGCTGCACACGGTCTTCGGGTACGAGGAGTTCCGCGGCGACCAGGCCGCGATCGTCGAGCAGGTGATCGGCGGCGGGGATGCCGTCGTGCTGATGCCGACCGGCGGCGGCAAGAGCATCACCTACCAGGTGCCGGCGCTGGTGCGCGAGGGCACCGGTCTCGTGATCAGCCCTCTCATCGCGCTCATGCACGATCAGGTCGACGCACTGCGTGCGAACGGCGTGAAGGCGGCGTACCTGAACTCGACGCAGTCGATCGACGAGCGCCGCGAGGTCGAGCGGGCGTACGTCGCCGGCGAGCTCGATCTCATCTACGTGGCTCCCGAGCGGCTCTCCAGCCCCGCCACGACCTCGCTGCTCCAGCGCGGCACGCTCAGCGTCATCGCGATCGACGAGGCGCACTGCGTGTCGCAGTGGGGTCATGACTTCCGCCCCGACTACCTCGCGCTGGGCGACCTGGGTGAGCGGTTCCCCGGGGTGCCGCGCATGGCGCTCACCGCCACCGCGACCCATGAGACGCACAAGGAGCTCACAGAGCGGCTGCATCTCGACGACGCGAAGCACTTCGTGGCCAGCTTCGACCGTCCGAACATCCAGTACCGGATCGTGCCGAAGGTCGATCCGCGCAAGCAGCTGGTCGCGTTCATCCGGTCTCAGCCCGAGGGCGCGGCCGGCATCGTCTACGCGCTCAGTCGCAAGTCCGTCGAGCAGACCGCGACCTATCTCGCGGCGCAGGGCCTCGACGCCCTGCCGTATCACGCGGGGCTTCCCGCCGAGGTGCGGGCCGCGAACCAGTCGCGCTTCCTGCGCGAGGACGGTGTCGTCATGGTCGCGACGATCGCATTCGGCATGGGCATCGACAAACCAGACGTCCGGTTCGTCGCCCACATCGATCTGCCGAAGTCCGTCGAGGGCTACTACCAGGAGACCGGACGAGCCGGCCGCGACGGCGAGCCGTCCGTCGCCTGGATGGCCTACGGGCTCGGCGACGTCGTGCAGCAGCGCCGCCTGATCGACCAGAGCCCCGGCGACCGCACGTTCAAGATGCGCATGGGGCAGCACCTCGACGCGATGCTCGCGCTGTGCGAGACGGTCGAGTGCCGTCGCCAGAACCTGCTCGGCTATTTCGGCCAGGAGTCGCAGCCGTGCGGCAACTGCGACACATGCCTCGAGCCCTCCGACACCTTCGACGGACTCGTGCCCGCCCAGAAGCTGCTGTCGACCATCGTGCGCCTCAAGCGCGAGCGCAACCAGGCCTTCGGCGCCGGACACCTGATCGACATCCTCCGCGGAGCATCGACCGAGCGCATCCGCCAGCAGGGGCACGAGCAGATCGCGACGTACGGCATCGGCGCCGACCTCTCCGATCAAGACTGGCGCAGCGTGATCCGCCAGCTCCTCGCGCGCGGCATCCTCGTCGCGCAGGGGGAGTACGGCACCCTGGCGCTCGGGGAACCCGCCGCCGGTGTGCTCAAGGGCGAGACCGCGGTGCCGCTGCGCAAGGACACGATCGGCCGGCCCGCATCGTCCTCACGTGCCCGCAAGGCGAGCGCCGCCGACGCGCTGGATGCCGGCGACCGCCCGCTCTTCGAGGCGCTGCGCACCTGGCGTGCCGAGACCGCGCGCGAGCAGGGCGTGCCGGCGTACATCGTCTTCGGCGACGCCACTCTGCGAGCCCTGGCCGAGCACCGTCCGATGTCGATGGATGCTCTCGACGGCATCACGGGCATCGGCGCGAAGAAGCGCGAGGCCTACGGCGAGGGAGTGCTAGCGGTGATCGCCGCGGCCTGAGGGGAGCCCCTCCGCAGCCGCTGATTCTCGGCATGGCAACGTGCGCCTGCGCCGGCTCGGGCTTGGGCGGCCAAGCGCGCTCCGGTACCCTCATGGATGGGAATACGGTCGGCGCCTCTCTGCGCCACCGCGTCGAACCGCTCGGGGGAGTGATCGCGATGCGTCCATCGGACGCGCCTGCCCCCCGGCGGCAGAGAAACTGGGGGAAGCACATGACGTCCATATCGACCGCAGGATCGACGAGGCGCCGCAGGGCAGGATCCATGGTCGTCGCCGCCGCGCTCGCGGCCGCGAGCCTGCTGTTCACGGCCGCTCCGGCATCCGCCACCTACGCCGAAGGCGGAGACGGGCTGTACCGCGGTTCCATCGACTGGATGGAATGGGGCGCGAGCAACACGCCGATCGTGAACGGCTCGGTGGCCGAGACGACCCGTGTCATCGGCGGCCAGACCCTGAAGACGACGTGCACGATCGACGGAGTCTCGGGGAACGTGAAGGCCTACCGCTCCGGTGACTACCGAGGCGACGCGATCGACAACCTGTACAACATCGGCGGCGCCGGCACCGCCAACCAGATGGTCTACGGCCTCGCCAACACGGACAACGGCGCCACCGTGAGCTTCCACTTCTCCTGCGCGACCACCCTCGACGGCCGTGCGGTGCCGCTGAGCGGTCTCGTCGTCGCTGATGCCGAGTCGAGCAACCTGCGCCAGGGCGAGTACATCCAGGCCGACCCCGACGAGACCTCGGCCAGCTGGCGTATCATCGAGCGTGCGCGCAACTGCGCCACGAGCGTCAACGCCACCCTGCAGTCGGGTGGTCAGCTGCGTCTGTCTCCCGACGCCGATCAGTGCTCCCAGCGGGCAGACGGCTACGGGCCCATCGCGATCGGCTTCATGGAGGGGGCGACCGGGGCGAGCGTTCAGATGAAGGGTGGTGGGCGCACCGCCATCGCGCTGGGCGTGATGCTCGACGCCGACTTCGGCGACGCACCCGAGAGCTACGGTGAGGCCGGAGCCCTCCTCGACCGGGACTGGCAGGGCGGCTCTGTGCCGATCGGCACCACGAACGTCTCTGACGACGCCTTCACCCTCGCGACGCCGGGCGCACCGGCGCTCCGGCTCGGTGCATCCGTCGATGCCGAGTCGTCGCACCTGTTCAGTGCCGCCGCTGACGGCGACGACCTCTCCGGATCAGACGACGAAGACGCCGTGGGCGCGATCGGCACGGTCGCGGTGACGCCAGGCGAGCAGTACACGCTGGCCTCGGTCGCGTGCACGGGCAACGGCGTCGTCGCCGGCTGGATCGACTGGAACCGCAACGGCGTGTTCGATGACGGCGAGCGCTCCGCACCCGTGCCGTGCGCCGGGGGCACGTCCACGCTGAGCTGGACCGTGCCGCTCGATGCGAAGAGCGGGGCGAGCTTCGTGCGGCTGCGCATCGCGTCTTCCGAGGCCGAGCTGGCCTCTCCCATCGGCATCACGACCTCGGGCGAGGTCGAGGACCACGCGCTGACCCTCTCGCTGCCTGGTCTGGCGATCGAGAAGATCTCTGATGCGACGGCCGACACTCGTCCCGGCGACACCGTCACGTACACGGTGCGGGCGACGAACACCGGAACGACCCCGTTCACCACGCAGTACCCCGCGGTCGTGGTCGACGACCTCGCGGGTGTGCTCGACGACGCCGACTACGCTGACGATGCGTCGGCCGACCGGGCCGGTACAGTCTCGTACGCCTCGCCGCTTCTGTCGTGGACGGGGGTGCTCGCAGTCGGGGATCGCGTCGAGATCACGTACAGCACGGTCGTGAAGGGCGGCGGCGACGGCACAGCCCGCAACGTCGCCTGGGCGCCGGCCGACCCGAAGAATCCTGTCACGCCCGATTGCGCGGATGCCGTCGACGGCAGGGACCCGGTGACGGGCGAGTCGTGCGCCGAGGCTGTGCACCTGTTGCCGAAGCTCACGGTGAAGAAGACGGCGCTCACGGCCGACCTTCCGGCCGTGGGAGGCGCGGCCCGGTTCCGCGTCGAGCTGACCAACTCCGGGCCTGGCGCCTTCACCGCGGACGCTCCTGCCGTGGTCCGCGACGACCTCATCGAGGTCCTCGACGATGCGACCTTCGACGCCGTGACCTCGGATGTCGACCCGCAGCCCGAGTTCGACGGCGATCGCTACCTCACCTGGCGTGGCGCGCTCGCGAGCGGTCAGACCGTGACGATCGAGTACTCGGTGATCTACCGCGGCACCGGCGACCACCTGCTCTTCAACACCGTGTGCGTCGACCCCGACGACGCGGCGGCATGGGCGGATGCGTGCGATACGGCCCAGGTGCCGGCAGCAGACCCGAGCTGGTGGAAGGAGGTCAAGGCCAGCAGTGACCCTGTCGTGGCCGGGACGACCCTCGACTACACGCTCTGGTTCGCGAACGAAGACGGCCTGGCTTCGGCGGCGATCGACGCGGCGGACCACCTGACGCACGTGCTGGACGACGCCGACGTCACGATCGAGCCGGCATCCGACACCCTCACTGTGACCCGCGAGGGCGAGATCATCTCGATCACGGGGGAGGTCGAACCCGGTGAGCTCGCGTCGGTGACGTATCAGGTCACCGTGCGTGCCGACGGGCAGCGCGGCGACGACATCGCGGCGAACTTCCTGCTCGACGGAGGCACCCCGCCGCCCGCGACGCCGGAGTGCACGCCGCAGGACGCTGAGCGCCCCGACTGCACGGTCACCCCGATCCGCACGCCGGCGCCGACACCTGATCCCACGACGCCGCCTGCCTCGCCGCTCGCGACCACAGGTGGAGCCCTTCCGGTGGCGGCGCTCGTCGTCGGAATCCTCGCCATTGCCGTAGGGGGCGTGTTCCTGTTCCGTCGCCGTCGCCGCGACGACGCGGACTGATCCCCCACTGCCGGGCCGAGCATCCGTTCGATGCTCGGCCCGGCATCGGCCGGCGACTCAGTGTGCAGGCAGCACGTCGTCGAGGTGGGCCCGCAGCTGCTCCGCGACGTCGACCGCCTTCCGGTCGTAGAGCCACTGATACTGCAGGCCGTCCCACAGGGCGATGAGCCAGATCGCCTCGCGCTCGGGATCGCGGTGCTCCGGCAGATCACCGTCGAGTTGCGCGAGCCGGAACATCTCGGTGAAGTAGTCGATGCTGCGGCGGAAGCGATCGGTGAAGTAGTCGTGCGCGGGATGGGAGGCGGGCACCGCCTCGCATGACAGCACGGCGTACACCTCGATCAGGCCCGGCTCGTCGGTGGCGTTGCGCTGTGCGCCCTCGGGCATCCCTCGCAGCACGTCGGCGGCTCGCGCGGTGGCGGTCTCCTCGCCGTGCCCTCGGATCGCCCGGTCGCGCTGGATCAGCACCGCGCTCAGCAGCGCCTCCTTGGTGGGGAAGTGGTGCAGCAGCGTCGACTTCGAGACGCCCACGACCGAGGCGATGTCGCTGAGGCTCGTGTCGCCGTAGCCGCTGCGGGCGAACAGCTGCATGGCGTCGGCGAGGATACGCGCACGCCGGCGACGGCCGGTCGCGTACCCGGAGAGGTCGTCGTCTCCCATCGAGCTGACGGAGAGCTCGGGAAGCGGGCCGGCGCCCTCCGGGCGCGGGTCCGTCTCGTCAGAGGCGCGCCAGCCGACGGGCGTCGCCCAGAGCCCCTCACGCTCTCCCAGCATGTCGACGACGTCGACGCGATCGGGCAGGTACTGTGCGATCAGCTGCAGACCGTCCCATCCCGCGATGGCGCGCGTGGTCTCCGCGGCGACGTCGCGGTCGGGGGCGATGACGCCGAGGTCGACGGCGTCCTGCAGCGCATCCATCGTGAGCGCGCGCATGTTCGCGTATCGCTCGCGCATGCGCTCATGGCTGGGATGGCCGGTGGCGGATGCTTCGCCGGTGAGCGCCGCGAAAAGCTCGAGATAGCCCGGCGTGGTGGCGTTGCGCGCCGCGAGTTCCGAGAACATCAGCGCTCCGGGCTCCGCGGCCGCGACGGCCAGGTCGAACACGTCTGCGTTGTCCTGCTCGAACCGCGCGACGACCTCGGCCAGCAACGCGTCCTTCGAGGGGAAATGACCGAGGAGCCCGGGGTGGCTGACGGATGCCGCGGCGGCGATGTCGCGCAGGGAAGTGGAGCGGTAGCCCTGAGTGACGAACAGCTCGTGAGCAGCCCCGAGGATCCGCTGACGGGTGGCGGCGGATCGGGCGTTGCGGGTGCTGGTCATCGCATCCTCCTGTGACACTCTATCCTCGCGCATTACCAATCGGTCGATATTCACTTACCAAACGGTCGAGATTTCTGTATCCTCGAGTCAGCGCCGAGTCGCCGACGACCGGCTGAGCCCCTGCCCGAAAGGAACTCCCATGACAGAGCTGTCATCGGCCGCGAATGCGGCCGCCGCCGGAACCACCGGCTTCAAGCTGCCCGGAACGACTCCCGCCAAGACGCCGCGCGGCTACACTCCGGGTCTCGCGGCCGTGAACTTCGGCGTCTACCTCGCCCTGCTCACCCCGGTCATGGTCTCGATGGCCTTCAAGGTCCAGCACATCGATCCCGCGAACACCGAGGGCAGCCTGGGACTCGTGATGGGTGTCGGCGCGGCGTTCGCGCTCATCGCGAACCCGCTCGTCGGGCGGCTCTCCGACCGCACCACCTCGCGGTGGGGGATGCGGCGGCCGTGGATCCTCGGCGGCGCGATCGTCGGCCTGGGCGGATTCGCCCTGATCGGCGCCGCATCCTCGGTCTGGATGGTCCTGCTCGCGTGGTGCCTCGTGCAGACCTCGATGAACGCCGTCCTCGCGGCCGCGAACGCCACGCTGCCCGATCAGGTGCCGGTCTCGAGTCGTGGAAAGGTCTCCGGCCTGGTCGGAATCACGACGCCTATCGGAATCCTCGCCGGCAGCTTCCTGGTGAACTTCCTCCCCGGCGACTTCGAGCGCTTCGTCGTCCCCGGCGTGATCAGCCTGATCCTGGCGATCCTCTTCGTCGCGATCCTCAAGGACCGCGTGCTCACCGAGAAGCCGGCCGAGAAGTTCACGATCGGCATGTTCTTCGGCTCGTTCGTCTTCAACCCCCGCACGCACCCCGACTTCGGCTGGACCTGGCTGACGAAGTTCCTGGTGATGTTCGGCTACGCCGGCATCGCAACCTTCCTCCCGCTCTACCTCGTCACCAAGTTCGGCCTCGACGAGGAATCGGCGATCGGCGTCATCCTCGCCGCGAATCTGGCCTCGATGGCTGCCATGGCGATCTCGTCGCCGCTCGGCGGCTTCCTCTCCGACAAGCTCGGCAAGCGCCGTCCTTTCGTCGCGATCGCAGGCGTCATCATGGTCGTCGGACTCGTGATCCTCGCCGTGGCCCCCAGCATCCTGGTCGTGATCATCGGCCAGGCCGTCATCGGACTCGGCGCCGGCTCGTTCTTCTCGGTCGACCTCGCCCTCGCCACCGAGGTGCTGCCCAACCCCGATGACGTCGCGAAGGATCTCGGGGTGCTGAACATCGCCAACGCGCTGCCGCAGTCGATCGCCCCCGCCGTGGCCCCCGCGATCATCGCGCTGGGCGCGGCCACGCCGCTCGGCGGCTACGCCACCTGGTACCTGTTCGGAGCGCTGGTGGCGCTCGCGGGTGCCGTGCTCGTCTATCGCATCAAGGGAGTCAAGTGATGACCGAACCGACCGAACGCCCCTGGCTGAACGCCGAGCTGCCCGTCGAGGAGCGCGTCGAGCTGTTGCTCGGCGAGATGACGCTCGAGGAGAAGGCCGGGCTCTTCTTCCAGACCATGATCGTGATGGGCGAGGGCGGCGAGCTCTCCGAGGGCGATTCGGCCTTCGGCATCCCCTCGAACCGCGAGTACGTGGTCGAGCGCCACATGAACCACTTCAATCTGCTCGGGGTCGCACCGAAGGCGAGCGACATCGCGGCCTGGCACAACAAGCTGCAGGAGCTCGCGGCGTCCACCCGCCTCGGCATCCCGGTGTCGATCTCGACCGACCCCCGCCACTCGTTCAGCGACAACCCCGGCGCGACCATGTTCGCCGGGCCCTTCTCGCAGTGGCCCGAGCCCCTGGGGCTCGCGGCGACCCGCGACGCAGAGCTCGTCGAGCGCTTCGGCGACATCGCGCGCCAGGAGTACACCGCCGTCGGCATCCGCGTCGCCCTGCACCCGCAGGTCGACCTCGCCACGGAGCCGCGCTGGGCGCGTCAGCTGCAGACGTTCGGCGAGGATGCCGCGCTCGCCGGCGAACTGGGAGCCGCCTACGTGCGAGGTTTCCAGGGGGCGTCGTTCGGACCCGGCTCCGTCTCCACGATGACCAAGCACTTCCCCGGGGGCGGTCCGCAGAAGGATGGCGAGGACCCGCATTTCGACTATGGCCGCGAGCAGGTCTACCCCGGCGACAACTTCGAGCATCACCTGCTTCCCTTCGAAGATATCTTCGCCGCGGGTGGCCGCCAGATCATGCCCTATTACGGCATGCCGGTCGGCACGCAGTACGAGGAGGTCGGGTTCGGATTCAACAAGGACGTGCTCACCGGGCTGCTGCGTGAGCGCTTCGGATTCGACGGCATCGTGTGCACCGACTGGGGGCTCGTGACCGACCAGCCGATCATGGGCGCGGACTTCGCGGCACGCGCATGGGGAGTCGAGCACCTCACGCCCGCCGAACGGATGGTGAAGATCCTCGACGCGGGCGCAGACCAGTTCGGCGGCGAGAGCGAGACCGCCATGCTCATCGAGCTGGTGCGGTCGGGCGAGGTGTCCGAGGAGCGCCTCGACGTCTCGGCACGGCGCCTGCTGCGCGAGAAGTTCGCGCTCGGGCTGTTCGAGAACCCCTACGTCGACGTGGCGGCGGCTGATGCGATCGTTGGCTCGGCGGAGTTCCGCGCGGCAGGCGAGCAGGCCCAGCGCGCATCGATCGCGGTGCTGTCGAATGACGGTGTGCTGCCGCTGCGTGCAGGGCTCAAGCTGTACGTCGAGGGCATCGATTCCGAGGTCGCCGCTCGATACGGGGAGGTGGTGGCGACTCCGCAGGAGGCGGATGCTGCGATCCTGCGTCTGCAGGCCCCCTATGAGCAGCGCGCGACGATGTTCGAGAACTTCTTCCACGCGGGCTCTCTCGACTTCCCTGAAGAGGTCGTCGCCCACGTCGCAGAGGTTGCAGCATCCGTCCCGACTGTCGTAGATATGTTCCTCGACCGACCTGCCGTTCTCGGCCCGCTCGTCGACCGCGCGAGCGCGGTCGTCGCGAACTGGGGTGCGAACGCCGGCGCTCTGCTCGACGTGCTCACGGGGCAGGCATCCGCGACCGGCAAGCTGCCGTTCGACGTGCCGCGCTCGATGGCCGCGGTCGAAGCCTCGCGTGCCGATGTGCCCTTCGACACCGCCGATCCGCTCTTCCGCTTCGGGCACGGGCTGTCTCTGTAAGCGCGGGAACGCGAATCGCCCCACGGCTTACGTGGGGCGATTCTGCGTGCGGGCGAGCATGAGCGAAAACACGTGCGGGCGAGCATTCGCGAAAACATCTGTCAGCGCGGGTTTTCCAATACTTCGGAACACCGCTTTCCTGGATGTTCGCCGATATATCTGAATGTTGCCTCTTGACGCGCTCTCAGGGTGCGCTCAGACTCCCTCGTAAGGGAGGGATCCCGTCAGCGACATCGCTGGCTCCTGGGGGGGAGCTCGCCTCATGCGTAATCGGATGAGGAGGGAATGTTCATGCGTGAACATCAAGGAAGCGTCGACCGGAGAAGGGCAGGGCGGCTTCGGCTGCCGCAACTCGTCTCCGGTGTGGCCTTCGGCATCGTAGGAGTACTGTTCGCGTCGAGCGCCGCCTCCGCGGCAGGACTCGACACCTATCCGACCGACCCGACGGAGGCTGAGGCCAGCATCGCGGAGGTCGTTCTCGGCGGCTCGGACGTGCTCGCCCTTGCAGATTCGCACGCCGGATCGACCAGCGCTCCTGGGCCGGTGCGCAAGCCGTTCGCAGGTTCGATCCTCGGCGGCGAGATCGTCGACTTCGGCCCCGGCATCAGCATTCCCCTCGACCAGTTCATCGACTTCGGGCAGGCGGGGGTCCTGCTCAGCGAGTCGACCGCAACCGACGCGCGCAACGGCCAGGGCATCTCCGGCATCGCAGGCGGCGACGGCGGACTCACCCTCGACGGAGCGGATGCCGACTTCGGCACTGCAGACATCGATCTGCTGTCGCTGTTCAGCGCGGCGGGAGTCGACGGCGTGACCGATCTCGCGATCGATCGGGCCGACTTCTCATTCGGTCTGGGTGGTGCCTGGGCGCAGGCCATCGACGGCGTCCTGCAGGACCCCGATGGCGTCGGCGGGCTCGGCCAGTACCGGGTCGGCGACGCGAAGATCGTCATCCACTCGCCCGTGATCGAGCAGGCGGCAGCCGGCGTGAGCACCGCGACCGGCACCCTCGAGCAGAACGTGGTGAGCCTCGTCAACACGACGCTCGGTCTCGGCGCTCTGCTTCCGGGCATGACGGTCAACACGACGGTCCAGACGACTCTGACCCAGGACGTGCTCAACGCGGTCGTGCTCTCACCCATCTCGACGGACGACGGACTCGCGACGATCGACATCGGCGCTGGAACGATCACGATCGACGTCGGCCGCCTCGGCGGCAACGACGACGGCGTGATCCCGAACCGCCCGATCGGCATCAACAACCAGGACCCGAACACCGAGCTGATCGACAGCACGACGTACCCGTTCATCGCATCGAGCGTCCACGACGTCATCGAGAAGGTGCTCGAGGTCGCGACGGACGCTGCGGTCAACTCGCTGAAGGCGATGAAGATCAACGTCGCGGTCACGGCGGCCACCGGCACCACGGCCGGATGGACCATGGACCTCACGGGCGCCATCACCAACCCGTTCTGCACCCCGGCCGCGTTCGACTTCGTCACCTGCCCGCTGGTCGCCACGGCGCGTGCCGCAGCCGGCGTCGCAGCGGCGACGCTCGGCCCGATCATCGCCGACGGCAACAACCCTCTGTACGACGCGTTCACGCTGATCAAGACCGACCTCATCACGGTGCCGGTCAGGGCCGCGGTCGATCCGTTCCTGGATCTGATCGCGAACAACGTGTTCTCGGCGCAGTTGAACCACCAGGTCACCGAGACCTGTACGCCAGCAGGAGGCGGGACCCCGCTCACCTCGGGTCTTGAAGTCTCGGCACTCAGCATCGGCGTCGTGGGAGGCCTCGCTCGGTTCAACGTCGGCAACGCCGGCGTCCGCACCGACGCCTGCAACCTCGCCGCACCGGCTCTGACGGCGACGTCCCCGGCTCCGGCCGGCGGCTCGACGACGCTGACCTCGTGCGGCTGGGCGCCGAACGCGGCGATCTCGTTCCAGCTGACGAATGCCGCTGGCGCGGTCGGCACCCCGCTGTCCGCGACCGCCGACGCCACCGGCTGCATCCCGGCCGCCACCGCCCTGCCGATCCCGGCAGACGCGACCGCCGGTGACTACACGGTCGTCGGAACGGGCCCGGGCGGCGTCCAGGTGACCGCTCCGGTGACCGTCTACGCGCCGACGCTCGATGCGCAGTCCCCGGTCGCACCGGGTGACTGCACGGCGATCACCTCGGGCGGCTGGCTGCCGAACACCCCCGTCACCCTGCAGCTGCAGGACTCGACCGGCACGGCCGTGGGTGCTCCCCTGCCTGTGACCTCCGACGCGACGGGCAACCTTCCCGCGGGCACCTGCCTGACCATCCCGGCGGGCACGCCCGAGGGTGACTACACGGTCGTCGGCACCGACGCGAACGGCGCCGAGATCACCGACACGGTCACGGTCGAGATCGGGGCTCTCACTCCGACCCTCTCGGTCACGTCTCCGGCTCCCGCCGGCGGCGAGACCACGGTGACCTCCACCGGCTGGAACCCGAGCTCCTCGGTCTCCTTCCAGCTGACCGACCCGGCCGGTGACCCGGTCGGCGCTCCGGTGCCGGTCATGACCGACGCCGACGGCGACGTCCCCACGGGCACCACGGTTCCCGTTCCTGCCGGCTCGCCGGCAGGCGACTACACGGTCGTGGGCACGGACGTCGATGGCAACAACGCGACGGCTCCGCTCGCGGTCTACGCTCCGACGCTCGACGCGCAGTCCCCGGTCGCACCCGGCGCCTGCACGGCGATCACCTCGAGCGGCTGGCTCCCGAACTCGCCGGTCTCCTTCCAGCTGACCGACGGCGGCGGTACGGCCATCGGCGCGGCCCTGCCCGTGACGACGGATGCTGCGGGCGTCGTGCCGGCAGGCACCTGCCTCACGATCCCGGCAGGAACGCCTGACGGCGACTACCAGGTCGTCGGCTCCGACGCCAACGGCGCGGAGGTCACCGACGCGGTGACCGTCGCGGCTGACGCGCTCACGCCGACTCTGACGGTCACGTCTCCGGTTCCCGCCGGCGGCACCACCACGGTGACGTCCGACGGGTGGAACCCGGCATCGCTGGTCACCCTGCAGCTGCAGGCTCCTGACGGCTCCGACGTCGGCACCCCGGCGGATGTCACCACTGACGCCGCCGGTGCGGTTCCGGCAGGCACGACGCTGACGGTTCCGGACGGATCCCCGGCCGGTGACTACACGGTCGTCGGCACCGACACAGACGGCAACAACGCTTCGGCGCCGCTCGCCGTCTACGCACCGGTGCTCACGGCATCCTCCCCGGTCCCGGCCGGCGGCTCGACGACGGTGACGTCGTCCGGCTGGCTGCCGAACTCCGCAGTGGAGCTGCAGTTCACCGACGGCGACGGCAACCCCGTCGGCGCTCCGGTGCCCGTCACCACCGACACCACGGGTGCAGTGCCTCCCGGTACGACGATCCCGGTTCCGCTGACGACCACCCCCGGCACCGACTACTCGGTCGTGGGCGCCGACGCCGCAGGCGCCGAGGCCACCGCTCCGGTCGAGGTGACCGCCGCGGTGATCAGCCCGACGCTCACGGCGACGTCTCCGGTTCCGGCCGGCGGCTCCACCACCGTGACCTCGGGTGGCTGGGTTCCCGGTTCGCAGGTGAGCCTGCAGCTGCAGGACCCTGCGGGTGCGGATGTGGGTGCTCCGGTGCCCGTGATGACCGATGGCGATGGCGACATCCCCACCGGCAGCACGGTTCCGGTTCCCGCTGACGCGGTGGGCGGCGACTACACGGTCGTGGGCACCGACCTGGCAGGCAACGAGGCATCCGCCCCGGTGACGGTGTACGCGCCGGTCATCGACGCGGCGTCTCCGGTTCCGGCCGGCGGCACCACCGCGGTCACGTCGTCGGGCTGGCAGCCGAACTCGCCTGTGGCTCTGCAGCTGACGGACGGCGCTGGCGCGCCGCTCGGGGCTCCGGTGAACGTGGTCGCAGACGGCATGGGTGTGATCCCGGCGGGCACGACCGTTCCGGTCCCGGCGGGCACGACGCCCGGCACGGACTACGCGGTCGACGCGACCGACGGCACGGTGACGGTGTCCGACACCGTCGAGGTGACGGCGGCGGGCATCAACCCGACGATCGCGGCGACGTCTCCGGTTCCGGCCGGCGGTGAGACCACGGTGACGTCCGACGGCTGGAACCCGAACGCCCCGGTCACGCTTCAGCTGACCGACGGCGCCGGCGCTCCGGTGGGCGACCCGATCCCGGTCACGACCGACGGCACGGGCTCGTTCCCGGTCGACACCACGGTTCCGGTTCCGGCTGACGCCGCGGCGGGCCCCTACACGGTGGTCGCCACGGATGCAGACGACGTCGAGATCTCGGCCCCGCTCGCCGTCTACGCTCCGACGCTGGACGCGGAGTCTCCTGTGGCTCCCGGCTACTGCTCGCTCGTCACGTCGGGCGGCTGGCTGCCGAACTCGCAGGTCACGCTGCAGCTGAGGGATGCTGACGGAAACCCCGTCGGCGCGCCGGTGACGGTGACGACGGATGCCGCAGGCAACGTCCCCGCCGACACCTGCGTCCCGATCCCCGCTGACGCCGAGCCCGGCGACTACGAGATCGTCGGAACGGACGACAACGGCGCGGAGATCACCGATCCCGTGACGGTCGACCCGACGGCGATCGACCCGACGATCACGGCGACGTCTCCGGTTGCGGCCGGTGGCGAGACCACGGTCACCTCCGCCGGCTGGGTGCCCGCGACCACGGTGAGCCTCCAGCTCACCGATGGCGCAGACGCTCCCGTGGGCGCCCCGGTCGACGTCACGACCGGCGCGGACGGCAGCGTCCCGGCCGACACGACAGTGCCGGTGCCGCTGACGGCGGCACCAGGCGCCGACTACTCGGTGGTCGCGACGGATGAGAACGGCATGGAGGTCTCGGCACCGCTCGAGGTCACCGCGGCGGTTCTCACCCCGACGATGTCGGCGACCTCTCCGGCTCCGGCCGGCGGCGAGACCGTCATCACCTCCACAGGCTGGGTTCCGGCATCCGATGTCACCCTCCAGCTGAAGAGCGGCGGCACCCCCGTCGGTGACCCGGTGCCCGTCACCGTCGACGCCACGGGTGCTCTTCCGACCGGCACCGCGGTGCCGATCCCGGATGACGCGACCGCCGGCGACTACACGGTCGATGCCCTGGACGAGTTCGGCAACGTGGCATCCGCCCCGCTGGCGGTCTACGCTCCGGTGCTCTCCGCCACCTCTCCGGTCACCGCCGGCGGCACCACCACGGTGACGTCGACGGGCTGGCTGCCCAACTCGGCTGTGACTCTGCAGCTGACGGACGGCGCCGGCGCCCCGGTGGGCGCTCCGGTGGATGTCACCGCCGACGGCACGGGTGCGATCCCGGCCGCCACCACGCTGACCGTCCCGGCCGGCACCCCGGCGGGAACGGACTACGAGGTGATCGGCACCGACGCGAACGAGGCGCAGGCCTCCGACGTGATCGAGGTCGTGGCGGCCAACGCTCCGGTCCTGACCGCTTCGTCTCCGGTTCCTGCCGGCGGCGAGTCGGACATCGAGTCCGG
Organism: Microbacterium hydrocarbonoxydans; assembly: GCF_000956475.1. Taxonomy (GTDB): domain Bacteria; phylum Actinomycetota; class Actinomycetes; order Actinomycetales; family Microbacteriaceae; genus Microbacterium; species Microbacterium hydrocarbonoxydans_A. Next base: position 359,897 of record NZ_JYJB01000007.1, read on the forward strand.
CGGCTGGGAGCCGAACACCGAGGTCACGCTTCAGCTGACCGACGGGGACGGCAACCCGGTGGGCGACCCGGTGGTCGTGACGACGGACGGCGACGGCAACGTCCCCGACGGCACCACGGTCCCGGTTCCGGCCGACGCCACGGCGGGCGACTACACGATCGTGGGAACGGATGGTGACACGGTGGTCTCGGCCCCGCTCGCCATCTACGCCCCGACGATCAGCGCGACCTCTCCGGTCACGGCGGGCGGCGCGACGACGGTGACGTCGGCGGGCTGGCAGCCGAACTCGGCGGTGTCGCTGCAGCTGACCGACGGCGGCGGAGCGCCTGTGGGCGCCCCGGTGGACGTGACGACGGACGGCACGGGTGCGATTCCCGCGGCCACCACCGTCCCCGTTCCCGCTGACGCAGTCGCAGGCGCCTACTCGGTGGTCGGCACGGACGAGAACGGCGCGGAGGTCTCGGCACCGGTCGAGGTCGAGGCGGCGGGCACCGCTCCGACGCTGACGGCGACGTCTCCGGTTCCGGCCGGCGGCACGTCGACGGTGACCTCCAGCGGCTGGGACCCGACCGAGTCCGTGAGCATCCAGCTCACGAACCCGGCAGGCGACCCGGTCGGTGCTCCGGTGGAGGTGACCGCAGGCGGCGATGGCAGCATTCCCGCAGGCACCACCGTCCCGATCCCGGCTGACGCCACGGCGGGCACGTACTCCATCGTCGGCACGGGTGAAGGTGACGACGAGGCATCCGCCCCGGTCGCCGTCTACGCTCCGCGACTGCTGGCCGTCTCTCCGGTTCCGGCCGGCGGAACGTCCGCGATCACGTCCGACGGCTGGGTGCCGAACTCCGAGATCACGCTGATGCTGCTCGACGACGGCGGAGACCCGGTGGGCGACCCCGTGGTCACCGACGCTGACGGCGCAGGCGCCGTGCCTGCAGGAACCGCGGTTCCTGTTCCGGCATCTGCCACGCCCGGCGAGTACTCGATCACGGCCGCTGACACGAACGGCGCCGAGCTCGAGGCCCCGCTGACGGTCGTAGCCGCGACCGCGGTCTGCATGAACCCGGCCATCACGGTCAACCCGACTTCGGCTACGGCCGGCTCCACGGTGACGGTGACGGGAACCGGCTTCGCAGCCGGCGGCACGGCGACCGTGCAGCTGTACGACGCGAGCGGCAAGGCCGTGCTGGCCTCGGCGCTCTCGGTTCCGGTCGGCGCGAACTGCGGCTTCACGGTCTCCGTGAAGATCCCCGCAGGAACCGCTCCTGGCACCTACAAGATCGTCGCGACGGACGGCGCCGGCAACGCGGCATCCGTCAACCTGGCGATCACCTCCACCGGCGGCGGCCTGGCGACGACGGGTGGTGAGCCCGGGGTCTACGTGCCGCTGGCGATCATCCTCATCGCGCTCGGCGCCTCGTTCGCCATCATGCGCCGACGCGGCGTGGTGACCGACCAGCTGTAACAGGAAGGAAAGGATGGTGGCGGCCCGCTTGCCGGGTCGCCACCATTCTTTGCGTACACATATATAGATGTCTGTCCGGGGGAGAGCGATGAGAAGGCGCGTGCAGTGGACGGCCGTCGTGGCGATGGGCGGGATGCTCGCGCTCGCCGCGTGCACGGATGCCGGGCCGGACGCCGCCTCCTCACCCTCACCTCATCCGTCCGCCGTCGCCGATCTCGACTGCGCCGACGGGCAGGAGCTCGCCAAGACCCTGTCCAGCGGAGCGACGTGGTCGATGTGCTGGTCGGTGGATCCCGATTTCGGTCTCGTCCTGTCTGACGTGCACATCGCTCCTCCCGGCGCCGAGCCGATCAGCGTCATCTCGTCGATCGCGATCTCCCAGCTCGAGGTGCCCTACGACACGGGCGAGCGTCTCACCAGCGACATCAGCGAGTCCGGCTTCGGCGGCACGAAGATGAAGACCCTCGAGAAGGAGTCGTGCATCGGCGATCGCCTCGCCGCCGACATCCCCGACGTCGGCGACGGCACCTACGGCAAGACACGCAACCGGGAGGTGCTCTGCTCCGAGGTCGTCGACGGCGGGCTCGCCTATCACTCGAGCGAGCTCGTGTCGCCGGCCGTCGCGCGCACCGAGAACTGGCAGCTCTCGACCGTGTCGAGGGTCGGATGGTACGAGTACGTCACGCAGTACGTGTTCGGCGCCGACGGCTCGATCGGCGTGCGCCTGGGCGCGACGGGTGATCTCTCGCCCTTCGACTACACCGACGAGGATCACGGGTCGTCGGTCGGAGAGGGCGATCACGACCACGCCGCCAGCCACTCGCACAACGCGGTCTGGCGGGTGCATTGGGCGCTGGGGGGAGACGGGAGCATGACCGTCGAGCAGTACGACGCCGCGCCGACGGGGGAAGACGGTCCGCAGTCTCCGGTTCTGCAGGGGACGACCACTCCTCTGCCGAATCCCGCGACGGCGGAATGGGTCGACCGGCGCTGGTGGCGGGTGCTCGCGCCCGGTGCGCTCAACGACGACGGGCATCCGATCTCGTACCAGATCGACCTCGAGCGCAGCGACTCGTTCACCTTCGTCGAGGACCATGAGCACGGAGCGGATGCCGGCTACGACGTCGCCTTCACGAACGCTGACGACTGCCAGCTCTACGCGACCCGCAACGCGAAGCTCGGATGCGGCGACGGTGTGCTCGATTTCGTGCAGCGCGGTGCGGGGCAGACGCTCGACGACGTGGTCTCGTGGGTGGCGGTCGGCTTCCACCACGTGCCGCGAGACGAGGATCAGTCGCCCATGGAGATGCACTGGCAGGGGTTCACCCTGCTGCCGCGCGACCTCACGGCGCAGAGATTCGATGTGCCGGAGGGGCATGAGGAGCTCAACGGCGTGCCGAGTGACGAGTGGCTCGACGAGCAGGGCTACGAGGACTGAGCAGGCCTGCTGCCGAGATATGTTGCGATTCGCTACGGAGTTGCGGCGAATCTGAGTGTTGGCTGGACACCGCCGTGTAAATACCGACATACTGGCATGACATGCGCTCTGCCGACTCCTAGTCGGCGCCTGGGGAGGGCCGCGTGACGCGAACGAAGTCCGCATCACACGGGAGAGGCAAATGAAATTGTTTGAGGGGAAGACTCTGCAGCAACGCAGAGCAATAGGTGGGAGCATCGCCGCGGTCACCGCGGGCGCTGTGATTCTCACCAGCGCGTTGGTGCCGATGGGCGCCACCGCAGCGCCGGCGGATGATTCCGAGGCGCTCGGCCAGGTCATCCGCACGGAACTGCTCGGCGGAGACATTCTTGACGTTTCTCAGGCCCTCAGCGGGAACCCGAGCGACATCGGACCGAAGGTCACGCCGCTCAACGTCTCGCTCCTGCAGGGGCTGACGGTCGACCTCGGCGGCGGCCTGCAGCTGCCCCTGATCTCGGGCCCTGCGGGCACCGGGCTGCTCGATCTCGGCGAGCTGGGGGCGCTCAGCTCCTTCGCCGGCTCGCCGACGGCGAACACATCGACCGCGAGCGCCGGCGCGGTCACCGCCGACGGCGCGATCGCCACTGACGTCAACAACCCGGGCGCCTACGGCAACGCGAAGGTCAATCTGACCGACGTGCTCGACCAGCTCGGCGTCGCAGGCATCACCGACCAGGTCGTCGACAACCTCGGCCTCGAGCTCGGCGCCATCGCCTCCACGGCGACTGCCACCGGCTCGACCTCCGACGTCGCGTTCGATTCGCAGTACGCGGTCGCGGACCTCGAGCTCAATGTCTCGAGCCCTCTGGTCGGCACGGTCGCGACTTCGCTCGGCGGCGTGCTCGGCGGCGTGGGCGACACCCTCGATGCGGCCGTCGGGACCGGGGGAGTCCTCGACTCCGTGGTCAGCGCAGTCGACCTCGACCTCGGCATCCCTGCTGTCCTGCAGGTGCAGGTCGGCGGCGGCACGATCTCGATCGACGGTCTCGATGCCGCGATCACGGCCGCGACGAACACGCTCATCACCGAGCCCCTCGCGGACCCGAACGGCATCGTGTCGATCGATCTCGCGAACGGGCTCGTCTCGGTCGACCTCGCGAAGATCGTGAACGGCCCGGGTGCGACCGACCTCAACGGCCTCGACCCGAACACGCTCGTCCTCGACGACACGACGATCACGGCCATCACCTCGGCCGTCTCGGCGGCTCTCGGCACGCTGACCACCAAGGTCACGACCGTCGTCACCGACCTGATCAACAACCTCCAGGTGCACATCGCCCTGGGTGCTCACGTCACGGCTGCCGTCGTGCTCAACGCCGATGTGGACATCACGATCGACGCGAAGCTCGGCCAGCTCACGGGCGCCATCCCCGGCGCACCCGTCGTGGGCGTCGACGGAAACCTGGCAGGAATCGACCTCGGCGGAGTGCTCAGCCTCGTCACCACCCCGGTGATCAACCTGCTGACCAGCACCCTGTCGCCCGTCATCGGCACGCTGCTCACCACGGTGACCAGTGGTCTCGCCCCGGCGATCGACGCGATCATCAACCCGGTCGTGACCGCGCTGAGCCCGCTGTTCGACGCTCTGAACGAGGTCGTCGAGATCACGATCAACGAGCAGCCGACGCCGGGCCTCCTCGGCGCTGAGTCGTTCACGGTCAACGCGATCAGCCTCGAGCTGCTGCCCGGTCTCGGTGCTCTGAACCTCGACCTCGCCTCCTCGACGGTGCGTGCGGCCGAGGTCGCAGCGGTCGACCCGACGGTCGACGCTCAGGACCCGGTCCAGGCCGGCGCCAGCCTGCCCGTGACCGGCGCCGACTGGGTGCCCGGATCCACGGTCACTCTGACGCTGCGTAACGCTGCGAACGACACGATCGGCACTCCCGTGACCGTCACCGTGACCGGCACCGGCGGCTTCCCCGCAGGCACTGTCTACGGCATCCCGGCGAACACCCCGGTGGGCACGGGCTACGTGCTGACCGCGGTCGACAACCAGGACCCGCAGAACATCGCGACCGACACCGTGTCGATCACGGCCGGTGGCGGCGGCGACGTCAACACCAACGCGGCGGCCTCGGCATCCGCGTCGGCTGACGCGACCGCCGACGGTGACCCGTCCGCTCAGGCAGCCGCTGAGGCAGCGGCGTTCTCCGACGCAACCTCGATCGCCTCTGCTGCGGCCACCGCCGACGCTGAGGCCGCCGCGGTTGCAGCCGCCACGGTGACGGCTTCGTCGCAGGCATCGACCACGGCTGACGCCGACGTCAACGCCTCGGCAGCGGTCGCTGCTCAGGCTGCGGCACAGGCGGACAACTCGTCGACCGCGACTGCTGACTCGAGCGCGTCGACGGCGGCCAACGCCAACTCGTCGGTGGCCTCGCAGTCGGCGGCCACGGCCGACGCGTCGACGCAGGCATCGAGCGAAGCATCGACCAACGCCAACGCGGCAGCTTCGGCATCCGCGTCTGCGAACGCCGACGCGTCCAACGACGTCGTGGCACAGGCCGCGGCTCAGGCAGCCGCGTACTCCGACGCTGACGCGTCGACTAGCGCGGCAGCGACCGCAGCGGCCAACGCTGCTGCGCAGGTCGCCGCGAACGCGACCGCATCCACTGCTGCGACTGCCGATGCCACCTCGGCGTCGAATGCGAACGCTGCCGCGGCTGCACAGGCCGCTGCCCTGGCTGATGCATCGTCGAACGTGAACGCTGCCGGATCGACTACAGGCGATCCGAACACCAACGCGTCGACGGCATCGCAGGCTGCTGCCATCTCGGATGCATCGACCACCGCGTCGGCCGACGCAGTGGGAAGCGCCACCTCGTCCGCCACTGCGACGGCTGACCCGAGTGCGACGGCGACCGCCACGGCCGAGGCCAACACCAACGCCTCGGCTTCGGCTGCGGCGTCTGCTCAGGCGGACAACGATAACAATGCGGCGGCTCAGGCGGCTGCGATTGCTGCAGCCACGGTGGACGCTGACTCGAACACTGCGGCTTCGGCTGCGGCGACGGCGAACGCGGAAGCAGCGGCGGCAGTCGCCGCTCAAGCAGAGGCATCCGCCCAGGCGTCCACCGACGCGACGAGCGAGTCGAACGCCCGTGCTGCAGCTGCTGCGCAGTCGTCGGCTGAGGCCGACAGCTCGCAGGCAGCGACTGCCCAGGCGAACGCGAATGCCTCGGCGGCCGCGTCGAACGCAGCCAACGCGGATGCTTCGGTGAACGCCTCGGCTACTGCCGCAGCTGACGCCACGGCTTCGGCCACGGCGTCCGCCACCTCGACCGCGACTGCCTCGGCCACCGCATCCGCCTCGGCGAACGCGAACCCGACGGGCAAGCTCGGCATCACGGTGAAGGTTCCGGTCCTGGAGCGCGGCCAGCAGCAGACCGCTGTCGGCACGGGCTTCAAGCCGGGCGAGGTCGTCACCGGTGTGATGAACTCCGACCCGCTGGCCCTGGGCACCCAGGTCGCAAACGCAGAGGGAACCGTCACCTTCACCTGGGCGATCCCCGCAGGCACCGACCTCGGCACGCACACCGTCACCCTGACCGGCGCAGAGTCGGGCAGTGTCGCGGGTACGTTCCAGGTCGTGGCCAAGGGCCTCGCCACCACCGGTGGTACCGCGCCTAACGGCTGGATCGTTCTCGGAGCCCTGCTCCTGATGTTCGGTCTCGGCACGGCGCTGGTCGCACGCTCCAAGCGTGAGACGATCGCCGCAGAGTAAGCACGCAAGACGCTGACAGAGGTCGGGGTCGCCCGTTCAGGGCGGCCCCGGCCTTCAGTGATGAGAAGGACCTTTCGATGAGCACGAACACTGAACCGGTGCAGAGCGACGCGACCGTCGCCGCCCGACCGCGGCCTACCTGGTGGGTGAAGCTCATCGCATTCGCCGCGTGCCTGCTGACGCTGTGGCACGTCGGCGCCTCTTTCCTGTGGATCGCGCCGTACTCGGCACTGCGCGAGATCCCCACGCAGAACGTGCTCGCCAGCTACATGCTCCCCATGTTCGGGCAGTCGTGGAGCGTTTTCGCACCCGAGCCGATCAACGGCGACTACCACTTCAACGTCCGCGCCGTCATCGAGAAGGACGGCGAGGAGACCGAGACCGGCTGGGTCAGTGCGACCGATGTCGAGCTCTCGATGATCCGCTACAACCTCTTCCCGCCGCGCGCCGGCATCCAGTCCAGCGAGGTCGCGAGCAAGCAGATGAACGCGTACAACGACCTCAACGGCGAACAGCAGGCGGTCGCCGCGCTGGACTTCGCCGAGGACGACTGGGAGGACTGGATGGTCCGCTCCTTCGACAAGCTCGAGGGCGCCGACAACCCCGACACCACGAAGTACATGCAGGCCGAGCACCTCGCCACCGCGTACGCCACACAGGTCGCCTACGCGATCTGGGGAACGGATGCCGTCGTCAAGGTGCAGTACCGGGTGAGCCGGCAGAACGTGGTGCCCTTCGCCGAGCGCAACAACCCCAACGCGCAGCGACCAGACCCCACCTTCTCCACGACGGGCTGGCGACTGCCGCTCGAAGAGAAGGGGCAGAGCCGCGAGGACTTCGCCGATGTCTTCCGCGCACAGTTCGAGAGGACCCAGCAGTGACCGTCGCGCCCGACACCAAGAAGAAGGCGGATGCTGCGCCCAAGAAGTCGGCGACGACGGCATCCGCTCCGAAGAAGACGCCTGCACCCGAGCCCGAGACCCCGCAGGCGTCGCTGCCCGCGCGCCTGCTGACCTTCGCCGCCTCGATGATCACCGGCTTCTGGAACATGGTCCTGTCGGCCGTCGACCGGATCTCGGCGTTCGTGTTCGACTGGCTGTTCGGCGGCAAGAAGGCGCTCTACGGGCTCGCCGTCACCCGCATCCTTTTCGGCGTCACGGCGCTCGGACTGCTGGCGTCGAACTTCGGCACGCGGCTCTACACGTTCGGCGCGGGGTCCGCGTGGAACGGCGAGATGGCGGAGCCGATCAGCGACTTCCCGAAGATCTGGATCTTCAGCGCCTTCCACGCAGCCATGGGCAACGACGTCCTCTACACCGCCCTGTATGTGCTGCTGGCTGCGCTCGCGGTGCTCTTCGTGCTGGGCTGGCGGTTCCGCATCGTGCTGCCGATCTTCTTCTGCATGTGGGTGGGCTTCATCGAGGCCAACGACATGGTCGGCGACCAGGGCGACAACATGTTCCGCATCGCCCTGCTGCTGCTGTTCTTCGCAGACCCGGCCGCGCGCTGGTCGCTCGACGCCCGTCGTCGCGCGGAGAGCGGGGAGTGGTTCGCCCCCGGCAGCCAGCCCGCGCTGCTCGGCACGGTGTTCCACAACCTCGCGCTGGTGGCGCTGACCGCGCAGGTGTGCTTCGTGTACGCGTCGGGTGCGCTGTTCAAGGCCGGCGGCGCTCCGTGGGAGCAGGGCTACGCGGTCTACAACCCGCTGCACACCATGCGGTTCGGCACCTGGCCGGTGCTGAGCGATCTCGTCACGACCTGGGGTCCCATGGTGGTGCTCTTCAGCTGGGGATCCATCCTGCTGCAGGTGGCGTTCCCGCTCGCACTGCTCACGCGACCCACGCGGCTCATCGCGCTCGTCGGCATCCTCTCGTTCCACATCGGCATCGCCGTGCTGATGGGCCTGCCCTGGTTCTCGCTCACGATGATCGCGATCGATTCGATCTTCATCCGTGACCGCACCTGGCAGCGCCTGAGCGCCGGGGTCGTGAAGCGCTGGAACGCGGCGAAGACGGCACCACCACCGCGCACCTCGACCCTCGCCTAGCTCCCCTCGCCCTGAGTGTTCTTGACCACGCACGCCGAGGCGGTGCGTGAGCAGCGAACGACGGGCGACTGTGGAGCGGTGACAACGCGCACGGGAGCGAGGGCGGATCGGGATTGTACGGATGCTATAGACGAGTTCTTCCCCCGTTGTCGCAGACCTACCATTGACGTACTCCTAGTCCTTTGAGAGGAACGCCATGGTCGACGTCGCCACTGTGCCCGATGTGAAGAATCCGCAGCTCGATGTGGAGCAGATCAACCAGCTCCTGATGGGCACCTGGGCCGACACGCGTCGGCAGGCGCGCGAGATGATCAAGGACCCGGCGTTCTGGCGCAAGGACGACCTCGGCAAGGACGAGCACCGCGAGCGCGTGCTCAGCCAGCTGCACCTCCTGGTCGAGAACAAGGCCGTGCACCGGGCGTTCCCGAAGCGTCTCGGCGGCGAGGAGAACAACGGCGGCAACATCGCCGGCTTCGAGGAGCTCGTGGTCGCCGACCCGAGCCTGCAGATCAAGTCGGGGGTGCAGTGGGGGCTGTTCGGCTCAGCCGTGCTGCAGCTCGGAACCGCCGAACACCACGACAAGTGGCTCCCCGGCATCATGAGCCTCGAGATCCCCGGCGCGTTCGCGATGACCGAGATCGGCCACGGCTCCGACGTCGCATCCGTCGGGACCACCGCGACCTACGACCCGAGCACCTCGGAGTTCGTGATCCACACGCCGTTCCGCGCGGCGACCAAGGAGTACCTCGGCAACGCCGCTCTGCACGGTGTCGCCGCGACGGTCTTCGCCCAGCTGATCACGAACGGCGTGAACCACGGCGTGCACTGCTTCTACGTGCCCCTGCGCGGCGACGACGGCGCCGACCTTCCAGGGATCAGACGTGAGGACGACGGCCTCAAGGGCGGTCTCAACGGCATCGACAATGGCCGCTTGAGCTTCGACCACGTGCGCATCCCGCGCACGAATCTGCTCAACCGCTACGGCGACGTCGCCCCCGACGGCACGTACACGAGCCCGATCGACAGCCCCGGCCGCCGCTTCTTCACGATGCTCGGCACGCTCGTGCAGGGCCGGGTGTCGCTCGACGGCGCAGCCTCCTGGGCCTCGGCCCTCGGCCTGAAGATCGCGATCACCTACGCCACCGAGCGTCGCCAGTTCGGCGGAGCCGACGGCCAGGAGGTCGTGCTGCTCGACTACGGCAAGCACCAGCGTCGCCTGCTGCCCCGCCTGGCAACGACGTACGCGCAGATCTTCGCGCACGACGAGTTCCTGCAGAAGTTCGACGGCGTCTTCTCGGGACGCACCGACACCCCGGACGACCGCGAAGACCTCGAGACGCTCGCCGCCGCCCTCAAGCCGCTGTCGACCTGGCATGCCCTCGACACCCTGCAGGAGGCTCGCGAGGCCTGCGGTGGCGCGGGGTTCATGTTCGAGAACCGCCTGGTGGGTCTGCGCGCAGACCTCGACATCTATGTCACCTTCGAGGGCGACAACAACGTCCTGCTGCAACTGGTCGGCAAGCGCCTGCTCACCGATTACGCGGCGCAGTTCAAGGGCAAGGATGCCGCGGCTCTCGCGAAGTTCGCCGTCGGGCAGACCGCGGGCAAGGTGTTCCACGGCGCGGGTCTCCGGCAGCTCGGCCAGGCGGTCGCGGATCTCGGCTCCACGGCTCGCGCGGTCGAGAACGGACTGCGCGAGGAGCAGCAGCACGAGCTTCTCACCGGTCGAGTGCAGCAGATGATCGCCGATATCGCCGGCCGCCTGCGTGCCGCGGGCAAGGACAAGGAACTCGGTGCTCGCCTGTTCAACGAGAACCAGGCCGAGCTCATCGAGGCCGCACGCGCGCACGGTGAGTTGCTCCAGTGGGAGGCGTTCACCGACGGCGTGAATCGCGCGACGGACGCTGAGACCAAGAAGGTGCTGACCTGGCTGCGCGACCTCTTCGGTCTGCAGCTGATCGAGAAGCACCTCGCCTGGTATCTGATCAACGGCCGCCTGTCGACGCAGCGCGCCGCCGCCGTGTCGAGCTACATCGACCGCCTGTGCGCGCGGCTGCGCCCGCATGCACTCGACCTCGTCGACGCGTTCGGCTACGAGCAGGAGCACCTGCGCGCGCCCATCGCGAGCGGCGCGGAGAAGGCCCGGCAGGACGAGGCCCGTGCGTACTACGCCGAGCTCACGGCATCCGGGAACGCCCCGATCAACGAGAAGGCCCTCAAGGCGGCCAAGAAACGCTGACCCGAGTCAGCCGTCGATCTGGCGCCTGTCGCCGGAAGCCCTCGCGGTTTCCGTCGGCAGGCGCCGGATCCGTTTCAGGCCGTCACCCGTTGGCAGGGGGAACGGGCGGCGCCGGAGGCTGGTTCTCCGGGGACGCAGAGGCGTACTGGTCGCCGTCCGCGTGCGCGCCGCCGGGATACGCACCGCCGGGATACATCCCGCCGGGGGCGACGCCGGCGCGAAAACCCTCCTCAGGGCCCGCGAACCCCGGGTGCACCGTCGCCGGAAACCGCGCCGCTCGCGCTCTCGTGCGCACCATCACGAGGGTGTATGCGATGTACAGGACCGCCGCCGCCACGCCCGTGCCCGTCCCGACGATGCCGAGGAGGCCGAGGGCGGCATCGCGATCGATCGGATACACGACGTTGAAGAGCGCGCTGCCCGGCGTGAACAGGAGCGGCGTGATGATGATGACGAAGAGCGCGGGCAGCAGCAGTGCGAACGGCGACCATCGCGTGAAGAAGAGCCCGGCGAGCAGCAGCACGATCCCGCCGAGCAGCAGGCCCAGCGCATCGGGCGCCGGGCTGAGCTCGAACCGCTGCATCGATGTCAGGAAGCGGGCGATGCTGAGGATCACCAGCCACGCCCCCGCGAGCAGCAGCACGGGTGTCGCGAAGAATCCGATGACGTGCAGCGCGGCAGACCGGCTCGGGCGATGGCGGGCGAACCACAGGGCGAGGCCCATGCCGCCGAGAACCGGCAAGAGGGCGGTCGGCAGTCCGTAATAAGCGCCGTCGATCCATTCGCGCGGAACCGGCAGCTGGTAGGCCGACACGGTGATCGAAGGGAACAGCGCGAAGACCAGGGCGATCACCGAGAGCGCGCCGGCGGCGAGGAGACCAGCCGAGCTCCACAAGCCCGTCAGGACGACCACGACCAGCAGGGCGATCCCCGCTATTTGGAGCGCGGTCGGTCCGACGAGCAGCGTGCCGTCGAAACCGCCGTAGCGGGTGAACGTCTGATACCAGATCAGTCCCCCCGAGCTCAGCAATCCGAGTGCGATCGGCGTGACGACGACGCCGATCAGAGCGGTGATGATCCGTGCGGGCACGGTCGATGAGCGCATGGGACTTCCCTCCAGAGTCGTACAGCCACGGTATCGGGCGCCGGGCTGCGCCGGAACCCGCCATGAGCAGGAAGAATAGGAAGGCACGCCACCCGAAAGAGGAGCAGATGACCCGCGTCAACGCCTACGCAGCCCCCCGTGAAGCCGCCCCGCTCGAGAAGACGGTGATCGAGCGTCGGGAACTCGGCCCGAACGACATCCTCATCGACATCGCCTTCGCCGGCATCTGCCACTCCGACATCCACACCGTGCGCGGCGACTGGGGTCCGCAGCGCTACCCGCTCGCACCAGGGCACGAGATCGCCGGAACGGTCGCAGCGGTCGGCGACGCCGTGACGAGGCACCGCGTCGGTGATCGCGTCGGCGTCGGGTGTCTGGTGAACTCGTGTGGCGAATGCCGCAGCTGCCTGCGCGGCGAGGAGCAGTTCTGCGTCAACGGCGCCGTCTTCACCTACGGCAGCACCGACCGCGACGGCACCGTGACCCAGGGCGGCTACTCGGAGCAGGTCGTCGTCACGGAGGGCTTCGCCGTGCGCATCCCGGAGGCCCTGCCTCTCGACAAGGCCGCGCCCCTTCTCTGCGCCGGCATCACCACCTACTCGCCACTGCGTCGCGGGAATGTCGGACCCGGGAGCCGGGTCGCCGTCGTGGGCATGGGCGGGCTCGGCCACATGGGCGTGCAGATCGCGCACGCACTGGGCGCCGAGGTCACCGTCCTTTCGCAGACCCTGAGCAAGAAGGACGACGGCATCCGTCTCGGTGCCGACCACTACTTCGCCACGAGCGACCCCGCGACCTTCAAGGACCTGCGCGGTTCGTTCGACGTCATCCTGAACACCGTGAGCGCGGCGATCGATCTGCGCGCGTACCTCGGCCTGCTCGACGTCGACGGCGCCCTGGTCTGCGTCGGACTGCCTCCTGAGCAGCTCGGCCTGAACGTCGGATCGCTGATCGGCGGCAACAAGTCGATCTCCGGCTCCAACATCGGCGGGATCGCCCAGACCCAGGAGATGCTCGACTTCTGCGCCGAGCACGGGATCGGAGCGGAGATCGAGGTGATCCCTGCATCCGAGATCAACGCCGCCTACGACCGGGTTCTCGCCTCCGACGTGCGCTACCGCTTCGTGATCGACGCCTCCACGATCTGAGGGCCTTCGCTCCCCACGCCCACTCCCGCCGCCGCTTCGCGTCGCCGGGAGCCTCGGGGCGCGTGGGCCCGGCTCAGGGGCCCAGGCGGCGGCGACGTCGGAGGGGGTCGCTAGCCTGAACGGATGACCTCCCTGATCACCGGACCCGACGACACCGCGCGCTGCGCGTGGGTCGGCGACGACGCCGAGTATCGCCGTTACCACGACGAGGAGTGGGGCACCCCGCTGCACGGCAACAGGGCGCTGTTCGAGAAGATGGCGCTCGAGGGGTTCCAGGCCGGCCTCAGCTGGATCACGATCCTGCGCAAGCGCCCGCGGTTCCGGGAGGTGTTCGCCGGCTTCGCCCCCGACATCGTCGCGGAGTTCGGTGAGGCCGACGTCGAGCGCCTGATGGCGGATGCCGGCATCATCCGCAACCGCGCCAAGATCGAGGCCACGATCGGCAACGCCCGCATCGTGAGAGAGATGGCCGAGGGCGAGCTCGACGAGCTGATGTGGTCGTTCGCGCCGCCGGCATCCGGCATCCGTCCTCGGCGCCTGGCCGACGTTCCTGCCGTCACCCCCGAGTCGACCGCGATGAGCAAGGAGCTGCGCAGACGAGGGTTCCGCTTCGTCGGTGCGACCACGATGTACGCGCTGATGCAGTCCGCCGGAATGGTCGACGACCACGTCGAGGGGTGCTGGCGCGCCTGAGCGCTCAAAGACGGCATCGCTCCCCGGATATAATCCCCGGTGGGGGAACTGCGCTATCGGTTCGATGCGCCTCTCGCCGTGATCGAATTCGAGGGGAATCGCAGTGGCCAAGCGCACCATGTCGGCACCACCGGTGCTCGCCGGGTACAGCTATGTGCGCCCGCTCGGCTCAGGCGGCTTCGCCGACGTCTTCCTGTACGAGCAGGATCTTCCTCGCCGGGTGGCGGCGGTCAAGGTGCTGCTCGCGGATGCCGTGAACCCCGAGGTGCTGCGCAACTTCAATGTCGAGGCCGACATCTCGGCCCGACTGAGCGCCCACCCGGCGATCGTGACGATCTACCAGGCTTCGATCTCCTCCGACGGTCGGCCCTACATCGCCATGGAGTACTGCCCCGACAACATGGGCACGCGCTACAAGAAGGGGCCGCTGCCGGTCGCCGAAGTGCTCGACGCCGGCGTGCGCATCGCGGGCGCGCTCGAGACCGTGCACCGCGCGGGCCTGCTGCACCGCGACATCAAGCCCTCCAACGTGCTGATGAGCTCGCTGGGCTCGCCTGTGCTCGCCGACTTCGGCATCGCGGCCGCTGTTGTCGACGAGGGCGACCCCGAGATCATCGCGATGTCGGTGCCGTGGAGCGCCCCCGAGGTGCTGCAGGAGCGCGTCTCGGGCTCGGTCGCCAGCGAGGTGTGGAGCCTCGCCGCCACCCTGTACACCCTGTTCGCGGGACGCACGCCCTTCGAGAGCGACGACCGCTCCGCGAACTCCCGCGCCCAGCTCACCCGTCGCATCGTGAAGGCGCACTACACGCCGGTGCCGGTGCCCGGCTTCCCCCGTGCGATCGACGAGGTGCTCTCGACGGCCATGCAGCGCGACCCCGCCCGCCGCTTCTCGTCGATGGCGGAGTTCGCCGAGCGGCTGCGCTGGGCGCAGTACGACATGGGAACGGCTCCCACCGCATTCGAAGCTGCTTCGGCGGAGTGGGCGGCCGCCGCGCCCGTCAACTTCTCCGATGCGGCGCCGCGCGGCCCCGTGGTGACCACGGTCGACGAAGGAGGGCGCCGCGCCGTGCGCGCTGCCCGTCAGGATCGCAGCCCGCGTGAGCGCGAGGAGCTGCCGGCTCCTTCACGGCAGCGCTCTCCGCTCGCAGCAGGCCTGATCGGCGCCGGGATCGGCATGGCGGTGCTCGCCGCAGGCGGCGTGGCCGTGCTCATGATGACAGGGGTGATCTGATGCCGATCGGCGATCGCACCGCGTCCGAGACCCGGCCCCGTTCGCGCGGCAGGCTGATCGCCGCCGTCTCCGGAATCGCGGCACTTGCGGCCGTCGTCACGTTCGCGGTCACGGCTCAGGGCTACCAGGCGCAGGAGGTTCCGCGGCTGGAGTCGTCGGTGTGGGTCATGCGCGACTCTGGTCAGTACGCCCGCGTGAACACCGACCTCGCCGAGATCGACACGGTGCGCGATGTGGATTCGCCCGAGCACGTCTGGCAGAGCGGGGCGGATGCCGTGCTCTTCAGCCAGGGTTCGCGGCAGCGATGGGACCTCGACCCGGCCGACCCGCAGGACCTCCTGTCCGACTCGGGTGAGGAGGGTGCGCCGTTGGCCTCGCAGCCCACGCCCGTCGGAACCCGTGACATCGTCTCGGCAGGCCCCTACGTCGCGTACCGCACCGACACGGGTCAGGTGTCGGTCACGACTCTCGAGGCCAAGGCCGCCACGGCTCTCGTCGATCCGTTCGCCGACGTCGAGGTCAAGAAGGGCGAGGAGAAGCCCACGTACACGGCCGACGCGATCGGGCTCTCGCCCGACGGCCTTCTCGTGATGTACTCCTCCGAGGAGTCGGCCGTGCGCCGTTTCGACGTCACAGAGCACCGCTTCCTCGGTGACGGCGACAAGATCTCCTCCGCCCCCAAGAGCACGGCGGGCCTCGCCATGACCGTGGTCGGCGACAGCTGGGCCCTCCTTCAGACAGACAAGGGCAGGCTCTGGCTCGCGGGTCAGGGAGATCCGGTGAGTGTCGATCTCGGCGAGGGCGCGCTGCTGCAGAGCGGCGCCGCCTCGGGCGACGAGGTGCTCATCGCCGACGGCGAAGGACTCCTCTCGGTTCGGCTGTCCGGAGGCAAGGCGACGCGTGTCGCCGAGGCGACGGGCGTCCCCGCCGCTCCCGTCGTGATGGGCGATCACACCTTCGCGGCATGGATCGACACCGGTTCGGGAACCCTGTGGGCCGACGGCGACACGGTGCCGCTGACGGTGCCGGATGCGGCGCTCGAATCGGCATCCATCCGTCCTGTGCTGCAGAGCAATGGGGATCGCGCCGTGCTCGTCGAAGCCGGCACCGGCCTGATCTGGACCGCCCCCGAAGGGCGCCTGATCCCGCTCGAGCAGTGGGCGATCGAGGACGAGACGGAGCAGGAGGAGGGCACTGTCGTCGTCGAGGACGTCGCCGAAGAGCTCCCGCCGGTCGCCGTAGACGACTCCTTCGGCGTGCGCAGCGGTCAGCAGGTGATCCTGCCGGTGCTGTTCAACGACCACGACCCGAACAAGAAGGACGTTCTCACGATCGACCCCGCGTCGGTCGGAGCTCTCGCGGACGCGGGGTTCGGCGACGTGTCGCTGGTCGGCAACGGCCAGTCTCTCGTGGTGAACGTGCGCGCCGCATCCGGACAGACGAGCTTCACCTATACGGTGACCGACGGAGTCGCGGTCTCCGAGCCTGCGACCGTCACTCTCACGGTCGTGGATCCCGACGTGAACTCCGCACCCGTGTGGTGCGGGGTCGAAGCCTGCCAGCAGGAGTGGCCGGCGCCGCAGCTGCTGCCGGGTGGCAGCACGATCGTCTCGGCGCTCGCGGGATGGGTCGATCCCGAGGGCGACCCGTTCGTGCTCAGCGACGCCTATGAGACCGACTCCACGGCCCCTGTCATGGTCGTCCCGATGGCCGACGGACGCGTGGCGATCCGCCACACCGACCCCAACGCCTCGGACGCTGCGATCGCCATCACGATCGTCGTGCAGGATTCGCACGGAGCCACGGCCGAGAAGACTCTCGAGGTGCGAGTCACCGGCAGCCCGACGATGGTCGCGTCGCCCGTCGCGCTCACCGTCAAGGTCGATGAGCCCCAGTCCATCGCCATCGCCGACCACCTGTCCGGAGGGTCGGGAACCTATCGACTGCTCGACGCGGTGCAGACCGCCGCTGCCGCCGAAGGTCTCGAGGTCTCGCCGAACACCGCTGCGGGCACCGTCGACATCACGGTCGCCGCGCCGGGGCAGTACGTCGTGACCTACACCGCGCAGGACGTCACGACCCAGGCCGAGAAGTCGGCCGTCATCCGCATCACCGCGGTCGACGGCTCCTCGGCGCTGGCGATGGCGCCGCTCACGGCGTTCGTGCGCGAGGGCGAGGACACCACGGTCGACGTGCTGCGAGCGGTGCAGAACACCAGCGGACGAGTGCTGATCATCTCCGAGGCGTCGAGCTCGACTCCGCGTCTCAACGTCGGCATCGTCGGCAACGAGAGCATCCGCGTCAGCGGCACGACCGAGGACGGCGAGTCGGGAGTGATCGGAACCGCCGGAGTCACGGTCGCCGACGGCGCCGGAGCTGCGGTCAAGGGCACCGTGACGGTCTTCCTCGCGCCGCCGTCATCCGTCACCCGACCCATCATCTTCCCCGATGCGATCACGGTGCGCGCCGGCTCCCTCGCGCGCATCGATGTCGCCGCGAACGACGTCGCACCTCGCGGCGAGGCGCTCATCGTGCGCCCCGAGGTCACCGGCTCGGGCCAGCCCGACGAGCTGGTCTTCGCCGACGGCAACAGCCTGCGCTACCTCGCCCCGAGCACCCCGGGGACCTACCGCCTCACCTACGCCGTCTCGCTCGAGCGCAATCCCTCGCTCTCCGACAACGGGACTGTGACCGTGACCGTGGTCCCGCCCGGCACGAACCGCGCACCCACGCCCACGACTCTCACGGGACGCGTGCTCAACGGCCAGGCCGTCACGCTCACGGTGCCGACGACGGGGATGGATGCAGACGGCGACAGCATCGTGCTCGCAGACGTCGTCCAGCCCGGCAAGGGCCAGGGCACCGCCACCGTGAACGCCGCCGGCGACGCGATCGTGTATCGCGCCCCCGCCGCAGGCGTCGAGGGCGGCCAGGTGTCCTTCAGCTACACGGTGCGCGATCCTCAGGGCGAAGAGGGGACGGGTCTGGTGCGCATCGGCGTGCTCGACGGCAAGATCGACGACGCGGCGCCGGTCACCTACAGCGACTACGTGCGGGTGCAGGCGGGCTCGTCGACGCCTGTGATCCTCGATCCGCGCGCCAACGACCTGGACCCGGCTCAGGGCGATCTCGAACTGATCGACCTCGTGCCGAACGCGCCTCAGGTCGAGGGCAACCCCGACTTCGAGCGGCTCAAGGCTCTCATCGACGACAGCACCTCGCTCGACGACGGCAGGGTCGTCCTGCGTGCGGGTGACACCGAGGGCACCAACTCGTACATCTACACGGTGCGCTCGACCCGCACCCAGAGCACCTCGCAGGGGCTCGTGGTCGTCACGGTGACGGAGGGCGCGGTGACCGATCAGCCGACCGTCACCGACACCGTGCTCACCGCCCGCACCAGGGGAGAGCTGGGCGACGGCGGCATCGACGTCGTCAGCGACCGGGTGCAGTGGACATCGGGCGACACGAACTCCCTCAAGCTCAGCCTGTGGGGCGATCAGCCCGGCTTCAGCGTGAACGGCAAGCGCATCATCGGCGAGGCGCCCGCCGAGGGTGCACTGATCCCGTTCCAGCTGACGGGCACGGCCGAGGGCGGCCGCGACGTGGTCGCCTACGGCTTCCTGCGCATTCCGCCGTTCGACGACCTGCGCGTGCAGCTGAAGCCCGGGGTCACCCCCGTGGTCGTCGACGAGGAGAAGTCCAAGTCCTTCGACGTGATCGACTTCCTCGACCTTCCCTCGTCCGATCGGATCGAGGTCGCGACAGGGGAGTTCACGGTGCAGCGCGCCGCGGCCAGCTGCACCGCAGAGACGAAGGGAGCGGTCAAGTACTCGGCCGGCGCCGACGCCCCGTGGGCGGACACGTGCCTCGTGCAGGTGCGCCTGCAGGGCCAGCAGCGCTGGTCGTCGGTGGAGGTGCCGATCGGCATCCGTCCCGCCGCCCCTCAGGTCGTCCTGACGTCGATCTCGCACACGGTCGCACCAGGTGAGACCGAGACCGTCGACCTGTACTCCTCCATGACCTCGTGGGAGGGCGGCAGGGAAGGCGATCCGAAGTCGCTCGACTTCGGCGTCGTCTACGCCGGCGCATCCTTCACCGTCACGCAGAACGGCTCCTCGGTGTCGATCCTGGCGAACGCTGATGCGAAGCCCGGCACGCGCGAGGACATCGACGTGAACCTGACCGCCTTCGGGGGAGCCTCGGCATCCCTTCGCGTCGTCGTCGGAATCGCCCCGCCCGATGCGCCTCGGGGCGCGACGCTGACGCGTCAGTGCGTCGTGACGAGCGCGAACTGCTCGATCGAGGTCGTCGGCGTGGCGGGCGAGTACGACCCGTTCCAGGGCAAGCCCGGTGCCGGACTCAGCCTCGTCTCACTCGGCGAAGGATCGCGCTGCGACGTCGCGACCGCCTCCGTCTCGGGTGAGCATGCGATCTCGGTGAGCTGGCCGGGCGGCGGCAAGGCCCCCGGCGGCCAGTGCATCTTCCCGTTCGTGGTGGCGGATGCTCAGGGTCGCACCGGCAGCGGAACCCTCACGCTCGACCTCCAGGGCTACCCGCAGGCCCCCGCCAGCGTGACGACCGTCGGCTACACCCGCAGCACCGTCGTGCTCGAAGTGCCGCTTGGCGAGGCCGCGAACGCGCACCCCGCCGTCACCTCGGTGACGATCATGCAGGACGGCGCCCCGGCCAACGCCTCGTGCTCGGCGTCGGGTGCCGTCTATCGCTGCACGGTGAGCGGGCTCGTGACAGGTGCGCCGCACAGCTTCACCGCGGTCGCCGTGAACTCCGTCGGCGCCTCCGCGGCGACCTCCGCCCACACCAGCTGGGCGTACGCGCCGCCTGAGGTGTCGAACGTCACGGCGACGCCTGTCTACCGTCCCGGCGTCACCGACACCACGCGCGGCGTGGCCGCCCTGACGATCGACTCGTCGAACGACGCCGCGTCGTTCCGTGTGCAGGAGACCGGCGAGGTCATCCAGCGCCAGGGGCCGACGACCACCGCAGACATCGTGCTGAGCCCGGGCGGGCAATCGGTCACGATCGTGCCGATCAGCCAGTTCCAGCCGCCGGCCGGCAACATCGGGAACGAGGGCGGGGCGTTCAGCGTCTCTGTCCAGGTCGCAGGTGCGCCGTACTTCGACCCGCGCTCGCCGACCGCGACTCCGGTGTCGAACTCGTCCGTGAACGTCTCGGGCATCGCCGCGCAGGGCAACGGCAGCACGCAGGCGCTGAACGTGGTCTACGTCGCGTGGCGCTCGGGCAACGTGAGCTGCTCGGCCGACGGCAACGGCGGTCTGATCGTCTCCGGCGGCATCACGTCGAGCTCCCCGTCGATCGGCGGTCTCGACCAGTACAAGCGCTACAACGTCAAGGCCTGCGTCTCGAACGGCTTCGGCGTGGGGGAGTCCAACACGACGAGCGTCTTCACCTTCGTCTCCGTCGACGGCCCTGGTGGCAACACCACGTACAGCGTCGCGACCTCCCCTCAGCAGAGCGGCAGCACCTACACCTACGGCCTCGCGTCGGCTCCGTCGCCCACTGTTGAGCCGGAGTTCCAGGCGTGGTACTACCTGTACGGCACGTGGCGCACCGATTTCGTGCTCTCATACGACTCGGCACCGGGGCAGATCTCGGTCAAGGCCTGCAACATCTCCGAGCCGGACAAGTGCTCGGGGACCGCCCCGATCACGGCGGCGACCGCGCCGACCACGGTGAAGGTGACGTTCGACGCCTGTCTGCCGCTCGCGAACCAGCAGAGCGCGGTGCAGGTGTCCGCGGCCGCCAGCGGCTCGTACAGCTTCTCGAAGACCGCCGTTCCCGACACCATCGGCGTCTACGACGTGAAGATCGACTTCACCGGCGCCTACAACACCCTGTCGACCATCACACATCGGATGAACCTGTGCTGAGCGCGCAGCATCCGATCCGAAAGGAAGCCCGGATCTCATGACCATCGCGAAAGAGCAGGCGGCCTGGTTCGCCGAGACGTTCTCGATCCTCGCCGGCAACGTCGAGCAGGCCATCCTCGGCAAGCGCCACGTCGTCGAGCTGGTGCTCGCCGCAGCCGTCACCGGCGGACACGTGCTTCTCGAGGACTTCCCGGGAACGGGAAAGACGGCGCTGGCTCGCTCGATCGGTCAGACGATCAACGGCACGAGCTCGCGCATCCAGTTCACTCCCGACCTGCTCCCCGGAGACGTCACCGGCATCACGGTGTACGACCAGAAGGAGGGCACCTTCGAGTTCCACGCGGGCCCGGTCTTCGCGAACATCGTGCTCGCAGACGAGATCAACCGCGCGAGCCCGAAGACGCAGTCGGCGCTGCTCGAGGTCATGGAGGAGGGCACCGTCACGGTCGACGGCGTCTCGCGCGAGGTGGGCTCGCCGTTCCTCGTGATGGCCACACAGAACCCGATCGAGCAGGGCGGCACGTACCGCCTGCCCGAGGCGCAGCTCGACCGCTTCATGATCAAGACCTCGATCGGCTACCCCGATGATGCCGCGACCATGCGCATCCTGCAGGGGGCGGCGACCGTGAAGCCGCCTCTGAAGGGCATCGCCGGCACAGACACGATCCTCACGATGGCCGAGATGGCTCGCGGCGTGTACGTGAACCCGCTGATCTCCGACTACATCATGCGCATCGTCGACGCGACCCGTCGCGCCTCCGAAGTGCGCCTGGGCGTGAGCGTGCGCGGCGCGCTGGCGCTGTCGCGTCTCGTGATGACCTGGGCGGCGAAGTCGGGCCGCACCTTCGTGACCCCCGACGACGTCCGTGATCTCGCGGTCGTCGCTCTCGCGCACCGTCTGGTGCTCGAGCCCGAGGCGGAATTCGACGGCGTCACGGCTGTCGCCGTGATCGGCCAGATCCTGCTCGACGTCGAACCGCCCCGCGAGAACGGGACTGCGTGAGCTACAGCACCGAATCGCGTATCACGCGCACCGCCGCCGGGACGAGCACCTCGACCCGGACCTCGACGGTCACGCGATACGATCGCACGCGCCGCGGACCTGTCCGCGGCGCGGTGTTCGGCACGCGCAGGATGCTGCGCCGCACCGGTCGGATGCTTCGCCGCGTGTACACGTGGATCGGCGAGACGGTCACCGCGGCCGGCGTGCTCGTGTCGGCGGCGCTGGTGTTGGGCCTGGTCGGCGGACTGCTGTTCGGCTGGGTCGAGGCGTGGGCCGTTGCGGCGATCGCCCTCGTGCTTCTCGTGGCCTGCGTGCCGTTCATCCTGGGCGAGCACGACTACCGCATCGAGCTGGCGCTCGGCCGTGACCGCGTCGTGGCCGGAACCGACATCGGAGCGGTGCTCGACGTGCGCAACAACGGCGCTCGCCTCGCGCTGCCCGGCGTCGTCGACGTGCCGGTGGGCGAGGGGCTCGTCGAGGCCCACGTTCCGCTGCTGAGACCCGCCGGGCACCATCGTGAGGAACTCACCATCGCCGCGCACCGCCGCGGGATCATCGACGTGGGTCCGATGACCATCACCCGGGGCGACCCGATCGGCATCCTCCGCCGCGAACTGAGCTGGCCCGAGGTGCAGCGCATCCACGTGCATCCGGTGACGGTGCGCATTCCCAGCACCAGCGCAGGGCTGATCCGCGACCTCGAGGGCACTCCGAGCTCGGTCCTCGTCGACGCGGACCTCTCCTTCCATGCCGTGCGCGAGTACGTGGTCGGCGATTCGCAGCGCCACGTGCACTGGAAGTCGACGGCCAAGACGGGCAAGCTCATGGTGCGGCAGTATGAAGAGTCGCGTCATGCCCGCATCGCGATCATCCTCGACCTCGCCGCCTCGTCGTACGAGAGCGACGACGAGTTCGAGACGACCGTGAGCGCCGCGGCGTCGCTCGCGCTGCAGGGCGTCACCGAAGGGCGTGACGTGCTGTTCGTGGTCAGCAACGAGATCCCCGAGCACGCGCGCGCGGAGGTGCTGTCGATCAGCACGCTGCCGACCGTCACGCCGAAGGCGCTGCTGGACGCGACCAGCGGAGTGGATGCCGCCGACAACGTCATGCGCCTCGAATCCGTGACGAAGCTCACGGTGCAGTCGTACCCCGATCTGTCGATCGCGTTCTTGATGACCGGCTCGCTCATGCCGCTCGACCGTCTGCGCATGGCTGCGATCTCCCTGCCGGCCGCGGTGGAAGCGGTGGCCGTGCGCTCCGAACTCGGCGAGGAGCCCACGCTGCGCAGCGCGCGCGAGCTCGCGGTGATGACGCTCGGCGCGCTCGGAGACCTGCCGCAGATGCTGGCCCGTGGAGTGCTCAAATGAGCGGCACGGCGGCGCGGCGAGAGCAGGCTTCGCTGTTCAGCGCCCTCAACCTGTGGGGCCTCGGCTACGTCTTCGCGGGCGTGGTGCTCGCGACGCTCGCTGCCTGGCCGGTGTACGACGCGCCCCGCGCCCTGATCGTGGGCATCGTCGGCGGGCTCATCGGAATGGCCGCGGCCGTTCTCGCCCGGATGCTGCGCTGGGGCACGCTGCTGGCGGCCGTGCTCGCGGCAGCGGCCTACGTCGTCGTCGTCGTGCCGCTCGCGATCCCCTCGGCCCTGTCGTCGCCGCCGGCGTTCTTCGGCGGCCTCCGCGACGCAGTGCTCGGCGTGGTGCTCGGCTGGAAGCAGATCCTGACTCTGAAACCGCCGCTCGGCGAGTACCAGGCGGTGCTCATCCCCTTCCTGGTCGTGGTGCTGTTCGGCGCGTTCGTCTCCGCACTCCTGGTGCTGGGCCGCAGCAGTCGTCGCTCGACGTTCGCAGTCATCGTCGTCTCGGCCATGAGCGTCTTCGGCATCGCCTTCGGCGCCACGGGGACGAGTGCTCCCGTCGTGCTGCTGGGCTTCACGCTGCCTGCGCCGCGTGAGTGGCTGATCGGCGTGGCGGTCTTCCTCATCGCGCTCGTCTTCCTGGTCGGCGCCTCCCGCCTCCGCCGCTCGCGGGCCCTGCGGGCGGTCGCCGCGCACAACATCACCCGCCGTGCGACTCCGGCGTGGCTCAGCATCCGCCGCCATCTGCTGTCCGCCGGCCTGATCGTCGTGGCCCTGGTCGCAGGGCTCGCCATCGCACCAGCGGCCGCCGGCTGGTCGGACCGCTCCGTGCTGCGCGACGAGGTCGAGCCGATGATCGTGGTGCAGCAGCAGCCGAGTCCGCTCGGCGAGTACCGCTCGTGGTTCACGGCCGACCGCGCCGACGAGACGGTCGTGAAGATCGACGGTGACCCCGGCGACGTCGAGCGCATCAGGATCGCCACGCTCGACGCTTACGACGGCCAGGACTTCCACATCTCCGCAGACGACCGGTTCACCCGACTGCCGCGTGCCGCGGCCGCGGGCGAGAGCCGCGTCGAGCTCGACATCACAGTGGGCGACGCGTACAGCGGAATCTGGGTGCCGACCCCCTCGGGGCTCGCGCAGGCGCCGACGTTCTCCGGCTCGCGCGCCGACGCACTGGCCGACGGCTTCCACGTGGACGACGGCGGTGACACCGCGATCACGATCGCCGATGCACCGGGGGGAGCCGCAGGACTCGTGCCGGGCGACCGATACCGGGTGCTCGTCGATGCACCGGGCAAGCCCGCCTCGCTGACCGACGTGCAGGGCGGCGACTCGCTGCTCGATGCCGATCAGCATCCCGCGCTGGCCGAATGGGCCGACATGCAGGAGCTGCCGCGCACCGGAGCCGGGTTCCTCGAGCTCATCGAGCGGCTGCGCGCTCGCGGCTACCTCTCGCACGCGCTGCTCGATGACGAGGCCGCAGCCGCCTGGATCGCCGATCTGAAGGCCAAAGAGGGATACTCGTTCGCTCCGAGCTATGCCGGTCACTCCAGCGCGCGGATCGAGGAGCTCTTCACCTCGCTGGTCGACCAGCAGCGCCGCGCCGGGGCCGATGCGACGCCCCAGATGCTCGTGGCGGCGGTCGGCGACGACGAGCAGTTCGCCACGGCGGCGGCGCTCCTCGCGCAGCTCTGGGGACTCGAGTCGCGCGTCGTCCTTGGTGCACGCCTCCCCGCGGCCGCGGAGGTGCCGGGCATCCCCGCCTGTGACACCGTGTGCACGGGATCGAACATGACCGCGTGGGTCGAGGTGCGCGCGTCGGGCGGCGACTGGGTCGCAGTCGACGTGACGCCGCAGTTCTCCCAGCTGCCGAGCCTGATCACCGAGGGCGAGCAGCTGCCCGAGCATCCGACCGTGCCCGAGCAGCCGCACTCCGAGGCTCTCGATCCGCCGCAGGCGCAGAGCGATTCGCACGACGGAGAAGTGCCGCCTGAGCCGGTCGCGTCCGACGCGCTCGCGGTCGTGCTCTTCATCGCCCGCATCGTCGGCCTCAGCCTGCTCACGCTCGCACTGCTGCTGCTGCCGCTGATCGTCCTGCTGGTGGTCAAACGGCACCGCAGCAAGGCTCGACGCACCGCGCCCGACCCCGAGGTGCGACTGGTGGGGGCGTGGGAAGAGCTCGCCGACCTCTATGTCGACCACGAGATCCCGATGGCCACCGCCGGCACTCGCGTGCAGAGCGCGAGCGGGGCCGAGCGCCCCGCCGCCGAGCGCCTGGCACGGGTCGTCGACCAGGCGGTGTTCGCGCCGTATCCTCCGGACGAGGCGGAGGCGGAGCACGCGTGGGGCATCGTCGACGAGGAAAGACAGGCGCTGCGCGCTGAGCAGAGCAGATGGTCGGCACTGCGGTCGCGGCTGCGGCTGAGGTCGTTCCTGGCCCGGATCGCGCCGACACGGAGGATCGCGTTCGGGAGCCGCCACCTGGCACTCGGTACGCTCGCATTGGCCGGTGCGCGCCGGCAGGAGGAGGACGCATGATCGCGGTCGCAGACCCAGGGTTCCTGGCACAGGTCGGCACGCCCGACCTCGTCGCGGCGTCGGCCGTCGTCTCGGGAGTGACCGCGGTGATCGGGCTGGGCGTCTACGTCTGGTACGCGTTCGCCCTGTCGAAGCTGTTCCCGAAGCTCGACCAGGAGAGCTGGAAGGGCTGGGTTCCGGTCGTCAACGAGGCGACGATCCTGCAGATCGGCGGACGCCCTGCGTGGAACGTCGTGTTCTACTTCATCCCGATCGTGCAGCTGTACGGCCTGTACCTCAAGGTGCTCGCGACGCACGACATCAACAAGCGGTTCGGCCGCGGCGCAGGGTTCACGGTGCTCGCCATCCTGCTGCCTCCGGTGTGGGCCACGCTCCTCGCGTGGGGCGCTCCGCCGTACCCCGAGGGCGATCGGCTCGCGGGCCTGCACGGTCCTCGTCGGGTGGGGACGGATGCTGCGCGCGCCGCAGGCGCGCCGGGCGCGCAGGGCTACCTCGCCCCGCCGATCCCGCACGGCGGTCCCGCTCCCGCGACGGGATCGTTCGCGCCGTCCTTCGCACCAGGACAGCCATCGGCGCCCGGAGCGTTCGCGCCAGAGCAGCCCTCGGCGCCCGGAGCGTTCGCGCCGCAGGGATTCGTCCCGCAGCCGCCCCCTCCCGCCACCGATTCGCCGGCAGCGTTCGACCCGCGGTACTCCGACGCGCCGGATGTGACGATCCCCGCGGTGAAGCGCAACGGAGCGGTCGACCCGGTGACGGGCCTACCCGCTCCGGCGTTCGGGCAGGCGGCACCCGCGCAGCCGGAGCCGTTGCCGATCTCGCAGGGGCTGATCGACTCGGTGCCCGGTGTCGCACCCCACGAGCCGCCCCCCGCTGACCAGGCGGCGTCGGAGCCGCCCGCAGCGGCGCCGGCGCCCGAGGCGCCGCAGCCGTTCGTGCCTGCGCAGCCGGTCACGCCCGCGCAGCTCTCCGATTCGGCACCGCCCGCTCCGGTTCAGCCTGCTTTCCCGGCTCCGTCTGCTTTCCCGGCTCCTTCTGTCGCCGATCGGCTGTCGGATCCCGCACAGCCCGCCGCGCCGGCGCCGCCTGCCTGGCAGGCCGCTTCGGCCGCGCCGGCTTCCCCGGTGGAGCCTGTTGCGCCCGCGCAGCAGGAGGTGCCAGCCCGTCCGCTCGCGCCAGTCGAGCCTGCCCCGCCGCAGTCGTTCGAGCAGAGTGCGCCGCCCGCGGCCCCGCCGGCGTCCGCGCAGGTCCCCGACCCCGCGACCGGAGCCGCTCTCGCACCCGAGCCTCCCGCCGCCCTGTCGTCGTCGCCGGCGGCAGAGGCTCCCGCACCGCCGGCTGCGGAGGCCCCTGCGCCGCCGGCTGCGGTCGTCGACCAGACGGCATCCGACCCGTCCGGTGACGCGGCATCCGCTCCTGCTGCGCCCGAGACGCCGGCAGTCGAGCCCTTCGCCGAGCCGCCGCGCCTGCGCGGTGCGGGTCTCGGCACCCGCGCCGACCGCGCGGCATCGATCAGGCCCGTGCCGGTCGTTCTCCCCGTTCCCGAGCAGGCGCAGGCCCCCGCGCCGGCACCTGCTGCCGACCCCGCTGACGACGACGTCGAGGCGACGGTCGTCGTGCAGCGCAACCGCGGTCCGCGGCGTGTGCTGGTGCTCGACGACGGACGCACGTTCGCCCTCTCTGCGACGAGCATCGTGATCGGCCGCAACCCCGAGGGCGCACCTGGCGAGCAGCGTCTGTCGATCCCCGACAAGACCCGCACGCTGTCCAAGACCCATGCGCGTCTCGTCGTGCAGGGCGATGAGTGGCGTCTCACCGACCTTCACTCGACCAACGGCGTCGTCGTGGTCGCCGATGACGGCGCCGAGACCCTGCTCGACGCGGGCGAGAGCGTCACCGGAGCCGGACGTTTCGTCCTCGGCGAGGTGGGCATGCACGTCGCGCTGGAGTCCGGTTCGTGACACTCGAGTCCGTCGTCCTCAATGTGAGCGCGCTCAGCGATCTCGGGCTTAAGCGCGCCGTCAACGAGGATTCGGTGTTCGCCGAGTCGCCGGTCTTCCTCGTCGCCGACGGCATGGGTGGGCATGAGGCGGGAGACAAGGCGAGCCAGGCCGTCGTGGCGGCGTTCGCCCCGCTCGGGGGCACGCGGGTGTCGACGGCCGAGATCGGCGCGGCGCTCGCGCGCGCGAACGAGGCGGTGTCGACGATATCGGCGCAGCACTCGCGCGGTGCCGGCAGCACCGTGGCCGCCGTGGCGCTCGTGGAGTACGAGGATGTTCCGCACTGGCTGGTCTTCAACGTCGGCGACTCGCGCGTGTACCGCCACCACGGCAACGAGCTCGAACAGCTGACGATCGATCACTCGCTCGGCCAGGAGCTCGTCGACGCGGGCGAACTGCGCGCAGAGGACCTCGCGACCTTCCCGCAGCGCAACGTGATCACCCGGGCGATCGGCGCAGACGACAACATGGCCGACAGCTGGCTGGTTCCAGTCGTCAACGGCGAGCGGCTGCTGATCTGCTCCGACGGGCTGAGCGGCGAGGTCAGCGACGAGAGCATCAGGGCGACCCTGACCATGTGCGGGCGGCCCGAGACCGCCGCGGCAGCCCTCGTGCGCCGGGCCAAGCAGGCCGGCGGGCGCGACAACATCTCTGTGGTCGTCGTCGACGTGGTCTCCGGGGGCATCGCCGGTGGCCTGCAGGACTCCACCGACAGCCGCCAGTCCGCGTCGGCGGTGCACACCTCGACCATGCTCGAGGGCACCACGGTCCCGGTGAGGAGGCGCGGCTGATGGAGCCGGATGACGACATCCCCGAAGCGACGGTGCGACTGACTCGCCGGGTTCGTCGGCGCAGCGAGGCGGTCGGCACTGACCCCCAGGTCGACGCCGAGTCCGAGGGCGATGCGGAGGCGATCGAGGATCGCACGGTCGTGATGAGTCGTCGTCGGCGGGGAGCGGACGCCGCTGATGCGGAGCCGGAGGAGGCATCGCTCGAGGACCGCACGGTCGTGATGAGCCGCCGTCGGCGGGGAGCGGATGCCGTCGAGGCGGAGCCCGAGGAGGATTCGCCGCTGGTCGAGGATCGCACTGTGGTGATGAGCCGCCGGCGGTCGGATGCGGATGCTGTCGTCACCGTGGCCGAGGCCGAGGCCGACGACGAGCTCGACGAGCACACCCATATGATCGAGGACCGCACGGTCGCCGTGAAGCGGAGCCGTCGACCGCGCGCGGACGTCCGACCGGTGCCGGAGGAGGATCCCGGCCTCGACGATCGCACGGTCGCCGTCGAGCGTCGCAGGCCCGAGGCGCCCGCCGACAGATCGGCCGAAGACGAGGACCTGTATGAGACGGTGCGGAGAGCTCCGGCATCCGACACGGCACCGCCCCCTGCCATCTACAAGCCGCGCGCAGCTCCGCGCACTCCGCACCGCCCGCCTGCGCAGCCCGAGGCCATCGCGCCCACCCGTGTGATCGACCCGGGCATCGCCTCGGTCGCGAAGGCGAGCCGTCGCCAGAGCGCGCTCGCGGTGGCGGCCGTGGGCGGCGCGTGCGTCGTGTCGGTGGTCGGACTCGCCCTGCTGGGAGTGATGCTCTTCGCCTGAATCGGCCGTCGGCCGCCGCGATTCGGCCGTGCGAGGATGGATGGGGTCGAGCTCAGAGAGCCGGCCGCATCGAGGGGGAGAACAGCATGACCGATGCACACGACGCCGGATATCCGCCAGCACCGCCGCGCCCGCCGCAGGATGCATGGGCCGTTCCGCACACACCGCTGGGGCAGAGCCTGCCCCTCGCGCCGCTGAGCGCGGGCGACGGCACGGCTCTGGGCACTCCACCGCCCCCGCCGGCACCGCCCGCACCGCCCGCACCGCCCGCATACCCGGTGTACGGAGCCGCCCCGTCGGCGCCCCAGCCGCGGTCATATCAGCCGCCGTCGTATCAGCCCACCGCGTTCGGGCAGCCCGGCGCGGCGCCGACGGCGGGCTATCCGTCGGCGCCGGCCTCCGCGTATCCGGTCTCGCACGGCGGCTATCCGGTCCCCGGCCAGACTGCGTACGGGTACATGGCGCCGAGCGGACGCAAGTTCTGGGGTCTGCTGTTCCTCTTCTACATCCCGTACCTGGGATGGCTGGTCACGATCATCGTCGGGCTGGTGCAGCGCTCGTCGGCGAAGCAGTCGCCGATGCCGATCGTGCGCGAGAACGCCCGGTGGGCGTTGAACTGGGCACTCAGCTATGTGATCTATCAGGCGGTCATCCTGGCCCTGATCGTCGCGATCGTCGCCGCATCCCCAGACGGCGAGCCGCCGGCGGTCATCGCCATTCC
This sequence comes from Microbacterium hydrocarbonoxydans, assembly GCF_000956475.1. Lineage (GTDB taxonomy): Bacteria > Actinomycetota > Actinomycetes > Actinomycetales > Microbacteriaceae > Microbacterium > Microbacterium hydrocarbonoxydans_A. The sequence goes on from NZ_JYJB01000007.1 coordinate 390,160, forward strand.
GGGAACGCTGTTCTTCGGAGTCGGCGTCTACTGCCTCGTCACCATGATCCGCGGCTGCGTCATCTCCGACCGCGTGGTGCACCGCCCGGCACTCGCGCTTCCGCTGTTCCGGGGGTGACGCTGGGCGATACACCGGATCGGCGAGTGGCGAGGCTGGATGATGAGTCGGCGAGCGACTACAGCTCGCGGGTCCGACGGGGCGACCCCGGTGGCCTGGTCGTGACAGACCAGCGCCACCCGCTCGACTGGTGAGCGAGAGGGACAGGTAGCACTCAGACGAACATCACGCGGCGGGGTGGGGGGTCGTCGTAGACCCGCCCGAGCGGACTGGTCCATTGGACCTCGCCACCTGGAAGCTGCCTGGCGGTCCAGCGGTGCCGCTCATCGAGATCGGGATGCTTGAGAACGTGATGACCGACGCAGAACGCGCAGAGATTGTCGATCCGCGTCCTGCCTCCGAGGGCATGGTCGTGGTTGTGGTCGATCTGGCAGCGATGCACCGGCATCCGACATCCCGGGAATCGGCAGTGCGGGTCGCGCGCCCGCAGGAATCGGCGCATCGCGGCGGTCGGGGCGTAGGCATCAGTCTCGACGAGCATGCCGGTCGAGTCGACGAACAGTCGGGACCACAGGTCGGTATGGGCGGCGAGGTCGCGGGCGGCGTCGGGGTGCAGCGGACCGTGCCCGTCGAGTTCTGCAGGCAGATCGTCGTCGCCCGCGAGGGTCGTCGCGCGCAGGGTGACCTGCACCCGCCCGCGGATGCTCTCGGCCACGGTACCGGTGACGGTGGTGGGGTCGGCGCCCAGGAGGAGGTCGGCGGCCAGATCTGCGCGCACCTCGTCGATGCCGCGCCCATCGGCGGCGGGGTGCTCCATGTCGGGGGACGCATCGTCGATTAGCGGATCGGTGGTGAAGGTGTCGGACTCTCCGAAGATGACGCTGTCGCGCCAGCCGGGATCGGCAGGGTCGAGGTTCTTCGGCAGCACCGGGTCTTCGCCGATGTCGAGGACGTCGAGGTCGAGCACCGGGTCTGCGTCGTCGCGGGTGCTGATCACGTGCTGGGCGAACTGGGTGAGCCGGTCGAGGATCGCGACCGCGAGATATTCGGGCAGCACCAGCTGCAGCAGCGCGAGACCGTCGCCCACGCTCCTCATAGTCACGGTCCGCTCGCTCCGCGCGAGCTGGTGCCGCTCGGTCACGCTGACCCCGGCGAGAGCGGCCGCGATCTGACGCACTTGCACCCTCGTCCGCGCCGCGGTCTGCGCTTCGGCGACCACGATGGCGGCCGCCTCATACACCTGCTGCACTCCGGCATCCGCTCGCCCGTCATCGATCGCGTTCTGCACCGTGAACCCGGCGGAGACGATCTCGTGCACGTGCGCGGGCGTCACCTTCCCGGCGACGAACAACGACGCAAGCTCGGGATAATCACGCTCGAGGAAGAACGCGTCGACGAATCCCCGCTCGACCGTCCCCTGCGCGATCCGGCCCGCGGCGGAGTACTCAGCGATCATCGACCGGTGCACCGCATCGCGCTGAAACCCGTCGTGCCGCACCTCGGCGTCGTACACCCGCAGGCGGGCAGCGAGAAGACCCGAGGCCCGCGCCTCCAGCGCCGCGATTTCGCGGCGCACCTCGACCCAGTCGTCGAGCAGCGCCTGTCGCTGCGCGAACTCGTCGTCAAGGGAAGCCATACTCTGAGTATAGAACATAACTTCGATATTAGAAAGGGGTGAATGTCCTCAGATATGGCGCTTCATCGGGGGTTCTGGCTACCGCGAGGGTCGTGGTTCACGCCTGATCCGGGGGGGCTCGAGACGGCGCCGATGAACGCGATACCATCGCGGCCGGTTAGTTGTAGGAGGCCAGGACGTTGTTGACGCGTGCCGATGTTGCGGTTGCGGGCGGCTTTCCGTCGTGTGCGCCGTGGGGTCGAATACGTCACAGCCGACGTCTCCCGCCGCCTGATCAACGCCATGAGCTCTGCGGCCTACGCCGAACTGCTCACCACGCCCGACATGGCAGCCATCAAGCGTCCCGTCACAGCCTGACCCGCAACCGTCCACGACGTCACGGCCGGCAACTGTTGGTTCCGGTCGCCTTCGGCGAACGACGTGTTCGCGCACTCCTGATGGGTAGTCCTCCCCGTGGAGGCCCTCCCTCGGGAAAGGTAAACTCGGTGGATATACCGTCGGCGCTTCGTCGGCGGCTCGGGCCATCGGCCCTGGGGGGAACCGGGCAATGAAGATCTTGACGTGGATGCGCGCGCGTCCGAAGACGCTCGCGTCGGCAGCAGCCGTGGTCGCGGGCACCGTGGCCGTCACCACCATGGCGATCACCTACCAGGGCAACCCCACCACGAAGGTCGACCTGAACGACGGCGGCGTGTGGATCACGAAGACCTCGAGCGTTCTCGTCGGTCATTTCAACCACGAATCGACCCTGCTCGACGGGGGACTTCGGACCACGGGCGAGAACTTCGACATCCTTCAGGACAAGAGCAACATCGTCCTCGTCGACCGCGGGTCCTCCACGATCACGGCGATCGACCCCGCACGGGTCTCGCTCGGCGACAACAGCCGCATCCCGGCATCCGCCAAGGTCGCCCTCGGCGACAAGACCGCCGCGATCCTCGACCAGAAGTCGGGCAAGCTCTGGGTCGTGCCCGTGAAGGGCATCGCCGCGTTCGAGATCGAATCCGCGAAGCCCGCCGCCGACCTCGGCGCCGAGGCCGACGTGACCGTCGCCGACGACGGCACTGTTTTCGGCCTGTCGTCCGAGCGCGGTGAGGTCGTCACGATCCCTGTCGACCGCGAGGGCCAGCAGCTCGAGGCCACGACTGCGTCACTCGGCGACTTCGACGGCTCCGCACCGGCCAGGATCACGGCGGTCGGCCGCATCCCTGTGGTTCTCGATACCGCGTCGGGAACGGTGACCACTCCCGGAGGGTTCCGCACCACCATCACGGATGCGGCGGACGCGGTGCTGCAGCAGGCATCCGCTGCCGCGGACGCCGTCGTCATCTCGACGGCCGACGCGCTGCTGAGCGTTCCGCTCGACGGGAGCGATCCGGTCGTCACCGAGGCAGGCGGCTCCGGCACCCCCGCCGCGCCCGTCTCCCTGCGCGGCTGCACGTACGGCGCGTGGGCGGGATCCGCCCGCTTCGTGCGCGAATGCCCGGGAGCCGAGAACGACGTGGCGGCCCGTATCAGCGGCGCTGAGGGATCGGCCTCGCTCACCTTCCGCGTCAACCGCGACGTCATCGTGCTCAACGACGCAGTGGGCGGAGAGGCGTGGCTGGCGAACGAGAGCCTGCAGCAGGTCGACAACTGGAACGACATCACGCCGCCCGAGGGCGAGACCGAGAACGAAGAGGACTCCACGCAGGAGACGGTCGAGACCACGCTGCCCGACCGGAAGACCGAGAACACGCCTCCGGAGGCCGGCGACGACTCCTTCGGCGTGCGGCCGGGAGCGACGACGCTCCTGCCGGTGCTCGACAACGACAACGACCCCGACGGAGATGTGCTCGTCGGAGAGCTGATCGAGCAGCAGCCGTCGATCGGCGTCGTGCAGTCGATCCAGAACGGCGGTGCCCTGCAGATCGCGGTCGACGAGAAGGCATCGGGCACGGCGTCGTTCACCTACGAGGTGAACGACGGACGCGGCGGCAAGGACACCGCCGTCGTCACCCTCTCCGTGCACGAGCACGACGTCAACGCCGCGCCGGTCGCCAAGCGCAAGACCAGCCTGACCGTCGAGAGCGGCGGGACGATCTCGTACAACATCCTCCCCGACTACATCGACCCCGACGGCGACGACATCTACCTGCAGAACGTCGAGCCGGCAGCGGGCGACGAGGTCGACTTCTCCACCGATGGGCAGATCACGTACAAGGCGACCGCCAGCCTTCAGGGTCGCAAAGACGTGCAGGTCACGATCTCCGACGCAGAGGGCGAGGTCTACACCGGGTCGATCTCGCTCGATGTGCGACCGCAGGGCTCGACCAAGCCGAAGACCAACGCCGACCATGTCGTCACGCGCGTCGGCGAGCAGGTCACGGTCGCCCCGCTGGCCAACGACACCAGCTCCGGACGCGAGCGCCTGCGTCTGGGGCGGGTCGACGAGGTGTCGGGCGCGACCGTGCTCCCCGACTTCACGAACAACACCTTCACGTTCGAGGCCGACGTCCCGAACACCTACTACGTGCAGTACCTCGCGACGGCCGGGCCCGAGAACGGAGAGGGTCTGGTGCGCGTCGATGTGCTCGACGCCGCCGAATCCGACCTGCCGCCGGTGGCGGTGCGCGACGTGGCGCTGCTGCCCACGGGCGGCGACGTGCTGGTGGGCGTGCTCGCCAACGACATCGATCCATCGGGCGGTGTGCTCGTCATCCAGTCGGTGTCGATCGAGGACCGCACCGGCGTCTCCGTCTCGGTCCTCAATCATGAGACGCTGCGGATCACCGATCAGGGTGCGCTGAAGGACCAGGTGCGCATCAGCTACACGATCTCGAACGGCACGAAGTCCGCCGACGGCGAGGTCGTCGTGATCCCGATCCCCGCCCCCGACCGCATCCTGCAGCCGGTCGCGAACCCGGATGTCGTGTACGTGCGTGCGAACGACGTCGTCACGATCCCCGTTCTCGACAACGACACGCATCCGAGCGGCGACGCCCTGCATGTGGCCCCCGCGCTGATCGAGCCGTTCGTCGATCCGGCCGACGGAGAGGCCTTCGTCTCGCAGGACACCGTGCGCTTCAAGGCCGGGTCGGCGGCGAAGACCGTCTACCTCACCTATGAGGCGGTCGACTCGCGCCAGCAGAAGTCGGCTGGTTACGTGACGGTGCAGATCCTGCCGGTGGATGCCGAGACGAATGCGGCGCCCAGCCCGAAGGACATCACGGCCCGCGCCCTGAGCGGCACCGAGATCGACATCGCGATTCCGCTCGACGGAATCGACTCCGACGGCGACTCCGTCGAGCTGCTGAACATCTCGTCGAGCCCGCAGAAGGGGCGCATCAACGAGACCGGCGCCAACTACTTCACCTACGAGGCATTCGAGGGATCGACCGGCGTCGACACCTTCACCTACGTCGTGCGCGACCATCTGGGCAAGGAGAGCACCGCGACGATCCGGGTCGGCATCGCTCCGCCGCAGGACATCAACCAGAAGCCGTATGCCGTGAAGGATGCGGTCGTGGTGCGTCCTGGGCGCGAGATCGCGGTGCCGGTGATGGCGAACGACTCGGACCCTGAGGGCGACAAGATCACTCTGGTGAGCGAGAAGAACGACGGGCTCGAGCTGCCGGACATCGACGGGCTGTCGGCCCGGGTGTCGGGCGACCGGGTGCTGGTCGAGGCACCCGATCATGCCCTCGAGACGTCCCTGCAGTACACGATCCGGGATGCGCGGGGGGCGACGGCATCCGCCGTCCTGCAGATCACCGTCGACGAGGATGTTCCGCTGCTCGCCCCCGTCGCCCGCGATGACCGGGTGCGTCCAGAGGATCTGAAGGACGGCGGGCTCACCGCCGACATCGACATCCTGAAGAACGATGAGGACCCCGACGGCACGACCGAGGGTCTGAAACTCGACCTCGGCGCCGGGGCGAAGGAGCTCGAGGACGGCACCGTGCGCGTGACCGTCACCGACGAGATGCAGCTGATCCGCTACACGCTCACCGACCGCGACGGCCTGGAGGCCTCGGCGTTCATCTTCGTGCCGGCGACCTCGGGCCTGCGGCCCACGCTGAAGGACGGCACGAAGCCCGTGCAGGTGGTCAGCGGCGAGACGAAGTCGCTGCCTCTCTCGGAGTACGTCACGATCGCCGGCGGCGGCACCGCGCGCATCACGGAGCACGCCAAGGTCAGCGCGGTGCACGCGAACGGCGCCGATCTGGTGCAGGACGAGAGCACCCTGGTCTACACGTCCGCTGAGGGCTATTTCGGGCAGGATGCGGTCACCTTCGAGGTCACGGACGGCACGGGCCCCGATGATCCTGACGGGCGCAAGGCCACGCTCACGATCCCGATCGACGTGCTGCCCCCCGAGAACCAGCCGCCGAGCTTCACGGGCGCGCAGATGCAGGTGGCTCCTGGAGAGGATGCCACGAGCCTCGATCTCGCGGCGCTCACCGAAGACCCCGATCCCGAAGACGAGGGCGCCCACAAGTACACCTACGTCAGCGGTGCGGGCGATGGCATCAAGGCCGAGGTCGACGGTGCGACGCTGCGCGTCTCCGCGTCGTCGGACGTCGCGAAGGGCACGGTCGCCTCGCTCAAGCTGCGGGTCACCGACGGCACGACCGAACCGGTCGAGGGCACAGTGCAGGTGCTCGTGACGGCATCCACTCGTGCCCTTCCCGCGGCGAACACCGACACCGTGTCCGAGGCGGATCAGGGCAAGAGCATCACCGTCCCCGTTCTCGCCAACGACTACAACCCGTTCCCCGACAAGCCCCTCAAGCTGCTGTCGGCGGTGACAGAGTCGGGCGCCGGCGGCGCGACCGTCAAGGGCGACGAAGTGGTGGTGACACCGGCGGCGAACTTCGTCGGAACCATGATCGTGCGATACCGCATCCAGGATGCGACGAAGGATGCCGAGCGCGAGGCGAACGGGCAGATCGTGATCACCGTGCAGGGCGTTCCGGAGGCGCCGGGCACCCCCACGATCACGAGCGTGCAGGACCGCACCGTGGTGATCTCGTACGGCGCTCCGTCGAACAACGGCGCCGAGATCACGAAATACACGGTGAAGGCGGTCAAGGGCGGCAGCTACACGAAGGAGTGCAAGTCGACGACGTGCACTCTCGACGGGCTCACGAACAACGTCGAATACGCCTTCCAGGTGACGGCGACCAACCGCGTGGGCGAGGGCAAGCCCTCGGGAACGTCCGAGGTGGCGCGCCCCGACGCACGCCCCGACACGCCCCTTCCGCCGACGCTCGTCTTCGGCGACAAGTCGCTGTCGGTGAGCTGGAAGACGCCGTCGACGCCCGGGTCGCCAGTCGAGAGCTACACGCTCGAGATCTCTCCCGCGCCGCCGTCCGGCATCACCCAGAAGCAGGTCACCGGCAACTCCCTCGTGTGGGAGGGGCTGGAGAACGGCTCCAACTACCAGGTCAGGGTGCAGGCCCACAACAAGGCCCCCGAGCCGTCGGCGTGGAGCACCTGGTCGGCCAAGGAGGTTCCGGCGGGCCCGCCGTTGAAGCCCGCCGCGCCTACCACCGCCGAGATCCAGGGCGTGGGGGATCAGGCTCAGATGCAGGTGAGCTGGGTGCCGCCCGGCAACAACGGCGACGCGATCGACGCGCTCGAGCTGCAGGTGTGGGAGGGCGGCAGCCTCGTGCGCACCATCACTCCCGCGGCCGACGCGAAGACGCAGGCGGTGACCGTTCCCACCTCGGAGACGCCATACACGTACAAGATCCGCGCGCACAACAAGGCCGGATGGGGTGGCTACAGTGACGCCTCCGCCCCGCGCCGCGGCGTCAACCGGCCGAGCAAGCCGACGGGCGTGTCGGTGACCCCGACCGGTGCCGACGGCCAGCTCCGGCTCGCGTACACGCCGGGCGCGCGCAACGGGGCGTCGACGAGCGAGATCGTCTACCAGTACTCGCTCAACGGCGGCGGCTCGTGGGCCGGTGTGCCCTCGAACAACGTCATCACCGGGTTGAGCAACGGCACCGACTACAACGTGACCGTGCGTGCTCTCGCAACCGTCTCCGGCACGGCCTACCCCGGCGACTCCTCCGACGTCGCGAGAGGCAATCCCTACGGTCCGCTCCGCCAGCCGCGCGTCAGCGCGACCCAGAACCCCAAGAGCGTGACGATGTCGTGGGACGCGGCCCCGTCTGCCAACGGGCGTCCGATCAGCAAGGTGGAGATCAACATCGACGGCGGCGGCTTCACGAGCCAGCCGATCTCGGGCAGCATCACGAGAGGCAACGCCTACTCCGAGACGCATTGGATCGAAGTCCGGGTCACCGATTCCGTCGGGCAGACGATCACGAGTCCGCGGACCTCTCAGGTCTCCGGCCCGCCGCCGCCTCCCGTCGCGTACATCACCTCCGACGGCAACGCGAACGGGCAGGACGGCTGCAACGACGGCACGTGCGCGTGGTACTACGTGCATATGGACAACTTCGCCGCCAACACGACCTACTCCGTGCAGTGCGCCGACTACCGCCCTGCCGACGGCTACTGGGGCTCGTGGGGCGGCCCGTACTCGGTCACCACAGACGGCAACGGTCACTATCAGGGCCGCCTCGGCTGCTATCACGGGTCACGCGGCTACGGGACATACCAGGCGTCGGCCGTGATCAACGGCAAGGAGTACGAGCGCAGAGCATGGAACTGATCCGCTGCACGCGGGCAGATCTGCCCATGGGGGCTTTTCGCACCGGCGGTTAGACTCGTGTGGTTCCTCGCCGTCTTCGCCTGAGGGCACGAGAGAGCGCGGATGAGGCACCCAGGGGGGACCGGCATGAAGTTCTTGTCGTGGATGCGCGTGCGTCCGAGGACGCTGGCCTCGACCGCCGTCGTCGCGGCCGGCGCGGTCGTCCTGACGACTTTGGCGTTCACGTATCAGGGCAATCCGACGACGAAGGTCGATCTCAACGACGGCGGCGTCTGGATCACGAAGACGTCCAGTCTGCTCGTCGGTCACTTCAACAATGAGTCCACCGTGCTCGACGGCGGGGCTCGCAACGGCACCGACAGCTTCGACGTCCTGCAGGACGCCGCGAACGTGGTCGTGGTCGATACCGGTGCGGCGACCGCCACCGTCGTCGACCCTGCGCGCGTCGCGCTCGCGGATTCGACCGCGATTCCCGGATCGGCGAAGGTGGCGCTCGGGAACCGCACCGCCGCCATCCTGGACCGGAAGTCCGGCGACCTGTGGGTCGTGGCGGTGAAGGGGCTCTCCTCGTTCGAGATCAAAGCCGCCGACCCCACGGCGGAGCTGGGCAAGGACGCCGATGTCGCCGTGTCGGAGGACGGCACGGTGTTCGGGCTCTCCTCCGCCCGCGGCGAGGTCGTCACGGTTCCTGTCGACAACCAGGGTGAGGCCCTCGAACCCTCTTCGGCCTCGATCGGCGAGCTCGACGGCTCCGGGACGGCCACGATCACCGCGGTGGGTGGCACGCCGGTCGTGCTGGATGCCGCGTCGGGGGCCATCCTCGCGCCCGGCGGCATCCGCACCGAGATCCCGGATGCGGACGGCGCGGTGCTGCAGCAGCCCTCGGCAGCGGCTGCTGCGGTCACGGTCGCGACCGCGACCGCGCTGCTGAGCGTCCCGCTCGACGGCGCGGAGCCGACGACGACGGATGCCGGAGGCGAGGGCGCACCCGCGGCACCCGTCTGGCTGCGCGGCTGCGCCTACGGCGCGTGGGCCGGATCGGCGAGCTTCGTGCGCGAGTGCACGGGCGACGCGAACGACATGAGCGAGAAGATCCCGGATGCCGAGGACTCGAAGAGCCTGGTCTTCCGAGTGAACCGCGACGTGATCGTGCTGAACGACGCGGTCGGCGGCGCGGCGTGGCTGCCGAACGAGAGCCTGCAGCGCGTGGACAACTGGGACGACATCATCCCTCCGGAGGGGGAGACCGAGAACCAGGAGGACACCACTGAGGAGACGGTGGAGACCACGCTTCCCGAGCGCAGCGAGCAGAACACGGCTCCGGTCGCGGAGGACGACGAGTTCGGGGTGCGCCCCGGACGCACAACCATGCTGCCGGTGCTGGACAACGACACCGACGCGGACGGAGACGTGCTGGTCGCCTCGCTGGCGCAGAGCCAGCCGGCGCTCGGTGAGGTGCAACCCGTCAACAACGGCGGTGCTCTGCAGATAGCCGTGGACGAGGACATGACCGGCGGCGGGTCGTTCGAGTACGAGATCGACGACGGACGAGGAGGCAAGGCGTCGGCGAACGTGCAGCTCTCGGTGCACGCGTGGGATGTCAACGGCGCGCCGGTGCAGCGACGAACGACCGGACTCGCGGTCGAGGAGGGCGGCACGGTCTCGTACAACGTGCTGCCGGACTGGCTCGATCCCGACGGCGACGACATGTACCTGCAGGACGTCATCGCGGCACCGGGCGACGAGGTCGACTTCTCGACCGACGGCCAGGTCACGTACCACGCGGTCGCCAGCCTCCAGGGCCGCAAGGAGATCCAGATCGTGGTGTCCGACGGACTCGGCGAGGCCACGACGGGAACGCTGCGCCTCGATGTCCGGCCGGCGGGCTCGACGCTCCCGAAGACGAACGCCGACCACGTCGTGACCCGCGTCGGCGAAGCGATCTCCATCGCGCCGCTGGTCAACGACACGAGCTCAGGTCGCGAGCTGCTGCGTCTGGCCCGTGTCGACGAGGTCGCGGGCGCGACGATCGTCCCCGACTACCAGAACAAGTCGTTCACCTTTCAGTCGGCGACCGCGAACGTCTATTACGTGCAGTATCTGGTGAGCGCAGGCCCCAACGCGGTGCCCGGCCTGGTCAGGGTCGATGTGCTGCCGCCGGCGGAGACCGCGCTCCCGCCGATCGCGGTGCGGGACGTCGCGCTGCTGCCATCGGGGGGAGAGGTCCTCGTCGGCGTCCTCGGCAACGACACCGAGCCCTCGGGCGGCATCCTCGTCGTGCAGTCGGTCACGGTGCCTCCGCACAGCGGCATCTCGGTGTCGGTGCTGAACCACGAGACGCTGCGCATCGGCGATCAGGGTGCCCTCGACGAGCAGGTGCGCATCAGCTATCGCATCTCCAACGGCACGCAGACGGCCGAGGGCGATGTGATCGTCATCCCGATCCCGAGGCCGTCGCTGCTGTCGCCGCCCGTCGCCAACGACGATCAGATCGTTGTCCGCGCCGGCGATGTCGTCACGATCCCGGTGCTCGACAACGACACGCATCCCAACGGCGACGTGCTCCACGTCGACCCTGAGCTGGTCGAGCCTCTGGTCGATCCCGAGGACGGCGAGGCCTTCGTCTCCCAGGACGCGGTGCGCTTCCGCGCCTCCGACATCCCGGGGACCGTCTATGTGACGTATCAGGCGGTGGACTCGGCGGGGCAGAAGGACGCCGGCTACATCACGATCCAGGTCAGGGCGATCGATGAGGAGGCGAACTCCGCGCCGAAGCCCAAGGACATCACCGTGCGGGCGCTCAGCGGGTCGACCGTGCGGATCGCGATCCCGCTCGACGGAATCGACGCCGACGGCGACTCCGTCGAGCTCGTCGGTCAGGAGAGCGCGCCGACGAAGGGGCAGGTCGCGGAGGTCGGCAGCGACCACCTGGTCTACGAGGCGTTCGGCGATGCGACAGGCGTCGACACCTTCACCTATCGAGTGCGCGATCGTCTGGGCAAGGAGGGCGTGGCGACCATCAGGGTCGGCATCGCGCCGGGTGACGCGTCGAACCAGGCGCCGTACGCGGTGAAAGACACCGTGGTGATGCGCCCAGGGCGCTCGATCGCCGTGCCGGTGCTCGCGAACGACTCCGACCCGGAGGGCGACGCGATCTCGCTCGTCAAGAAGGGGCTGGAGATCCCCCCGGATGCCGGGATCGAGGCGAGGGTGTCCGGCGACCGCGTCGTGGTGAAGGCTCCGAACACGCCCATGGACACGTCGATCCAGTACACGATCCGCGATGCCAGGGGTGCGACGGCGACCGCCGTGCTGCAGATCACCGTCGACGAGGACGTGCCGCTGAAAGTGCCGACCGCACGCGACGATCGCGTGGTCGCGGCCGACGCGAAGGACAGCCTGCGGGTCGACGTCGACGTGCTCACGAACGACGAGGACCCTGACGGCACGGTCGATGCGCTCGAGCTCTCCGTCGAGACCGGCGGGGTCGTGGAGGACGACCGATCGATCAGGGTGACCGTCGGCGACCAGCGTCAGCTCATCCGCTATACGGTCACCGATCAGGACGACCAGACGGCCTCCGCGTTCATCTTCGTCCCCGCGCTGAGCGAGCTGCGCCCGACGCTGACATCCACGAAACCGGTCGAGGTCAAGAGCGGCGAGACAATCGAGCTGCCGCTGTCGACGTACGTCACGGTAGCCGGCGGCGGCGATGTCGTGATCACCGAGGCAGCGAAGGTCAGCGCGGTGAACGCCGACGGCGCCCCGCTCATCAAGGATCAGTCCACGCTCGTCTACACCTCGAAGCAGGGCTATTTCGGCAAGGACGCCCTGACGTTCGAGGTCACCGACGGAACCGGCCCCGATGACCCCGAAGGGCGAAAGGCCACCCTCACGATCCCGATCACGGTGCTGCCGCCCGAGAACCAGCAGCCGGTGTTCGTGAACGGCCAGGTGGAGGTCGCCCCCGGCGAGCCCGCCACGTCGCTCGATCTCGCCGCACTCACCACAGACCCCGACCCCGAGGACGCGAAGAAGATCAGCTTCAGCATCAGCGGGCAGCCCGCAGGCGGCATCACAGCCCGCGTCGACGGCACGAAGCTGCTCGTCGAAGCCGACTCCAGCACGCCGAAGGGCACGAGCGCCACCGTGCAGCTGCGCATCGACGACGGCACCACCGAGCCGGTCGAGGGCTCGGTCGCCGTGCTGGTCGCAGCCTCGACCAGATCCCTCGCCACGGCGAACACCGACACGATCAGCGAGGCCGACCAGGGCAAGCCGATCACCGTGCCCGTACTGGACAACGACGTGAACCCGTTCCCGGAGACGCCGCTGAAGGTGGTCTCGGCCGTGTCGGAGACGGGCTCGGGAGCGGTGTCCTTCACCGGCAGCGAGGTGAAGGTCACGCCGGCCGCCGATTTCGTCGGGACGATGGTGGTCCGCTACCGCATCCAGGACGCGACGAAGGATGCCGATCGCGAGGTCGACGGACGCATCGTCGTGACGGTGCAGGGGGTGCCAGAGGCCCCTGGCACCCCGACGGTGTCGAGCGTGCAGGACCGCACCGTGGTCCTGTCCTGGTCGCCGCCGTCGAACAACGGTGCGGAGATCACCTCGTACACGGTGAGATCGGTCGCCGGGAACTACACGAAGAAGTGCACCTCGACCACCTGCACCCTCGACGGGCTGACGAACAACGTCGAGTACGTGTTCCAGGTCGTGGCGACCAACCGGGTCGGCGACGGCAAGCCGTCGCCGAGCTCCGCGGTGGCGCGCCCCGATGCGCGTCCCGATACGCCGCAGCCGCCGAAGCTCGTCTTCGGGGACAAGAGCCTCAAGGTCTCCTGGGTGACGCCGACCACGCCCGGCTCTCCCGTGGAGTCGTACACCCTGGAGATCTCGCCGGCACCGCCGTCGGGGATCGCCCAGAAGACCGGTGTGACCGGCAACTCGCTCACCTGGGAGGGGCTCGAGAACGGCGCGAACTACCAGGTGCGGGTGCAGGCGATCAACCGGGCGCCCGAACCGTCGAGTTGGAGTGGCTGGTCCGCCTCCGAGATCCCGGCAGGCGTCCCGGGGACCGTCGCGGCCCCGCGGGCGCAGAGCGCTCCCTCGGTGGGCAGCCAGGCGCAGATGACGGTCTCCTGGGATGCGGCGCCGCAGAACGGTGACGCGATCGCGGAGTACCAGCTCGTCGTGATGCGTGGCGGCAGCGTCGTGAACCGCATCACCGGCATCGCCGGGACGCAGCTCAGTCAGACGGTCACGGTGGCGACCTCGACCGCCGACTACACCTATGCGGTGCTCGCGCGGAACAAGGCCGGCTGGGGTGCGCAGAGCCCTGCATCCGCCCCGCAGCGCGCCTTCGGCAGCCCGGGAGCGCCGACCATCACCGGAACCCAGGAGCACGACGGCTACGTCACGGTGAGCTACACCGTCTCGGACACAAACGGCGCGGCCGCCTCGGAGCTGCGCTACGAGTACTCCCTCAACGGCGGTGCATGGAGCCGCAGCTGGGACGGATCGCGCATCAACGCGGCCAACGGCGGCACCTACACGGTCAGAGTCAGGGCGTATTCGGTCGTCGGAGGCCAGGAGTCTCAGCCCGGCGCGGCATCGGCCCCCACCGGCGGTCTGCGCCCCTACGGGCCGGTGCGCAATCCCGGCGTCTCTGCGGCCAACCAGGGCACCTCGGTGAAGGTCTCCTGGTCGGCCCCGAGCCCGAACGGACGAAACATCGTGCAGGTCCTCGTCAGCCTCGACAACGGTGGCTGGCAGGATCTGGGGCTCAGCGGCAGCCGCAGTCTCGGCAACGGCTACAGCGAGACCCACAGCATCCAGGTCAAGGCCAAGGACGAGGCGGGGCAGTGGTCGGCGGTGGTGTCGGCATCCGCGACGACCGACGCCAAGCCGGTGCCCGAGGCTTGGGTCACCAGGGGTGAGGCGAAGACGAACGGCTGCACCAGCGTGAACGGCGGGCCCTGCTACAACCTGAGGCTGAACACGAAGAACTTCGCGGGCGGCTCCTATCGGGTGGAATGCACGGCAGACGGGAAGGTTTTCTCGACCAACGCGGGGTTCCCGGTCGACATCCCCTCCAATGGGTCGGTGATCATCGACTGCTGGAACGGCTACGTCACCCGCAAGGGCGTGAACATCATCGGCGGCAACCCCTCGAGCGCGCGGGAAGGCAACTTCTAGCTGCGGATGTGCGACCGCTGCAGGCGGGCAGATCTGCCCATGGGGGCTTTTCGCACCGGCGGTTAGACTCGACGGGTGCGTCGTGGCTTATCGCAACGGCGCGGAGAGTGCGATCGAGACCCAGGGGGAGTCCAGGGATGAAGGCCTTGACGTGGATGCGCGCGCGCCCGCGGCAGCTCGCGTCTGCTGCCGCCGTGGCTGCGGCCGCCGTCACGGTCACGACTCTGGCGTTCTCCTACCAGGGCAATCCGACGACGAAGGTCGACCTGAACGACGGTGGCGTGTGGATCACGAAGACCTCGAGCCTGCTGGTCGGTCATTTCAATCACGAATCGACCCTCCTCGACGGCGGGCTGCGCACGGCCGCAGAGGACTACGACATCCTGCAGGACGAGTCGAACGTCCTCGTGGTCGATGAGACCGCCTCGACCGTCACCGCCGTCGACCCCGCCAGGGTCACGCTCGGCGACTCCGCGAAGCTGCCGGCATCCGCGAAGGTGGCGCTCGGCGCGCGGACCGCGGCCGTGCTCGACCGCGACTCGGGCGATCTCTGGGTCGTGCCGGTCCGCGGCATCGCCGCCTTCGAGCCCGAGACCGCCGAACCGGCCGCTGAACTGGGCAAGGGCGCGGATGTCGCCGTCGCGCAGGACGGCACCGTGTTCGGACTCGCCTCCGCCCGTGACGAGATCGTCACGATCCCCGTCGACAACGAGGGTCAGCCGCTCGAATCATCCACGTCGTCGATCGGCGACCTCGATGACTCGTCGGCTCCGCACATCACGGCTGTCGGGCGCACCCCCGTCGTGCTCGACGCCGCAGCGGGCGTGCTGACGACTCCCGGCGGATTCCGCACGAAGATCCCGGATGCGGCGGATGCCGTGCTCCAGCAGCCGTCCGCCGCGGCATCGGCGGTGGTCGTCGCGACGAAGGACGCGCTTTTCTCGGTGCCCCTCGACGGCGGCGAGCCGACGGTCACGAAGGCCGGCGGCGAAGGAGATCCCGCGACACCCGTCTCGCTGCGCGGGTGCGCGTACGGAGCCTGGGCTGGTAGCGCGAGGTTCGTGCGCGACTGCACGGGCGACGGCAGCGACGTCGCGTCGAAGATCCCCGGTGCGCGCGACGCGACCGCTTTGACGTTCCGCGTCAACCGCGATGTCATCGTGCTGAACGACGCGGTCGGCGGCGAGGCGTGGCTGGCCGACGAGAGCCTGTCACAGGTCGACAACTGGGAGGATCTCACCCCGCCGGAGGGCGAGTCCGACGACCAGGAGGACACCACGCAGGAGACGGTCCAGACGACCCTCCCCGAGCGCTCGGATCAGAACACCCCGCCGGTCGCCGAAGACGACTCCTTCGGCGTGCGGCCCGGAGCGTCGACCATGCTCCCCGTCCTCGACAACGACAACGACCCCGACGGCGACGTCCTCGTCGCGGCGCTCGCAGAGCAGCAGCCCGCCCTCGGCACGGTGCAGCCGATCCAGGACGGCGGATCGCTGCAGATCGCCGTCGACGAGAAGGCGTCCGGATCCGGCAGCTTCACCTACAAGGCGGATGACGGCCGCGGCGGCACGGACACGGCTGTCGTCACGCTCTCGGTGCACGGCTGGGATGTGAACTCGGCACCCGGGCCGAAGCGCAAGACGAGCCTCACAGTCGAGACCGGCGGCACGATCTCGTACAACATCCTTCCCGACTGGATCGACCCCGACGGCGACGACATCTATCTGAAGTCCGTCATCGCGGCGCCCGGCGATGAGGTCGAGTTCACGACCGACGGCCAGATCAGCTACAAGGCCACCGCGAGCCTGCAGGGCCGCAAGGACATCGAGGTCACCGTGGCCGACGGCTTCGGCGAGGTGGGCACCGCGACGATCACTCTCGACGTGCGCGCCGAGGGCAGCACCGACCCGAAGACGAATGCCGACCACGTGGTGACGCGGGTCGGCGAGCAGGTGACGGTGTCGCCGCTGGCGAACGACACGAGCTCAGGAGCCGAGCCGCTGCGGCTCGGACGCGTCGGCGATGCACCCGGCGCGGCCGTGGCGCCCGACTTCACGAACCAGCAGTTCAGCTTCACGGCACAGGCGCCCGGCACCTACTACGTGCAGTATCTGGCGACCGCCGGCCCCAAGAACGCCGAGGGTCTGGTCCGAGTCGACGTGCTCGACGCGAGCGCCTCCGAGCTTCCGCCCATCGCGGTGCGCGATGTGGCGCTGCTGCCGGCCGGCGGCGACGTGCTGATCGGCGTGCTGGCCAACGACTCCGACCCCGGTGGCGGCATCCTCGTGGTGCAGTCGGTCTCGATCGACCCCAGCAGCGGCGTCTCCGTCTCGGTTCTTGACCATGAGACGCTGCGGATCACCGACCAGGGTTCGCTCGAAGGCCAGATCCGCATCGAGTACACGATCTCGAACGGCTCCGCATCGGCCGACGGCGAGGTCATCGTCATCCCGATCCCGGCGCCCGACAGCATCCTCCCGCCGGTCGCGACGCCCGACACCGCCTATGTCCGCGCGGGCGACGTCGTCACGATCCCCGTGCTCGACAACGACGTGCAGCCGAGCGGCGACGCCCTGCACGTCGCCCCCGCCCTCATCGAGCCGATCGTCGACCCCGCCGACGGCGAGGCGTTCGTGTCTCAGGATGCGGTGCGGTTCAAGGCCGGGTCCGAGGCGAAGACGGTGTACCTGACGTACGAGGCCGTGGACTCGCGCCAGCAGAAGGCGGCCGGTCTCGTCACCATTCAGGTGCTGCCGGTCGATGAGGCGACCAACTCGGCGCCGCGTCCTCAGGATCTCGTGGCGAGGGCGCTCGCCGGGTCGGAGACCAACATCGCGGTGCCGCTGGACGGCATCGATGCCGACGGCGACTCGGTCGAGCTGCTGGACATCGCTTCGAGCCCCACGAAGGGCCGCATCACCGCGACCGGTCCCAACTTCTTCACGTACGAGGCATTCCGGGGGTCGTCGGGCGTCGACACGTTCACTTATCGCGTGCGCGATCATCTGGGCAAGGAGAGCACCGCGACCATCCGCGTCGGCATCGCCCCGGTGCAGATGGTCAACCAGGAGCCCTTCGCGGTGAAGGATGCGGTCGTGGTGCGCCCGGGACGCGAGATCGCAGTGCCGGTGATGGCGAACGACTCCGACCCCGAGGGCGACAAGATCACGCTGGTGAGCGAGAAGAACGACGGCCTCGAGGTGCCGGACATCGACGGGCTCTCGGCCCGCGTCTCGGGCGACCGCGTGCTGATCGATGCCCCGAACCGCGCGCTCGAGACCTCGCTGCAGTACACGATCCGCGATTCGCGCGGTGCGACGGCATCCGCCGTGCTCCAGATCACCGTCGACGACGACGTGCCGCTGCTGGCCCCCATCGCGCGAGACGACCGGGTGCGATCCGAAGACGTGGCGAAGGGCGGCCTGACCGCCGACATCGACATCCTGAAGAACGATGAAGACCCCGACGGCACGACCGAGGGGCTCGACCTCGACCTCGGTGCAGGGGCGACGCTGCTGAAGAACGGCACGGTGCGCGTCACGGTGACCGACGAACAGCAGCTCATCCGCTACACGCTCACCGACCAAGACGGGCTCGAGGCCTCGGCGTTCATCTTCGTCCCCGCCGTCTCAGGGCTGCGACCCGCGCTGGATTCGACCAAGCCCGTCGAAGTGGTCAGCGGCGAGACCATCGAGCTGCCGCTGTCGAAATACGTCGTCGTGGCAGGCGGCGGGACGACCCGGATCACGGAGCACGCCAAGGTCAGCGCCGTGCACGCCGACGGCGCGGATCTGGTCAAGGACGAGAGCACGCTCGTCTACACGTCCGCCGACGGCTACTTCGGACAGGATGCGCTCACCTTCGAGGTCACCGACGGCACGGGGCCCGACGATCCCGAGGGACGCACATCCACGCTGACGATCCCGATCGACGTGCTTCCGTCCGAGAACCAGCCGCCGGAGTTCATCAGCGGTGAAGTGAAGGTCGCCCCTGGTGAAGAGGCGACCACGCTCGACCTGGAAGCGCTCACGGTCGACCCGGACGCCGACGACGAGCACGAGTTCAAATATGTGAGCGGCGCGGGCAAGGGCGTCTCGGCGAAGGTCGACGGCGACCAGCTCGAGGTCGAGGCCTCGTCGGGTGCGAAGAAGGGCACCGCCCTGACCCTGACGCTGCGGATCTCCGACGGCGAGACCGAACCGGTGGAGGGCACGGTCACCGTCATCGTGGACGCGTCGACCAGGGCGCTCCCTGCAGCCAACACCGACACGATCGCCGCAGCGGATCAGGGCCGCACGATCACCGTGCCGGTGCTCGCCAACGACTTCAACCCCTTCCCCGACACGCCCCTCAAGATCGTCTCGCAGGTCATCGAGTCGGGATCGGGCGACGTCGACAAGAAGGGGGACGAGCTCGTGATCACCCCGGCGAAGGACTTCGTCGGGACGCTGGTCGTGCGGTACCGCATCCAGGATGCGACGAAGGATGCCGATCGGGAGGCCGACGGCAAGGTCGTCGTCACGGTGCAGGGCGCCCCCGAGGCGCCCGGAGCGCCGACGGTCGTCAGCGTGCAGGACCGCACGGTCGTGGTGTCGTACTCCGCCCCGTCGAACAACGGCGCCGAGATCACGAAGTACACGGTGAAGGCGGTCGGCGGAGGCGCCTACTCGAAGGACTGCCAGTCGACGACATGCACGCTCGACGGGCTCACGAACAACGTCGAGTACACGTTCCAGGTCACGGCCACCAACCGCGTCGGCGAGAGTGAGCCCTCCGGCGTCTCGGCGGTCGCAAGGCCGGATGCACGGCCGGACACCCCCACCCCGCCTGCCCTCGTCTTCGGCGACAAGTCTCTGGCGGTGAGCTGGACGACGCCGTCCACACCCGGGTCTCCCGTCGAGCGCTACACGCTGGAGATCTCGCCCGCGCCGCCGTCCGGGATCGCCCAGAAGGAGGTCACCGGAAACTCGATGACCTGGGAGGGCCTCGAGAACGGCACCAATTACCAGGTGCGCATCCAGGCGCACAACAAGGCGCCGGAGCCGTCGAGCTGGAGCGGCTGGTCGGGCACCGAGATCCCCGCGGGACCGCCGCTCGCGGCCGCGGCGCCGACGACGCAGGAGCTCTCACCGGTCGGCTCGCAGGCGCAGATGCAGGTCAACTGGCAGACACCCGACAACAACGGCGATGCGATCGACAGCTACCAGCTCGAGGTCTACGAAGGATCGGCACTCGTTCGCACGCTCACACCGGGGGCGGGCGCCACGAGCCAGGCCGTGACCCTGCCGACCAGCGAGACCGAGTACACGTTCCGCATCAGGGGACACAACAAGGCCGGCTGGGGCGACTACAGCGCGCCGTCCGCACCCCGGCGCGGCGTGACCGCGCCGGGCGCCCCGCAGATCACCGCCGTCCAAGAGGGCGATCGGCAGCTCACGGTCTCGTACAACCCCGGAGCACGCAACGGCGCGCGGGCGGGCGAGGTCGCCTATCAGTACCGCCTCAATGGGGGCGGATGGGCGGGGCTCCCCGGCAACAACGTGATCGGGGGCCTCGCCAACGGCACCTCCTACACCGTCGAGCTCAGGGGAGTGGCAACGGTCAACGGCTCCACCTACGCCGGAGCGCCATCGAACGGGGTCGCAGGAGTCCCGTACGGCACGCCCAGGACGCCCGTCGCCACCGCGAGGAACCTCGGCACGAGCGTCGAGGTCACCTGGGACTCACGCAACTCCGGCAACGGCCGACCGATCATGGTCACTCAGATCAACATCGACGGCAACGGATGGCAGGGCGTCGCGCAGACCGGCTCCCGCACCCCGGGCAACGGGTACAACCAGACGCACACCATCCAGGTCAGGGC
Source organism: Microbacterium hydrocarbonoxydans (assembly GCF_000956475.1). Taxonomy (GTDB): domain Bacteria; phylum Actinomycetota; class Actinomycetes; order Actinomycetales; family Microbacteriaceae; genus Microbacterium; species Microbacterium hydrocarbonoxydans_A. The sequence continues at coordinate 410,585 of NZ_JYJB01000007.1, forward strand.
GCAGGACTCGGCCGGCCAATGGAGCGCGGTCGCATCGGCGTCCGCGACCACGAGCAATCCGCCGAACCCGCGGGCCTGGGTCACCAGGGGAACCGACGCTCAAGGACAGCCGGGGTGCAGCTCCAGCTACTGCGCGTTCTTCCGCGTCACCACGAAGGACTTCGACGCAGGCCAGCACAGCGTGACCTGCCAGTCGGCCAGGGGAACGCTGGGCAGCGCTCACACGGTGTCTCTCCCGGCGAACGGCGCGACCGACCTCGACTGGTGCTACTTCGGGTACCCGGGAGAGAACGTCTGGGTCACGATCGACGGCAAAGACTACGAGAAACGCGGCTGGTAGCGTCCGGCCGGCGCCCATGCTCCAGAGCATCAGAACCACACGAATAGGAAGCAGCACCCTCATGACTATGACCCCCGAACAGGCGACCTGGTTCCAGGGCACCTTCAGCCGCCTCGTCGACAACGTCGACAAGGCGGTGCAGGGCAAGCGCGAGGTGGTCTCGCTCGTGCTCGCGTCGATGCTCGCGGAAGGCCACGTGCTGCTCGAGGACGCACCGGGAACCGGTAAGACCAGCCTCGCCAAGGCGCTCGCCTCCACCGTGCAGGGCACCAGCGCCCGCATCCAGTTCACCCCCGACCTGCTGCCCTCCGACGTCACCGGCGTGACGATCTACGACCAGCAGCAGCACCGCTTCGAGTTCCACAAGGGCCCGATCTTCGCATCCATCGTCCTCGCCGACGAGATCAACCGCGCCTCCCCGAAGACGCAGTCCGCCCTTCTCGAGGTCATGGAGGAATCGCGCGTCACGGTCGACGGCGTGACCCACGAGACCGGCCGGCCGTTCCTCGTGATCGCGACCCAGAACCCGATCGAGCAGGCAGGGACCTACAAGCTCCCCGAGGCGCAGCTCGACCGCTTCCTGATCAAGACCTCGATCGGCTACCCCGACCTGGCGATCACCGAGAGCATCCTGGCCGGAGCATCCGACCGCAATCCCTCTGCCGGCCTCACCGCGGTCATCACGACCAACGCCGTCGCCGACATGGCGGATCTCGGCGCCACCGTGCACGTCGAGCCCGCTGTGCTGCGCTACGTTGCAGAACTCGCCGAGGCGACCCGCAAGGACCCCGGCATCCGCCTGGGCGTCTCGGTGCGAGGCGCCATCGCGATGGTCCGCCTCGCCAAGATCTGGGCGGCCACGCAGGGGCGCCACTTCGTTCTTCCGGACGACATCAAGAGCCTGGCCCGCCCGGTATGGCAGCACCGTCTCCTGCTCGATGCAGAGGCCGAGTTCGCCGGGACCACGGGTGAGGTCGTGATCGCGCGCGTGCTCGACGCGGTTCCGGCGCCCCAGGCGCGAACGGCGGCATGATGACGACGGAGGCACTCGAGGCGTCGCCCGCGCCGACCACCCGCGACGCCGGATGGCGCGACATCGCGGCGGTCATCGGCGCGCGTCTCCTCGCGCGCCTCCGCAGGATCACCGCCGCCATCCGTCCCCTCGCCTGGGTGCTGATGGCGCTTGCCGTGGGGTTCTGGATCCTCGGGCAGATCGGGGGATGGGCCGAGTTCACGTTCGCCGCCGTGGTGATCGCGATCACGGTCGCGCTGTGCGCGCTGTTCCTCATCGGGCGCACCGCGTACGACGTGTCGCTCGACCTCGCGCGCACTCGCGTCGTCGTCGGCGAGCGGGCGATCGGCGCGCTCACGCTCGCGAACCGCGGAACCAGGGCCATCCTGCCCTCGCGCGTCGTGCTGCCGGTCGGCGCGGGCCGCGGCGAGTTCGGCATCCAGCGGCTCGCACCCGGCGAAGAGGCCGAAGAGCTCTTCACGATCCCGACCCAGAGGCGCGGGGTCGTGAAGGTCGGCCCGGTCAGCGTCGTGCGCGGAGATCCGCTGGGCCTGTTCGAGCGCGCCCATCGTCGCGATGATCCCGTCGACCTGTTCGTGCACCCCCGGACGATTCTGTTCGACGGCCAGTCGCTGGGCTACCTCCGCGATCTCGAGGGGCTTCCCGCCACAGATCTGTCGCGTGATGACGTGTCGTTTCACGCCCTGCTGGAGTACCAGCCGGGCGACGATCTGCGCCACGTGCACTGGAAGTCCACAGCGCGCACCGGAACTCTGATGATGCGCCAGTACGAGGAGACGCGTCGTTCGCACTTCGTGATCGGCCTGTCTCGCGCGGGCTTCGAGTACGCGACCCCCGAGGATTTCGAACTGGCGATCTCGGCGGCCGGCTCCATCGGCCTGCGCGCCATCCGCGACTCCCAGCGGGTCGACGTGCGCGTGCAGGGCCGCGAGCTGCCGGCCGGCACCGGCAAGCAGCTGCTGGACTCGCTGTCGGCCGTCAAGAACTCCCGGCCGCGCCGCGGCGGCATCGACGACCTCGCCGGTGTGCTCGCGCGGACCATGCCGCTCGCGAGCGTCGTGGTGCTCATCTGCGGCTCCAAGGTCCGCAGCGACGATCTGCGCATGGCCTGCTCTCGGCTGCCCTTCGGCGCCAGGGTGCTCGCCGTGGTCGCCGATCGCACCGTGACGACTCCGGGGCTGCGGCGCATCGGAGAGGCGGATGTCGTGACGATCGGCGCCCTGGAGCAGATCCCCCTCGCACTGCAGAAGGTGCTCGCATGACCGCTCGTCTCCCGCGCCTCGCTCAGGCCCTTCGTGCCCCGCGCTCCACTCAGGCCCTTCGACAGGGTCAGGGACCCATGGTGGATCGACCCACCGCGCTGCCTATGCGCCGCTGGGTCCTCGACCTGGGCGTGACCGCGGTGCTCATCGCCGTCGCGATGACCGGGTTCTGGACGACGTTCGCCGGGCCCTCCTACCTGCCGGCCGTCGTGGGCGGCATCCTGCTCGGCCTCGCGATCGCGGCCGTGGCGATGTGGCGCCGCTGGGGCATCCTGATCATCACGGGCCTCACGCTCGCCGCCTACTTCCTGTTCGGCGGAGCTCTCGCGCTGCCGCACACGGCGTTCCTCGGTGTGGTGCCGACCATCGACACGCTGCAGAGACTCGCGCTCGGGGTGATCACCTCGTGGAAGCAGATGCTCACGACGGTCGCCCCGGTCGCCGCGGCCGACGGCCACCTCATCGTTCCGCTGGTGCTCTCCCTCGTGGGCACGGTGCTCACGGCATCCCTCGCCCTGCGTCTGAGTCACGTGGGCTGGGCGCTGATCCCCGCGGGGGTCGTGCTGGTCCTCGCGATCGTGCTGGGAACGCCCGAGCCTGCGTTCCCTCTGGCACAGGGCCTGGTCTTCGCGATCTTCGCCATCTCCTGGCTCGCGCTGCGGCAGCTCTGGGCTCCCCAGAACGCGGCCGTCTCGGTGAGCGAGGTGGACCCTGCTCGAGCCGCGTACATGCGGATGCGGCGGCTTCTCGCCGGCGTCGCGGTGCTCGCGGTGGCGGGCGGAGCGGGTATCGCCTCCAGCGCGATCGCCCAGCCCGTGCAGCCTCGGCACGTGTTCCGCGATGTCGTGATCCCCCCGTTCAACGTGCACGACTACCCGAGCCCCCTGCAGTCGTTCCGCAAGAATGTGCGCGATGAGGCCGAGAAGACGCTCTTCACGGTGAGCGGGCTGCCCAAGGGGGCGCGCATCCGCATCGCGGTCATGGATCAGTTCGACGGTCAGGTCTACAACGTCACAGACGGAGGCCCCGGCTCCTCAAGCGCCTTCGCGCCGCTGCGCTCGAACATGTCACCCGACGCCGAGGGCGTCCCTGTGACGCTGAAGGTGTCCATCGAGGACTACAGCGGAGTATGGATGCCGGACGCAGGCGCAGTCTCGGAGATCGACTTCACCGGCAAGCGCGCCGAGGAGCTGCGCCGCTCGGGGTACTACAACAGCGACACCGGGACCGCCGTGGTCACCGAGAGGCTGGGCGAGGGCGACACCTACACGGTCGACACCGTGATCCCTGCCAAGGTCGACGACACCCAGCTCGCCGACGTCGACTTCGGCAAGGTCGCTCTTCCGAAGCAGAGCAACGTGCCCGAGGAGCTGACCTCGCTCGCGGCCGAGACCGTGGCCGGTGCGGAGTCTCCCATCGAGCAGGTCCGGGCCCTCGAGACGTTCCTCGCCGACGGCGGCTTCTTCAGCCACGGCCTGGAGGGGGAGGTGCTCTCGCGAGCGGGGCACACGTCCGAGCGCATCTCGACACTCGTCGGCGGTGACCAGATGATCGGCGACGACGAGCAGTACGCGGTGGCGATGGCCCTGCTCGCGCGCGAGGTCGGCATCCCCGCCCGCGTCGTCATGGGCTACTACCCCGATGAAGACCACGAGGGCGACGCCGAGTTCGCCGCAACGGGAGACGACGTCCACGCCTGGGTCGAGGTGAACTTCGAGAGCGTCGGCTGGGTGACCTTCAACCCGACCCCGCCCGAGGACAAGGTCCCGAACGACCAGAACACCAAGCCCAAGGTCGACCCGAAGCCGCAGGTGCTGCAGCCGCCGCCTCCGCCGCAGGAGCCCGTCGACCTGCCGCCGACTCTTCCCGACGACCGCAAGGGCGACGACGAGACGTTCAACCTCGCCGCCCTGCTCGGCCTGATCGCAGCGATTGGCGGCACGGCGCTGGGCGTGATGGCACTGCTCGCCTCGCCGTTCATCGTGATCGGCGCATGGAAGGCGGCGAAGCGCCGCACGCGCCGGAACGCGGCGCGCACCTCCGACCGGATCACCGGCGGCTGGGACGAGCTCACCGACCGCGCCATCGACTACGGGGCGCGTCTCGCTCCGGGCGGGACGCGCGCGGAGGAGGCGGCGACGCTCGCCGCATCCCTCCCGATCCCGGCTGTCACGGCTCTCGCAGACCGCGCCGATGCCGAGGTGTTCGGTCCGTCGGAGCCGACACCCGCCCAGGTCGATGAGTTCTGGGCCGAGGTCGACGGGATCGTCGGAGGCCTCGGCAAGGAGGCCGGGTTCTGGAAGCGTCTGCGCGCCCGGCTCAACCTCCGTTCGCTGATCGGGGGCACCGCCGTCGCGAACGGCGTGCAGAACCTGAAGGAGGCCGCGGCCGCGCGGGTTCATCGTGAACCTGGCACGATCAAGAGCAGCACCCGAACGACGACGTCCACCTCAGCCGAGAGCGAGACCCCATGACTGAGCCATCGATCGACACCATCGCGCCGATCTCGCGGCGTGCGGTCGCGTACCTGATCGATGCGCTCATCGCCGCGGGGATCGCGATCATCGGGGCGGTCATTCTGTACGTCGTGCTCGGCGGGGTCCTCCAGGCATCCGAGTCCTTCATGGCGTACCTGATGGCGACGCTGATCGGCTGGGGAGTGCTGCTGCTCGTCCTCCTCGCCTGGATGCTGGTCTACACGGTCATGCAGACGAAATCGGGCTCCATCGGCATGCGCGCGCAGGGTGTGCGTCTGGCCTCGGCGGCCGATGGGACGCAGGTCGGGTTCGGTCGCGCGCTGCTGCGCAACGTCGTGTTCGGAGTCTCAGGCTGGATCGTCGTCGGGTACTTCACGCCGCTCTTCGACAGCTCTGGTCGCTTCCAGGGATGGCACGACCGGGTCGCGAAGACCGTGATGCTCGATGCGCGCAAGAGCCCCGCACCCGCGGCAGCACCTCGCGCAGCCCGCACGGCCGCGCCGGCGACGACGGCGGTTCCCCTCCCGCCGGGTGCCCCGGGGATCCCGGGCATCCCGGCACCCGGTGCGGGCCAGGACGGGTTCGCAGCCCCTGCCGGGGCCTTCGCGTTCGGTGGGAGCCCCGCGGCCGCGGGCGGCCCGGCCGCCCCCGCCATG
>NZ_JYJB01000008.1 GCF_000956475.1 Microbacterium hydrocarbonoxydans
CCCCACCGAAGTGGAGTCGAGGTTATTTGGCATTTGACAAGTGCACGCTGTTGAGTTCTCAAGGATCGGACGCTCCCCCGACCCAACCATCACAGTCAGGCCCGAAGGGCAACTTCTCAATCTTACCGAAGCGATCCGGCCTGTCAAATCGACACGCCGCAGGCTTCGAAGCTGATCTTGCTACCAGGCGCTTACCGCGCCGAGGCAACTTGACTAGCTTATCCGCTTCCCGATCGAAGTCAAATCGACTCGATCCGGATCCGGAAGCTCCACGTCAGACAGAAGTATGTCTGCGATCTTCTCCGAGGAGCTGATCGGGTGGAGGTGGTTCTCCGCTTGAGGGGGGTAAGGCTCTCGGCCTCTCCGCTTCCCTGTGGGGCGAACAAGTAATAAGTTACGTGGATTCCGGGGATCGGGCAAATCAGGCCGATCCGCCGGGCGTGTCGCGGATGGCGCCGCACATCGCGCGGCACATCTGGCGGAGACAGAAGAAGCCCCCTCCGAGCTGAGCTCGGACGGGGCTTCCTGGTTCTGTGGACCTAAGGGGATTCGAACCCCTGACCTCCTCGATGCGAACGAGGCGCGCTACCAACTGCGCCATAGGCCCTTGAACTCGTCTACGTTATCACGCAGATCCGGGCGTTCGCGTCATCCGGCCGATCGACGGGCGAGCAGCTCGCGGACATGCGCCTCGATCTCCGCATCGTCGACGAAGCCCATCTTCGCGTAGGGCGACGAAGCCGCGGGCAGCTGCACAGGAGCCGGCGGCGCCATCTGCTCTGCGCGCTCGCGCAGCTCGGCCAGTCGCGCGGCCTTGCGGCGCTCGGTCTGTGCGTCATGCTGAGCCATCGCCGCCTGCGCGCGCGACCCGCTCATCGAGACGAGAGGCTCCGGCAGCGGACGAGGAGTCCACGTGGCCGTGCCCTGATCGTGCAGGGGCGGCGCCTCCCGACGTTCTGCGGGTTCGCTCCGCTCCGTGCTCCGTCGCGCGGCACGGGCTGCCCGCGCTGCGACCGCGGACATCCGCTGCAGGATGGCTGATGCGATCACCACGACCGCACCGCCCAGCCACAGCAGCAGCTGCGCCTGCGTGGCGATGAGCTGCCACACGCCGACGCCGACGGCGGCGATTCCGAGGAACAGCAGCACGGTGGCGGTGAGACGGACACGACGACGGGCGCGCGCCTGACGCACCACGGGGTCGGCCTTCGTCGCAGCCAGCTCCTCGCGCAGCAGCATGAGCTCGGCCGCTTCCTTCTCGGACTGCAGCCGCTTTGCGAGCCTCTGTTGGGCGAGAGCCGTCCTGGCGGTCAGCTCGAGGCGGACCTCCCCGGGCGTCTCGCTCGTCTCGGCGAGCACGCGAAGAGCCTGATTCAGACGGACGGCATTGCGCTCCGCGGCGTTGTACTGGAAGCGCCCGCGCCACGACGGCAGCAGATAGAGCATCCACAGGAGCACAGCGACGAGGACGATCACGCCCCCACTCAGCACCGGCCCATCCATATCGACAACGGTAAGGGAACAGTGGCCCTGCGGGGGACGGCGCGAACGCGTGTCGCGATCGGATCACGACACAGTTCGGGGCCGACGCGCCTGATGTCGGATCGGATGACGGCATCCGCTCTTCGAAAAGCGTGTCGGCCCCGAGGCTGCGCCCGTGTGCAGGACCTCAGTCCAGGAAGATGTCCGGGAAGAGGCGGTCGTCCGGAGTGCCCGGAACCGCGGCGTACTTCGAGAAGTCGGTGACGCCGTCGGCCTCGAGGACATCCTCGACGATGAGCGTCTGACCCGTGTACTGCGCGGCGGGCTTGGTGAGCACCGAGTACGCGGCATCCGCATAGATCTCCGCGGTGCGGCTCGCAGCCATCACCTTGTCTCCGCCGAGCAGATTCTGAACGGCGGCCGTCGCGATCGTCGTGCGGGGCCAGAGGGTGTTCGCGGCGATCCCGTCGCGGGCGAACTCCGCAGCGAGGCCCATCGTGACCATCGTCATGCCGAACTTCGCGAGCGTGTATCCGGTGTGCGCGCCCAGCCACTTCGGGGTGGGATTCAGCGGCGGCGAGAGCGACAGGATGTGCGGGTTCGACGCGTCCCGCAGAACCGGCACCGCCGCGCGCGACAGCATGAACGTCCCTCGGACGTTGACGTCCTGCATCAGGTCGTACTTCTTCGCATTCAGCTCGAGAGATCGGGACAGATCGATCACGCTGGCGTTGTTGATGACGATGTCGATTCCGCCGAACTCGCCCTGCGTCTTGAGCACCGCTTCGGTGATGTCGTCGTCGTCGCGCACGTCGCCGACGATGGGCAGGGCCTGACCGCCGGCGGCGCGGATCTGCTCGGCCGCGGTGTGGATCGTGCCTTCGAGCTTCGGGTGCGGTGTGTCGGTCTTCGCGAGCATTGCGATGTTCGCGCCGTCTCGCGCCGCACGCAGCGCGATGGCGAGGCCGATACCGCGGCTGCCGCCCGACATCAGGATGGTCTTGCCTGCCAGTGACATGGTCGTCTCCTCGTTCGGGCTCATTTCAGCCGGGCTCATTTCGGCGCCATGCGGATCGCGCCGTCGAGACGGATCGTCTCGCCGTTCAGGTACGAGTTCTCGATGATCTGCTGCGCGAGGGCCGCGTACTCGTCAGGCCGGCCCAGTCGCGAGGGGAACGGGACCTGCTGTCCGAGAGAGTCCTGCGCGGCCTGCGGCAGGCCCATCAGCATGGGCGTCTCCATGATTCCTGGCGCGATCGTGCAGACGCGGATGCCGTGGCGCGCGAGCTCGCGGGCGACGGGGAGCGTCATGGCGTGCACCCCGCCCTTCGACGCCGAGTAGGCGGGCTGGCCGATCTGGCCGTCGAACGCCGCCACACTCGCGGTGTTGATGATCACGCCGCGCTCCCCGGATTCGGTGGGGTCGTTCTTCGCGATCACGGCGGATGCCTGAGAGAGGACGTTGAACGTGCCGACGAGGTTGATGCGGATGATCCGCTCGAAGTCGGCGAGCACCGCAGGGTTGCCGTCGCGGTCGAGCACCTTGGCGGGCGGGGCGATACCTGCGCAGTTCACGACGATGCGCAGTGGAGCCGCGGCCTGGGCAGCGGCGACTGCCGCCTGGATCTCGTCGACGCTCGTCACATCGGCTGGGGCGAACTGCCCGCCGAGCTCTTCTGCGAGCTCGGCGCCCTTCGAGGACGCCAAGTCGACGATGGTGACATGACCGCCCTGGGCGGCGATGCGGCGGGCGGTGGCGAGGCCGAGCCCGGAGGCGCCGCCGGTGATCAGCGCGCCGTGACCTGTGATCTGCATCGTGAGTTCTCCTTCGAACATCGTTGCGCGGGCATCGGAGACCAGACCCTGCGTGTGCGACTGAGTACCAGCATAAGTGGTCCCGAGTGTCGTGAGCATCCGCGTGCCCGGATGCGCTCAGACTAGGACATCGTGAGCGGTGAGGCGACTGGCCGGGCGCGGTTCCGACGGGTTCCAGGCGAGGTGACCGCGCAGGAGTGAGCGAAGACTCCGAGACTGGCGGGACGATGCGGGACGCGGGATGCTGAAGGCATGGACCTTCGTCGCAAGCGAGCGTATGACACCGCCGATCCCTCAGACGGGTTCCGCGTGCTCGTCGACCGGCTGTGGCCCCGAGGCGTCTCCAAGGAGCGTGCCGCGATCGATCTGTGGGCGAAGGACACGGCGCCCACCCCTGAGCTCCGGCACGACTGGCATGCGGCTCCGGACAGCGAATGGGGCGTCTACGCCGACCGCTACCGCGCGCAGCTCGCTGGCGAATCGGGCCCAGCGCTTCGGGAGCTCACCGACGCGCTGCGGCAGCATCCGATCGTCACCCTCGTCTACGCGGCGCACGACCCTGAGCACAACCACGCCGTCGTGCTGGAAGAGGCACTGCGCGCGCTGCTCTGAACGCCAGTCGGTTCACGACTCCTCAACAAGCGAGCAGATCGGGCACCGATCAGCCGGATCCCACCGATTCTGCGCCATTCTTGAGGAGTCATGAACAGCCCCTGGTGCACCCTGTGAGCATTCCCGCCCTCGACATAGTCGTGCCCGAGCGCGTGCGCGAGCTGGCGCGCGGCGCGGCCCTCACCCCGGTGTGGCTGAACAACATCGGCGGGCTGACCTTCCGCACCGGCGACGGCCGCTACATCAAATGGGGGCCGCACGATGCCGAGGCGAACATGCGCGACGAGGCGGAGCGCATGCGCTGGGCATCGCGGTGGATCACGGTGCCTGACGTGCTCGAGCAGGGCCAGGACAGCGAGCAGGAGTGGCTTGTCACGATCGCGCTCGATGGCCGCAGCGCCGCGGATCCGCGCTGGCGAGAGGACCCCGAGCGCGCGGTCCGCGCCGTGGGCGAAGGTCTGCGGATGCTGCACGACAAGCTGCCCGTCGAGGAATGCCCGTGGGAGTGGAGCATCGATTCCCGCATCGCCCGCGCCGCTGAACGAGGCACTTTCGTACCGGCCGATCTGCGTGAGGCGCCGTCGATCGACCGCCTCGTCGTGTGCCATGGAGACGCGTGCCTGCCGAACACGCTGCTCGCCGATGACGGCGCTGTGGCAGGCCATGTGGATCTGGCTGCCCTCGGCACCGCCGATCGCTGGGCGGACATCGCGGTCGCCTCGATGAGCACGATCTGGAACCTCGGCGAGGGATGGGAGGACACGCTCATCGAGGCCTACGGCGTGGAACCGGATCGTGCGCGCCTCGAGTTCTACCGCCGGCTCTGGAACGAGACCTGACTCAGCCGCCGAGCACGAAGTTCCACGCCCCCGTCGCCACGGCCGCCCAGATCGCCACCACGGGGATCACACACGCGACGAGGACGAGACCGGTGTCGCGCCGCGTCCACACCGATTCCCTCGCCCACGACCGCTCCCCCGAGCCGCCGAAGCCGCGCGCCTCCATGGCCGTGGCGAGCGACGACCCGCGTCTGATCGCGAGCACGAAGAGGGCGAACGCCATCCCGAGCGTGCGGCGGATGCGTCCCTGATCGGCGACTCCGCGAGCACGGCGTGCAAGCGCGAGAGCGCGCCAGTCGTCTGCGAGGAGTCCCAGCATCCGCATCCCGGCGAGCGCGCCGATCACGAACCGAGCCGGCAGCCGCACCCGCTGCGCCAGATCGTCGGCGAGGTCGGTGGGATCGACCGTCACGAAGAGCACGACCGAAGGCAGCCCGATCGCGAGGACGCGCACGGCCGTCGCCGCTGCGAGCGAGAGAGACCCGTCGCTCACCCTGATCAGCATCCACTCGAAGTGCACCGCCCCGCTCGGTGCGCCGTACAGCGCGATCGTCACGGCGCTCAGAGGCGCGGCGACCCACAGCACGGCCGTCCTGGTCCAGAACTCGCGGGCGCCGAGACCGGCGAGAAGCAGCAGGGGGATCTCGAGGATCAGAGCGACGGATGCCGACACCACGTCGATCGACGCGATCAGCGGCACCGCGATCAGCAGCGCTGCCGCGAGCTTCGCGAGCGCCGACCGCGGCGCGATCGGACCGCGGCGCTCGACGCGCGCGGTGAGCGGATCGATCATGCCCCCACCTCGAATCGGCGAGCGTGCAGCGCCCGGAGCACCGCCTCGTCGTGGCTGATCGCGACGATCGCGGCCCCGTCGTCGCGGAGGCCGGCGATGATGGCGACGAGCTCGGCCCAGGTGGTCGCATCCTGCCCGAAGGTCGGCTCGTCGAGCACGATCATCTGGGGGCGGGTGGCGAGCGCGGCGGCGACCGTGAGCCGGCGCTTCTCTCCACCGGAGAGCGTGTAAGGGTTCGCCTCCGCGAGCGCCGAGAGTCTCAGGCGCTCGAGAAGCTCGCCGGTGCGGCGTGCGATCTCGGCGTCGTCGAGGCGCAGAGCGCGGGGTCCCACGGCGAGCTCCTCGCGCACGGTCTTCGCGAGCAGCTGGTGCTCCGGAGTCTGCAGGACCGTCGCGATCCGGGTGAGCAGAGCCTTCGACGACCAGCGGAACGGGTCGGTCCCCTCGCCCGACGACAGCGCCGTCGTGGCGGCGACCCGGCCGGACTCGGCGGGGATGAGCCCGGCGACCGTCAGCCCGAGCGTGGATTTGCCCGCTCCGTTGGGACCGGTGACCCCGATCACCTCCCCCGCGTGCACGTCGAGGTCGAAGGGTCCCGCCACGGGCACGCCACGGCTGCGCGCCACCGTCAGGCCGCGCACGTCGAGCAGGCTCTCTCCGGGGGCGAGCGCGGGCGGGGGCGGCACCGCCGGCGGATGCCCCGGCACCCAGACGCCGGATGCCGCGAGCTCCTGCCCGCGCGCACCGAGCACGTCGTCCGGCGAGCCGTCGGCGAGCACGATCGTGCCCTCGGGCTCCACGCCGAGCACGATCACGCGGTCGACGAGCGGCAGCCAGACGTCGATGCGGTGCTCGATCACGACGAGAGTGGCGCCGGTGACCTCGAGGGCCGCGGCGACGGCGTCGCGCACGTCCTGCACCCCCACGGGGTCGAGGTTGGCGGTCGGCTCGTCGAGGAGGATCGCTCCGGGGCGCATCGCCAGTACACCGGCGAGTGCCAGTCGCTGCTTCTGCCCGCCGGACAGCGCGGCCGTCGAGCGGTCGAGCGGCACGTCGAGCCGCACAGCATCCGTCGCCGAGCGCACTCGCTGCCAGATCTCGTCACGCGGCACGCCGAGGTTCTCGCAGCCGAAGGCGACGTCGTCGCCGACCCGGGCGAGCATGGTCTGCGTGTCGGGGTCCTGGATCACCATTCCCACGCGACCGCGCGTCTGCGCAGCCGGCACGCCGTCGACGAGAAGCGAGCCGTGCGTCTCGCCCTCATCCGCGCCGCCGAGCACGCCGCCGAACCCCTGCAGCAGGGTCGATTTGCCCGACCCCGAGGCGCCGAGCAGGAGCACCCGCTCCCCCGGCTCGATGCGGAGGTCGATGTCCCGCACCGCCCAGCGCCGTCGCGTCGCATAGCGCCAGCCCCAGCCGCGCGCCTCGAGCGCGGCAGGGTGCGCCAGGTCCGTCACACCCGTGCGGCGACCTCGCGACCGGCGGCGAAGCGGCTCAGCGCACCGGTCGCGGCGAGGCCGCGGGCGATCAGCCACGCACCGATACCGGCGATGACGGCACCCGAGACGGTGCTCGAGGCGATGTAGATGACGGTGAACGCCGTGTCGGCTCCGGCGTACCAGAGGATCACGTCGTTGATGCCGCACGCGACGCCGGCCGCCGCACCCGCGAGGATCGCGACCGGCAGCTTCCACACTCCGTAGAGGAACAGCAGGAAGATGAGCTCGGCTCCGAGCCCCTGCACGAGACCCGAGACGATCGTGAGCGGACCCCACACGTTGCCGACGAGCGCCGAGATGACCGCCGCGACCAGTTCGGTGTACAGCGCGGCACCCGGCTTGCGGATGATCAGCCCGCCGAGCACTCCGGCGATCAGCCAGGGGCCGTTGACGAGTGCCTGGACGCCGGGCAGCAGCGGCTCGAGCAGCAGGCTCGGGCCCTGGTAGCCGACGTTCCACAGCAGGAAGATCAGGGCGCAGGCCACCGCGATCACGCTGGCCACGACGATGTCGACGACGCGCCACCGCCACAGCTGGGCGTTGCGAAGACCGGATGCCGTCCCGGTGGTGGACGCGGACGTGGAAGTACTCATCTGAACTCCTCCCTGCGCCGGCATTATCCGGATCAGGTTCGACGGTCGAAGCGCGATTCGCTCCCTCTCAGCCCGGCTCGCCGGACTCCCGTGGTTGTTCTGTCGATCTTACCCGTCGTATCGGTGTTCTGTGAGCGGAGTTCGGTACCGTAGGCAGGTGACCGCACCTGACTCCGCCGAGGCCACTGCACCCGTCGGCGATGACGCGACGACGGACGCCGCGGCAGGAGCGTTCGACGATCTCGACGCACTGGTCTCGGCCTCCGACGCCCCCGACGCCCGGTGGGCCGAGGGCGACGAGCACGCCACCGCCCTCACCTGGATCGACGCCGCAGCGGTCGCAGACGCGTCGCCGTCCGCCGATGACGAGCGGGGCGCGGCGCTCTTCAGCGGCGCTCACCTTCGACCGGCCGTCACCCGCCCCGGCATCCTCGTGCCGGTCGGCGTCCTGGTGGCCCTCGTCGGCGCGTACACCGGCACCACTCTGCTGTGGCCGCTGACCGAGGTCGCACCGAAGGTGCAGACGGTGGAGTTCGCGACAACTCCGGCCCAGGCCGCGGCGATCACGTGGCCGGCGCAGGGAAGCGCCGCCGTGGGCATCGCCGGCGTCGGCACGCTCTCCTCATCGACCGATCCCGCCGCGATCGCCAGCATCTCCAAGGTGGTCTCAGCCATGATGGTGCTCGATCGGATGCCGCTGGCCCCCGGAGAGCAGGGCCCCTCTTTCTCGTTCACGAAGGCCGACAGCCAGTCCTTCCTCACCTACCTGCGCAGCGATCAGTCCGCGCTCGACGTCCCCGTGGGCGGGTCTCTCACCGAGTATCAGATGCTGCAGGGCGTGCTGCTGGGGTCGGCGAACAACTACATCGACAGGCTCGCGAAGGAGATCTGGGGATCGGATGCCGCCTTCGCCGATGCCGCGGCGACCTGGCTGAGCGAACGCGGCCTCACCGGAATCACGATCAAGTCGCCCTCGGGGTTCGATGAGCGAAACGTGGCGACGCCAGAGGCGCTGATCGCCGTGGCCGAGAAGGCCATGCAGAATCCGGTGTTCGCCGAGATCGTGGGCACGACCTCGGTGGATCTGCCCGGCGCTGGCACTGTGCGGAACACCAACGGGATGATGGCGGATGCCGGAGTCGTCGGCGTCAAGACCGGCACCCTCCACGAGAGCTGGAATCTGCTCACGGCGAAGGACGTGAAGGTCGGCGACACGACCCTGCGGCTGTACGCGTCGGTGCTCACCCAGGACGACGACGACATGCGCCTCGCGTCGACGCGTTCGCTGTTCTCGCAGGTCGAGAGCGAACTGCAGGCTCAGGCGCCGACGGTGCCGGAGGGCACGGTCGTCGGCACCGTGGAGACTCTCTGGGGCGCGGCCGTCGACGTGGTGACCGATGCCGACGCCGACGTGGTGCTGTGGAACGGCGGTGCAGCGACGACGACCGTCGAGTTCGATCTCGCGGACAAGCGCAAGGCCGGTGCGGAAGTCGGCACGCTCACGACGACCGGCCCCCTGAACACCGCGTCGACGGGGCTGACGCTCGCGGCTGCCGTGCAGGAGCCGAGCCCTTGGTGGCGGCTCACGCATCCGCTGGAACTGTTCGGCCTGGCCGAACGGTAGAGCGCACGGTTACGACGCGGGCCTGAGGTCCGGCTACGGGCGCGACCTCGCGATTCGCGCACGAGACCCACGCCACGCACGCGGACCTCATGCAGAAAGCAGGAGTTCAGCGGGTGCCGCGTGGCAGAAGACGCAGATGCCCCGCCCCAGGATTCCGGGGCGGGGCATCTGACTGCGCGGCTCAGGCCGTGGGTGCTTCGCCCTGGTTCTCAGCGACGGCTTCTGTCGCAGCGATCTCGGCAGCCGGGTTCGCAGCGCCGACTGAGGCGCCGACGCGCGCCGCATCCGCTTCGGCTTCGGCATCTCCCGTGACGACGACCGGAGTCGTCCCTGTGAGAGCCTCTTCGGCGTCGATGTCGGCGGCCGCCTGCTCGAACTGCGACTGGTACAGGCGCCAGTAGGCGCCCTGCGCCGTGATGAGCTCGTCGTGCGTGCCCTTCTCGACGATGTCGCCGTGCTCCATCACGAGGATCAGGTCGGCGTCGCGGATCGTCGACAGACGGTGAGCGATCACGAAGGACGTGCGTCCTTCGCGCAGCGCCGCCATCGCGTGCTGCAGCAGCAGCTCGGTGCGGGTGTCGACGGCCGACGTCGCCTCGTCGAGGATGAGGATCGACGGCTGGGCGACGAACGCACGGGCGATCGTGATCAGCTGACGTTCTCCGGCCGAGACGTTGGACGCGTCCTCGTCGAGCACGGTGTCGTAGCCCTCGGGGAGCGCGTGCACGAAGCGGTCGACGTACGTCGCCTTGGCGGCGGCGAGGACTTCCTCGTCGGTCGCGGTGGAGCGGCCGTAGCGGATGTTCTCGCGGATGCTGCCGGCGAACAGCCACGGGTCCTGCAGCACCATGCCGGTGCGCGAGCGCAGGTCGTCGCGCGTCATCTCGGAGATGTCCTGCCCGTCGAGCAGGATGCGGCCGCCGCTGAGCTCGTAGAACCGCATGATGAGGTTCACCAGCGTTGTCTTGCCGGCGCCGGTCGGGCCGACGATCGCCACCGTCTGACCCGGCTCGACCTGGAAGGAGAGATCGGTGATGAGCGGACGGTCCTCCGAATAGGAGAACGCGACGTGCTCGAACTCGATGACGCCCTTGCCGTCGACGACCGTGGGGGCGTCGTCGGCATCCGGGTCCTGCTCGTCCTCGTCGAGCAGCTGGAAGACGCGCTCCGCGGATGCGGTGCCCGACTGCACGACCGCCGCCATGCCGCCGAGTTCGGCCAGCGGCTGCGAGAACTGCTGCGAGTACTGGATGAACGCCTGCACGTCGCCGAGTCGCAGCTGACCGCTGGCGACCATCAGACCGCCCAGGACCGCCAGGGCCGCGTAGCTGAGGCTTCCGACGAAGGTCATCGCCGGCATGATGATGCCCGAGAGGAACTGCGCCTTGAACGCGGACTGGAACAGCTCCTCGTTCTCGACCTGGAACTTGTCGAGTGCGTCCTGCTCGCGGCCGAAGACCTTGACCAGGGCGTGGCCCGAGAAGGCCTCCTCGACACGCGCGTTCAGACGGCCGACCTTGCGCCACTGGGCGCCGAAGGCCTTCTGAGAGCGCGGACCGATGATCCCGAAGATCACTCCCATGAGGGGGAGGGCGATCAGGGCCACGAGAGCGAGCTGCCACGAGATCGAGAACATCATGACCAGGACGCCGACGACGGTGAGCACCGAGGTGAGGGCTCCCGAGAGCGACTGCTGCATGGTCTGCGTGATGTTGTCGATGTCGTTCGTGACGCGGGAGATCAGCTCGCCGCGCTGCACCTTGTCGAAGTACGACAGCGGCAGACGGTTGATCTTCGCCTCGACGTCCTCGCGCAGGCGCCACATCGTGCGCACCATGATGACGTTGATGACGTAGCCCTGGATCCAGCTGAGCAGCGCCGAGACCACGTAGATGGCGAGGACGGCGGCGATGATCCAGCGCATCGCGTCGAAATCGATGCCCGCACCGACCGTGAAGTCGTTCATGGCGGCGATCTGGTTGGCGAAGTCGGTCTGACCGAACTGCCGCAGCTGCTCGATGACCTCGCTCTTCGTCGTGCCCTCGGGGAACCCGGGGAAATCGCCGTTCGGCTTCGCGAGCTCGTTCGAGATGAACCCGGCGTACACGAGGTTGGTCGCCTCGCTGAGCACCTTGGGCGCCGCCACGGACAGCACGACGCCGACGGCGCCGAGGAACGAGACGAACACGAACCAGACGGCGGAGGGCTTGAGCAGTCCGATCATCCGGGCGAAGCTCTTGCCGAAGTTGTCGGCCTTGCCCGGTGCGACGCTGTCCCAGTCGCCGGAGTTCTGCCGCGCCTGCTCGGCGAGCTCGGCCTCGTACTTCTCCTCGGCCGTCAGTTCGCGCTCGGCGACGGGTGCTGCGGCCTTGCCGCGGCCTCTGGTCCGCTTGGGTCCTGATCCGGTCGAAGGGCTCGACGTGGTGTTGTCGCTCATGCGTCCACCCCCAGCTGCGACTCGACGATCTCGCGGTAGGTCTCGCTGGTCTCGAGCAGCTCTTCGTGGGTGCCCACTCCGACCATGGTTCCTCCTTCAAGGACGACGATGCGATCGGCATCCGTGACCGTCGACACGCGCTGCGCGACGACGATCTTCGTGACGTGCGGGAGCTCCCGCCAGAGAGCCTGCCTCAGCCGGGCGTCGGTGGTCAGATCCAGCGCCGAGAACGAGTCGTCGAAGACGAGGATCTGCGGCTGGTGCACGATCGCGCGGGCGATCGCGAGACGCTGGCGCTGTCCGCCGGAGACGTTCGTGCCGCCCTGGGCGATGCGCGAGTCGAGCCCGTCGGGCATCTCTTCGACGAAGTCGCGTCCCTGTGCGATCTCGAGCGCGTGCCAGAGCTCCTCGTCGGTGGCGTCCTCGCGGCCGTAGCGGAGGTTCGATGCCACGGTCCCGGTGAACAGGAACGGGCGCTGCGGCACGAGGCCGATGCTGTCCCAGAGGGACTCGACGTCGGCCTCGCGCACGTCGGTGCCCCCGACGAACACGCCGCCGCCGGTCACGTCGAACAGCCGGGGGATCAGCGAGACGAGCGTGGTCTTGCCCGCGCCGGTGGAGCCGACGATCGCGACGGTCTCTCCCGGCTGCGCGGCGAAGCTGATGCCCGACAGCACCGGCGACTCCGCACCCGGATACGTGAACTCCACGCCGTCGAAGGCGACGGCGCCGGGAGTCGGGAACGCCGTGACGCCGTTCTCGGGACGGGTCATCGTGGACTCGGCGTCGAGCACCTCGCCCACGCGCTCGGCCGAGACGGCCGCGCGGGGGATCATCATGGCCATGAAGCTGGACATGATGACGCCCATCATGATCTGGCCGATGTACTGCATGAACGCGAACAGCGTGCCCACCTCGACGGTGCCCGCATTGACCTCGATGCCACCGAACCAGATGACGGCGACGACGGTGACGTTCAGGATCAGCATGAACATCGGGAAGAGCAGCACGAAGAGCGAGCCGATCTTGCGGCCGACCACCATGATGTCGGTGTTCGCGCCGCGGAAGCGCTCCTCCTCGATGTCCTCGCGCACGAAGGCGCGCACGACGCGGACGCCTGTCAGCTGCTCGCGCATGATGCGGTTGACGTTGTCGATCTTCTTCTGCATGCTCCGGAACAGCGGCACCATGCGGCTGATGATCAGCAGCGCCACGATCAGCATGACCGGGACCGAGACGGCGATCAGCCAACTCAGGCTCGCGTTCGTGATGACGGCCATGATGATGCCGCCGATCGCGAGCAGGGGCGCCGTGACGAACATCGTCGCACCCATCATCGCGAGCATCTGCACCTGCTGCACGTCGTTGGTGTTGCGGGTGATCAGCGAACCGGCGCCGAACTGCGAGACCTCGCGCTCGGAGAAGCCGCTCACCTTGGCGAAGACATCGGCGCGGATGTCGCGCCCGGCGCCCATCGCAGCCCGGGCCGCGAAGTAGGTCGCGATGATCGAGGCGACGATCTGGCCGAGCGAGACGAACAGCATGAACAGCCCGGTGCGCCAGATGTAGTCTGTGTCGCCCTGGGCGACGCCCTTGTCGATGAGGTCCTTGTTCAGGGTCGGCAGGTAGAGCGAGGCGAGAGCGCTGGCGAACTGGAACACCAGGACGCCGACGAGAAGCCATCGGTATTTGGAGAGATAGCGGACGAGGATTTTCCCGAGCACAGGCGGACTTCCTTGTGGGATCGAAGTGCGGATTTCTCAGCGAGCGGATGCCGGCAGACAATCAGCCGCATCACAGAGTGCCACGTGCCACGGACATTCGCATCCCCCACAGGGATGACCTTCGCTGACAGCGAACCTTTTCGTCCTGGCCAGCGGTTTCTGCACTGAGGACAAGAGCGGATCACTCGCCATCAATCAGCTTGTATTGATTTGTCGTTACAAGTTGTGCTATTCATATGACACAAGATCTCGTCGGAGGCAACATGTCGCGCAGCACCGTCACACCCGTAGAAGTCCTCGACTGGGCAATCGCACAGCCGTGGCTCGCGCTCATCTTCGGCGCGGCCGTCGCCATTGGGATCACGATCCTCCGTCCCAGTCGCCCCGCGCGCGCGGATTCGGATTCATCGTTCGAGCGTCGGGGGCGGGCACGATATGCGCCGGAAAGCCGAACGATCCTGTGGACGGCGTTCGCCGTCGTAGTCATCGTCATCGCTGAGCACTTCATCCGTTCCTACGTCGTGAACATGAATGGCGTCATCTCGTGGTGGCGCTTCGCGACTCCGCTGTTCGTCGCCGGGTTGGGTATAGCCGCTCTGGTCGCGTTCATCTCCACGACCGGCAGCGAGCACTCCGAACGCCCTGTGCTCGGAGGACCTCGACGGACCTGGCTCTCCTTCGTCCCGAGTGCGGCGACCATCGGCTGGTCGATCGTGTTCCTCGTCCTGATCGCCACAACTATCATCGCGGGCCTCCTCTCGTCTGCCGACCCGCAGGGCCGTTTCGTATACCTCGAGATCCCGATCCCGAACGAACTGGATGTCGACCCGCTCCGCATCTGGTTCTTCGGTTGGGCGTACGGCACACCGACTCTCATCGCCCTGGCGATGCTCTCGGTGTTCACCGCTATGGCATTGCACGCGAACGCCGTTCGGCCGTTCCTTCGTCCGGAGACCGTTGTCCGCGAGAGCATCGAGCGCCGGCAGATCGCAACCAGCACTGTGCAACTCACGACGGCGGCCATGTTGCTCTCCCTCGGTGATGCATGGCAGTTCATCGCGTCGTCCGGCGCCTCGACTCGGCTCGACGTTCTAGGCGATGGCCCCACCCAGACATACGACGTGGTCTGGCGTGGCGCTGAGATCGCGACAGCGCTCGGGCGGATCGCGCCTCTTCTTGAGATCACCGCGTTCACGATCCTGTTCTTGGCGATGCGTCAACTGCGCACGGCCGACGCCACTGATAGCGCTGCGGAGGACCTGACGGTGGCCACGGCATGACAGTTCAACCGATCGTGCCCTCGCCCGACGAGTCATCATCCGCACGGGAAATCTACCGACAGCTGCGGGGGCTGATCCTCGCAGGACACCTTGGAGCCGGAGAGCGCCTACCGCCCGTGCGCCAGACCGCCACCGACCTCGGCGTCGCTCCGGGTACTGCCGCAAAGGCCTACAAGATGCTCGAGAATGAGGGGCTGGTGGTCACCCGGACTGCCGCCGGCACGCGAGTTTCGGCATCCGCCGCGATCCTGCCTCTCCCGGTTCTGCGACATATCCGTGCTCTGATCGAGAGCGCAGAGGAGAACGGCAGCGGTCTCGACGACGTGGCTGGCGTGCTTCGCGCGATCTGGCAGGCGCGCACGTTCTGATCGTTCACCGCGATTCAGAAGAGCGGGCGCTGCGGCACGTACGCCCTGGCGTCGGCTCCGGCATCGGGGCCCAGCTCGGCGATGGTCGCCGGGTCCCACCTCGGATTGCGGTCCTTGTCGACCAGCTGCGCGCGAATGCCCTCGACGAGATCGGGATGCTGGGTGACGAACCACATCACACGGCGGTACTCGCTCTCCAGCGCTGCACGCAGGTCGGGCAGGGCGCGCGCCTCGCGCACGGCGTCGAGCGTGACGGCGAGACCGGTGGGCGCGAGGCCTTCGAGCAGATCGGCGATGGCTGCGGCATCCGTCGTCCCCTGCGCCTGCAGCCGGGCGACGATCTCGGCGACCGTGTCCTCCGAGAAGGCATCGTCGATCCATTCGCGGGAAGCGGGCAGCTCGGACGGATCGGGGGTCTCGTCGAACAGCAGCACGATCTCGGCGGGACCCGTGGGGTCGGCGCGGTAGGCGAGCGCCTCCCGCAGCGCGCCGAGACGGTCGGACGGGACGAAGTGATCCGCGAAGCCGAGATAGACGGCATCCGCTCCGCTCATGGTGCCGCCCGTGAGCCCGAAGTACTCCCCGAAGCGTCCGGGGGCGCGACCCAGCAGCCAGGTGCCGCCCACGTCGGGAGTGAAGCCGATGCGCGTCTCGGGCATCGCGAGCTTCGAGCGCTCGGTGACGATGCGGATGGCCGCGTGCCCGGCCAGCCCGATGCCGCCGCCCATGGTGATGCCGTCGGCGATCGCCACGATCGGCTTGGGGTATTCGGCGATCATCGCGTTCATGGCGTACTCGGCACGGAAGAACTCGATCGTCTCGGCGGAGCGGCCCGAGACGATCTGCGCGTGCAGCTCGCGGACGTCTCCTCCTGCGCACATGCCGCGCTCTCCTGCGCCGTCGATCATCACGATCTGCACGTCGGTGTCATCGACCCAGGCCTCAAGAGCCGCCGTGATCTGCGTGATCATGCCGAGGTCGAGGGCGTTGATCGCCTCAGGACGGTTCAGCGTGAGCCGGCCCAGGGCTCCCTCGGTGCGGACGATGACGCGCTCAGCGGCGGTGGGTTCGGTCACGAGAGCCAGGCTACTCCGTCTGATCTGTCGGCATTCCACAGCGGAAATGCGCGATCGTACAGCTTTTCCGGCAGGATAGATGGAACTGCCCAAGCAAGAAAGGGGCCGCGCATGCCCGAAGGACACGTGCTCGAGTTCACGCGCGTCACGAAGCGATTCAACGACGTGACGGCGGTGTCCGACTTCTCGGCGCGCGTCGAACCAGGCGTCGTCACGGCGTTCCTCGGCCCGAACGGAGCAGGGAAGACCACGACGCTGCGTATCCTGCTCGGTCAGGTTCGGCCGACCAGCGGCACGGCGACCATCGGCGGAGTCGCCTACGCCGACCTGCGGACGCCGCTCAAGACGATCGGCTCGGTTCTCGAAGAGACCGTGTACCGACCGCGGCGAAGCGCAGCGCGGCAGCTCACGATCGCCGCGAAGGCGAACGGCATCCCGCTGTCGCGCGTCGATGAGGTGCTCGCGCTCGTGGGCCTGGACGGCGAGCGCGAAGGCCGCATCGGCAGCTTCTCGCTCGGCATGCGCCAGCGGCTCAGCGTCGCGCACGCCCTGCTCGGCGACGCCGGCACGCTCGTGTTCGACGAGCCGGCGAACGGCCTCGACCCTGAGGGCATCCGCTGGATGCGACTGCTCATGCGCCGCCTCGCAGATGAAGGCCGCACTGTCCTGGTGTCATCACACGTGCTCAGCGAGGTCGAGCAGGTCGCCGACCACGTGCTCGTGCTCTCGAAGGGCCAGCTGGTCCTCTCCAGCGGCATCGAGAGCCTCGCCGATCCGGCATCCGGCTCGGTCGTCGTCGACGCCGCCGACCGCGTCGCGCTCACCGCGGCCCTCGCAGAGGCCGGCTTCGAGGTCGAGGTGCTGCGCTCCGGACTCACCGTGCGCGGCGGAGACGCCAAGACCGTCGGCGCGCTGGCGGCATCGGCCGGGATCGCGCTGAGCACCCTCGTGCAGCGAGGCCCGACGCTGGAGGACGTGTTCATCGACCTCGTGCGCGGGGGGAAGTTCGAGCCGCGCCCGGCGATCGCCGCGAGCGACGACGTCGAGGCCGATGCACCCGTCGAAGGCGAAGCGTCACGCCCGGATGCCGACGCGGGTGCCGTCGTCGGCGCCGCTGAGGGCGCGGATGCCGGGGCTGACGGGGTCGCGGTCGATGTCGCGACGGACGGCGATGTCGAAGCGTCGCTGCCGGATGCGGAGACCGATGACGTGGCCGTCGCCGATGCGGAGGGTGAAGGCGCCGAGGCTGCGACTGACGTGGATGAGGCGGAGACTGCAGCTTCGCCGGAGGTCATCGAGGAGGAGACGAGCGAGGGCCCCGAGGCGCCCGACACTGAGTCCGCGAACCCCGATGAGGACCGCGCCGAAGGCGATGACGAGACGACGCAGTCGGATGCCGCGAACGACGATGCCGAGGCGGTCGATGGCGGCCAGAGCGAGCCCGGCCCGTCTTTCGATGAGATCCTGTTCGGGTCCGGTTCCGCCGCGACGGAATCATCCGTCCTCGACGACCCAGCCGGGTCGGAGCAGGAGCATGCAGGCACGGAGGTCTTCGCAGGCCTCGGCGACGAGGCCTCTGACGACGATGCCCTCGCGGGTGACGACAGCGCCTCCGAGAGCGCGGCTGACGAGCAGGGCGAGATCGCCGACGCTTCCGCGCCGGAGAGCGACGAGAACGAGGACCCGCGTTCTGCGGCCGTGAGCTCGATGCTCGCGGCCGCAGCTCGCGCCTATTACGAGGACGAGCCGCAGCCGTACCCGTTCGGGGAGAAGGCCGAGGGCGAGGGCCCCGCCGACGGCGAGCACCACGAGGGCGAACACCACCACGAGGGCGAGCAGCACCACGACGGTGAGCAGCACCACGAGGGTGAGCAGCACCACGAAGGCGAGCAGCACCACGAGGACGAGCACCACCACGAAGGTGAGCACCACGACGGTGAGCACCACGACGGTGAGCACCACCGCTACTGATCGGCTCAAGAACGTCAGAACCCCTCCGCACTCATCTGTGCGGAGGGGTTCTTCGTCTGTCGGCGGCCGTCAGGCGGGACGGGGGCGGATGACCGGTCGCTTGCTGCCCTTCGACACCGGAGTAGGCGCGGTCGCCACGATCTCCTCGACGTCGGCGGGCTCTGTCGACACGTCGAGACGGAGCGCCTGAGTCAACGCGAGACCATGGCGCGTGGTGAGGATCAGCCGGCGGTAGTCGTCGTCACCTTCGAGGTCGATCACGACGCTCGGGCGGCGACGGCGGATCAGCACGAAGTCCACACTGCCGGCGGCCTTCCACGATCCTGCCGCGAGCACGCCCGGAATGTGAGTGCCAGGGCCGGGGACTCCCCGCAGCCATGTCCACGCGTCATCCGTCAGCTGCACCTTGGTGATGGTGTCGCGCGCCACTCGGACGTTGTCGCGATGGAAGCTCGCCGCACGCTCGATCGGCGAGAGCACGATCTCGAGTTGCGTCTGATCCAGGAGCAACGTCACCATGCACCTAGTCTGCCAGCGCATTCCTGACGGATGTCTGGAACATGCTCACAGGAACACAACGATCCCGCGCGAACCGCACGAAAGCAGCACACCGAAGCTGACGGGGCTCAAGCCTGCGCGTCGGCGGCGGCCCGCGCCGCTGCGGGCAGGGCTGCCTCGATCAGCCGCATCTCCTCCTCGCCATGCGCGGCAGTGAGGAACCACGCCTCGAACACACTCGGCGGCAGCGCGACGCCCTGCTCGCGCATCGAGTGGAAGAACGGGGCGTAGCGGAACGAGTCCTGCGCTTGCGCCTCGGCGTAGTCGCGCGGAGCCGACGCCCGGAACGACGCATTGAAAAGGTTGCCTGCCTTCGCGACGGAGTGGACGACTCCGGCCTCGGTCAACGCTCCTCCCAGGGCTGCGACGAGACGAGCGGATGCCGCGTCGATCGTTTCATACACCTCGGTCGTCGCGAGGCGCAGCGTCGCAAGGCCCGCCGCGACAGACAGCGGGTTCCCCGACAGGGTGCCCGCCTGGTAAACGGGGCCGAGCGGCGCGAGAAGGTCCATGATCTCGGCCCGGCCGCCGAGTGCGGCCAGCGGCATCCCTCCGCCGACGACCTTGCCGAAGGTGATGATGTCGGGCAGATAGTCCTCGCCGGCTGCAGCCTGCAGGCCCCAGAATCCGGCGGGATGCACCCGGAAACCGGTGAGCACCTCGTCGAGGATCATCAGCGCGCCGTGCTCGTGCGCGGTGTCGGCGATGAGCTTGTTGAAGCCCGGAACCGGGGCGACCACCCCCATGTTGGCCGCGGATGCTTCGACGATCACCGCCGCGATGCGATCGCCGTGCTCGGCGAAGACCGTGTCGAGGGCGTCTGGGTCGTTGTATCCGATGACCAGCGTCTGCGCGGCGATCGGCGCGGGCACACCGGCCGAGCCGGGGAGCGCCATGGTGGCGACGCCCGAGCCCGCCTGCGCGAGCAGACCGTCGGAGTGCCCGTGATAGTGGCCGGCGAACTTCACGAGAAGGTCGCGTCCGGTCGCGCCCCGCGCGAGGCGGATCGCCGTCATCGTCGCCTCGGTTCCGGTGGACACGAGCCGCACCCGCTCGACGGGACGCACCTCGCCGAACCGCACGCGCTCCGCGATGAGGGCCGCGAGCTCCACCTCGCCCTCTGTGGGCGCACCGAACGAGAGACCGCGGGTCGCGGCATCCTGCACGGCCGACACCACCTCGGGGTGGGCGTGTCCGAGAAGAGCGGGGCCCCACGACGCGACGAGGTCGACGTACACGTTGCCCGCGGCATCCGTCACCCTCGCCCCCGAGGCCGACGCCAGGAAGCGGGGGGTGCCGCCTACCGAACCGTACGCTCGAACGGGCGAGTTCACACCTCCGGGCGTGACCGCACGGGCGGCAGCGAACAGGTCGTCATTGCGATCGGTCATGTGTCCATTCTCTCGCAGCCTCGTTTCGTCTCGCTTCGCTCGCTCAACGACCGGAGAGGCAGCCTCGTTTCGTCTCGCTTCGCTCGCTCGACGACCGAGCCGCGCGAGCCGACGACCGCGGGTGGAGACGTGGTTCGATCAGGCGCGCAGCCAGCCGGCGGCCTCGGTCGCCCAGTAGGTCAGCACGACATCTGCGCCCGCGCGACGAATCGACAGCAGCGACTCCAGAACGGCCGCGCGGCGATCGATCCACCCGTTCGCTGCGGCGGCCTCGATCATCGCGTACTCACCGGACACCTGGTATGCCCACACCGGAATACTGACGGTGTCGCGCACCTCCCGAAGCACGTCGAGGAACGCCATCGCCGGCTTGACCATGACGATATCGGCGCCTTCCGCCTCGTCGACGACGGCCTCGCGAACACCCTCGCGGCGGTTGCCGGGGTCGAGCTGGTAGGTGCGCCGATCGCCCTTGAGCTGCGAGTCGACGGCCTCGCGGAACGGGCCGTAGAACGCGCTCGCGTACTTCGCGGCGTAGGCGAGCAGCAGAGTGTCGGTGAAGCCCTCTGCGTCGAGCGCCGCGCGGATGACGGCGACCTGACCGTCCATCATCCCCGAGAGCCCGAGCAGCTGCGAGCCGGCGCGCGCTTGGGCGAGAGCCATCGAGACGTACCGCTCGAGGGTCGCGTCGTTGTCGACCGAGCCGTCATCGGCGAGCACGCCGCAGTGGCCGTGGTCGGTGAACTCGTCGAGGCACAGGTCGGTCTGAACAACCAGGGCGTCGCCGACCTCGGATGCCAGGGCCTCGGTCGCGAGGTTCAGGATGCCGCGCGGATCGTCCGCGCCGGAGCCCTGCGCATCGCGCACCGCGGGCACGCCGAACAGCATCACGCCGCCGACGCCGGCCTCGGCCGCCTCGACGGCCGCCGAGCGCAGCGAGTCCATCGAGTGCTGCACGACCCCGGGCATAGACCCGATCGCCATTGGAGACGAGAGCCCCTCCCGCACGAACATCGGCAGCACCAGCTGGCGCGGATCGAGGGAGGTCTCGCGAACGAGCGAGCGCACGGCGGGCGACTGCCTCAGCCGGCGCATGCGAACCTCGGGGAACGTCACGGCGCCAGCTCGTCCGCCGCATGCGGCAGCGTGAACTGCGACACCGCATCGATGAGAGCATCCACCGTCTGCCTGTCTGCCACGACAGTGATCGGGAGTCCGGCCTTGAGCGCGTCTTTCGCCGTGCGAGGACCGATCGCCGCGAGGAGCGTCTCGTCGGGGATGTCGGGGAACTGCTCGCGTACCTGCTGGGCGACCGAGCCGCTGGTGATGAGGATCGCGTTGATCCTGCCGTTCTGCACGTCGCGCTTGATCCTGTCTGTGACGGGAACGCCGACCGTGCGGTACGCGACGACGCTGTCGACGTCGTGTCCCGCCTTCTTCAGGAGCTTGCTCAGCACCGGCTTCGCGATCTCACTGCGCAGCGCCAGGATCCGCCGAGATGCACCACCCTCGAGCCCGATGATCTGCTCGGCCATGCCCTCGGCGGAGTTGTCGTCCTCGGGCACGAGCGCGACCTCGTAGCCCACTGCCTGCAGGGCGGCCGCAGTGGTCTCGCCGACCGCGGCGATCCTCGTGGTGCGCGGCACGACCGCGCGGTGCGCGAACATGACGTCGACCGTGGTGGCGCTCGTGACCGTCAGCCAGTCGTAGGCGCCGTCGGCGAGCTTCTCCAGCGCACGATCGAGAGCCGCCTGATCGGTGGTCGGTGCGAAGTTGATCAGCGGCGCGACGACGGGAACGGCTCCCTGCGAACGCAGACTCGCTGCCACGCCGTCACCCCACGGTCCGCCGCGCGGAACGAGGACTCGCCAGCCGTCCAGCGGCCGGTCGTGATGAATTTCAGTCATGAGGAATGCTCTCGGGAGACGAGGTCAGCCGCCCCTTGTTCGAGCAGCCGACGGGCAAGATTCAACCCGAGCGCGCGTGCTGCGTGCATCGGGTCTGCACCATCGGCAGCATCCGCTCCATTGCCACTGCCGCTCCGATGAATATACTCCCCGTTCAGGTCTTCCGTGACGTCGAGACCGATTCGTTGCGCTCCATCCGCGGCGTAGACCACGGTCCTGACGCGCACCGACGATCCCGCGACGACGGCATGAGCGGCCATCGGCGCCTGGCATCCGGCGTCGAGGCCTTCGAGGATCGCGCGTTCGACCGTGATCGCCAGCCGGGTCTGCTGATCATCCAGTGCAGCCAGGGCGGCGAGCAGCTCGGGGTCGGCATCCGTCGTCGTCTCGACGGCCAGCGAGCCCTGGCCAGGAGCGGTGGGCCATTCGGCGAGGCCGAGCTCCTCGCGGCGCAGCGGTGAGTCCGAGCCGAGGCGCGAAAGGCCGGCCGCGGCGAGGATGACGGCATCCAGCTCGCCCGTCGCCACCTTCTGCAGTCGCGAGTCGACATTGCCGCGGATGTCCACGACGTCCGCGTGCGGAGCGCGGATGTGCACCTGTGCGATGCGACGCGGCGAGCCGGTGCCGATCCGGCTTCCCGGCGTCAGCTGGTGAAGGGGGATGCCGTCACGAGTGATCGCGACGTCGCGCGCATCCTCGCGCACCGGCGTGGCCGCGATCACGAGACCGTCCGGTTGCGCCGTGGGGAGGTCCTTCAGCGAGTGCACGAGGAAGTCGCACTCCCCCGCGAGCAGCGCTTCGCGCAGCCGCGTCGCGAAGATGCCCTGGCCGCCGATCAGCGACAGCGAGGCGCGGTTCGTATCGCCCTCGCTCGTGATCGGCACGAGCTCGACGGAGCGGCCGATGATCTTCTCGAGTGCGGCGGCGACGTGGCCGGACTGCGCCTGCGCGAGTGCGCTGCGGCGAGTCCCCAACCTGATCGGAGTGCTCATCGCCGACCTACTGCAGCACGTCCGCGATCTCGTCGAAGCGGAGCCTGCGCCCCGTGTAGAAGGGCACCTCCTCCTTCACATACCGACGGGCGTCGGTGTAACGGAGATCGCGCATGAGGTCGACGAGCTCGGTGACGTCGTCGGCCTCGAGCGGCAGGATCCACTCGTAGTCGCCGAGCGCGAAGGCCGCGACCGTGTTCGCGATGACCCCGGTGAAGGCGGCGCCCTTGCGGCCGTGGTCGGCGAGCATCTTGCGTCGCTCCTCTTCGGGCGCGAGGTACCACTCGGGGGTGCGGACGAAAGGATAGAGGCAGAGCCAATCCTTGGGCTCGACGCCGCGAAGGAAGCCGGGGACGTGCTGGCGGTTGAACTCCGCGTCGCGATGCACACCCATCACGTTCCAGACCGGCAGCAGGGTGCGAAGCAGCTCGGTGCGGCGCAGACGGCGCAGGGCCTTCTGCAGATCTTCGGCGGTCTCGCCGTGCAGCCACACCATCAGGTCGGCGTCTGCCTTGAGCCCCGAGACGTCGTAGAAGCCCCGGACGGTGACCCCGGAGTCCTCGATGTAGGACACGATCGTCTCGAGCTCGGTGGAGTCGGACTCGGTCACCGGGACGTCGGGATTACGTCGCCAGACCGCCCAGAGGGTGAAGCCGGATGGGTTCTCTTCGCGCTCGTCGGACATGCATCCAGTCTGCCCCCTTTATGCGGAGGGTGCGAACCGGCCCTTCGACGGGCTCAGGGACCCATGCGGGGCGACGCGTCAGCGGGAGACGGCGCGGGCGATCACCCAGACGGCGCTGCCGACGACGGCCGCGATCCCCACGGCGGCGGCGATGGCCCCGACAGGATTGCGGTCGGCGAAACGGCGAGCCTTGACCGCTGCCCGAGCGGAGGCCTTCTCGATGCGCCGAGGGAAGTTGCCCTTCACCTCGATCGCGGCGAGGGCCGCCTTGAGCTCGGCACGTGCAGAGGCGACAGGGTCGGCGATGCCGAGCGGAACCGCGGTCTTCGGCAGGGCAGACGTCGGTGCGGAGTCAGAAGTCGTCATGGCCGGATCCCTTCGCGAGCTTGATGTCGGTGGCGACGGCCTGCGCGGGGTTCTCGCGGGAGAGGACCTTGCGGAATCGCAGGAACCCGAGCAGGCCGAAGAAGAGCATCGCCAGGATCAGGATGCCGAAGACGGCGAGAGCGGAGAGCCACACCGGCCACCACGACGAGAGACCGGCGATCGCGAAGACGAGGATCACGGGCACCGCCCAGAACAGGAAGAACAGGGCGACGAGGAACCAGACCGATCCGACGCCCGCATCCTTCGAGGTCTTCGAGATCCACGCCTTGGCCGCGTTGATCTCGGCCTTGACGAGATTCGTGACGAGCTCAGGCAGGTCCCCGAGAAGCGTCAGCAGGCTGTCGTCCGCGCGATCCCGGTACGGACGAGCCATCTCAGTCGTCCGCCTTCGCTTCGGCGCTCTTCGCAGACGAGGACTTCGAGGCGGTGACCTTCGCGGCCGTCTTGCGCGCTTCAGCGGTGGCGGCATCCGTCGCCTTCGCGACGTCTTCAGCGGCGTCCTTGCCCGTCGCGATCGCCGAGTCGAGCTTCTGGCCGGGAGTCCCGTCGCCACCCACCGACTTCGCGACCTTGACCACGCCGGTCCAGATGGCACCGGGAACCGCCGCCGCCTTGTCGCCGACGAAGCCCTTGACCTTCGTGACCTGCTCCTGCACCGGGTCGAGGTTCCAGACCTTCAGCCACTGTGTCTTGATCTGCTCATAGCGCTCGCGACCTGCGCGCGTGCCGAGCACGTATCCGACGCCGAGTCCGACGACGAGTCCGATCTTCCCTTTCATGGGGTCTCCTCTCGTTACAGTCCAGCAACTCGTGGCGTGCCAGGCTCCCAGCGTAGCCCCATATGCCGATTTCGGCATCTACCCGTCAGGGGGTTGACAGGATGACGCCGGTCACCTCCAGAGCAGGCTGTGGCGGAGGCGGTCGGCCTCTTGCTTCGCATCCGGGATCACCTGCGCGAGTCCGGTGCCGGCGAGCCAGGCGCCGACCACGGCGAGCCCCGGCACCGCCTGCACTGCGGCGCGAGCAGCCGCTCGCCGCTCGCCGGATCCGATGATCGACGCGGGCTGGGACTGCACGAAGCGTGCGCGGTGGGCGGCGACGAGCTGGGAGTCGCGAAGCGTCTCACCGAGCAGAGCGGATGCTTCGCTCAGCGCGAGGCGTGCGGCGGCGTCGTCGTCGAGGTCTGCCGTCGCCGCCGACTCCCCCTGCGCGCCGAAGGAGACGCGCACGACTTCTCGGCCCCGTGCCGCGTCGCGCACCCACGACCACTTGGCCGTCGAGTGGGTGAGCGCCTTGGCGGTGTGCGAACCGGGGACGGTGAGGGCTCCCGTGCCGCGCGGCGCGGCCTCGAGGCCCGGCGCGTCGAGCATCAGCGTGACGACCTCGATCTCAGGGGCCTGCGATGCCGGGGTCGCCGCGAGGGCGGGGGCGCAGCCACCGAGGAGGTCTCTGGCCGCAGCCTCCGGGGTGGCCACGATGACGGCGTCTGCGCTCAGCGCGAACTCCTCGAGCCCGGCCGTCTGCGCCTGCGCAGCATCCGCTCCGTCTCCGTCGGCGTCGCCGGCCGGGTGCCCCCCTGCCGCCCTCTGCGCCGTCACCGTCCATTCGTCGCCCTCTCGGGCGACCCCCGTCACGGCGGTCTCGAGCAGCACTTCTGCGCCGAGTCGGGCGAGATCGGCGACCACCGCGTCGACGAGGAGGCTCAGGCCTCCGTCGATGCCCTCCACCGCTGACCCAGGCGCCTTCGCTGCACGCGCCGCTCCTTCCTGGCGCAGCGCCTGCACCGCTCCGGAGAGGGAGCCGGCGGTCGTGAGAGCGGCGTTGAGCCCCGGAGCCGCGATGTCGACGTCCACGTCTTCAGGCGCCGCGGAGTACACGCCCGTCGTGACGGGAGCGACGAGGCGGTCACGCACCTTGCGGCCCATCCGCGAGGTGACGAGCCGGCCCAGGCTGTGGCTGTGTCCGATCGTGAGCGGCGGACGGATCCGGTCGAGGTAGGCGCGCCACACGCCCGACCAGCCGATGATGCGCCGCACGTCCTCCTGGAACGGGTTCGCGGGGATGCCGAGGATGCCGCCGACCGGCAGCGGAGCGGCGTCGATGCGGGGGATGCCGGCGAGCCATGCTCCCCCGGGGGCAGGGGACACGATGCGGTCCCCGAGGCCGAGTTCCTCCACGAGGGCGCGGACGTGTCCGCCACGCGTCGCGAAGCTCTCCGCACCGGCGTCGACGGTCACGCCGTCCAGGGTCGCGCGGCGAATCGCTCCGCCTGCGGCATCCGCTGCCTCCAGGAGAACCACCTGCATGCCGACCTTCGCGCATTCGCGCGCCGCGATGAGACCGCCGATGCCGCCGCCGATCACGATGACGCGGGTCTCGGCGGCACGGGCTGCGAGGGCTGGGGGCTCTTCGGTCATGCCCACGATTCTCTCAGGCCTCGGCAGTGCTGCCGTCTCGGCATCCGCTCACACCGCCCGTTCGTCGATGAGCGCCTCTGCGCCAGCCCGTTCCCGTCGCGGGCCTGGCCGGCTCATGACGAGGCGACCTGAGCGGAAGGTCGAGTCAGCGGGAGTGCACGAGCTCGACGATGCGGGTGAGCTGATCGGGATCGGTCTCGGGCGGCACGCCGTGTCCGAGGTTGAGGATGTGCCCGCGGGCCGCCCGCCCGCGGTCGAGCACGTCGAGCACGTGCGCCTCGAGTACAGGCCAGGGCGCCCCGAGCAGGGCGGGATCGATGTTGCCCTGGACCGTGACATCCGGCCCGAGGATCGCAGCGGCCTCGTCGAGGGGCTGACGCCAGTCGACGCCCACACCGTCGGCGACCCCGTCCAGACGCATGTCGGCGAGGAACGGCCCGGTGCCGACGCCGAAGTGGATGGTCGGGATGCCGATGCCCTGCAGCGCCGCGTGCGAGTGCGGGGCCACGAAGGCTCGGTAGTCGGCCGGGCTGAGGGAGCCCGCCCAGGAGTCGAAGAGCTGCACGACGGATGCTCCGGCATCCCGCTGGATCTCGAGGAAGCGCCGCGAGACCTGCGCCAGCCAGCCCGCCAGCCGATTCCAGGAGTCGGGGTCGGCGTGCATCATGGCGCGCGCCCGCAGGTGCTCTTTCGACGGGCCACCCTCGACGAGGTACGCGGCCAGCGTGAAGGGCGCTCCGGCGAAGCCGATCAGCGGGGTGTCGCCCAGCTCGTCGGTCACGATCCTCACGGCGGCGGCGATAGCCGTCCCGTCGAGATCGGCCGGATCGATGGCGGTCAGGCGGGCGACGTCATCTGCCGTGCGCACCGGATTCGCGAACACCGGACCGCGCCCTGGCTCGATCACCACGTCGACACCCGCGAGGCGCAGCGGAATAACGATGTCGCTGAAGAAGACGGCTGCGTCGACGCCGTGCCGACGCACCGGCTGCAGCGTGATCTCGGCAGCGAGATCGGGAGTGAGGCACGCGTCCAGCATCCGTGTTCCGACGCGCAGCTCGCGGTACTCGGGCAGCGAACGACCCGCCTGCCGCATGAACCACACCGGCGTCTGAGCGGGGCGGTCGCCCACGAGGGCGCGGACGAGCGGAGCGTCGGAGAGGGCCATGCGTCCATCCTTTCATCCGTGAAACACCCCTGTTACCGATCGCCGGTACAATCGAAGGGTGCTGCTGTGTGTCACGGCGAGTCACAAGACCGCCTCCTTCGACTTGCTCGAACGCCTGAGCCGCACCCCCGATGACGTCGCATCCACCCTTGTGGAGCTGGCGCCGTGCGTGCAGGGTGCGGTCGTTCTCGCGACGTGCAACCGGTTCGAGGCGTACGTGGAACTCGACGAACCCGTCACGGCGGCCGGTGCGATCGGCGTCGAAGCGGTGCTCGAGGCGGTCGAATCGACCACCGGCGTCACCGCTCGCGAACTCGACGGCGCGTACGCTGTGCACGCCGGCCGCCGCGTCGCCGAGCACCTGTTCTCCGTCGCATCCGGTCTCGAGTCGGTCGTCTCGGGCGAAGGCGAGATCGCCGGTCAGGTGCGCCGCGCACTCAAGACCGCCCGCAAGGACGGCACCACCTCGCCCGAGCTCGAGCGCCTGTTCCAGCGCGCCAGCCAGGCGCAGCGCAAGGTCAAGAACGTCACAGCCCTCGGCCGCGCCGGCCGCTCGCTCGTGCGTCTCGCCCTCGAGCTCGCCGACAGCCGCATCGCCGACTGGTCGGCAGAACGCGTGCTGCTCGTCGGCACGGGCGCTTACGCGGCAGTGACGCTCGCGACTCTGCGTGAGCGCGGGGCCGAGAACATCTCGGTGTACTCGCCATCGGGAAGGGCCGAGATCTTCGCCGCGAAGCACGGCATCCGTCCCGTCGCCGAAGCCGACTACGCCCGCACTGCCGCCCGCTCGAGCCTGCTGATCACCTGCACCACTGCGACCGAGCCTGTGCTCGGCCTCGAGCAGCTGCAGCGGCCGGTCGGCATCGCCGCGGCCGGCTGCCCGGTCGGCGCGTCGACAGGCTCAGCACCCCATAGCCAGCTGGTCGTGGATCTGGGCATGCCCCGCAACGTCGACCCGGCGATCGCAAGCCTCGAGGGCGTCGCGCTGCTCGACCTCGAGACGATCCGCCTGCACGCGCCTCTCGAAGAGCTGCAGGCGACGGATGCTGCGCGCAGCGTCGTCCGCGAAGCCGCCGACACGTTCCACGTGGTGGGCGCACGGCAGAGCGTCACCCCTTCCGTCGTCGCGCTGCGCTCGCACATCTTCTCGCTGCTCGACACCGAGATCGCCAGGGCTCGAGCCCGCGGCGACGAAGACGGCAAGGTCGAGCAGGCGCTGCGGCATCTCGCCGGAGTGCTGCTGCACACGCCGACCACTCGCGCGCACGAGCTCGCCGCCTCGGGTCGCGCCGATGACTTCGCGGCCGCCCTCGCCACGCTCTACGGCATCGAGCCCGAGCAGCCCGGCGCCGCGGCATCCGCCACCGCCTGAACCGGCTCGGGCTGTGTGCACTCTCCTCGGAGATGTGCGCTTCCCTCGGACGCATGCCCTGGATTCATCCGAGGCAGGCGAACATCACCGAGGCGGGCGCACGCAACGGTGCGAGACTGGACACATGGCCCTTCACATCACCGGAGACACCGCCGCAGACACACTGCTGACCGAGAACCCGCTGGCACTGCTGGTCGGGATGCTGCTCGACCAGCAGGTTCCCATGGAGACCGCCTTCGCCGGTCCGCTCAAGATCGAGCAGCGCACGGGAGCGACGGACGCCGCCGCGATCGCGCGCATGGATCCCGACGAGTTCCTCGAGGCTTTCAAGCAGACTCCTGCCGTGCACCGGTTCCCCGGCTCGATGGCCGCTCGCGTGCAGACGCTGTGCCAGGACCTCGTCGACCAGTGGGGCGGCGACGCCGCGAACCTGTGGACAGAGGGCGATCCGTCCGGACCCGAGGTGCTCAAGCGGCTGAAGACACTGCCGGGGTTCGGCGAGCAGAAGGCGAAGATCTTCCTCGCTCTGCTCGGCAAGCAGTACGGATTCACAGGAGAGGGCTGGCGCGAAGCATCCGCTCCCTACGGCGAAGAGGGCTCGTACCGCAGCGTCGCCGACATCGTCTCGCCCGAGTCGCTCACCAAGGTGCGCGAGCACAAGAAGGCGATGAAGGCTGCCGCGAAGGCGCCGAAGGCCTGAGGAGCCACCGCTCCAGACGGTGATTCGCTTGCCCGTACACCACTGAGGCTTGGCGCCGACGTCACGGGCCGAGCGCGTCGGCATCCTCTGTGCGGCCGGCCCGGATGCCCAGGACGACCGCAAGTATGCCGAGAAGCATCACGCCGGTTCCGGGGACCTCGAAGAGGATTCTCCGTGGCACCGCCGCGGCATCGGCGAACGTGACCATGATCAGCGCCGCCATCGCGATACCCGATCCGACGAGCACCCAGGCCGGGGCCCAGCTCCACGGCCGCGGCAGCGCATCGACGAAGCCGATGAGGAGCACGGCGGCGACGGTGATCAGGAACAGCACGGCGTAGTACGGGAGCATCAGGGCGCCCCACGCGTCTTCCTCGGCGTTCGGGTTCCCCGGGATCTCCGGCGTGAGGGAGCTGAGAAGGTTCAGCATCGGTGTGCTCGCGAGGGCGAGCTGCAGCAGGACGACGGTCGTGGCGATCGGACGCCGACCCGTGATGCTCCCGGCCCTCCCGAGACCGATCACGAGGATGAGCACTCCGAGTGCCCACAGCACCTCTCGTGCCCCGCTGAATGACGAGAGCTCGAATCTCGCGACGAAGCCCACCACCGCTGACAGCACCAGCAGGATGCCGCCCACCACCCAGGTGCGTCGGCGCTGCCGCCTCTCATCGGTCATGACCTCACCGTATCGGGCCTGCCGGACGGAGCGTCCGTACGGCAGGCCCGAAGTAGGGCTCCAGGGCGAAGACGGATGCCGGGGCTCAGCGCAGCCCGGCGAAGAACGCACGGATGTCGCCGACGACGACCTCCGGACGCTCGATCGCGGCGAAGTGCCCGCCCTCGTCGAAGCGGCTCCAGTGCACGATATTCGAGTTGTCGCGCTCGGCGAAGACGCGGATCGTCTGGAAGTCGTCCTTGAAGACCGCGACCCCGGTCGGCGCCGCATTGACCTGCGGCTCGGCTTCGACGCGAGCGTTCTCGAGGTAGCTGCGGGACATGCCGGATGCCGCGTTCGCGAACCAGTTCACGCTGACCTCGAGCAGGATCTTCTCCAGTGGCACGAGCGAGGTGCCATTGCCGAAGGAGTTGAACAGCTCGCTGTAGGCGAGCAGACCGATCGGCGAGTCGCTGATGCCCACCGACACCGTCTGCGGGCGCGAGGCGTTCATCGTGTTGTAGCCGCCGACCGACTGGAACCACTGCATGTGCTCGAGCCCGGCGTAGTCCTGCGGCTCCAGCCTCTCGAACTCGGCCGGGTCACCCGAGGGGAACGAGAACAGCTGCAGCACGTGCAGCCCGAGGAAGCCGTCGGGGTTCAGCAGGCCCAGCTCACGGGCGACCATCGCTCCGTTGTCGGAGCCGTGGATGCCGTAGCTGTCGTACCCGAGACCGCGCATCAGCTGGTCGTAGGCTGCCGCGACCTTCGCGGTCGTCCAGCCGGCGGAGGCCAGGGGCTGCGAGAAGCCGTAGCCGGGAGCATCCGGGATCACCACGTCGAACGCGTCCTCCGCGCGGCCGCCATGCGCGACAGGGTCGGTGAGCAGCTCGATCATGTCGAGATAGTCGACCGCGGACCCGGGGTAGGTGTGCGCGAGTAGCAACGGTGTTGCCCCCTCATGCGCAGAGCGGACGTGGATGAAGTGGATGCTCTGTCCGTCGATCTCGGTCGTGAAGTGCGGGAACGAGTTGATGCGCTCCTGCGCGGCTTCCCAGTCGAAGTCGCGCCAGGCGGCGAGCGCCTCGCGGAGGTAGGAGTTCGGGGTGCCGGCGTCCCAGTCATCGGTCGGGGACGGCTGCGGAAGGCGGGTGCGGGCCAGGCGGTCCTGCAGATCGGCGACCTCGGCTGCGGTGACCGAGACGGTGAAGGGGCTGAAGGTGAGGTTCGTGTTTTCCATGTCTCGAGAGTAGAAACGCAATAGGCTGTATTCGTTCCTAATACTCGAACTTCTTTCGAGAGGGTGCCGATGGCCGATCCGACCGCCCGGCTTCTTGCACTGCTCGGCCTGCTGCAGACCGGCGTCGAGCGCTCTGGACGCGAGCTCGCCGAGCGGCTCGACGTCTCGGGACGGACGATCCGTCACGACGTCGACAGACTTCGCGAACTCGGCTATCCCGTCGACGCGAGTCGCGGCTCGACGGGCGGGTACCGGCTCGGTGCCGGAGGGAAGCTGCCACCGCTGCTGCTCGACGACGCTGAGGCGGTGGCGGTCACGGTCGGGCTGAGGGCCGCGGCCGGCATCGCGGGAGTGGCCGAATCAGGAGCGAGGGCCCTCGCGAAGCTCGAGCAGGTACTGCCGTCGCACCTCCGCCCCACGGTCGACGCACTTCGCTCGAGCGTCGACCGCGCGCCCGAGAACAACGACACCGACGCACCCGACCCCGAAGTCGACGCGGCGACGCTTCAGGCCATCGCCGGCGCCATCCGCAACCAGGAGTGGCTGCGCTTCGACTACGAAGGCGACCCGGTGCTGGTGGAGCCGTACCGGCTGCTGACCTGGCATCGACGCTGGTACCTAGTGGCGCGCGATCCCGAGTCGGGCGAGTGGGGCACGTACCGCGTGGACTGGATGCGTCTGAGGATGCCGACGCGGCGGCGCTTCGACCCGCATCCGCTTCCCGGCGGCGACTACACGGCATTCGCGATGCGCACGATCGCGGTGAGCGGCTGGATCGTGCACGCCCGGCTGCGCATCGACGGGCCTGCGGAGGCCGTGCTCGACCGAATTCACGCGGCAGTCGGCGTGGTGGAGCCGGTCGACGAGACACACTGCATCCTCGTCACGGGCGCGGACAGCCTCGACACGGTGGCGGCATACATCGGGATGCTGATGATGGACTTCACAGTCGAGAGCCCACCCGAGCTGATCCCCCGCCTGCAGCTGCTGTCTGAGCGCTATGCGCGCGCGGTCGCCGGCAGCCCGGCGGCTCCGGCATCCGCTCCTGCTCCGGCATCCGGTCCTGTCGCGGAGCCGTGACGTCGAAACCCCCACCTGTTGCCGAGACCCCCACCTATTCGCGTGAACACGTGGGGGTCTGGGCAATAAGTGGGGGTCTCGGCAATAAGTAGGGGTCTCGTCGACGCAGCGTGACTCGGGGGTGCGGAGCCGCGGCGACATGATGCAGCGACGGCGCCTCCGCGGGGCCTGCCCGTGCGTTCTGAAGCGAAACCCCCACCTGCTGCCGAGACCCCCACCTGTTTGCGTGAACAAGTGGGGGTCTGGGCACTAAGTGGGGGTTTCGGCGACGCGACGGCCGCGACGACGCGACGGACGCGATGCTGCGGGCGGGGTCAGGCGCCCTTCAGACGCTCCGCGAGGTACTGCTCGAGCTCGTCGATCGAGACGCGCTCCTGAGCCATGGTGTCGCGGTCGCGCACGGTGACGGCGCGGTCGTCGAGGGAGTCGAAGTCGACCGTGACGCAGAACGGCGTGCCGATCTCGTCCTGACGGCGGTAGCGGCGGCCGATGGCTCCCGCGTCGTCGAAGTCGATCGCCCACGAGCCGCGCAGGGTGTCGGCGACCTCGCGTGCCAGCGGCGAGAGGTTCTCGTTGCGGCTCAGCGGAAGCACGGCGACCTTGACAGGAGCCAGACGCGGGTCGAGACGGAGCACGGTGCGAACGTCGGTGCCGCCCTTGGCGTTGGGTACCTCCTCCTCGACATAGGCGTCGACGAGGAATGCCATCATGGCGCGGGTGAGACCGAACGAGGGCTCGATCACGTAGGGGGTGTAGCGCTCGCCCGAGGCCTGGTCGAAGTACGACAGCGATGAGCCCGAGGCCTCGCTGTGGCTCGACAGGTCGTAGTCGGTGCGGTTGGCGACGCCCATGAGCTCGCCCCACTCCTTGCCCTGGAAGCCGAAGCGGTACTCGACGTCGATCGTGCCGGCCGAGTAGTGCGCGCGGTCCTCCTCGGGAACATCGAACTGGCGCATGTTCTCGGGGTCGATGCCCAGGTCGATGAACCAGTTCCAGCAGGCTTCGACCCAGTGCTCGAACCACTCCTGCGCCTCGGCGGGAGGCGTGAAGTACTCGATCTCCATCTGCTCGAACTCGCGGGTGCGGAAGATGAAGTTTCCGGGAGTGATCTCGTTGCGGAACGCCTTGCCGACCTGGCCGATGCCGAACGGCGGCTTCTTACGCGAGGCTGTGAGCACGTTCGTGAAGTTCACGAAGATGCCCTGTGCGGTCTCGGGGCGCAGGAAGTACAGGCCCGACTCATCGTCGACGACGCCGAGGTAGGTCTTCACGAGGCCGGAGAACGCCTTCGGCTCGGTGTACTGGCCCTTGGTGCCGCAGTTCGGGCACGGGATGTCGGCGAGGCCGTTCTCGGCCGTGCGGCCCTTGCGCGCCTCGAAGTCCTCGATGAGGTTGTCAGCGCGGAAGCGCTTGTGGCACTGCAGGCACTCGACCAGCGGGTCGGTGAACGTCGCGACGTGGCCGGAGGCCTCCCAGACGCGCTTGGGCAGGATGATGCTGGAGTCGAGGCCGACCATGTCGCCGCGTCCGCGCACGAACGTCTGCCACCACTGCCGGCGGATGTTCTCCTTGAGCTCCGTGCCGAGGGGTCCGTAGTCCCAGGCGGAACGCGAACCGCCGTAGATCTCACCCGCTTGGAAGACGAACCCGCGGTGGCGGGCAAGGGCGATGACCTTGTCTAGACGGGACTGTTCGGCCACGGTGGCTCCAATGGTCGGATGCGGGTGAGAAACCCGTGAACACGGGCCAGATCATTCTATCCGCGCACGCTCAGTCTGCTGATGCGGGTCGTCCGTGCGGGAACGCCTCGCCGCCGCCTGCGGCCAGCGCCTCGGCCACGATGCGGAGGTGATCCTGCAGCATGTCATCGGGCATCGCCGGCATGGCCTGCTCCCAGTACGGCAGGATGGCGCCGCGCCCCTGCATCATGCCCGCCGGACGCGCGTACGCCCACAGGTGCAGGTGGGCCGAGCCGTCGTTCCAGCGGGAGAAGTGGCAGCGCGCGACGGCCGGGATCGCCTTGGTCGCCTCCGACAGTCGCTGCAGCATCGGGCCGAGGCCGGAGAGCACGTCGATCGGGGCGTCTTCGAGCCGGACATGACGCCGCGGGGCAAGACTGCCAACGAAAGGAAGTCCGAGCCCGCCCTCGAACCCGGAACTCACCTGCCAGTCGTCGTCCTGCCAGATCGTGTACCTCGACGGCTTACAGTGCCCGCATTCCGAAGGGTCGAGTTCTCCGTGACGAGGCTTCTCGGGGACGAGCATCTCATCCAAGGGTAGAAGTTCGAAGGAGGCGATGCTTGGCGCAGGGCCGCTGCCGGGGATGCGGGCGGTGTCGAGGGTCTGCCCGACGGGTGCCCATCGATGCCAGGCGCTGTCGGCGGGATGCTGGTCGAGATCGGTCATGACCCGCTCACTCCGTGAAGAGGTACCCGCGCTCGACGTCGAAGCCCGCGATGCGCAGGCCACGCTCGAGCCTCTCCTCCATCTCGGAGCGCAGGCGCAGACGCCACTCGTGCGCAGCGGCCGGATCCGTCGCCCGCATGGACTCGACATCCGACGGAATGGCCAGGGTGTCGACCACGGCGTCGGATGCCGGAGGCTTCGCGATGTCGGCCAGCGCCCACTCCACGTCGAGCCGGTCGCTCTCGTCTCCTGCATCCCCTCCCCCGAAGATGCCGTACTGGTTCACGGCGTAGCCGGTGACGCGGGCACCGAGCACCGTGAGGAAGAAGTGCGCGTTGCGCGCCACGAGCGGGTCGAAGGTCCAGCTGATCCGGCCGACCTCGCGCGAGAACGCCCACTGCCGCTGGTGCTCTTTGAGCTCGCGCCCCCATCCGCGACCGCGGTACTCGGGGAGAAGCGCGGTGATGTGCGAGTGCATCGCACGGCGGCCGGGCTCGCCGAAGAACGCGATCGACGCGCCGACCATCTTCTCCTCGCCGCCCTCGTCGTCGAAGAGCCCGACCACGTAGTTGCCCGACTGCTGCAGCGCGCGCAAGGTGCCGGCGTCGATGACGCGCTCCTTGCCGCGGATCGCATCGAGCACGCCCTGCGCATCGATGATCAGTTCAACGGTGTCGAGATCTCGGATGGTTCGCACGAACCCAGTCTGCCCCTCCGCCCGCGATCGCGGAAACGGCACTCGGGCGAATCGCGCTTCCGCTCCGCCGATGTCGGATGCCGGTGCCAGACTCGAGCCATGCAGCAGCGCGTCAGCTTCATCACCCTCGCCGTGTCGGATCTCGAGCGCAGCCGCGCCTTCTACGTCGACGGACTCGGCTGGCAGCCGATCTTCGCCGGCGACGATGTGCTCATGTTTCCAGTCGCCGACAAGGTGATCCTGTCGCTGTGGTCGGTCGAGGGCTTCACCGCCGAGATCGGCGAGGCCCCGGCATCCGGTGTCGCCCCGATCACGCTCTCGCACAATCTCGTGACTCCTGCCGAGGTCGACGACGTGCTCGCCGAGGCTGCGCTGCTCGGCGCGCCGGTGAGCCCGGGTGTGCAGCGGGAATGGGGCGGATACTCGGGCTACTTCACCGATCCCGACGGCTTCCGCTGGGAGATCGCCGTCAACCCGGGTGAGACCGGGGACTTCGTGCTGCCGTCGTGATCGGCATCCGTCACTTCCCGGCTGGCGACCGAGATCAGATCCGGCGGTAGGTGACGTGCGTGACCATCGGGGTCGCGCGCACGGAGATCTGCTCCAGCCTCTGCGGCGGAACGCCGTCGAAGATCCGCTCCCCCGCACCGAGGATGCAGGGAGTGATGTGCAGCCGCAGCTCGTCGAGCAGCCCGGCGGCGAGGAACTGGTTCACCGTGGCCGCTCCCCCGGCGACCGAGATGTTGCGGTCGCCCGCTTCGCTCCGTGCGCGATCCAGGGCGGATCGGATGCCGTCGGTGACGAAGTGGAACGTGGTCCCGCCTTCCATCTCGATCGGCTCGTGCGGAAAATGGGTGAGCACGAACACGGGACCGTGATAGGGCGGGTTCGGGCCCCACCACCCGCGCCAGTCGCGATCCCACTCCCCGCGTACAGGTCCGAACATGTTGCGCCCCATGACCGTCGCTCCCGAGTCCACGATCGCGTCGACCTCGACCCGGTTCTCCTCGTACGCATCGAACATCCAGCCGTGCAGCCACGTCTCGTCGATGTCGCCGAAAGGCGCTTCCTCCCGCTGGTTCACGCCAGCCGCGAAGCCGTCGGCAGAAACAGAGATGTCGCTGTAGACATTGCCCATCGCCGGCTCCTCCCGATATGCGGGTCGACTCAGGTCTACGCCCTTCAGCGGCGGCGCGTCAACGGGAGATGGTTCGAGGGTCGGGGTCGCCGTCACGCGGGGAGCGCAGCCGATCGGGGATCGGCCATGCCAGCGTGAACTGAGTCGTGGCCGGGCGAGTCATATCGCCGAAGTCGTCGATCTTCACGACGATCCTCCCTGGCGAGACCTCATCGTCGGGCGTCACCTCCACGATGCGCACGCGCAGCGGGCGGTCGGCCTCACCCTCCAGCATCCAGGGCTCGGCGAGCCAGGCGATGCCGTGACCCTCGAGAGCCGCCTCGGCATCGAGCCACTCGACGGGGCCGGACACCGGGCGCCCGAGGACGTCGACGGCCGCCCAGTCATCGCCTGCAGGATGAATCCAGCCGAGGAGTTCGCCGTCATCTCGGCGATGCGGGGTCCAGTCGGGGTAGGGCATGTCTCGATGGTAGACGGGGTGAGAACTAGTGCGTGTACTCCATGAGCTCGACGCCGAGCACACGGAAGGCGTCGTGTGCGCGGAGCCGGTGCGCGATCGAGAGGTCGTCGAAGCAGACGATGAGCGAGTAGGCGACGCCGGCTCGAGGACCTGCGAGCACCCCGGCCTCGGCCCGGACGCCACGGTCGCGTCCGGTCTTGTTGATGAACAGCAGGCCGTGGGCGTCGTGGTCGTGCGCGAACGGATCGAGGCCCGTGGATGCCGCGACGAGGCTGAGATCCTGGTTCAGGCTCAACCACTCGGACACCTGGGCGCTGACCGCCGCATCCACGACCTGCGAGTTCACGAGGGCGGAGAACAGGCCCGCGAGCTCGCGGGACGAACCCACGGCTACGTGGGGCGCGTCGTCGGGGCCGCGCTGGTCGCGGAACCGGTCGAGAAGCGCGGTGCGACGCAGGCCCAGAGACTCGATGCGCTCACGCACGCGGTCGTGGCCGACCTTCTGCAGCAGGGCGTTCGCCGCGATCGGGTCACCGGCAGCCGCGGCGAGAACCGCGAGGTCCTCCAGCGGCAGCGCCGGCGCGTGCAGATGGCGCCACACGCCGGACGTCAGCACCTGCTCGGTCGCCGTGCGCTCGACGATCTCGAGCGGATCGAGGGTTCCGGCCTCGAACGCTGCCGCGACCTCGACGAGCAGCGGCACCACGCCGAGGCCCGCGATCGGCATGGTGACGTGATCGTCGCCGGAGAGCACGTGCACGTGGGAATCGAGGTCGACGACGTGCACCGACACCTGCGCGCCGGCATCCGCCAGCGTCTCGAGCGAACGCAGGGTAGAGGTGAACGACCGCCGTCCGATAGCCGCCCGGCGCGGCAGTCGCCTCGTGGCGCGCTGAGAGCGCCGACCTGACGAGGAGTCAGAGCTCGACGAGTGGCGGAAGCCTTCGACCGGCTCAGGAGCGCCCACGCGTGATCCTTTGAGGGGGGTTGGATTGCGGGATGCAGCGGGGATGCGCTCCCCAGCAGCACGGATATCGTAACCCTCGGGAGTGAGGATCCTTCACGAACTCCGGAGAATGGTCACCAGATCGTCACACGGGCGTCTTGCGGGAGCCAGAGAGCGTCGGATTCCGTGACGTCGAAGGCCTCGTAGAACGCGTCGATGTTGCGCACGATCTGGTTGCAACGGAACTCGGTCGGCGAATGCGGGTCGATCGTCAGCAGGCGCAGCGTCTCGGCCTCACGGCTCTTCTGCTGCCACACCTGCGCCCACGACAGCAGCAGCCGCTGCACGCCCGTGAAGCC
This sequence comes from Microbacterium hydrocarbonoxydans, assembly GCF_000956475.1. GTDB lineage: Bacteria > Actinomycetota > Actinomycetes > Actinomycetales > Microbacteriaceae > Microbacterium > Microbacterium hydrocarbonoxydans_A. The sequence goes on from NZ_JYJB01000008.1 coordinate 38,672, forward strand.
GTCGATGACCGGGGCCTCGGCGCCGCCGAGCGACAGCTCGTAGGCCTTGAGCGCGATGCCCAGGCCGCCCAGGTCGCCGATGTTCTCGCCGATCGTGAGGGCGCCGTTCACGTGATGCTCGGCGTCGAGTCCCTCGGGCACGAGAGCGTCGTACTGCTCGATCAGCGCCTTCGTACGCTCCTCGAAGGCCGAGCGGTCGGCATCCGTCCACCAGTCCTCGAGCTTGCCGTCGCCGTCGTAGCGGCTGCCCTGGTCATCGAAGCCGTGACCGATCTCGTGGCCGATCACCGCGCCGATGCCGCCGTAGTTCGCGGCGGCATCGCGGCCCGCGTCGAAGAACGGGTACTGGAGGATGGCCGCAGGGAAGACGATCTCGTTCATCGACGGGTTGTAGTACGCGTTGACCATCTGCGGCGGCATGTGCCACTCGGAGCGGTCGATGGGCTCCCCGACCTTGTCGATGTGGCGGTCGTGCTCGAAGATCGCCGCGCGCCGCACGTTGCCGAACAGGTCGTCGCGGTCGATCACCAGGGAGGAGTAATCGCGCCACACGTCGGGGTGACCGATCTTCGGAGTGAACGCGTCGAGCTTGGCGAGCGCGCGCTCGCGGGTCTCGGGGGTCATCCATTCGAGAGTCGTGATGCTCTGCCGGTACGCCTCGATGAGGTTGCCGACCAGCTCGTCCATCGCGGCCTTCGCCGTCGGCGGATAGTGCCGCTCGACGTAGACCTTGCCGATCGCCTCGCCGAGCGCGCCCTCGGTGACCGAGACGCCGCGCTTCCAGCGCTCGCGGATGCTGGGCACGCCCGAGAGCTCGGTGCCGTAGAAGGAGAAGTTCTCCTGCACCAGGTCGTCGGTGAGGTAGGGAGCCGCCGCGTGCACGACCTGCGAGCGCAGCCACGCCTTCCAGTCGTCGAGCCGCTCGGGCACGAGCAGCGAGCCGAGGGCCTCGAAGAAGCTCGGCTGCGAGACGACGGCCTCGTCGAGGGCGACGGGGTTCGAGGGGCTGACGCCCTCGCGCCACGGAGCGAGATCGACGCCGACGAGCTCCTGCAGCTCGGCCCAGGTCTTGAGGTTGTAGGTCTCGACCGCGTCGCGGCTGCGCACGTTGTCCCAATGATGCGAGGCGAGCTCGGTCTCGAGCGCGATCGCACGGTCGGCCTGCGCCGCAGCATCCGCGATCCCGGCCAGGGCGAGCAACCGCTCGAGGTGCTCGCGGTACTTCGCCCGAGTCTCCTCGAAGGTGTCGAGCCGGTAGTAGCTCTCGTCGGGCAGCGACAGGCCGCCCTGCAGCAGCACAGGCAGATACCGCTCGGGGTCGCCGGGGTCGCCGTCGACGTACAGGCCGATCAGGTGCGCGCGACCGTCGCGATCGTAGGCGCCGGCGGTGCGCAGGAACGAGGGGATGCTGTCGAGCGCGTCGACCTCGGCGAGGGTCTCGGCGAGCGGCGCGACCCCGGCGGCGTCGATGCGCGCGGTGTCCATGAAGCTCGCGAACAGGTCGCCGATCTTGCGGGCCAGCGTGCCCTGCTCAGCATCCTGCGAGTCCTCGATGATCGCCCTGACGTCTTTCTCGGCCTGCTCGGCGAGCATGTGGAACGCACCCCAGCGGGCCTTGTCGGCCGGGATCTCGGTGCGGGCGAACCAGGTGCCGTTGACGTGGCGGTACAGGTCGTCCTGCGGACGGATGTCGGAGCTGAACTCTTCGATGGCGAGGCCTGCGGGGAGGGTCATGGAGACAGCCTATGCGGCGTTCCCGACATCGTGGGCGGGACCGGCTCAGACCCGCTCGACGTCAGCTCCGAAGGGCAGCAGCACGTTCATCTGGAAGCCCTCGCCCGTGATCTCGGCCACGACGTCCCCGCCGTGGGCACGCGCGAGGCCGCGCGCGATCGACAGACCGAGTCCCGCTCCCGACGACACGAGATCATCGGGTGCCGAGCCGCGCGCGGGATCGGCCCGCCAGCCGACGTCGAACATGCGATCCAGGTCTTCCACGGCAACCCCCGATCCATGGTCGAGGATGCCGAGCACCAGGCGGTCGCGATCGGGTTCGGTCGCCGAGATCACGATGTCGCTGCCGGTCGGCGCATGTCTGATGGCGTTGGCCAGAAGATTCGCGATGATGCGTCCGAGTTGATGCGGGTCCGCCCACAGCACCTGGCCGTCGATGCCCCGTTCGACGATGCGCACGCCTCGTCGGTCTGCAGCGATCCGCACATCGGCCACGGCGTCGGAGACCACATCCCGCAGCCCGACCTGCTCCGTGCGCAGCTGCACCGCGCCCGAGGTGAGCTTCGACAGTTCGAACAGATCGTCGACCATGCGGCTCATCGTCTCGACCTGAGCGCGCACCTCTCCGGCGAAGCGCTCCGGGGCGTCCGCCGCGCCCTCCTCGATGGTCTCGGCAAGAGCGCGCACCGCGGTGAGAGGGGTCCGCAGATCATGCGAGATCCAGGCGAAGAACCGGCGTCGTGCGGAGTCCAGCTGCTCGAGCTCGGCGCGCGCGGCCTCGACCTTGTGCGACACCGCGGCGAGCTGCGCCGACAGCTCGTCGATCTCGCCCCAGCCCGAGGGCTCGGCATCCACCACCGCACCTCCGCCCACCCGCTCGAGCGAGGCCGAGAGTCTGCCGAACGACCGCCTGGCCGCCCGCGAGACCACCCAGGCGACCACCAGCGCGAGCACGAGCGAGACCCCGATCACAGCGACGAGCACAGCGAGGTCGTGGTCGGAGATGTACATCTCGATCGAGATCGCCAGGACGGATGCCGCCATCGCGGCCGTGCCGGCGCAGGCGACGATCAGAAGCTGAGCCGTCATGGTGCGGCGGCGGACAAGACGCAGCGCCAGGAGGGCCACGGAGGAGACGGCGGCGGAGCATCCGACAGACGTCAGGATGATGAGTCCGATGTCGGCCGGGGCGAGCGCCATCATCGCAGGCGCCCCTGCGGAGAGAAACAGTAGCCGGCGCCCCACTCGGTGTGCAGGTGTCGGGGGTCCTGCGGATCGAGCTCGATCTTCTCGCGCAGGCGGCGCACGTGCACCGTGACGGTCGACGCCTCCCCGACGCTCCACCCCCACACCTCGCGGAGGATCTCGTCTCGTGCGATCACGCGGTCGGGGTTCCTCACGAGGAATGCGAGCAGGTCGTGCTCCCGGGCAGTCAGAGCGACCTCGGCGCCGCGCACCCAGACGCGCCGCCGCGCGGGGTCGATCCGGAAATCGCCGTCGGAGATCTCTCCCGATGATGCCGCGGAGCGAGCACGGCGCACCAGCGCTCCCACTCGCAGCAGCAGCTCCCGCAGAGAGAAGGGCTTCGTGAGATAGTCGTCGACTCCGGACTCGAGTCCGTCGATGCGGTCCTCCACCTGCCCCAGCGCCGTCAGCATCATGATCGGCACGTCCGACACCGCGCGGATCTGCTCGCACAGCTCGTCGCCGCTGATTCCCGGCAGCATCCGGTCGACGATCAGGACGTCGGGGATGCGCTCGGCGAGCGCAGATCGCGCCGACAGGCCGTCGCCGAACGCGTCGACAGCGTAGCCGTTGGCGCGCAGATAGGCGTCGACGGCTGCTCGAACCGTCGGATCGTCCTCCACGACGACGACGCGGGCCCTCTCATCCATGCGGTCGACACTAGTCGCGCGATCGGTCGGCGCGAGCGGTTCCTTACGATCACGAAAGGACTCCGCGGTCGCGGCATCCGGCTCCGTAGCGTGCTGCGCAGTGCAATCCGATGCGGCATCCCGCCGCGCAGCGAACAGGAGAATCCCATGCGCAAGATCGCCCTCGCCGCCACCGCGGCTCTCGCCCTCTCGCTCTCGCTCACCGCGTGCAGCTCGACTGGCTCCGACACGGGCATGAAGCCGGAACCGTCCATGTCTCAGAGCACCGACATGGGCATGGAGAAGACCGGAGACTTCATGGGCCTGAACGACAAGACCGTGCAGGGCTCGGTCACGGTCGCGGACGGCACGCTGACCCTGTCGGGCTTCTCCTCGGACGAGGGTCCCGATCTGCACATCTATCTGACGACGGGAACCGATGAGGCCGCGGTCGAGGCCGGCACCATGGTGGATGCCGTCTCGTTCGACACGGCGTCCCAGACGTTCACGCTGAAGGACGTCGACACCGCCGACTTCACCTATGTCGTGATCCACTGCGACAAGGCCAAGGCGGTGTTCGGCGCCGCGAAGCTCTCATGATCGGCACCGGCCGGAGGGGCCCTCTCGTGGCGTCGCTGTTCGGCGGCGCGGCGAGAGTGGCGGTCGGGATGCTCTGGCTAGCGGAGGGCGTGCTGAAGTATCGGGCCGGTTTCGGCGCGGCCGACATCGAACTTGTGGTCCAGAGCACGGGAGGCAACAGCCGCGTGCCGTGGTGGTTCGAGCCGCTCGGCGCGTTCATGGGCGCGGCATCCGGACTGTTCGGAGTCGTGATCCCGGCGCTGGAGGTTCTGCTCGGGGTGATGCTGGTCGCGGGGGTATTCAGCCGGCTGACGGCTTTCGCCTCGATCGGCACCCTGATGCTGTACTGGAGCTCGGATCAGCTGATCGCCCAGTACCCCGTCATGGTGCTGCTGTCGGCGCTCGTGATCGCCTCGCCCGCGGCCGGTCGATTCGGGGTCGACGGGTGGTGGCGACGGAGGACTGCGGCTCCGGATCGGGCCGTCGAGTAACCCGGGACGGCGCCTGTCAGCTGCGACGGCGGATGCCGAAGCGGCGCCGCCTGGGCCGCGCGGCCTCGTCCGAGGCCGCGCGTGCCGCCTGCCGCGCCGCCCGGCGCTCGGCCCAGGCGGCGACCTCGGCGTCGACGTCGCGCGGCTGCGTGACCACCGGAGGCCCGCCCATCAGCTGCCGACTGGCCTCGAGCACGCGGCGGTTGAAGTCCTCGAGCACGTCGCGCACGTCCGACTCACGGCCGAGCAGGTCGAGATGCTCGTCGAGCTCTCGGTCTTCGGCGCGGAGGAGGATCGCCGGCGGCCCGAGGCCCGTGAGATTCTCGGTCTCGATCTTGCGGCGGATCCACCAGTCGGGGTCGTGGTGGTCGCCCAGCCCCTCGATCGGCTTGCCCGCGCCGGGAAGATCGTCGAAGTCCCCGCGGCGGATCGCCACCTGGATCGCACTCTCGATGTAGGCGGCTCTGTCCACCGCCGCACCCGCGCCGGGAGCCGTGCCGGTGTCGGCATCCGTCTCGCCGTCGCTCTGCTGCCGCGCGCGGTATCTGGCCGCGGCCTCTCGTGGATCGGTCATGTGTGCACCTCCGACTGATTCCAGGGTACGACGGCCACGCGCCCGCGTCGCGGTGTCTCCGCGTCCCCCTAGGCTCGGAGGGTGAGTCTGAACCGCGAGATCCTGCGCCTCGCCGTGCCCGCGCTGGGCGCGCTGATCGCCGAGCCCGCGTTCCTCATCGTCGACGCCGCCCTGGTCGGGCACCTCGGCACCCGGCCCCTCGCGGGCCTCGGCATCGCGAGCGCCGTACTGCAGACGATCGTGGGACTCATGGTGTTCCTCGCCTACTCGACGACTCCGGCTGTCGCGCGAAGGTTCGGGGCCGGCCAGCCGGGAGACGCCGTGAGCATCGGCATCAACGGCATGTGGCTCGCGCTCGGTCTCGGCGCGGTGCTGGCGGTGGCAGGCGCCGTGGCCTCGCCCTGGCTCGTGTCGCTCTTCGGGGCGAGCGAGGCCGTCGCCGCGGAGGCGAACGCCTATCTCGTGATCTCGATGTGGGGCCTGCCCGCCATGCTCATCGTGTTCGCCGCGACCGGGCTCCTCCGCGGCATGCAGGACACGATGACACCGCTGTGGATCGCCGGCCTAGGGTTCGGCGCGAACGCTGTGCTCAATTACCTCTTCATCTACGGGCTCGCCTGGGGCATCGCCGGATCGGCCGCGGGCACCGTCACTGCGCAATGGGGCATGGTCGCCGCCTACGTGCTGGTCGTGCAGCGCCTCGCCACGAAGCACAGCGCCTCGATGCGCGCGCACGGCGGCGGCATCCGCAGCACCGCGCAGTCCGGTGGCTGGCTGTTCCTGCGCACCGTCAGCCTGCGGGTGGCGCTGCTCGCGACCGTCGGCATCGCGACGGGGATCGGCACGGCCGAGCTCGCCGGCTGGCAGATCGTCTTCACGATCTTCTCGGCCGCGGCGTTCGCCCTCGACGCCCTCGCGATCGCCGCCCAGGCGCTGATCGGGAAGGAGCTGGGCGCGGGCGACGAGGCGCAGGTGCACCGCGTTCTGGGCCGCACGGTCGCCTGGGGGGCCTGGTTCGGCGTGATCGTCGGCCTGCTGATCGGCGCACTCTCGGGAGTCCTCGGGATCGTGTTCACGGGCGACCCCGCCGTCGCCGCCCTCGTGCAGCCCGCGCTGGTCGTGCTCGCGATCGCCCAGCCGATCGCCGGGGTCGTGTTCGTGCTCGACGGCGTGCTGATGGGCGCGAACGACGCGAAGTACCTCGCGATCGCCGGCGGGCTCAACCTCGTGCCGTTCCTGCCAACGCTGTGGATCATCGCGGCGACCGGCATCGGCGGGGCAGCCGGGCTCGTCTGGCTCGCCGTCGCCTTCTTCGGCGTCTACCTGCTCGCCCGCCTGGGCACCCTGGGCTGGCGAGTGCGCTCGGGGCGCTGGGTGACCGTCGGCGGCTGAGCGGCACCTTTCCTGCACGATGCTCGCCCGCATCGAGTTATCCACCACTCACGTGTCTTCCGGCTTTCCGGCCGACCCCACGCCCGCGGGTCCTGGCAGTATCGCCGGGACAGGTTCACAATAGGGAGGTGCTCACCGTGACCGAACCGCAGGTATGGACGCTGATCGGCGTCTTCGCCACCGCGCTCTTCGGCATGATCACGCTCATGTCGACGATGTTCATCCGGATCATCAGGACCGAGATCGGCTCGCTCAAGACGGAGATGTCCTCGGAGTTCCGTGGGATCAATCAGCGCATCGATCGGCTCGACGCCGACGTCAACGCGCTCATGAAGCACGCGTTCGGCATCGACCGCGGCTGAGCCGGCTCAGACCGCCCCCTCGCCGAGCTTGTCGACGTGCTCCGGGCACAACACGGTCACCGACGGCTCCACGAACGCCGCCACCATCGCGTCATTGAACCGGTTCTGCTGGAGAGCGTCGGTCAGCTCGAACATGGTCGTCCCGAAATCGAGCTGTTCGCAGATGAACCAGCTGACGCCGATGATCTCGCGGTCCGACCACCGATTCAGGTCGTCGACCGCGGCCTCGCGCACTTGAGTGGCGAGCGCGATCTCGACGTCGGAGAGCGGCTCGGGCGTCCCCTCGGGTGCGGGCGTGTACTGCGTCACGACCACGGTCGGCTCCGGCGATGGCGCACCCTCGGTCACCGCGGTGCAGCCGGTGAGCGTGAAGGCGGCCACCGGCACGAGGGCGATCTTCAGAGCGATCCTCACGCGGCATACCTCCGGCACCACTCGTACATGATCACGGCGGCGGCCGCGCTCGCGTTGATCGATCGGGTCGAGCCGTACTGCGTGATCTCGATGTGGGCGGATGCCGCGGCGAGCGCCTCATCCGAGAGCCCGGGCCCCTCCTGACCGAACAGCAGCACGCAGCACTCCGGCAGCTCAGCCCGATCGACCGGCACCGCGCCATCGACGTTGTCGACCGCGATGATCGGGATGCCGGCATCCGCAGCCCAGGCGGCGAACGCCTCGACCGTCTCGTGATGCAACACGTGCTGGTAGCGGTCGGTGACCATCGCCCCGCGCTTGTTCCACCGGCGCCGCCCGATGATGTGCACGGTGTCGGCGAGGAACGCGTTGGCGCTGCGCACGATCGAGCCGATGTTCATGTCGTGCTGCCAGTTCTCGATCGCTACGTGGAACGGATGCCGCTGCAGATCGAGATCGGCGACGATCGCCTCCATGCGCCAGTAGCGGTAGCGATCGATCACGTTGCGGGTGTCGCCGTGAGCGAGCAGCTCGGGGTCGTAATGCGCCTCTTCGGGCCACTCCCCCTGCCAGGGGCCGACACCGTACCCCGGCTGCGCCGAATCCTGGGTCGCTGAGCCCGCCTGCGCGTCGTCCATCAGGCCAGCGTATCCGCGGCCGTCGCCGGCGCCGTTCAGTCGATGATGACGAAGAGCGTGCTCGACCACATCGTGAACCACAGCCCGGCGATCGCGAGCAGCGGCAGCAGCGCGACCACCCGGCGCGCGGCGCCTCCGTACCGCAGGGCGAAGGCCGTGACCACGACGGCCACGACCGTCGCGATGAGCGCGGCGATCGTGATGGGCCAGCCGGTCTGGGTGTCGCCCGCCTCCCAGTCGCACAGGCGACCGGCCGGCATGAAGGTGATCTCCGCGGTCCGCAGCGTGTTGTCGTGGGGCTCCACCCCCGGAGGAAGCTCGCTCGCCCAGCAGGAGTCGATCACATCCGCTCCGGCATCCACGCCCTGCGAGATGGCTGCCGTCGCCACGGGGAATACGCTCAGTACGCCCAGCAGCAGGAGCACCCACCAGGCGGTGCTCGTCCTCGTCAGCGACATCTTCCCTCCCCGTTCTGTGTAGCACGCGCCGCCTCGGACACCGTGAACCGTCGATCGATTGTTATTTAGGTTCACCGAAAAAATCGATAAGATTTCGGCATGCCTAAAACCACCGCGGTCGAAGAGGTCCGCGCCGCAGTCGCCCCCCGCAGTCTGTGGCTGCTCGGCCCCGCGCTCGTCGCGGGGGTCGCCTATCTCGACCCCGGCAACGTGGCGAGCAACATGACCGCCGGGGCGCAGTACGGCTATCTGCTCGTGTGGGTCGTCCTCGCCGGAAACGTCATGGCCTGGCTCATCCAGTACCTCTCCGCCAAGCTCGGCGTCGTCACCGGCCAGAGTCTGCCCGAGATGCTCGGCTCGCGGCTGCGGAACAGATGGGCCCGGCGGGCGTACTGGCTGCAGGCCGAACTCGTCGCGATGGCCACCGACCTCGCCGAGGTGATCGGCGGCGCCGTCGCACTGAACCTGCTCTTCCACGTGCCGCTGCTGTTGGGCGGCTTCATCACGGGCGCGGTGTCGATGATCGTCCTCGCGGTGCAGAGCCGTCGCGGTCCGCGGCACTTCGAGTTCGTGATCATCGCCCTCATGGCGATCATCACGTTCGGCTTCGTCGCGGGCGTCTTCGTCGCACCACCTGATCCGGCCGGCGTCGTCGGCGGCATCGTGCCGCGCTTCGAGGGAGCCGGCTCGGTGCTGCTCGCGGCATCCATCCTGGGCGCGACGATCATGCCGCACGCGATCTACGCGCACTCCTCGCTGGCCCGCGATCGCTTCGGCTCCTCAGGGCGACGCGGCGAGGAGACGGATGCTGCGGCAGAAGCCGCGCGAACCGAGCCCTCGCGCATCCGCCGCCTGCTGACGGCCACCCGGTGGGACGTGTCGATCGCGATGATCATCGCCGGCTCGGTCAACCTCTGCATCCTGCTGCTCGCCGCCGCGAACCTCGCGGGCGTGGAAGGGACCGACTCGCTCGAGGGCGCGCACGCGGCGCTCGCCGCGGGCCTCGGCCCCGTGGTCGCGACGTTCTTCGCCGTCGGCCTGCTGGCATCAGGGCTCGCGTCGACCTCCGTGGGCGCCTACGCGGGGGCCGAGATCATGCACGGCCTGCTGCACGTGCGGATCCCCCTGCTGGCGCGGCGCCTCGTCACACTGATCCCCGCGCTCGTCATCCTCGGGCTCGGCGTCGACCCCACACTCGCACTCGTGCTCAGTCAGGTCGCGCTGTCGTTCGGCATCCCCTTCGCGCTGATTCCCCTCGTCGCCCTCACGGCGCAGCGGCGCACGCTCGGGGCATACGCGAACCGCGCCTGGACGACGGTCGCGGGGGTGGTCGCATCCGTTCTCCTGATCGCGCTCAACGGCGCACTGCTCTGGCTGCTGCTCACCGCATAGTCCGCTCCGGTTCCGCCCCACGCCACCCCCGTTCCGCCCGCGAGCCCGGTCGAGAATCCTGCGATTCGTCGACCGGGCTCGCGAGAGGAGCTGATCAGCCAGGCACCGTCAACCGGTGAACTCAGTCGCCCACGTCGATTCGGCGCCATCGGCGATGCGGAACCACGCGTCGGGCACCGCGACGACGGTCACGTCGCCGACCACGCGGACCTTGTTCGATGTCGCCTTCACGCCGTTCACGTAGTAGCTCACGCCCGACGTGCCAGAGGGCAGCCGCACCTCGTCGTGCGCGGCACCCGGGCGGTCCTTGAACGTCGGCGCGAGCGGCGTGAGCGCTGTCGTCAGCACGGGCACGTCCGACCAGTCGATGTCGCTCGCGAGGTAGTACGAGGTGTACGCGGGCTGGTTGTACGTCGTCTGCTGACGAGCGGTCTCGGCCCGGTACTGCACGTCGTGCATCAGGGTCGTGAGCTTGTGCTGCGTCACCTCTGTCGTGGTGTAGAACCGGAGAGCGCTCGAGTCGGCCGTGCGCACGAGGAGCTCCTCGCGCCAGTCCCCGAGCACATCGGCGACGAGCGAGGGGTTGCCCTTGGTGCCGTTGTTGGTCAGCGTTCCCGTTGCGGTGAGCAGGGTGCCCCGCGTCCAGTCGTCGATCGTCGGGGTCGCGGTGCCGCTGCCGTTCACGATCTGCGTCGTGCCGTCACCCGCCCAGCGGATCGACATGTTCGTGCGAGGGTTCGTCGCGGAGAGCACCTGCCCCTTGGCGCTCAGAAGCCCGCTCGCGTCGGTGCCGCCGGGCATGCTCGCCCACACTTCGATGCCGGGGACGTCCGGTCGCACGTCGCCGACCATCGCGCGGCCGGTGTCCTTGCCGGAGTAGGCGCCGAACAGGGGCACGCCGGTGGCCGCATCGCGCAGCACCGAGCCATAGGGCGCATAGGTGCCGCCCTCGTGCGCGGTCCAGATCTCCATCCCCGGACGGCTCGGATCGATGTCGGCCACATGCATGGCGTCGCCGTGCCCGAGACGCACGTCGGCACCAGGGTCCGCGCTGCCCTCGGGCAGCACGTCGTGCGAGCTGTACAGCACGCTGCCGTCGTCGTCGATGGTGGCCGATCCGTACACGAGCTCCTGCGTGCCGTCGCCGTCGACATCCGCCGTGCTGAGCGAGTGGTCACCCTGCGTCGTGATGCCGCCGTAGACCGGGTCGGTGCCGTCGCGGCCGTGCGGGGAGTCATTGAACGGATTCGTCATCGGCACCTGTCCGCTGTCGACCTGCCAGCGCTGAGTGAGCTGCTCACCGTCCCAGTCGAGCGTCGTGATGGTGGTTCGCGTGTAGTAGCCGCGGGCGAAGACCGCTGACGGATGCTGACCGTCGAAGTAGCCGACGCCCGACAGGAACCGGTCGACCCGGTTGGCCGGCTCGATGCGGGCCATGGCGTAGTCGCCCCAGAGCAGGCCGTCATCTCCGCGCTCGGTGGGGTAGTCGATCGTCTCCAGCTCGGCGCCGCTCGCGCTGTCGAACACCGTGAGGTACTCCGGCCCGTCGACGATGAAGCCCTCGAACTCGCGCAGCAGGTTCTTGGCGCTGCGGCTCGGCGCGTACACGTCGATGAACGTGTCGGCGAGCTCTTGCGCACCCTCGCGGCTCAGCGGATACTCATGGGTGACCGGCATCCCCCATGCCTCTTCGAGCGTGGCGGGCCACTGGCCGGAGATCACCTCGGGTCGCTCGCTCCACCCGAGGAACATGTCGACGAGGTGCTCCTCGTAATCGGCGGCGCTGAGCCGGTAGTCGTCGGTGTTCGCGTAGCCGGCCTCGAGATCGGCTCCGGGCATCGTGATGTACTTCTCGCTCGCGATCGATCCGTCGGCGGCATAGCTGATCGACTTCGTGCCGGGTGCCGTCTTCAGCATCGTCTCCGATCGTCCGTCGCCGTCGAAGTCGTAGACGAGGAACTGCGTGTAGTGCGCGCCCGCGCGGATGTTCACGCCCAGGTCGAGACGGTTCAGCAGCGTGCCGTCGAGTTCGTAGGTGTCGATGTAGACGCTGCCGGTGTAGCCGCGCTGCGACACGTCCTTCGAGTTCGATGGGTCCCACTTCACGACGTACTCGTACTGGCCGTCGCCGTCGACATCGCCGACCGAGACGTCGTTGGCGGAGTACGTGTACGCCTCGCCCTTGGGGGTCACGCCGTCGGCGGGCTTCGTGAGCGGCAGATCGTGGTGTCCCTGCGCCCAGGCGGTGACGGGGGCGGAAGCGTCGAGCTCGACGCCGTTGAGGACGGGGGCGACCGTGTAGCTCGAGGTCGCGGCGCCATCGGCGTCGGCGTAGCTCGTGCTGTCGGTCACGACCGCGATGCGCTCGCCGTCGCGGTAGATCGCGAAGTCGGGCCCGGCGAGCCCGGTGTCGGTCGAGCCGGTCGTCTCCGAGGCGAGCAGGCGCCAGCTGAGGAAGACGCCCTCGGCGGTGGACACCGCGACGACACCGCGATCGAGCGTCTCGAGCTGCGGAGCGGTGGCTGCCGGGTGACGGTCTATCGGGAGGACGGAGGCGGATGCCGCCTGCGCGCCGCCCGCGAGCAGGCACCCGCTGGTGACCACAGCGACGGCGGCGAGGAACGGATGGGACCGGGGATTCTTCATCGAATACTCCTGAGCGAATGTCGGGGAAGCGTTTTCCGTGCCCGCCCGAAGGTACGCGCTCATCCGGCGCGGGTCAAGGTTTTTGACACGATTCATTCCTGCATCGGCACGGGCTCACGACGCAGAGCGGATACGCTGAAGCACATGCCCGCAGCATCCGTCGTCCGCCTTCTCACGTGGATCGGGCTCGCGACCGGGCTGCTCGGGGGCCTGCTCATCGCGTTCCCGAACGTGCTGCCCGCAGGAGGCCCGTGGGTGCAGCTCGCCCTGGGCATTGCGACGCTCGTCCTGGCGTTCCGCGCCCGCAAGATCGGCATCGCCAAGATCGACGGATTCGACGGCCGCCTGTCGCTCGCGGCGGCCCTGCTCGGATTCCTCGTCGTCTTCTTCGCCGGTCAGGTCGCCTTCGGCATCCTCGTCGACGTCGCGAATCCCTAGGCTGGAACCGTGGCCTCCCCCGCAGCTGACGACTACCTCAAGACCGTCTACGCGCACACCGAATGGCAGGATGCGCCGATCACGCCGTCGGTGCTCGCCGCCAAGCTCGGCATCGCACCGTCGAGCGTGACCGAGATGGTCAAGAAGCTCGCCGCAGCCGGGCTCGTCTCGCACGTGCCCTACGGGGCCGTGCGGTTGACGGATGCCGGCACCGAGCGCGCGCTCGCGATCATCCGTCGGCACCGTCTGATCGAGACCTGGCTGGTGCGCGAGTTCGGCTACGGCTGGGACGAGGTGCACGACGAGGCCGAGGTGCTGGAGCACACGATCAGCGACCGACTGCTCGAGGGCATCGACGCCCGTCTCGGCCGGCCCCGCTTCGACCCGCACGGCGACGCGATTCCGGATGCCGCGGGCCGGGTCGAGCGCGCGCCGTTCGTGCTGCTCGCCGACGCGCGTCCAGGGCATGTGGGTCGGGTGCTGCGCGTGAGCGACCAGGACCCTGCGGTCCTGCGCGTGATCGAGGCCGCCGGGGTCGACGTGGGCACCGAAGTCACGGTGACCGCCGACGGGATCACGGTCGACGGCGCTCCGGTCGCGGTGGGCGACGCCGCCGACGTGATCTGGCTCAGCGCCTGAGCTCTCTCCGCCGCGTCACCTGCTCCCTCTAGGCTGTGCACATGGCACAACGCGACGACATCGAATGCTGGCTCACCGACATGGACGGCGTGCTCGTCCATGAGAACGACGCCATCCCCGGGGCGTCCGAACTGCTCGCCGGGTGGGAGAGCTCCGGCATCCCGTACCTGGTGCTGACGAACAACTCGATCTTCACGGCCCGCGACCTCTCCGCCCGCCTGCGCACGAGCGGGCTGCACGTGCCGGAGGACCGCATCTGGACGTCCGCGCTCGCGACCGCCGACTTCCTGAAGCAGCAGCTGCCAGGGGGCTCGGCCTTCGTGATCGGCGAGGCCGGCATCCTCACCGCCCTGCACGACGCCGGCTTCATCATGACCGAGACGAACCCCGACTTCGTGGTCGTCGGCGAGACGCGCAACTACTCGTTCGAGGCGATCACGAAGGCGATCCGCCTCATCAACGACGGTGCGCGGTTCATCGTCACGAACCCGGATGCCACGGGTCCGAGCGCCGACGGACCGCTCCCCGCGACCGGCGCGATCGCGGCGCTCATCACCAAGGCCACCGGCAAGGAGCCGTACGTCGTCGGCAAGCCGAACCCGATGATGTTCCGCTCGGCTCTGAACAAGATCGGCGCGCATTCCAAGCGCACCGGCATGATCGGCGACCGTATGGACACCGACGTCGTCGCGGGCATCGAGGCGGGCCTGCACACCGTGCTCGTGCTCACCGGAATCAGCGACCAGGCCGAGATCGAGAAGTACCCGTTCCGCCCCGACGAGATCGTTCAGTCGGTCGCCGACCTGCTGCCGCGCATCACCGAGACGATCCCGACGGTGAAGACCAAGAAGTGACGCATGGGCGTTCTCGACGACGGTGAGCGGGTTCGGGCAGCGGATGCCGACGCCTGGCGCGCGTGGCTGGAGGAGAACCACGAGCGAGCGTCGGGCGTGTGGCTGCTGAGCGTGCGCGGCAATGCGAACGCCGGCGTCGGCTACGAGGATGCGGTGCGCCAGGCTCTTTGCTTCGGCTGGATCGACGGCCCCGTGCGCACCTTCGACGACCAGACGGTCGGGCAGTGGTTCTCGCCGCGACGTCCGTCGAGCGGCTGGGCGGCGACCAACAAGGCGCGCATCGCTGAACTCGAGGCCGCAGGGATGCTGGCGTCCGCCGGCATCCGGGTGCTCGACGCCGCAAAGGCCAACGGCTCATGGGAGGTGCTCGACGGGCCGGAGGCAGGCATCGAGCCACCCGAGTTCGCCGCCGCACTCGATGCCGTGCCCGCCGCCCGCGCGAACTGGGACGCGTTCCCGAAGTCGGCCAAGAAGCTCGGTCTCACGAACATCGCCATGGCCAAGCGTCCGGAGACCCGCGCGGCGCGGATCGCGAAGATCGTGGCGGATGCCGCAGAAGGCAGGCGTCCGTGAGCCAGAACGATCTGCTGTTCCTCGTCGTCACGCTGAGCCTGGCGACCTCGCTCGTGGTGATGGTCGTGCGGTTCTTCGCCTCGCGCCGCCGCGGTGGGGGCGACACGTCCGACGGCCGCGCGGGCTGGTGGGAGGGCCCCTGGGACGACGACGACCGGCGGCGCTGAGGTCACGACGCCAGCGACGCCCCCGGGATCGCAGCGAGCAGCTCCCGCGTGTACGGGTGCTGAGGGTCGTCGAAGAGCCGCTCAGGCGTGCCGCTCTCGACGATGACGCCGCGCTGCATCACGTGCACCTCGTCGGAGATCATCCGCACGACCGCGAGATCGTGGCTGATGAACAGGTAGCTCAGCCCGAGTCGCGCCTGCAGCGAGCCCAGCAGCTCGAGGATCTGCGCCTGCACCAGCACGTCCAGCGCCGAGACGGCCTCGTCGAGCACGACAAGCTCGGGCTCCAGCGCGAGGGCGCGGGCGATCGCGACCCGCTGACGTTGACCGCCTGACAGCTCGTGCGGCAGCCGCTCGCCCATCGCGGCGGGCAGCGCGACCTGTTCGAGGAGTTCGCGCACGCGCGCACGTCGGCTCTCGGACGTGCCGACCCGATGCACCCGCAGGGGCTCGGCGATCGACTCCGCGACGGTGTAGCGCGGATCGAGCGATGCGTAGGGGTTCTGGAACACGGGCTGCACCCTGCGGCGCAGCGCGAACAGCTCCCGACGCCGGAGTCCGGTGAGGTCGATGCCGTCGAACAGGATCGACCCCGCGGTCGCGTCTTCGAGACCGAGCACCATGTTCGCCGTGGTGGACTTCCCCGACCCCGATTCGCCGACGATCGAGACGGTCGTTCCGCGTGCGATCGTGAAGCTCACGCCGTCGACCGCGGTGAACGTCTGGGGCTCCCCCGGCTTGGGTGCTCGCAGCGCGAACTCCTTGCGCAGGTCGCGCACCTCCACGAACGGTGTCACGTCGCGGCGCTCCGGCCGGTCGCGCTGATCGCGACGCGACGCGAGACTCGGAGCTGCGGCGATGAGCTGCTTCGTGTACTCGTGCCGGGGGTTGCCGAGGACCTCCTCCGAGGTCCCTTCTTCGACGATCCTGCCGCGGAACATCACGACGATCCGGTCGGCGCGCTCCGCGGCGAGCGCGAGATCGTGCGTGATCAGGAACACCGCGGTTCCGAGTTCGCCGGTCAGCTCGTCGAGCTGGTCGAGGATCCGACGCTGCACTGTGACGTCGAGGGCGGACGTGGGCTCATCCGCGATCAGGAGCTTCGGGCGGCAGGCGAGCCCCATCGCGATCAGCACGCGCTGACGCATGCCACCCGAGAACTCGTGCGGATATTGGCGGGCACGGTGCGCGGCATCGGAGATCCCCACCATCTCCAGCAGCTCGACGACCCGCTCCGCCGTCTCCGCCCCGGAAGTGCGCCCGTGCACCTCGAGCGCCTCGCCGATCTGCGCGCCGACGCGCATCAGCGGATTCAGGTTCGACATCGGATCCTGCGGGACGAGACCGATCCCCGCGCCGCGCAGCGACACCATCGCATTCTCGCCGAGCTCGGTGAGCTCGCGACCGTCGAAGCGGATGCTTCCCGCGGTGATGACCCCGTTCTCCGGGAGCAGCCTGTTCACCGCCGCGGCCGTCGTCGACTTCCCCGAGCCGGACTCGCCGACGATCGCGACGGTCTCTCCGGCGGCGACGTCGATGCTGATATCGCTGATCGCGGTGACGAGCTCTCCGCCGGTGCGGAAGGCGACGGCCAGGCCGCTGATGCTCAGAACGGGCGCGGTGCTCATGGTGTTCTCGTTCCTTCGTCGGGGCCTTGCGGGCCGAGGATCTCGGGGAGGGCCGCGCGCCACAGGACATCGGTCGTCACGGGCTCGGCGGCGAAGAGGCGGTTGGACAGCAGCACGACCGATGCGCCGATGCCGGGGAGGACGCCGAGGGCGCAGCCTGTGAAGCCCGGATGCCACAGCATCCGCTCCGGCCGGCCGTCGACGCGCGCGAGCTCGCTGCGCCAACCCAGCGCCTGCCCCTGATCGGGACCGTCGCGGAAGAACTCCGTGACGGCCTCGACGGACCAGAGCTCCGGATGCTCCTGCGGCCGGGCGAGGGCGGAGCCGAGCTCGAGCAGCTCGCCGGCGGTCGAGAACAGACCGGCGTGGCCCGCGACGCCTCCGAAGGCGTGTGCGCAGTTGCCGTCGTCGGCGACCCCGAGGATCTCGTGGTCGCGCCAGGGGAAATCGCGACGCGGCGCCAACACCGGATAGGGCTCCCCCGTCTGAACCATCCGTCGTTCCGCGTCATCGCCGAGGGCGCTGGACGCGACGGGAGCGGCGACGGGCTCGAAGCTCGTGCGGGCGAGGCCGAGGGGCTCCGCGACCAGCGTCTCGAACGCCGCGCCGAGCGAGGTGCCGGCGACCTGCGAGATGATGCGGCCGAGCAGCATGAAGCCAAGGTCTGAGTAGTGGCGTTCCCGCCCTGGCGGGTACCTCAGTGGGAGCTCATCGATCGTCGAGGACGCAGCGGCGTCGAACAGGTACAGGGGCTGCCATTCCCACAGCCCCGCCCGATGCTGCAGGAGATCGCGCACAGTGGTCTGGGGCGCGCACGAGGTGCTTGGCAGCAGACGTGCCACTGTGTCATCGAGGGCGAGCACGCCCTCGGCGACGAGGCGCAGGATCATCGTGGTCGTCGCAGCGACTTTGGTCACCGAGGCCAGGTCGAACGCCGTCTCGGTCGTGACGGCGGTGCCGTCGAGCGAGGCCGTTCCGCCCGCTGACACGGATGTCCCGTGCGCCGAGGCGATTCCGGCGACCGCGCCGAGGGGAGCCGACGCATGGGCGAGAACCGCCCCGACGGCGGTGGCGACGCTCATGCTCGCACTCCTGCGCGGATGTCGAAGAGCACCTCGGCGTCGGCCTCGGGGTCGAGCCCGGCGACGCCGATCCCCACGACGTCGCCGAGTTCGAGCTGATCCGCGGCGGAGCGCGCTCCCCCGACGACCGGCGAGCGGCTCAGCCACAGCGCGGCGTCCAGGTCATGGGTCTCTTCGGGCGAGAGGGCGGCCGCGAGGTGCGCCGCCGCGGTCACCCCGACCGCCGACTCCATCATGCAGCCGAAGACGACGTCGAGGCCGTGCTCGCGGGCCGCGAGCGCCGCACGTCTCGCCTCGGCAGGCCCCCCCGTCTTCGCGAGCTTGATGTTGACGATCTGCGCCGCACCCCGCTCTGCGACGGCCCGCACATCGGCTGCCGTGCGCACGGATTCATCGGCCATGATCGGCGTCTGCACGGCTGCGGCGACGCGAGCGAGGCCGTCGAGATCCCCTGCCGCGACCGGCTGCTCGACGAGATCGAGCCCGAGTCCTGCGTCCTCGCACGAGCGGATGACGGCGATCGCCGTCGCGGCGTCCCACGCCTGGTTCGCGTCGACGCGCAGCGCGATCCCCTCTCCCACCGCGGCGCGCACAGCGCGGAGTCCGGCGAGCGCGTCCGTCTGGGCCGAGACCTTGGTCTTCAGACAGCGGAATCCGGCCGCGACATGCTCGGCCGCCTGCGCGGCGAGGTCGTCGGGGCCACCGGCGGAGAGCGTCATGTCGGTCCTGATGCGGAGGGACGGCGCGGAGGATGAGAAGGCTCCCTCGCCCTCGGCGAGCGCGACGTGCAGCGGGACGCCTCGTGCCTGCGCCGCGAGGTCGACGAGCGCGCATTCCATCGCGCTGCGCGCCGCCGCGTTGCCCCACACCACTCCGGCGAGACGCTCGCCCGCGTCGGCAGCGGCGGCATCGATGCCGAGCACGACGTCGGAGAACGGACCGGCCACGACCTCAGCGACGCTCGCAGGGCTCTCTCCCGTCACCCGCCAGCTGATCGCGGCTTCTCCCCATCCGCGACGCCCGTCGGAATCGGTCGCCTCGATCAGGACGACGTCGAGCGTGTCTGTGCGGCGCACGTTCGTGACGAAGGGGCGCACGAGCGGACTGGACACGCGCAGTACGCGCAGACGGTCGATCACGCTCATGGCAGCTCCCTGCGCATGCGCTGCTCCGGCTGCCCGAACTCGGGCTGCGTCCTGGTCGCGCCGTCGGCCCTCCACCCCTGCGCTTCGTAGAACCCGATCGAGGGAGCGTTGGCCGCGAACACCCACAACACGGCCGAGCGCGCGCCCGCTCCCGTCAACGCGTCGACGGCCGCAGTCAGCAGCAGACGGCCGACACCGCCGCCGTGCGCCTGCGGGGAGACGTACAGCGAGTGCACGATCCCCCGGTCCCCCGCGCGGACGAAGCGGGTGAGCCCGAGGATCGTCACCTCGCGCTCGGCGACACGCACCTCGCCCTCCTCGTCAGCGAGGGCTCTTGCCCACAGCGCCCGCGCGCGCTCGTCGGTCATGGCCTCGATGACTGCGGCCGGGAGGATGCCGCGATAGCTCTCGCGCCAGCATCCGAGGAACACGCCGAGCACCCCGGACAGATCGTCCGGGGTCGCACGGCGCACCTCGACCGTCATGACGCCGCTGCCGCCGTCAAGGTCAGCGTCGCGATGCCGCCGAGCGGCGCCGGCAGCACGAGGGGCCCGGCGCCCGGGGTGATGGTCCCGAGGATGCGGGGCTCACGTGCTCCGGTGCCGCCGGGCACGATCGCCGGCACTCCGTGCAGCGTGCACCAGCCGATCAGCGCGAGGAGGATCGCCTCCTTGCCGTCGGCTGGAGCCCCCAGCTGGTCAGCCAGCACGACCTCGGTCTCGGGAAGCGCGGCTCGCAGACCGTCGAGGATGAGGGGGTTGCGGCACCCGCCCCCGGAGACCGCGAGGAAGCCGATGCCGGCGGCGCGCACGTCGCGGGCGACCGTGCGCACCGTCAGCTCGGTCAGCGTTCGCACGAGATCTGCGACCGGGATCTCGCGCCCCTGCGCGGCCAGGTGCTCGTGCACGTAGCCCAGATGGAAGTGCTCCTTGCCCGTGCTCTTCGGCGGGGTGAGCGCGTAGTACGGGTCGGTGAGGAGCGCCTCGAGCAGGCGCTCGTCCACCTCACCCGTGCGAGCGATCCGAGCATCGTCGTCGTAGCCGAGCGGGTTGAGGCCCTGCTCGACGATCACGGCGTCGACCAGCGCATTGGCGGGGCCGATGTCGTAGGCGACGAGGCCGTCGGGTCCGACCACCGTCATGTTCGAGATGCCGCCGAGGTTGAGGGCTGCCGCGGTCCCCTCGCGCGAGCGCAGCAGCAGCTCGTCGAGGAACGACACCAGCGGCGCGCCGTGGCCGCCCGCGGTGATGTCGCGGATCCGGATGTCGGAGACGACGGGAACGCCGAGGCGCTCGGCGATCCAGGCCGGCTGCCCGATCTGCAGCGTCCCGAGGGCGTGCGCGCCGTCGACCCAGTGGTAGACGGTCTGGCCGTGCGAGCACACGGCGTCGACGCCCCCGGTCTGCGCGGTCACCTCGGCCGCGACCTCGGCGAACGCCTGTCCGATGAGGGTGTCGAGTTCGCAGATCTCGGCGAGCGTGGTCTGCGCAGGCGGGAGCGCGGCGATCAGCCGCGCTCTCAGCTCGGGGGCGTAGGGCACGCTGGTCGAGGCGAGCACCGCGCCGGTGAGCTCTGCGCCCTCCGTGGTGAAGTCGACGACGGCCGCATCGATCCCGTCGTGCGAGGTGCCCGAGATGAGCCCGAGAACGCGCATCAGTCCTTCTCCAGTGCAGTGCGCAGCCGGCCATCGGCCGCCCTGAGGCGTGAGGTCGCGGCGGCGAGGTCCTCGCCGCGTCTGATCATGATCGCCGCGACCTTGACGTCGTACTGCGCCTCGTCGAGGGCGCGGACCGCAGCATCGCGGTCGACGTCGGCGATCGTCCGCACCATCCGGATCGCGCGCTCGCGCAGCTTGTGGTTGGTGGCCTTCACATCGACCATGAGATTGCCGTAGACCTTGCCCTGGCGCACCATGACGATCGTGGAGAACATGTTGAGCACGAGCTTCTGCGCGGTGCCCGACTTCAGACGGGTCGAGCCGGTGAGCACCTCGGGTCCGACTTCGACCTCGATGCCATGATCGGCGGCGGCGCTGAGCTCGGTACCCAGGTTGCACGACAGGCCGACGGTCAGCGCCCCGCGCTCGCGGGCGCGGCGCACCGCAGTCACCACGAAGGGGGTCCGCCCGCTCGAGGCGATCCCGATCACAGCGTCCAGGGGGCCGATCGCCGCCTGGTCGACGGCGGCGGAACCGGCATCCGCGTCGTCCTCTGCGCCCTCCACCGGGTTCACGATCGCACCGGAGCCGCCCGCCATGATCGCGAACACGAGCTCGGGCGGGGTGCTGAAGGTCGGAGGGCACTCCGAGGCATCGAGCACGCCGATCCGGCCCGGCGTACCGGCGCCCACGTAGATGAGGCGCCCCCCGCGCGCCATCCGCTCGGCGGCTGCCTCGATCGCCGGCACGATCTGCGGCAGTGCGCGCTCGACGGCGGCCGGCACGGTCGCATCGGCCTCGTTCATGGTCCGCGCGAGCTCCGCCACGCTCATGCGGTCGAGATCCGCGTACCGCGGATCGCTGGCCTCGGTCACCAATGTGCTCAGATTCTCCACGGTCATCATCGCCTTCCCCTGTTGCGCGGATCAAGGCTGTCGCGCAGGCCGTCGCCCAGCAGGTTGAGTCCCACCACGAGCAGCACGACCACGGCCCCGGGAGCGATCATCGTCCACGGGGCGATGGTCACCAGCGTGCGGGCCTCGAAGATCATCGACCCCAGAGACGGGGCGGGCGGCGGCGTGCCGAGACCGAGGAAGCTGAGCGACGCCTCGGTGAGCACCGCCCAGGACAGAGACAGCGTGACCTGGACGATGATGATCGAGGTGATGTTGGGCAGCACGTGCCGGAACATCGTCGCCATGCGGCTCTGGCCCGTGCTCTTGGCGGCCTTGACGTACTCGACCTCTCGCAGCGAGAGCACGGGTCCCCGGGTGACGCGGATGAAGATCGGCACGTAGACGATCGCGATGGCCACCGCGATCGTGAACCAGTTGCGGTCGAACACCGAGGCCAGGGACAGCGCGAGCAGCAGCGGCGGGAACGCGAACAGCACGTTCGTCACCGCGGTGATCGCTCCGTCGGAGACGCCCCGGTAGAACCCCGCGACGAGGCCGCACACCGTGCCGACGACGGTCGCGAAGGCGACGGCGACGACGGAGATGAGCGCAGAGTTCGCGACGCCGGCGGCGACGCGCGCGAAGACGTCGCGGCCGAACTGATCCGTGCCGAACCAGTGCGCGCCGTTCGGAGCCTGCATCCGTGACGGCGGATCCTGCGCGAGCGGATCGAACGGCAGCATCCCGAATGCCGAGATGAGGCTGAGCGCGGCGAGCAGCACGACGATGATGAGCCCCGTGAGTCCGCTGCGGCTGTGCAGCAGCAGCCGCACGCGTTCGATGGTCCGGCCTCCGCCGGGGGCGAGGGTCGGGGTCTGCGAGATGTCTGTCATGCGGCACGCACCCGGGGATCGATGACCCGGTAGAGCAGGTCGGTGAGCAGATTGACGATGACGAAGGCGAGCGCGATCACGAGCACCGTGCTCTGGACCAGCGCATACTCCTTCTGCTGGATCCCGAGCAGAACCTGGCGTCCGATGCCCGGGAGGGAGAAGATCTGCTCGACGACGACGGCTCCGCCCAGCAGATAGCCGAACTGCAGACCGGTCATCGTGACGATCGGAACCAGGGCATTGCCGAGCACGTGGCGCAGCTGCAGCCGGCGCGGCGGCACACCCTTGGCGCGTGCGGTGCGGATGAAGTCGTTGGCGCGGATCTCCAGCACGGCCGTGCGCGTGGTGCGCATGATGGGCGCGGCGATCCCGAAGCCGAGCACGACCGAGGGAAGCAGCATCTGCTGCAGGTTGAGGACGGGGTCCTGAAAGAAGTGCGCGAATCCCTGGCCGTTGGGATTGAAGCCGAATGACGAGGCGAGCACTGCGAGCAGCGCCGTCCCGAGCAGGAACGCCGGGATCGACAGGCCGGCGAGGCCTACGACCTGACCGGCGCCGTCTCTGATCGAGTCGGGCTTCGACGCCGAGAGCATGCCGAGCGGGATGCCGATCAGCAGGGCGATGACGATCGAGAAGATCGCGAGCTCGAACGTGACGGGCAGTGCCGCCGCGGTGAGGTCGAGCACGCTGGTCTGCGCGCGGGAGGAGAAGCCGAGGTTGCCGGTGAAGATGTTGCCGAGCCATGAGAAGAACTGCACGAAGAGCGGCTGGTCGAGACCGTAGTACGCCTCGAGGGCGGCACGCTGGGCCGGGGTCAGGGCCGCAGCCTCTGTTCCGAGGCCGGAGCTGATCTGGTCGCCGGGGATGGCGCGCAGCATCAGGAAGACGAACACGGCGACGCCGAGGAGCGTGCCGAGGGCTGCGAGGATGCGGCGCAGCACGCTGTTGCGGAGGAGCTGTCTGAACATGCGCTGGTGGATGCCTGTCGTCGGGGCGGCGGTGCGAGCGGGACTCGCCCGCACCGCCGCGTCGCACTGCTTACTTGATGGAGGTCGTCCGCAGGTACTGCAGCGAGCCGTTCGCCATCGGGACGAAGCCGTCGACGGTCGACGCCGTGGCCGTGTAGGTGTAGCTGGTGAACAGCCAGATCCACGCCGCGTTGTCCTCGAGGTTCTCGGAGACCTGCGCGTAGATCTCCTTGCGCTTCTCGGGGTCGGCGGTCTGACGTCCCTCCGCGAACAGGGCGTCGAGCTCGGGCGACGAGTACCCCGCGACCTTGTTCAGGTTGCCGGTGCTGGTGAAGTAGCGGCCGTACATGCCGTCGGGATCGGGGCGTCCGCCGTTGAGGGCGACGGCGGCGTCGAAGTCGGCGGCGATCCAGCGGTCGACGAACGCTCCGGACTCGAGCACCTCGAGTTCGAGCGTGATCTTCGCGTCGGCGAGCTGCGCCTTGAGGTTCTGCGCTTCGTTGACCGATGTCGCGTACTCGCCCTGCGAGACGATGGCCTTGATGGTCACTCCGTCGGACTTGCCAGCCTTGTCGAGGTAGTCGGCTGCCTTGTCGAGGTCGCGCTCGGGGCACGGACGGGCGTCGGGGTCGGACTTGTACGCCGGCGAGGTGATCGGACCGGTGACTTCACCTTCGCCGAGTGCGGCGGTGTCGAGCACCTCCTGACGGTCGATCGCGCACTGGATCGCGAGACGAACGTTCACGTCGGCGAGGTCGCCGTGCGTGGCGTTGAGCTGAAGCGCGTGGTAGCTCAGCTGCGGGGTCGTCGCCACCGTCACGTTCGCGCCCTCGGCGGTCTGCGCGACGAGCGGGTCGTCGAACACGGCCAGCTGCACGTTGCCGGACTGCATCGCCGAGACGATGGAGGATTCGTCGGGGATCACCCGGAACTCGACCGTGTCCAGGAGCGCGGCGTCTCCCCAGTAGTCGTTGTTCTTCGCGAGGGTGAGCGACTGGCTGGGCGTGCGGTCTTCCATCACGAACGGACCGGTGCCGTTCGGGGTGGTGTTCAGGCCCTCCTCGGTGTCGTCCGAGGAGAGCATGGCCATGTTGATCACGGCGAGGTTCGCCGGCAGCGCGGCGTCCGGGGTCTTCAGGGTCACGGTGACGGTCTTCTCGTCGGTCGCCTCGACGCCGGCCACGGATGCGAGCGAGCTGCGTGCGACCGCAGCCGTCGCCTCCGCCGCGATCGCGTCGAGAGAGTACTTCACGTCCTCGGAGCCGAAGGTGCTGCCGTCGGCGAAGGTGACGCCGTCGCGGAGGTGGAAGGTCACGGTGAGGCCGTCTTCCGAGACATCCCACGACTCGGCGAGCCCGGGGACGACGTTGAGGTCCTCATCGAACTCGGTGAGGGTGCCGTAGATGTTCTGCAGGACGTTCACGGCCTGGAACTGCGTGGCCTTCCAGGGGAACAGGGTGTCCGGATCACTGGTGACGCCGATGACGAGGTCGCCTCCGGCGGCCGCACCGTCCGACTGCGCAGGCTTCGACGACGGGGCCGAACAGCCGGTGATGACGAGGGCCAGGGCGACTCCTGTCGCAGTGAGGGCGCCGAAGGACGCCCGCCGTGCTGTGCTCATTGCTGATTCCTCCAGGCTTGGGGATGCATCGCTTCGACGTCGGGTCAGCTGATCGCTGTTGTCGCCCCGCGAACATCATCGGTCTTGGTGAGTACCAAAAGTACACCAAGTTCGCTTCTCATGTAACAAAAATTCCTCTACTGTGTGATCAGCGATCGGAGACTGCCCATGCCCTACGAAGCCGCCCGCGACGACGCCGGCGCCCACCCCGTCCTCGTCCGCATGCGCGCGATACGCCCCGAGCTCCGCCCCAGCGAACAGCGCATCGCCGACCTGTTCCTCGCAGACCCCGCGACCACCGCCGGGTACTCGGTCGCCGAGCTCGCGCAGCGATGCGGCACGTCGACGACCTCTGTCGTCCGCTTCTGCAAGCGGCTGGGATACGACCACGTGCGCGAGCTGCGCAACCACGTCCTCCGCGACGTCGAGCGCGAGACCTTCGACACCGCGGCCCTGCCCGACGTCTCGGGCGACATCGACCGCAACGACACCCTGGCCGATATCGTCGCCAAGGTCTCGCTCGCCGAGACCCTGTCCCTCGCCGACACCGCGAAGGTCCTCGACACCGACGCGCTCAGGGCATCGGTCGACGCCATCACCGCCGCGAGCCGCGTCGACATCTTCGGCGTGGGCGCGAGTTCGATCGTGGGCCTCGACCTGCAGCGCAAGCTGACCCGCATCGGCAGGACCGCGCTCGAATGGTCGGACCCGCACGCGGCGTGGACTTCTGCCGCCACACTCCAGCCGGGCAACGTGGCCATCGCGGTGTCGCACAGCGGTGCGACCACCGACACGATCGAGTTCCTCATGCTGGCGCGGCACTCCGGCGCCACGACGATCGCGATCACGAACCACTCCGGCGCTCCGCTGGCCGGTCAGGCCGACATCGTCCTCACGACCGCGGCCAGGGAGACGGGCTTCCGCTCCGGCGCGCTCGGCAGCCGAATCGCCCAGCTGATGGTCGTGGACTGCATCTTCATCGGCGTCGCGCAGTCCAACTACGACCGGTCCATGGAGGCGCTCCGAGACACCTTCGCCGCCGTCCACCACGTGCGAGCTTCGGGCGCGTGAGCCGTTCGCGCCGCCATGCCCTCACCGGCTTGTTCGCGGCGTTCGCGAGCCTGGGCGTCACCGCATCGTTCGTGCCGGCGGTCCTGCCCGCGGCGGAAGCGAGCATCGGCGCCGATCTGAGCCCGGCCGTCCCCGCCCTGTTCGCCGGGCTACTGGTCGGAGTCCTGCTCTCCGGCCCCCTGATCCTCCGGCACCCCGCTCGCACGACCCTGATCATCGGCAGCGCACTACAGGCCGTCGCACTCGTGGCCGGAGCATGCGCTGACACCGCCGCGCTCTTCTTCGTCGCGGCCGCCATCGCGGGAACGGGATTCGGCCTGGTTGAGGCCTCAGGCTCTGTTACTGCGAAAGACGTGGCGACTGGCAGCGCCACGGGAGTGCTGAGCGCGCTCACCGGGACGGTGGCCGTGAGCGCGGCGATCACTCCGCTTGCAGTGTCGGCCGGAGCCGGCGCCCTGCCCGTGCTGAGCGCTCTCGCGGCGGTTCCGCTCACGACGATCCTGCTCCTCGCGATCGCGCGGACCGAACGCCGAGAGGCCGCCGCGCCTCTTCCCAGGAAGCTCGGGGTTCTGGCATCACTGGCGCCGTTCGCCGTGGCATTGCCGCTCTACGTCGGGGTCGAGACCGTCCTGTCCGGCTGGTCGGCCGTCATCCCCGAGCGCGCACTCCTCCTCTCTCCTGCGACCGCTGCTCTCGGCACGACGGCGTTCTGGACGCTGATGGCGCTCGGACGGTTCGGGGCCGCGGGACTCCGCAGGCGAAGCGTGCCCCCGATCGCCATCCTCGCCGGGGGCACGACGGGCGCCGCCGTGCTGATGGGATCCGCAGGACTCCTCGTCGCCGCGGCGCCGATCGGGGCGCTCATCGCGCTCGCGGCATCGGTCGCTCTGCTCGCCCCCAGCTACGGCCTCATCGTCGGCCTCGCGCTCGATCCGCTGGACACCGCGCAGAGCGCGGCGGTCACCGGCGCCCTGGTCGCCTGCGGCGCCCTCGGCGGCACCTTCGTGCCCGCTCTGGTGCTGCTGATCGGCCGCGATCCCGCGTCGAGCGCGACTTTGCTCGTGTCAGCAGGGCTGTGCGCGGCCGTGCCGGTTCTGACAGTGTTCGCGGTGCGTCACCCGTTCAGGGTCAGCGCAGAACGAACGCGGCCGCCCCGATGAGCGGCCCTTCATCGCCGAGACCAGAGCGCACCACGCGCGTCCGCCGCGAGTACTCGTGCGCGGCGCTCGCCGTGAGCGCCTGCTGCACGAGGTCGATGTAGTCGGCCGACACCCGCGAGAATCCGCCGCCGATCGCCACCGTGTCGAGGTCGACGAGCGTCGCGGCATCCGCCAGCGCTTCGCCGACCGCCTTCGCCGACCGCTCGATCGCCGCGCGGGCGACGGCGACGCCGGCTGCGGCATCCTTCGCCAGGTCTTCACCCGTGGAACCCGCCCACCCCTGCTGCCGCGCCCACGCGGCGCTCGCAGGCCCCGAGGCGATCTCCTCGAGCGTCAGCCCGCCCTCCCGGCGGACCTGGCCGAGGTGACCGGCGTTGCCCGAGGCGCCAGAGATGTAGGCGCCGTTCACCACGAAACCGCCGCCCACCCCCGTCGACACGACGATCGCGAGCGAGGAGCGCGCGCCCTTCGTGGCGCCGAGCCAGGACTCGGCGAGCGCGAGCGCACCGCCGTCGTGGCCGAACACCGTCGGCAGCTCACGGCCGAGAATCCCGGATGCGGTCCTGCGCACGGCATCCGCGAGTGCGTACCCGCGCGCTGCCGGCATGTTCACGGGGAGGATCTGGCCGGAGTTCCGGTCGATGGGACCTGCGCTGCCGATGCCGGCGCCGACGAGCTCGGCGTCTTCGGGGAGGCGGGAGAGAGCGTGGGCGACCACGGCCGCGATCGCGTCATCGAGCGACGCGGGGGTCGCCTCCCGTCCCGTCTCCCGGCGACTGCGACTCCCGCGCACGAGCGCGCCGTCCTCGCCGACGAGCGCGGCCTCCATCTTGGTGCCGCCGACGTCGACGGCGAGGGCGAGGCGCATCACTGCGGGTCGAGCCCCAGGTCGTCGAGGTCGAACGCGGCACGCCACTCGAGGCCCTCGGCCTCGATCGCGGCCTGCGCCCCGGTCTTGCGGTCGACGATCACGGCGACGGCGACTATCTCGGCGCCTTCCTTGCGCAGCGCCTCCACCGCCTTGAGCGCCGACTGCCCGGTGGTCGAGGTGTCTTCGAGCACGACGACGCGCTTGCCCTTGACGTCGGCGCCTTCGATCTGGCGGCCGCGCCCGTGGTCCTTCGGCTCCTTGCGCACGACGAAGGCATCCAGCGGCGTGCCGGCGGCGACCGAGGCGTGCAGCACCGAGTTCGCGATCGGGTCGGCGCCGAGAGTCAGTCCGCCGACGGCGACGACATCGAGGTCTGCGATCAGGTCGAGCATGATGCGGCCGATGGCGGGAGCTGCCCGATGGTCGAGGGTGAGCTTGCGCATGTCGACGTAGTACGTCGCCTTCTTGCCGCTGGAGAGCGTGAAGTCGCCGTGGAACACCGCCTCGTCCTTGATGAGATCGAGAAGGGCCTGGCGGTCTGCGTCGAGTGCGGTCACGCTGACCAGTGTAGAAGCAGCGGATGCCGGATTCCCCGTCCACGTCCTGGACAACATCCGCCTTCATGTCGTAGTATTCCATCATGCGAAATCACTTATTCGCATGATGAATAGTCAGAACAGGGAGGAGACGCCGATGTCTACCCACCGCCAGACGGTCGCGATCACCTACGAGACGGCCGTCCGCGCCGTCTCGATCGCCATGGAGGTCGGCGAGACCTCCGGCGTGAAGGCCGTCGTCTCGGTCGCCGACCCGTCGATGACCCTGATCGCCTACGGCATGGCCGATGGCGCGACGCCGCACAGCGCCGAGACGAGCAAGCGCAAGGCCGCCACCTCGGCATCCACCCGCCGTCGCACCGGCCTCATCCCCGAAGCGCTGACCACCGCACTTCCCCTGGGCACAGGGGGCGCGCTCACGACGATCGACGGAGGCGTGCCGATCTTCTTCGGCGAGACCTGCGTCGGCGGCCTCGGCGTCGCAGGCGGCAGCCCCGCCCAAGACATCGAGATCGCACTCGAGACCCTGAAGCGCCTCGGCGCTCGAGTAGAAGGACTGGAATCATGACCTCGTATCTCTCCCGTGCCGACCTCTCGGTCGCCGAGCCCATCGTCGAGTTCGCCGAGTCGGCGCTGGCCGATTCCGGCCGTGACGCAGAGGCGTTCTGGGCCGGGGCGAGCGCGCTGATCCACGACCTGGTGCCCCGCAACGCCGCCCTGCTGCGCACCCGCGATGAGCTGCAGCAGCGCATCGACGACTTCCACCGCGCGAATCCCGGCGTCCCCGACAAGGACGCCTATCGCGCCCTCCTCACCGAGATCGGATACCTCGCGCCTGTACCCGAGCACGTCGCCGTCACGACCGAGAACGTCGACGCGGAGCTTGCGACCATGGCCGGACCGCAGCTGGTCGTGCCGCTGCTGAACGCACGGTTCGCGATCAACGCCGCGAATGCCCGATGGGGCTCGCTGTACGACGCCCTCTACGGCACCGACGCGATCAGCCAGGAGGGCGAGCTCGCCCCTGGCAAGGAGTTCAACTTCACCCGCGCGGCCGAGGTCGTGGTCTGGGGTCGAGAGCTGCTCGACGAGATCGCCCCTCTCGCCGAGGGGTCGCACCGCGACGCCACCGGCTATCGGATCGACGCCGATGGGCTCATCGTCGACACCGCGGGCGGCGAGCGCCGCCTGCGCGATACCTCGGGGTTCGTCGGCTACACCGGAGCGGCGGATGCTCCCACCGCCGTGCTGCTCGTGCACAACGGCCTGCACGCCGAGATCGTGATCGATCGCGACGGCCGGATCGGGAAGACGGATGCTGCCGGCGTGCAGGACATCATCCTCGAGTCCGCGGTCACCGCGATCCTCGACCTGGAGGACTCCGTCGCGGCCGTCGACGGCGATGACAAGGCGCTCGGATACCGCAACTGGCGCGGCTTCATGGACGGCACGCTCAGTGAGACGGTGACCAAGGGCGGGCGCACGTTCACGCGCACCCTCGCGGCGGACCGCACCTACACAAGCGCAGACGGATCAGAGATCACCCTTCCCGGACGTGCACTGCTCTTCGTCCGCAACGTCGGCCATCTGATGCGCACCGACGCGGTGCTCGACCGCGAGGGCGAGCCGATCTTCGAGGGCATCCTCGACGCGATCATGACGGCTCTCGGGTCGCTCCCCGAGCTCGAGGGTCCGAACGCCGGCCGCAACTCGCGCACGGGGTCGATGTACATCGTCAAGCCCAAGATGCACGGACCAGAGGAGGTCGCGTTCGCCGCCGAGCTGTTCGGCCGCGTCGAGCAGCTGCTGGGGCTCCCCGAGCGCACCATGAAGGTCGGCATCATGGACGAGGAGCGCCGCACCTCGGCGAACCTCGCAGCCGCGATCGCCGCGGCATCCGACCGGGTGGTCTTCATCAACACGGGATTCCTCGATCGCACCGGCGACGAGATCCACACCTCGCTGCACGCGGGTCCGTTCCTGCCGAAGGCCGCGATCAAGCAGCAGCCGTTCATGAAGGCCTACGAAGACCGCAACGTCGCGATCGGCGTCGCGTGCGGCCTCGACGGGCATGCCCAGATCGGCAAGGGCATGTGGGCCGAGCCCGACCTCATGCACGACATGCTGCAGAAGAAGATCGCGCATCCCCAGTCCGGAGCATCCACCGCCTGGGTCCCCTCCCCCACGGCCGCGACGCTGCACGCCCTGCACTACCACCAGGTCGACCCGTTCGCGGTGCGCGCGACGCTCGCGCCCGTCGGCGACGACGCGCTCGACGCGCTGCTCGTTCCGCCGCTGGCCGGCGAGGGCGACCTCACGCCCGAGGTCGTGGCGGAGGAGATCGACAACAACGTGCAGTCGATCCTCGGGTACGTGGTGCGCTGGATCGACCAGGGCATCGGCGTCTCGAAGGTGCCCGACATCAACGGCGTGGGCCTCATGGAAGACCGCGCGACGCTGCGCATCTCGAGCCAGCTGCTGGCCAACTGGCTGCAGCACGGCGTGATCACCGAGGAGCAGATCGACGACAGCCTGCGGCGTCTCGCCGTGGTCGTGGACGAGCAGAACGCGGGAGATGAGAACTACGAGCCGCTGGCGTTCGGCGAGGGCGAGCAGCCCGGCATCGCGTTCACCGCGGCCCGCCGCCTGATCGTCGAGGGTGCGTCGCAGCCCAGCGGCTACACCGAGCCGCTGCTGCACGGCCTGCGGCGCGAGAAGAAGGCGCAGCAGGCGGCGCGGGTCTGAGCCCGAGGGGCGCCGGTCTTCGTGGGGCGCCCCACTCGGAGAAGTACGCTTCCCTCGGTTGAATTCACCGGATTCGACCGAGGGATGCGCACACTTCCGAGGCACGTGCTCGCGCCGGCCCCGGCATCCGCTGTCCGACCCCGCAACTAGGCTGGTCTCATGCGCTTGGCCACCTGGAACGTCAACTCCATCCGCACCCGCGTCACCCGCACCGTCGAGTTCGCCGTCCGTGAAGACATCGACGTGCTGGCGATGCAGGAGATCAAGTGCAAGCCCGAGCAGTTCCCGTACGGGCCGTTCGAAGAGGCCGGGTACCACGTCGAGGTGCACGGATTCAATCAGTGGAACGGCGTCGCGATCGCGAGCCGGCTTCCCATCACCGACGTGCAGACCGCGTTCGCGGGCATGCCCGGTTTCGCGAAGGGTCACGAGGGGCCGGATGCTCCGCAGGAGGCCCGTGCGCTCGGCGTGATGGTCGACGGGGTCCGGATCTGGAGCCTGTACGTGCCCAACGGCCGCTCGCTCGACGATCCGCACCTCGCCTACAAGCTGCACTGGCTCGAAGAGCTGAAGAAGTCCACCGCCGCCGAGCTCTCGGCCAACCCCGAGCTGCCGCTCGCGCTGGTCGGCGACTTCAACATCATCCCGTTCGACGCCGACAACGGCGACCCCGACATCGTCGTCGGCCGCTCGACGCATGTGTCGCCGCCCGAGCGCGCCGCGTTCTTCGCGCTGGCGGATGCCGGAGTCAGCGACGTCGTTCGTCCGCTGCTTCCCGAGGGGTACACCTACTGGGACTACCAGAGGCTGAAGTTCCCGCGCAACGAGGGCATCCGCATCGATTTCATCCTCGGTTCGAAGACCTTCGCAGATGCCGTCACCGGCGCGTCGATCCACCGGAACGAGCGCAAGGGCGAGCAGCCCAGCGACCACGTGCCCGTGGTGGTCGATCTCGACTTCGGCGGCTCCGCCGAGGACGACGATCTCCCCATGATCTTCTCCTGATCCCCCGCGCGGATCCCTGAGCCGTACCTGGGTCCCTGAGCCTGTCGAAGGGTCCGGTCATTGAGCGAGCGAAGCGAGACGAAATGCGCCTGATCGCCACCGATCTCGACGGCACGCTTCTCGACTCGGCATCCGCCGTGACCCCCCGTACCCGCCGAGCTCTCGACGCCGCCCGCGCCCATGGCGTCCACGTCGTCCCCGTGACGGCGCGCCAGCCGATCGGCCTGCGCGCGATCGCCGCCGAGGCCGGCTTCACCGATTGGGCCCTCTGCGGCAACGGCGCGTACGCCACGAATCTCTTCGATGGACGGCTGCTGTTCGCCGAAGAACTGCCACCCGAGACCATCCGCGCTCTCGCCGAGGCGCTGCGCGCCAGCATCCCGGGGCTCCTGTTCGCCAGCGTGCGGGAGGGCGGAGAGACCTTCGTCGCCGAACACGGGTACGCCGAGATCGCCGACTATGCCGACCACAAGCGCCATCCGCACTCCATGGGCGGCGTGCCGATCGACGACGTGCTGGCGGCACCGACACTCAAGCTCGTGATCCGGCATCCCGAGCTCGCACCTACCGTCCTCTTCGAGAGGCTGCAAGAGCTCGAGCTGGCAGGCTTCGAAGCGACGCTGTCGGGTGCTCCGTTCGTCGAGGTGATGGCGGAGGGCGTGACGAAGGCCACGGGCCTCGCGCGACTGTGCGAGCACCTGGGCGTCTCACAGTCCGACGTCGTCGCGTTCGGTGACGCCCTCAATGACGTCGAGATGCTGCGCTGGGCGGGCCACGGCGTCGCGATGTCAGGTTCCGCCGACGTCGTGCTCGACGCCGCCGACGAGGTCGCCGCATCGAACGACGACGACGGGGTCGCCCGAGTCATCGAGCGGATGCTGGCTCAGGCCTGATCGAAGTCCAGCTCAGCCTGATCGGCCGGTCTGCTCATGATTGGCCCTGAATCCTCTCGCAAGACCTCGAGCTCGTCGAGGTAGCCGTCCACCACGTGCAGGAGCAGATGCACCCGTACCCGGTCTCGATCGACGTAACTTGCCTCGACGGGGATTCGCCGGCCGACCGCAGCGCGCACCGATGAGCGCGTGGAGAGTCGGAGGCTCCCATCAGCATCGATCTCCGCGAGCGTGATCGTCCGAAGCTGCTCCCGGAGCTCGGCACTGCCAGGGAACTCCCTGGCGAGAAGGCGCTCCAGAAGAGCTGCCTCTTCGGCGCGGATCTCCCGAAAGCCCTCACGGCTGCGTCCGGCGCACATGCGTTACTCCGCCGAGCGCACTTCGTCACAAGACCTGTTCACTCAGGCGTCATGCCTTCGCAGCCCGACGACGCAGCAGCACCCCTCCGCACAGCGCGAGGAAGAGACCGGCGACCAGGATGCCGCCAGGGGCCTCAGCCCCGGTGCTCGCAAGTCCGGTGGCCGCCGCACCCCGAGAAGGCGGAGTCGACGCGGATCCGGACCCGCTTCCCGTACCCGTCGCTGCCGTGACCTGCAACGCGATGCTCGCCTCGATGGCGGACTCCGCGCCGAGCGCGACGAGCGTGTGCGAACCGGCGGGCACCGTGGCGGGGATGCGCAGAGACCCGCTCAGCCTTCCGTCACCGTCAGCGATGAGGGAGCCGAGCGCGATCGGGTCCGAATGCAGCTCGAATGCGACGACCTCGCCGGGTGTGAAGTTCGCGCCGGTCACGGCGATCTCGCCTCCAGCGGTCACCGAACCAGCGGCGACAGAGATGCGAGGCGTCGGAGCCGGGCAGTCGGTCGTGAGAGTCACGTCGACACCATGGAGCACGTCGCCGGCAGCAAGGTCGACGGACTCTGCATCACCGATCTCGCTTACCTCCCCGAGGAACTGGGTGCAGAAGCCTTCCGCCTCGACGCCGATCGTGTAGGTGCCCGCGGGCAGCGGGCCGCCCTCGGTCGGGAATGCCGGATCCATGTTGCCGAACCCGTACTCGCCGTCCGTATAGACGGTCGCCGCGGCGCGCCACGAGCCATTGCTCCACAGGTAGGCAGTCACGGCAACTCCCCCGTCAGGAAGATCTGCACCTTCCGCCGCCACCACTCCTCGAATGTCTCCGCCTCGAGACAGATCGAAGTCGATGCCAGTGGTGTCCGCGTCGGAACCGAGATCCACGGGAGTCGCCTCCGAGATCGTGTCCGCCGCGTCGTAGAACTGAGTCGCGTAGATCGGGTTATAGGTTTCACCCCGCGCGCTGACCATGTAGGAACCTGCCGGGAGCACGAGCTCATAGGCGCCTTCGCCGTTCGCATAGGCCATTCCGACGAGCTGTCCTTCAGACCACGCCTCGACGATCGCATCTCCAAGAGGAACACCCCCGGCGAGCACGCTCCCCGAAATCGCCGTGCCGCGTTCGAGTTCCGCGTTCAACGTCAATGGCTGTCCAGCGAGCACCATGACCGGAGTCGCATCAGCCTCATCGCGCGCGTTCTGCCAGTACTCGGAGAAGGCCCTCGGATCGTAGCTCACGAACTGCACCGTGTAGGTTCCGGGGGCGACGTCCAGCGAGTACGCGCCGTCAGCACCGATCGGTGCTGTCGAGGCGCCCGAGTCGCCTTGTACCCACACAGAACCGACAGCGGCGGCTCCGTCAGGCGACGTCGTCACGTGGCCGGAGATGTTCACCGATGCGACCAATGAGGCGTCGATGCCGGAGCTCTCGTGTCCGGCCGCCACGGTGACGCGCGTGGCAGCCCACTGCTGATGCGCACCGTCCCAGTACTCGTCCGACAGAGAAGCGTCAGGGCCGTCGAAGCCGATGACGTAGTTGCCCGGTGCGAGCCCTGTGATGCGGTAGAAGCCGTCAGGGTCGGTGAACGCCATTCGTTGACCTCCCACGAGCGAGTCCGGCATCGCCGAGACCCTCGCCCAACTGACCGCCGACCCGTCACTCTCGCGGGTGACCCGTCCGGTGATCACGCCGCCTTCTTGCAGGCTGGCGTCGATGCCGGAGAACGTCTCTCCGCCCGTGACCGTGATCAGCTGGGCGGTGTCACCCGTCATGGCGCCGTCCCAGAATTCCGAGATGAGACCGGTTCCGGTCGGCTCTGTGGAGAAGCGGACGGTGTACTGTCCGGGCTCGAGGCCCGCCACGGAGTAGTCGCCGTTCGCGTCGGTGATGTCCGTGCCGTTATGGGCGAAGTCGGTGCTGTTGACGAAGACCGTCACGCTTCCCACCGGCGCCCCGCCGTCTTCCCGCGTGACGTGTCCCGAGATCGTGGCGGTGGGCGTCTCCTCGGCAGCGGCAGACACTGCACCCGTGAGTGCGAGGGCCAAAGAACCCGTCCCGGCGAGCAGCATCCTCAGGAGCGCACTCCTCTTCGTCCGTCGTGACAGCATCGTCGGGTCCCCCTCAGGACTCGGGGCGCATCGCGCCGATCAGCAATCCGCCCGCCGACCTGGGTCGCAACGTGCCGTCCGAATCTATTGGGAAATCCACAGGAAAGGAATAGTCGAAACCAAAGAGATATTCCGGTGGTCTGAGCTACTCCCCCATCGTCCCCGTGCGCACCTCCCCCGACACCGGCGCATACCGCAGCAGCAGCGTTCCGCCGTCGCCCGACTCGGCGTGCAGCAGCTTCATGCTCGCGGGCGCCGCTCCGTCGGGGAAGACCTTGCGGCCCTGACCCAGCACGACCGGGTACACCCACAGCTGCAGCTCGTCGTACAGCCGCTCGGCGAGCAGGGTCTGCACGAAGTCGACGCTGCCGATCACGTGCACGTCCTGGTGCTTCTCGCGCAGCTGGGCGATCTCGGCCGCCAGATCGTCGCCGATCCGAGTGCTCCCCTGCCAGTCGAGCTGGATGTCGGCATCCCGCGAAGCGACGTACTTCGGCACCCGGTCGAACAGCTGACCGATGAAGCCTTCGGGACCGGTCGTGTGCTGGGGCCAGTATCCGGCGAAGATGTCGTACGTGCGGCGCCCGAGCAGCAGGGCATCGAGCGTCTCCATGCCCGCAGTCACGCTTCGCATGACGGCTTCGCTCGGGTACCCGGCCTGCCAGCCGCCGTATGGGAACCCGTCTCTGGTGTCCTCCTCGGGCCCGCCGGGGGCCTGGGCGACTCCGTCGAGGGTGGTGAACAGATCGATGATGATGCGTCCGGTCATGATGAGACTCCTTGCACTGTGAGCGGTGCGATGTGGAATGTGCGGGCGAAGTCGTCGAGCACCGAGACATCGCCGCGCACCACGGCGAGCACGTCCTGCTCGAGAGCTTCGGCGGGGGTGAGCTCCCCCGAGATCAGACGGCGGATGCCGGGACCGGCGACGATGACAGCATCCGCTTCTGCCTCGGATCCTTCGTCTCGTCGCTGCGCTCCTCCCACCCGCGCGACCGACAACCTCCCGTCGCGCACCGAGGCCCGCAGCGCCACGTCGCCGACGTGCACCTCGTACTCGGCATCCGCCGCGGCATCCGCCTGGAAGGCTGTGCGCAACGCCATCGTGAGCGAATCCGGGGTGACGATATCCCCCTCGCCGGGGTCTCCCATCGTCTGGAACCCCCACCGTCCGAGTGCGAGGATGACCGGCTCGAGAGCGCGGCCGTAGTCGGTCAGCTCGTAGACGAGCCCGCAGTTGTGCAGCGGCACCCGCCGCACGACTCCGGCCTCCTGCAGCTCTTTGAGCCTGGTCGAGAGGAT
Source organism: Microbacterium hydrocarbonoxydans (assembly GCF_000956475.1). Taxonomy (GTDB): domain Bacteria; phylum Actinomycetota; class Actinomycetes; order Actinomycetales; family Microbacteriaceae; genus Microbacterium; species Microbacterium hydrocarbonoxydans_A. Next base: position 75,854 of record NZ_JYJB01000008.1, read on the forward strand.
GTTGGTCGGGATGCGCGGCAGGCCCTGTTTGAGGTCGGTGTAGCGTCGCGGCCCGACGAGCAGGTCGCGGACGATGAGCAGCGCCCATCGCTCGCCGATCAGCTCGACCGCCGTCGTCACACCGCAGTACTGGCCGTAGCTGCGCGCCGCCATGTCAGTGCGCTTCGACGTGCTCCGGACCGTTCTCCGCGGCCTCGGGGGTCATGTACAGGAACCCGAGCGAGTTGCCGTCGGGGTCGTCGATGTCGCGCGAGTACATGAATCCGTAGTCCTGCGCGGGCTTGGGCTCGGTACCGCCTGCGGCGAGGGCCTTCTCGACGATCGCATCGACGTCCTCACGCGAGTCCTGCGCGAACGACACCGAGACCTGCACGACCTGATTCGGGTCGGCGATCGGCTTGTCGGTGAACGTCGCGAAGAACTCGGTCTTCAAGATCATGAAGTAGATGTCGTCGCTCCACACGACGCACGCGGCGTTCTCATCCGTGAACAGCGGATTGATGTCGCAGCCGATCGCCGTGTAGAACGCCTTGCTGCGCTCGAGGTCGCTGGTGGGCAGGTTGACGAAGACCTTGGTCATGATGACTCCCTTGTCGATGGACCGGCGGATGTCGACCCGTTGGAGCTAGCTTGTTAAAAACAAGCAACTCTGTCAAGGGTGATCTGTGCACGCCCGCTGCGGCGCCCGGAAGGATGCTCGGCCCGAGCGAGAACGTCAGCGCCGCCGCAGGCCGAGCAGCGCGAGGCCGCCGGCCCCGAGGGTCAGCGCCGCGACCACGGCGAGGCCCAGACCGGGAACGGATGCCGTCGCCACAGCGCCGGCCACGAGCGGGCCGCCCGCATCGCCCAGTTCACGTCCCAGCTCCGCGCTGCCCATGGTTCGGCCCATGCGATCGGCCGGGGTGGATGCCGCGAGGTGCGAGAACGCGACCGGCGTCGCGGCCCCTACGCCGGCACCGATGAGGACGGCTGCTGCCACGAGTGACACCGGGTGATCGACGGCCGCGACCAGCCCGATGCCCACGGCGATGAGCGCGAGACCTCCGACGGCGCCCAGGCGGACGGACACGCGACCCCGGTCGTTCGCCGCCCCGACCAGCGGCTGCACGACGGAGGACACCACGGCGAGCACCGTCACGATGGCCATGCTGCCGACGGTGCCGAGGCCGATCTGGCGTCCGAGCAGCGGCAGGAAGCCGACCGCGACAGCGAGGCCGCCGGTGGTCGCGGCGAGCACGAGCGTCGGCACGAGGAACCCGGGTGCGATCAGTTCGCGACCGAGGTCGACGAGCGTGACGCGCTTGCGCGGGAGCACCGGCACGGCGGGCACGGCGAATGCCACCCAGGCCGCGGCCGCGACGCCCAGCACCGCGAGAGCCCAGAACAGCGCCGGCATCCCTCCCCACACCACCAGCACAGCCCCGAGCAGCGGGCCGAGGGCGTAGCCGAGGCTCTTCCACGAGCCGTAGCGACCGAAGTAGCGACCGCGCGAGGAGTCGTCGACCAGCCGCGCGACCGCTGCGCTGGACGCGGGTGAGAAGGCGGATGCCGCGGCGCCCTGCCCGAACCGGGCGACCACGAGCGCGGTCATCCCCGGCACGACCGCCCCCACGACCGAGAACGCCGTGAACGCGAGCAGACCGCCGACGATCACCGGGCGCACCCCGATGCGATCGCTGAGCGCCCCGAACAGCGGCTTCAGGAGCACCTCGGCCAGGTCGTACAGCGCGAGTGTGAAGCCGAATGCGAGCAGGGTCCACCCGATGTCCTCGCTCTCGGCGCCGAGGGCCGCGGCGATGCCGTGCGCACCGAATGCCGTCGTGAAGCCGGCGAGGTAGAGCGGGGCGAGGCGGGGGCGCGCAGAGGTCACGCTCGATTCTCCCAGAGAAGATCGGAGTGACCGCGGCGAGGGGCGGCATCCGCCGCGAGGGGGATGCCGCAGCATCCGCCTCCGCCCTACCGTGGAGGGCATGCCCTTCTCGCGCACCCCCTCCGCTCGCGACCACCGCGCCGACCTGATCCTCGCAGGCGTGCTGCTGGTCGGCGCCGTGCTCAGCGCCGCGCTCTCGTCGATCGCCCAGGTGTACGGCGATGAGGCTCGCGAGCTGTGGACCGCCCTGATCTACGCCGTGTTCATCTCGGTGCCCCTCGCCGCCCGCCGCCGCTGGCCCGGCATGGTCGCGATCGTCGTGTCGCTCGCCTACTTCGCCGCCGTCTCGCTGAAGGTGCCCGAGATCTTCGTCGGCAACATCGCGATGTTCGTCGCCCTGTACACGGTCGGCGCCTGGATGAACGACCGCCGCCGCGCCATGATCGTGCGGATCGGGATCATCATCGGCATGTTCGTGTGGCTCATCATCACGATGTACCGCGATGCGATCACCGAGGCCGACAAGGCCGACGTCGCCGCCGGCCTCTTCTCGCCCTACATCGCCTACATGCTGATCCAGCTGCTGCTGAACGTCCTCTACTTCGGCGGGGCGTACTACTTCGGCGATCGCGCCTGGGCCGCGGCGAGCGAACGTGCCGTGCTCGAGGAGCGCACCGTCGAGCTGGAGCGCGAGCGCGAGGTCACGGCCGCACAGGCGGTCGCGCTCGACCGCGTGCGCATCGCGCGCGAGCTGCACGACGTCGTCGCCCACCACGTGTCGGTGATGGGAGTGCAGGCGGGGGCGGCCAGGCTCGTGATCGAGCAGGACCCGGAGGGCGCGCGCCAGATGCTCACGGGCATCGAGACCTCGGCACGTGAGGCGATCCGCGAGCTGCACCAGCTGCTCGAGACCCTGCGCACACCCGGTGGTGAGACGACCGAGGCCGCGTCCACGCTGGGTCTCGACGACATCGCCGAGCTCGCGGCGTCGTCGACCGAGGCCGGACTGCCCGCCGACTACGCGGTGATCGGCGACCCCGTGCCGGTGCCGCCGATGATCGCGGTCAACCTCTACCGCATCGCGCAGGAGTCGCTCACGAACGCACGCCGGCATGCGGGAGCGGGCGCCACCGCCGATGTGCGCGTGCGGTACGACGACGAGGGCGTCGAACTCGAGATCGTGAACACAGGACGCAGCGTCGCGAACCTCCGCCCCGGCCTCGGCCAGCTCGGCATGCGCGAGCGGGCGGCCGCGTCGGGCGGCACCCTCGAGGTGACGCCGCGCGCCAGTGGCGGCCTGCGCGTGCGCGCCCGGGTTCCCCTGGAGGCGAGCGCGTGATCCGGGTGCTCCTGGTCGACGACCACGCCATGCTGCGGGCGGGATTCCGCACGATCCTCGAGAGCCAGCCCGACATCGCCGTGGTGGGCGAGGCTGGAACGGGCGCAGAGGCCACCGTGCTCGCGTCGACCCTGCGGCCCGACGTCATCACGATGGACGTGCAGATGCCCGACATGGACGGCATCGAGGCGACCCGCCGCATCGTCGCCGACCCGGAGGTCGCCGCCGCCATCGCGATCGTGACGACGTTCGATCGCGACGACTACCTCTTCCAGGCTCTGGATGCCGGGGCCGCCGGATTCCTCCTGAAGAACGCCGGACCGGAAGACCTCATCACCGCTGTCCGTGCGCTCGCCGCGGGCGATGGGATGCTCTCGCCCGAGGTGACGCGGCGGGTGCTCGCCCGGTTCGCAGCTCCCGCTGGGCCGGCCGCGCAGGCCGCCCCGGCCTCCGCCGCCTCCCCGGCCTCCGCCCTCTCTCCCGCTCCGCGACCCGCGCCCGTGACGCTGGCCGAGCCCCTCACCGACCGCGAGGCTGAGGTGCTCGTGCTGCTCGCCGACGCCCGCAGCAATGCCGAGATCGCGACCGCGCTGTTCATCGGAGAGGCGACGGTGAAGACGCACGTGTCGAGGATCCTGCAGAAGCTGGGCGCCCGAGACCGCGTGCAGGCCGTCGTGACGGCGCACCGGATGGGGCTCGCGTAGGCGACGAGCCGATTCGCACCAGTACCCTCGGAACCATGCCCGAGGCCGCACCGCTGACACGTCCGATCATGGCCGGCGTCGTGACGGCGCTGGTCGGCTTCACGAGCTCCTTCGCGGTCGTGCTCACGGGCCTCTCCGCCGTCGGCGCGACGCCGAGCCAGTCCGCGAGCGGCCTGCTCGCGGTGAGTCTCACGATGGGTGCCGCCTGCGTGGTGCTCGCCTGGCGGTATCGGATGCCGATCACCTCCGCCTGGTCGACTCCGGGCGCCGCCCTGCTCGCCGCGACGGGCGCGGTCGAAGGAGGATGGCCGGCCGCGGTCGGGGCCTTCCTGATCACCGGCGCCCTGATCCTGCTGACCGCGCTGTGGCCGGCCCTCGGCGCACTGATCGCCCGCATCCCGCCGTCGATCGCACAGGCGATGCTCGCGGGCGTGCTGCTGCCGCTGTGCCTCGCCCCGATTACGGGACTCGTCGAGAATCCGTGGGGCGTGGTGCCGGTCGTGCTGACCTGGCTGGTGTTCGCGCGGCTCGCGCCGCGCTGGGCGGTGCCGCTCGCGTTCGTCGCGGCATCCGTCGTCGTCGCGATCTCCCTCATCCAGGCAGGTTCCGCGGTCGACCCCGCGCTGCTCGTTCCGCGGGTCGAGCTGACGGCGCCGACGTTCACCCTGGGCGCCGCGGTGGGCATCGCGCTGCCGCTGTTCATCGTCACCATGGCCTCGCAGAACGTGCCGGGCATCGCCATCATGCGCAGCTTCGGGTACGAGGTCCCGTGGCGGCCGGCGATGCTGGTCACCGGATTGGGCACCGCGATCGGGGCCCCCGCGGGCGGACACGCGATCAACCTCGCCGCCATCAGCGCCGCCCTCGCCGCGGCGCCCGACGCCGACCCAGACCCCGAACGGCGCTGGGTCGCGGGCGTCTCCACGGGCATCTCGTACCTCGTGCTCGGCGGCTGCTCGGCGGCCTTCGCCGCCCTGGTGCTGCTGGCGCCGCACGCCGTCATCCCTGCGGTCGCGGGTCTCGCCCTGTTCGGCGCGTTCGGCTCGGCCGTGCAGCAGGCGATCGACGACCCCGGCGAGCGCCTGCCGGCTGTGGCGACTTTTCTCGTCGCAGCATCCGGCGTCGCCGTCCTGGGAGTGAGCGCCGCTTTCTGGGCCCTCGTCGCCGGCCTTCTCGTGCGGGCCGTGCTGCACACCGGAAAGCGCCCGCGGCGTTAGCGTGGAACTGTGAGCGCTCCAGGATTCTTCGACGCCAGGCCTCTCGTCGATCCCGTCGACAGCGCCGAGGTCGCGCGCTTCGCGCGAGAGCAGCGCGGGGCAGGGGCGTCGGCATCTCAGGTGATCGCGTGGGTGATCCTCGCGATCGTGGTGGTGCTCTTCATCGTTCCGATCGTCTACGTGATGGCGATGGGACTCGGGTACGCGATCGCGCGGGGCGCCGGCGTCGCCGTCGCCGCTCTGCTCGCCACCGTGTTCACGGGCGGGCTCGTCGCTCTCGGCGTCATCGCGGTGCAGCGGGCCAGGGCCGCTCGGGCGCTGGCCTCATACCGGCTCGCGAGCTTCGCGGCCGCGAACTCGATGCAGTACTTCGCGCGGTTCGACGCCCCGCCCCTGCCGGGCATGATCTACTCCCACGGCACGAGCCGCATGTCGACCGACGTCGTGCGGGGCACCTCGCCGCGCTTCGTCGAGTTCGGGAACTACCAGTACACGACCAGCAACGGCGAGAACTCGACCACCCACCGCTGGGGGTACGTCGCCATCAAGCTCGACGTGCCGCTGCCGCACATCGTGCTCGACGCGCTGAGCGACAACACCCTCGGCTCCGACGTCGCAGCCGGCTACTCCCGTGAACAGCGGCTGTCGCTCGAGGGCGACTTCGACAGGTACTTCTCGCTGTTCTGCCCCTCGGGCTATGAGGTCGACGCTCTCTACCTGTTCACCCCCGACGTCATGGCGCGCTTCATCGACAGCCTCGCGCAGCTCAACGTCGAGATCGTCGACGACTGGATGTTCTTCTACACCCGACGGCCCGTGTCGACGCTGGACCCTGCGACCTGGTCGTGGCTCTTCGGCGCGGTCGCGGCGATGATGACGAAGCTCGACCAGTGGGCGCGGTGGCGCGACGACCGGCTGCGTACCCTCGCCCAGCCTGCCGCTGCGGCGGCAGGGGCCGCGGCTGCGGGTCCGGCATCCGCCCTGCCCTTCGCCCCGCCCACCGCGCTGCTCACCCCGCCGCCTCCCGGCGTCGCCCCGCCGGGGCGACGGCTGCGCACGCGGAGCCCGTGGCTGATCATCGCGATCCTGGTGGCCGTCGTCGGCGGAATGGCTCTGCTGCCGTTCGCGCTCGGCATCGTGGCTGTGCTCTTCTCGCGCTGATCCGCCGCCAGGGGGACTCCGCACCAATCCGCCGTGCGGAGGATGCCCCGCCCTGTGCGCCGGTCATAGCGTGAGGTCATGCGTTGTACTGAGCGGACGGAGTGAGCCGAAGTGACCACAGGAAAGCTCGAACTGAGCGGCATCACCAAGAGCTACGGCGCGCGGCGCGTGCTCGACGACGTCTCGTTCCAGGTCGCCCCCGGGCGCCTCACGGGCTTCGTCGGCGGAAACGGCGCCGGCAAGACCACGACCATGCGGATCGTGCTCGGCCTGCTCTCGGCCGACGGCGGGCGGGTGGAGCTCGACGGCTCACCACTCACCGCCGAGGACCGCAGGCACTTCGGCTACATGCCCGAGGAACGCGGTCTGTACCCGAAGATGAAGGTGCTCGAGCAGATCGTCTACCTCGCGCGGCTGCACGGATTCAGCAAGACGGATGCCGCGGCTCGCGCCACCGCCCTGCTCACCGAGCTCGGGCTCGACGCCCGTCTGAACGACACGATCGAGTCGCTCTCGCTCGGAAACCAGCAGCGCGCGCAGGTCGCGGCCTCGCTCGTGCACGACCCCGAGGTGCTGATCCTCGACGAGCCGTTCTCGGGTCTCGACCCGCTCGCGGTCGATGTGGTCGCCGGCGTCCTGCAGGCGAGCGCCGCGAAGGGCGCGGCGATCCTGTTCTCCTCGCACCAGCTCGACGTCGTCGAGCGGCTCTGCGACGACCTCGTGATCCTGGCAGGCGGCACGATCCGGGCGGCGGGTTCCCGCGACGCGCTGCGCGCCGAGCACGCCGGCGACCGGTACGAGCTCGTCTCGGCCGGAGACGCCGGCTGGCTGCGCACGGAGCCCGGCATCACGGTCCTCGATTTCGAAGGCGGCTACGCCCTGTTCGAAGCCGAGAGCGCTGAGACCGCGCAGCGCGTGCTGCGCGCCGCGGTCGACCGCGGCGACGTCGCGAGCTTCGCCCCCAAGCATCCGTCCCTCGCGCAGATCTTCAAGGAGGTCATCCAGTGAACCCTTCATCCGCGATCTGGCTCGTCGCCGAGCGCGAGATCGGCTCGAAGCTGCGCAGCAAGACGTTCCTGATCTCCACCGGCATCCTGCTGCTCATCGCGCTCGCCGGCATCCTGATCGGCGGATTCACGAGCAAGAACCCCGAGGCCACAACGGTCGCTGTGACCTCGCAGACGATCGCCGCCGTCGAGGCGCTGCCGAACGTCGAGGTCACCGAGGTCGCCGACCGAGGAGAAGCCGAGAAGCTCGTGCGCTCGGAGGACGTGGAGGCGGCCGTGCTGCCCGATGACGGCCCGCTCGGCTACACCGTGATCGCCCTCATGGACGCTCCCGGCGACATCGTGAGCGGACTGTCGGTCTCGCCGTCGGTCGAGATCCTGGATCCCGCCACCACGAATCCCCTGCTTCGGTACTTCATCGCGATCGGCTTCGGCCTGGTGTTCTTCATGGCCGCGTCGACGTTCGGCGCCACCATCGCGCAGAGCGTCGTCGAGGAGAAGCAGACCCGCGTCGTCGAGGTGCTGCTGTCGTCGATCTCGGCCCGCACGCTGCTGGCAGGCAAGGTGATCGGCAACACGGTGCTGGCGATGGCGCAGATCGTCGCTCTCGCCGCGATCGCCACGGTCGGGCTCATCGTCATGGGTCAGAACGAGGTGCTCGCAGGTCTCGGGGCGCCGATCATCTGGTTCACGGTCTTCTTCCTGTTCGGGTTCGTGCTGCTGGCCGCCCTCTATGCCGCAGCCGCCTCGATGGTGTCGCGCATGGAGGACATCGGATCGACCACGACGCCGATCATGATGCTCGTGATGGCGCCGTACTTCCTGGTGATCTTCTTCAACGACAACCCGCTCGTGCTGACGATCATGTCGTACGTGCCGTTCTCGGCCCCGGTCGGGATGCCGATGCGCCTGTTCGTCGGAGAGGCGCAGTGGTGGGAGCCGCTGGTCTCGCTGGCGATCCTGCTCGCGTCGTGCGTGGCCGCGATCATGGTCGGAGCGAAGATCTACGAGAACTCGCTGCTGCGCATGGGTACGAAGGTCAAGCTCGCCGAGGCGCTGCGCGGCTGAGGCGATCACGCCCGGCACGCGGCGCGCTCACGGCCGGGTTGCGCGCCGACGCCCCACCCAGCTGACGACGCCCCACCTCACGGACGTCCGCGAGGTGGGGCGTCGTCGCGCAGGTGGGGCGCCGGCACCGTCTGGAGATGGGATCAGATCACGCCGTCGGCCAGGTTCGTCGGGTTGCCGAAGCGGTGGTTGGTGATCGAGACGGCCTGCTCGTGCAGGAACGGCAGCATCTCGACGCGACCGGCTCCGGTCACGGCGTGCGACCAGACCGCGACGTCGGGAATGCCGCCGAGCGCCTGGAACAGCGGCGCCGGGTCGCCGCCGACGAGACGAACCCGCCGCCAAGTGTGCGCGGCCTTCGACTGCGCCTTCGCGAAGCGCTTGACCCAGGCGGCGTCCTTCTCGTGCGTGACGTCGACGCCGGCCGCGCGCAGCGCCTTCTCGACAGGCGAAGGCAGCGCGGGCGCCGAGACCGTGAACGGGCTGCCGCTGCGCAGGGCGGCGGCGAGGACGCGGATGCCGTCGACGAGAGGCGCGCGCTCCGCGATGCGCACGTCGACCTCGGTCGGCCGGTACCGGAACACGTTGCGCTCGACTCCCAGGCCCGACTTGTCGCTGGTGATGCCGAACTCGCTCGTCCAGGCCTGCTCGTCGGACGCGGCCGCACGGCGCAGCCACTCGGATTCGACCGGGTCGAGCGCACCGTCGGCGGCGGAGAGCAGCCGGGCGATCGGGGCCGAGATCGCGGCCCCCGGTGCCGCGGCGGGCAGCTCGGCGGGCTGCCACTCTCCCAGGCCGAGCAGATAGTTCGGGCCGCCGGCCTTGGCCCCCGCACCCACGGCCGAGCGCTTCCACCCGCCGAAGGGCTGGCGCTGCACGATGGCACCGGTGATCCCGCGGTTCACGTAGAGGTTGCCGGCCTCGACACGGTCGAGCCAGGTGGCGACCTCGTCGGAGTCCAGCGAGTGGATGCCGGCGGTGAGGCCGTAGTCCACGGCGTTCTGCAGACGGATGGCCTCGTCGAGGTCCTTCGCGCGCATCACGCCGAGCACGGGGCCGAAGAACTCGGTCATGTGCGTGGTCGAGCCGGGCGCGACGCCGGTCTTCACGCCCGGCGTCCACTGCCGGCCCTCTTCGTCGAGCTTCTTGGGCTCGACGAGCCAGCGCTCTCCCCTGTCGAGAGTCGTGAGCGCCTTCAGCAGCTTGCCGTTCGCCGGTTCGATGATCGGCCCCATCTGCGTGGCGGGGTCGCTCGGCACGCCGACGCGCATCGAGGTGACGGCATCCACCAGCTGACGCTCGAACCTCTTCGAGTCGGCGACCGAGCCGACGAGGATCGCGAGGGATGCCGCCGAGCACTTCTGCCCCGCATGGCCGAAGGCGCTGCGCGCCACGTCGGCGGCTGCAAGGTCGAGGTCGGCCGAGGGCGTCACGATGATCGCGTTCTTGCCGCTGGTCTCGGCGAGCAGAGGCAGATCCGCGCGGAACGACCGGAACAGCTGCGCGGTCTCGTAGGCGCCGGTGAGGATCACCCGGTCGACGACGGGGCTCGAGACGAGCTGCGTGCCGAGATCGCGCGAGGCGAGGTCGACGAGGACGAGCAGGTCGCGCGGCACGCCGGCGGCCCACAGCGCCTCGACCATCACGGCGCCGCAGCGCTGGGTGAGCTTGGCCGGCTTGATCACCGCCGCCGATCCCGACGCGAGCGCGGCGAGCACGCCGCCTGCGGGGATCGCCACGGGGAAGTTCCACGGCGGGGTGACGACCGTGACCTTCGACGGCACGAACTCCGCGCCGGTGATCTTCTCGAGATCGAGGGCGCGCTCGGCGTAGTAGTTCGCGAAGTCGATGGCCTCGGAGATCTCGGGGTCGGCCTCGGCGATCGTCTTGCCCGCCTCGTGAGCCATGATCTCGATGAGCTGCCCTCGACGTGCTGCCAGCTCGGCCCCGGCGCGATGCAGCACGGCGGCGCGATCCGCGGCGGGGAGCGCAGCCCACTTCTCGGCGGCGGCGGACGCTGCGGCGAACACCTCGTCGAGCTGCGCGGCCGTCTCGATACGAGCGGCGGCGATCGCTCCCTCGCCGAGCGTGGAGTTCACGCTGCGGCGCAGGATCTCGCGGCCCCAGGCGCGGTTCGCGGCGAGGGCCGGATCGGTGTCCGGCTCGTTGTGGAAGCCCGTCACGGTGCGGGCCTGCTCGTCCGCGCGGTTCTGCACACGGTTCGGAGCCGGCACAGAGCGGTCGCGCTCGAGACCGGCGAGTGAGCGCTCGAAGCGCTCGCGCTCGCGCGTCAGCAGAGCGGGGTTCGAGGCGAGCTCGAACACGGCCGACATGAAGTTCTCAGGGCTCGCGTTCTCCTCCAGCCGGCGCACGAGGTAGGCGATCGCGACGTCGAACTCCGCCGGGTTCACGACCGGCGTGTAGAGGAGCAGGCGGCCCACGTCCTTGCGGACGGCCTCGGCTTGACCTGTGGCCATGCCGAGCAGCATCTCGTACTCCACGAAGGACTCGACGCCGCGCGCCTTCGCGAGCAGCCAGGTGTACGCGATGTCGAACAGGTTGTGTCCTGCGACGCCGATGCGCACGGCATCCAGCCGCTCGGGGGTCATCGCCCAGTCGAGCACGCGCTTGTAGTTCGTGTCGGAGTCCTGCTTGCTGGAGTAGGTCGCGAGCGGCCAGTCGTGGATCTTCGAGTCGACCTCCTCCATCGCGAGGTTCGCGCCCTTGACCACACGCACCTTGATGGGCGCCCCGCCGGCAGCCCGCCGGGCAGCGGCCCACTCCTGCAGGTGCTGCATCGCGCCGAGCGCATCGGGAAGGTACGCCTGCAGCACGATGCCGGCCTCGAGCTTCTCGAGCCCCGGCTGGTCGAGGATGCTGGTGAACGCCGCGATCGTCAGGTCGAGGTCGCGGTACTCCTCCATGTCGAGGTTGATGAACTTCGGGGTCGGCGACGCCGCCGCCAGCTCGTACAGCGGAGTGAGCTTGGCGACCACGTCGGCGACGGCCTCGTCGAACGACCACATCGACAGCTGGCTGACGACGCTCGACACCTTGATCGAGACGTAGTCGACATCATCGCGGGCGAGGAAGTCGTAGGTCCCCTTGAGGCGCCGGCCGGCCTCGCGCTCGCCCAGCACTGCCTCGCCCAGGAGGTTCAGGTTCAGCCGGTTGCCGCTCTTGCGGAGCTTCGCGATCGCGGGCCCGAGCTTCGCGGGCGTGGCGTCGAGCACGAGGTGGCCCACCATCGCGCGCAGCACGCGGCGCGAGATCGGCACGACGACGCCGGGGAGCTTCGGCGCCCAGAAGCCGCCGGTCTTGATCGCTGCGCGCAGGTAGCCGGGCAGGAGGGTCGGGGTGATCTCTGAGAGCTCGGCCAGCTTGCGTCCTGCGACGGAGAGGTCTTCTGGCCGCATCACGCCGTCGACGAAGCCGACGGTGAAGTCGAGCCCGTTGGGGTCTTTCAGCACCTCGGAGAGACGCTGCGCTGCGGGCTCGACGGGGTACGTCTCGCTCTCCTTCAGCCAGCGCTGCACGAGGGCGGCGACCTCTTCGGTACGCGGGGTGGTGTCGACGACAGACATTGGCGGGGAACCTTCCACAGACAGGGCGCACGCCCGGGGTCCGCGTGCGTCTGGTTCATTGTCCGACCCGCGAGTAGGCTACGTCTATCAACCGATCTGCATGATTTCTGTTCGGTTAGAGTGAACAATCGGAAGGATCGGATGCTCGACGTCAACCGCTTGCGGATGCTCGTCGAACTGAGCCGTCGCGGCACCCTCTCCGCGGTCGCCGACGCCCTGTCCTACAGCAAGGCGACGGTGTCTCAGCAGCTCAGCGCGCTCGAGCGCGAAGTCGGGGCTCCGCTGCTGCGGCGCGTGGGTCGCGGCGTGCAGTTCACTCCGCAGGGCAACGTCCTCGTGGAGCAGGCCATCGGCATCCTCGACCAGCTCGAGCACGCCCAGGTCGCCGTCGCCGAATCGCTCACCGAGGTCACCGGCACCGTGCGGATCGCCGTCTTCCAGACCGCGGCTCACGCGCTGCTTCCGCCGGCCCTTCTGGCTCTCCAGGCGCAGCATCCGGCCCTCCGCGTCGACGTCACCGAGAGCGACCCCGAGACCAGCCTGGTCGGGGTCGCGAGCCGCGACTTCGATCTCATGCTCGCCGAGCAGTATCCGGGTCGGACCCGGCCGATCAACGCGGACCTCGACCGGGTCGTGCTCACGCATGACGCGATCATGCTCGCCCGCACGCCCGGCGCGGAGAAGGCGGATGCCGCGGCCGCGCTCTGGGCGACGAGGAGCGAGCCCTGGGTGCTGGAGCCGGCGGGCACGGCGTCTCGCGCCTGGGCCGAGCAGCTGTGCCGCACCTCCGGGTTCGAGCCCGACGTGCACTTCGAGGTCGCCGACCTCACCACGCACATCCGCCTGATCAGGGCCGGGCTCGCAGTCGGACTGCTGCCCGAGCTCGTGTGGGCGGGAGACGCCCCCACGGTCGATCTCACCCCGCTGCCAGGGGCGCCCCGCCGGGAGATCTTCTCGTCCGCGCGGCGCGTATCGGCGGCCGCCCCCTCGATCAGGGCTGTTCGGCGTGCGCTCGCGGATGCGGCATCCGTGATCCTGCCCGGCTGACCTCCGCGGCGGTGACCACCACCTCGTCGAGCCGAGGCGGATCCGCGCCGGGGCGCGAGACCGTCACAGCCGCTGCCGCCGCGCCGAACTCGAGCATCTCGCGCAGATGCTGCTCCTCGATGCCGCGCAGCGGCTCGCGGGATGCCGCACCGGAGAGACCGGCCTCGTGCAGCGAGTGGATCAGGGCGCTCATGAACGTGTCGCCCGCGCCGACCGTGTCGACGACGTCGACGCTGTGCCCGTCCACGAACACCGTCCCGGTGGCGGTGACCGCGCACGCGCCGTCGCCGCCGCGCGTCACCACCACGACAGCGGGGCCGGACCGCTGCAGCCGCCGGGCCACGTCGAGCGGGTCGGCGCCCGGATACAGCCAGGCGAGGTCCTCATCACTCGCCTTGACGACGTCTGCGAGTGCGACGAGCGCCTCGACCTCGCGCACGGCTCGAGCGCGGTCGGGAACCAGAGCCGGGCGGATGTTCGGGTCGTAGCTGATCAGCGCGATGGGACGAAGGCTCTCGAGCAGGGCGCGTACCGTGTCAGCCCCGGGGTGCAGCAGCGCCGCCACCGACCCGACGTGCACGACCCCCGGGCTCTCGGCCGCAACCGCATGCGGATCGAGTCCCTCCAGCGTCCAGGTGAGATCGAACTCGTACTCGGCCGATCCGTCGGCGCTCAGCCGAGCGGATGCCGTCGAGGTGCGCTCCGCGCCGGCCAGGAGCAGCTCGACCCCCGACGCCTCCAGCCACGACCTCACGGTGCGGCCGCGCGGGTCATCGCCGAGCTGGGTCAGCAGCAGCGGCTCCTCCCCCAGCCGCGCGAGCGCGATGGCGACGTTCGCGGGGCTGCCGCCTGGCGTCTCCTCGATCCGCCCGGCATCCCGGTGAACGATGTCGACCAGGGCCTCCCCGATCACGAGCACGTCACGGCTCACGTGCGACGCACCGGCGTGAGGAAGCTGAGCACGCTGTGCGGCTCGACGATCAGCGGCTGCAGCCGGGCGTTGAAGGCGCGGCCTGCCTCGCCGCCGAGATGCTCCTCGAAGGCCGCCTGATCACGATAGACCTCGAACACGACGAACCGGTGGTCGTCCTCCCGGCGCCGGTACACCTCGAAGACCTGGTTGCCGGGCTCGGCGCGGACGACATCGGCGTAATCGCCGATCAGCCCCGCCACCGTGTCCGCGGCGCCGGGCACGGCCGTGAACTCCGCATACAGCGCGACCTGCTCGCTCATACGGTCGCCGCTCCCGTCATGATCGCGACGGCATCCGTCATCGAGTGCGAGTCGGGAGTGATCGTCGCGGCCTTCTTGCCCAGTCGCTGCACGTGGATGCGATCGGCGACCTGGAAGACGTGCGGCATGTTGTGCGAGATGACGATCACGGGAACGCGCTGCTCGCGCAGCCGCTGGATCAGCTCGAGCACCTGGTTCGACTCGCGCACGCCGAGCGCCGCCGTGGGCTCGTCGAGGATGACGACCTTCGAGCCGAACGCGGCCGCACGCGCCACCGCGACCGCCTGACGCTGACCGCCCGACAGGTTCTCGACCGGCACCGTGACATCCTGCAGTGTGGAGATGCCCAGTCGCTGCACCTCGGCGCGGGCGTCGGCCCGCATGCCCTTGGTGTCCAGCGCCCGGAACAGCGAGCCCATGATGCCGGGCTTGCGCCGCTCGCGACCCAGGTAGAGGTTCGAGGCGACGTCGAGCGCAGGCGAGACGGCGAGATTCTGATAGACGGTCTCGATGCCCGCGCTGCGGGCATCCTGCGGCCCGCGGAACTGCACAGGAGCGCCGTCGAGCAGCAGCTGCCCCTCGTCGGGGATGTACGCGCCGGTGAGGCACTTGATGAGCGTCGACTTGCCGGCGCCGTTGTCGCCGATGATGGCGAGCACCTCTCCGGGGAAGACCTTGAGGCTGACGCCGTCGAGACCGACCACGCGGCCGAAGGTCTTGACGAGGCGCTTGGCCTCGAGCACGGGGACGCCCTCGGGCGTCGGAGCCTCGAAGGGCTGGGTGTCGGTGGCGCTCACTTGCGTACCTTCCTGATCCACTGGTCGATGGCGACCGCGACGATGACGAGGATGCCGATCGCGAGGGTCTGGTAGAGACCGTCGACTCCGGCGAGGAACAGACCGTTGCGGAACACGCCGACGATGATCGCTCCCAGCAGGGTCCCCCAGATGATGCCGCGGCCGCCGAACAGCGACGTGCCGCCGATCACCACGGCGGTGATCGAGTCGAGGTTCAGATCTGCACCGGCGTTGGGGCTCGCCGCCCCCGAGCGGCCGATCTGAATCCACGCGGCGACGGCGAGCACTGCGCCGGCGGCCACGTAGACGCTCATGAGCACCTTCTTGGTCGAGATGCCCGCCAGGCGAGCCGCCTCGGCGTCGTCGCCGACCGCGTAGACGTGCCTGCCCCACGCGGTGCGGCCGAGGACGTAGGCGACCACGAGGTACAGCGCGAGCATGATGATGACGCCCACAGTGAGCCGCACGTCTCCGAGCGGGAGGGCGGTCGCGGTCCAGGTGAGGAGCTCGGGCATGTCCGCCTTGCGGATCGTCTGGCCGCCGCTGTAGAGCAGCGTCAGAGCGATGAAGACGTTGAACGTGCCCAGCGTCGCGATGAACGGGGGCAGCTTGACCCTGGTCACGAGAAGTCCGTTGAGCGCGCCGGCGGCGAGCGCGGCGATCAGGCCGGCCAGGAGCGCGATCGGAGCAGGCAGGCCGTTGTTCGCCGCGGTCTGCGCCATCACCATCGACGTGCCGATCATGAGGGCGCCGACGGAGAGGTCGATGCCCGCGGTGAGGATGATGAGGGTCTGCGCGATCGCGACGGTGCCGACGACGGCGACCTGGTCGAGCACGAGCGAGAGGTTCGCCGCCGCGAAGAAGCGCGGGTTGATGATGCCGAAGACGATGACGGCGATCACCAGAACCACTGCGGGGCTGATGGCCGGATATCGGTGGAGCAGGCCGCGGATGCGGTCGACCGGCGTGCGCCGATCGAGGAACTCGGCGGCGAGGTCCAGGGTCGAGGTGGCTGCTTGCTGAGTCACGGGGTCACTTCCGATCAGGGTTGGACGGATGCCGCGACCGGAACGGGTCGACGGCCGCGGCATCCGAGAGGGTGTTACTTGCCGCCCCAGCAGATGTCGAGGGCAGCGGCGGTGTCGATCGACTCCACGCCCTCGACGGGCGTGTCGGTGACCAGCTGGACACCCGTGTTGAAGAAGTCGAGGCCCTCGGAGTTCTCGGGCTTCGTGCCGTCCTTGACCAGGTCGACGATGGACTTCACGCCGAGCTCCGCCATCTTCACGGGGTACTGCTGGCTGGTGGCGTCGATGATGCCGTCCTTCACCTGGCCGACACCCGCGCATCCGCCGTCGATCGAGACGATCAGCACGTCGTCCTTGCTCTTGCCCGCGGCCTCGAGCGCCTGGTACGCGCCGTAGGCGGCCGGCTCGTTGATCGTGTAGACGACGTTGATGTCGGGGTTCTTGGCGAGCAGGTTCTCCATCGCCGTACGGCCGCCGTCTTCGGCGCCCTGCGAAGCCTCGTTGCCGACGATCTCGTACGAGCCGCCCTTGCCGCCGGTGTAGCTGCCGGTCGACTCCTCGTCGCCGTTCACGTTCTTATCGCCGAGGTCGACACCGAGGCCGGAGAGGAAGCCCTGGTCGCGGTTGTAGTCGACGCTCACGGCCTTGTCGTCGAAGAGATCGATCAGGCCGATGACCGCGTCCTTGCCGTCGAGCGCCCCTGCGGTCCACTCGCCGACATACTCGCCCGCGAGGAAGTTGTCTGTCGCGAAGGTGATGTCCACGGCGTCCGCCGGGTCGGGAACCGTGTCGAGAGCGATCACGTAGATGCCCGCCTGACGCGCCTTGTCGATCGCGTCGAGCACGGCGGGGCCGTTGGGCGTGATGAGGATTCCCTTGTCGCCCTTGGAGATGGCGGCCTCGATCGCCTGGATCTGGGTGTCCTCGTCGCCGTCCTCCTTGCCTGCGGCGAGCGTCAGCTTGACGCCGTCCTTCTCGGCTGCGGCCTTCGCGCCATCCTGCATCGCGATGAAGAACGGGTTGGAGTTCGTCTTGACGATCAGCGAGACGCCGATCTCGTCATCCGCGCCGCCGCCGGTCGCGGGGCCGGATCCGGCGCATCCGGTCAGGGAGACCGCGAGCGCGGCCGAGGCGCCGATGGCAGCGGCGAGCACGCGGCTGCGACGGGTGAAGTGCTTCGTCATTGAATGGTCCTCTCGGGCGGTTCGTCGCCTCATTGACAACGATGTCAGGGATAGTTGTACCCGCATCGCCCAGTAGAGTCAAGTGCAATCGCAAGAATCGAGATCATCCCGTGACACCGATGTCAGAACCCCGTCAGGGCAGCGGCGGCCGCCCGAGAGCCACCATGAAGCAGGTGGCCGCTCTGGCCGGAGTGGGCACCAAGACCGTCTCGCGCGTCATCAACGACGAGCCCAACGTCTCCGACGCGACCGCGGCCCGCGTGTGGGACGCGATCCGCGCACTCGACTACCAGCCCGATCTGCAGGCGGGCAGCCTGCGCCGCTCCGACGGGCGCACCCGCACCCTCGGCCTGCTGGTCGGCAGCGTCGACAACCCGTTCGCCGGTGCGATCCACCGCGTGGTCGAAGACCTCGCCGCCGAGCGCGGCATGGCCGTGTTCGCCTCGAGCCTCGACGACGATCCCGCCCGCGAGGGCAGTGCCGTGCGCGCCTTCCTGCAGCGCCGGGTCGACGGCCTCATCCTCACCACGGCATCCCGCCGACCCGACTACCTGCCGCAGCTGCGCGAACGCGGCATCCCCGCGGTGTTCGTCGACCGCGAGCCGCTCGTCGACGGGCTCGACACGGTGGCGAGCGACAACCGCGCGGGCGCAGAGGCCGGGGTCGCGCATCTCATCGAGCAGGGGCATCGCCGCATCGCACTCCTCGCCGACCGGCTCGACCTCGCCACCGCGAGTCAGCGCCAGCAGGGGTACCTCGACGCCCTGGCCGCTGCGGGCATATCCCGCTCGGACGCGCTCATGGCCACGGACCTTCACGACGTCGATTCGGCGCGCACGGCGCTGGAGCGGATGCTCGGCGCGGCCGAGCCGCCGACGGCCGTGTTCAGTGCGCAGAACCTCATCACGATCGGTGCGCTGCATGCCCTGCGCGATGCCGGATGCTCGCGCTCGGTCGCACTGGTCGGCTTCGACGACCTTCCTCTGGCCGACCTTCTCGACCCCGGCGTGACGGTCGTCGCGCAGGACCCGCAGGAGATCGGCCGCCGAGCGGCCGAACGGCTCTTCGCGCTGCTCGAGGGCGCGGATGAGGCGCCGATCCGCTCGGTCGTTCCGACGCGTCTGATCGCCCGAGGATCAGGCGAGATCACGCCTGCGGCCTGAGCGAGTTCCGAACTCGCTCTTGCGTTGTCCACCGGACAAGCCGTAAGTTCTCGCGTCAGAGATTGACATCGATGTCAATCCGGAGAGTCACGCACGAAGGAGCGCGAATGATCCCCCCACTGAACCCTTCTCCCGGCATCCGTCGGCGAGCCCGCGCCACCGCGGGCGTCGCGCTCGGCGCCGCCCTGATGATCGGATGCATCTGCCTGCCTGCCATGGCCGCCGAGAACACGCCCGGCGATGAGCAGTACCGGCCGCTCGTGCACTTCACGCCCGAGCAGAACTGGATGAACGACCCCAACGGGCTCGTGTATGTCGACGGCACCTATCACCTGTTCTTCCAGCACAATCCGCAGGGCACGACCTGGGGCAACATGAGCTGGGGGCACGCCACGTCGACCGACCTCCTGCACTGGACGCAGCAGCCCCTCGCGATCCCGCAGACCTTCGACGATCAGGGCCGCCCGATCGAGGACATCTTCTCGGGCTCGATCGTCGTGGATCACGACAACTCGGCAGGATTCGGGCCCGCGGGCTCCAGCCCGATGGTGGCGATCTACACCTCCGCGTACACGCCCCAGCATCCGGAGCACGCGGGAGTGCAGGCGCAGTCGCTCGCCTACAGCCTCGACGACGGCCAGACCTGGACGAAGTACGAGGGCAACCCCGTGCTCGATCGCGGCTCCGCGAACTTCCGCGACCCGAAGGTCTTCCGGTACGACGGCCCGGCCGGAGAGTACTGGGTGATGGTCGCGGTCGAAGCGCTTGAGCACAAGGTCGTGATCTCCAAGAGCACCGATCTGAAGAACTGGGAGCACCTGTCGGACTTCGGCCCGGCGAACGCGACCGGCGGCATCTGGGAGTGCCCCGACCTGTTCCCGCTCCCGGTCGACGGCGACCCGTCGAACACGAAGTGGGTCATGGTGGTGAACCTGAACCCCGGCGGGCCGAACGGCGGCAGCACAGGGCAGTACTTCGTCGGCGACTTCGACGGCACGACCTTCACCTCCGAGACGACGGATGCCGCGCCCGCAGCTCCTGAAGGGCGCGTGTTCGGCGGATTCGACGACGGCGACTTCGACGGATGGACCGTGCGCAACGACCCGTCGAGCGACGTCGCAGGCCCCTGGGGCGCAGCGCCCGCGACCGGCACGATCCCCGGCCAGCAGGCGGTGTCGGGCTGGGTGGGAGCGGGGCTCGTGAACGGGTTCCTCGGCGGCGACGCCCCGACCGGCACGCTCGAGTCTCCCGAGTTCACGATCGACGACGACTACATCGACCTGCTCGTCGGCGGCGGCGATCACCCGCACGTCGACGGCGCGCAGCTCTCCAACGAGCCGCCGGCCGGCTCCGCCACCCTGTTCGACTTCGAGCTGCCCGAGGGGCAGAACCTCGCCGAGTCGGGCTGGGCACTCTCGGGCGATTTCGCCACCGACCCCGACCGCAGCCCGTCGACACAGGGTGGCGAAGGCTACCTCGGCACGCGCCGTATCAACACCTTCGAAGCGGGGCCCGCCGGCGACGCGAACCGCGGCGACATGACCTCGCCGGCGTTCACGATCGACGGCGACTACGTGTCGTTCCTGATCGGCGGCGGCCGGAGGGCCGACGGATCGCTGCAGGCCGAGCTGCTCGTCGACGGCCAGGTCGTCCGCACTCAGACCGGAGCGAACTCCGGCAGCCTGAACTGGGCATCGTGGAACGTCGCCGACCTTCAGGGACAGCAGGCCGAGATCCGCATCCATGACGACGCAGACGGCGGATGGGGCCATCTGACGTTCGACAACGCCGTGATCGGCGACGCGCCGGCGCAGGTGCGCTCCGACGAGACGTCGGTGAACCTCGTGGTCGACGGGCGCGTCGTGCGCACCGCCACCGGCTCGAACAGCGAAGCGCTGAGCTGGAGGTCGTGGAACGTCGCCGACCTCCGCGGTCAGCAGGCCAGGATCGTCGCGATCGACAACAACCGAGGCGGCTGGGGGCATCTGCTCCTCGATCAGGTCACCTTCTCCTCTGCGGGGGTGCCGCTCCCGGCGGACGGGTACGACTGGCTCGACTGGGGCCGCGACTACTACGCCGGGGTCTCGTATTCGGGCACGCCCGACCCCGGCTCGCGCGTCATGCAGGCGTGGATGAACGACTGGGATTACGCGGGAGACATCCCGACGTCGACGTGGCGCAGCTCGATGGCGCTTCCCCGCGAGGTGCGACTCGTGAGCACGCCGGAGGGGCCGCGTCTGAGCCAGAGCGTCGTGCCGCAGATCGACGGCCAGCTCGACCTGAGCCGCACGCAGACCCGCACGGGTGTCGAGGTCGACGGGCCGACCGCCCTCGACCTCGAGGGGGAGGTCGCCAAGATCGACGTCGTCCTGGAACCGGGGGCGGCGCAGAAGGCCGGCATCACGGTCTTCGGCGATGAGACGAGCGGCACGCGAATCGGGTACGACACCGCCGAGCAGCGCGTGTTCATCGATCGCACCGCCTCCGGGAATGTCGGCTTCAACCCGTCGTTCGCGTCGGTCGACGACGCACCTCTGCCGCGCGCCTCGCTCGCGGCAGACGGATCGGTGACGCTGGAGCTCTACATCGATCGAGCATCCGTCGAGCTGTTCACGGCCGGCGGACGGGTGACGCTCACCGACCAGGTGTTCCCGAACGAGGGAGCGACCGAGATCTCGGCGTGGTCCCAGGGAGGCGCAGCCCGGATCCGCAGCATAGCGGTGACGCCGATCGCGCCGACGATGTGGCAGAGCGCGGAGGACGGGGCGACGGCTCCCCCGGCGAGGGGAAAGCTCTCGGAGTCGAAGGCCTCCGACGGCTTCACTGTCAGCATGACCCAGAAGAAGGGCGAGGACGCGACGGTGTTCCGGCTGTATGAGAACGGAACGCTGATCTCCACCACGCCTCTCGATGCAGATGCCGGGCAGCGCTCGGTGGACGTGCACCTGACCGCGCGTGCGCCCGGGACGTACGTCTACACGGGAGAGCTGGAGAACTCGCGAGGCGTGACGGCGACCTCGAGCACGAAGGTGAAGGTGAAGTGATCCGGGTCTGAGCAGGAGAGCGGATGCCGCGGCGCCCCGTCGCGGCATCCGCTTGCGTCGCAGCATCCGCCCGCGTCGCAGCATCCGCCCGCGTCGCAGCATCCGCCCGCGTCGCCGAGACCCCCAGTTCGTGCCGAGACCCCCAGTTGTTCGCGCGAATAAGTGGGGGTCTCGGCAACATGTGGGGGTCTCGGCAGGCACGACGAGCACGCCGGAAGTCATTTCTCGTCTCAGGGAATATGCATGCACATACATGCGTTTAGGTTCGATGTAACCCGGACGAAGGAGTCCGATCCGCTCCTTCTGAAAGGCACTTCAATGAGCACTCCCGTTCTCGACCGCACCGCCCCCACCGAGCACCCCGTTCTCGACGTGCTCGCAGGACGCTGGAGCCCCCGCGCCTACGACGCCGCCAACGAGATCGACGAGGCCAAGCTGAACGCCGCCCTCGAGGCAGCGCGCTGGTCGCCGTCCGCCTACAACCTGCAGCCGTGGCGCTTCATCGTCGCCCACCGCGGCACCGCGCTCTTCGACCAGGTCGTCAGCTCGCTCGTCGAGTTCAACCAGCTCTGGGCAGCCAACGCCGCTGTGCTGATCGTCTCGATCGCCGAGACCGAGTCCGAGGACGGCAAGCCGATCAGCCACGCCGTCTACGACCTCGGCCAGGCCGTCGCCCACTTCTCGGTGCAGGCGCACCACGAGGGCCTCGTCGTGCACCAGATGAGCGGATTCGACCCCGAGGTCGTGCGCGAGTTCGCCGACCTGGAGCCGCGCTTCAGCCCCACCACGGTCATCGCCGTGGGCGAGCTCGGCGATGCATCCGGTCTTCCCGAGGGCCTGCAGCAGGCGGAGACCGCTCCGCGCGTACGCCGCCCGATCGCCGAGACGGTCATCCTCAGCGCCTGAGGACATACGCCCTCGCGCGTCGACGCCCCTGCTCAGCATCGCTGAGCAGGGGCGTCGATCTGTCAGGACGCTCCGCCCTCAGCGCGGGCGGTGCGCGCTGCGCGCCAGAGCGTCGGCGGCGCGCACGAGCGCCAGATGCGAGAAGGCCTGCGGCGTGTTCCCGAGCTGCCGGCCGGCGACCGTGTCGTACTCCTCCGACAGCATCCCGACGTCATTCGTCAGACCGCACAGCCGGTCCATGAGCGCGTGGGCCTCTTCGTGCCGGCCGGTGACGGCGTACTGCTCGACGAGCCAGAACGAGCAGGCGAGGAAGGCCCCCTCCGTTCCGGCGAGACCGTCAACGCCGGTGTCTGTGCGGTAGCGCCGTACCAGCCCGTCGGGCATGAGGGTCTGCTCGATGCGCTCGACCGTCGCGAGCATGCGCGGGTCATCCGGCCGGCAGTACCCGACCTGCGGGAGCAGCAGCAGCGAGGCGTCGACCTCGGTCGTGCCGTAGTACTGCACGAAGTGCCCCTCGACGACGCCTTGCTCGTCGATCTCGTGCCGCATCCGATCGCGCAGTCCGCGCCAGCGCTCGACCGGACCCTCCAGGCCGAAGTCCTCGACAGCGCGCACGGCCCGATCGAACGCCGCCCAGATCATGACGCGGGAGTGCGTGAAGTGGTGCGGATCGCCGCGGATCTCCCACAGCCCCTGGTCGGGCCGCTCGATCTGCTCTGACGCGAACCGCACCAGCTGCCGCTCGAGCGGCCACGAGAACTCCGACTCGTCGAGACCCGCCGCGCGCGCGGCCGAGAGCGTCACGAGCACCTCGCCGACGACATCCGCCTGATACTGCGCGGCCGCGCCGTTGCCCACGCGCACCGGCGACGACTTCTCGAAGCCGGGGAACCCCGGCAGCACGCGCTCGAGCAGGTCACGCTCCCCCGCGAGGCCGTACATGATCTGCAGGTCGGCCGGGTCGCCGGCGACCGCGCGCAGCAGCCACTCGCGCCAGCGATCGGCGACCGTGAGGAAGCCGTGATCGAGCAGCGCCTCCAGCGTGAGCGCCGCATCGCGCAGCCAGACGTAGCGGTAATCCCAGTTGCGCACTCCGCCGATCTCCTCGGGCAGCGCCATGGTCGCGGCGGCCGCGATGCCTCCGGTCTCGTGATTGGTCAGTGCACGAAGCAGCAGCAGCGAGCGCACGACGTCGCCGCGCCTGGGGCCGTCGTGCGAGATGCGGTCGGCCCAGCTCTGCCACCAGTCCTTCGTGCGCTCGACCTCGTCGTCGACCACGAGAGGGGCCGGCACCTCGCGATGCGAGGGGAACCAGGTCAGCTGCAGATCTCGCTCGTCTCCGGCCGACACGGTCAGCTCGCCGCGGTGCTGGTGGTCGACGGCTGTCAGCTGCGCGCCGCGAAAGGCCACGGCATCCGGCCCGCCCATCGCAACCAGGCAGGGCTCGTCAGCGGTGCCCGTCTGCCGCACCCACGGCATGCCTCGTGCGTAGTCGAAGCGGATGCTGATCTGCTGCACGAAGTCCATCTCGCCCTGCACGCCGACGATGCGGCGGACGAGGTCGGTGCGGCGGATCGCGACGTCGGGGTCGAGCCCGATCGGCATGAAGTCGTGCACCTCGGCGATCGCGTCATCGAGCTCCCAGCGGGTGATGAGCACGAAGGTGTCGCCGTCGTAGCGACGGCTGCATTCGGCATCGGCGTCGGCCGGATGCAGCTCCCACCGGCCGTGCGCCTCGTCGCCGAGAAGTGCGCCGAACACCGACGGGGAGTCGAGACGCGGCAGGCACAGCCAGTCGATGCTCCCTGTCCTCGACACCAGCGCCGCGGTGCGGCAGTTGCTCAGAAGTGCGTAGTCCTCGATGCGGGCAGCCATGACCGGAGTGTGTCATCTCGCGGCATCCGACTCAAGCTCGCCGCTCAGTGCACGGACGCACGCACCCGCCCCCGGCCCACGCCCCACCTGCGAGTCGACGCCCCATCTGACGGACGTGTGCCAGATGGGGCGTCGACGCTCAGATGGGGCGCCGGGGTCAGTGCGCGGGTCGTTCGACGATGACCTCGTTGCCTTCCTTGTCGACGACCTTGCCGTCGACGACGGAATCGCCGTCCTCGAGGGCGTCGAGGATCGCGACGGGGATGCTGCGGGTCGGCGCCGACACGAACGCGTTCTTGCGCTTCGCGCTGCCGAGGTGGTTGAACAGCAGGTTCAGCAGGATAGCGGCCACGGCAGCGGAGCTGATGCCCGAGTGGAAGATCGTCACGAACCACGACGGCATCTGGTCGTAGATGGTCGGCGCGGCGATCGGCAGCATGCCGATGCCCAGCGCGGACGCCACGATCACCAGGTTCATGTTGTCGCGGTACTCGACCTTGGCGAGGGTGCGGATGCCGGATGCCGCGACCGAGCCGAACAGGACGATGCCGGCTCCGCCCAGGACGGGAGAGGGGACCGCGGCCACGACGCGGCCGAGCACGGGCAGCAGACCGAGGATCACGAGCACGGCGCCGCCGGCGGTGACCACGAAGCGGCTCTTGACGCCGGTGATGGCGACCAGGCCGACGTTCTGCGCGAACGCCGACTGCGTGAAGGTGCCGAACACGGGCGAGACCGCGCTCGAGAGCATGTCGGCACGCAGGCCCGCAGCGATCCGCTTGGAGTCGACCTTGGTGCCGACGATCTCGCTCACTGCGAGGATGTCGGCCGTCGTCTCGGTCAGCGTCACGAGGATCACGATGAACATCGAGATGATGCCCGCGATCTCGAACGTAGGCAGGCCGAACGCGAAGGGGGTGGGCAGCGCGAAGACCGGTCCTTGGCCGACGGTGCTGAAGTCGGCCTTTCCGATGATCACCGCGAATATCGTGCCGATCACGATCGCGAGCAGGATGGCGAGGCGCGAGATGGCGCCGACGCGGACCTTGCTGAGCACCAGCACGATTACGAAGGTGACGCCGGCGAGCATGAGGTTTTCGGGAGAGCCGAAGTCGTCGGCGTTGCGATTGCCGCCCATCGCCCAGCCTGCCGCGACCGGCAGCAGGGTGAGTCCGATCGTGGTGATGACGACTCCGGTGACCACGGGCGGGAAGAAGCGGATGATCGTCGCGAACACCGGCGCGATCAGCAGGCCGATGATGGATGCCACGATCACCGCGCCGAACACTGCCGGGAGCCCGCCACCGCTCGTGACGATCGCGCCCATGGTGGCGACGCCCGCGAACGACACACCCTGCACGAGCGGCAGCTGCGATCCGAAGAACGGGATGCCGACGGTCTGCAGGATCGTCGCAAGACCGCCCATGAAGAGGCATGCGGCGATGAGCACGCCGATCTCGGTGCTGTCGAGGCCGGCGATCTGGCCGATGATGAGCGGCGGGGCGATGATGCCGCCGTACATCGTGAGCACGTGCTGGAGCCCGTAGGCGATCGTGGAGCCGAGTGGCAGTCGCTCGTCTTCGGGGCGGCGGCCGGGGGCCTTGGTCTGTTTCGTCATGGCGACCTCTTCGTCGTGTGTTCCGGGTTCGGGTGGGTGGTCGGGGTTCGGGGTCAGACCTGCCGCGCGAGAAGGCTGCGGGCGGCCTCGCTGTGGTGGGCGATGAGACGGGGCACGTCGAGGTCGGCGATCTGCCCGTCGAGCACTCGCCAGCGACCGGCGACCATCACGCGGTCGGCGCGGTCGGCGCCGCACAGGAGCAGAGCGGCGACCGGGTCGTGGCTGCCCGAGAAGCGCAGCTCGTCGAGAGTGAACATCGCGAGGTCGGCCTGCATGCCGGGGGCAAGAGCGCCGATGTCGCTGCGTCCGAGGGCTCTGGCAGAGCCCGCGGTCGCCCAGCCGAGGGCGCGCTCGGGCGTGATCGCGGCGGCGCCGTAGCGCAGACGCTGCAGGTACAGCGCCTGGCGGACCTCCTGGATCATGTTCGAGCCGTCGTTCGAGGCCGAGCCGTCGACACCGAGGCCCACGGGTGCGCCGGCCTCCTCGAGTTCGAGCGCGCGGGCGATGCCCGAGGCGAGGCGCATGTTCGACGTCGCGCAGTGCGACACCGCGGTGCCGGCGGCTCCCAGCCGGGCGATCTCGGCATCGTCGAAATGGATGCCGTGCGCCAGCCAGGTGCGATCCGAGAGCCAGCCGACGCTCTCCAGGTAATCGACCGTGCGCAGACCGAACGTCTCGCGACAGAAGTCCTCTTCGTCGAGGGTCTCGGCGAGGTGGGTGTGCAGGCGCACATCGAGCCGCTCGGCGAGGGCAGCCGTGTCTCGCATGACGCCGGTGGTGACCGAGAACGGCGAGCACGGCGCGAGGCCGATCTGCACGAAGGCGCCCTCGCCGCGCTCGTGATACGCGCCGATCAGGCGCTCGCTGTCGGCGAGGATGATGTCGGCATCCTGCACGGTGCGCTGCGGGGGCAGGCCCCCCTCATCCTCCCCCAGCGACATCGAGCCGCGGGTCAGCATGGCGCGCATGCCGAGCTTTCGCACGACGTCGACCTGCACGTCGACGGCCTCTTCGAGGCCGTCCGGGAAGAGGTAGTGGTGATCGGCGGCCGTCGTGCAGCCCGAGAGAAGCAGTTCGGCGAGCGCGACGGTCGTGGCGAGCTCGAGATCACGGGGCGTGAGGCCGGCCCACACGCCGTAGAGGCCCTTCAACCAGGGGAAGAGCTCGGCGCTGACGACCGGCCGCCAGGCGCGTGTGAGCGTCTGGTAGAAGTGGTGGTGGGTGTTGATGAGTCCGGGGATGACGACGTGCCGAGAAGCGTCGAACACCTGATCGACGGGCGCGGAGGGCGCTCCGCCTGCCGGTACGAGCTCGCGAACGAGGGCGCCCTCGAGGACGATGCCGCCCGCGGCATCCGCATCGGTCCCGGTGTACACACCGAGGGGGTTCTTCAGCCAGGTGCTGGCGATTGACTGCGACATGAGCGACTCCATCTGTGACGGTGGAGCCGGGGAGCGGCCCCACGTGGGGCCAGCTCAGTTTCCCTGTCTGCTGATCCAGGTGCCCCGTCATCGGAACAGTTCAGGTCTACCAGTCACGCTTCGAACGAGTCAAGACTTTTCTCATATCTCGGACTCGTAATTTCACATCTTGGAAGCTCTGTAGGGTGTGATGGTCTACCAAATGCCTTCTCGCATCGCCAGAGGGTGGCCATTCCGGGCCGATCGGGCTAACGTCCTGGCCATGGCGACCACTCCCACGACCCTGTTCATCCTCGGCGCCTCGGGCGACCTGACGTCCCGGCTGCTGCTCCCCTCTCTCGCCGCCCTGCTCGCGAGGCAGCCGCAGTGGCGGGTGGTCCTTCGCGGATCGGGCACGGAGGAGCGCGACCCGGAGGCGTGGAAGAAGCTCGTGGGCGTCGCCTTCGCCGACTACCCCGGCGCGATCGACCGGGTCACGATCGGCGATTACACCTCTGCGGACGTCACAGACCGCGACGCCGTGGCGGCGCTCATCGAGACCCTCGAGCCCGGCACCGTGCTGTACTTCGCGCTCCCGCCCGCCGTGACGCGCGCCGCGATCGCCGCCATGCAGGGCATGACTCTTCCCGAGGGCACCGTGCTCGCGATGGAGAAGCCGTTCGGCGACGACGAGAAGACCGCGCGTGAACTCAACGACATGCTCACGGCTCTCGTACCAGAGCGTCAGATCTTCCGCGTCGACCACTTCCTCGGCCGTTCCATGCTCCTCAACCTCATGGGCGTGCGGCTGGCCAACCGCATCCTGGAGCCGGTGTGGTCGGCGGAGCACGTCGAGTCGGTGCTGATCCGGTTCGACGAGAGCATCGCCCTCGAGGGCCGGGCCCGCTACTACGACAAGGCCGGCGCGATGATCGACATGATCCAGAGCCACCTCCTGCAGGTGCTCGCCCTGGTCGCGATGGACCCGCCCGCGAGCATCGACGAGCGCGATCTGCGCGACGCCAAGGCAGCTGTGCTGCGGGCGACGCACGTACTCGGCGACGACCCGGCTCAGTCCTCTCGTCGAGCACGGTACACAGCAGGCCGGATCGACGATCGCGAGCTCCCTTCGTACGTCGACGAAGAGGGGGTGGATGCATCTCGCAACACCGAGACGCTCGCCGAGGTCGTCTTCGAGGTGGCCAACGACCGGTGGGCCGGTGTGCCGTTCACGCTGCGCTCGGGCAAGGCGCTGGCTGCGAAGAAGTCGGAGGTGGTGCTGACGTTCCGTCAGGTGAGGCACGTGCCGAAGGGCCTGGCCGGTTCGCCGGTCGACGGCGGGCGGCTGACGTTCTCGCTCGGCCCCGATGAGATGCGGTTGCGACTGCACGTCACGGGCGGCGATGACCCGTTCGCGCTCCGCGACGAGGAGCTGTGCGCCGATCTCGGCGAAGGGCAGCGCCGGTCGTACGAAGAGGTCATCGACGAGCTGCTGGACGGGGAGGTCGCGCTCTCGGTGCGCGCCGACGAAGCAGAGGAGTGCTGGCGCATCCTCCAGCCCGTCAGGGACGCCTGGGCGTCGGGTGCCGTTCCCCTCGAGGAGTATCCGGCAGGTTCCACGGGCCCCGAGGAGTGGGCGACCAGCTGAGAGCCTCGTGCACGGGTCCCGCATGAGGGATCACCACAGCGATTCCGGCCGCCTCACCACCCGAGGGCTTTGCTTCGTACTGTCTTCCGGGTGAAGAAGAACGCTCATGATTCTCGACATCCCTCTGCTCCCGGACTCGTCTCCATCTGGATCCTCTGGCCCGTCCTGACGCTGCTTTTCGGCAGCATCCCGTTCGTGGTGGTGCTGGTCCTGAGCACAGGTGCCCGCCCGCTCATCGCGGACTACTGGGCGGCGATCTCATCGATCGGGGAATGGCTCGCCCCGGCCTTCGCGAATGGATTCAGTGCACTGCAGACCGTCGGCATGCTGTTGGTCGCGGCCGCGGCCTTCACCGGGCTCGCCGGAGACTGGCAGTCCGTGCCACTCCGTGCGCGGCGGCTGATCCGTCCGCTTTCCACGGTGTGCCTCGTCACGATCGCCGCCATAGGAGTGTTCGCAGGGCCCGTCATCATCCACGCCCCGGAATCGGCGTCCAGCATGATCCTGCTCTGGATGTGCAGCTGGGCGGTCATGTTGTTCGCCCTCGGCGTCTCGGAGATAGCGCCCCTGCGGCGTCAGATGATCCTCGCCCGCGCCCGGCATGTTCGCGCCCTGCGGCTGCTCGGCACTGACGCCCTCACGGGCACCCCGAAGACATCGTCATTCGTGATCGCCCTCGTGACCGTCTTCGGCATCTCGATCGCCACCACGTATGCGACGAGCGGGATCGTCGCACTCGTCATCGGGCACCTCTGGCCGTTGAATCCGGTGATGCTGCTGCTCGCCTATGCCACCTTCGTCGGGCACGTCGGATGGACGATGCGCGCCGACAGGACTCAGAGCACCGCGCTTCGCCGGGTCGGGACGTTCATCATCCTTCTCGGCGGCGTAATCGGTGTCTTCTTCGGCGCCGCCCTGATGGCCGTCCCGCCGGCGGGGATCGCCTTCATAGCGTTGAGCGTGTCGTGGACCTTCGTCCTGTTGCGGCCGGGCACCCTCACGCGGCTCTGGCCCTATCGCGTCATCTCGGCCACCATAACGAGCCGCGCGCTGACGGCGCTCGACGAGCAGACGATCCGTATCCGGAAGGCATGGGAACGGGAGCATCGGCTCAGCGTCGCCGCTGTTCCACGTCGCGGGCTGAGAGAGATGATCCTCTCCTGGCTGGCATCGCGGTGAGAGGGGAACGCTGAGAAGAGGGACGGATGTCACAGCATCCGTCCCCCTTTTCGGCGACCCCTATTCGTCGAGCAGCTCGGCCTCGATCACGTCGTCATCGAGACCGCCCGTGTCGAGCTTCTCTGACGTGAGCACGAGCCCCATGCCGTCGGCCGCGAGGTCCACCCTCACCGTGTCGCCGTCGTGCACGCCGCCCGACAGGAGCGCCGTCGCGAGCTTGTTCTGCACCTCGCTCTGGATGAGCCGACGCAGCGGGCGGGCGCCGAACACCGGGTCGTACCCCCGCTCGGCGAGCCACGACCGCGCATCGGGAGTGACGGCGAGCGTGAGCCGGCGATCGTGCAGCCGCTTCTGCAGCGCGTCGATCGTGAGTTCGACGATCTGCGCGAGATCGTCCTCGCTGAGGGAGGAGAACATCACGATGTCGTCGAGACGGTTCAGGAACTCCGGGCGGAACACCTGCCGCACCAGCGTCATCACCTGATCGCGCTTCTGGTCGACCGACAGCGTCGGGTCGATCAGGACCGGCGAGCCGATGTTCGAGGTGAGCACCAGGATCACGTTCGAGAAGTCGACCGTGCGCCCCTGACCGTCGGTCAGACGCCCGTCGTCGAGCACCTGGAGCAGCACGTCGAACACCTCGGGGTGCGCCTTCTCGACCTCATCGAGCAGGATGACGCTGTACGGACGACGACGCACGGCTTCGGTGAGCTGACCGCCCTGCTCGTAGCCGATGTACCCCGGAGGGGCTCCGACCAGGCGCGACACCGAATGCTTCTCGCCGTACTCCGACATGTCGATGCGCACCATCGCGTGCTCGTCGTCGAACAGGAACTCGGCGAGCGCCTTGGCCAGCTCCGTCTTGCCGACTCCGGTAGGCCCGAGGAACAGGAACGAGCCGGTCGGGCGACCGGGGTCGCTGATGCCCGCGCGGGAACGGCGGACAGCATCCGACACCGCCTTTACGGCGTCCTTCTGCCCGATCAGGCGCTTGCCCAGCTCGCTCTCGAGGTGCAGCAGCTTCTCGCTCTCGCCCTGCAGAAGGCGGCCGACGGGGATGCCCGTCCACGCCGCGATCACCGCGGCGATGTCTTCGTCGGTGACCTGCTCATTGACCATGCGCCCCTCTGACGACGCGGCGGCCTCCGCCTGCTCGGCCTCGGCGATGTCGCGCTCGAGGCGCTTGATGGTCTCGTACTCGAGCTTCGACGCCTTCGTGTAGTCGGCGTTGCGCATCGCGAGATCGCGCTGCGTGATCGCGTCGTCGAGCTGCTTCTTCAGCTCACCCACCCGGTTCAGTCCCTGCCGTTCGCGCGCCCAGCGGGCTTCGAGCTCGGCGAGCTCCTTCTCCATCGTGACGAGCTGCTCGCGCAGCGTGCTGAGCCGTTCCTTCGAGGCGTCGTCCTTCTCGCGCTTGAGCGCGAGCTCCTCGAGCTTCATGCGGTCGACCTGACGCTTGAGCTGGTCGATCTCGACCGGCGAGGAATCGATCTCCATCTTCAGCCGCGACATCGACTCGTCGATCAGGTCGATCGCCTTGTCGGGCAGCTGCCGGGCGGGCAGGTAGCGGTTCGACAGCGCGGCGGCCGCGACCAGTGCGCTGTCGGAGATCGTCACACCGTGGTGCGCCTCGTACCGCCCCTTGAGCCCGCGCAGGATCGCGATCGTGTCCTCGACCGAGGGCTCGCCGACGTACACCTGCTGGAAGCGGCGCTCGAGCGCGGCATCCTTCTCGATGAACTCGCGGTACTCGTTGAGCGTGGTCGCGCCGATCATGCGCAGCTCGCCACGGGCCAGCATGGGCTTGAGCATGTTGGATGCCGCGACCGAGCCCTCTCCGCCGCCCGCGCCCATGAGCACGTGCAGCTCGTCGATGAAGGTGATGATCCGCCCGTCGGACTCGGTGATCTCCTTCAGGACGCTCTTGAGCCGCTCCTCGAACTGGCCGCGGTACATGGCTCCGGCCACGAGGGCGGAGATGTCGAGGGAGACCAGCTCCTTGTCCTTGAGCGACTCGGCGACGTCGCCCGCGACGATGCGCTGGGCCAGCCCCTCGACGACAGCCGTCTTGCCGACGCCCGGCTCTCCGATGAGCACCGGGTTGTTCTTGGTGCGCCGGGTGAGCACCTGGCTGACGCGACGGATCTCGCTGTCGCGCCCGATCACGGGGTCGAGCTTGCCCTGGCGGGCGCGGTCGGTGAGGTTGATGCCGAACTGCTCGAGTGCGGATTGCTGGTCTTCGGTCTGCGGGGTGGCCATTCGTCCTCCTGAGGAGACTCCTTCTGCTGGATCCCTTCAGGGATCAAAGTTGAGTGGTGATGACTCAACTTTACTCCTCACCCCTCTCCTCCGTCAACGCCGACTCTCCCGCCCCGAACGCCGAGACCCCCACCTGTCGCCGAGACCCCCACCTGTTCGCGTGAACAGCCGGGGGTCTCGGCGATAAGAGGGGGTCTCGACGTGCAGAGATCACTCCGCGTCGGTCATGCCCCGGCGCAGCAGACGGCCTCGCGGAGTCTCGAAGTCGACGACCTCGCCATGCAGGTACGTCTTGCGCACGCGACCGGCCAGCGCCTTGCCGTGATACGGCGTGAGGTGGTTCTTGTGGTACAGCTTGTCCACGTCGACCACGTAGGCGTCATCGGCCGCGAACACCGAGAAATCGGCGTCGTAGCCCGGGGCGATACGCCCCTTCCCGGTGAGTCCCGCGAACTGCGCCGGGCGCTCGCTCATCCACGACACGACCGTCTCGAGCGACAGTCCGCGCTGGCGCGCCTCGGTCCAGATCAGCGACAGGCCGAGCTGCAGCGAGGCGACACCGCCCCAGGCAACGGCGAAGTCGCCGTTCTCGAGGTCCTTGAGGTCGAGGGTCGAGGGCGAGTGGTCCGAGACGATGAAGTCGATCGTGCCGTCCTCCAGCCCCTGCCACAGCAGCTCGCGGTTGCCCGCCTCGCGGATCGGCGGGCAGCACTTGAACTGGGTGGCGCCGTGCGGGATCTCCTCCGCGGTGAGCGTGAGGTAGTGCGGGCAGGTCTCGACCGTGATCTTCAGCCCGTCGTTCTTGGCGGTGCGGAGCATGGCCAGCGCGTCAGACGACGACAGGTGGAGGATGTGCGCGCGGCCGCCCGTCCAGCGGGCTCGTTCGATGACCTCGGCGATCGCCAGGTTCTCCGCTCCCCGCGGGCGCGAGGCGAGGAACTTGCCGTAGTCGTCGCCCTCGGGCTGAGGAGCGCGGTCGATCGCCCGGGAATCCTCGGCGTGCACGATCATGACCGAGTCGAAGTTCGACAGCTCGCGCATGTCCTTCTCGAGCTCGTCGGCGTCGAGGGGCGGGAACTCGTCGACACCAGAGTGCAGCAGGAAGCACTTGAACCCGAAGACGCCGGCGTCGTGCAGCGGGCGGAGGTCGGCCGTGTTGCCGGGCACGGCACCGCCCCAGAAGCCCACGTCGACGTGGGTCTGGCCCTTCGCCGCCTCGCGCTTGATGTTGAGCGCCTCGACGCTGACCGTCGGAGGGATGCTGTTCAGCGGCATGTCGAGGATGGTGGTGACGCCGCCGGCCGCAGCCGCCCTGGTGGCGGAGGCGAAGCCCTCCCACTCGGTGCGGCCGGGCTCGTTGACGTGCACGTGCGTGTCGACCAGGCCGGGAATGAGGGTCTCGTCGGCGCCCAGCTCGACGACCTCGACGCCGTTCAGGTTGTTGCCGAGGGGCTGCATCGCGACGATGACGCCGCCTCTGACGCCGACCTCGCGGGGCTGGATGCCGGCCGAGGTGAGCACGCGCTCTCCGCGGATCACGAGGTCGTAGTGCTCCCCCGTCGGGTCGAGCGACGTGCTCTGCGATTCTTCAGCCTGCGACATGTCGCGATTCCCTTCTCGCGGCCGCCGGCCGCATGTACTGATTCTGTCCCCTCGCTGTGGGACTCGGCTCAATTCGACGCGCGATCGAGCACGAGATCGAGCGCGAGCCGCCCGCCCAGGTCGACCAGCAGCGAGACGGCGTTCGCCATGCTCGCGGCAGGATCGGGCTCGATCTCGCTGAGCGCATAGACGCGGCGAAAGCCGGCGTCGGTCGCCTGCTCTTCGGTGATGGCCGAGCGCCCGCACACCGCGATGACCGGGATGCCGGCGGCTCGAGCGGCGGCGGCGACACCCATCGGAGTCTTGCCGCCGAGACTCTGCTCGTCGAGGCTGCCCTCGCCCGTGATCACGAGGTCGGCGCCGGAGATGCGATCGGCGAGTCCCGTGAGCCGCTGGATCACATCGATGCCGGGTTCGCGTCGTGCGCCGAGCACCGCGAGAGCCGCATAGCCCACCCCGCCCGCCGCACCGGCGCCGGGAGCGGTCGCCGACGGCCGCACGCCCGGCTGCTTCTCGAGCAGCTCTGAGAATCGGCGGAGGCCCGCCTCGAGGGCGGCGACATCGTCGGCGCTCGCCCCCTTCTGCGGTGCGAACACCACAGCGGCCCCCCGGTCTCCCAGGAGCGGATTGTCGACGTCGCTCGCGAGCACGATCGTCGCGTCGGCGAGACGCGGATCGAGCCCCGACACGTCGACATCGGCCAGTTCGGCCAGCGCCGCACCTCCCGCGCGCACCGGCCGGCCGGCGGCACGCAGCGAGACGCCGAGCGCCTGCAGCATTCCCGCTCCTCCGTCGGTGCACGCGCTGCCGCCGACGCCGAGCACGATCGTGGTGCATCCGCGGTCGAGCGCCGCCGAGATCAGGTCGCCGGTGCCGTGGCTGGTTGCGGTGAGCGCCGCCTTCTCGCCCCTCGGCAGCACATCCAGCCCGCTCGCCGCCGCCATCTCGATGATGGCCTCGGCGCCGCGCACCGCGAATCGCGCCTCCAGGGGTGCGCCGGTCGGACCCGCGACCCGCGCCGTGACCGCCTCGAATCCGCTCGCGATCGCGGCCTCGACGGTGCCCTCGCCGCCGTCGGCGACGGGTACCGTCTCGATCAGGGCATCCGGAATCACCGAGCGGATGCCGTCGCCGAGCGAGGCCGCGACCTCGGCTCCGGTTGCGGAGCCTTTGAACTTGTCGGAGGCGATCACGACGCGCATGGCGTGCTCAGTCCAGCAGCGCGTAAACGGCTTCCGGCGCGTCGGCCGCCGTCGTCGCGAGGTCTTCGAACTCGTTCATGGTGTCGAGATCGGCGCCCATGGCGATGTTGGTGACCCGCTCGAGGATCACCTCGACGACCACCGGCACCTGGAACTCCTCGCGCAGGCGCTCGGCCTCGGCGAAGCCGGCGGCGAGGTCCTCCGGGCGCTCGACGCGGATCGCCTTGCAGCCCAGGCCCTCGGCGACCTTGACGTGATCGACTCCGTAACCGGTGGCGACGCTGTTCTCATCGAACGGGGTGTTGATGTTGTCGAAGGCGAGGGAGACCTCGTAGTCCATCTCGAACGGACGCTGCGACTGGCGGATCAGGCCGAGGTAGCTGTTGTTCACCACGACGTGGATGTACGGCAGCTTGTGCTGCGCGCCCACCGCCAGCTCCTCGATCATGAACTGGAAGTCGTAGTCGCCCGAGAGCGCCACGACCTTCTCCTCCGGCTTGCCGCGGACCACGCCGAGCGCCGCAGGCAGGGTCCAGCCCAGGGGGCCGGCCTGGCCGGCGTTGATCCACTGGCGCGGACCGTACACGTGCAGCAGCTGCGCGCCGGCGATCTGCGACAGGCCGATCGTCGTCACGTAGGTCGTGTCGTGGCCGAAGGCCGACAGCATCTCCTGGTAGACGCGATGCGGCTTCATCGGCACGTTGTCGAAGTTGGTCTTGCGCTGCAGACGTGCCTTGCGACCGCGGCATTCCTCGGCCCAGCCGTTGTAGTCGGGCAGCTCCGCGACGCGGCCACGGGCGGCCTCGAGGAGCTGGTCGATGAACGCGCCGGCATCCGACACCACGCTGTAGTCGGGCGCGAACACGCGGCCGATCTGCGTGGGCTCGATGTCGACGTGCACGAAGGTGCGGCCCTTGCGGTAGGTGTCGAGGCCGCCGGTGTGGCGGTTGGCCCAGCGGTTGCCGATGCCGAGCACGAAGTCGCTCTCGAGGAAGCTCGCGTTGCCGTAGCGCTGCGAGGTCTGAATGCCGACGAGACCTCCGGCCAGCGGGTGGTCGTCGCCGATCGCACCCCAGCCCATCAGCGTGGGGAACACCGGAACGCCCAGCGTCTCGGCGAGCTCGACGAGCTTGGCGGAGGCGCCGGAGTTGACGATGCCGCCGCCCGCGATGATCGCGGGATGCTTCGCACCGATGAGCATGTCGAGCACCTTGTCGGCCTGCGCGCGGGTCGCGGCGGGCTTCGCCACGGGCAGCGGCTCGTAGGTGTCGATGTCGAACTCGATCTCGGTCATCTGCACGTCGAACGGCAGGTCGAGCAGCGCGGGACCCGGGCGGCCCGAGCGCATGATCTGGAACGCCGTCTGGAAGGCACCGGGGATCTGGCCGGCCTCGAGCACGGTCTTCGCGAACTTCGTGACCGGCTTCGCGATCGAGGCGATGTCGACGGCCTGGAAGTCCTCCTTGTCGAGCTTGGCGACCGGCGCCTGGCCGGTGATGCACAGCATCGGGATGCTGTCGGCGATCGCGGCGTAGAGGCCGGTGATCATGTCGGTGCCCGCAGGGCCCGAGGTGCCGATGCAGATGCCGATGCGGCCGTCGCCGGTGCGGCTGTAGCCGTCTGCCATGTGCGAGGCGCCCTCGACGTGGCGGGCGAGGGTGTGGCGGATGCCGCCGTGCCGGCGCATCGCGGAGTACAGGGGGTTGATGGCAGCACCCGGCAGGCCGAACGCCTCGGTGGCGCCCTCCTTCACCAGGATCTGGACGATGGCGTCCACTGCGCGCATGCGGGTCATGAGATGTCCTTACCGGAGAGTTCGTTGGTGAGCTTGAAGAGCCCGGAGTGGTCGAGGCCGCCGTCGCCGCGGGCGACGAGGGCGTTCACGAGCTGTGCGACGGCCGCGCCCAGCGGGACGGTGACCCCGACGGAGCGCGCAGCGGAGGTGACGATGCCCAGATCCTTGTTGTGGAGGGCGAGGCGGAAACCGGGGTCGAAGTTGCGGTCGAGCATCTTCTGCCCCTTCTGGTCGAGGACCTTGGAGCCGGCCAGCCCGCCGCCGAGGACCTTGAGTGCGGCATCCGTGTCGACGCCGAACGCCTCGAGGAAGACGACGGCCTCGGCGAGCGCCTGGATGTTCACGGCCACGATGAGCTGATTGGCGGCCTTGACGGTCTGGCCGGCGCCGGCGGGGCCGACGTGCACGATGGTCTTGCCGATCGCGTTCAGCACAGGCTCGGCCGCGGCGAAGTGCTCGGGCGAGCCGCCCACCATGATCGAGAGGGCGGCGTCGATGGCGCCCTGCTCTCCGCCCGAGACGGGTGCGTCGACCGCGCCGAAGCCTGCGGCGACCGCCTCCTCTGCGAGGGTCTTGGCGACGTCAGGCCGGATCGAGGAGTTGTCGATCCAGAGGGCTCCGGCCTTGGCGTTGGCGAACACGCCGTCCTCGCCGCGCACGACGCCCTCGACGTCGGGAGAGTCCGGGACCATCGTGATGATGACATCCGCGTCCTTGACGGCATCCGCAATGCTGGTGGCGCCCTTGCCGCCTGCCTCGACGAGCTTGTCGATCGGCTCCTGGCTGCGGTTGAAGCCGGTCACGTCGTATCCGGCCTTGACGAGGTTGGTGGCCATGGGCAGGCCCATGATGCCGAGACCGATGATGGCGATGCTGGTCATGTCTTCGCTCCTTCGCGGATCTGAGTCAGTTGCTGGTGTTCGCGGGCTGATTCAGCCAGGCGAACGGGTCGGCCTGCGTGGCCTTGTACTCGAGGCCGATGACGCCCTCGTAGCCGCCGGCCTGGGCGTCGGCGATCCACTGCCCGAGGGGCAGCTCGCCGGTGCCCGGCTCGCCACGACCTGGCGCGTCGGCGATCTGGATGTGGCCGAACTCGGCCGCATGCTCGGCGATCACTGCGGCGACGTCGTCGCCGTTCACGGCCAGGTGGTAGAAGTCGGCGAGCAGCGTGACGTTGTCGACGCCGTGCTCGACCTTGACGCGGTCGATGATGGCGAGAGCATCCGCCGCCGTCTTCAGGGGATAGGCGTCCATGCCCGAAACCGGCTCGAGCAGCACGATGCCGCCGATCTTCGCGACCGCCGCTCCGGCGAGCGCGAGGTTCTGCACTGCGAGGTCGTCCTGCGCCTGCGGGTCGGCGCCCTCGATGCGGTTTCCGTACAGGGCGTTGAAGGCCTTGGTGCCGAGACGCTCGCCGATCGAGACGACGACGTCGACGTTGGCGCGGAACTCGTCCTCGCGGCCGATCCAGGAGACGAGACCCCGGTCGCCGCCGGGCATGTCGCCCGCGAAGAAGTTGAGGCCGGTGAGCTGCACCCCTGCGTCGCGGATCGCGGCGACGAAGGCGTCGACCTCGTCCTGCGCGGGCGTCGCCTCGGCGAAGGGCCACCAGAACTCGACGGCGTCGAAGCCGGCGGCCTTGACCGCGGCGGGGCGCTCGAGGATCGGCAGCTCGGTCAGCAGGATCGAGGCGTTCACGGTGTAGCTCATGAGATCATCCTTGATTTCGAATCGTGGAAGAAGAATTCCTTGTAATGAAAGAATAGATCGAATCGACGGATGCTGTCAACAGATCATCCGGAACCTGATCCGGTGCGTGAATTCCACGATACGGATGTCGACTTCTCTATTGCGGAATAGTTGCGCCCGGCGCTACTGTACTCGAACGCCCTCACCCGGAGAGGCGTCCAGACTCAACTCGATGACGAGCAAGAGAGGTCTCCATGTCTTCCGTCGACTCACCCCGTCCCGCAGGGCCGCCTTCCGGAGAGAAGGATCTGATACCCCGCACCGGACTGATCATCCCGAAGGCGAGGAAGATCGGCCGCGTCCGCTGGGCGATCGGCTTCCTGCTCTTCTTCGCGGTGCTGATCAACTACATCGACCGCAGCTCGATGTCGATCGCAGAGCACGACATGCGGATGGAGTTCGGGCTCACCGAGGGCCAGATCGGCATCATCCTCGGCAGCTTCGGCTGGTCGTACGCCCTCATGCAGATCCCGATGGGCATGCTGCTGGACAAGATCGGCATCAAATGGGTCATGCGGGCCGCGACCGTCCTGTGGGCGATCTCCTGCTTCCTCACCGCCATGATCAGCGGCATGGGCCTGCTTCTCATCGCCCGGCTGATCTTGGGCCTGGCCGAGGCGCCGATCTTCCCCGGCGCCATGAAGACCACAAGTTACTGGTTCCCCCGGAGCGAGCGCGGAATGGCCACCGTGATCTTCGACAGCGGCCAGCGCCTGTCGAACGTGATCGGCTTCCCGCTCGTCGGCGCCGCAGTGGCCCTGTTCGGATGGCGCGGGGCGTTCATCACGATCGGCGCGCTCAGCCTGATCTACTTCATCGTGTTCTTCGTCTTCTACCGCGACCCGAAGGAGATGAACCGCAAGGGCCGGCTGAGCGACGCCGAGCTGAGCCACATCCTCGACGGCGGCGCGCAGCACGAAGACGCCCCGACCACGAACCCGCTCGCCAATCTCGGCTACATTCTGCGCCAGCGCAAGGTGTGGGGCATGTCGCTCGGTCTCGGCTGCGCGGGCTACGTGCAGTGGATGCTGCTCACCTGGCTGCCCGGCTTCCTGCAGTCCCAGATGCACATGGACGTCGCCAAGTCCGGCCTGTTTACGGCCGTCCCCTGGCTGTTCGCCGTGATCGTGCAGTACCTGCTCCCCGGGTACTTCCTGGACCGTCTGATCCGCAACGGCAGGTCGAGCACCGCCGTCCGCCGGGTGTTCATCATCGGGGGCATGCTGCTGGCCACCACGATCGTCGGGACGGCATTCACGACCGACCTCGTCTGGTCGCTCATCTGGATCACGCTGGGGATCACCGGCATCACGATCACGTTCAGCGTGACGAACTCGCTGCCCGCCCTGATCGCCCCCGAGGGCTCGGTCGGCGCGACAGGCGCCGTCATGAACACGGTGAACAACCTCATCGGCACGACCGCTCCGATCGTCACCGGGTTCATCGTGCAGTTCACCGGCAGCTTCGCCTGGGCGTTCATCGTCGCCGGCATCATGCTCGTCATCGGCATCGTCTTCTACACGGTCGTGCTGGGGCGCATCGAGCAGATCCCGACGGTCGAGGAGCGCGCCGCAGCCAAGGCCGCCGCGCAGGTCTGATCCGTCGCCGCAGTCGAGGAGCGGGGTCCCTCGGGGGCCTCGCTCCTCTCGCGTGCGCGG
Source organism: Microbacterium hydrocarbonoxydans (assembly GCF_000956475.1). Classification (GTDB taxonomy): domain Bacteria; phylum Actinomycetota; class Actinomycetes; order Actinomycetales; family Microbacteriaceae; genus Microbacterium; species Microbacterium hydrocarbonoxydans_A. The sequence continues at coordinate 116,191 of NZ_JYJB01000008.1, forward strand.
CCCCGCAGCATCCGTCATCCGCTCCGTCAGGCGGAGCGCCGGAACACAGAGGCGCCGCCCCGACCGGGAGCGGCGCCTCTGTGTCGACAAGAACTGTCAGGTGAGCTTTATCTGGCGGTTCATGTCCTTGTAGAGCAGGTAGCGGAAGTCCTCGGGTCCGCCGGCGTAGCAGGCCTGCGGGCAGAACGAACGCAGCAGCATGTAGTCGCCCGCCTCGCACTCGACCCAGTCGTCGTTGAGACGGTAGACGGCCTTGCCCTGCAGCACGAACAGTCCGTGCTCCATGACGTGGGTCTCCGCGAACGGGATGGATCCGCCCGGCTTGAAGGTGACGATGTTCACCTGCATGTCGTGCGCCATGTCGTTCGAGTCGGCGAAGCGGGTCGTCGCCCAGGCATCCGTGCCCACCATGGGGACCGGCTCGATGTCCTTGTCGCTCGTGACGAAGGATGCCGGAGCATCCACGCCCTCGAGCCACTCGTACGCCTTGCGGATCCAGTGGAAGCTCGTGATCTCGTCGCCCTCGTTGGCGAGCGACCAGGTCGCACCCGGCGCGAGGAAGGCGTATCCGCCCTCCTCCAGCACGTGGGTCTCACCCTCGAGCGTGAGCGTGAGCCGTCCTGTCGTCACGAACACGACGCCCTCGACGCCGGCCTCGGGTTCCGGCTTCGCGGCGCCTCCGCCCGGTGCGATCTCGACGATCAGCTGCGAGAACGTCGTCGCCGAGCTCGGGGTCGGGCGCGCGATGATCCACGCGCGGGTGTTCGTGAAGCCGGGGAGGCTGCTGGTGACGATGTCGCGCAGCACGCCCTTCGGGATGAAGGTGTACGCGAGCTTGACGACCGCGCGGTCGGTGAGCAGGTCGGTCTGCGGGGGCAGGCCTCCGGCCGGGGTGTAGTAGGTGCGGGTGCTCATGCGTTCTCCTCCTTGGATGCTGCGAGCTTGGGGTGCGCGAGCCGGATGAGCTCGCCTCGGGTGGCTCCGGTCGCGGCGAGCGACTCGGATTCGGTGACGGCGCCGCATTCCAGTCCGCGCACGACGAATCGCGCGAGGGCGCGGGCCGTGGCCGGCTCGTCCATGATGGTCGCGTCGCTGCCGTGCAGGTAGTTGTCAAGACGTCTGGCCGCGGCGGCGAAACCCTCGCGGTAGAACGCATAGGTCGCGAGGTACCGGGTGGGCAGCTGCGGGGCAGCGAGGTCCCACCCCTGGTAGTAGCCGCGCTCGAGCGAGCGCCGCACGAGCCGCGCGTGCAGCTGCCACGCCGCCTGCGCGTTCTCGCCGATCGGGATCACATTCGTCGACCCGTCGGAGAGCCGCACACCGGTCTCGGCGACGGCGACCTGCATGACCTGCTTGGCGAAGTCGGCGGCCGGATGCTCCATCGACTGGTACGCCGCGGCGATCTGCAGCGACGCGCTGTAGTCGTAGGTGCCGTAGTGCAGAGCCGAGACGCGGCCGTGCGCACGGTGCAGAAGCGCGGCCACCGGCACAGAGCCGTCGGCGGCGACGATGAGCTGCGGGGTCTCCATCTGCACCTCGAAGCGCAGCCGCCCGGCATCCAGTCCCAGCCGCTCCTCGAAGATCTCGCACAGAGCGACCATCGCCTCGACCTGCTCCACCGTGGTCACTTTGGGCAGGGTCAGGACGAGGCCGTCGGGGAGAGGCCCGAGCGAGGCGAGCGTCGACAGGAAGAGATCGAGGGTGCGGATGCCGCGGCGCCGGGTCGGCGCCTCGAAGCACTTGAAGCGGATGCCGATGAACGGCGGCGCGACGCCTGCCGCCACCGCCTCCCCCACACGCTGCGCGGCGAGCACGGCATCCGCGTCCTCCTCGTCATCGGGCCGCGCGCCGTATCCGTCTTCGAAGTCCAGCCGCAGATCCTCGATCGGCTCGGCGGCGAGCTTGGCGTCGACCAGCGGCGCGAGCTCGCCGGCCAGGTGGCCGAGGCCGACCGCCTGGGCCAGTGCTGCCGTGCCGCCGAACGCGGCGACGGCCTCTGCCGCCTGCGCCCCGAAGCGCGCGGGCAGCTGCGGATCGTAGCGGTCGGCCGGAACGTACAGCGTGTGCACGGGCTGCCGGGAGCCGTCGTCACCGGGGTACTCGGTGGCGAGAAGAGCGTCGGTGCCGGAGAGCCGCGCATCGATGCCGGCGACGTCGTCTTCGGTGAGAGCTGCCATGACCGCGGTCACTCCTTGATCGCTGCGGCTTCGACGACGCGGACGATCGCGTCGGCGACCGCGCCGGCCACCAGCGGGTCGAACACGCTGGGGATGATGAAGCTCGCGTTGAGCTCGTCCTCACCCACACGCGAGGCGATCGCGTCGGCGGCTGCGACCAGCATAGGCGGCGTGATGTCCGACACGCCCGCGTCGAGAAGACCGCGGAAGAAGCCGGGAAACGCCAGCACGTTGTTGATCTGATTGGGGAAGTCGCTGCGTCCGGTGGCGACGACTGCCGCGTGTCTCGAGGCGACGATCGGGTCGATCTCGGGAGTCGGGTTCGCCATGGCGAACACGATCGCGTCGTCGGCCATGGCGGCGATGTCGGCCTCGTCGAGCACGTTGGGCGCGCTGACGCCGATGAACACGTCGGCGCCGACGACCGCGTCCTTGAGCGATCCCTGGAATCCGCGCGGATTCGTGGTCTCGGCGATCTCGATGCGGTGCGCGTCGGTGTACTCGCCACCGGCGTGGATCGCGCCGTCGCGACCTGCCGCCACGATGTCATGGGCGCCCTCGGCGAGAAGAAGCTGGATGATCGCGTTGCCTGCAGCGCCGACGCCGGAGACGACGATGCGCACGTCGCCGATCTTCTTGCCGACCACCTTGAGCGCGTTGCGCAGGGCTGCGAGCGTCACGATCGCGGTGCCGTGCTGGTCGTCGTGGAACACGGGGATGTCGAGCTCCTCGCGCAGGCGGGCCTCGATCTCGAAGCATCGGGGAGCCGCGATGTCCTCGAGGTTCACGCCGCCGTAGACCGGGGCGATCGCCTTGACGATCTTGATGATCTCCTCGGTGTCCTTGGTGTCGAGGCAGACGGGCCATGCGTCGACGTTCGCGAACTGCTTGAACAGCGCGGCCTTGCCCTCCATGACCGGCAGCGCCGCCTCAGGGCCGATGTCACCGAGACCGAGCACCGCGGTGCCGTCGGTGACGACCGCGATCGTGTTCCGCTTGACCGTGAGCTTGCGCGCCTTACTCTTGTCCTCGGCGATCGCCATGCAGACTCGGGCGACGCCCGGCGTGTACGCACGGGAGAGGTCATCGCGGTTGCGCAGCGGCACGCGCGGGTTGACCTCGAGCTTGCCGCCCAGGTGCATGAGGAACGTGCGGTCGCTCACCAGACGCACCGTGACGCCGTCGAGCTCGTCGATGGCCGCGCGAACCTGATCGGCGTGCTCTTCACCGGTCGTGTTGCAGGTCAGGTCGACGACGATGCTCGTCGCGTGCGACTCGACGACATCGAGGGCGGTCACGGCGGCGCCGGCCTCTGCGGCTGCGGCTGCGAGCTCGCTGGTGACGCTGAACTTCGACGGAGCGTCGATACGCAGGGTGATCGAGTTGCCGGGTCCTGGACCTGCCATGTTTTCCTCCTCGTCGAGGTGAGCCGCCGAGATCGGTGGCGCACGCGATGCACTTCAATGAAGTCTTTCACGATTTTTCGTATCGTGGACTCTATTATCTACTTTATGGAAAGTTGACGCAAGGGTCGATACGCTGAAGGTCGAGATTTTCGATACATGGCTTTCGCATGGTGAAATGATGGCGAGCAGGAGGTTCTTAATGGCTGAGAGCAAGACCCCGAAGAGCGCCGGATCCGGTGTGCAGTCGGTCGAGCGCGTGTTCGAGCTCCTGGAGCTGGTGACGGATGCCGGCGGCGATGTCACGCTGAGCGAGCTGGCGGCATCCACCGATCTGCCCCTTCCGACGATCCACCGCCTGCTGCGCACGCTCGTGACGCTCGGATACGCCCGGCAGCTGCCGAACCGGCGCTATGCCCTTGGCCCGCGTCTGATCCGCATCGGCGAAGGCGCGCAGCGCCAGTTCGGCGCCCTCGCCCGCCCGCAGCTGAAGGGCCTCGTCGACGCGCTCGGCGAGAGCGCGAACATGGCGGTGCTCGACGGCGACATGGTCGTCTACGTCGCACAGGTGCCTTCGCTGCACTCCATGCGGATGTTCACCGAGGTCGGCCGGCGCGCCCACCTGCACGACACGGGCGTCGGCAAGGCGATCCTCGCTCAGCTGCCCGACGAGACCGTGCGCGGCATCGTCTCGCGCGCCGGAATGCCCACGCCGACCGAGCACAGCATCGGCACGGTCGACGCCCTGCTCGCCGAGCTCGAGGTGATCCGCGAGCGCGGCTATGCGATCGACGATCAGGAGCAGGAGATCGGCGTCCGCTGCTTCTCCATGGCTGTTCCGGATGCTCCGACCCCGACAGCCGTGTCGGTCTCGGGTCCGATCTCGCGCGTGGACGAGGCGTTCGGCGCCCGCGCTGTGCCTCTGCTGCGCCGCGCCGCCGAGGCCATCGTCGGAGATCTCGCCGACTGACGCACCACCCATCGTTGAGCGCCCTTCGTCTCGGTCGCCTTCGGCGTCCTCGCTCAATCGAGACGAAGGGCGCCCTCGCTCAACGTCTAGAGGTTGAGCGAGGGAGCCCCGCGTTCTACTCGGCGTCCGAGCCGCTCGTGCCGGCGTTCACGTCGAGCAGACGGTACTTCTCGGCGGCCTGAGCGGGGAGCGCAGCATCCACCTCTCCGCGCTTGGCGAGCAGCTGCAGCGCACGCACCACGACCGATGGGCCGTCGATCTTGAAGAAGCGGCGGGCGGCGGCACGGGTGTCCGAGAAGCCGAAGCCGTCGGCGCCGAGGGTCGCCCAGTCGTTGGGAACGAACTGGCGCACCTGATCGGGCAGGTCCTTCGCGTAGTCGCTGACGGCGACGATCGGTCCGTCGCTGCCGGCCAGCTGCGAGACGAGGAACGGGGTGCGCGATCCTCGACCGAGGAACTCGTCCTCCTCGGCGGCGATGGCGTCACGACGCAGCTCGGTCCATGAGGTGACCGACCACACGTCGGCCTGCACGCCCCAATCGTCGCGCAGCAGCTGCTGCGCCTCGAGAGCCCAGGTCACCCCGATGCCCGACGCGAGCAGGTGCGTGCGGGGATTCTCGACGGGCGAGATCCGGTGGATGCCGCCCAGGATTCCGGCCACGTCGACGCCCTCGGGCTCCGCGGGCTGCACGATCGGCTCGTTGTAGACCATGAGGTTGTAGATCACGTTCCGGTCCTCAGACGAGGGCCCGTACATCCGCTCGATGCCGGCGCGCATGATGTGGCCGATCTCGTACCCGTATGCCGGGTCGTAGGTGATCACGGCCGCGTTCGTCGCAGCCAGCAGCGGCGAATGGCCGTCGGCGTGCTGCAGCCCTTCGCCGGTCAGCGTGGTGCGGCCGGCCGTCGCGGAGATCAGGAACCCTCTGGCCATCTGATCGGCGGCGGCCCACAGCGAGTCGCCGGTGCGCTGGAACCCGAACATCGAGTAGAAGACGTACACCGGCACGAGCGGCACGCCGTGCGTGGCGTAGGACGTGCCCGCCGCGGTGAACGCGGCGATCGATCCCGCCTCGTTGATGCCGACGTGCAGGATCTGGCCGCTCGTCGCCTCCTTGTACGACAGCACGATGTCGCGGTCGACCGCGAGGTAGTTCTGCCCGTTCGGGTTGTAGATCTTCGCGGTCGGGAAGAACGCGTCCATGCCGAAGGTGCGCGCCTCGTCGGGGATGATCGGCACGATCCGCGTGCCGAACTCGGGATCGCGCATGAGGTCCTTCAGCACGCGCACGAACGCCATGGTCGTGGCGGCCTGCTGCTTTCCGGAGCCGCGAGCGGCGACCTCGTACGCCTTCGCAGAGGGCAGCGCGATCTCGCCGGACGCGTTCGGCCGCCGCTCGGGCAGGTAGCCACCGAGCGCGCGACGGCGCTCCTGCAGGTATCTGATCTCCTCGGCATCCGCCCCCGGGTGGTAATACGGCGGCTGATAGGGATCGGCCTCGAGCTGAGCATCCGTGATCGGCACCCGCAGGTGGTCACGGAAGTCCTTGAGGTCCTGCAGGGTCAGCTTCTTCATCTGGTGCGTCGCGTTGCGCGCCTCGAAGCGCTGGCCGAGGCCGTAGCCCTTGACGGTCTTCACGAGGATCACGGTGGGCCTGCCGTTGCGTTCCATCGACTTCGCGTAGGCCGCGTACACCTTGCGGTAGTCGTGACCGCCGCGCTTGAGTCCCCAGATCTGGTCGTCCGTCAGCCCGTCGACCAGCGCACGGGTGCGCGCATCGCGGCCGAAGAAGTTCTCGCGGATGAACCCGCCCGACTCGGCCTTGTAGGTCTGGTAGTCGCCGTCGACGGTCGTGTTCATGATGTCGACGAGGGCGCCGTCGGCATCCGCCTCGAGCAGCGAGTCCCACTCCCGCCCCCAGATCACCTTGATGACGTTCCAGCCGGCGCCGCGGAAGAAGCCCTCGAGCTCCTGGATGATCTTGCCATTGCCGCGGACGGGGCCGTCGAGGCGCTGCAGGTTGCAGTTCACGACGAAGGTGAGGTTGTCGAGGCCGTCGTTGGCGGCGAGCTGCAGCAGGCCACGCGACTCAGGCTCGTCCATCTCTCCGTCGCCCAGGAACGCCCACACGTGCTGGTCCGAGGTGTCCTTCAGGCCGCGACCCTCGAGGTAGCGGTTCGACTGCGCCTGGTAGATCGCGTTCATCGGGCCGATGCCCATCGACACGGTCGGGAACTCCCAGAACTCGGGCATCAGGCGCGGATGCGGATACGACGACAGCGCATGGCCCTCGCGCGACTTCTCCTGGCGGAAGCCGTCGAGGTCCTCCTCGCTGAGGCGCCCCTCCATGAAGGCGCGGGCGTACATGCCGGGCGAGGCGTGGCCCTGGAAGTAGATCTGGTCGCCGCCGCCCGGGTGGTCCTTGCCGCGGAAGAAGTGGTTGAAGCCGACCTCGTACAGGGTCGCGGCCCCCGCGTAGGTGGAGATATGCCCGCCCACCCCGATGCCGGGGCGCTGCGCGCGGTGCACCATCACGGCGGCGTTCCAGCGCATCCATGCGCGGTAGCGCCGCTCCAGCTCCTCGTCACCGGGATACTCCGGCTCGGCCGACGCGGGGATCGTGTTGACGTAGTCGGTCGTCGCGATCGGCTCGGAGCGGATGCCGGCGTGGCCGACCAGCGTGCGGACGATGTGCTCGCCGCGGTCGGAACCGCGTTCGGCGATGAGCGCATCGAGGGATTCGAGCCACTCGGCGGTCTCCTCGGGGTCGAGGTCTGCGGAGGTGGCGGAGGCGCGATTGTCGGTCACGGTTCGGCCTTTCTTGTTAGATGGGGGTAGAGGTCAAGAATCTGAGAGGACTCGAAGATGAGTGCACGCATCGCCGTCGTGACGGGTGCGGGTTCGGGCATCGGGCGGGCCGTGGCCCGGGAGCTGCTGGATGCCGGCTTCCTGGTCGCCCTGGCCGGACGCCGCGAAGGCGCCCTGCGCGAGACAGCCGCCGAGCATCCGCACGCCCTCGTGGTCCCCACGGATGTCACCGTCGAAGCCGAGGTCGAGGCGCTGTTCGCTCGGGTCGTCGCCGAATGGGGCCGCGTCGACGTGCTGTTCAACAACGCCGGGGCGTTCGGCCCCGCAGCATCCGCCGCCGAGATCTCACTCGCCGACTGGCAGAGCACCCTCGACGTGAACCTCACGGGCGCACTGCTGTGCGCGGGCGCCGCCATGCGCGCGATGATCGCGCAGGAGCCGCAGGGCGGGCGGATCATCAACAACGGATCGATCTCCGCCCAGGTGCCGCGGCCGCTGTCGGTCGCGTACACGGTGTCGAAGCACGCGATCACCGGGCTCACGAGATCGATCGACCTCGACGGCCGCCGGTTCGGCATCTCGGCGGGGCAGATCGACATCGGCAACGCCAGGACGTCGATCATGACCGCGCTCGGAGTGAGCGAAGGCGCCCTGCAGGCGGACGGCTCTCGGCGGGTGGAGCCGACCTTCGATGTGGCGGATGCCGCGAAGGCCGTGCTGTTCATGGCGCAGCTCCCCGCAGAGGCGAACGTCGCGAGCATGACGATCGCGGCATCCGGCATGCCTTTCGGCGGCCGCGGCTGATCGCCTCGACCGCCGAAAGGACGATGCCCATCGGTCAGTGCCCCGCGTTCGAGGGCTCCTCGTCGACGACGGGGATCGGCGCCCCCTTCGCGTCGACGAGCTTTCCTCCGGTGTAGCGGTCGCCCTCGCGGAGAACCCGGATGACGTCGGTCTTGACGGCGCGCACAGGGCTTGCGGCGAAGACCGAGGGGTTCTCGGGTGTGCCCTGCGAGAAGTGGTTGAACACGAGGTTCAGCAGGATGGCCATGATCGCGGCCGAGCTGATCCCCGAGCCGAAGATGACCTGGAACCACGTCGGGAAGTTCATGTAGATGTCGTGGTTGACCTCGGGCAGCACGCCGAAGGAGAGCGAGGCTGCGACGATGATCAGGTTCATGTTCCCGTCGTACTTGACCTTCGAGAGGGTGCGGATGCCGGAGGCGGTGACCGTGCCGAACAGCACCAGTCCGGCGCCGCCGAGGACGGCGGTGGGGACGGCGGCGACGATGCGGCCGAGCACGGGAAGCAGACCGAGGACGATGAGGATCACACCGCCCGCGGCCACGGCGTAGCGGCTCTTGATCTTCGTGACGGCGACGAGTCCGACGTTCTGCGCGAATGCGCTCTGTGTGAACGAGTTGAAGATCGGCGACACGGCGCTCGAGACCATGTCGGCGCGGAGTCCTGCGGCGATGCGCTTGCGATCGACCTTCGAGCCGGTGATCTCGGCCACGGCGATGACGTCGGCCGTGGTCTCGGTGAGGATCACGAGCACCACGATGGTCATCGAGACGATCGCCGCGAGGTCGAAGGTCGGAACGCCGAACGCGAACGGCGCCGGGAAGGCGAAGATCGGGCCTTCGAAGACCTTCGAGAAGTCGGCCTTGCCGATCAGGGCGGCGAAGATCGTGCCGACCACCATGGCGATCAGGATCGACAGGCGGGAGATCGTCGAGTTGCCGAGCTTCGACAGCAGCATGATCACGAGCAGCGTGAAGCCGGCGATGCCGACGAACACCGGGTCGGCGTAGTTGTCCGCCTGCGGGTTCGCGCCGGTGATCCACCGCGCGGCGACAGGAACGAGCGAGAGCCCGATCATCGTGATCACGGTGCCCGTGACGACCGGCGGGAAGAACCGCACGATCTGGGCGAAGAACGGAGCGATCACGAGACCGATCAGCGAGGCGACGATGACGGCGCCGAACACGGCGGGCAGCCCGCTGCCCTGGTTGACGATCGCGAGCATGGTCGCGACGCCGGCGAAGGAGACGCCCTGCACGAGAGGCAGCTGCGATCCGAAGAAGGGGACGCCGAGGGTCTGCAGCAGCGTCGCGAGTCCGCCCATGAAGAGGCAGGCGGCCACGAGCACGCCGACCTCGGTCGGAGTGAGTCCGGCGGCCGCGCCGATGATCAGGGGCGGCGCGATGATGCCGCCGTACATGGTCAGGACGTGCTGCAGTCCGAACGTGAAGGCGGTGCCGATGCCGAGCTTCTCGTCTTCGGGGCGCGTGGATTCTGTTCTGGTCTTGGTGGAGTTGCGTACAGCGAACATCTGGTGGACCTCCTTGTCCGTGACCCGCTCGGGGTGGGCGCGATGGCATGACGAATAGCGGTCGCCTCGCATCGAGGCGACCAGGCGGGGTTCAGGGGTGAGCCCGGTGCGTCGGGAACGGACTCACCCCCAGCGTCGGATCGGCGACCCGGCGCGTTCTGCGGGCGGGGGTCACTCCCCGCGCGAGAGCATCAGCAGAAGCCGGCGGAGCCGCTCCACGACCAGTGGTCGGTGTCGGCGCCCTCGCGGAGGAACGACGCCTCGATCAGGCCGTACGGCCGGTCGGCGGCGTAGAACACCTCGTTGGGGTTCTCCAGGCCGAACGGCGACAGATCGACGACGAAATGGTGGCTGTTCGGGGTGGAGAAGCGGATCTCGTCGATCTCGGGGTGCGCGTCGAGCACGGCCTCGGCCATCTCCTTCAGCGTGTGCTGCAGCGCGTAGGAGTAGTTGCGCGAGAAGCCTGCGAGCAGGCGGCTGCGGACGTCGGCGAACACCTCGTTGAAGTCGAGATCGTTGCGGTTGTAGCGCCATTTCGCCGTGACGGAGGTGGCGAGGATGCGATCCTCGGTCTCCGGAAGGGTCGTGTACTTGTCCTTGGGGTAGCCCACGAAGCCGCTCTGCGTGGACTTGAGGACCTTGAGGTCCTGCAGCCCTGCGATCACGGTCGTGTCATCGCCGTCGATCTGCACCAGCGCGGTGCGGGTCTCGGTGCCGCCGGCGACGAACGCGTGGTCGTGCGGGCCACCGTCGCCCTCGATGCGCTGCCAGGTGTACTGCTCGGCCTCCCAGCGTCCGCCGGTCACCCAGTCGAACTCTCCCGTGAAGTGGCGGCCGAGTCGGAGCAGGAACTCCTCGGGGCTGCCGACGCCGTCCTTGGCGAAGGCGTAGACGGTGTTCTTCTGCGTGTCGGTCGCGACGACGTGCTCGTTGTTGCCGTCGAAGTGCGCGCTGGCGAAGTCGCCGCGCAGCTGCGACGTGACGTTCAGGTCTTCGATCTCGTGGCGGGCGGTGTCTCGTGTGACGCGCACGACGCGGACCTCGGCCTTGCCGTACTGGTTCTTGCCCAGAATGATGTCGGTCATCTCGATACTCAGCTTCCTCGGTAAGTGGAATAGGCGAACGGACTCAGCAGCAGGGGCACGTGATAGTGCGCCTGCTCGGCGTCGACCAGGAAGGTCAACACCACCTCCGGGAAGAAGGTGTCCGTGTCGATGCCGGCGAAGTAGGCCGCCGTGTCGAACCGGAGGCGGTACGCACCGCTCTCCAGCCGCTCGGGGCCCAGCTCTTTCACCCGCCCGTCAGCATCGGTGAGGCCCGAACCGATCCCGACCCATCCGTCGCCGACTCGGGCCTCGAGTTCGACGGCGACGCCGGGCGCGGGGCGCCCGATCGATGTGTCCAGGATGTGGGTGGTCACGTGAGAGACGCTCATGCGCGTGCTCCTTCAGTCTCGATGGCTCCGGCGAGGCGGAGCGCGGCGATCTCGCGCAGCTGCTGGTCGATCACGGCCAGCTCCTGCTCGGGTGTGTGGTTCAGCCGCTCCTGCAGCAGGGCGAGGATGTCGTCGGCCGATCGACCAGCGGCGCGCACCAGGTACACCCGGTCGAACTTCGCCTCGTACGCGCGGTTGCCGGCGGCGAGGGCCTCGGCCGCGCTCGCATCGACACCGGCCTGCTCACTGCGGGCGTGCGCTGCCTCGACGCTGTCGCCCTGGGCGCGCTCCCCGATTCGGGGGTGGTGCGCCAGGGCGGCGTCGAGCTCCGCTTCGGTCAGAGGCGCGGCCACGTGCATCGCGGCATCCGTCAGGGCTTCGACCGACGCGTAGGGGCGCCCGTCGACGATGGCGTCGTACCAGCGGGGGATGTCCAGCGCAGGCCGCGCGACGCTGAGAGCCGCGTCGCGGGTGCTGGAGTTGAACTCCTCGAGCAACATCTTCGATCCTCAATCACATGTTGGCATCCGACGTGTAAGGACTATACGGAGCCTCCCAGTTGCGAGGATTGTTTTTCCGTATGTCGGAACTGTTATTTCAACATGTGTAAACAGTATGAGCGCGGATGTCGGAAGCTGTCAACCCTCTGCGGCCACTTTCTCAGGTTTCGGAATGCGATCGACCAACGTCCGCGCCGATGTCGCCTTTCCGCATCGAAGCGACAACAACACGCACCCAGACAGAGGAAATCGGATGCGGCGTGCCCACGAGGATAGGTGCGACGAAGCGGCGGGGCGCGCATCGCGCCCCGCCGCTGCGGTTCCGCTGTCAGACGCCGAGCTCGGCGCGCAGGCGCGCGACGTGGCCGTCGGCGTCGACGCCGTACTCCGCGCGCTGCACGACGCCGTCGCCGTCGAGCACGAAGGTCGAGCGGATGACGCCGTCGAACGTGCGGTCGCCGACGGTCTTCTCGCCCCAGACGCCCCAGGCCTTCGCCACGGCGGCGTCGGGATCAGCGAGGAGCGGGAAGGTGAGAGCCTCGGCATCCGCGAACGCGCGGATCTCCTCGACGCTGTCGGGGGAGATGCCGATCACGGCGTAGCCTGCCGCGTCCAGCGACGACAGGTTGTCGCGGAAGTCGCAGGCCTCGGTCGTGCAGCCCGGCGTCGCGGCCTTGGGGTAGAAGTAGACGACGACGTTGCGGCCGGCGTAGTCGGCCAGCGAGACACGATTGCCGTCGGCGTCGGCGAGCGTGAAGGCGGGAGCGGTGTCGCCTCCGGTGAGCTGGGTCATGGGATCTCCTTTGTTCGGATGCTGCGTTTCGTCTCGCTCCGCTCGCTCAACGAGCGGGAGTTGGGATATTGCGTTTCGTCTCGCTCCGCTCGCTCAGCGAACGAGAGCGGGAGCTTCGGATGCCTCAGCGCGCGACGACGTGGACCTGGAACGCCTCGGCGAGATGCATGATCTTGCGGGCGCGTCCGAGGCGGGGAAGGTCGCTGCCGTCGCGCACGATCTGGCCGCGTGCGTCGAAGTCCTCGAGGAACTCGTAGGCCCATTCCACGTCGGTGCGCGTCGGGCTGATGACCTCGTTGACGACGGGCGTCTGATCGGGCGACAGGCAGAGCTTGCCCGTCATACCCATCGACACCGTGATCGCGGACTGCTCGCGCAGGATCGGATGACTCGATCCGACGGTCGGCCCGTCGATGGGCCCCGGCAACCCCGCCGCACGACTGGAGATGACAAGCCGGGCGCGCGGATAGGCCATCGCCTCGCGATCGGCCGACATGCCGGTGTCACGACGAAAGTCGCCGCTGCCGAACGCCAGCCGGAAGACGCCCTTCGCCCTGGCGATCTCGGTCGCATTCTCGATTCCGATCGCCGATTCGACCAGGGCGACGACGGGCACCTTCGCGCCGAGGCGGTTGTACGTGTCCATGGCCTGCCCGCCGAGCTCGGTCTTGGCGAGCATCACTCCGCGCAGGCCTGGGGCTGCGCGGAGAGCCTCGATGTCCGCAGCCCAGTGCTCGCTCGTCGCGTCGTTGATGCGCACCCACGCGCTGCCGCCCGAGCTGAGCCAGTCCACGACATCCTGACGCGCCGAGTCCTTGCGGCTGGCGTCCACCGCATCCTCGATGTCGAGAACGACCACGTCGGCGTGCGATGCTGCGGCGGCGTCGAACGTCTCCGGCCGGGTGGCGGCGACCAGCAGCCACGAGCGCGCCAGTTCGGGGGCGATCTCGCGCGTGGTCACTGGTGCCAGCGGTGCCAAGGGAGCGTTCATCGTTCTTTCCGTTCTATGAAATTTCATTTCTACAGCACGAAAAGTCTACTCCTCGTTCCTGATGGCCGTCCAGAGCGGGCGGAGCGCGTCGAGAACGGCCGCCGCGACCTCCCGCTTGGAGCCGGATGCCGTCGAGACCACGTCGCCGTCGGAGCCGATCATCATCACCGCGTTGTGCCCCTTCTCGAACCCGCGCTCCCAGCCGACCTCGTTCACGACGAGCAGATCGACGCCCTTGCGCTTCTGCTTGCGGCGGGCCCGCGCCAGCAGCTCGTCCTGGTCGCCCTCGGCGCCAGGAGTCTCGGCGGCGAAGCCCACGACGACCTGCCCGTCGCGGCGCGTGCGCACAAGCCCCGCCACGATGTCCTCGTTCTCGACCAGCTCGATCGAGGCGATCCCGCCCGCGTCCTTCGTCAGCTTGCGATCGGCCACCTCCAGGGGCCGGTAGTCGGCGACGGCAGCCGCCATCACGACCGCGTCGGCGGACGCCGCAGCATCCGCCATCACCCGCCCGAGCTCTGCGGCTGTTCCTGCCTGCAGGATGCGGATCGACGGATGCTGCGCCTCCGCGAGCACGTCGCCGGCGACGTTCGCCGCGACGAGAGTCACCTCGGCTCCCCGCACAGCCGCCTCCGCGGCGAGCGCGACCCCCTGCCTTCCACTCGAGCGATTGCCGAGATAGCGGACCGGGTCGATCGGCTCGCGGGTGCCGCCCGCTGAGATCGCGATCCGCATCCCCTCGAGGTCGCGCGGGGCGAGCAGCGCCAGTGCGGCATCCGCGACGTCCTCGGGTTCGACCATCCGCCCCGGCCCGCTGTCGCCTCCGGCCAGCTCGCCGACGGCCGGGCCGATGATGCGCACCCCGCGGCTGCACAGCGTGGCGATGTTCGCCTGGGTGGACGGATGCCGCCACATCTCCGCGTGCATCGCGGGCGCGATGAGCACCGGAGCCTCGGTCGCCAGCAGCGTCGTGCCGAGCAGATTGTCGGCGATGCCTGCCGACATCTTCGCGATGGTGTTCGCTGTCGCCGGCGCCACGACCACGAGGTCGGCGCCCTGGCCGAGCGCGACGTGGCGCACCTTCGCGACATCGTCGTGCACGCTCGTGGTCACCGGGTTGCGGCTGATCGCCTCCCAGGTGGGCAGGCCGACGAAGCGCAGCGCGTCTTCGGTGGGGACGACCGTCACCTCGTGCCCCGCCTTGATCAGCAGCCGGACGAGCTGCACGGACTTGTACGCGGCGATTCCACCGGTGACTCCGACGACGATGTTCACGGTTCGATTCTGCCTGGTCGGACGCTCCTGCGGGTCGCGGTTAGCATCGACTGCATGGGGGATCTCGAGGATTGGGAGGCGGGTGTCGTGCGCGACCCGCGCACGCCGCCGCAGGCTCTGGCCGACATCGCCGAACGGCGGTACGATCTGCACGCCGCGATCGCGGCTCATCCCCGCGTGTATCCGGGACTGATCCAGTGGATGGACTCGGTGAAGCCCCCCGCCGAGGCATCCGCTCTGCCCGACCCATCCGCTCTGCCCGAGCCGTTCACGCCCACGCAGCTCGGCCTGCCCGCCGACACGGCACAGCCGGTGTCGCCTGCGCAGCCGATACCCTCCGCACAGCCGCCCGCATCCCTCGGGCAGTCGGCGCCCGCGCCGTATGCGAACGCCGCGCCGTACGCGAACGCCGGGCCCTCCTCGCAGTATTACCCGATCTCCGCTGGACGCCCCGTTCCCCCGCCCCGCCGACGCGGTGTCGGATGCTGGCTCGCCGGATGCGGCTGCCTCACTCTGGCCGGGCTCTTCATGGTCGTGCTGTTCGTGCTCGGCGGTCTCGGTTCGCTGACGTCGTCGGGCAGCGGGACTCCGGCTGGCGACTCGGGTTCCGAGGAGATCGCCGAGAACATGGCGGCCTATCAGGCCGATCTCGAGGCGATCCGCACGCTGTCCGCCGACTTCGCAGGCAACCCGGTCGCGCCCCTCATCCTCGATCAGTCCGAACTCGACAGGATCGCCGCGCAGGCGGCCGATCCTGACATGACCGTGTTCGCCTCTCGGAGCGTCAAGCAGAGCATCAGCTGGTTCCGCGCGAACCTCGAAACGGTCGTCGCCGCCGCCCAGCAGCGTCGCACGAACGCGTCGGGCACCGCCTCGGAGGCACTCGTCGACCAGGCGGGCAACGGATACATCGACATCGCCTGGGACGCCGCGCAGGAGTGCAACGATCCCTCGAGCGAAGAGTCGGCGATCGGATGCGCAGAGGGAGGCTCCTCCCCCATGGTCCACATCATGGGGGAGTCGGACTTCCCGAGCGCCCTGGCCGTCGAGCATGTCGTGCTGCACGAGCTCGCGCACGTGTACCAGCGGGCCGACGCCGCGCGTTTCGACGACCAGAGCGGCGAGGCCGGCCGGCTCACCGCGCAGGGGCTGTTCAACGGCAGCGACGAGTCGTTCGCCGACTGCTACGCGCTCACGTACCAGAACCTCTGGTCTCTGGACTTCGGCGAGTGGGTCTACGGCTACGGCTACGTATGCAACGACTCCGAGCGGCAGGCCATGCGCGAGTGGGCGGCGTCGATGAACGTTCCCCTGCCCTGACACCCCGGCTCAGGACACGCCTTGACCGTCCACGGCACGAGTCATAGGCTTTCAGCACCCTGCATAAGATTTCAGAGTTCAGTATTGGAATTCCGCATCTCGGAATGAACTGACCGCCTCGATGAAGAGGAGACGCGCATGAGCGAATCCGCCCTGACCGTGAACGGCGAGCCTCGTTCACTCGACGACGTGGCTACGCACACGACCGCTCTCGACTGGCTGCGCGGCCGGGGATTGTCCGGCAGCAAGGAGGGCTGCGCCGAGGGCGAGTGTGGCGCCTGCGCGATGCTCCTGGCGACTCCTTCCGCCGACGGCGGCACCACCTGGACTCCCGTCAACGCCTGCCTGGTGCCCGTCTACGCGCTCGACGGACAGGAGATCGTGACGGCAGAGGGTCTCGGCGACCGCGATCACCTGCACCCAGTGCAGGAGAAGCTCGCCGAGGCCGGCGGCTCGCAGTGCGGCTACTGCACTCCCGGATTCGTGTGCAGCATGGCGGGTGAGTACTACCGGGCCGACCGCCCTTCGACCCAGGAGAGCACAGGGACCTGCGCCGAGCACGGACCGAACGGCTTCGACCTCCACGCGCTCAGCGGCAACCTGTGCCGGTGCACGGGCTACCGGCCGATCCGCGATGCGGCCTATGCACTCGGCTCGCCGGAAGACGACGATCCGCTGCGGCAGCGCCTCGCGCAGCCGGCCCCGTCCGCCGTCGCCACAGACGTCGAAGTGGGCGGTTCGCGCTTCGTGCGACCGGCATCCCTCGAAGACACCCTGCGGATCCTCCGCGACGAACCCGACGCGCTGCTGGTCGCCGGCTCCACCGACTGGGGCGTCGAGGTGAACCTCCGGGGCCGCCGCGCCCCGTTCGTCGTCGCCATCGAACAGCTCGACGAGCTGCGCGACCTCACCGTGACCGACGAGGCGATCGAGATCGGCGCCGCCCTCTCGCTCTCCGAGGTGGAGAAGCGACTCGGAGACACGGTCCCGCTGCTGGCGGAGCTCCTCCCCCAATTCGCCTCTCGGCTGATCCGCAACCGCGCGACCTTCGGCGGCAACCTCGGCACCGGCTCCCCCATCGGCGACACTCCCCCTGCGCTGCTCGCCCTCGGCGCCCGCCTGGTGCTCGCGAGCGCCGGCCCCGACGACGGCATCGTCGAGCGCGAGGTCGAGCTGTCGGACTACTTCACGGGCTATCGGCAGACGATCCGGCAACCAGGCGAGCTCATCAGGTCGGTACGCATCCCGCGACCGCTGGCACGCGTCACGGCCTTCCACAAGATCGCGAAGCGCCGCTTCGACGACATCTCCAGCGTCGCCGTCGCCTTCGCCCTCGACATCGACGGAGGCGTGGTCACCGCAGCGAAGATCGGCCTCGGCGGCGTGGCCGCCACGCCGCTGCGCGCCCTCGCCACCGAAGCCGCCCTCGTCGGTCGGCCGTGGAGCATCGAGACGATCCGGGCAGCATCCGAGGTCCTGGGCGCCGAGGGCACCCCGATGTCCGACCACCGCGCGAGCGCCGAATACCGCGCGCTCATGCTGAACACCGCGCTGCTCAAGCTGTACAGCCGAAATCCGGCGCCTGATATGGACAGCAGCATCGAGTCGAAGGAGGTGCCGGCATGAGCACTCTCGCCGACCGCCCCGAGAATGCCGTCGTCGGCCGCCGCGCCGCTCACGAGAGTGCGGCCCTGCACGTCACCGGGGCCGCGATGTACACGGACGACGTCGCAGAGCACACCGCCGGCGTGCTCACGGCATGGCCCGTGCAGTCCACGAACGCGCACGCCAAGGTGACGATCGACGTCTCCGGCGCCTACGAGGTGCCCGGTGTCGTGCGCGTGCTCACCGCCGACGACGTGCCGGGGCTCAACGACGCCGGCATCCGCAACGACGAGCCGCTGTTCCCCAGCGAGGCCATGTTCTACGGTCACGCCCTCGTGTGGGTGCTCGGCGAGACGCCGGAGGCCGCACGCCTCGGCGCGGAGCGCGTGCAGGTCGAGTACGAGCCGCTCCCCTCGATCATCACGGTGCAGGACGCGCTCGACGCGCAGTCGTTCCAGGGCACGCCTCGCACGGTGCAGCGCGGCGACGCCGCGGCCGGTCTCGCCGGATCCGCCCGCGTGTTCGAGGGCGTGACCGAGTTCGGCGGCCAGGAGCACTTCTACCTCGAGACGCACGCCTCCTTCGCGATCCGCGACTCGGAGGGGCAGTACTTCATCCAGTGCTCGACCCAGCATCCGTCAGAGACGCAGGAGCTCGTCTCGCACGTGCTCGGCATCCACTCGAACGAGGTCACCGTGCAGTGCCTGCGCATGGGCGGCGGCTTCGGCGGCAAGGAGATGCAGCCGCACGGCTTCGCGGCCATCGCGGCCCTCGGCGCCAAGCTGACCGGCCGCCCCGTGCGGCTGCGCCTGAACCGCACGCAGGACATCACGATGACCGGCAAGCGGCATCCGTTCCACATCGCCTGGAAGGCGGGCTTCGACGACGACGGGATGCTGCAGGCACTGGATGCCGTGCTCACCTGCGACGGCGGCTGGTCGATCGACCTCTCGGAGCCCGTGCTCGGCCGTGCACTGTGCCACATCGACAACGCCTACTGGATTCCGAACGTGCACGCCTACGGGCAGATCGCGAAGACGAACAAGACCTCGAACACCGCGTACCGAGGTTTCGGCGGCCCGCAGGGCGTGTTCCTGATCGAGGACATCCTGGGCCGGGTCGCTCCGCAGCTGGGCGTCGATCCGCTCGAGCTGCGGCGGCGCAACTTCTACCGGCAGGGGCAGACCACGCCCTACGGTCAGCTCGTGAAGGATGCCGACCGCATGTCGACGATCTGGGATCAGCTGGCCGCCGAGGCATCCGTCGACGAGCGCCGGGCCGAGATCGCGGAGTTCAACGCGACGAGTCCGCACACCAAGCGCGCGCTGTCGATGACGCCGATCAAGTTCGGCATCTCGTTCAACTTCGCCGCCTTCAACCAGGCGGGCGCCCTCGTGCACGTCTACAAGGACGGCTCGATCCTCATCAACCACGGCGGCACCGAGATGGGTCAGGGGCTGCACACGAAGATGCTGCAGGTCGCCGCGACCGCTCTCGGCGTCGAACTGGAATCCGTGCGGCTCGCCCCGACGCGCACCGACAAAGTGCCGAACACCTCGGCCACAGCCGCATCCTCGGGCGCCGACCTCAACGGCGGCGCCGTGAAGAATGCGTGCGAGCAGATCCGCGATCGGATGGCCGCGGTGGCGGGACGGATGCTCGGCGTCGACGAGCGCGACGTGCGCTTCGGCGGCGGCTTCGTGACGGCTCTGGGCTCCCCCGTCAAGAAGGTCTCGTTCGCCGAGGTCGCGAAGGCCGCCTACCTGCAGCGGGTTCAGCTGTTCGCCGCCGGCTACTACCGCACCGAGGGCCTGCACTGGAACCCCGAGATCATGCAGGGCTCGCCGTTCAAGTACTTCGCCTACGGGGCGGCAGCCACCGAGGTCGAGGTCGACGGGTTCACGGGCGCCTACCGGGTGCGCCGGGTCGACATCGTGCACGACGTGGGCGACTCGCTCTCCCCCATGCTCGACATCGGCCAGATCGAGGGCGCGTACGTGCAGGGCGTCGGCTGGCTGACGCTGGAAGAGCTGCGCTGGGACGAGAGCGAAGGGCCGCACCGCGGGCGCCTGCAGACCCAGTCCGCCTCGACCTACAAGCTGCCGAGCTTCTCGGAGATGCCCGAGGAGTTCTCGGTGCGGCTGTTCGAGAATGCCCGCGAGGAGGGCGCCGTCTACGGCTCGAAGGCCGTGGGCGAGCCGCCGTTCATGCTCGCCTTCAGCGCCCGCGAGGCGCTCAGGGATGCCGTGGCGGCGTTCGGGCCGCCCCGTCATTCGGTCGAGCTCGCGTCGCCGGCGACACCGGAGGCGGTCTTCTGGGCTGTGCGCAGCGCCCAGAAGGCGGCGGCCGAGGCCGGCGCCGATACGTCCGAGCGGGTGCTCGTCGCCGGGGCCTGAGGTCCGCCGTGGACTGGCTCGACGCCCTCCAGGAGCTGCGGACTCGGCGGATCCCCGCCGTGATCGTGACTCTGGCGACCGTGCGCGGCCACGCACCGCGCAACGGCGGAGCGAAGATGGTGGTCTCCCCGGACTCCGTGTTCGGCACGGTCGGCGGAGGCAACCTCGAGCAGACGGCGATCGAGAAGGCACGGCGGATGCTGTCGGACGGCGCTGCCGAACCGGAGCTGCTCGCCATGACGCTGAGCGACAAGGCCGTCACCGAGTACGGGGTGCAGTGCTGCGGAGGAGAGGTCACACTGATGCTGGAGCCGATCAGGGTCGTCCCGACCGTCGCCGTCTTCGGCCTGGGACACGTGGGACTCGAGCTCGCGCGCATCCTCGCCAGGCATGAGCTCGAGCTGCACCTAATCGACTCGCGCCAGGAGATGGTGTCTTCCGAGCGGGTGGGCGGCGCGTTCGCCGACGCCGTGGCGCGAGTCCACATCACGCATGCGCCGGTGCCGGAGTCGGCTCTCTCGCCGCTGCCCGCAGGGAGCCACGTGCTCGTCATGACGCACGACCACGTGGAGGACCTCGCGGTGGTCGACATGGCGCTGCGCACGCCGGGTCTCGGTTCGATCGGGTTGATCGGGTCGGCGTCGAAATGGGCGCGGTTCCGGAAGAAGCTCGTGGAGCTCGGGCAGACGGAAGCCGATCTGGAGCGCGTCACGACCCCCATCGGCGTCCCCGAGGTGTCCGGAAAGCAGCCGGCCGCGATCGCCGTCAGCGTGGCCGCGCGGATGCTGCAGCTGATCGACGCGCAGGCCCGGCAGGGCGGATAGTGCGGTGTGTCCCGGCCTCACGACACCGCGGGATCACCTCGTTCGCTTCTGCTCGATCCGCACCGCTACACCCGGGTGACAGCCACGTTACCGACGCTGTCCGGTGCATTCGTGGAGTCGGTGATGATGGACGACACCCGATCCATGCTGCAGACGGTGGCGAAGGCGGCGACGCCTATGGCGTTCTCGTCTGCGATCACGATCGTTCTCTGAGACCGCTCGACGAACGAGGACAGGAACTCGGAGGTGACGTCGTCCTTGACGGAAGGACCCTCGGCGGTCAGCCCGTCCACCTCGAGGAACAGACGATCGAAACGGTAACGGCGGATGCTGTCCTTCGCGATGTCGCCCGCCATGGAGAACGACCGAGGGCGCACCGCCCCGCCGGTCACGAGCAGCTTGATGTGCGGGCGAGTGCTGAGCTCGTACGCGACGTTGACCGAGTTCGTGACGATGGTGATCACCTCGATCTGGTCGACGAACTCCGGGCGCGCGCTCAAGGCTCTCGCGACCTCGAGCGCGAGGTGCCCTCCGGCGATGCCGACGACGTCTCCCGCCTCCACGCTCGCAGCGGCGAGCGCCCCGATCCGCTGTCTCGCATCCACGCTCTTGTCCGCCTTGTACCCCAGCGGCAGATCGTAGGCGAGCATCGCGACGGCACCACCGCGCGTGCGGCGCAGAAGCTGACGCGAGGCGAGATGGTCCAGATCGCGTCGGATGGTGGCGCCGGAGACATTGAACGCCTCCACTGCGTCATGCACGCTGATCCGTCCTTGATCCGCCAGCACATCGAGGATTTTGTTCAGTCGCTCGTGCTGCTTCAGGTCGCCAGACAGTTCGCGCGCATCGATCTCAGACACGATCCCCCTCCTCATGTTCATTCATGATCAAAACGGGCCAATGATTTCATGAAAGCTCATTCATGGCAAGTCTTCGCGCCACCTCCTTCATGTACTCCCAGACGGCTTCGGGAGAGCTCTCGCCGAGCTCGCTCATGTGGGCCGCCGCACCGAACCCCCAGAACCAGACACGTGAGGCGCCTTCCCCCCTGGCGGCAAGAGTGGCGGCCACGAAGTCGCGCTCGTCGTCCAGGTCCAGTCCGAAGCCCTGGATCCAGCACTCCAGCGCCACGGAGGTGTCGCCGATCGCAGCACGGAGGCGATGCAGAGAATCGGGCACGAACGGGAGAACGGGGAGATAGGCGTTCTTCCAATACGGATCGGTCGATAGAGCGTCGAGACCCGGGATCGCAGCAACCTCGCGCCACGGCTGCCCCGGAGTGAGCGCCAGCTCGTCGGGGAGCAGGCAGACAGTATTTCGAAGATCGAGTGCAGCAGCGGTCGCGATCGATTCCGCGAGAAACGCCACCAGCGCTTGCTCGGCGTCGAGTTCGGGAGCATCGCGGCAGGAATCGCAGGAGCACCGTCGGTGCTCACGCGTGTCGAATGCCCAACCGGGCTCATCCCAGAGGATCTCGTCGAAGCCGACAGCGGCGGCGTCCGCCAGCCAGTTGTCGATCAGCGCCCTGGTTGCCGGTACGCGCAGGCACGCAGCGGGGTAGATCCTTCCACCCTCATCGCGCTGCCGATTCCTCGGATGCTCAGCGAGGAAGAAGCTGGCCTCTTCACCGCCGAAGATCCCTGCAACCCCGAAGGGAGCAGCAGTAGCAGTGAGACCGCGAGCATGAGTCGCCTCCACGATCCGCACCATCTGATCGAGGTAGTACCGCTGGTCCCCTTCGGAGAAGGTGTGCAGCACGTGACGGTAGCCGGCAGCGGCGATCTCGTCGAGGTCGGCTTCGACGTGGCGGAGGATCCGACTGCCGAAGTACGCGATGCCCGAGTCCATTGCCTGGCCCTTCGTCCGATGACTGCGTATATCAAGGTTACTCAGCTCTCATGAAGATTTCATGTTGACTCATGAGCATTTAGCCCTTAGATTGCTCATCAGTAAACGCGCACGGTCACCCCGAACCACGGCGCGCTTCTCAGACGAAGGAGACAGAGATGATGCAGCGACGTTGGCGGTCGACGCTTGCAGGCAGCGCAATGGTGGCGCTCGCGGCGACAGCGTTCACCGGGTGCTCGCTCAACGGCGGCGGAGGAGGAGATGGCGGCGAGCAGATCGAGCTCACGCTGTGGACCCACGAATTCGCCCCCTTGCAGGATTCCATGCAGAAGAAGTGGATTCCCGAGTTCGAGAAGGCCAATCCGAACATCAAGATCAAGATGACCAGCGTTCCGCTCGCCGGCGCTGTGTCCTATGACTCCAAGCTTCTCTCCACGCTCTCGAGTGGCGCAGGGCCGGATGTCTGGGACATGGGGTCGTGGAACTTCCCGAGCTTCCAGGAGCAGGGGCTCCTCGCGCCGATCGATCCCGCCGCCTTCGGCTACGACGACGACACCGACCTGGTCGGCGCCTACGACCCGGCCTCGCTGAAGGAGCTCAGCTACGACGACAAGCTCTACGGCATGTTCTCGGAGTTCGACACGCTCGCCACCTACTACAACACCGATGTCTTCGCCGAAGCAGGCATCCCCGAGCTGCCGGCGGATAAGCCGGTGTCCTGGGAGGAGATCGGCGAGATCGGCAGCAAGCTGCATCAGGAGGAGGGCGGCGCCGTCACACGCACCGGCTACCAATTCGGGTTCTTCGCGAACTTCAAGGACGCCCAGTGGTACTCGCAGAACTTCTACACGCTTCTGCGCCAGTACGGCCAGGACGACGTCTACGTGGACGGGAAACCTGCCGGAGACACCGAAGCCGTGCGCAGCACGCTTCAGTTGTTCAGCGACTTCGTCTACAAGTACAAGGCGTACGACCCGACGTTCCTGAACAACTGGTTCGCAGACGTGCCCGACGGCCGCGCCGCGATGGTGAGCGCGGGCACCTGGTATGCCGGGGCCGCTCTGGCGAACAACCCTGACTTCAAGTTCAAGGTCGTGCCGAACCCCGTCGTCGACCCCGACAACCCCGACACGTACAAGGACATCTCTTACTTCTGGGGATGGGCGGTCAACTCGCACGCCGATGACGCCCATCAGGCGGCTGCCCAGAAGTTCCTCGCCTTCATTCTCGGTAAGAAGGGCGAGACCGCACAGGCCGACTACTGGTTCAACGAACTCGGGTACCTCCAGCCGAGTACCGCATACCTCGAATCGGACGAGTTCGCCGCAGCGATCGAGAAGGCTCCGTACCTGCAGACCTTCATCGACGCGCTGAGCAACTACCAGGTCTCACCGCCGCAGCACGTCTACGACGAGGCGGGTGCCGCGATCGTGGCCGCGATCGACGCCGTGATCTACGATCGCGCGACGCCGGAGGATGCCGCCGCGGAGCTGCAGGCGGCCCTGGAGCGCATCGACGGCTGAGAGAACGGGGCGCCGGCATCAGATCCTCTCCCGACTGATGCCGGCTCCCCCTCGCCGCCCGAACCCACCCCATCCGAGCCGCTCCCGGAGCACACATGACCCAGCGTCGACAGGCCCTCACCGGTCTCACTTTCACCTCCCCGGCGATCATCGCCTTCCTCATCTTCTGGCTTCTCCCGGTCGCCCTCACGCTCTTCTACTCGTTCACCACATGGCGGCTGGGCTCTGATCCGTCATTCGTCGGGGTCGAGAACTTCATCGATCTGTTGGCCGACCCTCTCTTCATCAAGGCGACAGGGGCATCACTCAAGATCGCTGCGTTCGCGGTGATCCCGAGCCTTCTGCTGGCGATGCTGCTCGCAATCGCACTCGCTGATCCGCGGATTCGACTCGGACGACTCTGGCGCGTGCTGTTCATGATCCCCGTCGTCACCGACTGGGTCGCGACGGGACTCGTCTGGCAACTCATCCTGCTGCCGAACCAAGGGGTTCTCGCCAGTGTGGCGCAGTCTCTGAACCTGGACTTCCTCGTGAGGGTGCCGTGGACATCGGATGCCACGCTGGCACCGATCGCGATCGCCGTCTTCATCATCTGGAAGCAGACCTCGCTGTACATGATCTTCTTCTACGCAGCGATACGGTCGGTCCCGCGCGATGTGATCGAAGCCGCCCATGTGGACGGCGCGACTCCCTGGCAGGTCTTCTGGCGAATCAAGTGGCCCCTCATGAGGCCGATCACCGTCTTCGTCGTCGTGCTCTCGTTCATAACGACCCTCGGACTCTTCGAGCCCGTCTACATGCTCACCGGTGGCGGTCCCGCGAACGCGACGCGCACCTTGCCGATCTTCCTCTACGAGAACTTCTTCACGTACTCCCAAAGCGGTTACGCCTCCGCGGCCGGCGTGCTGTTCCTGGCAGGGTCACTCGCCTTCGCCGTCATCTGCTCCCGCATCATGAAGGAGGAGGCATGAGCATCATGCGCCCTCGACGCCGTCCGACCGTGGCGAGCCGACCCACGGTCGGCCTGTATCTCAAGTACCTGCTGCTGGTCGTGTACCTGCTGTTCGCCCTCATCCCACTCGCATGGATGCTGTCCGCGGCGTTCAAGGCCCGTGAAGACGTTCTCACCGTGCCTGTGCAGTGGATTCCCCCGAGCTGGCATCCGGAGAACTTCCTGCTCGCACTGATCGAGCCTCGCTTCACCGGACATTCCTTCGGCGAGTTCCTTCTCAACAGCACGATCGTGGCGACAGCGACCGCTCTCGCGGCCGTCATCCTTTCGATCGCCGTCGGATATGGATTCGCCAAGTTCCGCTTCCGTGGGCGGGAGGGGCTGCTCTGGACGCTTCTCGGCTCCACGCTCCTCCCGTTCTCCTCTGTCGTGATCCCCCTGTTCCTGATCATCAAATCGATGGGGATGTACGACACCCTCATCGCCCTGATCGTCCCGTTCGTCGTTTCGGGCCAAGCGATCTTCATCTCCCGCCAGTTCCTCACGGCCATCCCCGACGACTACCTGGAGGCCGCCCGCCTCGACGGCGCGTCAGAGTTCCGGATCTTCCGCAGCATCATCGTGCCCATGTCCGGACCGGTCATCACGACGGTCGCCGTCATGACGTTCATGACGTCCTGGACCATGTTCCTCTGGCCGCTCGTGGTCGAATCGTCACAGGCGAACTTCACTGCCCCGCTCGGGCTCTCGCTTCTCGGCATCGGTGCGACTTTCCAAACCGACTACCAGGTATGGATGGCCGGCGCGACGATAGCGATCGTGCCACCGCTGGTGTTCTTCCTGATCCTCGAGCGGCCGTACATGCGTGGCCTCGAAGCGATGTCGGGTCTCAAGTGATGGCCTCGTTCGCGCCGCGTGACACTCTCGTCCTCACCGCGGACGAGGTTCGCACTCTCGACGACGACGCGCGGGATCGGCTGCTCGACGACGCCGTGACGCAGGGTATCGGCGACGTGATCATCGAGATCGACGACGTCGCGCCGGAGCTCAGCACCGCAGTCACGGCGAGGGGGTTGCGCCTCCTCATCGGTGTGACGTGCTTCCACGAACATGGCGAGGTCGCGTTCGGCCCGGAACGAGCCCTCCGTCCGATCGATGAGGCGGGTCAACCCAGAAGGAGACTCGAATGGTACGTCGGACTGCTGCCCACTGATGCGGTCGTCGTCGCCGAGCTCGTAGCGAGGTGCTCGCGTCTGGCATCGACACCCGGCGTCAGTGGGCTGGTGCTCGACTTCATCCGGTGGCCACTGCACTGGGAGCTCGAGCTGAGGGCGGACGGGCCTCGACAGCCTGAATCGTCCTTCGATCGGATCACGCTGGGCGACTTCAGCGCACGCACGGGTTGCGTCGTCTCCGCCGATCCGACGGAGGCCGCCGCGCAGATCTTCTCCCGGCACCGGCAGGTGTGGGACCGATACCGTGCGGACACGATCACCCGCCTCGTACGGCTTCTCGCCGACATCGCGCACGCCCGCGGGATCATGCTCGGGGCGTTCGTCCTCCCCCACGGGCGCGCATCCGTCGGCCAGGACATCGCGGCATGGGAGGGCGTCGTCGATGCGCTTTACCCCATGACGTATCACGCGATCCTCCATCGCCCTGCCCGCTGGGTCGGCGACGTCATCGGCGAAATCGAAGAGGAGACCTCCATCCCTGCGGTACCGATCATCCAGCTCACCGCCGCCGCAGAGCACTCGGGCGGATGGGACTGGGGAGATGACGTGGACGGCGTCCAACTCGAGGAGGCGATCACTGCGGGCGGAACGCGCGGTCCCGTCGGCTTCTTCCCCGGAACAGCGTTGCGTCTCCTCCCCGAGGTGCAGACCGTAGAGACGGAGAGAGCCCGATGAGCGACGGCATCCGCATCGGCATCGATATCGGCGGTACGAGTACACGTGCGGTCGCGATCGATGCCGAGGGCACTGTACTCATGGAGAACCAGTTCGCCACCCTGCAGGGCGCGGATGCGGTGCTGTCGCTCGTCTGCGCACTCGTCGCCGAGCTTCGGGATCGCTCCGGCCGGCCACTGCTCGGCGTCGGCGTAGGCGTTCCCGGCGTCGTGGAGTGGCCCGACGGGCTGGTCGCCCACGCCGTCAACATCGGCGTGGAACGGCTTGCCCTCGGCCGAGAACTGTCGGAGAGGCTGGATACACCGGTCTGGGTCGACAACGATGTGAACGTGGCCGCGCTCGGCGCGGCCCGGATCTACCCCGGAGGAGGATCACTCGGCTTCTTGAACGTCGGCACCGGACTCGCCGCGGGAGTCATCCTCGAGGGAGCCCTCTGGCGTGGAACCCGCGGCGTGGTCGGCGAGATCGGTCATGTCGCGATCGACCCCGCGGCGGGCAGATGCCCCTGCGGGCAGATGGGATGCCTCGAGTTGATCGCGTCGGGCTCCGCACTCGCCCGCGCGCTCCCCCGTGGCGTCACTCCGGGGGCGCTGACTTCACGGCTCCTCCTCGATTCCGCTGACGTCCGAACGGCGTTCGATGCCTGGGTCAGAGGCGTCGCGATGGCGGCGAGGATGCTCGTGCTGAGCGTGGGAGTCGATCGGGTCGTCGTCGGCGGCGGCGCGGCTGCTTTGGGGACGCTGCTCCACGACGCGCTGGTCGACGTCTTCGATGCCTGGTCGAAGGAGTCGCCGTTCATCGCCAGCCTGAGGTTGCCTGACCGGACGTTCGTCGGAGTTCCCGATCGGACTGCGACTCTCGGGGCGGCATTGCTGGTGGAGTCGGCCCCGGAGCTGCATCCGCGTGAGCGGTGAAAGGGCAGCAGGAGTTCTGAGAGTTCACCCCTCCCGAGGTACCTGGGCGTCCGGAGGGTGAAGGCGATGTGCGCATCGCCGCCTACAGAGGCGCAGTGCCGTTCGTTGATCGGTCCGCGCCATCCATCGAATGCAGGGAAGGGAACACCATGAATACGAAAAGTCAGCAAAGGCGCTGGAGTCGACAGGGAGCCACAGCTGCGGCGACAGTCCTCGTGGCAGGTCTGTTCGTCGCGATCGCGCCGTCAGCCGCCCATGCCGCGGACCCCGGGGTGCCGGTCGTTCCGCGGACCGACGCGTTCAGCGCAGGGACCGGGACGTTCACGCTGACGTCAGGGTCACGGATCATCGTCGACTCCGCGACGGCGGGCGCTTCCACGACAGGCCCCACGGGCACTCTCTTCGCGGGCTCCACACTCCAGGAGGCGGCGACAAGTCTCGCCTCGCAGTACCGCTACCTCTCGGGCTTGAGCCTGCCGCTGGTGACGGGCGGAACTCCGGACGCCGACGACATCCTCATCACCCTCGCTTCTTCGACGTCCCAGGGGGTCGAGGGCTACCAGGTCGAGACATCATCGAGCGCAGGCGCGCGCATCACCGCGGCGACGTCCGCAGGAGCTTTCTACGGCGGGCAGACTCTGCTCCAGCGCCTGCGCACCGGGTCGTGGAGCGCCCCGGCCGGGACGATCGACGACGTACCCGACTCGGGGCACCGCGCGGTCTCCGTCGACGTCGCCCGCAACTTCTGGACGGTCTCCGAGCTGAAGGATCTCATCCGCCGGATGGGCGCGCTCAAGCTCAACGCCCTGCAATTGCATTTCAACGAGAACGAAGCGTTCCGTCTGTACTCGACCAACCCGGCGTACAGCGGGCTGGCGCCCTCCAGCGCTTCCTTTCGCTACAGCAAAGCGGACATAGACACGCTCGTGGCGTTCGCCAAGGCGTACCAGGTCACACTCATCCCCGAGATCGACACCCCGTATCACTCCGGTGCGATCACCCGGCTCGACAGCTCGCGCTCCTTCGCAGCCAATTGCGGTGCGACCTACTCGGACACCCTCGACATCACCAACGCATCGGTGCGGTCATGGACCGTGGGGCTCTACCAGGAGTTCCTCTCCTGGTTCCCCGGAGCGTACTTCCACATCGGCAATGACGAGGTTCCGCTCACTCTCAACTCCTGCGCCTACGTGTCCGGCTCCGGCAAGTCGATCGAGCAGTGGCAGACCGAGTTCGTCAACCAGCTGGACACGGCAGTGAACGCCGCAGGCAAGACCACGATGATGTGGGCCAACGGGCCTGACATCCTGCCGAACACCGATATCACCTTCGTCAACTTCGGGTCCGTCTCCAACGCGGCCTTCCTCCGCGGCCAGGGCTACAAGGTCGTCGACACCGCGTGGGGCGCCAGCGGCTACCAGCGCTTCTTCCTGATCCCGGGGATGATCCGTGACAGCCGCACAGCGAGCGAGAGCCAGATCTATGGCTGGAGCTGGCCGGGAGGTGCGAACAACCTCGGGCAGCAGTTCGCGATCTGGATGGATTTCGCAAACACTCAGGAGAACTACTCCGTCGTCGACCTCTACTCCACGAAGCTCGCGACGTTCGCGGAGCGGATCTGGGCCACATCGGCTCCGACGCTGACCGCCACGCAGTTCGCCGCCCGGTGGGCTGCGATCGGGGATGCCGCCGGAGTCGCGGCCCGTCCCGCAGCAGCAGCGAGCACGACGACACCCGCTCTGAAGTATTCATTCGACAGCACGGTGGCTCTCTCTGCCAGCGAGTTCACCTCAGCGCCCACCGGATATGCGTCGACCGGCTCGCGTGCGCTCGCGGCCGTCCGCGGCGCGGGAGGGACACCGGGGACCACCACGGGCCGCGGGGGTTCAGGAAGCGCCGTTCAGTTCGGCGGAGCCGCGAATCAGACGCTGACCATCGGCGATGAGCGACTGCCGTCATCTTGGACCGTCTCGCTCTGGGTCAAGCCGACGGCGACGAACACCGACACATCACTGGTCAGCAGTTGGCGCAGTGCGCTGAAGCTGTCGCAGTACAACACCTCGAGCAAGGTCGGCGTCACGGTTTTCGGTGTCGGCGACTACACCGTGGACTACTCCGCACCCACAGGCACCTGGACGCATCTGGCGTTCGTCTCCAACGGTTCCCAGGTGCAGGTCTACGCCGCCGGTGCACTGGTGGGGACGATCGCCGCGACCGTCCCGTATCCGGCCGCCGGCGGGATCGGGGGGCAGAAGTCCGTCAACGGCGCGATCGATGACGTGGCCATCTTCTACGGGGCTCTGTCCGCGACCGAGGTCGCGGCACTGGCCGCAGGCTGATGACCGTGGGTGTGGCGCCCGATCACGGGCGCCACACCCACTCCGCTATTTGTCGGAAGCCCGGATAGCTGCGGGCCTGACCCTGGGTACTTAGCCCAACTAGACTAAGCCCATGGCGATCCAGGTGAACATGCACGAGGCGAAGAGTCAGCTCTCCGCGCTGGTCGAGCGCGTCCTCGCCGGCGAGCAGGTCACGATCGCGCGCGCGGGGAACCCGGTGATCGACCTCGTCATCCACCGGGAGGATCGCCCCGTCATCGGCGCCCTCAAGGGCACGTTCACCTACGACGCCGACGCGTTCGACGACGCCGACGCCGAGGTCCGCGAGATGTTCTACGGATCCGCCGACTGATGCTGCTCGACACGCACGCACTGCTCTGGCTCGCAACAGATGACGATCGCCTTGGCCCGCGCAGCCGCGCCCGCATCGCAGAAGCACCTCGCGTGCACTATTCCGCCGTGTCCATCTCGGAGATCGTGATCAAGCACATGCTCGGCAGGATCGACCTTCCCGGCGGCGACCGCTTCCCCGAGGTGTTCGCACAGATGGGTCTCGTGGAGCTTCCTTTCACGTCTCGCCATGCGAACGCGTTGCGCGAGGAGCCGGAGCTGGCGCGCCGCGACCCCTTCGACCGCTTCGTTCTCGCGCAGTCGTTCGCCGATGGGATGCCGCTGCTCTCCGCGGATCGCGCCCTCCTCGAACTCGGGCGCACCTGGGTGCACGATGCCCGCGCATAGTCCGACCGGATCAGCACCTTGGATCCACCATGCGGAAATCAGAGTCCGAACTGTGGACATGCTGGTCGGACTGATCTAGAATCTCTTCAGGCCTAGGCGGGTTTCCACAACCATCTACCGGGCATCCCACGGCGAAGACGCCGATGTGACCCGGAGGTGCTCCATGCTCGACCGTCTGCCCGACTACGCAGAATGCCTGACCGACCCCGATCGATGGGCGATCGCCACGATCGCCGAGGTCTCAGGCTCCGTGCCTCGCCCCGCCGGCACCTCGATGGCCGTGCGCGACGACGGCCGCACGATCGGCTCGGTGTCGGGGGGCTGCGTCGAGGGCGCGGTGGTGGTTGCCGCGATCGAGTGCCTCGCGAGCGGGGAGGTCGAGCTGCACTCCTTCGGCTACGCCGACGACGACGGCGTCTCGATCGGGCTCATGTGCGGCGGCGATGTGCGCGTGCTCGTGCAGCCACTGAGCACCATCCCCGCCGGCATCCTCTCCGATCTCGCCCGCCCCGGCCGCAGTCCGCGGATCGTGCGGGAGCTGCCGTGCGACGACGCGGCACGCAACGGCGGAGTACGCGCCTTCGGGAGGAGCCTGCCCGCAGATCCCTCCGCCCGAGCACGCGTTCTCCTCCCGACCGACCCGACCGACGCGACTGCCGGCACCGGCGCCGACACCGCCGACTTCGACGAACGCGTCCGTGCGGCGCTCGAGCTCGGCGGCGCGCACGTCGTCGAGATCACCGACCGCTCGCGGCCGGAGTGCCCGGTGGTGCGCCGTCTGCTCGTGGAGTCGACGACGGCCCCACCGCGCCTCGTGATCTACGGGGCGAACGACTTCTCGGCCGCTCTCGCGCAGGCGGCTGCGCTGCTCGGCCGGCACGTCACGGTGTGCGACGCCCGCCCGGTGTTCGCGACGCGCGCCCGCCACCCCGGCGCCCACGAGGTCGTCCTCATGCACCCCGCCGAGCACTTCGCGCGGGAGACGGATGCGGGACGCATCGACACCCGCACCGCGATCGTCGTGCTCACGCACGATCCGCGCTTCGATCTGCCCGTGCTCGCCCGGGCGCTCACAGCAGACCTCGCCTACGTCGGCGCGATGGGATCGCGCGTGACGCACGAGAAGCGGATACAGGAGCTGCGCGCCGGAGGACTCGCCGAAGCTCATCTCGCTCGTCTGCACTCGCCGATCGGCCTCGACATCGGCGCACGGACTCCGGCCGAGGTCGCAGTGTCGATTCTCGCAGAACTCATCCTCGTCGAGACCGCGGCGCGCACGGCTGTCTCGGCCACGTCGCGGCGCAAGCTGCGCGACACAACGGGCGATGTCCACGAGGCGGGCCGCACCTGCGCGACCGATCCGCAGCGCACCGAGGAGGCGATCGCATGGATGTGACGAGCGTCGACGAGGTCCTGATGTGCGCCGACCCGACCGCCTGGCGCCCCGGAGACTCCTGGCTGGCGGGCGGCACGGTCATCTACTCCTACGGCACCGACATCACGCGCGGAGCCCCGACCCGCCTGCTCGACATCACGGGCGCGGGATGGCAGCCGATCACGTGGCACCCGAACGGCGACCTCGAGATCGCGGCGACCTGCCGCATCGCCGAGCTGCACGCTCTCGCCGACGACCCGAGGCCAGGCGGCACGCCCCGCGGCGACCTGCGGGGGCTCGACGTGATCCCGCCGGCGTGCGACGCGTTCGTCGCCTCGTGGAAGATCTGGAATGTCTCGACCGTCGGCGGCAATGTCGCCACCGCCCTGCCGGCCGGCCCCATGATCTCGCTGCTCACCGCGTGGGACGCCACGGCTCTGATCCTGCGCCCCGACGGGCGCCGGCACCGCGCCGCGGTCGCCGACCTCATCGTCGGCCCCGCCCGGACCCGTCTCGGCTACGGCGAGCTGATCCGCAGCTTCCTGGTTCCCGGCGAAGCGCTGCGTCAGCCCCACGCCTTCCGTCGCATGTCGCTCACCGAGCGAGGCCGCTCTGCCGCGCTGCTGATAGGCCGCCGCACGGCAGAGCGCGGCCTGCGCCTCTCGGTGACGGCATCCGTCCCCCGTCCTGTCGTCCTCGACCTCCTCGCCGACGCCCCACCTGCGCGCCCACGCCCCATCACAGCGACGTCGGTCACGTGGGGCGTCGACGGGCAGGTGGGGCGCCGACGCGCAGGACGCCCCATCCCCGCGGATGCCGCGGCCTGGCGCACGGCGATCGACACCGCCGCGGCGAGCGCGGGCGGCTGGTACGACGACATCCACGGCGAGCCGGAGTGGCGGCGGCTGATGACCCACCGGCTCGGTGACGAGATCCTCGCCGAGCTGCTCCCGGAGGCGACCGGTGTCGAGCGGGCGAGAGGCCGCATCACGGGCGATCTACGCATCGAGAGGAGAACCGCATGAGCATCATCGACGTCGGCACGGATGCCGAGGCCACGACCGCGACGCGCACCACCACGCTCGACGGCCGCACAGTGGAACTCGCACCCGAACCCGGCCAGTGCCTGCGCACCTGGCTGCGCGACCAGGGCTCCTACGGCGTGAAGAAGGGGTGCGACGGCGGAGACTGCGGCGCGTGCACCGTGATCGTCGACGGCGACGCCGTGCACAGCTGCGTGTATCCGGCCCATCGGGCCGTCGACAAGAACATCGTCACGGTGCAGGGGCTCGGCACGCCGGAGCAGCCGCATCCCGTGCAGCAGCGGTTCCGCAGGGCCGCGGGCTTCCAGTGCGGGTTCTGCACTGCGGGCATGGTGTGCACCGTGGCGTCGATGCCCGAGGACGCCGAGCACGACCTCGGCCGCACGCTGAAGGGCAACCTCTGCCGCTGCACGGGTTATCGCGCGATCGAGGATGCCGTGCACGGCGTGGAGAACGTCGACGACCGAGCCGGCGGCGTGGGCCACGCGACGGGCGCCCCCGCAGCCCTCGGCGTGGTCACCGGCACCGCGAGGTACACCATGGACATCGACCCCGACGAGCTCCCCGGACCGCTCCTCTACGGGGCCGTGGTGCGCAGCCCGCATCCGCATGCCCGCGTCATCCGCATCGATGCCGCGCGCGCCCTCACCTCCCCCGGCGTCGCGCGCGTGCTCACCGCCGCCGATGCGCCGCGGACCCTGTTCTCCACCGCGCAGCACGAGCTCGTCGAGGACGATCCGGAGGACACCAGGGTGTTCGACGACGTCATGCGCTTCGTCGGCCAGCGGGTGGCCCTGGTCGTGGCCGAGTCGCAGCGGGCCGCCGTCCGTGCGGCGCGACTCGTCGACGTCGAGTACGAGGTGCTTGCGTTCAACCTCGACCCCGAGCTCGCAGACCACCCCGGCACGCCGGTGCTGCACGGCGACAGCAACGTCGTGATGCAGATGCACTCTGAGGTCGGCGATCTCGAGGCGGCGCTCGCGGCATCCGACCTCGTCGAAGACCTCACCTTCCACACACACCGCGTCTCGCACACCGCCCTCGAAACGCACGGCGCGATCGCCTGGCAGGACGACGGCGGCCGCTTCGTCGTGCGCAGCAGCACGCAGGTCCCGTTCCTGGTGCGGCGCTCGCTCGCGCGGGTCTTCGGGCTCCAGAAGGACGAGGTGCGCGTGTATGCCGCACGGGTCGGCGGCGGCTTCGGCGGCAAGCAGGAGATGCTCACGGAAGACCTCGCCCTGCTCGCGGCCAAGGCCACCGGTCGCCCCGTGCGGATCGAGTTCTCCCGCAAGGAGGTGCTGACTGCGACGACCGTGCGGCATCCGTTCCGCATGCGCGTGCGCATGGGCGCGGCCTCCGACGGCACGATCACCGCGATCGCGGTCGATGTGCGATCGAACACCGGCGCCTACGGCAATCACGGCCCCGGCGTGATGTTCCACGGCGTGGGCGAGTCGATCGCGGTCTACCGGGCGGCGGCCAAGAAGATCCACGCCGCGGTCGTCTACACGAACTCGATCCCCTCGGGAGCGTTCCGCGGCTACGGGCTCAGCCAGATGATCTTCGCGATCGAATCCACGGTCGACGAAGTCGCCCGCCGGCTCGGTCTCGACCCGCTCGAGATGCGCACGCGCAACCTCATCGGCCCTCACGACGCCATGATCGCGGCCCACGAGGAGCCTGACCTCATCATCGGCAGCTACGGGCTCGACGAGTGCGTCGCCGTCGTGCGCGAACGGCTGGCCGGCACACGCGAAGCGGATGCCGCGGCCCTCGCCCCCGGCTGGACGATCGGCGAAGGCGCCGCCGTCGCGATGATCGCGACCGTGCCTCCGCGCGGCCATCACTCTCACGTCACGATCCGGCTCGACGCCGACGGGGCGTTCGGCCTCGACGTCGGTACCGCCGAGTTCGGCAACGGCACCTCGACCGTGCATCAGCAGATCGCGGCGACCGTGCTGCAGAGCACGACGCGTCGCGTGCGGCTGCGTCAGGCCGACTCCGACCTGGTCGAGCACGACACGGGCGCGTTCGGCTCGACCGGCACCGTCGTCGCGGGGCGGGCGACGCATGCGGCCGCGACCTCGCTGGCCGAGATGATCCGCACACGCGCAGCCGCCGTGCTCGGCGCACCGGTCGACGAGTGCGTGCTCGCGGGAGACCGCGTCATGTGCAGCGGCTCTTCGATCGCGCTGCGCGACCTCGCGGCGGACGGCCCGCTGGAGGCGACCGGCTACTGGGGCGGCAGCCCACGGTCGGTCGCGTTCAACGTGCAAGGGTTCCGGGTCGCGATCGACGAGAGCACCGGAGAGCTGCGGATCCTCCGCTCGATCCATGCGGCCGATGCCGGAGTGGTCGTGAACCCCGAGCAGTGCCGCGGGCAGATCGAGGGCGGCATCGCCCAGGCGATCGGCGCGACGCTGCACGAGATCGTGCGCGTCGACGAGACGGGCCGGGTGACCAGCGACATCCTGCGGCAGTACCACGTGCCGACCTTCGCCGACGTTCCACGATCGGAGATCTCCTTCGCGAAGACCAGCGACGTGCTCGGTCCGCTGGGTGCGAAGTCGATGAGCGAGTCGCCGTTCAATCCGGTCGCTCCGGCGCTGGCCGCCGCGATCCGCGACGCCACCGGCATCCGCATGACCACGACGCCCTTCACCCGCGATCGGATCCACGCCGCGATCCTCGAGCGCGACACGCGACGGAGGGCGGACGGATGACACTGCACCACCGCCACGCGATCGTGCTGGCGGCGGGCACGGGCTCTCGGCTGGGGCTCGGCCCCAAGGCGCTGCTGCCCTGGAACGGCGAGGTGCTCGCGACGCGCGCAGCACGGGCGGCCGCGCTGGCGGGCTGCAGCGTGTCGATCGCGATCGGCCCAGGGGCTGTGGAGGTGCGCCGGTGGCTGCGGCGCCGCTCGTCTTCTGCCGTCGCGGTGCACGTGCACGACGCCGCGCTCGGCATGAGCGCCTCGCTGCGCGCCGCCGTGCGGCAGCTGCGGTCTGCCGGACCTCGGCCCGACGTCGTGATCGTGCTGCTCGTCGATCAGCCCGGAGTGGACGACGCTGTCATCCGCCGTCTCCTCGACGCGCACACGACGGGCCGCGCGACCAGGGCCGCGTGGAACGGCGTGCCCGGCAATCCGGTGGTCTTCGACACCGACCACCTGATCGAGGCGGCGGATGCGGCGCTCGGAGACTCCGCCGCGCGGGTGTGGCTCGCCCTGCATCCGCACCTCGTCGATGCCGTCGAATGCGGCGATCTGAGCTCCGGCGCCGACGTCGACGAGCCGTCCGACCTCGCCGCCTGGCCCGAACTGGGCTGACAGCGCCGCGGGCGCGCCTGCGCATCCGCCCGCCCTGCGCACCAACCTCCCCCGCCGACGCCCCACCTGCGCGCCGACGCCCCACCTGGTCGACGTCCACCCGATGGGGCGTGGACGGCCAGGTGGGGCGCCGGCAGAGAAGGCGCAAGAGGAACGAGGGCTCAGCCCGCGAGCGCCACCTCGATCGGACCTCGCACGAAGTACAGAGCGAAGCCCGCGGCGACGACCCACATCAGCCAGTGCACCTTGCGCGCGCGGCCGGCGAGCGAGTTCACGAGCGCCCAGGAGATGAAGCCGACGCCGATGCCGTTGGCGATCGAGTAGGTCAGCGGCATCGTGACGATCGTGAGGAACACCGGCAGCGCGACCGCGAAGTTCGTGAACTTGATCTCCTTGATCTGCCCCATCATCATCGCGCCGACGACCACGAGAGCCGCGGATCCGACCTCGATCGGCACCACGAGCGTGAGCGGCGTGAAGAACATCGAGAGCAGGAACAGGATGCCGACGACGACGGCGGCGAGACCGGTGCGGGCCCCCTCGCCGATCCCCGAGGCGCTGTCGACGTAGACCGTGTTCGACGAGGTCGAGGTCGCACCTCCCGCGACCGCGCCGAGACCCTCGACGATGAAGGCCGAGCGCAGCCGCGGGAACGTGCCGTCCTTGTAGGCGAGTCCGGCGTTCTTCGCGAGCCCCGTCATGGTGCCCATCGCGTCGAAGAAGTTCGAGAACACCAGGGTGAACACCAGCATGGTGGCCGAGAGGGCGCCGATGCGTCCGAACGAGCCGACCAGGTCGAACTGGCCGATCAGGCCGAAGTCGGGGATCGTGACCAGCGCCGTCGGGATCTCGGGGATCGTCATGTGCCAGCCGCCGGGGTTCTCGACGCTCGGGCCCAGCTTGAAGATCGCCTGCGCGATGATCGCGAGGATCGTCGAGGCGACGATGCCGATCAGGATGCCACCGGGCACCTTGCGGGCGACGAGCACGCCGATCAGCACGAGGCCGATCAGGAAGATGAGGGTCGGGATCGAGGTGATCGACCCGCCGTCGCCGAGCTGCACCGGCGGGCCGCCGGCCGTGCGGTTCACGAAGCCCGAGTCGACGAAGCCGATGAAGGCGATGAACAGCCCGATGCCGACCGTGATCGCCGCCTTCAGCTGGGCGGGCACGGCGTTGAAGATCGCGGTGCGGATGCCGGTGGCGCCGAACAGCACGATCAGGATGCCGTTGATCACGACGAGTCCCATCGCCTCGGGCCAGGTGACCTGACCGACCACCGACACGGCGAGGAAGGAGTTGATGCCGAGCCCCGCGGCGAGCGCGAACGGCAGCCGCGCGATCAGGCCGAACAGGATCGTCATGACGCCGGCTGTGAGGCCTGTCGCCGCGCCGATCTGGGCGCCGTCGAGGGCGTTGCCCGAGACGTCGGCCACGCCGCCGAGGATGAGCGGGTTGAGGATCACGATGTAGGCCATCGTCACGAACGTGACGATGCCGCCGCGGATCTCGCGCGCGACGGTCGAGCCGCGGCGACTGATCTCGAAGAAGCGGTCGAGGGCGTTCTTGGGCTCGGCGTCGACCGTGGCGGTCGCTCCGGTGGCCAGGGGCGGGAGCTCCGGTGCGGGGATCGCGCCGGTCTCGGGGTCGTTGAACACATGTGAAGACATCGTCGGCTCCAGAAATTGGTCGTGCAGAAAAGGGGGCCCTTCGACAGGCTCAGGGCCCAGTCGTGAGGTGGTGGCTCAGCCCTTCGACAGGCTCAGAAACCCGTTGGGTCGCTGAGCTCGTCGAAGCGTCCCGAGGGATGGTCCCGCGCGTCAGTACTCGGTGCGCGAGGTGTTGGCGTTCCACTCGGTGAACGGAGCGACGCGCTCATCGGAGCTCAGCTGCTCCTGGGCGACGGGCATGATGGCGCGATCCTCGGGTCCGCCCTCGAAGTAGCGGTAGAACACCGCGTCATCGAAGCCGGCGTCGGCCGCGTCGTGGCGGTCGGCGGCGAAGTACACCCGGTCGATGCGCGCCCACAGCGAGGTGGCGAGGCACATCGGGCACGGCTCGCAGCTGGTGTAGAGGGTCGCGCCGGTGAGGTCGAACGTGCCGAGCCCCTGGCAGGCGGCGCGGATCGCGGTGACCTCGGCGTGCGCCGAGGGGTCGAGGTTCGCGGTCACCCGGTTGACGCCCTCGAAGACCTGGCCGTCGGCCGAGACGACGATCGCTCCGAACGGACCGCCCGCATCGCGGACGTTCTCGGTGGCGAGCGCGACCGCCCTGGCGAGGTATTCGGCTGCAGTCGGCTGCGAATCGGTTGCGGGCATGCTGATGCTGCTCATGAAGGCTTCCTTGCTGTCGTCGCAGTGATACGGCTTCCGGCAGCCCCGTGAGGGTCGGCCTCGAGATATACGTCGAACCGCTAGGTTGTGCTTTCGCGACTGGCGACCATCATCGGTCGTTCAGTCAGCACCGACTGTACCCCCGAGGGCGACCCTCGTCCAGGGATTTTCGAAATTCAGATTCCGTTATGCGAAATCGGCAGTTGCCGTTCCGCACATGCGGAACTATCGTCGTCCATGTGACGCATTTCCGGATCAGTGAGGCAGCGAATCTTCTCGACGTGAGCGACGACACCGTACGCCGCTGGGTCGGAGACGGCGTTCTCCAGACCTCGCTCGACCGCGCCGGCCGTCAGGTCGTCGACGGGGCCGAGCTCGCGGCACAGGCCAAGAGGCTCGCCGGTGAGGCCGCCGACGGCGACCCCGTCCGTCGCAGCGCCCGCAATCGCTTCACGGGTCTCGTCACCAGCGTGGAGATCGACGGGCTGATGGCCCAGGTCGAGTTGCAGAGCGGGCCGCACCGTGTCGTGTCGCTGATGTCGGCCGAGGCGGCCCGCGAACTCGCGCTCGAGGTCGGAAGCAAGGCGACGGCCGTCATCAAGGCGACGATGGTCGTCGTCGAGACCGAGCGGGAGAGCACTCCGTGATCCGGCTCCGCACCGCCGCGCTCAGCGCGCTGGCGCTCGTGTCGGCACTCGCCCTCGCGGGCTGCAACCCGACTCCCGATGCGCCCTCCGAGACCGTGTCCGCCCCGGAGTCCGACGAGCTGTCCGGCGAGCTGACGATCTTCGCTGCAGCATCGC
Organism: Microbacterium hydrocarbonoxydans; assembly: GCF_000956475.1. Taxonomy (GTDB): domain Bacteria; phylum Actinomycetota; class Actinomycetes; order Actinomycetales; family Microbacteriaceae; genus Microbacterium; species Microbacterium hydrocarbonoxydans_A. Next base: position 156,130 of record NZ_JYJB01000008.1, read on the forward strand.
TCTCCGAAGCGTTCGACGAACTCGCCGCCGACTTCGAGGCGCAGCATCCGGACCTCGACATCCTGCCGATCAGCTACGACGGGTCCTCCGTGCTCGCCACCCAGCTGATCGAAGGCGCCGAGGCCGACGTCTTCGCCTCGGCGGACGAGAAGAATCTCGCCAAGGTGACGGACGCCGGGCTCGCGGGCGCCGGCGACGCGTTCGCCACCAATGTGCTGCAGATCGCGGTGGCCCCCGGCAACCCCACAGGCATCAAGACGCTCGCCGACCTGACGAACCCTGATCTGACCGTGGTCGCGTGCGCTGCCGAGGTTCCCTGCGGCAGCGCCGCGCACACCCTGCTCGACGCTGCCGATGTGCCTCTCGCCCCCGCGAGCGAGGAGCAGAACGTCACCGCAGTGCTGTCGAAGGTCGAATCGGGCGAGGCCGATGCGGGTCTCGTCTACGCGACCGACGTGAAGGCCGCAGGCGACGCGGTGACCGGCATCGAGATCGACGGAGCGGATGCCGCGACCAACATCTACCCGATCGCCGCGCTGACCGCGTCGAAGAACCCCGACGCCGCGCAGGCGTTCGTCGAGTTCGTGCTGTCCGACGCCGGGCAGAAGGTGCTCCACGACCTGGGCTTCGGGGCGCCATGACCCGCGGCCGGGAGGCCCCCGTCAGGGGGCGGCGGATACCCGTCTGGCTGTGGATTCCGGCCGGGCTCGGCGCCCTCGTGCTCACGCTGCCCTTCGTCGCTCTGCTGATCCGGCTGGACTGGACGTCGGTCCCCGCCGCGATCACCTCTCCCGAGGCGCTGCAGGCGCTGAGCCTCTCGCTGTCGACCGCCGCCATCGCGACAGCGGTGTGCGTCGTGCTCGGCGTGCCCCTCGCCCTCGTGATCGCGCGCACCGCGGGCCTTCTCGCTGCCGTGCTGCGCACCCTCGCCACGCTGCCGCTCGTGCTGCCGCCACTCGTCGGCGGAATCGCGCTGCTGTCGCTCCTCGGCCGCAACGGGCTGTTCGGCGGGGCGCTCGCAGTGCTCGGCATCCGCATTCCGTTCACGACCGCAGCTGTCGTGATCGCCCAGGTGTTCGTCGCCCTGCCCTTCCTGGTGATCTCGGTCGAGGGTGCCCTGCGCACGGTCGGCACGGGGCATGAGTCGGTCGCGGCGAGCCTGGGCGCCCGGCCGCTCACGGTGTTCCGCCGCGTCACGCTGCCGCTTGCGGCGCCCGGACTCGTCGCCGGCGCCGTGCTGTGCTTCGCACGCGCCATGGGCGAGTTCGGCGCGACGGCCCTGTTCGCCGGGAACGCGCCAGGCGTCACCCGGACCATGCCCCTCGCGATCTACACCGCGTTCAACGGCGCCGGCGTGCAGGAGGACACGGCGATCGCCCTCTCGCTGCTGCTGATCCTCGTCGCGGTGGCCGTGCTTCTTCTGATGCGCGGCTGGCGAGCGGATGCCGTGCGATGAGCCTCGCGCCGCACCCTGCCCGGTCAGGGCATCGCCGCACAGAGGACACCGTGCGATGAGCCTCACGCCGCGCCCTGCCCGGTCAGGGCATCGCCGCACAGAGAACACTGTGCGATGAGCCTCGATGTCGGCATCATCACCCGGGCGGGATCGTTCCAGGTCGAGGCGGCGTTCACCGTCGCCGCCGGCGAGGTGCTCGCCGTGCTCGGCCCCAACGGCGCAGGCAAGTCCACACTGCTGACGGCGATTGCCGGACACCGTCCGCACGCCTCGGGCACGATCGCGTTGAACGGCGCCGTGATCGACGCGTCGGTCCCGCCCGAACGACGGCGGATCGGACTGCTCGGACAGCGCGCGATGCTGTTCCCGCACCTCTCGGCGCTCGAGAACGTCGCCTTCGGACCGCGCGCCCAAGGCGTGCCCGCGGCCGAGGCTCGACGACGCGCGCTCGCGCACCTCGAGGAGGTCGGCCTGGAGGACATCGCCGGCCGCCGACCGGCCGAGCTGTCGGGCGGGCAGCAGCAGCGCGTCGCCCTTGCGAGAGCGCTCGCGGCGGACCCGCTCACCCTGCTCCTCGACGAGCCGTTCGCCTCGCTCGACGCCGAGACCGGCACACAGGCGCGTCGCCTGGTCGCACAGCTGCGCGACCGTCTCGCCATCCCGATCGTGCTGGTCACGCATGATCCGCTCGATGCGGTGATGCTCGCCGCGCGAACCGCCGTCGTGGACGGGGGTCGCATCGTGCAGCAGGGCGACACGGCCGAGGTTCTCGGGCACCCGCGTACCCGATTCGTGGCGGCGATCACCGGAGTGAACCTCGTGGAGGGCACCGGCGCCGACGATGGCGCACTGGTCACGGCAGACGGGCTCCGCTTCCGCGGGCACGGCGACAGCCTCCGCGCGGGCGAGGCGGGGTCCGCCGTGTTCTCGCCGGCGTCCGCGCGCATCCTGCGCGCCGGCGAGAGCGTCGACCAGAACACCTGGCGCGGCACGGTGTCGATCATGGAGGCCGCCGCCGGCGGCATCCGCGTTCTCACCGCCGAGCATCCGCAGCTGGCCGTCGACTGTCCGTCGGGAACCGCGGCGGCGCTCGGCATCCGCCCCGGCGCCGCCGTCGCCTTCCGCGTCGATCCCGCCGACGTCTCCGTGCGACGCGAAGGCTGACATGCCGGCGTCCGGTGCTACCGTTGCCACTCGAAGGGTGGACGATGGCGATCTCGACGTCTCGCGAAACCGGTGCGCGCGCTGCCGGCGCTCTTCGTCTGCCCTCCGTCGGGCTCGTCGACGCTCGCGACCGCCCGCTGCGCGACCTGCGGATCTCGGTCACCGACCGGTGCAACTTCCGCTGCGTCTACTGCATGCCACGATCGGTGTTCGGCAAGGACTACGCGTTCCTCGACCGTGACGAGCTGCTGAGCTTCGAGGAGATCGAGCGGATCTCGCGCATCGCGGTCGCTCACGGCGTGCGCAAGCTGCGCCTGACGGGCGGTGAGCCGCTGCTGCGCCGCGGCATCGAGGAGCTCATCTCGCGTCTCGCCGCGCTGCGGACTCCCGAAGGCGGCAAGGTGGAGATCGCGCTGACGACCAACGGCTCGGCGCTCGCGATCAAGGCGCAGGCGCTGAAGGATGCCGGGCTCGACCGGCTCACCGTCTCCGTCGACACGCTCGACGACGCGCTGTTCCAGCGCATGAACGACGTGCGGTTCCCGGTGACGAGGGTGCTCGAGGGCATCGAAGCGGCGCACGAGGCCGGCATCGGCCCGATCAAGATCAACATGGTCGTCAAGCGCGGGCTCAACGATCACGAGATCGAGCCGATGGCCGCGTTCTTCAAGGCGACGCCGTACACTCTGCGGTTCATCGAGTACATGGACGTGGGAACCTCGAACGGCTGGGACCTCGACGAGGTGGTTCCCGCCGCCGAGATCGTCGAGCGGATCGGAGCACTGTTCCCGCTCGAGCCGCTGGGCGCGCGGGCAGCCGGCGAGACCGCCAAGCGATGGCAGTACGCCGACGGCTCGGGCGAGATCGGGATCATCTCCTCGGTCACCAACACGTTCTGCGGCACGTGCAACCGAGCGCGCATCTCGACCGAGGGCAGGCTCTTCACGTGCCTGTTCGCGACCGAGGGGCACGATCTGCGGGCGCTGCTGCGCGGAGGAGCATCGGACGCGGAGCTGTCGCGGGCGATGGCCGGCATCTGGCACGCGCGGGACGACCGCTACTCCGAGATCCGCTCCGAGCTCACCCCGGAGCTGAGGGCTGCACGCCCCCGCATCGAGATGAGCTACATCGGCGGCTGAGTCCTACAGCCCGACCCACTCGGAGACGCCGTCGTCGTAGTGCTGGCGCTTCCAGATGGGCACGCCGCGCTTGATCTCCTCGACCAGGAGCTCGCACGCCTCGAAGGCTTCGGCGCGGTGGCCGGCGGATGCCGCGGCGAACAGCGCCACGTCTCCGATCCGCAGGTCTCCGACGCGATGCGCGGCCGCGATCCGCCGCCCCGTCTCGGCCGAGACGCGTTCGACGATCTCGCGGAGGAAGCGCTCGGCGTCGGGGTGAGCGCGATAGTCCAGAGCCTCGACCGCTCGGCCGCCGTCGTGGTCGCGCACGACACCGCAGAACATCACGACCGCGCCGTCTGCGTCGCCGCCGACGGCGGCGCGGACCGCCGGCTCGTCGATCGGCTCATCCGTGATCAGCGCGAACGTCATGCGTGAACTCCTTCACCTCGGGCGGCCGACGCGTCGATCGCTGATTCGACCTCGCCGCCGACCGCGACGAAGGAGCGGATGCCGCCCGCGACGTAGACCGCATCGACGCCGCGTCCGCGCAGTGCCGCCGCCGCGCGACGCGACCGAGGATCCTGCTCGCAATAGACGACGACGGGAAGCGTCGCATCGACGCTCTCGCCCGCGTCGATCCGGCCGACCGGCAGCAGCTCAGAGCCGGGGATGCGCCGCGCCGCGGCCTCCTCGGCCTCGCGCACGTCGAGCAGCAGCATCCGCTCCCCCGCCCTGCGTCGCCTCAGCAGCTCGGCCGCCGAGATCGACAGGTCGGGATCCGCGGCCGTGCCGCACAGGACTTCGTAGTCGTCGAGCCCGGTGAGCTCCTCGCGCGTCTCGTCGACGGCGTAGCCGATCTCCCGCGTCCGCGCGGTGAGCGCGTCGTAGAACAGCACCCGCCCCAGCAGCGGCTCGCCGACGCCGGTGATCACCTTGATGACCTCGGTCGCCATGAGCGAGCCGATCGCCGTGCAGAGGCTGGGCAGCACGCCGCCGAGTTCGCAGGAGAGCGCCTCATCGGCGGGCGGCGGAGCGGGAAAGAGATCGCGGAAGGTGGGACCGCGGCCCTTCCAGGCGACGCCGACCTGGCCGTGGAAGCGGAGGATCGAGCCCCACACCAGCGGTTTGCCGGCGAGCTCTGCGGCGTCGTTGGCGAGGTAGCGGGTGGCGAAGTTGTCGCTGCCATCCACGAGCAGATCGTAGTCTTCGAGCAGCCCTGGCAGGTTCGCGGTGCTGACGCGCTCGCGGTGGCGGACGACGACGATCGCGGGGTCGATCGCGGCCACGGTCTCAGCGAGCGAGTCCACCTTGGCCCGGCCGATGTCGGCGACGCCGTGGCTGAGCTGCCGGTGCAGGTTCGAGAGCTCGACGACGTCGTCGTCGACGACGCCGATCGTGCCGACGCCCGATCCTGCCAGCACGGGGACGAGGGCGCTGCCGAGTCCGCCTGCGCCGATCACGAGCACCCGGGCAGCGGCCAGCCGGCGCTGCGCCGACTCGCCGAATCCCGGCAGCATGAGCTGGCGGCTGTACCGCATGATGCGGTCGGGCTCCAGCGTCGGCGCCGGTTCGACGAGCCACGTGCCGCGGGGTCGGATGTCGGCGGGCGGGGTCATGCGGGAAAGTCTACGGCGCGGCATCCGGCGCGGCCCTGCTGCACCCCGTCATAGGATGAGCGGCATGGCGATCGTGATGCTGAGGTACTTCGCCGCGGCCGCCGACGCCGCAGGGCGCGAGGCGGAAGAGCTTGACATCGGCCCCGAGCACACCCTCGGGGCTCTGCGTGATGAACTCACGACCCGCTACGGCGACCCCATGGCGCGTGTGCTCAAGAGCGGCTCCTTCCTCGTCGACGGCGTCGTGCGCCGGGATCTGACGCTTCCGGTCGGCGAGCGCGTCGACATCCTGCCGCCGTTCGCGGGCGGATGACGATGGCCTCGACCCTCGACGAGCACGCCGCCCGCATCGCGAACCTGCTCGCACCGCTTCTCCGATCTGTCGCCGACCCGGCCCGGGCAGAGACCGTCACGCTCGCTCCCGGCGGCCCGGCTCGCGGTCGCGTGCTGGCGGCCGACATCGCGAGTCCTCTTCCGGTGCCGCCCTTCGCGAATTCGCAGATGGACGGCTATGCCGTGCGTTCCGCCGACATCGCCGCGGCCTCGGCCGATCACCCTGTGCGCCTGCCGATCGGACCTGTGCGCGCCGCCGGCGACGCGGCCGGCACCCACCGACCGGGCAGCGCGACGCCCGTCATGACAGGCGCTGCGATCCCCGCGGGCGCCGACGCGGTCGTGCCGATCGAGGTCGTCGATCCTCCGCGTTTCCTCGGCATCGGAGGGTCTGACGGCGACCCCGGCGCCGGCGTCGCCTTCTCCGCTCCGGTGGCGCCGGGAGCATTCGTCCGCGAGGTCGGCAGCGACGTCACAGACGGTCAGCTGCTCCTTACGGCGGGAACCCGCCTCGGCCCCGCCCAGCTGGCGGCTCTCGCTGCGGTCGGCCTCACCTCGGCCCGCGTTCGTCCGCGCCCCCGGGTGCTGCTCGTCTCCACCGGCCATGAGCTGCGTGCCCCCGGCGAGCAGCTCGAGTCCGGGCAGATCTACGACGCGAACACGGCATCGCTCGCGGCATCCCTGCTCGACACCGGCGCCGACGTCGCCTGTGCCACGGCTCCCGACGACGCAGACGCGCTGCTCGCGATCGTCGCCGCGCACCCCGACGCCGACCTGCTGATCACGACGGGCGGCGTGAGTGCCGGCGCGTTCGAGGTGGTGCGCGACGCCCTCGAGCCCCGCGGAGTGTCGTTCGGGCACGTCGCCATGCAGCCCGGCGGCCCGCAGGGCGCGGGGATGCTGCGCCGCGAAGGCCTGGCGCCGCTTCCCGTCGTCGCGTTCCCCGGCAATCCGGTCTCGGCGCTGCTATCGTTCGAGATGTTCCTGCGACCGCTGCTGCGGCGCGCGGCCGGTCTGCGGGAGCGACGCGAGGTGCGCTGGCTGCCGCTCGCCCACGCGATCGATTCGCCGCAGGGCAAGCACCAGATCCGCCGGGGGATGCTGCGCGACGACGGCAGCGTCTCGGTGGGGGCGCCCGGGTCGCATCTGCTGCACGATTACGCTCGGGCGACGGTGCTGGTGCACGTGCCGTCCGGTATCGCCGCGCTCCCTGCCGGTGCCGAGGTCGAGGTCTGGAGGATCGATGAGTGAGCTCTCGCATCTGCGCGCCGACGGGTCGGCGCACATGGTCGACGTCACCGAGAAGCAGGTGACGCGACGCGAAGCATCCGCGCAGGCCGTGCTGGAGACGACGCCCGAGGTCGTCGCGATGATCGCCGACGGCTCGCTGCCGAAGGGCGAGGCGCTGGGCACCGCGCGGCTCGCCGGGATCATGGGCGCCAAGCAGACCTCGACGCTGATCCCGCTGTGCCACCCGCTGCCGCTCACGAAGCTGGCCGTCGACCTGGAGCCGCAGGGCGATCGCGTGCGCATCGTCGCGACGGCCGTGACGAACGGCGTCACCGGCGTCGAGATGGAGGCCTTGACCGGCGCGACCGTGGCCGCGCTGACGCTGTACGACATGATCAAGGCCGTCGACAAGCACGCGGTCATCACCGACGTTCTCGTGCTCGCGAAGTCGGGCGGCAAGAGCGGCGACTGGTCGCGGCCGTGACCCGCAGCGCTCGCGTGCTCGTGGTCTCGACCAGGGCCGCGAACGGCGTGTACGAGGACCGCACGGGTCCTGTGATCGTCGGATGGCTGCGTGAGCGCGGATTCGAGGTGCAGATCGAGGTCGTGACGGATGCCGGCGTGGATGCCGCCCTGGGGGCGCTGCTCGCGGAGCATCCGTCGGTCGTGCTCACGACGGGCGGCACCGGCGTCTCGCCCGACGACCGCACACCCGAGGCGACCAGAGCCCTGCTCGATGTCGAGCTGCCGGGCATCATCGAGGAGGTGCGCCGCCGCGGCGCGGCGGTGACGCCCACGGCCGTGCTCAGCCGGGCGGTCGCCGGGGTCGCCGGGGAGACCGTCGTGATGAACCTCCCCGGCTCCACAGGCGGTGTGCGCGACGGGCTCGCGGTTCTCGACGGGGTGCTCGACCACCTTCTCGACCAGCTCGACGGCGGGGACCACTGATGTGCACGGTCGTGATCGACGCGGCGGACGCCGCATCCCTCCGTCTGCTGGCGGTGCGCGATGAAGATCCGCAGCGCGAATGGGATGCCCTCGGCGCCTGGTGGCCGGAGCGGTATCCGGGCGTGATCGGCATCCGCGACCGCCGAGCCGGCGGTGCGTGGCTCGCTGCGAACCCCGCCGAAGGCCGGCTCGCGGTGCTGCTGAATCGCGCCGATGTGCTCGATCTGCCTGCGGATCAGGCGCTGTCACGAGGATCTCTCGCGCTGGAATCGGTCTGGGGCCGCTCACCCGCAGGGACGGAGCGGATGCACGGGTTCAACCTGCTCGAGGTGCGCCCAGAGGGGTCGCGCGTGCTCGCCTGGGACGGCGCGACGCTCCGGGAGACGCCGATCGAGCCCGGCACGCACATGATCGCTCACGACGATCTCGACGACCCCGAGACGCCGCGCATCGCCGCCTGGCTGCCGCAGTTCCGCGCGCTGGGCCCGACCGCGCTGAGTACGGATTGGCGATCGGACTGGGTGGGGATGCTGGCCGCGTCCGCCGCGCTTTCGCCCGAGGACGACCGGGCCATCATCCGCGACAACAGGCCGCACGGCTACCCGACGCAGTCGCTGTTGTACTGCACGGCCTCGGTCGGCGCGGCGGGAATCGACCTCGACTACCACGCGCTGCCGGCACCTGCGCACTGGTCGGCGCCCACCACCTGACCCCGCTCCGCCGCTCGCCCGCGCGCCTCACCGGCGTGCGTGGTCAGAGTCACATCGGAATCGCCGGGTGCGGATGCGATCTTGACCGCCCAAGATCGAAACCCTTGACCGCTGTACCTACCTCGCGATACTCTTTCCACAAGTTAGAAGATTAGTTCCGTATCACGGAATGAACAGCTCGATGGAGAGGTGACGACATGGCACGCAACGACCAGACGCCGATGGATCGCGACGACCGCGAGCAGCCGATCGTCAACATCGATCCGGACTTCTACGTCCCCTCGGGCGCCGAGCGCACGAACAGCTACCTGCGCGCGCTGCGCATCCTCTTCCCCAAAGCCGCCTGAGTCAGGCTGCCGTACCCTCGTCGCTCAGGCACGAGAAGCGCGCCCGATAGGCGGTGGGCGTCATCGCGAGCACGCGGGAGAAGTTCTGCCGCAGCACTGCGGCGGATCCGAACCCGCACTCCTCGGCGATGTGCTCGAGCGGCAGGTCGGTGCGCTCCAGCATCCGCTGCGCATGCAGGATCCGCTGGCGGGCGAACCACGCCGCCGGCGTCACGCCATAGTCGGCTTTGAAGCGGCGCGCGAATGTGCGCGGCGACATCAGGGCTCGGGCCGCCATCTCGTCGACGCCGATGTCCTCGCGGAGGTTCTGCACGGCCCATTCGGCCACGGTAGAGAGCGAGTCGGATGCCACGTGCGGGATCGGCCGGTCGATGAACTGCGCCTGCCCGCCGTCGCGCTGGGGAGGCACGACCATGCGGCGCGCGACGCGGTTCGTGAGCTCGGCGCCGATCTCCTGACGCAGCAGGTGCAGGCATGCGTCGATGCCGGCGGCCGTGCCCGCGCTCGTGATGATACGGCCGTCCTGCACGAACAGCACGTCGGCATCGACCTCGATCTCGGGGTACATGGCGGCGAGGTGCTGCGAGTACATCCAGTGCGTCGTGGCACGGCGGCCGTCGAGCACGCCGGCCGCTCCCAGGATGAACGAGCCGCTGCACACGCTGATCACCCAGGCCTCCCGCGCGACAGCATCGCGTGCGAGGTCGAGCAGTGCGGGATCGATCAAGCCCCAGTACTCCCGCGGCACCGGGCAGAAGATCACGAGGTCGGCCTCGTAGGCGAAGGAGAGGTCGTTCTCGACGTTGATCGAGAAACCCATCTTCGAGTTCACGACCCCGGGGCGCGGAGCGACGACACGGAAGTCGAAGTTGGGCACGCCGTCATCCGATCGGTCGAGGCCGAAGGCCTCGCAGGCCACACCGAACTCGAAGGGTGCGAACCCCTCTTGGATCACGCAGGCCACAGTCTTCATGGTCGATCGCTCCCTCTGGGTTGCTGAGCTGGTCTGGATTGCTGAGCTCGTCGAAGCATGGCGGTTTTCCTACGTTCGGCGTCAGTTCTGCCACTCGTGACCGTTCAACTATGAACGTAGCGTTTCTGCCATGGTACTCCTCATCGCACTTCTCGCACTCATCGCCTGGGCCGCCATCGCCACCTTCTTCGAGGTGCGCCGCGACGGATACCGCGCGGTGCCGACCGACTGGACGCGCGTCGCCGGACGCGAATCGGGCGAGCAGCCCGAGGTCATCCAGAGATCTCTCTGATCGACTGCCCAAGACCGGTTGCTGCGGCTACGCTCGACTGCATGAGCGAGCCCCAGCAGCAGCCCTACCAGCAGCCGCAGCCTTACCAGCAGCCGCAGCCCTACCAGCAGCAGGCGCCTTCCCTCGACGGCGCCCCGCAGGGTCACCCGGGCGCCGGCCCGCAGTTTGCCGGGCAGCAGCCTCCGGCTTCCGGCAATCCCGGCCAGGCATATCCGGGCCAGGCATATCCGGGCCAGAGCTACCCTGGCCAGGCATACCCCGGCCAGAACTATCCGAACGCCGGCTACCCGGGCCAGGGCTACTCCGGCCCCGCACGCCCGGCCGCCTCGGGAAAGGCACTCGGACGCACGGCTCTGATCGTCGCTCTCATCGCGTTCGGGATCGGGGTGCTCGGCTCCTTCCTCTTCCCGATACTGTCCGGTGTCCTGCAGTACGGGTACGGGCTCGGATACGGCATCGTCAACGGCGTCATCAGCTTCCTGGTGCTGGTCGGCTCGGTGATCGCGCTCATCCTCGGCCTCATCGCCATCCGCCGCCCTGGTTCTCCGATCCTCGCCGGCATCGCGATCGGCATCGCCGCGAGCGAGATCGCGGCCACCGTGATCTCGTGGATCTCCTCCTTGTTCTACACCTTCGTCTGAGACCGGGAACCATCATGAGCGAATCGCAGCAGCCCTCCGCCCAGCCGTATCCTCCGGCATCGCCGTACGGCGCACCCCAGGCAGCCCCGCACGGTGCACTGCAGCAGGGCCCCCCTTCTCACGGCGCCCCCGCAGCAGCCAAGCCCCTGGGACGAACCGCGTTCCTGGTCGCCGTCGCGACCGCGGGTCTCGGTCTGCTGTTCTCGATGATCACGCCGTTCCTGTACACGAGCGGCAACTACGACGTCGCCGACTCGCTGGGCGCCGTGATCGGCATCCTCCTGCTGCTGGGCGGGATCGCCGGGAGCGTGCTCGCGATCCTCGCGCTGCGTCGCCCTGCCCCGCACCTGCTGGCGGCGATCGCTCTCGGCATCGCCGGCTCGCTGGTCGTCGGCCGCGTGCTCACGTGGATGTCGTCGCTGCTGTACTACTTCTTCTGAGCATCGGCGATCACGCGCCGGTAGATCTCGATCATCGCGGCGGTCCGCGAGGACTGCCGGAAGGCCTCGGCCGTGGACTCGAGCGGGACCGGGGCGGTTCCTGAGGCGATGTCGGATGCCGCCTGCCGCAGCGTCCGGGCGAGAGCGGCGATGCGCTGCGCCTCCACGTCCCGCCCCGAGCCTTCGGCGTCGGGCACCGCCCACAGGCCGCCGCCGAGCTCGGCGGCGATGTCGGGATCGCTGATCACCGAGGGTGTGCCGAGCGTGGCAGCCTCGAACGGCGTCATGCCCTGCGTCTCGAAGCCGATCGACGTCTGCACGAGAGCATCTGCGGCGGCGATCCTGGCCAGCGTCTCGGCGTAGGTGAGCTTGCCGGAGAAGCGCACATTCGGCGTCCCGGCGACGAGCTTCTCGGCGGCCGCGCGCTGCGCCCCGCCGCCGATGATCTCCAGCTCGGCCTCGACGCCCGACCCGACCCAGGCCTTGAGGAACGGAAGCAGACGCTTCTCGGGGCTCATCCGGCCGAGCCAGACGAAGCGGGGCGGCCCCGGCATCCGCTCGCTCGGGGCCTCGGCGAGCGTCGCCGCGCGCACGTCGTCGTCGATGCCGTTCCAGACCACGTCGACGTGGCCGAAGACCTCGTGCTGCTCGAGCCGGCGCGCGAAGTGCGTGGAGGGCGCCGTGACGGCCGATGCTCCGGCAGCGAGGCCGCGCAGGAACGCCCAGCCGTCAGAGCCGGCGCCGCTCCCTGGCAGGGCGCTGCGCCGCCACAGGTTGAGGACGACCAGCGCGGGACCTGCCAGCGGCGTGACGGCGCGGATGCCGACGTCGACCCTGTTGTGCATGGTGTGCACAACAGGGAGGCCGTGCCTCCGGGCGAAGCGGTGACCGATGAAGCCGCCCCAGAAATCGGCCTGCACGTGCACGAGGTCGACCGGCGGCCTGCGGGTCATCGCCCGATCGAGGAAGCGGTCGATCGAGCGCCCCGGCCAGCTCATCGAGTACTCGCGGTCGGTCGTGATCGGCATCGACGGGAGGTCGACGTTCGCAGGATCATGCGTGCCCGAATGGGCCCCTGAGCCTGTCGGAGGGTGCATCTTCGGCGCGACGACGGTCACGGTGTGGCCGGCGCGTTCCAGGAACTCGCGCTGCAGGCGCATCGACACCTGCGCCCCGCCCAGCGAGTCGAGGTGCTGATCGCCGAAGAAGACGATGTGCATCGTCACTCGGGAAGCGGCTCGTCGCGGTACAGCGCCTCGAAGGTGTCGAGAGTGCGGTTGATGTCGTGGATGATGACGCCGTCGAGAGAGGCTCGCTGCATCCGTTCGTACTCCTCCGGCGTCGCGGTGAGCACGTCGGTCAGGCGCGCGGCCAGCTCGTCGACGTCGCCCGGTTCGAACAGGTAGCCGTTCTCTCCGTCGTGCACGAGGTGCGGAAGGGCGACGGCGTCTGCAGCGACGATCGGCAGCGCCGAGGCCATGGCCTCCATGGTCGCGATCGACTGCAGCTCTGCGATCGAGGCGATCGCGAACACCGAGGCGCGCGAGAGCAGCGCGCGCAGCTCCTCGTCGGTCGTGCGACCGTGGAACGTGACCCGGTCGGCGAGGCCGAGCTTGGCGGTGAGGTGCTCGAGGTTCTTGCGCTGATCGCCGCCGCCGACGATGTCGAAGGTGGTCTCGAGAGCGGGGTCGAGCTTCGTCATCGCGTGCAGGATGACCTCGACCTGCTTCTCGGCGGTGAGCCGCCCGACGAAGACGATGCGGTTCTTCTCGCGCGGGCCGATGACCGGGGTGTACTGCGAACGGTCGATGCCGCAGCTGATGGGGATCACTCCGCTGACGCCCACGGTCTTCTCGAGGAAGTCGGCCGCACGGCGCGTCGGCGTGGTGACGGCGCGCATCATCTCGAAGGTGCGCTTCGCGTCTGCCCAGGCGAACTTCTCGACCTCACGGTCGACGAAGTCGGGGAAGATCGAGTGATCGAGGATGTTCTCCGCCATGACGTGGTTGGTCGCGATCACGGGGATGCCGCGCTCACGGGCGATGTGGGCCAGGCCCCGGCCGATCACGATGTGCGACTGGATGTGCACGACGTCGGGCTGCACGCGATCGAGCACGATGCGCGCGTAGTGCTTCGAGCGCCAGGGCCATACGAAGCGGATCCAGTCGTGCGCCAGCCAGCGGACGGACGGCAGCCGGTGCAGCGTCATCGGCTCGCCCTCGACGACCTCGGTCCGAGGCTTCGCCCGGCGATAGGCCTGGTTGGGGGCGGCCACGTGGACGTCGTGACCGCGCTGCACGAGGCCGGCGGCGAGGCGCTCTGCGAATCGGGCTGCGCCGTTGATGTCGGGGGCGAACGTGTCGCATCCGAGCAGGATGCGCAGCGGTCGCTGGTCGGTCGAGTCGGATGCGGGAGAAGACATGCTGCCTTTTTTTGAAGGTTCGACGGCCATGGAGCGCCCGGTCGGGCGGTGGCCACTCTACCCGAGGGCACTGGCCGGGCAGCCCAGGCATACCGGCATCCGCCCAGGCAGAGCGCCTAGCGTTGTCCTATGAGACTGACAGCATCCGCCGATCCCGCTCTCTGGATCCCCGTGACGGACTCGCTCGGCTTCAAGGGGCGCCGGCATCGCAAGGCCGCGATCAGGATGCTGCTGGGACAGGCGAATCAGGCGCTCGGACGTACGGAGCGCCGCGGCTCGAAGCTCGGGGCGTGGGCGATGAGCCAGGCGGCGCCGCTGCTGATGAAGCGCGCCGACGGCCGGGTGCTGGTGTGGACGTGGAAGGCCGAACCGGAACTCGTCGTCGCGATGGCCTCTGCGCAGGTGCTCACGCCCGACGTGCGCATCGCACGCGCGTCGATGCCGATGGACTACGACGACACCGAGGCCTTCCAGAGCCGGTGGCTCGGCATGGGCGAGAAGCTCGTCGCGCCCGCGCTCTCGGGCACTCCGTTCACGACCTACACGTGGGACACCGGAACGCACCTGGTGACCCTCACGGCGGTCTGCGGAGACCGCGAGCGCTTCGGCACTCTCGGCAGCGCGCTCGACGATCTGGCGCGCAGCATCCGCATCGCCGACGACCTGACCGGTGGCGAGTCCCCCGAGGTGCTGCGCCTGCCACCGGCCTGAGTCGGGGCCTTCCCTCCCGAGCCATACGAACGTATGCTCGTTGCCATACGAGTGTATGGGAGTGTGAGCATGAGCAAGATCATCGAGGCGCTGGGCGCCCTGGCGCCGTTCGCGGGCATCGCGCTGCTGTTCGTCTACAGGTCCCGATCACCGCGCCCCGCCGCGCTGGGCATGCTCGGCGCGGGTCTCGCCGGCTTGGGGTCGATCGCAGGGCTCCTCGGCGACCGGGTCGCGTTCTTCGGCAGCAGCGACGAGCTGCTGGAACGACTCGAGGGCTGGGCGCTCGTCCGTCTGGTGCTCCTGGTCACCGGCACCGCGATCCTGGTCATCGCCGCGGCTGCGGGTACATCGCGGGGGCGCGCGCACCGATGGTCGCTGATCGCCGCGGCACTGCTCTTCACCGTGGCCGGAACAGCTCTGCGGTTCGTGCACATCGATCTGGGCGACGACCACCACGGCCTGCAGCTCCTCGTGACCATGGCGATCGAGATGCTGCAGTTCGGCCTGCTCGGCATCGGCATCCTCGTGCTGTGCATCGCCGTCGTGAGTCGTCGCGTAGACGACGGGCGCCCGGAGCCGCTCAGGCTCGCTCGCGCGGCCGCGCAGCGGGCGTGGCAGGCGTATCAGCGCTCCGGCCGACGCGGATAGCATCGGAGCATGTCCCGGGATGCCGTGCTGCACCACCTCGTCGAAGCGATCGCCGAGGTCGGGATGAGCGGCCTCAGCGTGCGCACCGTCGCCGCACGAGCGGGCGTGGCGATCGGCACGGTGCAGCACCACTTCCCCACGAAGGCGGCGATGATCCTCGCCGCCATGGACGCCATCAGCGTCGACGCCGTGCAGGCGTACGCCGACGCGTCGGAGGACGCGGATGCCGAGGGGCGGCTGTTCGCCACGGTGCGCCTGCTCGTGCCTTCTGGACCGGAGAGCCGGGTGAGCAGGGTGTGGCTCGCCTTCGCCGCCTGCGCGCCAACCGACCCCGCCGTCGGCGCCCGCTATGAGCAGATGTGGGCGCGCACCGAGCGCGGTTTGGCGGAGCGGTTCGCCGACGCTGCACCCGGCGCATCGCGCAGCACTGTCGATGACGCCGCGGCCGAGATGCTCGCACTTCTGGACGGACTCGCAGTCACCGTGCTCGCAGAGCCGCAGCGCATGCCCGGGGAGCGGGCGCGAGCCATCGCGACCCGCCGGTGCGGCGAACTGCTCGCGCACCTTCGCGCCTGAGGACCTCTCGCGCTCTGCTACCGGGGCGACGCGGCCTCCTCGATCATGCGGAGGCCCTCCGCCCTCATCCTCCGCATCCGCTCCGGATCGCGACGTGCTTCGCGGAAGTCGCCGTGTCGGTACCGGCGCCAGGCCGCCCAGATCCTCGCCAGGGTCTCGTCATTGCCTGCGTCGAGCCAGTCGAGGGCAGGGATGCCGTACGCGAGCAGATCGCCGCGCATCGTGTCCGGGAGCCCCCACCCTCACCGCCTCGGCGAAGCCGCGCTCGACTCTGAACGTCGCCCAGCGCCGTCCGCGACTGACCGTGAGCTGCCAGACGTCCATCTGCAGCGGCCCCCAGAACACCTCGACCTGGCAGCCCTCGTCGAGCAGCAGGCGCGCGAAGGCGGCGGCATCGGCATCCCGTTCCGGCTGCCCGAGATGATCCAGGAACCTCGGCAGGTTCGCGAGGTCGATTTCGGGCTGAGGTGCGGTCATCACATCATGCTCGCAGGTCCGCCCGTTCGGGAGCGGCTCTGCTCGGCTGCGAGTGACGCGGCGTGCGCCATCGCCGAGCCGGATCCCACCAGGCCGGCCCGCGGATCTGCGGGACGCCCCCGTCCATGCGGATCTCCCAGCCCGAATACTCGAGTGACCGATGGTGGTACCAGCACAGGGGCACGCCGTTGTCGGTGTGAGTCGGGCCGCCGCGTGCGTGCTCGGTCACGTGATGGATCTCGCACCACGAGGCTGGAACGTGGCATCCCGGGATCAGGCACTCCTTGTCGCGCGCGACGATCGCCCGGCGCTGATGCACGGTGAACACGCGATCCGTGACGCTGATGCCGACGATCCTGCCCTCGTCGAACAGCACCCTCTGGACAGCGCCGACACACGCCGTGTGCAGCGCGACGGATGCCGGGACAGGACCCTCGACTCCGGGAATGCGGGCCCAGCCGGCCGCGCCGGCCGCCACGTCATTCGCGTCGACGTGCACCACGAGCGTGGGTGCGGCACCGCCCAGCGTGGACATCTCCTCGTGCCGGGCGGCGATCCCCAGCGCGACCGCCAGCGCATCGTGCCGCTTCTGCGCAGGGCTGCGCGAATCGATCACGTTGCGCGGGTCGGAGTTGAAGGGATCTTCGTCATCGGGTGCCGAGTCTGTGAACGCGACCCCCGGCGATGCCGGACCGCTGACCTTCGGGTTGAGCTGCGCGTCGATGATCTGCTGCAGCTGAGCCTTCACCTCAGGCAGCAGGTTGCCGCGCACCGGGAACACACCGTCGCGCTCACGTCCGAACGTGAGGTACCGCGAGTTCATCGCATTGCGGTCGTCGGGCTCCGCGCCGTCGGGGTCGAGGATCGTCGCGATCTCAGAGCCGAACAGCCGCAGGTCTTCAGGGGTCGCCGGAGGGGCGGCATCGCCGGCATCCGCACCGTCGACCGCGCTCGCGCCGCGCGCGAAATCGGCGAGCATGACGTCGGCGTGCAGCCGGTCGGTCGCGCCGATCCGGGTGCCCGCCCGCTCGATCGAAGCCGTGGCGGCGAGCAGCCCGCTGACGCCGATGGCGCCGTCGAGCAGCGCCGCCCGCAGAGCCGGCCACCGCGCGGGCAGAGGCGCCCCCGTGATCAACTCGGTCTCCCTGGTCACCAGCCGCGCCGCCTTCACCAGGAGCGCTGCCCCGCGAGCATCCGTCCGCAGCACGCGCTGCAGGAGCTCGTTCATGTTCCGGCAGCCGAGCCCCTGTGCGAAATCCACCGGATCGGCGGTGGCGACCGTCTCGACGACGACGGCCTCCACCCGCCGCAGCGCTTCTCCCGCGACCCGCAGAACGTGCATGCGCTCGGCATCCGACAGGGCCGCCAGCGAATCCGCGCCCAGCACGCGATCGAGGTCGGCGACGACCTGATCGAGGGTGGCGACGGGGCTGTTCATACCTCTATTCAACAGGGGGCCACCGACATTCACCGGCTCGCTTTAGCCTGGTCAGGTCCGATTCCAGCACACCGTCGACATTTGTGCAGATAGGTAATAGTGAAGTAAGGTAACGATCATGAAGCCGCTGCTCGTGGACCGCCTGCTCCAGATCGCCGACCTGTTCCAGAAGGACATGGCCCGCGCGTTCGACGGCACGGGACTCACCCCCGCACGCTTGCATCTGCTCTGGGCGCTGCAGCACGCGGGACCCTCCACGCAGCAGGCGCTCGCCCGCCTCTGCGGCGTCTCGCCGCGCAACATCACGGGTCTGGTCGACGCCCTCGAGGCATCCGGTCACGTGCGACGCTCCCCTCATCCCTCCGATCGGCGGGCCGTGCTCGTCGAACTCACCGGCACGGCGACCGAGACCATGGCGCAGATGCAGCAGGAGCACGCCGACCTCGACGCCACGCTCATCGCCGCGGTCGCGCCAGAGGATCGCGCGGCCGTCGAGCGCGGAGTCACGGCGATCGCTCTGCATCTCGAGGCGCTGGTGGCGGATGCCGCGGCGAGCGCGCCCGCAAAGGGGGCGCCATGACATCCACCGTCGCCCTTCCGACCCGAGGGGCCCGCATCGTCGACGCCGCACGCAGGGCGCTGCGCGCGGAGCTCCGCGTCTACTCGAGCATCGGCCGCGCGATTTTCCGGCGTCCGGCGATCCCTGCCGGCGGCACCGGCCTCGGCTATCACCGGCCCGTGCTGACCGTGCTGTTCATCTTCATCGGCCTGTCTGCGGTCGAGATCCCGATCATCGATCTCATCGTGCACCGGTGGCCGGCGGTGCGGATCGCGCTGCTCATCCTCGGCATCTGGGGTGTCACCTGGATGCTCGGCCTGCTGTGCGCGATGCTGATGCGTCCGCACACGGTCGGACCTGACGGCATCCGTGTGCGCAGCGGTCTGGAGATCGACGTCGCCGTCTCCTGGAACGACATCGCCTCGATCGCCGTCTCCCGCCGCGTCGACGAACCGAAGCAGCCGCGGGTGTCCGGCGGCGAGTACGCCGAGCGCATGCAGAACGAGACGAACATCCTCATCGAGCTCGAGCGCCCTGTCGGCATCCGCCTGCCCGGTCTGGCGCCGAAGGGCGGCGAGCATGTCGTCGACGGCATCCGATTGTGGGCGGACGAGCCGCGCGCCTTCATCGCTGCGGCACGCCCCTTCTTGACGGCGGCTTCTTGACGGCGGCCTGACCGTCATTCGAGCCCCTGCTCGGCGAGCCACTCCTTCGCGACGCGCGCCGGAGCGCGCACGAGCCACGCATCGGCGATGATCTCGGCCAGGCGGTCGCTCTCGATCGCGGCGAGGCGCACGAGAAGCCCCGGGTAGCCGTCGAAATGCGGAATGCTGAACAGCCATCCGGGCTCTGCGGCGAGCAGCGCCTCCTTCTCCTCAAGCGACCCGACCCGAACACCGAGCACCGGGCCATCCGGCCACGAGCGCCCCAGAGCCTCGAGCGAGCGCACGTCGGCACCCGTCGGGCCCCGGACCCACGCGATCTGCCCGCTCTTCAGCCGCCACGCCGGTTCACCGGTGTGACCTCCTGTGCGCTCCTCGACACCAGGCAGCGCCAGAGCGATCTCCCGCACGTCGTCGATCGTGGCCATGACGCCATCGTCTCGCGTGCGGGCCGCCGTCACAACGCTCAGCGCACGATGCGGACGGTTCGCACCTCGAAGGGGCGCAGCGACAGGGCCGTTCCCCGCCGCGGAGCCTCCAGCTCGTCCTCGATCAGCGAGACCTCGCGCACCTCTCGATACTCGAATCCGACCGAGAGCTCGCCCGAGACCCGACGGCCGAGCGACTCGTAGACCCGCACGATCACATCCCCCGATCCGTCGGCCGCGAGTTTCACACCCGAGACCACGATGCCGGATCCGGCGACCGTCACGAGCGGCGCGACCTCGCGCTCGCCCCGCACGACCGTGGGCGGGGCGTTGAGAGCGATGCCCTCGGCCGTCGCGGTCGCGGCATCCGCTCCGATCACGAAGCCGAGCCTGATCTCGTGACGACCGTGGTCGGTGTCGGGATCGGGAAAGCGCGGTGCGCGCAGCATCGACAACCGCACGGTCGTCGTGACGCCCTCGTCGGCGACCTCACGCGAGGTGTCGTAGCCGTAGATCGAGTCGTTCACGAGGGCGACGCCGAAGTCCTGCTCGCGCACCAGCACGAAGCGGTGCATGGACGTCTCGAACTTCGCCGCCTCCCAGCTGGTGTTCGTGTGCGTCACGCGCGCCTGGTATCCGAACTGGGTCTCCGCCTCGGTGTGCGTCGCCTGCACGTCGAGCGGGAACGCGAGCTTGAGCAGCTTCTCGGTCTCGTGCCAGTCGATGTCGTTGTGCAGAGCGACCGTCCGAGAACCGGGGCTCAGCGAGATGGTCTGCACGATGGTCGACTCGGAGAATCGCCGGGTCGCCGTGATGACGGCGACACCCTCGACGACGGATGCCGAGACCGACGCCGCCTCGATCAGATCAGTCACGCTGCCCAGGTAATAGCGGTCGATGTCCCACGCGTCCCACTTGTTCGGGAAATCCTGGTGCAGCTGGAACAGGTTCGCTGCTCGCCCCGGAGCCACCGCTTCGCGGCCCGTGGTCCTGTCGACGGCGGAGACGATCAGGCCGTCAGGGGAGACGAGCACCGAGACGAGGTCGTTCTCGAGACGGTACCCCCCGGCCTCCTCGGTGAGGGTGACGGATCCTTCGACGAGCGCAGGGGCGCAGGACCCACCCGTCGTCGGATCGAAGATCAGCTCGCGCTCACCCCCACCCGCGAGAGAGCGGCGTGCAGCATCCGACAGCGACCGCGCCTCGTCGAGCACGCCGCGGAGAACCTCGACCGCTTCGCGGTGCACCCAGGCGATCGAGGTGCCGGGAAGGATGTCGTGGAACTCGTGCAGCAGCACCGTCTGCCAGAGGCGGTCGAGCTGCGCCTGCGGATACTCCGTGCCCGTGCGCACCGCATCCGTCGCCGCCCACACCTCCGCCTCGACCAGGGCGTGCTCGGCTCGGCGGTGCAGCGCCTTCGTGGCGTGCTGGCTGGTGAGCGTTCCCCGGTGCAGCTCGAGGTAGAGCTCGCCGACCCACACCGCCGGGCTCGGCAGCTCGGCGCGTGCGGCGTCGAAGAAGACGTCGGGATGCTCCCACACCACCCTCGCGCTGCCCTCGAGGTCCGCGAGCCTGGCCGCCTTGCCCGTCATCTCGCGGGTGGTGCCGCCGCCTCCGTCGCCCCAGCCCACCGGTGCGATCGAACGGGACGAGAACCGGTTCTCCTTGAACTGCCGCGACGCCTTCGCGAGCTCGGCCCCGGAGAGCCGCGAGTTGTAGGTGTCCATCGAGGGGAAGTGCGTGAACACCCGCGACCCGTCGATACCCTCCCACAGGAACGTGTGGTGCGGAAAGACGTTCTGCTGGTTCCAGGAGATCTTCTGGGTGAAGAACCACTCGAAGCCGGCGCGTCTCATCAGCTGCGGCAGCGCCGGCGAGTAGCCGAAGCTGTCGGGCAGCCAGACGCCCTTCGAGCGGATGCCGAACTCGCTCTCGAAGAACCGCTGCCCGTACTGGAACTGGCGCACGAGCGACTCGCCGGACGGCATCACGGTGTCGGACTCGACCCACATGCCGCCGAGCGGCAGGAATCGTCCCTCGGCGACCGCCGCCTTGACACGCGCGTAGACCTCGGGGCGATGCTCCTTGAGCCAGGCGTACTGCTGCGCACTGGACATGCCGTACTGGAATTCGGGCTGCTCGTCGAGCAGAGCGGTCATCGACGACGTCGTACGGGCGACCTTGCGGATCGTCTCGCGCACGGGCCACAGCCAGGCGGAGTCGATGTGAGCGTGACCGATGGCCGAGATGCGATGCGCGCTGGTCTCGGCGGGCGCGGCCAGGACATCGGCCAGTTGCGCCCGGGCATCGGATGCCGTCTCGGCGATGCCGTGCAGATCGAGCACGTCGAGGGCATCGTCCATCGCCTGCAGAATGCGCATGCGCCGAGGCGAGGTGGCAGGAAGCTGTGCCTGCAGCTCGAACAGCACCTCGAGATCGAGGGAGAGCTCGAAGATCTCGGGCTCGAACACCGCGAGGTCGATGCGCCGGATGCGGTACAGCGGCTCGGGAGACGAGGTGCGGATGTCGCCCTGCCGCGTCGGCAGGAAGGGGTGGTGATCGAGCAGCACCGGGTTGGCTGCGGCCTCGAGGTAGAGCTCGACCGGCTCGTCGCCCTTCGCCGCCGCGGCGATCGGCAGCCACTGGTTGCGGGGGTTGATGCTCTTCACGGGCGTTCCGTCGGCGCGATAGGCGAGCGCCTCGCACTGGAACCCCGTCATGCTCGTGTCGAAGCCGAGGTCGATCACGGCCTCGACCCGCCGCCCCGCCCACTCCTGCGGTACGCGGCCGGTGACCCTGAACCACGTCGTGGACCAGGCAGGTCCCCACATCCTCGGCACGGATGCCGGCGAGTACTCGAGCGCCAGCGCCTCGACGGGCGGAATGGGCTCGCCCGGCAGCTCGTGGAGTTCCACGGCGAGCGGCGCGGACGCCGAGTGGATCGCAGGGCGGATGCGCTCGTCGAGCACCCTCTTGACGCGTCCGACGGTGAGCGAGGTGTCGTCATGCATTGAAGGCGATGTCTCCTGTGACGGGGTTTATTCAGGTCAATTTACTAAACCGCATCGTCCCCACGAACGCCATCACATCATGACACGCAACCCCCGGGGGCGGATGCCGCGGCACCCGCCCTGCATCCTCACCCCGCCGTCGCCTTCTCGTAAGCGCGCATCGCCGCCTGCTGCGCATCTGCCAGCGCATCCTCCGGGGATTTGTCGCCGAGCAGGGCGGCGGTGACGGCGTTGTTCAACTCGTTCTGGATCTCCTGACCGGCCGGCGAGGATCCGAACGACTGGCCGTAGTCGACCACGTCGTAGTAGGTGGAGATGACCTGGTCGAAGCCGGGGTTGCCGCTGTCGACGACCCACTTGTCCCTGATCGCCTTGTCCGCGTCCGGCGACCCGGTGAACAGCCCCGTGTTGATCCCGCCTTCGTCGGCCCGGGTCTTCGCCCGCGCCTCTCCTGCGGCCATCCATGCGTCGTCCGAGGTGAGACCGATCATCCACGCGCACGCCGCGGCCGGGTTCTTCGCGCCCACGGGCACGACGAACGCGGTGCCCGAGGCGACCGAGAACGGCTCTCCGTCGGCGTTGCGGAACGGCACCGCCTCGAGGTCGAGCTGATCGACGTAGGGCGAGAGCACGTTCGGATACCACTGGGCGTTCACCTGCGCTCCGACCTGCCCGGCGACGAACTGGTTCTTGTCGCCGAAGGTGTCGAACGAGTCGGTGAAGCTCTTCACGGCCGCGAAACCTCCCTGCGCATCCGTGATCTTCTTGAGCATCTCCATCCCCGCGGTGTTGGCCGGATCGTCGAGGGTCGGGGCGCCCTTGTCGTCGGTGAGGCGTCCGCCCATGCCGAGCACCCACAATCCGCTCTGCCCCGTCGCGACAGGGTCGAAGCCCAGGCGCGTCGGCACCCCGCCGGACTCCTGATACATGCGGGCTATCGCCGCGAGCAGGACGTCGGGCTTCGACGTGTCGATCTGGTCGGCGGTGACGCCTGCCTCGTCGAGCACCTTCTTGTTGAGCAGGATCGCGGGCGGCTGGTAGAACTGCGGCACCGCCCACACCGCGTCGTCGTAGGTCACGTCGTCTACGACGGCCGGGTACCAGTGGTCGCGCGGCGAGACGTCATGCGCCGCGAAGCACTCGTCGAGCGGCATGATGAGCCCCTGCGCCGCGTAGGTCGTGACGTACTGCCGGTCCATCTGCACGACGTCGGGCACGTCGCCGCTCGCGATGCGCGTGGTGAACTTCTGCGCGTCGAAGGCTGTCGCGTCGAGGTCGACCTTCACGTCGCCGAGCTCCTCCTCCACGAAGTCGAGGCGCGACTGGCCGACGTCGTCGGCGTTCTCGAAGCCCCAGGCGCGGAGTTCTCCCGACGGCTTCGCGGTGAAGTCCGCCGAGGACGACGCGGCATCACCAGAGCCCGCACACCCCGAGACCATCAGGACGGATGCCGCGACCAACCCGGCGGCGACCTTCTTTCGCATCTTCTTCTCCTTGTCTGTCATCCCTTGCGCCCCTGCGTCGCGACGCCTTCGATGAAGTACCTCTGCCCGAAGGCGAAGAGGATCAGCATGGGCAGCGTGACGAGCAGGGACGCGACCATCACGTACTGGTAGTCGCCGTGTCCGCCGGCGGTGGGGCTGTACTTCGTCATCGCGTACGCGATTCCGAGAGGGGCCGTGAAGTCTTCGGGCGAACCCGCGTTGAGGTAGATCAGCGCGGCCTGCAGGTTGTTCCAGCTGGCCTGGAACTCGAACAGGAACACGATCACGAACGACGGCACCGAGAGCGGCATCGCGATGCGCCAGAACAGCCCCCAGTAGCTCGCACCGTCCAGACGCGCCGCCTCGAACAGCTCGCGCGGCAGGCCCAGGAAGAACTGCCGCTGCAGGAAGATGTAGAACGCCGAGCCGAACAGGTTCATGCCCCACAGCGGCACCCACGTGCCCAGCATCCCGGACTGCTTCCAGATG
Source organism: Microbacterium hydrocarbonoxydans (assembly GCF_000956475.1). Taxonomy (GTDB): domain Bacteria; phylum Actinomycetota; class Actinomycetes; order Actinomycetales; family Microbacteriaceae; genus Microbacterium; species Microbacterium hydrocarbonoxydans_A. The sequence continues at coordinate 180,306 of NZ_JYJB01000008.1, forward strand.
AGGTAGATCGGGATCATCGTGACCGCGCCCGGCAGCATCATGGTCGCCAGCACGAGTCCGAACAGCAGACCGCGCCCCGGGAAACGGAAGTACGCGAAGCCGAAGGCGACGATCGAGCTCGACACCGCCACGGCGCCGGCGGCGAGGAGCGCGATGGCGACGCTGTTCCACAGCCAGCTCAGCAGCGGCAGCTGCTCCCACACCTCGGCGTAGTTCTGCGGGGTGAAGGTCTTCGGGATCAGCGCGTTGTCGAAGACCTCCCCACGAGGCTTGAGGCTCGCCGCGAGAAGCCAGGCGAACGGATACAGGAAGAGCACCGAGAACGCGAGCAGCGCGCCGGCGCGGATCACGCGACCGGCGAACCCGCCGGTGCGCGCGCCGCGTGCGCGACGAAGTCGCACCACCCGGCGCGGCCGACGATGCGGCTCGCGCGGAACCGTGACCAGGACGGTGTCGAGTTCCGGATCCGGCCCCGCGGAGGGCGGAAGCGGACGATAGGTCGTGCTCATCGCTGCTCTCCCTCGTAGTACACGAAGCGGTTGCCGAACTTCACCTGGACCATGGTGATGACGAGGATGATCACGAACAGCAGCCAGGCCATCGCGGCTGCGAACCCGAAGTCGAACTGCCGGAACGCCTGCTGGAAGAGGTAGATCGCGTAGAACAGCGAGGCCTCGGGCGAGGAGTTGCTCTGGTCCCGCCAGAACAGGACGTATGCCTGGTCGAACACCTGGAACGCCGCGATCGACAGGACGATGACGTTGAAGAACATCGCCCCGGAGATCATGGGGAGCGTGATGGCGAAGAACCTGCGCACCGCCCCTGCCCCGTCGAGGGAGGCGACTTCGTAGAGCTCGACCGGAACGTTCTTGAGTGCGGCCAGGAAGATCACCATCGTCCCGGCGACCGTCCACAGGGTCATCAGCACGATGCTCGGCTTGATCCACGCCGGATCGACGAGCCACTGCGGGCCGTTGATGCCGAACAGCCGCAGGAACTGGTTCACCGCACCCGTGTTCCCGTTGAGCAGGAGGAAGAACATCGAGGCCGTGGCGACGGCCGGTGTCATCTTCGGCAGGTAGTAGAGGGTGCGGAAGACACCCGCCCCTCGGCGCACTCCGGCGAGCAGCAGGGCCAGGCCGAGCGCCACGGCGATCTCCAGGGGCACCGCCATCACGGCGTAGAAGAGGGTGTTCGCCAGCGACGTCGCGACCCGGGGGTCGTCGAACAGATTGGCGTAGTTCGCGAAGCCGATCGGGCGGGCGGCGCCGGTGGCGAGGTTGTAGCTCGAGAAGGAGATGACGAGGCTGTAGATCATCGCTCCGGCGGTGAACACGAGGAAGCCTATGATCCAGGGCGAGATGAAGAGATAGCCGGCCAGCGCCTCTCTGCGGTCGTAGCCCGTCTTGCCCCGTCGGGCGCGCTCGAGACTCTTCTCGGGGTCGCGGGCACGCAGAGCACGGAGTGACATGTCGGGACTCTAGAAGCGCTTCTCGGTTCTCGCTCGGGGCTTGAAACCTGTCGAGAACTGTGCTTCTGCGAGGGCGGTCGCGCGGCCCCGCTCAGGGCGAGTCCGTAGACTCGCCGGGTGGCGCGGCATCCGCGCGGAAAGGGAACGGCGAGACAGTGCGGGCACGAGCGGTCTTCGGCGCCTTGCGCGTCACCGCGGCGATCGTGTGCACGATCGCGCTCGTGCATCGGCTGTTCTGGGGGCTGAGCTCGCGGACCATCGCGGGCGAGAACTTCTTCGCCTATCTGACGGTCGAGTCGAACTGCGCGCTGGTGGCCGTGCTGCTGATCGGCACCGCCCTCGCGTTCACGAGATCAGCGGACCCTCGCTGGTTCACCGTCGCACTGGCCCTCGTCCTCACGTGGACCATCACCGCCGGACTCGCGTTCGCATTGATCGTGTGGCAGGCCGGCATCCGCGGCATCCGCGTCGACGTGCCCTGGTCCGATCAGGTGCTGCACTTCTGGCTGCCCGCGTGCACCGCGATCGCATGGGTGCTCACCCCTGGCCACCGTCGCGTGACGTGGTGGATCGTGCCGTCGTCGCTCGCCTTCCCGCTCCTGTGGGGCGGTGTGACGATGTGGCGAGGACCCCTCGTCGGCTGGTACCCGTACTACTTCCTCGACCCTCGGCAGGTGTCGGGCATTCCAGAGTTCCTCATCACGAGCGCCGTGGCGCTGGCGATCTTCGCCCTCGTGGCCTGCGTCCTCGTGCTGATCAGCCGGATGCCGCAGGTCACGCTGCGGCGGGCTGCATGAACGTCGCGAGCGCCGCCATCGCCGCCGCCCGAGCGGCGGCGTCGTCGAGCGCCGCGAACTCCGCGGCATCCGCTCCCCCGACGATGCCGACCATGATCGCGTCTCCCGTGACCGGCGCGAGGTTGAACCACGTGCGGATCTTCTGGTCTCCGCCGACCGCATGCCAGATCGTCGCCTCGGTGTCGATGAGCGGCTCGTCGAAACGCAGCCACACGGTCTCGATGAACCCCATGCCCAGCTCGGCGATCGCACCACGCTGAGCGAACGGCAGCTTGGGGGCGAACTCGATGCCATCGCTCTGCAGCACCCCGAGCGGAACCGTGATGATGACGCGGTCGAACGACAGCGACTCGCCGGTCGCTATGCCCAGGCTCACGCCCGCGTCGTCGTAGGCGACGCGTGAGACGGCCGATGACAGGCTCACCTTGACGCCGTCGACGAGCTGGGCGAGCACGGCTCCGAGGTCGCCCAGGACGGCGGTGCGGGCATCGGGCGGCAGCATCGGCGGGAACCAAGAGGACGCCTGATCGGCGTCGGGGCCGGCGGATGCCGCGACGTAGGCCAGCAGCGCGGCGAGGCCCGGCTCTGCGGGATCGGCGCCGGCATCCGCAAGGGCCTGAGCGAGGGAGATGTCGGCGGGCAGCGCCTGAGCCGCGGTGATCGCGTCGGCGATGGGCTGAGTCGATGGGGCGGCGACCTCGCCCTCGGCCGAAATCCACATCGGGGTCTCGAGCACACCTGTGCGGATGTCGAGCGCGTTCAGCTGCTCACTGAGGTCGGTATCGTCGGCGCCGATCAGCCAACCGCCGAGCTGGGCGGGCACGGGCCAGAGCTCGTCGTCGACGATGCTCTGCACGCGGCCGCCGATCCGGTCCCGTGATTCGAACACCGTGAGCACCAGGCCTGTCGAGGCGAGACGGGACGCGGCTGCGGCCCCTGCGAGCCCGGCGCCGACGATTGCGACGCGCTCGCCCGCCCCGGCCGCAGCCAGCAGCTCCTCGGCCGCACGGGTGCCGGAGCGGAGGGCGCCCGCCATCGTGCCAGGAGCATCCGCGTCGGTCGCCTCGCCGGCGAAGAACAGCCGGTCGCGGATCGACGTGGCGAGGGCATCGCGCGATGCGCTCTGCACCCCGACCGGGGTGAAGCTCGCCGCGCCCAGCGCCGAGGGATCGGTCGACCAGGCGCTCCGCGCGAAGGCGACGGGTGCGGGGCCGCCCCCGGTCGGGGTCGGCGAGGGCGAGCGATCGGGCGTGGGAGTGGGCGCCGGCTCTGGTGTGCAGGAGGCGAGAAGCACCCCGATCACGCCGGCTCCGGCGCCGACCAGCAGAGTGCGACGCGTCATCTTCATCGTGACGCAACGATACCGCGCCCGCCGGAGGGATCAGTCGCGCGAGCGCGGATTCCAGAGGACGATCTCGGTGGAGCGGCGGATGCGGCGCCCCGTCGGCACCGGGACGACCCCTGCAGAACCGGCCGCGAAGACGCGGACGCCCGGGCGGTTCTCGCGCTCGGCGCGCAGCGCGGCCTCGAGGCTCGAGACCTGCCGGCGCAGCATCCGGTTCTCGTCTTCCAGATCGAGCAGCCGCGCGATCGCCGGCAGGCTCATCCCCTCGGAGGAGAGCTGGGCGACCTCGCGGAGCTGCTCGATGTTGCGGGTCGAATAGCGCCGCGAGCCGCCGGTCGTACGACCGGGGACCACGAGGCCGATCCGGTCGTACTGACGCAGCGTCTGCGGGTGCATGCCGGCGAGCTCGGCGGCCACGGCGATCGCGAAGACCGGGGTGTCGGCATCCATTCCGCGCTGCTCAGCCATGGCGTTCACCCGCACGCATCATCGCCGGGCCTTCGACATGAGGTCGGCTCGCGGGTTCTCGTCGGGCTCCAGTTCGTGGAACCTCTCGAGAGCCTCGCGCGCCGCCTCGTCGAGGTGCGACGGCACCGCGACCTGGAGCTCGGCGAGGAGGTCGCCGGTGCCCTTGGTCGTGGTGATGCCGCGTCCCTTGACGCGCAGCACGCGACCCGAGGGCGTGCCGGGGGCGACCCGGAGCTTGACCGTGTCGCCGCCCAGCGTGGGCACCTCGATCGTGGCGCCGAGCGCAGCCTCGGTGAACGTCACCGGGACCACGACGCGGAGGTTCAGGCCTTCGCGGGTGAAGACCGGGTGCGGGCGCACCGTGATCTGCACCACGATGTCGCCGTTCTCCCCGCCGTCCGGCGAGGGGCGCCCGCGTCCGCGCAGCTTGATCTTCTGCCCGTCGGCGACGCCCGCCGGGATCTTCACCTTGAACGGACGCCCGTCCTCCCCCTGCAGAGAGATGGTCTCTCCCTGCGCGGCGGTGGCGAAGTCGATCGTCGTGCGTGCGGTGACGTCGGCGCCGCGCTGCGGACCGCCGTAACCGCGGAATCCGCCCGATGTGCGCCCGAAGCCGCCGGTGCCGAAGCCTCCGGAGCCCTGGTTGAACATCGAGAAGATGTCCTCGAAGTCGGCGGTCTGCCCGCGGCCCTGCTGGCCGAACCGGCTGAAGACGTCTTCGAAGCCGCCCGCGCCCTGGCCACCCGCGGTGAAGCGGGCGCCCGAGCCCATCGCGCGGATCTCGTCGTACTCCTTGCGCTGTTCAGCATCCGACAGCACCGAGTAGGCCTCGCTGATCTCCTTGAACTTCGCCTCGGCGGTGGCGTCACCCTGATTGGAATCGGGGTGATACTTGCGCGCGAGCTTGCGATAGGTCTTCTTGAGATCGGCGTCGCTGACGTCCTTCGTGACCCCGAGGGACTTGTAGAAGTCCTTGTCGAACCAGTCCTGGCTAGCCATCGGTCCCCTACTCAGCAGGTACTGCGACGACGACCTTCGCGGGACGCAGCTCGACGTCGCCGAGCCGGTAGCCGACCTCGACGACCTCGAGGATCGTCGTCTTCTCGGCGCCAGGGGTGGGCTGCTGGAAGATCGCCTCGTGCTGCTGCGGGTCGAACTCGTCGCCCGCCTCGCCGTACGAGACGACGCCGAGGCGCTCGACCACTGCCCGCACCTTCTCGGCGATCACGGCGAAGGGCGTGCCCTCGACCAGATCGCCGTGCTGGGCGGCGCGGGCCAGATCGTCGAGCACCGGGATGAGGCCCTTGGCGGCCTCTCCCTTCGCGCGCTCGATGTCGGTCTGGCGCTGCTCCTCGGTGCGGCGGCGGTAGTTCGCGTACTCGGCCTGAAGGCGCTTGAGGTCGTTCAGCAGGGTCGCCTCGGCGTCGGCGATCGCGGCATCCTCTGCGGCGGCCTCGTCGGTCTGCTCGGCGTTCAGGATGTCGTCGACCGTGAGTGCTTCGACGGGCTCAGCAGCCCAGTCGTCGGCGCCTTCGGCGGCCCTGGCCTCATCGGAATCCGGGTTCTGCGGCGCGGGGCCGGATGCCTGAGCATCCGACCCCTCCGGAACCTCGTTCTCTTCGAAGTTCTTGTCCGTCATGATTACTTCTTCTCGTCCTCGTCGTCGACGACCTCTGCGTCGATGACGTCCTCGTCGGAGGAGGAGTCATCGGCAGGGGCGCCCTCGGATGCGCCGGCCGCGGCATCAGCCTGCGACTGCGCGTAGATGGCCTCGCCGAGCTTGGTCTGCGACTGGTTGAGCTTCTCGAAGGCCGTCTTCACTGCCTCGTCGTCGTCGCCGGCCAGCGCCGTCTTGAGCGCGTCGACGTCGGCCTTGACCTCGGTCTTCACGTCTTCGGGCAGCTTGTCGTCGTTCTCGGAGATGAGCTTGTCGATCGAGTACGCGAGCGTCTCGGCCTGGTTGCGGACCTCGGCGGCCTCGCGGCGCGCCTTGTCCTCGGCCGCGTGCTCCTCGGCCTCGCGGACCATGCGGTCGATGTCGTCCTTCGAGAGGGACGAGCCGCCCGTGATGGTCATCGACTGCTCCTTGCCCGTGCCCTTGTCCTTGGCGGACACGTGCACGATGCCGTTCGCGTCGATGTCGAAGGTGACCTCGATCTGGGGGATGCCGCGGGGAGCCGGGGCGATGCCGGTCAGCTCGAACGTGCCGAGCGGCTTGTTGTCACGCGTGAAGTCGCGCTCGCCCTGGAAGACCTGGATCGCGACGGACGGCTGGTTGTCGTCTGCCGTGGTGAAGGTCTCGCTGCGCTTGGTCGGGATGGCCGTGTTGCGCTCGATGAGCTTGGTCATCATGCCGCCCTTGGTCTCGATGCCGAGGCTCAGCGGGGTGACGTCGATCAGCAGCACGTCCTTGCGCTCGCCCTTGAGGACGCCGGCCTGCAGGGCGGCGCCGACGGCGACGACCTCATCCGGGTTGACGCCCTTGTTGGCCTCCTTGCCGGCCTCGCGCTTGACGAGCTCGGCGACGGCGGGCATACGGGTCGAGCCGCCGACCAGGACGACGTGCGCGATGTCGGACACCTTGATGCCGGCCTCGCGGATGACGTCTTCGAAGGGCTTCTTGGTGCGGTCGAGGAGGTCCTTCGTGAGGTCCTCGAACTTCGCGCGGGTGATGGTCTCGGAGAGGGACACCGGGCCCGACTCCGTGAGCGAGAGGTACGGCAGGTTGATGCTCGTCGAAGTCGAGGAGGAGAGCTCCTTCTTGGCCTGCTCCGCGGCCTCCTTGAGGCGCTGCAGAGCGATCTTGTCGCCCGAGACGTCGACGCCGCTGGTCTCCTTGAACTGCTTGATCAGGAAGTCGACGAGGCGCTGGTCCCAGTCGTCGCCGCCGAGGCGGTTGTCACCGGCGGTCGCGCGCACCTGGATCGTGGAGAAGTCGTCATCCTTGCCCACCTCGAGCAGGGAGACGTCGAAGGTTCCGCCGCCGAGGTCGAAGACGAGGATGAGCTCGTCTTCCTTGCCCTTGTCGAGACCGTAGGCGAGAGCCGCAGCGGTGGGCTCGTTGATGATGCGCAGGACGTTGAGGCCCGAGATCTCGCCGGCCTCCTTGGTGGCCTGGCGCTCGGCGTCGTTGAAGTACGCGGGAACGGTGATGACGGCATCCGTCACCGTGTCGCCGAGGTACGACTCGGCGTCGCGCTTGAGCTTCATGAGGATGCGCGCGGAGATCTCCTGCGGCGTCCACTTCTTGCCGTCGACGTCGAAGGTCCAGTCGGTGCCCATGTGGCGCTTGACGGACGAGATGGTGCGGTCGACGTTCGTGACGGCCTGGCGCTTCGCGGTCTCGCCGACGAGCACCTCGCCGTCCTTCGTGAAGGCGACGACCGACGGGGTCGTGCGAAAGCCCTCGGCGTTGGCGATGACCTTCGGCTCGCCACCCTCGAGGACGCTGACGACGGAGTTCGTGGTTCCGAGGTCGATTCCAACAGCACGTGCCATGTGTTCTCTCCTTGTATCTGTGGATCGGGAAGTCTGGGGCGATCAGGGAAACCTGAGTCGCGATGACTCAACTGTACTCCGGGGCGGGGATGCTGTCAAGAAAAGTTGATATGGGACGGCTCAACTTTTGGCGCGGGAATGACCCACACGCCGGAGGTGTTTCGCCCAGTGACGCTCGGCCTCCGAGCACCTCCCCTCCTCCTCATACGATGGGTCAGCCATGCCTGCACTCGAAGATCACGCCGCCTGGCGCGCCCAGCGCCGCGCCGCCGTCACCGCCCCCACCGGAAATCTCGCGCTCGTCGAGACGCGCTGGACAGGGGCTGAGCGCCCCGACATCGCCGCAGAGCAGGCAGGCGCTGCGGCATCCGTCACCGTCACGCCCCTCGAGCGCACCGACATCTCCACCGGTGCGGCGGAGTACGGTCTGCGGGTCTGGGATGCGGACTCCCCCGCGATCCGCGCGTTCGACCGCATCGACACCTACGACTACGACCCGGACTGGGTGATCGACGCGCAGTTCATCCCGGTCGACGCCTCGCGCACCGTGCCTTTCGAGCACATCCGCGACAACGGCGGCTCACGCGAGCTGGTCGTCCCCGGAGACATCGTCTTCACCCTGAACGGGGTCGAGCACCGTCTGGCCGCCTTCGACGACGGGGGCGTGCTGCTGCTCGTGTTCGGCGACGCCACCAACGGCTCAGAGACCTACGGATCCGGTCGCTTCCTCTTCGTCCGCCGCGACGACGACAGCGGCTTCGGCGATCCCGGGGCCGTCGTGCTCGACTTCAACCGCGCCTTCGTTCCGCCGTGCGGCTTCTCCGCGCAGTACAACTGCCCTCTCCCGCCCGCGCAGAACCGCTTCGCCGAGGCCATCCGCGCCGGCGAGAAGAACGTCGTCTTCACCGGCGGCTTCGACATCTACTCCGCCTGACCCGCAGCATCCTCACCCGAACACACATCAGGAGATCCCTGTGAAGAAGCCCTTCGCGCTCGGCGCGACCATCCTCGTCGCGGCGCTCGCCCTCGCCGGCTGCTCCTCGTCGAGCGGCACGCCCACCGACAGCGCCGACGCCACGATCCGCATCGGCTCGCTCTACGAGCCCGTGAACCTGTCGAACGTCGCGGGTGGCGGCCAGGGCGTCACCGAGGCGCTGACCGGCAACGTGTACGAGGGCCTGTACAAGCTCACCGACGACGGCGAGGTCGAGCCGCTGCTCGCCGAGAGCGCGGAGGTCAGCGACGACGGCCTGACCTACACGATCACCCTGAAGGACGGCGTCTCGTTCCACTCCGGCAAGGCCCTCACCTCCGCCGACGTCAAGGCGAGCATCGAGGCCGTCACCGCGGAGGACTCGCAGTCGGCCCGCAAATCGGCATTCGAGGTGATCTCGAGCATCGAGACCCCCGACGAGGCGACCGTCGTGTTCACCCTGTCTCAGCGCTCGATCTCGTTCCTGTACAACCTCAGCTACGTGTGGATCGTGAACGCCGACGCCACCGACCTCGAGACCACGGAGGACGGCACCGGGCCCTACACACTCGACGAGTGGAAGAAGGGCAGCACGCTGACCCTCGACCGCTGGGACGACTACTGGGGCGACGCGGCGAAGAACGCCGAGGTCGTCTACACGTACTTCACCGATGCGACGGCCGAGAACAACGCCCTGCTCACGGGCGAGATCGACCTCATCACGAGCGTGCAGAGCCCCGACGCGCTCGATCAGTTCACGGGCGACGACTACGTGATCGCCGAGGGCACCTCCACCACCAAGGAGCTGCTCGCGTTCAACGATCGTGTGGCGCCTTTCGACAACGCGCTGGTGCGCAAGGCCATCTACTCGGCCGTCGACACGAAGAAGCTCCTGAACTCCATCTGGGGCGACTACGGCACGCTGATCGGCTCGATGGTGCCGCCGACCGACCCCTGGTACGAAGACCTCACCGCCGTGAACCCGTACGACGTCGACCTCGCGAAGAAGGAGCTGGCCGAGGCGGGGTACCCCGACGGCTTCGAGTTCACGCTCGACACGCCCAGCTACGACCCGCACCCCGCCGTCGCGGAGTTCCTGCAGTCGCAGCTCGCCGAGGTGGGCATCACGGTGAAGATCAACACGATCAGCGCCGACGAGTGGTACACCAAGGTGTTCAAGGAGCAGGACTTCCAGGCGACCCTGCAGGAGCACGTCAACGACCGCGACGTGGTCTGGTACGGCAACCCCGACTTCTACTGGGGCTACGACAACGCCGACGTGCAGCAGTGGGTGGCTGAGGCCGAGCAGGCTCCGACGACCGACGAGCAGACCGCGCTGCTGAAGAAGGTCAACGAGCAGATCGCCGCGGATGCCGCGAGCGTCTGGCTGTACCTCTACCCGCAGATCGTCATCGCCTCGAGCGACCTCAGCGGATACCCTGTCAACGGCCTGAACTCGCAGTTCTTCGCCTACGACATCGTCAAGTCCTGATCCTCCTCGACGCCTCGTGGATGTCGTGCCCTTCCCGGGCGCTGTCCACGAGGCGTCGTCCGTTCCTCCCATTTGGCCCATGCTCTCCTACCTGATCCGCCGCTTCGCGTTCCTCCTGGTGTCGCTCGTCGTCGCCATGATCGTGATCTTCGTGCTGCTGCGCCTGCTGCCGGGTGACCCCGCGAACGCGCTGCTGTCCGTCAACGCCACGCAGGAGCAGATCGCGGCGGCGCGGGCACAGGTCGGATCGGATCAGCCGCTGCTGCAGCAGTTCCTCACCTGGGCAGGTCACATGCTGCGCTTCGACCTGGGCAGCAGCTACATCTCGACCCTGCCCGTGTGGCCCGAGATCTCGGCGCGTCTGGTCGTCACGGTGCCGCTCACGCTGCTCGCGTTCGCCCTCGCGCTGGTGCTCTCGCTCCTCCTCGGCATCACCGCGGCCGTGAAGGCCGACCGCTGGTACGGCGCGCTGCTGAGCGGATTCGCTCAGCTCGGCATCGCGGTGCCGGTGTTCTGGGTCGGCATCATCCTGGTCTGGATCTTCGCGCTCGGTCTCGGCATCCTCCCCTCCGGCGGGTTCCCCAGGGACGACTGGGAGGACCCGGCCGATGCGCTGCGCTCCCTGACGCTTCCGGTGATCACCGTCGCCCTCGTGATGAGCGCCTCCCTGAGCCGCTACGTCCGGGCCGCCACGCTCGATGTGCTGGGCAGCGACTACCTCCGCACCGCTCGCGCGGGCGGCTCCGGGCTCGGCGAGGCGCTGCTGAGGCACGGCCTGCGCAACGGCGCCGTGCCGGTGATCGCGGTGCTCGGCATCGAGCTGTCGACGACGCTCCTGGGCGCGGTCGTCGTCGAGAGCGTCTTCACCCTGCCCGGTCTCGGCAGCATGCTGCTGAAGGGCATCGAGCAGCACGACTTCGCGAACATCCAGGGCGTGCTCGTGGTGAGCACGCTGTTCGTGCTTCTGGTCGGCTTCCTTGCCGACATCGTCCAGCGCCTGGTCGATCCGCGGCTGCGTGCCAGGGTGGCCGCCCGATGACCGCCATCGTGGAGCAGGTGACGGATGCCGCGCCTCGACGCCGCCCGCATGCGACCCTGATCCTGGGGCTGTGCTTCACCGGCGCGATCGCGGTTCTCGCCCTGGTCTCGCTGTTCTGGCTGCCTTTCGATCCCTCCGACATCAGCGGAGGGCGCCTCGAGGGGCCGAACGCGGAGCATCTGCTCGGCACGGACAAGCTCGGGCGCGACCTGTTCACCCAGCTCATGATCGGGGCCCGCATCGCGCTCGTCGTGGGCACGGCATCCGTCGCCCTCGCCGCTGTGCTCGGCGTCGCGATCGGCCTGACCGCCGCGTTCGCACGGCCCTGGGTCGACGACTCGCTCTCGGCGACGCTGGACGTGATCATCGCGTTCCCCGTGCTGCTGCTGGCGATGCTCGTGGTCGCCGTGCAGGGGGCGTCGCTGTGGTCAGCGATCCTGGCGATCGGGCTCGCGATGTCGGCGGTGGTCGCGCGTCTCACCCGCATCCTCGCCCGCCGCGTCCTGCACGAGCAGTTCATCACCGCGGCGCGCACCAGCGGCACGCGTCTGCCCGGCATCATCGCCTTCCACGTTCTGCCGAACATCGCACCGACGCTCGGGGTGAACCTCGCTCTGCAGTTCGGCGCCGCGGTGCTCGCCGAGGCGAGCCTGTCGTATCTCGGGCTGGGGGCACCGCCGCCAAACGCCTCGTGGGGGCGCCTGCTGCAGGAGGCGCAGGGCACCGTGCTCACCGCTCCGGTCGGGGCGATCGCTCCGGGCATCGCGCTCGTCGTGCTCGTGCTCGGCGTGAACTTCATCGCCGACGGCCTGCGCGACTTCGCCGACCCGACCCGCAGGAGGAGCCGATGAGCCATCTCGAGGTCGCGGGCCTCACGGTCACCGCCGGGGGCCGTCGCCTGGTCGACGATGTCTCATTCTCGGTCTCGGCCGGAGAGCGTGTCGGCGTGATCGGCGAGTCGGGCTCTGGCAAGTCGGTCACTTCGCTCGCGGTGACGGGTCTCCTCGGCGGAGGGCTGACGGCATCCGGCTCCGTGCTGCTCGGCGGAACGCAGGTGATCGGCGCGCCAGACCGGATGCTGCGGCCGCTGCGCGGCCCTGTGGCCTCGGTGCTGTTCCAGGAGCCGCTCACGGCGCTCGATCCGCTGATGCGCGTCGAACGGCAGATCGCCGAGCCGATCAGGCGCCACCTCGGCCTTCGGGGTGCGGCGCTGAAGGATGCCGTGCGCCGGGCTCTCGACGACGTGTCGCTGCCCGATCCGCGCATCGCCAGGGCCTTCCCGCACGAGCTCTCCGGAGGGCAGCGCCAGCGCGTGGCCACCGCGATCGCCCTCGCCGCGTCGCCGAAGCTGCTGATCGCCGATGAGCCGACGACGGCTCTGGACGTGACGGTGCAGGACGAGATCCTCGCGCTGCTCGATCGTCTCGTCGCCGAGCGCGACATGGCATTGCTGTTCATCAGCCACGATCTCGCTGTCGTCGCGCGGATGACCGATCGCGTGATCGTGATGCGCCGGGGCGTGGCTGTGGAGCAGGGGCCGATCGCCGAGATCGTCGGGGCGCCCCGGCATCCGTACACGCAGGGCCTGGTGTCGAGCGCCCGGGCTCTGGACTCGGCGCTCGACGCCCCTGCGACGTCAGGGGAGGCGCGATGACGGCCCTCCTCGAGCTGCGGGATGCGCAGTTCTCCTACGGCCGGCGCACGGTGATCGACGGCGTCACGTTCGGCGTCTCGGCCGGCCAGGCACTGGGCCTGGTGGGCGAGTCGGGGGCTGGCAAGTCGACGATCTTCTCGCTGCTGCTGGGCCTCGCGGCTCCCCGCTCTGGCGGGGTGCTGTTCGACGGTGCACCGCTGGACCGGCGCGACCGGCGGCTCATGCGGCGCTTCCGCGCCGAGGTGCAGACGGTGTTCCAGGATCCGTACTCCTCACTCGATCCACGTCAGCGCATCGATCTGATCGTCGGCGAGCCGCTGCGTTCGCTGGCGATCTCACGCGGTGCCGAGGCGCGGCAGGCGGTGGCGGAGGCTGTGGGGGCCGTGGGTCTCGATGAGGACGTGCTCGGCCGTTACCCGCATGAGTTCTCGGGAGGTCAGCGTCAGCGCATCGCGATCGCGAGGGCGATCGTCTCCAAGCCCCGGGTGCTGCTCGCCGATGAGCCGGTCAGCGCGCTGGACGTGACCACGCGGATCCAGGTGATCGAGCTGCTGTCGCGCCTGCGTGCGGAGACTGGCATGGCGCTCGTGATGGTGTCGCACGATCTGAGCGCGGTCGCCGCGCTGTGCGAGCGCACGGTCGTGCTGCAGGGCGGCCGCGTCGTCGAAGAGGGGACGACCAGGAACATCCTCGACGCGCCGACGACGGCGTACACGCGCACCCTGGTGTCGGCGATCCCGCGGTTGCCGCGGGAAGTCTGAACTCGTTTCGCCTGCGAACCGCGGTCTCTGACGGACAGGGGCCCCTTCCTCAAAAGGGCGGCTCAGGTTCGGGGTCTTCCGTGAACGTGACCGTGTTCACCGGCGGTGGGCGGTCGATGTACACCTGGCCGGTGGGGCTCGTCCACGAATAGACGCCGCCCTCGAGGTGTTCGACGTGCCATGGGGTGTGATGCTTCAGGACATGGTGTCTTCGGCACAGCGCACCGAGGTTGGCGTGGGTCGTCGCGCCACCGAGGGCATGGTCGACCGTGTGATCGAGATCGCTGTCCCGAGCCGGCATGCCGCATCCGGGGAATCGACACCGTTGATCGCGAGCCTGGAGGTGTCGCCTCAGGTCGGCGGACGGCCGATAGCGGTCGACCGCGAGCACGCCAGCGGTGATGGGGTGGGTGAGCACGCGATCCCATCCGGACGCCGCACCCGCCAGCGCCTTCGCCGTCGAGAGGTCGATCGGGCAGCGGCCGTTCAGCTCGGCCGGCGTGCTGTCCACGCCAGCGAGGCTGAGCGCCGGCACTGTGACCGACACGGTCGCGGTGATCGCGGCGAGGAGCCCGTCGGGAGTGTCATGCCCGGCGGGAGCGCCGGTGAGAAGAACGTCGAGAGCGAGATCGCAGCGGACCTCGTCGAGCGTGCGAGTGTCAGACGCAGGCTCAGGATCTGCCGCAGATGCGCCCGACGCGGCAGGACCGAAAGACGCGCCCGGCGACGATGGACCAGCCTGCAGCGCTCTTCCCATCGCAGTGATCCGGTCGAACGCGCCGTGGATCAGGGCCGCCGGACCGAAGACACCCAGCTCGGCCATCCCATCAGGATGCTCTCTCACCCAGACCCGACGCTTCGCCCGAGCATCCTTGTGCCGGTCGTCGAGACTGCGCGACTCGAACCGCTCTGCGACCCGCCGGGCCATCCGGCCTACCCGATTCGGCGACTCCGTCTCGGCGAAGCCGATGATCTGCTCGGAGTAGGCGTCACGGCCGGCCGGGTCGTCGAGATGCTCGCCGGCCTCGACGATCACACGCGCATGCCCGGCGCTGATGCGGCCCGCTCCCTGCGCCTGCCACACGCGCGGGAATCGCTCGACGAGGTACGACGCCTCAGCCATGCGACGCTGCACCGTCCGGTCGGACACGCGCAGCGCGGCACCGAGCTCCGCGGCCACCGTGCGAATGGTCAGGTCGCCGAAATCCTCATGGCCGGCTTCGTCGGCGACCTGCATCGCCAAGCGGGACGCTGTGGCGAGGATGCCGTCACGCACAGCCTGCATCTGACCGATGGTGCGCTCGACCTCGACGAGCATGCCGGTGAGCGCCCCGAGCGCATCCACCTGCTCGATCGTCGCGCCCACCAGTGCCGTCATACCTTCATCATGCTCGGGGCCACCGACATTGCCGCCCTGATCAGAGGCGGAAACCGGCCATGAAGATCACGGAATGGCAACAAGACAATCCACCCCGGGATCGGGCTCTAGGTGAGCGAGGCCGAGCATCGTACCGAGGAAGGAACATGCCGCCCTGCGAGGGCATGAGCGCGGTCCGCCTACCATCGAGCCATGTCGATCCGCGCCCTCCGAATACGCGCTGCTTCTCCTGAAGATGCGGACGGGATTGCGGCTGTCCACACCGACTCGTGGAGGGAGACCTACAGCGGACTGATCCCGGACAGGTACTTCGATGCCACGGCTCTCGAGCACCGGAGGCGCATGTGGGCGCATATCCTCAGGCTCGATCCCGCGCCGGGACGGATTGTCGTCGCAGAGCGCGACGGGCGCGTAGCCGGCTTCGCGTTCGCCGGATCGGCACAGCATCCCGACGCGAGGAAGAACACCGAACCTGCACGCGACCTTCATCTCTTCTCGATCTATCTCCTGGCCGATGAGCACGGCGCAGGCGCCGGACATGCACTGCTGGAGGCCACGATCGGACAGAACCCGGCTCAGCTCTGGGTGATTGGCGCCAACGAACACGCGCGTCGCTTCTATGAACGGCACGGTTTCGAGCCGGACGGCTGCATGGTCGAGGACCCTGAACTCAACGGGATCGTGGAGTTCCGAATGGTCCGATGATGAGGCCGTGGCGACGTTTCGTCTCGCTGCGCTCGCTCAACGGCCGCGGGGGGCGTAACCGCGGCGCGGGCGCCTCATTGGCCCGCGGGAGCTTCGGCTCGGCCAGCAGCAGCCCCGCACGAAACACCACGGTCACACACACCCTTTAGAGTCGCTGCATGGCCCGCCCCACCCTCCTCGCCGTGTCTCACGGCACAGCCGACGTCGACGGCGCCGCGGCGATCGCCGCGCTCGTCGCCGAGGTGCGCGCAGCCCTGGCCGACGTCGACGTGATCGAGGCGTTCGTCGACGTGCAGCAGCCGGATGCCGCCGAGCTCGCGCCGCAGCTCGACGGACCGCTCGTGATCGTGCCCCTGCTCCTCTCGAGCGGATTCCACGTGCACCACGACCTGCACGGCATCGCCACGGCGCGACCTTCCACGGTCATCGCCGACCCGATGGGCCCGGATCCGCTCCTCGCCGAGGTCCTCGCCCAGCGCCTCCCCGCCGGCGACGATCCCGTCATCCTCGCCGTGGCTGGCTCCCGCGATCCCCGGTCGCTGACGGATGCCGAAGGCATGGGCGCGCTTCTCACACACCATCTGGGCCGCGCCGTGCACCTCGCCTACCTCGCCGCGCGGCAGCCCGACCTTCCGACGGCTCTCGCGGAGCATCCGAACGCCGTCGTCTCGACCTACCTGCTCGCGCAGGGCTACTTCTTCGATCTGGCCCAGCGCCAGGCGGCCGACCGGGCGCTCACGATGCCGCTCCTCGACGGCGGCCCCGTACCGCAGCCCCTCGTCGACCTCGTCGTCGCCCGCTACGAGGCGGCGGCCGCACAGCTCTGACCTGCGCAGCACAGAACCCCGCCGAGCACCAGACCCCGCCGTCATATTTCACGTTGCGTGACGTCATATGACGCTCCTTGACGTCACGTGTCCTCTCGAGTTCTTGAACGGGGTGCAACGTCCTTAGCGTGATGCGAAGCCATCCCAGGGAGCAGTGCATGACCATTCAGCAGCCGACGCCGATCCGCGGCGCTCGAACGCGCACCGCGCGCGTGCCCACGAAACCCCACGGACAGTGGGCGGTCGACGGCAACGAGCCCCTGAACGGCAACGAGGAGTGGAAGCTCGACGACAACGGACTCAACGTCCGGGAGCGCATCGAGAGCATCTACGCGCAGGGCGGCTTCGAGAGCATCGACCCGACCGACCTGCACGGGCGCTTCCGCTGGTGGGGCCTCTACACGCAGCGCAAGCCCGGAATCGACGGCGGCCGCACCGCCCAGCTCGAGCCGCACGAGCTCGAAGACGAGTACTTCATGATGCGCGTGCGCATCGACGGCGGGCAGCTCACCACCGAGCAGCTCCGCGTGATCGGCGAGATCTCGACCGAGTTCGCGCGCGACACCGCCGACGTCACCGACCGCCAGAACGTGCAGCTGCACTGGGTCGAGGTGCAGAGCGTGCCCGAGATCTGGCGCCGTCTCGAAGCCGTGGGGCTCAGCACGACCGAGGCGTGCGGCGACGTGCCGCGCGTCATCCTGGGCTCCCCCGTCGCCGGCATCGCGGCCGACGAGCTGATCGATCCGACGCCGCAGATCCGCGAGATCGCCGACCGCTTCATCGGCGATCGCAGCCTGTCGAACCTGCCCCGCAAGTACAAGACGGCGATCACGGGCCACCCGAGCCAGGACGTGGTGCACGAGATCAACGACTGCTCCTTCGTCGCCGTCGAGCACCCCGAACTCGGCATCGGCTACGACCTGTGGGTCGCGGGCGCGCTGTCGGTGGTTCCCCGCCTCGGCGAGCGCCTCGGCGTCTTCGTCACCCCCGACCGGGTGGCCGACGTGTGGCACGGCGTCACCCAGATCTTCCGCGACTACGGATACCGTCGGCTGCGCAACAAGGCCCGCCTGAAGTTCCTGCTCGCCGACTGGGGAGTCGAGAAGTTCCGCGAGGTGCTCGAGACGGAGTACCTCGACAGCCCGCTGCCCGACGGCCCCGCGGCCCCCAAGCCCACCAGCATCGGCGATCACGTCGGCATCCACGCGCAGAAGGACGGCCGGTTCTTCGTCGGCGCGGCCCCGCTCGTCGGCCGCGTCTCCGGCTCCACGCTCACGGCGCTCGCGAACCTCGCCGAGGCGCACGGCTCGCAGCGCATCCGCACGACGCCGCACCAGAAGCTCCTCGTCCTCGACATCGAGGAGAGCCGCATCGAGAGCCTCGTGAAGGGACTCGACGAGATCGGGCTGTCGGCCCGCCCCAGCCTGTTCCGCCGAGGCACGATCGCCTGCACCGGCATCGAGTTCTGCAAGCTCGCGATCGTCGAGACCAAGGTCAACGCCGCGAAGGCGATCGAGCAGCTCGAAGAGCGCCTCGGCGCGCTCGAGCCCGAGATCGGCCGCCCGATCACACTGCACGTGAACGGATGCCCGAACTCCTGCGCCCGCATCCAGACCGCCGACATCGGCCTGAAGGGCCAGCTCGTGCTGATCGACGGCGAGCAGGTGCCCGGCTACCAGGTGCATCTCGGCGGCGGCCTCGCGAACGTCGACCGCGAAGAGGCCGGTCTCGGCCGCACCGTGCGCGGACTCAAGGTGCCTGCCGACGGCATCGCCGACTACGCCGAGCGGGTCATCCGCCGCTATCTCGCCGACCGCGAGAGCAGCGACGAGACCTTCGCGGTCTGGGCGCACCGCGCTGATGAGGAGGCCCTGCAATGAGCCCTTCGACACGCTCAGGGACCCAGGCCGCGTCATCCGGCGCCGTCCCCGTGTCCATCCGCCCCGCCCGGCGCACGGCCTCGGAGCTCAAGGCGCTGGCAGAGCGCGGCAACGCCGAGCTTCGCAGCAGGCGGCCCGACGAGGCGAGCCCGGCAGAGGTCGTCGCGTGGGTCGCCGAGAACTTCGCCGTCGCACAGGCGGCCGTCGCGTGCTCGATGGCGGATGCTGCGCTCCCGCACCTGGTCGCGCAGAGCCTCCCCGGGGTCGACGTGCTCTTCCTCGACACCGGCTACCACTTCGCCGAGACGACGTTCACCCGCAACGAGGTCGCAGAGAGCCTCGACGTGAACATCGTCGACGTGAAGCCCGAGCAGACCGTACGAGAGCAGGACGCCGAGTACGGCAAGAACCTGTTCGAGCGCGATCCTGGCCTGTGCTGCCAGCGCCGCAAGGTCGAGCCGCTGCAGCGCGCCCTCGGCGAGTACGAGGTGTGGTTCACGGGGGTGCGCCGCGAAGAGGCGCCCACCCGCGCGGAGACCGAGCTGATCGTCTGGGACGAGCGCAACGGCCTCGTGAAGGTGAACCCGGTCGCGGCGTGGACCTTCGACGACCTGATCGACTACGCCACCGTGCACGAGGTGCCGGTGAACCCGCTGGTCGCGAACGGCTACCCGTCGATCGGCTGCGCCCCGTGCACGAAGCAGGTCGCCCCCGGCGAGGACCCCCGGTCCGGCCGCTGGGCGGGCCTGTCCAAGACAGAATGCGGACTCCACCTATGAGCATCGCCACCCGGACCCAGAGCCTCACCGCCCTCGACCAGCTCGAGGCCGAAGGCATCCACATCATCCGCGAGGTCGTCGCCGAGTTCGAGCGCCCCGTGCTGCTGTTCTCCGGCGGCAAGGACTCGGTCGTCGTCCTGCACCTCGCCGCCAAGGCCTTCGCCCCCGGCAAGGTCCCGTTCCCGGTGCTGCACGTCGACACCGGCCACAACTTCCCCGAGGTCATCGCGTTCCGCGACGAGACCGTCGCCCGCCTGGGTATCGACCTCGAGGTCGCCCGCGTGCAGGACTACATCGACGACGGCCGCCTCGCCGAACGTCCAGACGGCACCCGCAACCCGCTGCAGACGCAGCCGCTGCTCGACGCGATCGCGGCAGGCAAGCACGACGCGGTGTTCGGCGGAGCCCGCCGCGACGAGGACAAGGCGCGCGCCAAGGAGCGCATCATCTCGCTCCGTGACGAGTTCGGCCAGTGGGACCCGCGCAATCAGCGCCCGGAGCTGTGGAGCCTGTACAACGGCCGCCACCTCCCGGGTCAGCACGTGCGCGCCTTCCCGATCTCGAACTGGACCGAAGCCGACATCTGGAACTACATCGACCGCGAGAGCATCGCACTGCCGCCGCTGTACTACGCGCACGAGCGCGAGGTCTTCCGCCGCGACGGCATGTGGTGGGCGGTCGGCGAGTTCTCCCAGCCCCGCACGGGCGAGGACGTCGTGCGCCGCACCGTGCGCTACCGCACGGTCGGCGACATGAGCTGCACGGGGGCGGTGGAATCGGATGCCGCGACCACGGCATCCGTCCTGGCCGAGGTGCTGCGCTCGACCCTCACCGAGCGCGGCGCGACGCGCGCCGATGACCGCATCAGCGAAGCCGCCATGGAGGATCGCAAGAAGGACGGGTACTTCTGAGATGAGCACCGCAATCGACACGAAGACGCTGTTCCGCTTCGCCACCGCGGGCTCCGTCGACGACGGCAAGTCGACCCTCGTCGGCAGGCTCCTGCACGACGCGAAGGCGATCCTCGCCGACCAGCTCGAGCAGGTCGCCGCGACCAGCCGCCAGCGTGGCTTCGCGCACGGGGACTTCGACTTCGCGCTGCTCACCGACGGCCTGCGCGCCGAGCGCGAGCAGGGCATCACGATCGACGTGGCGTACCGCTACTTCGCGACCGACCGGCGCAGCTTCATCCTCGCCGACTGCCCCGGACACGTGCAGTACACGCGCAACATGGTCACCGGCTCCGCGACCGCCGACGCCGTGATCGTGCTGGTCGATGCGCGCAAGGGCATCGTCGAGCAGACCCGCCGGCACCTCGCGGTCGTGTCGCTGCTGCGCGTCGCTCACGTGATCATCGCGGTGAACAAGATCGACCTGATCGACTTCGACGAGAACCGCTTCGTCGAGATCGAGCTCGAGGCGGCACGCGTCGCCGAGCAGCTCGGCCTCAGCGGCATCCACGTGCTGCCCGTCTCCGCTCTCGAGGGCGACAACATCGTCGACCGCTCCGAGCGCACCCCCTGGCACCAGGGCCCGACCCTGCTCGACCTGCTCGAGTCGCTGCCCACCGCGGTCGAGGTCGAAGACGCCGCATCCCCGTTCCGTCTGCCCGTGCAGCTCGTGCTGCGTCCGCAGGGCGGCCTCTCTCCCGAGATCGCCGACCCCGAGCGCTACCGGGACTTCCGCGGCTTCGCCGGGCGCATCGCGTCGGGAACCGTGAGCGTGGGCGACGCCGTCGATGTGTTCCCCGGCGGCCACACCACCACGGTCACCGGCATCCACATCGCGGGGCAGGAGGCGGATGCCGCCACCGCCGCCCAGTCGGTGACGCTTACCCTCGCCGACGAGATCGACGCGGCGCGCGGCGCCGTGATCGCGGCATCGGGCACGGTTCCCGCGGGCCGCCGCGAGGCGGTCGTGGAGCTGTTCCAGCTCGATCCCCGATCGACCACCGCCGGCAGCAAGGTCCTCGTCAAGCACGGCACCGCGACCGTGCAGGCCCTGATCTCCGAGGTCATCGACCGGCGCGACCTCGAGACGCTCGGACACCACGACGCCGAGACCCTCGCCGTGAACGAGATCGGCCGCGTGCGCCTGCGCTTCGCCGCCGATCTGCCCCTCGAGCCGTACGCGCAGAGCCGTGAAGGCGGCTCGCTCGTGCTCATCCACCCCGCCGATGGTGCGACGCTCGCCGCCGCCACCGTCGCCAGGGACTGACCTGCAACACCCCTGACTCGCTAAGGAGGCGAAACCGTGAAGATCAACCGCACCACCACCGCTCTCACCGTCCTGGGGCTCACCGCGATGATGCTCGCCGGCTGCGCCTCGGCATCCGCCGATCAGGGATCCGGCGATGCGAAGGGCGACGACCTCGCCGAGGTGCGCCTGGGCTACTTCGCCAACGTCACGCATGCGCCTGCGCTGGTCGGCCTCTCCGAGGGGCTGTTCCAGGATGCTCTCGGCGACGTCGACCTGAAGACCGAGGTCTTCAACGCCGGCCCGGCCGCGATCGAGGCCCTCTCCGCCGGCGCGATCGACGCGACCTACATCGGCCCGAACCCCGCGATCAACACCTTCATCCAGTCGGGAGGCGAGTCGGCGAACATCATCGCCGGCGCCACGTCGGGCGGTGCCGCGCTGGTCGTGAACGACAGCATCCAGGACGCCTCTGACCTCAAGGGCAAGAACATCGCGACCCCGCAGCTCGGCAACACGCAGGACGTGGCGCTGCGCAGCTGGCTCGCCGACGAGGGCTTCGAGACCTCGACCTCCGGCGGCGACGTCACGATCACGCCGACCGAGAATGCGCAGACGCTGACGCTGTTCCAGGACGGTCAGCTCGACGGCGCCTGGCTCCCGGAGCCCTGGGTGTCGCGTCTGGTCGTCGAGGCCGGCGCGCACGTGCTCGTGAACGAGGCCGACCTGTGGCCCGACGGGAACTTCCCGACCACGGTGCTCCTGGTGCGCAAGGACTTCGCGAAGGAGCACCCCGAGGTCGTCGAGGAGCTGCTCGAGGGGCACATCGCCTCGGTGGCGTGGCTCGACGAGCACGCCGACGAGGCTCCGGCCGTGATCAACGACGCACTCGAAGAGGCGACGGGCAAGAAGCTCTCCGACGAGGTGCTCGCCCGAGCGCTCGAGAACGTGACGTTCACGGTCGACCCGCACGCCGACGCCTTCGAGACGCTCGTGAAGAACGGGCTCGCCGCCGGCACGCAGAAGGAGGGCTCGATCGACGGGCTCTTCGACCTGGCCCCGCTGAACAAGCTCCTGACGGATGCCGGTGAGGACACCGTGTCAGCCGCAGGGCTCGGGGAGGACTGATGAGTGCGCCCGCGGGCAAGACGGCGGATGCCGCGGCATCCGTGACCCGGCTGACGCCGAGCTTCGACGGCGTCACGCCGCTCGCCGCTCCCGCGCCCGCCGTCGACCCCGCGGTGCGCATCTCCCACGTCACGAAGCGCTACGGCGCAGGCCCGATCGTCCTCGATGACATCTCGCTCGACATCGCGCCCGGTGAGTTCGTGTGCCTGCTGGGCGCATCCGGCTGCGGCAAGTCGACGCTTCTCAACCTGATCGCCGGGCTCGAGAAGAAGACGGCGGGCAGCATCGAGACCCCGGCGAGCGGCGCATCCGTGATGTTCCAGGAGTCGGCGCTGATGCCGTGGCTCACCGCCCGGCAGAACGTCGAACTGGCGCTGCGGCTGCGCGGCGTGCCTCGCGCTGAGCGCCGGGAGGAGGCGCTGCGCCTGCTCGGCACCGTGAACCTCGCGGAGGCCGGCGACAAGCGCCCCCATGAGCTCTCCGGCGGCATGCGTCAGCGCGTGGCGCTGGCCCGCGCCCTCGCGCAGGACCGCGACGTGCTGCTGATGGACGAGCCCTTCGCGGCGCTCGACGCGATCACCCGCGACCTGCTGCACGAAGAGCTCGAGCGCGTGTGGCGCGCCACCGGCCGCACGATCGTCTTCGTCACCCACAACGTGCGCGAGGCCGCTCGTCTCGGTCAGCGCGTCATCCTGCTCTCCAGCCGTCCAGGCCGGGTGGCCGGCGAGTGGCACATCGCGAACACGCGCGGCCGGCGCATCGAATCTCCCGAGGTCGCGGCGCTCGCGACCGAGATCACTGCCGAGCTGCGGAAGGAGATCGCCCGCAATGCCTCTTGACACCGAGAACAGCGCCCCGAGCACGATGAAGGGCGACGACCTGGCCACGCTCTCCGCCGGACTCGACAGGCTGCAGTCCGACGAGGTACAGCGCACGCCGCGCTGGCGCGATCTTCTGGGCAAGACCGTGCCGCCCATCGTGCTGCTGCTCGTGCTGCTGGGCATCTGGCAGCTCTACATCGTGATCGCGAGCCCTCGACCGGACAAGGCGCCGAGCCCTACCGCCGTCGCCGGAGCCCTCGGAGACGCCTGGGCGTCGGGCCGCCTGCAGGAGGCGGTGCTGACCAGCCTCGAGCGCGGCGTGATCGGCTTCCTGATCGCGATCGTCGTCGGCACCGCTCTCGGGATGCTGCTCGCGGAGTGGCGGCTGCTGCGTCGCGCGGCCGGTCCTCTCATCTCCGGCCTCACCGTGCTGCCCTCGGTGGCGTGGGTGCCCGCCGCGATCATCTGGTTCGGCCTGACGGACGCCACCGCCTATTTCGTGATCCTGATGGGCGCGATCCCGTCGATCGTGAACGGGCTGCTCTCGGGCATCGACCAGGTGCCGCCGCAGCTGCGCCGGGTCGGCATCGTGCTCGGCGCGAGCCGCTGGCAGCTCGCGACCTCGGTGACGCTTCCTGCGGCGCTGCCCGGTTACTTCGCCGGTCTCAAGCAGGGCTGGGCGTTCTCGTGGCGCTCGCTCATGGCGGCCGAGATCATCACGGTCGGCGGGTCGATGGGCTTCGGCCTCGGCACGATGCTCAACCAGTCGCGCGAGCTCGCGGACCTCGCGAGCGTGCTGGCCACGATCCTGCTGATCCTCGCGATCGGCATCGTGATCGAGCTGGCACTGTTCGGCCCGCTCGAGCGACGGATGCTGCGCAACCGCGGACTGCTCCTGGGAGCAGGGCGATGACCGGACGCGTGGCTCTCGTCGGCGCCGGCCCCGGCGACGCCGGGCTCCTGACCGTACGCGGCCTGAAGGCGCTGCAGAGCGCCGACGTCATCGTCGCCGATCGCCTCGGGGCTCGTGCCGTGCTCGAGCAGCTCGCTGCGGAGGGCATCGCGCTGCCGGCCGAGGTCATCGACGTCGGCAAGCTCCCCGGCCACCACCCTGTGCCGCAGGACGGCATCAACGAGCTGCTGGTCGAACTCGCCCGCGCGGGCAAGAACGTCGTGCGGCTCAAGGGCGGAGACCCGTTCGTGTTCGGCCGCGGCCGCGAAGAGCAGCTGTTCTGCGAGGAGCACGGCATCCCGGTCGAGGTCGTGCCCGGCGTCACGAGTGCGATCTCGGTGCCCGCAGTGGCCGGCATCCCGCTCACGCACCGCGGTGTCGCGACATCGTTCACCGTCCTCAGCGGCCACGATCAGATCGACCGCGTCCCCGGCGGAGCCGGCCACACGGTCGTGCTGCTGATGGGCGTGAACACGCTCGGCCACTCCGCGCATGTTCTCGCGGCAGGCTCGCGCGGCGCCGACTGCCCCGTCGCGATCGTCGAAGACGGCTACGGCGAGAACCAGCGTGTCACGATCGGCACGCTGGGCACGATCACCGGGCTCGCCGCCGAACGACAGGTGCGCTCCCCCGCGGTCATCGTCATCGGCGACGTCGTGCGGCTCAGCCCTCAGGCCGGGCCGCCTGCCCTTTCCACCACCGAGAAGAAGACGCACTGGACCGAGGCCCTCACCGCGGGCCTCGCCGTCGACACCGGCCTCGTCCAGGTCGTCGAGTCCTCTCTCACCACCCGCTGACCTCCCGTCCTGCTGATCCACCGAAAGATACGTCATGTCATCGACCTCTCTGTCCCTGCGCGTCGCGATCGTCGGCGCGGGTCCCGCCGGAATCTATGCGGGCAACCTCCTCGCCAACGCCGTCGCCGCTCGTGAAGGCAGCGGCACGGTCGAGATCGACCTGTTCGAGTCGCTCCCGGCGCCCTACGGGCTGATCCGCTACGGCGTCGCGCCCGACCACCCCCGCATCAAGGGCATCGTGAACTCGCTGCACGAGATGCTCGACGCGTTCCCGGACGAGGATGCGGCGCGCCGCACGATCCGCTTCATCGGCAACGTCGAGGTCGGCCGCGACATCTCCCTCGAGGAGCTGCGCGAGCGCTACCACGCGGTGATCCTCGCGACCGGCGCGATCCGCGACGCCGCGCTCGACATCCCTGGTGTCGACCTGCCCGGCTCCTACGGCGCCGCCGACTTCGTCGCCTGGTTCGACGGCCACCCCGACGTCGCGCGCACCTGGCCCCTCGAGGCCTCGTCGGTCGCGGTGATCGGCAACGGCAACGTCGCGCTCGATGTCGCCCGCGTGCTCGCCAAGCACGCCGTGGACCTGCGCACCACCGAGATCCCCGACAACGTGCTCGCGGGCCTCGAGTCCTCCGCCGTCACCGACGTGCACGTGTTCGGCCGCCGCGGCCCCGCCGACATCAAGTTCACCCCGATCGAGCTGCGCGAGCTCGGCGAGGTGAACGACGTCGACATCGTGCTGCACGACGAGGACTTCGACGGCGTCGACCCGGCATCCGCCACGAACAACCAGCTCAAGGTCATGCTGCGCACCCTGAACAGCTGGCGCGATCGCCCCGCGGGAACGGCCTCCCGCCGCCTGCACCTGCACTTCTGGCACGCGCCCGTGGAGATCGCAGGCGACGGCAAGGTCGAGAGCATCCGCTTCGAGAGGACGCGGACGGATGCCGAGGGCGCCCTGGTGCGCACGGGAGAGTTCCGCGACTACGACGTGCAGGCCGTGTACCGCGCGGTCGGCTACTACGGCACCCGCGTCGTGGACGCCCCCTTCGACGAGGCGCGCGGGGTGATCCCGAACGAGGGCGGACGCGTCGACGGCGAGCCCGGGCTCTATGCGACCGGCTGGATCAAGCGCGGGCCTGTCGGCCTGATCGGCCACACCAAGTCCGATGCGCTCGAGACCATCACGAACCTGATCGCGGATGCCGAGGCGGGACTGCTCGGCGCGCCGACCTCGGAGGAGGATGTCCTCGACGTGCTCGACGCGAGCGGTACCGAGTACACGACGTGGGACGGCTGGCTCGCCCTCGACGCGCACGAGCGCGCGCTCGGGGAGAGCCACGTGCACACCCGCGAGCGCGTCAAGGTCGTGCCGCGCGAAGAGCAGGTCTCGGTGTCGCGCGACGCTCAGAGCGAAAGCGCACTCGTCCGATGACCTACGTCATCGCGCTCCCGTGCGTCGATGTGAAGGATCGTGCCTGCATCGACGAGTGCCCCGTTGACTGCATCTACGAGGGTGAACGTTCGTTGTACATCCATCCGGATGAGTGCGTGGACTGCGGTGCGTGCGAGCCGGTGTGTCCTGTCGAGGCGATCTACTACGAAGATGATCTGCCCGAGGAGTGGGCGGACTACTACAAGGCGAATGTCGAGTTCTTCGACGAGATCGGCTCTCCCGGTGGCGCCGCCAAGACCGGCGTGATCGCGCACGACCACCCCATCATCGCCGCCCTCCCGCCCCAGGACGGCGGTCATGACTGAGCCCTACGATGTCCTGATCATCGGAGGAGGGCCCGCCGGCCTGTCGGCGGCGCTCAACCTCGGCCGCTCGCTCGTGCGCGTGCTGGTGGTCGACGCCGACCGACCGCGCAACGCGGCGACGCTGAACTCGCACGGCTTCCTCACCCGCGACGGAGTGCCGCCGCACGAGCTGCGCAAGATCGCGCGGCAGGAGCTCGCGGCCTATCCGAACGTCGAGATCCGCTCGCGCGTGAAGGTGACCTCCCTCACGCAGACGGCCGACGGCTTCACCGCCGGGATCGGCCGCACCACGGCGACCGAGACGGCCGAGGCACACTCGGTGCTGCTCGCCACCGGCCTGCGCGAGACCCTGCCCGAGGTGCCGAACCTGCGAGGCTTCTACGGCATGAGCCTGTTCAGCTGCGCGGCGTGCGACGCGTGGGAGCTGCGCGGCAGGCGCATGGCCCTCATCGGCGAATCCGCCGACCTCGCCGACCGTGCACGCTTGATCGGGCGATGGACCGAGAGCCTCACCGTGTTCACGAACGGCTCCGACGCGGTCACCACCGCGGAGGAGGCAGAGCTCGCCGCCGCCGGAGTCAGCGTGCTCCGGCATCCCATCGTCGAGCTCGTCGGCGAGCGCGGCCGTCTCGAGGCGATCCGCCTGTCCGATGGCACGCAGGTCGACGTCGAGGGCGGCTTCGTACGCCCAGAGTGGGAGACCGATCTGTCGTTCCTCGACGGGTTCACGGCATCGGTCGATGGTCACGGGCACCTCGTGACCGACCGCTCGGGCCGCACCGATGTCCCCGGCCTGTACGCCGCCGGCGACGCGGCCGCACCCGGTCCGCAGCAGCTCATCGTGGCGGCGGGCGCAGGCGCGCGCGTGGCGGCCGTGATCGTGCACGACACGATCGGCGTCGCGACCGCGCATTGACCCTCTCGCCCGGGCCGCTTCGGAGATAGGCTGACCCGCATGACGCGTACATCGGGGGGCCGTCTCGCAGCGGCGATCATCGTGGGACTCGCGGTGCTGCCGCTGAGCGGCTGCCTGTACGCGCAGATCCCCGAGCATCCGCCCACCGATCAGGATCCGATCACGACCGACGAGCCGATCGACGAGCCCACGGACGAACCCGCTGACGGGCTGCCCTCGTCGATGAGCTTCGATGACGGTGCGGATGTGCCGTCGACCGCCTACATCGAATGGGCTGACGGGTTCTTCGCCGATGACGGCTGGAAGATCACGAAACCCGACGACGGGAACGGCGGCTGGGCGTACGGCACGATCGACGACGTGTGCATCGCGCAGTTCTGGCAGGGCGACATCTCGAGCCTGCCCCTCGTCGACGGCGACGACAGCGCCAGCTCCGATGCCGTGCTGGCCTACGTCCTGGGCGATTCGACCACCGCGGCCGACATCACGCCTCTCGCCGGGACCGTGCAACTCGGATACGGCGCCGGAGGCGCCCCCTCGCTCGACGCGCGTCAGGTCGTCGGGGCCGACGACGGGCGCGACTGGTACATCACGGCACGTGCCTTCACCGCGACGGGATACGGCGTCTACCTCATCACCGACTGCACCGGGGGAGACATCGCCGCGACCTTCAGCGAGATCGTCGAGAAGAACCCGGTCGTCATCACGCCGTGACGCGGGTCACTTGCCGCCGGGAGGGCCCACGAGCAGCAGGATGACGTAGAGCGCGACGACCGCGACGGCGATCAGCGCGCCGAGCGCCCACGGCCGGCGCAGGAACCAGCGCATCAGCCGATCGAACCACGTGCGGTCCCTCGGATCGTCGGTCTCGGCGAGGCGCCAGTCGCCCGCGAGGCGGCCCGTGCGGTGCAGCCAGATCTCAATCGGGATCGTCGCATAGGGCACGATCGCGCTCGCGACCGCGAGCACCGCCGTCCCGATCCTCCAGCGGTTGTTGAGCGCCACGAGAATCGCCGTGGCGCCGTAGGCGAGGAAGACGAACCCGTGGATGCCGCCGCCGATCGTGACGACGATCGCCGGCACCCCCACGGCGCGGGCGATGAGGGCTGCGATCAGGATCGTCCAGGTGATCCCCTCGGCGATCGCGAGGGCGCGGTACAGGCGGGATGGCTGAGTGAACACGGAGCTCCTGAGGTCGGGTGATTCCACGTTAGGCGAGGGCGCGGCATCCGAAATCCATCGAACGGTTGAGACGGATGCTGCGGACCTCAGGGAATAGCGCAGGATCGCCGGACGTTGCCGAAGGCATGGTGACCGTCGACCCCGAAGCCCTCTCGCAGGTGCTCGGCGCGATCGACCTCCGGGTCGGCGTCGGCCGCCGTGAGCACCTGAACGAGAACAGCCTGCTCGCCCTCGCACCCGGCGACGCGGTGCTCGTGTACGTCGCGGAGGGCGCGGTGCGCGGTATCCCCCCGCTCGATTCCGGATGCCGACTCGACGTCGACCGCGAATCGCACCGTGTCGAGGTCGACGCGCGCACGAGCCCCGCCACCCTGCGCACCGGCGATGCGTTCCTCACCCTCGGCGACGGCGCTGTCGCGCTCGAGGCGCAGGAGGCGACGAGCCTGATCGTCGTCGCTCTCGAGCTTGCGGCGCCGGCGCCTGCCGTGAGCGCGGCGCTGCCCGGCTACATCACCGTGACCGGCTTCGATGTGCTCGAGCCGGCCGCAGCCGCGCTGGTCGAGAGCATGGGGCCGGTGGCCCCGTCGTCACGACCTGCGCGACAGAGCGACCCGCTCATCTGCCGCCTCATGGCGACCACGGTGCTGCTCTCGGTGATCCGCGCCTGGGCCGAGAACGGCTGCGCGCCCGAGGGCTGGCCGCACGTCTCGAAAGACCCGTTCCTCGACCGCGTGATCGAGGCGATCCACGAGGCACCCGGACGCGAATGGACCGTCGAGCGTCTGGCCGGCGTCGGCGCCATGTCGCGCTCGGCCTTCGCCGAGCGCTTTCGCAGCACGGTCGGCCGCTCTCCCGCCGACTACGTCACCGAGGTGCGCATCGATGCCGCGAAGCGGATGCTCGAGGCGGGGCGCTCCGTGTCGGAGACCTCGCGCGAGCTGGGGTACGCCTCCGACGAGGGCTTCAGCCGCGCGTTCCGCCGTCGCACCGGCATGAATCCGAGCGCCTGGCGCCGGCTGCCCGTTCCCGCATAGCCGGGGCCGTCCGGCATCCGCCCCGGGCGTCCGTCCCCCCGGCGTCCGCCCCCGGCGTCCGTCCCCGTGTGGAAAGTCGGACTCACGGGGCGACACGCCGTGTTCCGGGGGGCGGCGCATCGGCGTGTCATCCGTCGGGTCCGACTTTTCGCACGGCACGGAAGCGCCTGCGCGGGGACGCGTGCGCCGACGCCGGGCGCGTGCGCTACGCGGCGCCCTGCACCCGCACCCGGTTCGACAGCCCGAACAGCACGGCGCCGACCACGAGCATCGCCGCCCCGATCGTGTAGACGACCTCGACGCTGAGCATGTCGACGAGCAGCCCGCCGAGTCCGGCGGCGATCGTGATCGCCAGCTGGAAGCCCACGACCACCAGGCTGCCGCCGGCCTCCAGGCGGTCGGGCATCCGGTGCCCGACCCACGTGTTCGCGACGATCAGCCACGATGAGAAGAGGAAGCCCCACACCAGCACGACGATGCCGACGCCAATCACGGTGCCCGAGAGCACGATCACCGAGATCACGGCAGCCGCGATCACGACCGGCACCACGACCGACAGGAACACGAAGGTGCGGTCGATCACGAGGCCGATCACGATGTTCCCGATCAGGCCGCCGAGTCCGAACAGCGCGAGCAGCACGACGATGGTCGACGCGTCGACGTCGGGGATGCGCTCGAGCGCGAGGCGCACGTAGGTGTAGGCGAGGAAGTGCCCGAGCACGACGGCGACGTGGCCGATGAGCCCGAGACCGATGCCGGGGCGGCGCACGGTGTCGACGAGCAGACGGATGCTGGACGCCTGCGCCGCGGGCACCGACGGCAGCGTGAAGCGCAGCGCGACGGCGAGCGCCACCATGAGCACGCCGGCGAGCGCGAACACGAGGTGCCAGTCGACGAGCTCCGCGAGCATGACGCCGAGGGGAACGCCGGCGACCGTGGCGAGCGAGACGCCCGCCGAGGTGAACATGACCCCGCGGCCGAGGCGCTCTGGCCCGGCGAGCGTGGCGGCGACCGTGATCGACATCGACCAGAACGCGCTGATCGCGGCACCCAGCAGGAATCGGGCGGCGAGCACGAGCACGAGGTTCGGCGCGATCGCGACGAGCAGGTTCGAGACGGCCGCGGCGAGCGCCATCCACACGAGCAGCGAGCGCCGGTCGAGCCGCGGGAAGATCAGGCCGATCGTCGGCGCCACGACCAGGCCGACGAGCGCCGTGATCGTCACGGTCTGCCCGGCCTGCCCCGGCGTGACGCCGAGAGACGCGGCCATCTCGGTGAGCACGCCGTTCGGCAGGAACTCCGCCGTCACCAGCAGGAATCCCATGAGCATGAGCACGATCAGCCCGCCGTATCGCATGCGGTCGGCGCTCGCGACGGGGGCTGTGGGAACAGGAGCGGTGATCGTCATGCATCCAGCTTCGCAGCGAGCGGATGCCGTCGCCCGACCGGCCGTCCACGGCATCCGACCGATCGTCCGGCGTGCCGGATGCCCGGGGGCTCGCGCGGAGGCGGGAACCCGCCCGGATGTCAGCGCAGGAACCTGACGACTCCGTCGACGGTGGCCCCGTCGACGGCCGCGACGACCATCAGCAGACCCCGGTCCTCGCCGTCGAGCAGACAGCGGAAGACCGGATGCCCGCCGGCCCAGCCGGCCGGCTCGACCTCGTATCGCGCGCCGCGACCGGCGGCGCTCGCACGAAGGAATCCCCCGATCGCAGCCCTCCCGTCGAAGCGGTGCGGCGCCGGAGGCATCGCGAGCCAGGAGCGATCCGTGAGAAGTGCGAGAACCCCGTCCACATCGTCGGCGGCATAGGCCCTGGCCAGCCGTTCGGCCAGCTGCAGCTCATCCTTCGACGCAGCGAGCGGGGCGATGGACGGCATCGCGGCACGCGCGCGCTGCAGCAGCCCCTTCACCGCGGTGGGAGACGATTCCAGCATCTCGGCGCACTCGGCCGCCGTGAAGTCGAGCACATCGCACAGGATCAGGGCCGCTGTCTGACGGGGCGGGAGGGAGTTCAGGGCGCACAGGAAGGCGTACTCGAGACCGCTCCGGACCTCCAGCGGGTCATCGGCCGACGGCGCGGAGTGGGGAAACGGCTCGCACCAGGTCACGCGCTTCATGCGGCTCGGGGCGGGGGCGTCGAATGGCGGCAGCGGAGCAGCCGGAGGGCGCCTCGCACCGGCGCGCACCGCGTTGAGGCAGCGTGACGTCGCGATCCGGTAGAGCCAGGTGCGCAGCGACGACCGCCCTTCGAAGCCGGGCAGGGCCTGCCAGGCCGAGAGCAGCGTGTCCTGCAGCGCGTCTTCGGCGTCGTGGAGCGAGCCGAGCATCCGGTAGCAGTGCACCCGCAGCTCGTGCTCGTAAGGGCGCACCAGCTCGGCGAACCCGTCGTCGCGCGGTCGTGCCAGCCAGCTGCCCTCATCCGCGCGGACCATGCAGTCATGATGCCACCGTTCCGATCGGGATGCGGCCGGTGTCTACCCGTTCACATCATCGCAGCCGCACGTGCGCCTGCACCCATCGGAAGGAACCGCCATGACCGCCCTCGAGACCTCTCTCTCCTACCTCCGCCTCTGGACCTCGGGCGCCTCCGACGACGCCTGGGCGCTGCTCGACCCCGACGTCGTCTGCGTCTCACCCGCCGGCGTGCTGAACGGCCGCGACGCGGTGGTCGCGTTCATGGCGCCGTTCGCCGCGGGACTCGTGAGCTCCGAACTGCTCGGAGCCTTCGGCGACGACGAGCGCGCCCTGATCCTCTACGACACAGCCACGGCAGCGGTCGCGAGCGCGCCGGCGGCCGAGCTGCACAGCGTCGTGGGCGGGCGGATCACCGGCATCCGCATCGTGTTCGATCGCCTGCCGTTCGCTCTCGCACGCGGCGATGTCGTCCCGAAGCCACAGGCGTGACCGGCTGCTGGTGGACAGATCCCGGTGCGGAGGCCTAGAGTCGATCGCGCACCGGGATCAGCCCGGAAGGCCAGAGCGAGAGGAGCCGAAGACATGACGAACGTCGTTGTCGCGCCCCTCGCCGACATCCTTCCCTGAGGCCGCCGCCTGCGTGGCCTCCGACTCCGGAGCCACACACTTTGTCTGATCCTTTCGCGTCTTTCGACGCACTCGAACTCTCCCTCACCTTCGCCGACGTCGAGCCCGGCGAAGGCCAGCGCTGGACCACCTGGCCGACGACCATCCCGACCCAGCGCGGTCCGCTCCCCCGGCCCGACTGGGTCGTGACGGATGCCGGCGCCCTCGACACAGAGCTCGGCATCCTCAAGACCGGTAAGGAGGCCGACGTGTTCCTGCTGGAGCGCGCCGTGCCCGACGACCCCGCCCAGCGCACCCTGCTGGCCGCGAAACGCTATCGCGGTGAGGAGACCCGCAGCTTCCACCGCTCGGCCGTGTACACCGAGGGCCGGGGCGTGCAGAACACTCGCGACGCCCGCGCCCTCGCGAAGAAGTCCTCGCACGGGCGGGAGGTCGCGGCATCCGCCTGGTCGATCGCCGAGTTCGAGGCGCTGTGCCGCCTGCACGAACTCGGCGCGCCGGTGCCGTATCCAGTGCAAGTGAACGGCACCGAGATCCTGATGGAGTTCATCGGCGACGCGTCCGGCGCCGCCGCGCCCCGCCTCGCGCAGGTGCGCGCTCCGCGCGAGGAGCTCGCGGAGTACTTCGCGCAGATCGCCGAGATCATGCGGATCTTCGCAGCCGCGGGCTTCGCGCACGGCGACCTGTCGGCGTACAACCTGCTCGTGCATGACGGACGCGTACGCGTGATCGACCTGCCGCAGATCGTCGACATCATCGCGAATCCGCAGGGGCTGGATCTGCTGCACCGCGACTGCGTCAACGTGTGCGACTGGTTCGCCAGGCAGCGGGTCGACTGCGACGCGGAGCAGCTCTTCGCCGACCTGCTCGCGGCCTCCTTCGCGTGAGGCGCGGGGTGCGGGCGGGGTGCGCCCGCCGGCATCCGCCCCCGGCCCCGTGTGAAAAGTCGGAGTTTCCGAGGACACGCCAGCGAGCGGATGCCGCGGGCCGGCGTGTCGCGCAGGAACTCCGACTTTTCGCACCGAAGACGGGGCCGGCCCCGCCCGGCCGCCTACCGAGCGAGCTGCGCGGCGAGCAGCGTCACGAGCTCGTACACGACGTGGCTCGCGGCGATGCCGGTCATCTGCGCGTGGTCGTAGGCCGGAGAGACCTCGACGACGTCGGCGCCCACGATGTTCGTCGAGGACAGCGCGCGGAGGATGCGCAGCAGCTCCCGGCTGGTGAGCCCGCCGGCCTCGGGCGTGCCGGTGCCCGGCGCGTGCGCGGGGTCGAGCACGTCGATGTCGATCGAGACGTACAGCGGCTTGTCGCCGATTCGCTGCAGGATGCGCTGGATGCCGGCATCGACGCCGTGCTCCTCGATGTACTCGCTCGACACGATCGAGAAGCCCAGCCGCTCGTCGTCGATCAGGTCCTGCTTGGAGTACAGCGGACCGCGGGTGCCGACGTGGCAGCTCGCCGTGAGGTCGATCAGCCCCTCTTCGCTCGCGCGGCGGAACGGCGTGCCGTGGGTGATCGGGGCGCCGAAGTACGTGTCCCAGGTGTCGAGGTGCGCGTCGAAGTGCAGCACCGCGACGGGCCCGTGCTTCGCCGCGACCGCGCGGAGCAGAGGCAGCGCGACCGTGTGGTCGCCGCCGATCGTGACGATGCGCTGCGCCTGTTCGCCGAGCGCCTTCGCGGCGCGCTCGACCTCGTCCACCGCCTCGGTGATGTCGAACGGGTTCACGGGGATGTCGCCGGCGTCCACCACCTGAGCGATCGCGAACGGCGACACATCCTGTGCGGGGTTGTAGGGGCGCAGCAGGCGCGAGGACTCGCGCACGTGCGACGGCCCGAAGCGCGTCCCTGGCCGATAGCTGACGCCCGAGTCGAAGGGGATCCCGACGACGGCGATGTCGGCGCGGGGCACGTCTTCGATGCGGGGAAGCCGTGCGAAGGTCGCGATGCCGGAGTAGCGCGGGTTCACGGAGGCGTCGATGGGGCCGACGTTCTCGGTCATGAGGGGTCCTGTCTGTCGGATGCTGTTCAGAGAGCGTTCTGAGGGATGTGCACGAGCTGCACGCCGCCGTCGGCGATCGCGTCGCGGATGCTGGAGACGATGTCGGCGCGGCGCTCGACCCGGCGCCCTGTCGCGCCGAATGCGGTCGCGAGGGCCGCCCAGTCGGGCTGCACCAGGTCGACGCCGATCGGGCTCATCCCGCGATCGATCTCGTTCTGGCGGATCTCGGCGTAGCCGCCGTTGTCGACGCACACGACCGTGACGTCGAGGCGCTGCTCTATCGCCGTCATCAGCTCGTTCACGCAGAACATCAGCGCGCCGTCGCCGATGACCGTGACGACCGGGCGGCTGGTGTCCGCCACGCGGGCGCCGATCGCCGCAGGCAGGCCGTAGCCGAGCGTCGCGTAGGTGGGAGTGTAGAGCAGGGAGTGCGGACGCCGCTGCCGCAGAACGCTGCCCAGCGCCATGTAGACGATCTGCGAGGAGTCGCCCGCGACGATCGCGTCGTCGGGGAGGCCTTCGGCGATGATCTCCGCGAGGGCCACGGTCTCGGGTGCGGTGTCGCGCATCTCCGCATCGATCGCGGAGCGCTCCGCGGCGAGATCGCGCGAGATCCGCGAACGGGGAGGCAGCAGCGCCAGCAGCGCATCCGCCACCGCCGCCGCATCGCCGGCGATCCCGATCGTCACCGCGAGGTTCTTGTCGAGTTGCGCCTCCGAGATGTCGATGCGCACCACGGCGCCGCGCGCCTCGAGCCGCGGAGCCCAGAGCTCGGCCTCGCCGAGCTTCGATCCGACGACGAGCAGCACGTCCGCGTCCTCCGCGACGGCACGGGCTGCGGCGAGGCGGAGGTTCGATCCGAGAGACAGCGGATGCCGTTCATCCACGACGCCCTTGCCGTTCAAGGTGGTGAGGACCGGCGCCCCGAGGCGCTCGGCCAGATC
This sequence comes from Microbacterium hydrocarbonoxydans, assembly GCF_000956475.1. Lineage (GTDB taxonomy): Bacteria > Actinomycetota > Actinomycetes > Actinomycetales > Microbacteriaceae > Microbacterium > Microbacterium hydrocarbonoxydans_A. The sequence continues at coordinate 216,152 of NZ_JYJB01000008.1, forward strand.
GGTGATCTCGGTCACGGCATCCGTCGATCCGCCACCCGCGATGATGACCGGGCGGCGGGACTCGGCCAGCAGCCGCGCGGCCGCCTCGACCGCGGCGGCGTCGCCCGGGGCCGGGGCCTGAGCCGGGCGAGCGCGCCGTGCCTCCGCGGGCACCTCCGCGGGCGCCTCGAGCACGTCGAGGGGGATCTCGATGTGCACCGGTCGCGGACGCCCGGAGCGGAACAGGGCGAACGCGTCGTGCACGGCGTCCACCGCCTCCGCAGCCGTGGTGACACGACGCGACCACTCGGCGATGGCGCCGACCATGGCGGTGGCGTCCTTCGTCTCGTGCAGGGTGCCGACGTCGGCGAACTCCGACCCGAGCGGGACTCCGGGCGACAGCACGAGCAGCGGTCGCGATTCGCAGAAGGCCGTGCCGATCGCGCTCATGGCGTTCTGCAGCCCGGGCCCGGACGTCGTGATCACCACCCCTGGCAGCCGGGTCTGCTGCGCCCAGCCGTCGGCGCCGTAGCCGGAACCCTGCTCGTGCCGGTTGGTGACGGCGCGGATGCCGAGATCGGCGAGCGGCCGGTAGAGCTCCAGGTTGTGCGTGCCGGGGATGCCGAAGACGGCGGTCACCCCGTAGGCGCGGATGGTCTCGAGGACCGCCCGGCCCGCGGTGTCGGCGTACGGCGCGGCGTGCATGATCAGGCCGCCCGGTGCCGGAGCTCGCCGTCGACCCAGGTCTCGCGCACGACGATCGAGGAGATGTCCTCGGCCGCCACCGCGAGCGGGTCGGCGGACAGCACCGCGAAGTCGGCGTGCTTGCCGACCTCGAGCGAGCCGAGGTCGTCCTCGCGGCCGAGGGAGATCGCGCCCTCGATCGTGTGCGCGCGCAGGGCGGAGGTCGCCGAGATGCGCAAGTCGTCCGGCCCCAGCCGGTGACCGCGACGGGTCACCCGCGTGACCGCCGTCTGGATGGCCTCGAGCGGAATGGGCTCGGCGACCGGAGCATCAGAGGAGATCGTGTAGCCGACGCCGGCGCGCTCGAACTCGCCGAGCGGGTTGAACCGCTCCCCCGGCGTGCCGATGGCCTGCTCGACGCCCTCACCCCAGTTGAAGTAGTGCTGGGTCTGGTTCACCGGGCGGATGCCGGCCGCCGCCATGCGCCCGATCTGCTCGGGCGTGGGCAGGCCGCAGTGCTCGATCCGGTGGCGGGCGTCGGCGTCCGGGCGCTCGGCGAGCGCGGCCTCGATGGCCGAGACGACCATCTCGATCGCGGTCGGCGCCTGCGCGTGCGTCGCGGTCTGCAGGCCGGCGGCGTGCGCCTTGCGGATCAGCTCCGCGTAGGCCGCCGGCTCGTGGTACAGCTGCCCCGTGCGGCAGGGGTCGCCCACGTAGCCGTCCGGGAAGTACGCCGTCCAGCCGCCGAGGGTGCCGTCGGCGTAGAACTTGATACCGGCGAAGCTGAGGAAGGCGTTGCCGAACTGCCCGACGAGCCCCATCTCGAGCGCCTCGTCGAGCAGGTGCGACAGCAGGTACATCGACACGCGCACGTCGAGGCGGCCCGCCTCGGCCAGACGCAGGTACATGTCGAACTCGCGGCGCGTGACCTGGCAGTCGCCGATCGAGGTCACGCCTCCCGCGAGGAAGCGCTGCGTCGCGGCATCCAGCTGGCGCAGGTGCTCCTCCGGCTCATCGGCGAGGTGGAAGTTCGGTCCATGGTGGCCGATCTTCACGCCGTGCAGGCCGGTGAGGATGTTGCACGCCGCATCCGACAGCTCCCCCGTGAGCTCGCCGTCGGCGTCGCGGAAGAACTCGCCGCCCTCGGGGTTCGGGGTGTCCCGGGTGACGCCGTTGGCGTCGAGCGTGTACGAGTTCACGACGCCGCCGTGGCCGGACGCGTTCATCAGGTACACCTCGCGGTCGGTCGCGACCTCGTCGAGCTCGAAGCGGGTCGGATGCCGCCGCTCCGCGAGGTTGCGCTGCTCGTAGCCGTAGCCGCGCACCGGCCGGCCGGCAGGGGTGCGCTCGGCTGCCTCGCGCAGCAGAGCCACGATCTCCGGGATGCTGCCGGCCTTCTCGGGGCCGCAGTCGACCCATGACATCATCTGGCCGAACATGAGCGGGTGCGCATGCGCGTCCACGAAGCCGGGGACGACCACGGCCTCGCCGAGATCGAGGTGCTCGGGCGTGAGGCCCACCCCCTTCGCCGCTTGCTCGCAGGCGGCGAGGTCGCCGATCGCGAGGATCCGGCCGCGATCGATCAGCATGGCCGTCGCCGTCGAGCCCTCGGCATCCACCGTGTGGATCGTGCGAGCCGTGACGATGCGGGGTGCGGTCTGTGCGGACGTGTCGAAGGGGGTGAGCTTTCTCATGGCAGCCTGTTCGCGGTGGTGTCGGTGCGGGCGGTGAAGGAGGCGGTGACCGGGGCCTCATCGGAGTGCTGCGGCGCGAGCTTCGTGCAGATGAACGCGATGGCGGCCATGCCGATGAACATGCCGATGACGGACCAGATGCTGCCCGTCCAGGCCACGAGCTGCGTCGCGAACCAGGGCGAGAACCCCGCCCACAGCGCGGCTCCGACGCCGTACGACAGGGCGATCGACGTGTAGCGGGCCTGCGGGCGGAACATCTGGGCGAGGATCGCCGCGATCGGCGCGTAGGTCGCGCTCATGGCGATGCGCACGAGCGAGGCGAACAGGAAGATCAGCGGCTCGACCCGTCCTGGCATCACGAGCAGGAACGGGATGAACGTGAGCACCGAGGTGATCAGTCCGATGTACATGATGTTCTTGCGACCCCACTTGTCGCCGAGCCAGGCGACCGGGAGGGTGACCACGAACTCCACGAAGGAGGCCAGGGTCATGGCGTCGAGGATGACCTGCTCGCTGAGGTGGATCGGCTCGCCGGTGGCGTAGGCCGTGGCGAACGTCGTGGCCAGGTAGTAGCCGCCGGTGGAGATCGGGAGGATGCCGATGCCGAGGAGGATCGGCATCCAGTTGGCGCGCAGGGCGAACCCGAGCGGCATCGACTGCTTGCGGCCCTCGACCTTCTCCTCGAAGACCGGGGACTCCTCGACGCGGTACCGCACCCAGAAGCCCACGCCGACCAGCACGATCGAGAGCAGGAACGGGATGCGCCAGCCGCCGTCCTGGATGAACGAGTCGCCGCCGCGCGACATGATCGCGAAGATGCCGGAGGCGAGCAGGGCGCCTGCCGGGTTGCCGAGCTGCGTGAAGCCGCCGTAGAAGGTCTTCTTTCCCTCGGGGGCGTGCTCGACGCTCATGAGCACCGCGCCGCCCCACTCGCCGCCGACCGCGAGGCCCTGCAGTGCGCGCAGCACGATCAGCAGGATCGGGGCGGCGAGCCCGATGTCGGCGTAGGTCGGCAGGCAGCCGACGAGCACGGTGGCCGCGCCCATCATGAGCAGCGTGATGACGAGTGAGACGCGGCGGCCGAACTTGTCGCCGATGTGCCCGAAGATGATGCCGCCGAGCGGACGCACGAGGAAGGCGACCGCGAAGGTGGCGAAGGCGCGCGAGGTCTCGACGAGCGGGTCCTCGCTGGGGAAGAACAGCGGACCGAAGACGAGGGCTGCTGCGGTCGCGTAGACGTAGAAGTCGTACCACTCGATGGTGGTGCCGACGAAGGCCGCGATGCCTGCGCGTCGCGCCCTGCTGTGGGTAGAGGTCATGGAGCCCGCTCCTTTGCGGAAGATGTCGGATAGCGAAGGATGCTACGGACGTCTGAGGCGCGCGACAAGAGCAGAACTCCAGTGGAAGAACTCATCAACTGGAGTTCTGTCATCCAATCCGCACAGAACTGTGCCTTGCGACGGATCAACGGCGTCGGGCACTGTATTCATGTACGCACTCCCGTGCGTTCGCAGGTATTCGACGGATTTCGGGAAGCACATGGATTTCGACGCTGAACTCATCCGCGCCCTGCAGGAGGACGGCCGCGCCAGCATCCGCTCGCTCGCCGATCGCCTCTCCCAGACCAGGGCGGCCGTCGCCGCGCGACTGCGGGTGCTTCTCGACGACCGCACCGTGCGGGTGGTCGCCGCAGTGGATCCGGTCTTCCTCGGCCAGCACGTGCTCGCGCACGTGTCGATCCGCACGGCGGGGCCTGCGGCGAGGGTCGCCGCGCCGCTGCGCGACATGCCGGAGACCGTGTTCGTGTCTTCTGTGGGCGGTGCGTACGACCTGGTCACCGAGGTGCGACTGGGCTCGATGGCCGAGCTGCACGACCTGCTCGCCCGCATCCGCGCGCTCGACGGCGTGCTCGACATCAGCACGATCATCTACTCGACCGTCGTCAAGGGCTTCTTCGTGTCCGAGTATCACGGTGACATCACCCTGGATGCGATCGATGAGGCGCTCGTCGAGCAGCTGCAGATCGACGGGCGCAAGAGCTTCCGGGCGCTCGGCGAAGCCGTGCGCCTGTCGCCCTCAGCCGTTGCGACGCGCGTGCAGCGGCTGACCGACGGCGGCGTGATCAAGATCAGCGCGGTGGAAGCCAGAGGTCTCGAGCATCGCCAGCTCTCCATGGGCGTCGGGGTGAACCTCGACGACGACACCGCGATCGTCGAGGAGCTTCGCACAGGACGGGGCGTCGATTTCGCGGCGCGGACTCTCGGGCGCTTCGACGTCGTCGCGACGCTGGTCGAGCCATCCGCCGGTGCGCTGTACGCGAGCCTGGAGCGGCTGCGGGCTCTGCCCGGCGTGACCCGGACCGAGGCGTGGCTGCATCTCGCGGTTCTGAAGGAGGACTATGCGCGCACGCTGAGGGATCCTCGGATCAGCGTCGAGGGCCGCTGGCCCTGACGGCGCGCCGTCACCGCCCGTTCACCACGCCCCGCCAGACTTCCCTCATGAGCGAACCCGAACGGCGCAGCGCCGCGCCCGAACCCGCCGCGACCGCCAACAGCGGAGCCGTCGGCGTGATCGGCCTCGAGCTGCGCGGCGACACCCCGGCCCCGAAGAAGCAGGTGTTCTCGTGGGCGCTGTGGGACTGGGCGACCCAGCCCTTCAACACCGTCATCCTCACGTTCATCTTCACCGCGCTGTATCTCACGACCGAGGCGTTCCTGCCCGCAGACATCGCGGCGCTCGGCGAGAAGGACCCGGTGCGCGTGGCCGCCGAGGCGGGCCTCGCCTCGGGCCTCGGGCTCGGCAGCACGATCGCCGCCCTCGCGATCCTGCTGCTCGCTCCGGTGCTGGGCCAACGAGCGGATGCCGCGGGCCGCCAGAAGCTGTGGCTGGGGATCGGCACCGGTGCGCTCATCCTCTGCATGCTCGGCCTGTGGTTCGTCGAGCCGACGCCGAGCCTGTTCTGGCTGGGCGTCGCGCTGATCTCGGCCGGTTCGGTGTTCGGCGAGATCGCCGCCGTGAACTCGAACGCCATGCTCGTCGGCATCGCGAACCCGAAGACGGTCGGACGCATCTCCGGCCTCGGCTGGGGCTTCGGCTACCTCGGCGGCATCGTCGCGCTCATCATCGTCGTGGTGTTCTACGCGATGGACTGGTTCGGGCTGTCTGCAGACGGCGGCCTGCCGTTCCGCATCATCGCGGTGGGCTGCGCCGTGTGGGCGATCGTGTTCAGCATCCCGATCTTCCTGAACGTCCCCGAGCCCTCGCTCGGACGCGCCGAGCGCAAGGTCGGCTTCTTCGCGTCCTACGGGCTGCTGGTGAGGGACGTCATCGGTCTCTACCGCAACCCCGAGACGCGCCCGACCTTCTGGTTCCTGCTCTCGAGCGCCGTGTTCCGAGACGGGCTCGGCGGCGTGTTCACCTTCGGCGCGGTGATCGCGGGGCAGGTCTTCCACTTCGCATTCCTCGAGCTCGTCGCCTTCGGCATCGCAGCCAACCTCATCGCGGGCGTGTCGACCATCATCGCCGGCCGCTTCGACGACAGCTTCGGCCCCAAGCGGATCATCCTGACCTCGCTGGGGTCGATGGTCGTCGCGGGGCTCGCGGTGTTCTTCCTGGTGGATGCCGGCCCGATCGTGTTCTGGATCGGCGGCCTCGTCCTGTGCGCCTTCGTGGGGCCGGCACAGGCCGCCGCCCGCTCGTTCCTCGCCAGGGTCACCCCGGCCGGACGCGAAGGCGAGATCTTCGGCCTCTACGCCACGACCGGGCGCGCGGCGAGCTGGATGGCCTCCGGCGCCTGGACGGTGCTGATCGCCCTGACCGCGCAGACCGCCTTCGGCATCCTGGGCATCGTCATCGTGCTGATCGCCGGCTTCCTGCTCCTGCTGCCGGTGAAGGCTCCGCGCTGAGAGGCGCCGCGCCCAGCGCGACGCCCCCTGAACGATCTCAGGAGCGGATGACGGCCTGTGGAACGACGATCACGGGAACGGTCGCGCTGCGCACGATCTTGGTGCCGTGCGAGCCCAGGAACACCCGCGCGAAGGGGTTCATGCTGCTCGAGCCCACCACGAGCAGATCGCCTTCGCCCCAGCCGATGTCGTCGACGGCGGCCGCCCACGACTCGCCCACGCCGATCGCGACCTCCTCGAGCGTCGGTCCGGGAGTGAGCTCCTCGATCTCGTCGATGATCGACAGCGAGTGATGCCGGATGCGATCTGCCCATTCTGTGAGCACAGGGTCCTCCGCGCGGCCGCCGGCGCCCGAGAGGATGCCGGTCTCGGCATCCGGCCTGACCGCGAACGAGGCGATCCTGAGCGCGGCGCCCGCTCGCGCTGCGACCGGGGCCGCTCCGCGCACCAGGTCCTGCGCGGCCTCCGAGCCGCCGTATGCGGCTGTGACGCGCGTGATGCGCGCGTCGAGCTGCACCCGGTAGCCGACGGGGGCGATCGCGACGGGTGCCGGCGAGGCATGGAGCAGCGCCTCGGTCACCGACCCGAGAGTGATGCGGCCGTGCTCTCCCCGCCCCGCGGAGCCGACCACCAGGAGCTCGGGCTTCTCCGCATCCGCGAGTTCGAGCAGCCCGCGCCGCGACGAGGCCGCTTCGTGCACGAGGTACCTGGCCTTCACCTGCCCACCGAGCACGCTCGCCGCATGGTCGAGCACCTGCTCGGCCGCCGCGCGGTCGTGCGCGCGCCACTCGTGGTCGACGCCGCCGCGCAGCGGCGCCCACGCCGAGCCGACGACAGCGGCGACGACCAGGTCGGTCTCCAGCGAGTGCGCGAGCTGGGCGGCGAGCGTGAGCACCGATGAGGAGCGCCGCCCCGTGTCGACGCCGACGAGCAGGCTCATCGCCGGTCGCCTTCCACGCGGACGGTCGTCGTGAACGGCACGTCGGCGCTCAGGGGAGCATTGCCGGGCTCGAGAGCCGATCGGCGACGGCCGTAGAAGTAGTAGAACGCGAGGAACGCGGCGACCCAGATCACGAACACGATGATCGTGATGGGGCGCAGCTGGGTGATGATCCAGATGCAGCCGGCGATCGACAGGAGGGGAGTGATCGGATACAGCGGAACCTTGAAGCCGCGCTCGAGGTCGGGCTCGCGGCGGCGCAGGATGATGAGCCCCACGGACACCACGAGGAACGCGGCGAGGGTGCCGATGCTCGTCATCTCGGCGAGGAAGGTGATCGGGATGACGCCCGCGAGCACTGCGACGACGCCCGACACGATGAGCGTGTTGTGCACGGGCGTGCGCGTGCGCTCGTTGACCTTCGCGAAGATCTTCGGGATCATGCCGTCGCGCGACATCGCGAACAGGATGCGCGTCTGGCCGTACAGGGTGACGAGCGTGACGCTGAAGATCGAGATGACCGCGCCGACCGCGAGCACGGTCGCCGGCCACGAGCTGCCGACCACCTGGGCGAGGATCGCGGCGAGCCCCGCCTCCTGACCCTCGAACTGACCGGCCGGCTGCGCGCCGATCGCGACGAGCGCGACGCCGATGTAGAGCGCGATCACGACCACCAGCGCGAGCAGGATGGCGAGGGGCAGGTTGCGCTTCGGGTTCTTGGCCTCCTCGCCCGCCGTCGACACCGCGTCGAGGCCGATGAACGAGAAGAAGATGACGCCGGCTCCCGCCGCGACGCCGCCGATGCCGTAGGGGGCGAAATCGGCGAAGTGGTCGGAGTTCCAGCCGGTCACGCCCAGCGCGATGAAGAACAGCAGCACGCCGATCTTGATGCAGACCATGACCGCGTTGGTGACGACCGACTCCTTGGTGCCGCGGATCAGCAGGATCGCGCACAGCGCGACCAGGATCACGGCGGGAAGGTTCACCAGGCCGCCCTCCTCCGGCGCGTTGATGAGCGCCTCGGGAAGACGGATGCCGAACACGTTCTGCAGCAGCTCGTTGAGGTACTGCGACCAGCCGACGGCGACAGCGCCGGCCGAGACGGCGTACTCGAGCAGCAGGCACGCGCCGACGACCATCGCGGTGCCCTCGCCCATCGTGGCGTAGGCGTACGAGTAGGTCGAGCCGGAGACCGGCACCGCCCCCGCGAGCTCGGCGTAGCAGAGGGCCGTGAGTCCCGCGACGGCGCCGGCGATCACGAACGACCAGACGACGGCGGGGCCGGCGAGCGGCACCGCCTGCGACATTATGAAGAAGATCCCGGTGCCGATCGTGCAGCTGATGCCGATCGCCATGAGCGGGAACAGCCCGATCGTCCTGTGCAGCGGCGAGTCCCCCGTGCCTCGTCCGATCGGTTTGCGCCTCAGCAGCTGTTGGGCGAGTGTCGTCATCTGGCTACCCGTTCTTCAGGGGTGACGGCTTCCTTGCTCGTCACCTTCGGACTACGGCCGGATCGGAGGATCCGACGATATCGGTGTCTGTCGGGGGTGCGTCCAGGCTACCCGCACGCACTCCTTCAGACGACGGCGAGCGCGGCCGCGCCCGCCGTTTCCGCCCCCGCCGACGCGTCGACGACGACCCGCAGGCCGTCGACCGCGGCATCGAGCGAGCCGCGCACATAGCCACCAGGAGTCGCCGCGATTCCGCGCAGGAACCCGATCGTGTCGGCAGTGAGCACTTCTCCGGGGAGGACGTTGGGGATGCCGGGCGGATACGCGGCGAGGGAGTCGGCCGAGACCCGGCCGATCGCCTGTGCGGCCGGCACGATCTCGGTGTGCGCGAAGGCGGCGTCGCGGGGGCGCATGACCGCGGGCCCCGGCTGAGGCAGCGCGACGGAGGCGTCGATGCCGCGCGCGGCGAGGTCGCCGACGGGGCGCAGCGCCTCGAGCGCCGCGACGAATCGCGCGGCATCCGGCGTGGTTCCCGGCCCGACGAAGGCGACGATGCACGACGCCGTGGAGATCTCGGTCATGATGCCGGCGGTGCGGATGAGCTCTTCGCGCACGGCATGGCCGTGCAGCCCCGCGGCGCCCACGTCGATCGACACGCGCAGCGGGTCGTGGTCGACGATGTCGGGGAAGGCCGAGAAGCCGTCGCTCACGATCGGAAAGCGCCCGGTGGCGCGCACGGCATCGCGCAGCTCCTGTGCGGCCGCGAGCGAGTCCGCGATGCGGTCGTGGCCCTCTTCCAGCGTCGCGCGGGCAAGGTCGAGCGACGCCAGCAGCAGCGAGCTCGCGCTGGTCGACTGCGTGTACATGAACGCCCGGTCGATCAGCGGCTCGAGCTCGGCGGCCCATGCACCCTCACCCAGGTGCAGCATGGCCGACTGCGTCAGACTGCCGCCCATCTTGTGCGTCGACGACACCACGAGGTCGGCGCCGAGCGCGAGCGGGTTGGCGGGGAGCTCGGGATGGAAGCCGAAGTGCGCGGCCCACGCGGCGTCGACCACGAGCGGCACGCCGGCCTCGTGGCACACCTCGGCGATGCCGGCGACGTCGGCCACAGCGCCGAAGTAGCTGGGGCTGATGATGTAGGCGGCCTTCGCGTCGCCGCGGCTCAGCGCCTCGCGCATGGCCGCCGGGGTCACGCCGTGGTTGATGCCGTGGTGCTGGTCGATGGTCGGCTGCACGAACCGCGGGTCGAGACCGCCCAGGATGATGCCGTCGAAGAAGCTCGAGTGCGCGCTGCGCTGGGCCACGACGACCTCGTCCGGCGTGCGGAACGCGGCGAGCGCGAGCGCAGCCATGCGGTTCGCCTCCGAGGCGCCGTTGGTGAGGAACCACGTCCGTCGAGCACCCCAGGCGCGTGCGGCTGCGGCGCGGGCCTCCTCGAGCGGGTTCGTCTCGCCCTTGTCGATGCCGTCGAGGAGCGGTTCGAGGTCGTAGCGCAGCACGTCGTGCCCGAAGAACTCCGTCAGCAGCGGGGCGGCAGCCGGGTCGGCGCCGTGCCCTGGGACGTTGAACCGCCGCAGGTCGCGTGAGGCGTAGCGGCGGATGGCGTCGGCGTAGGGCGTCTTCGAGGTCACGGATCGATCTTTCCGCGGACGGCTAGCATAGGGAATGGAGACATTTCTGGATTGGTCAATAACAGGTATGGAGCGCGGATGCTTGACCTGCGACAGCTGAAGGCGCTGCGCGCCGTCGCAGAGCACGGCTCGGTGCTCCGAGCCGCCGCCGCGCTGCAGTGGAGTCAGCCCACCGTCACGCATCACCTCCGGGGCATCGGACGGGTGCTCGACGCCGAGGTCGTCGCGGCCGGCCCGGAGGGCACCCGGCTGACCGCCGTAGGCGAGGCGATGCTGCCGCACGCGATCGCGATCCTCGACCGCTCCGACCGGGCGGTCGAGGAGATCCGATCGCTGATCGTCTCCGAGCGGCGGCGCATAGCGATCGGCGTCTTCCCTTCGGCAGGCGCGCGGCTGCTGCCACAGGTGGTGCTCACGCTGCAGGATGCCGGGTTCGCCCCCGACGTCACGGAAGCAGAGCTCGATCCCCTCATGGAGGCCGTGATCGGGCTGCGGCTCGACGCCGCGATCGTCTACGACGCACCCGGCCGGCCCACGATCCTGCCGCCGGGGTTCCGCATGGTTCCCGTGCGCCGGGAGCACCTGTCGGTCATCGTCCCGGCCGATCACCCGCTGGCCGGGCGCCCCGGCGTGCACCTCGCCGACCTCGCGGAGGAGTCGTGGGTGGCGGGCGCCGCCGAATCCGATCCGGTCGACGCCGCCCTCGCGAAGGCCGCCGAGCGGGCCGGGTTCACGCCGCGCATCGCGATCCGCAGTGACGACTACGCCGTCGTCGCCGCCTATGTCGCGGCAGGTTTCGGCGCCGCTCTCGTGCCCGAGCTCGCGCTTCCGACGCACCTCGACACGGTGGCCGCGCTGCCGGTGGAGGACAGCACACTCGAGCGCCGGATCTTCCTCGTGACGTCACCCTCGGTCGGGCTCGCGGCGCGCACGGCACTCGAGGCATCGCTGCGCGCCGTCGCGGATGAGGGCGTAGCCTGACCGCGTGACCGTCATCATCGCCTTCCTCGCCAACGTCCTGGTCGCGGTCGCGAAGACCGTGGCCGCCATCATCACCGCATCCGCGTCGATGGTCGCCGAGGCCGCCCATTCCTGGGCAGACGCCGGCAACGAGGTGTTCCTGCTCATCGCCGACCGCCGAGGCGGCCGCACGAAGGATCAGCGGCATCCGCTCGGATACGGGCGCTCCGCCTTCGTGTGGTCGCTGATCGCCGCATTCGGGATCTTCACGGCCGGATCGATCGTGTCGATCATGCACGGCATCCAGGAGCTCTCCGAGACCGGTCCCGTCGAGAGCCCGATCGTCGCCTACACGGTGCTCGGCATCTCGTTCGTGCTCGAGGGCGCCTCCTTCACGCAGGCCATGGTGAAGTCGCGGCGCCTGGCGCGCGAGCGCGGCGCATCCACGTGGGACTTCGTGCTCGAGACGAGCGACACGACCCTGCGCGCGGTGTTCTTCGAAGACGCGGCAGCCCTGATCGGCCTCGCACTGGCCGGCGGGGCGATCGCGATGCATCAGATCACCGGGGTCGCCGCCTGGGACGCCGTGGGATCGATCCTCGTGGGCGTGCTGCTCGGCGTCGTCGCCCTGATCCTCATCAAGCGCAACGTCGCGTTCCTCGTCGGGACCAATGCGTCGCCGACGCTGCGGGCGCGGGTCGGACGCGCGCTGCTCGCGTCACCGCATATCCAGCGCGTGACCTACCTGCACATCGAGTACGTCGGCCCGAACCGCCTGTTCGTGGTGGCCGAGGTCGACCTCGCGGGTGACGCCCGGGAGCACGACGTCGCACGCCGAATGCGCGCGATCGAGCAGCAGATCGAGGCGAATGCGGTCATCGAGACCGTCGTGCTCTCGCTGTCGGTCGACGACGAGCCGTCGCTCGACTTCGGCGAGACCGAGGCCTGATCGCTCAGCTCCAGTTGTCGGCGAGCTTGTTCAGCAGCCGGGCGAGTTCGGTGCGCTCGTCGTCGGTGAAGGCCGCCAGAGCCTTGCCGAGCGCTTCGCGCCGTTCGCCCTTGACGCCCTTCGCCATCCTTCGCCCCTCGTCTGTGAGCGCGATGCGGGTGCGGCGTGCATCGTCGGGGTCGGCTTCTCGGCGCACGAAGCCGTGCGCGACGCCCTGCTGCACGAGGCGCGAGGCGCGAGGCTGATCGACGCCGATAGCCGCTCCGAGATCGCTCACGCTGAGAGGAGCGGATGCCGCGGCGAGTGCCTCGAGCATCCGCATGCGTGCCAGTCCGCCGAAGCGGGACGCAGGGTCGCCCATCCACGGCGGGCCGCCGGCAGACCCCGGATGGCCAGGGTGGCGGCCGTGATGATCGGGATGCTCATGACCGGCCGGCTCCCCGTGCGGACCGCCGTGCGGGCCGCCATGCCAGCCGCCAGACCCCCGGCCGCCTGGCCTGCGCCCGCGCAGCCTGGACAGGGCCTGCGCGATGATCTCGGCGGGGTCGTTCTCTGCGGCGCTCACGGTTCGATTTTACATGCGACTTGACATGCATCGCTACCCCATGTCACCATACATATACATGCACTGTGACAAGCACATGCACACTGACATCAAAGGACTTCATGATGAACACCCACACAGACACACAGATCTCTCGCCCGTTCGGCTACTGGGTCAAGGCGGTCGACCGGCTGATGGCCGCCGAGTTCGCCCGCGCCTTCGAGAGCGAGGGAGCGACGCGCCGCGACTGGCGCCAGCTCAACGTGGTCGACGGCACGGCCGCATCAGGCCGCCCGCTGCACCCCGCCAGACTGCGGCGACTCGTCGAGCGGGGCTGGGTCGCGAAGACGGGTGAGGGCTGGACCCTCACCGACGAAGGGCGAGCCGCCAAGGAGCGCCTCGGCACGGTCGTCGACGGCATCAGGGCTCAGGTGGCGGATGCCGTCTCCCCCGAGGACTACGACACCACCGTCGCGACGCTCGAGCAGATCGCCCGCACGTTCGGCTGGGACGAGAACACTCCGCTGCCGCGTCGTCATCGCGGAGAGCGCGGAGGGGCTCACGGCTTCGGCCGGCGGCACGGACACCCGTTCGGACGCGGCCACGGCTTCGGTCCGGGCCTCGGACACGGCTTCGGCCACGACGGCCCCGGCGCACACGACGGCGATCACGGTCACCACCGCCACGAGCACGGTCACCCCGCAGGCGACCGCCGTGCGACTCAGGCGACCTTCGAACGCGGCTTCGACGCGGGCTACTCCCGCGGACGCGACGCCTGAGTCGCCACGCCTACCGGTCGTAGAGCGAGCGAAGCCAGACGAAACGCCTCACCCCTTCCGGTCGTTGAGCGAGCGAAGCGAGACGAAACGCCTCACCCCTCCCGGGTCGTCGAGCAAGCGAAGCGAGACGAAACGCCTCACCCCTCCCGGTCGTTGAGCGAGCGAAGCGAGACGAAACGCCTCCAGCCGAACTCGACGCAGGAGACATGCGTTCGTCTCGGTCGCTGGCGCTCCCTCGCTCAACGACCGGAAGCGGGAGCCGCCGATGACCGGAAGCGAGATCAGAGCGGGAGGGCGTAGTAGAACTGCTGCACGGCGTCGAAGTCGGTGCCGCGCACCTGCATGACCCAGGGCTGCGAGCCGTCTCCGAGCTTGCTCCACACGATCGTGCTCGCGGCATCGAAGGTGCTCTGCTCCCCCGTGCCGTCCTGGAACGCCGGTCCTGAATCCGAGGGCTCGCCGAGAGACTCGACGAGCGCCTTCTGCGCGGCCTCCGCAGCCTCATCGTCGGCGAAGCGCCACACCGTGAGCGTCAGGTCGCCGGCATCCGACGCGAACTCCGCGGCTGCCGCCTCCTCCGCCTGCAGAGGCGAGGTGTCGATCGTCGACCAGCCTTCTGCGCTGGTCCACGAGCGCGCCCCGTCTGACACCTCCGGCGCGACGAGCGCGGACAGCTCGACGCAGAAGTCTGTGCAGAGCGCACCGGTGAGGGGCTCGGGAGAAGTCTCGTCGCGAGGGGGCTGAGACTCGTCGACGGCGGTCACGACCGGTTCGGGCTCGGGCTCGGGCGTCGGGAACGACAGCGTCGTATGCCCGGCGAGGTAGACGATGAGTGCGATTGCGCCCCCGAGCAGCGCCAGAAGGAACACGACGATCACCGCGGTGAGCACGCGATAGTTTCCGGATGCCGGCACCGACCCGCCGATGTACGGCGAGGTCACGGCGTCTGCGGGCCACTGCTGATCAGGGGCGTCGAGCTGCGTACCGTCCGCGGGAGGCGGCGGCAGCACGGGATCCGCCTGCACCGGAGTCGGCGGCACAGGAGCCGGCGGCACAGGGGCGGGCGGTACTGGGAGCGGCACAGGGGTCGGCGGTGTCGGCGGCAGCGCGCCCGCGTCATCCGCCCGCTCGTCTCCCGTGTCGTCGCTCATGTCAGCCGCCGACGGCTCCCACATCGGTGACGCCGACGTCCGTGCGGTGGAAGTTCTGGAACGAACGGGATGCCGTCGGCCCCCGCTGCCCCTGGTACCGGTTGCCGTAAGGGCCCGAGCCGTAAGGGTTCTCGGCGGGTGATGTGAGACGGAAGAAGCACAGCTGGCCGATCTTCATTCCCGGCCACAGCTTGATCGGCAGTGTCGCGACGTTCGCGAGCTCGAGCGTCACGTGACCCGTGAAGCCAGGGTCGATGAACCCGGCCGTGGAGTGCGTGATGAGCCCGAGTCGTCCCAGCGACGACTTGCCCTCGAGGCGGGCGGCGATGTCATCCGACAGCGTCACCTGCTCATAGGTCGCCCCGAGCGCGAACTCCCCGGGGTGCAGGATGAACGGCTCGTCCGGGGAGACCTCGATGAGCCGGGTCAGCTCCGGCTGGTCGACGGAAGGGTCGATGAACGGGTACTTGTGGTTGTCGAACAGCCGGAAGTACCGGTCCAGCCGCACGTCGATGCTCGACGGCTGGATCATCTCCGGCTCGTGAGGCGCGAGGCCGATCCGGCCGGATGCGAGTTCTGCCCTGATGTCGCGATCGCTGAGAAGCACGGCACCAGCCTATTTGTTATAGTTGCCGAGCACCGAAACGGTTGCAACGGGGCTGTAGTTCAATGGCAGAACTTCTGCTTCCCAAGCAGACAGCGCGGGTTCGATTCCCGTCAGCCCCTCCACACGGTTCGGATCACCCCAGCCCCGCCCGCCGACTCCGCAGATACGCCACCTCGGCGGCGTTCTCCGCGAGGGCGATCGCCGCGTCGAGCGCCGCGCGCGCCTCGGAATCCCTGCCGAGCCGAGTGAGCACCTGCGCCCTCGCCGCATGGAACGGGTGGTATCCCCCGAGCTCTCCGGTGAGCTCGTCGATCAGAGCGAGACCCAGTTCAGGGCCGTCGCACTCCCCCACCGCGACGGCCCTGTTGAGCCGCACGATCGGCGAGGGGTCGAGACGCACGAGCTGGTCGTAGAGTGCGACCACCTGCGTCCAATCGGTCGACGCCCCGTCGGTGTGCACAGCGTTGACGGCCGCCAGCAGCTGATACCGCCCTGGCGCCAGACCTGACGCCAGCCGCTCACGCACGAGCGCGTGCCCCTCGGCGATGAGCTCGGCATCCCACAGCGCTCTGTCCTGCTCCGCCAGCGGCACCAGCTCGCCCGCCGCCGAGACGCGCGCCGGGCGTCGCGCCTCGACCAGCAGCATCAGGGCGAGCATCCCGGTGACCTCGCCGTTCGCCGGCAGCAGCTCCCGCAGCAGCCGGGCCAGCCGGATCGCCTCGGAGGTCAGCTCCTCGCGCACCGGTGGAGCATCCGACCCTGACGCGAGGTATCCCTCGTTGAAGATGAGGAAGAGGACCGCCAGCACTCCCGACACCCGAGCGGGAAGATCGTCGGCGCCGGGCGAGCGAAACGGGATGCCGGCTGCGGCGATCTTCGCCTTCGCGCGCGTGATGCGGGCGCCCATCGTGGTGTCCTGCACGAGGAACGCCCTCCCGATCTCGGAGACGCTCAGGCCGCCGACCATCCGCAGGGTCAGCGCGACCCTCGACTCCATCGCGAGCGCAGGATGGCAGCAGACGAAGATCAGCCGCAGCCGGTCGTCGTCGATCGCACCGAGCGGCTCGGTCGTGGTGTCGTACACGAGCATCGCCTCCCTGTGTCTCGCATCGCGCGTGCTCTCGCGCCTGATCCGGTCGATCGCCTTGCGCGTCGCCGTCGTCGTCAGCCAGGCGCCCGGTGCCGGCGGCACACCCTCGCTCGGCCAGCGCTCGGCCGCTGTCGCAAACGCCTCGGCGGCGGCATCCTCCGCCGTGTCGAGGTTGCCGAAGCGCTTGGCGAGCGTCGCGACGACCCGCGCCCACTCCTCACGGTGGACGCGGGTCAGCGCGTCGCGAACGTCGCTCACGCGGGCGGAGGCAGCATGGGGCGGATCTCGAGGCGGCGGTTGCACGCCTTCGAGCCCTCCGCCATCAGCTTCAGGGCGACGTCGAGATCGGATGCTTCGATGATCCAGAGTCCTGCCGCCCACTCCTTGGCTTCGGTGAACGGGCCGTCGGTGAAGATCGGCTCGTCGCCTCGGCCGTCGACGACGGTCGAGGCCGTCGGGTCGGCAAGGCCCGCAGCGAACACCCAGTGTCCGCCTGCCACGAGCTTCTCGTTGAACGCGTCGATCGCGACCGCCTCCTCGGCGGTTCCCGACTCACTGCGGCTGTCGATGACGTTGACCAGATACTGCATGTCGTCGATCCTCTCGTTCAGGCGTACTCGGGGCGTCCGCCCACGCGATAGGTCAGCGCCACGATCCCGGTGCGGAAGACGGTGGAGTGCTGCAGCTCGAGACCGAAGTCCAGGCCGTCCCGCGGGAACAGCCTCTCACCCTCGCCCACGATCACCGGGAACTGGATGAGGTTCAGCTCGTCGACGAGCTCGTTCTCTAGCAGCCAGCGGGCAAGGGCCGCGCTGCCGACCACGAGGAGCTCTCCGCCGGGCTGCGCCTTGAGCTCGCGGATGCGGGCGGCGACATCGCCGGAGATCACCGTGGTGCCCTCCCAGCTCGGCTCGGTCAGCGTGTTCGACACCACGTGCTTGGGCTTCGAGCTGATCGCCTCCCCGAACCCGCTGTCGTCGCTGCGCGCACCCCAGTAGGTCTCGAAGAGCCCGTACGTCTTCCGGCCCAGCAGGAAGGCGTCGGGACGCTGCCAGGTGTCGAGGATGTACTGCACGGCGTCGCCGTCGTTCAGCGGCAGCGCCCAGCCGCCGCGGGTGAACCCCGGGTCCATCTCCTCGTTGTTGCCGCCGTTCGCCTGGGCGACTCCGTCGAGGGTGACCTGCAGGCTGATCGTGAGCTTCATGATGAGTTCCTTTCTCTCACCACTGCTACGGACGGCACAGGCCCGTTTCGACAGCGCCGCGAAGAAATTTCTCGAAACCGGCAGGGCCGAATGCCTCACTCCACCTCGGGCGCCTTCGGGATGCTGTATCCGGAAGGCGCGACATTCGCATCCAGCGACCGCTTCCACGCCCCGGAGGAGATGTACTCCTTCAGCGCGTCGCGCACAGCATCCGCTCTGTCATCGCCCTTCTTCATGCCGATCCCGTAGCGCTCGTCGGTGAAGCCCTTGCCGACCACCCGCAGCACGCCGCTGTAGTCGGGCTGCGCCGCGAAACCGGCGAGGATCACATCGTCGGTCGAGACCGCGTCGACGGATCCTGCCACCAGGTCGCGCACACACTCCGACCAGGTCGGCACCTTCACCACCGAGATCTCTCCGAGGTAGTGCTCCGTCAGGTAGTCGACCGAGGTGGTGCCTTCAGCGGCGCACACCTTCTTGCCGTCGAGCGTCTCAGGCCCGGTGATGGTCACGTCGTTGCGGCGGATCAGCAGGTCCTGGTGCGCGACGAAGTACGGGCCGACGAAGTCGACCGTCTCGGCGCGCTCCTCCGTGATCGAGAAGGTCGAGACGACCAGATCGACCTCGCCGCTCTCGAGTGCGCTCACCCGCTCACCCTGATCGATGCGCTGCCACACGATGTTCTTCGTCGGGACCCCGAGCTTGCCGGCCACGTAGTTGGCGGTGTCGATGTCGAAGCCCGCATACCCCTCGTCGGTCTTCAGGCTGATGCCTGGCAGGTCGCCCGCCACGCCGATGGTGAGCGAGCCGTCGCCGCTGGCCTCGTTGTCTCCGGTCGAGGTCGGCGGCGTCTGCGAGCATCCGCTGATCGCGGCGGCGCAGACGATGGCGCCGACGAGAACTGCTGTCAGACGACGCATGTCATTTCTCCTTCTCGTCGGTCGGCCCGGTGCGCTTCGGCTTCTGCGGCTTCACCCTGGCCGTGCCCACCGCAGCGATCAGCTCGGTCTTCGGCGCCGCCTCGCGCACCGGCGCGTACCGCGGGCCGTCGTCGGTCCACCGGCCGAGCATCTGACCACCCGTGGCCTCGACGACGCGCGGCTTCACGATCAGCCATCCGACCTCGAAGATCACGAGAAGTGCGGGCAAGCCGATCGCCACCACGACGAATCCCGTCTTGTGCCAGAAGTACGGCGACGCCTGCCACCCAGAGATCGCCATGCCGATGACCACGAACACGAGGAACGCGAGGCCGAGATAGCTGGTCCACGGGGTTCCCGGTGCGCGGAACGGGCTGGCCGGCACCACCCCTCGATCCGAGAGCCTGCGCAGCCTCAGCTGGCAGACGAAGATGGTTCCCCACGTGAACAGCACCGCGATCGCGGCCGCCTCGAGCGCGATCTCGAACGCGTCGGGACTGAGCGCATTCAGCACCGATCCGAACACGTAGACCACCGCCGTCATCACGATCCCCGCCCAGGGGACGCCCGAGGTGCTCATCTTCAACGTGAAGCCCGGTGCCTGCTTCGCGATGCCGAGGCTGCGCAGCACGCGCCCGGTCGTGTAGAGGCCGGAGTTCAGTGATGACATCGCCGCGACGATGAGGACCGCCTGGATCACGCTCGCCATCCACGGCATCCCCATGCGGCCGAACACCGTGACGAAGGGGCTGATGCCCGGCGTGAACTCGCTGGTCGGCAGGATGCACACGAGCAGGAACAGGGCGCCGCAGTAGAACACCGCGATGCGCACGATCACCGCGTTGACCGCTTTGGGCACCTCGCGCTTCGGGTCCTCCATCTCGCCCGCCGCGATGCCGACCATCTCGATCGCCGCGTACGCGAAGACCACGCCCGACATGACCAGGATCGGCCCCGCCCAGCCGAAGGCGCCGTCCGTCGGCCAGAAGCCGCCAGGGTTGCTCCAGAGGTTCTGGATGCCGGCCCGATGGCCGCCCACGTCGAGACTCATGACCACCACGACCAGGCCGACGGCGAGGAACACGACGATGGCCGTGACCTTGAGAACGGATGCCCAGAACTCGAACTCGCCGAACGCCTTCGCCGACAGCAGGTTGACGACGAGCACGACGGCCAGAGCGATCAGCACCGTCGCCCAGGTCGGCATCTGCGGCCACCAGTACTGCACATAGAGGCCGACCGCCGACAGTTCGGCGATGCCGGTCAGCGCCCAGTTCGTCCAGTACATCCACCCGGTGTAGTAGGCGGCCTTCTCGCCGAAGAACTCGCGCATCCACGACACGAAGGCGCCGGACGTCGTTCGATAGAGCACGAGCTCGCCGAGTGAGCGCATCAGGAAGTACGCGATCAATCCGACGAACGCGTAACTCAGCACGAGAGCCGGCCCGTTGTCGTGCAGCCGGGACGCGGATCCGAGGAAGAGACCCGTGCCGATCGCGCCGCCGATCGCGATCATCTGCACCTGACGCCGCCCGAGGGTCTTCTTGTACCCCTCCTGTTCGGCGTCCTCGCTCTCCTCGATGAAGTCCGACGACGTGGAGATCTCGGCCTGCGACATCACTGCCCCCCATCTCGCCGACGCGAGAACACCGTACGCGTTCCGGGAGGCCGACGCTGACGGGGGTAGCTTGGCAGACGATCGCGCGGGAGACAATGGCCGATTCCCGCATCGCCGACGGCGGCTCAGCGCGTGGAACCTCGCGGAACCGGCCTCACGGCGCCCCGCCGTACGAGCGGATCTTGTACTCCGTGGTCTCCAGGGCGAGCGTCAGTTCTCCGAGCTGCCGTGAGATGCGATCGCGCTGATCGAGCATCATCTGCCGACGCTCCGGCATCGTCTCGGCGCCGCCCTCGACCAGCCGCACATAGTGCCGCAGGTCGCTCATGGTCATGCCCGACACCCGCATCCGGATGAGGAAGACCAGTCGGCGCAGGTGGGCGGGCGAGTACTCGCGGTACCCCGAGGCATTGCGGTCGGGATGCGCGAGTCCTTCCCGCTCGTAGTATCTGAGCGTGTGCGAGGACTGGCCAAGCAGCTCTGCCGCCTCGGCGATTCCGAGGGCCGAGGACGTGTCCTCGACCGTCGAATCGTCGAGAAGCGTGTGCCGGGCGTCGACGGCCGAGGCGGATGATGCGCGGGGCTCGGCGAGCATCAGCTCGATCAGATCTGCGGTCGCCATTCCCACACCCTACTTCTGCCGGAACGCCCGGGCTGACGGGGCCTGACCCGGGAAGTCGGCGGATTCGCTGAGCTCAGCCCAACGCCGGATCTCGACGAGGCCGTGCTCGTGCGCGGCAGTCAGATTCTTCACCGCTTCAGCACCGAGGGCGAGCCGCAGCGGCGCATCGGGCTCTTGCAGGACTCGTCGGATGATCGCCGCCGCCCTGACGGGATCTCCCTCCTGACGACCGTCTGCACCCGCCATGTCGGCGCGCACCGCCGCGACGACCCCGTCGTAGGTGGCGTTCTGCGTGGCCCCGCGAAGCACGTCACCCGCATTGAACCGCGTGCGGAAGCGGCTCGGCTCGACGATCAGCACCCGGATGCCGAATGGCGCCACCTCACCCGCCAGCGCTTCCGACCACCCTTCCAGCGCGAACTTTCCCGCGGAATAGCTGCCGACTCCGGGGAACGACATGCGTCCGCCCTGGCTGCTCATCTGCACGATCGCGCCCGATCGCGCTTCGCGCATGCCGGGCAGCACGGCTCGCACGAAGGCGGCGGGACCGAACAGGTGCTGATCGAGCATGTCTCGCAGTTCCTCGCCGGTGACGTCTTCGGCGGCGCCCACCTGGCCCACCCCTGCGTTGTTGACCAGGACGTCCACGCCGCCGAACTCGGCGACCGCATGCGCCACCACCGCCGCCGCGCCTTCTGCGTCGCGCACGTCATGCGCGACCGCGGAGAAGCGGCCCGGATGGCGCGAAGCGAGATCGTCCATCCGCTCTGGCCGACGGCCGGTGCCGACGACCCGATCTCCCGCGTCGAGCGCGGCCTCCGCAAGCGCTCGTCCCAGGCCGGAGCCTGCCCCGGTGATGAGCCACGTCTTGTGTCGTTGTGCTGTGTCCATGTCGGCCACGCTAGGGATTGAAGCGCGCTCGAAGGCAAATGGGCGGACTCAGCTTCTTCGTGACTCCAGGAGCTTCGAGAGCGCGGCGGTGTATGCGTCGCCGCTCGCCCGTGCGGCCTCCCCGTCGCGGAGCACCACGATGAACAGCCCCTGATCTCCCGAGGAGATGCGTGCCGCCAGAAGAGCGCGTTCCCAGAGCAGCACGACCTCCAGCCCGCCGGCATATGCAGGCTCGGCCATCGCGCTGGTCGTGAGGAACCGGCGTCGCTCGGTCGCTCCGGCGAGCGCCGCCAGTCGCGCACGAACCTCCCTGAACGGCTGAGGAGAAGGGGCGTCCGGGGTGAACACCTCGGCGAAGACCCGCGCCGCCACCTGGTCGGCGCCGCTGGCGAGAAGGTTCGAGATGGGGTCGCTCACGGCGTCGTGCCCCGCCCCTCGAGTTGCGCGACCCGCCGTTCCAGCGCGGCGATGCGGTTGTACAGGTCGACCAGCGTGACGCCGTCGGCGACCACTCCGGGTCGAGTGCTGAAGCGGCGGACGAAGTCTTCACGGGATTCCCCCGGCAACTGGTCGAAGTACCCCATCGCGATCTCCAAGTCTGTGACGGCGGATTCAGCCTGCGTCGAACCACCGTAGCGGCTCCGCCACCGCATCCGACGCTCAAAGCGTCAACGGCCGTGCACGACCATCGCCCCGCCCCTGCGCATCAGCCACGCTGCGGCGGCGAGTGTGAGCACCCAGCCGATCATCTCGATGAGCAGGTGATCGGTGGCGTACGGAACGGACTGCAGCAGGAACACGCGGATGCTGTTGATGGCTCCGTGCGTCAGGACGGCGGGCCAGACGCTCCCCGAGCGCCAGCGGAGTGCGAGCAGCAGCGGGGCCCACGGCAGCATGCCCGCGAAATAGATGACGATGTCCCAGAATGGCCGGTCCCCGATGACGGCGAGGACCGGAAGGTGCCAGACGATCCAGACGAGACCGCTGACGAGCGCGAGCCGCCAGAAGCCCCACGACGCTGCACGGGTCGCCAACCAGCCCCGCCAGCCGAACTCCTCGCCGGTCGCGAAGACCGACTGCATGACGAACACGGGGATGATCCACACCGACGCGGCCAGGATGTCGTCGATGGGGTTCAGCGGCCAGATCCCGGATGCCACGGCGATCGCGGTCTGGATCGCGGCGATCGCGGCGATGAGGCCGACGCCGACGCCGATCCATTTCGGTGCACCCCGCCAGCTGGTCGCGAAGGTGTCGCGGAACGGGACCGGTTGTCGCACGAGCCACATGATGATCGCGGCGAGCAACGGGGTCAGCTGCAGGATCGGAGTGATCAGGTTGTAGAGATCCGCCGGCACCAGCCGGAAGACCATCGGCACCGAGAGGGCGAAGCACAGCGCGATCGCGATCGTGAAGAACCACGTGACGTCGACGCCGACTGATCGGCGTGGTGCACGGTGGGAGGGAAGGGCTGTCATCGTCGGCCTCTGTTCGTCGGCGCGGGGAGCGAGGAGCTCCTCGCACTCTAGGAAGAACGGACCGGTCGCCGGAATGCAGGAAACCCGACGTTCTTTGGCGGATATCCGGAACGGACGATGCTGTCGTGGCCCACTGTGCGTGAGGCTCGCGAGGCACTGCCCTCATGGGCACCGCACCCGGCATAGTCTCGAAGGTATGACCCCTGATCCGCGATACGCGGCCCTGCTCGGCGACTGGTCGGGCGACGAAGAGCTCTTCCCGACCGCATGGACGGCGGCGGGCAGCGCGCGCGGCGCGCTCACCGTCGAGCCGGGCCCCGACGGCATCCTGATCGACTATGTCGAGCTGCAGGACGCAGGCCACCTCCTCGCGCACGCGGTGATCGTCGGCACGGGCTTCTGGTGGTTCGACTCCTACGGCTTCGTTCCGGAGACTCCCGGTACTGCACTCTGGGAGGGCGACACCCTCGTGCTCGATCGCCGCTCGGCGCGCGGGCGGACCGTCATGCGGCTGCGCCGCGACGGCGAACAACTCGAGGTCGCGCTCGACACGGCGGTGCCGGCGGATGCCGACCCGGCCCCGCTCGTGCGAGGAACCTACGACCGCCAGGGAGCGTGACCTGGAGTCGGCATCCGCATGGCCGTCGCGTCGCCCCTCATCGTCGCCGGCGCGCTGCGCGGATAGGATCGGGGAGGGGTCGCCCCCGGCGGATGAAGGGATGGGCATGTGAGCGTCGCACCCTCCTCCCGAGACCGACCGGCCACCGTCTACGACGTGGCGGCTCTGGCCGGGGTCTCCGCACAGACGGTCTCGCGCTTCGTGAAGGGATTCGAAGGAATCCGCCCGGCGACGCGTGAACGCGTGCAGGCCGCCATCGAAGAACTCGGGTACCGCCCGAACCACGCCGCACGGCTGCTCAGGACCCAGAAGTCCAACCGCATCGGAGCCCTGGTGCACGACATGTTCGAACGAGGCCCCGGGGAACTGCTCCGTGGTGCAGCGATCGAAGCACGCCGATGGGGCTACTCGCTCAACGTCGTCGGCATCGACAGCCTCGATGAGCAGTCGATCGACGACGCATTCGACCAGTTCGAGGTGGAGCAGGTCGCCGGCATCCTCGTCGTGACCCTCACGGAGGAGCTGCGAGAGGTCGTCCGCCGGCGGTCGTCGAACATCCCGGTGCTGATCGACCCGGCGGATGCACCCGGTCCGACGCCGACCACCAGCGAGAGCGGCGGCCGGGAGGCCGCGCTGCACCTTCTCGCACTGGGCCACCGGCGCATCGGGCTCATCAGCGGCCCCGAGGGACGGCTACCGTCGAAGCAACGGCGCGACAGCTTCATCCAGGCCGTCGATGCCGCGGGTGCGGACGTCGTCGCCGAATGGCCCGGAGACTGGTCTCCCGAGGCCGGCGCCGCAGCAGCCGAGGCCTTCGATCCCTCCGCGGGCGTCACGGGCGTCTTCGCGGCGAACGACGCCATGGCGATCGGCTTCATCCACGGTCTGATCCGACGGGGAATCGAGGTGCCCGGCGCGGTCAGCGTCGTCGGCTTCGACGACATCCCGGTCGCCGCCTACCTCCAGCCTGAGCTCACGACCGTGCGCCCCATCGTGAACGATGAAGGCAAGACAGCGATCGACGCGCTCATCGCGCTGATCGAGGATCGGCCAGCGGCACCCATCGTGCACTCGGGCACCGAGCTCGTCGCCCGCTCCTCGACGGCGCCCGCCCCGGCCGGCTGAGACCGACCGGGGCGTGCATCGCCGCTCATCGGGCCGGGATCAGCGCGGCTGCCCTCTCGATGATCGCGACCCCCAGCGGCGGCAGCGAGAGCATCTCGTCCTCGGAGACCGGATGGATCGCCGTCCCCACGGCAAGCCCCTCCAGCTCCACGGTCGCCCCGGATCGGTTCCTCAGGAACACGATCTCGCTCTCGCCGTCGGTGCGCACGGCCAGCTCGACCTCGCCATGCAGGGCGGGTGGCAGCTCACTCTCGACGCCTGCCGCCTCGGCCGCACGCAGCACCTCCGCCGCGCGCCCGCGCCCGTCGAGATCGCATGACACGTACGAAGCGGATCCGTCGCCGGCGGCCCGGCTCGTGATCGCCGCGCGACCGGCGCGCTCCCCGCCGACGTACGCGGCGATGATCTGCACAGCAGGATCGGCCACCTCCACGCGCTCGGTCCAGACCTCGGCGTGCGCCCCGTTGTCGAGCGCGACCGAGTCGCCTTCCAGAAGCGGATGGATCTCCTCTACCCGGATGCCGAGCAGGTCGCGCAGCGGCCCGGGGTACCCGCCCAGCCACGCCCGGTCGTTCTCGTCGACGAGACCCGAGTTATGCGTCACGAGCAGGTGCCCGCCGCCGTCGACGAATCGTGCGAGCCTCTCCCCCAGAGCCTCGGGCATGACGTGCAGCGCCGGCGCGATCACGACCCGGCATCCATCGAACGGCTGTCCGACCGGCCGCACGTCGGCGCGGAGTCCGGCGTCGAGCACGGCTCGATACCAGCTCAGCACTTCGTCGCGGTACCGGAAGCGCGTCGTGTGGTGCGAGTCCTGCTCGCTCGCCCACCACGAGTCCCAGTCGAACAGGATCGCGATGTCCGCCGGCTTGCGCCGGGTGCCCGCGACCTGCTCGAGACCCGCGAGCGTCGACCCCAGCTGCACGACGTCGCGAAAGAGCTGCGAGTCGGGGCCGACGTGCGGAACCATCGCCGAATGGAACTTCTCGGTGCCGCTGCGCGACTGCCGCCATTGGAAGTAGCAGACGGCATCCGCTCCATGAGCGACGTGGGTGAGAGCATCCGCCGCCATCGCACCGTGCGGCTTCGCCAGGTTCACCGGCTGCCAGTTGACGGCGCTGGTCGAGTGCTCCATGAGGAACCACGGAGCACCCTCGGCCAGGTTGCCCGTGAGATTCGCCGAGAACGACAGCTCGTCACGCGAGCTCGGCTTGGCCGATGCATAGTGGTCGTTCGAGACGAAGTCGACCTCCGCCGCCCAGTCAGCGAAGTTCATCGCCGTGATGTCCTCCATCACCATGAAGTTCGTGGTGACCGGCACGTCGGGAGTGAACCGGCGGAGCACCTCGCGCTCCACCCGCAGGTGCTCTTTGAGAGCGTCGGACGAGAAGCGCTTGAAGTCGAGAGCCTGGCTCGGGTTGGCGGCGGCCGCGTTCTGCCGCGGTGTGATGATCTCGTCGAAGGTCGAATAGCGCTGCGACCAGAACGCCGTGCCCCAGGAGTCGTTGAGCGTCGCGATGTCGCCGTACTTCGTGATGAGCCAGGCGCGGAAGGCGCGGGTGGCGTCTTCGGAGTGGTCCCACGCGTTGTGACAGCCGAGCTCGTTGCTCACATGCCACGCCGCCAGGGCCGGGTGGTCGGCGTAGCGCTCGGCGAGGCGCTCCACCAGTGCGAGAGCATGCTCGCGGAACACCGGCGAGGTCGGGCGCCAGTGCTGACGTCCACCCGGGTGCAGGATCTCGCCGCGCTCGTTGACCGGGAGGATCTCGGGATGCGCGGTCGTCAGCCACGGCGGCGGCGAGGCCGTGGCCGTGGCGAGGTCGACGGCGATGCCGTTGGCATGCAGCAGGTCGAGCACCTCATCGAGCCACGCGAAGTCCCACTCGCTCGCCGTCGGCTGCAGCCGCGCCCACGAGAAGATCGCGACCGAGACGATGTCGACGTGGGCTTCTCGCATGAGCCGCACGTCGTCCTGCCAGACCTCGCGCGGCCACTGATCGGGGTTGTAGTCGGCGCCGAACGAGATGCGGCGACGGCCTTCTCCGCTTCGGGCGAGCCAGCGTGGGTGCGACGGTGATTCAGACAACGGGTTTCGTCCTCTCGGGGTGGAGTGCGGATGCTGTGGGCTTCCGCGCAATGGCGACGGGCAGGGGCCGCGGCTCGGCCGCCGCCCCTGCCCGTGGGTGTTCAGTCGGCGATGTCGAAGCCCTGCGCCTTGCCGTAGGTGATGAGGTTCTGCTGCCATGCCTCGAGCCCGGCGTTCAGGTCGCCGCGGTCGAGGTAGGCCTTGCCCACGGTGTCGGCGAACGTGGTGTTCGCGTACACCTGGAACGGCAGATACTGCCAGTCGGGGACGACCTCGCCGGATGCCGCGACCAGCACCTCATTGATCTTCTGACCGCCGAAGTACTCCGGCGCCTCGCTCAGGAACTCCTCATCCTCGAGCTGAGCGACGGTGGCCGGGAAGCCGCCGCTCTTGAGGAAGATCTCGATGCTCTCGTCGGAGCTGTTGAGCCAGCGGACGAACGCCGCCGCGAGCGCCGGGTTCTTGCTCTGCTTGAGCACCGCCTGCGAGCTGCCGCCGTTCTCACTGGTCGCCGGCGACCCGTCGTAGCTGGGCAGCGGAGCGACCCGCCACTGACCAGCCCCCTCCGGCACCGAACCCTCGAGGATGCCGGGCATCCACGCCCCGGTGATGAGCGTGGCGACCGTGCCGTTGCCGACGGCCTTGTACCAGTCGTCGCTCCAGGTGGGGATGTCGGAGAGCAGACCAGGCTCCAGCAGCTGGTTCCACATGTCGGCCCACTTCTTGGTGCCGGCATCCTGCAGGTCGATCGTGACCTTGGTTCCGTCGGTCTTGTACGGCTGACCGCCGGCCTGCCAGATCAGGGGCTGCGCGAACCCGGGGTCACCGGCGTCGTTGGTGATGTACTTGGATGGATCGGCCTGATGCAGCTTCTCCGCCGCGGCGATGTAGTCGTCCCAGGTGGTCGGAACGTCGAGCCCGTACTGGTCGAAGACCGTCTTGTTGTAGAACATCACCATGGGTCCTGAGTCCTGCGGCAGACCGTAGATGCCGTCGTTGATGCTGACGGCGCTCCAGGTCGACGCGGTGTATTCGTCCTCGAGCTCGTCGAGCCCGTACCCGTCGAGGTCGAGGAGCGAGTCCGACAGCGCGAACTGCTGCAGCGCGTAGTACTCGATCTGCGCGACGTCCGGGCCGCCGCTGCCCGCGCTGATCGCGTTCTGCAGCTTCGTGTACTCGTCGGTGGCCGTGCCGGCGTTGACCACCTTGACCGTGACGTTCGGGTACTCCTTCATGAACGCCTTGGCCTGGTCCTCGCCGGACGGGGTCCAGTTCCAGTACGTGATCTCGCCGCCCTTCTCGAGAGCGGCATCGAGATCGGATGCAGACCCCGTGCCGGCTCCGGTCGGACCGGACGTGCATGCGGCGAGGGAGCCGACGGCAAGGCCTGCGATGGCGAGAGCGCCGAAGGCGCGAACGGTGCTGCGGGTGCTTCTGAGGGGGGACATGTGCCTGCTTTCACTTCTTCGTGGTGGGTGGGTGTTCGGATGGACGGATGCTGCGCCGCACTGTGTCACTGCTTGACGCTTCCGGCGCTGAGGCCGGATTGCCAGAAGCGCTGCAGGAAGAGGAAGATCGCGACGATCGGGATGATCGTGATCAGCGATCCGGTGATCACGAGGTTGTAGATCGGCTCGGCGGCGACCCCCGATGCCTGGGCGCTCCACTGGTTCAGGCCGACGGTGAGCGGGTACCAGGCGGGGTCAGACAGCATGATCAGCGGCAGGAAGTAGTTGTTCCACGTCGCGACGATCGAGAACAGCGCGACGGTGACGATGCCGGGGGCGAGCAGGCGGATCGAGATCGTGAAGAACGTGCGCATCTCGCTCGCCCCGTCCAACCGCGCCGCCTCAAGCAGCTCCGTCGGCACCGAATCGATCGTATACACCCAGATCAGATACAGCCCGAAGGGACTGATCAGCGACGGGATGATGATCGCCCACGGCGTGTTCGTCAGCCCCATCTGGCTGAACAGCAGGAACGTCGGCACCGCCAGCGCCGTACCCGGCACCGCGACGGCGCCGAGCACCACCGCGAAGTACGCTCTGCGCCCCGGGAAGCTGTACTTGGCCAGGGCGTACCCGGCCATGGTGGCCAGCAGCGTCGCCCCGCCGGCGCCCACGACGACATAGAGCAGCGTGTTGCCGAGCCAGCGCACGAAGATCCCGTCGCGGTAGGCGAAGGTGGCGAGGATGTTATCCCACAGGGCGAAGCTGCTTCCGAACGCGAGGCCGAACGAGCTGAACAGGTCTTCCTGCGTCTTGGTCGCGTTGATCACGAGCCAGGCCAGCGGCACGAGCGCGTAGATCAGGAACAGCACCATCGCGATGGTGAGCGCGATCGACTTCTTCGAACGGTGCGCCGATGAGCCGCCGCGAGCGCGGGCTGCAGGGTTGACTGTGCGCAGCGCGCTCGTGCGCGCCTCGCTCGTGCGGGCTGCGGCGGTGTCGGTCTTGCGTTCGGCGGTGGTCAGCGTGGTCATCGGTCCTCCTGGCGGGTGCCGCGCAGCTGCACCACGTACGCGATCACCGCAGTGATCACGCCCATGATGATCGCGACGGTCGCGGCGTAGTTGTACTGCTGTCCGGCGAACGACAGGTTGTAGGCGTACATGTTGGGCGTGAAATACGACGTGATCACATTGCTAGCCAGGGGCTTCAGCACGTTCGGCTCGTTGAACAGCTGGAACGAGCCGATGATCGAGAAGATCGTCGCGATCACGATCGCTCCGCGCACGGCGGGCAGCTTGATCGCCTTGACCACCTGCCAGCCGCGCGCACCGTCGATCTCAGCCGCCTCGTACAGGTCGACCGGGATCGTCTTGAGCGCCGAGTAGAAGATCAGCATGTTGTAGCCGACGAACTCCCACGTCACGATGTTGCCGATCGACGCGAGGATCCACGAGCGGGAGAACGGCTGCAGGAACTCGGCGCCCAGCATCCGATTGATGTCGGCAGTGAGACCGAAGTTGCCTCCGTACATGAAGCCCCAGATCAGCACCGCGACGACAGCCGGCACCGCGTAGGGAAGGAAGATCACCATGCGGAACAGGCCGGAGGCGTACAGGCGGGCGCTGTCGATCGCGAGCGCCGCGATCAGGGCGAGGCCGAGCATGACCGGCACCTGGATCAGCAGGAACAGCACGACCCGGCCGAACCCCTCCCAGAACTGCGAGTCGCCGAGCGCTGTCGCGTAATTGTCGAGACCGACGAAGGCGTTTCCGCCGATCAGCCGATTCTGAAACAGACTCAAGTAGACGGCGTACGCGAGCGGGGCGATGAACACCACCACGAAGACCACCGCGAAGGGTGCTCCGAACTGCCATCCGATCCACTCCCGACGCGGTGCGCGCACACGGGCTGGAGGGATCAGGGACGGGCTGGGCGACGCTGCTCGCATGGGTGCTCCTCGTGATGTTATCGATATCATGTTGTCGATAACATCAGTGATTGTCAATACCTGAGACAGAATCCGGGCTCCTCGGCTCTTCAGCCGATCAGCCCGCCGTGTTCGGGTCGAGGGCCTCCACGATCAGCAGCAGCGGTGCCCCCGTCCCGAACGCGGCATGCAGCCCCGGACGCAGAGATGCCGCGCCCTCCGAGGAGGACGCGGCATCTCTGCAGCCGAGTCTCAGGCGCCGATCTTCTTGGCGTCGTCGGTGTTCAGCAGGCGGAACAGGAGGGCGGCCACGACGGCTCCGACGATGGGAGCGACGATGTAGAGCCACAGGTTCGCCCAGTCGAACTGACCGCTGATCGAGAGGCCGAGGGCCACAGCCGGGTTGAAGCCGCCACCCGAGATGCCGCCGACCGCGACCGCTCCGACGAAGACGGTGCCACCGATCGCGAGGCCATAGAAGGAGTTGCCGTCGGTGTCCTTCGAGGTGGCGGTGTTCAGAACCGCCCAGACGAGGGCGAGGGTGAACAGCGCCTCGACGAGGAAGGCGGGGCCGACCTCGATCTGCTTCGGCTCGCCTGCGGCCCACAGCGCCTTGCTGACGAGCGCGGCGACCGCGCCGCCGACGAACTGCGCCACGATGTACGCGACCAGGTCGACGGCACTCAGGCCGCCGCGCAGGAACACGCCGACTGACACCGCCGGGTTCAGGTGGGCGCCGGAGATGTGCCCGGTGCCATAGATCAGAACCGCGAGGGCGAGGCCGATCGCGAGCGGCGTCAGCGGAGAGTCCGCGTTGACCGCGCCGATGATGCTGAGAACGAAGAGGAATGTGGCGATCGCTTCAGCGAGCGCCTTGCGTGCTGTCCCGTTCATGAGAGTGCTTCTTTCTTGAGAATCGAATGCGGTGAGCACTTCGACCGCCCGCGCACTCCGGCCGACGCACCCTCCCTGGCGACACCGAGAGTAGCGCCCTGGTATACAGAACGACGGATGCCGCGCGGTGATCCTGTGAATCGCCTGAGTCCTCGTGATTCCGGATTCGAGCGGTTGCGCGCCCCCTCTCCCCTGCGAGTCGCGTCGATCCATCACCGATGTGCATCTAGTTGCGTCGGGACGGCGGGAAAGCGCGATCCGCGGGGTAGATTTCCCTTGTGACCACCAGGACCTCCGACGACACGCCGGCCCGCAGGAACACCACCCCGGGCCCCGAGCGCTCGGGCGGTGCCAACCTCGCGGACGTCGCGCGCCTCGCCGGGGTCTCCCGCGCCACGGCGTCCCGCGTGCTCGCCGGACGCGCGGCGGGCAAAGCAGCGAGCCACGCTCGCGTGCTGGCAGCGGCTCAGGAGCTGGGCTATGTGGTCAACGGACTCGCCCGGTCGATGATGGGGGTCGGACGCCGCAGCATCGCCTTCGTGTCGAGCATGATGGTCGGCCCCACCTTCGCCTCGATGGCAGGCGGTGCCGAAGACGTCGCGACGGCGAACGGGCACCTGTTCACGATGTGCACGACCGGCGGTGACATCGACCGGGAGGCCGCGCTGATCGAAGCCCTCACCGAGCAGCGGGTGGCCGCGGTCCTCCTCGTCGGAGCCACCCCGCCGACCGAGGAGTTCGAGCAGCGCGCCGAGCGATACGCGGAGACGCTCGGACGCGTCGGCGCTCAGCTGATCCTGTGCGGGCGCGCCGCGCTGCCGCACCTTCCCCAGATCGCATCGATCGACTACGACCATCGCGGCGGCGTCCGCAGCGCCGTCGAGCACCTCGCCGGGCTCGGCCATCGCCGCATCGCCTTCATCGGGTCGCTCGACGACACGACGACATCCAGCCAGCGATTCCTCGGCTATCAGGACGGGTTGGCGGATGCCGGCATCCCGCTCGACGAGGAGATGACGGTGCGCAGCGGCAACACCTCCGACGACGCGGCGACGGCGACACAGGCCTTCATCGCCACTCATCCCGACGCCACCGCGATCGTGTGCCAGACCGACATCATGGCGGTCGGCGTCTGCCGCGCCCTCCACGCGTCCGGCATCTCGATTCCCGGCGACGTGTCGGTCGTGGGCTTCGACGACATGCAGCTCGTCGCCGATCTCACCCCCTCGCTCACCACCGTGCGAGCGCCCTTCCACGACGTGGGCGAGCTCGCCGGCCGCATCGCGGTCGGCGAGGCCTACACGGGCCCGATCGTGCTGCCCAGCGAACTGGTCGTGCGGGGATCGTCCGGCCCGGTCAGGGCCTGAAGGCGCCCATCCGCGGCCTTCACCTGCCGAGAAGAGATCGATCTTTTCCCGTCTGATTCTCTTGTCGTATTCGAATCTTTGTTCTAGACTCGAATCATGGCAACCATCGACGACGAGTACCGGCAGCGGGCGGATCTGCTGGACGAATGGGTCGAGAATCAGCGTCAGATTGCGGTTCTCCAGGCCCGTTCCGCGAGTCTCCTCTCGCGTCGCATCGAGTTGCACGATGAAGACGTGAAGTTCGACGGATTCCACCGTGACATCTACTACCGCTCGATGGTCGCCGAGTACTCCGCCGCAGGGCGGATCGCGAACGGGACGATGGACAAGGCGTTCAGCGATGCGCACTTCCTCTCCGAGTACCCCCGGCTGTGGGATGCGTTCCGGCGGGGCTCCGTGACGGCCGCGCACGTGCACGAGATCATCGGCGCAGGATTCGTCGTCAGTGACGCGGTGACTGCGGGGACAGCGGATGCCGAGGTGCAGACGCTCTTCGAGGTCTCGGCCCTCGTGATCGCCGAACGGTGCACGCCTGCGGCCACGCGGGTCGAGCTGCGTTCGCTCGCCGCGGCCCTCACCGGCTCGACGGTCGCAGAGCAGCAGAAGCGGGCGAGAAGCGAACGAGCCGTGACGATCCGCTCGGTCGGCGACGGCCTCGCCCTGCTGCAGATCGTGCTGCCCGAGCACCTCGCGGTGGCGATCCTCGACAGGCTCACCCGCATCGCCCAGCAGGTCATCAAGACCCGCGCCGACCTCGACCCCGTGCTCGACCTCGACGTGCTCGACTCCGGGGAGAACCCGCTCCGTCCCGAAGACATCGACCCCCGCTATGACGACGGCACGGCCGCGTACGCAGACGGGGTGATCTTCGGGGAATCCGGCACGTTCACCACCGATCCGCTGATCGATCCGCTCGTCGACGACTCGTCACCGGATCTGGAGCATCCGCCGGTGGACGAGCGGGGCATCGACGAGCTGCGCGCCGACATCGTGACAGATCTGCTGCTGGGCAGCGACCCGACCGCGACCCGCGGAACGGCCCTCGACGGGATCGCCGCGCGGGTGCAGGTCACGATCGCCGCGACCACGCTCGCCGGCGAAGACGACCGGCTGGCCGAGCTCGACGGGCACGGCCCCCTGCTTCCCGATGACGTCCGCGCACTCGCCGGCCGCGCGTCGCTGTGGTCGCGCCTGTTCGTCGATTCGACCGGAATGCTCGTCGAGACCGACTCCTACACTCCGACCGAGGCCATGAAGCGGTTCCTGCACGCGCGGGACCAGCATTGCCGGTTCCCCGGATGCCGCATGCCCGTGCACCGCTGCCAGATCGATCACAATCACGACCACGCCAAGGGCGGCAGGACGCACCTCGACAACCTCAGCGTCTTCTGCACCAATCACCACGCGCTCAAGCATCCCGACATCGACGAGCGCCACCGGTGGACGGCGCGGCAGCTTCCTGGCGGAGACGTCCAGTGGACCAGTCCGCTCGGCCGCGCCTACGCCGACCCACCGCCGCGACGCGTGATGTTCGTCTGAGCGCGCTGCGATCGTCAGTACGCACCCAGGTCCTGCCAGGGGCCGTTCGCCGCACCAGGCTGCTGACCGCGGGCCCACCACCTCGCACGGTAGGTGTGTCCTCCGAACTCCACGACATCGCCGTTCCGGTAGACCCACGACTGTGTCCAGGTCCGCACGCCCTCGCCCGCCGCAGGCACCAGAGCACCCTGGGCCATCCACGATCCGGTGGTCGTGGATCCCGGCACCTGACCCTTGGTCCACCACTGGGCGACGTAGACCACACCACCGTACGAGACGCGATCTCCCGAGTCGTAAACCGTCGCGGCGTCCCAGACCGGCTGGGTGGCGCCGAACAGGACGAGCTCGGCGACGTTGAGGATCTGACCGTTCACGAGCCGGACGTACCGGAACGGCGTGTCATCCGTGACGGTCCACTGCTGCCACGCCAGGGTCTTCGCCGGAGCCGCCGGCGTCAGACGTGTCCACGTCGCCATGTCGTTCGAGCCCTCCAGTCGCATGTCGGCGATCCTCGACGTCCCGTACCCGTCCTGGCGCACGAGGAGCTCGGCGCCGGTGAGCGACGCGGTCGCGCGGGGTCCGAAGTCCCAGACATTGCCGTACAGGCCGGAGTTCAGCCGGGTGTCGGAATGGGTCGCCGCGTCCCCGTCGAACATCTTCGCGGTGTACTGCGTCCAGGCCGCATCGACGACGCCGTCGGGCCGCAGCACGGCGGCGCCTGCGAACGCGTCGTCGATACGACCGCGGTCCGTCGACACGACGAGGCCGGTGCCATCCGTGGTGGCGTAGATCGTGTCGGCCGCACGCCCATCCGGAGTCGTGAAGTCGGCCGTGAATGTGACCGCAGTTCCTCGTTCGAGGCCCGTCGGGACGGTCGCAGTGGCCACCCACTCCCCTGCGTGTGGAGACTCCACACGAGCATCCGCACCCAGAATGCGCACTGCGACGTCGGTGTTGCCCTCGGGTCCGGTCATCCGCAGCCGGACCTGGTCTCCATCGACGACCCGTCTGGCCTCGGCGTCGGACGACGACAGCGACACGGTCTGCATCGAGCCGACGGTCTCGCTGCGCACGCCGTCGATGCGCAGATCGGCGATGCTCCAGATGCCGGGGAACGCCGGATCCGACGGCACGCCGGGTTCGTCGACCTGCAGCTTCACGAACCGGAAGGCGAGATCCCGGACCTCGGGTCGCACATCGATCCATTCGAGAGAGGCGTCCTGCCCGACGTTGGGATGCGCCGTCAACAGCGTCCAGGTCACGCCGTCGTCGGAGCCGTAGGCGTTAGTGCCCTCCGCGCGATTGGCGAACGTGTCGCGCGCCTGGAAGCCGAAGCGGTGGGCGGAGACCCGGAAGCCGGCCCCGAAGTCGAACACGATGCTCGGAACCTTCTGATCTCCCCAGGTCGTCTGGTTGTCGCCGTCGACCAGCGCGCTCAGCTGCGCCGCCGTGAGCGGCGGGGCAGACACGAGCGTCCGGTAGTCGAGAGAGCCGTCGGCGAGTCTCGGGCTGAGCGGAACCAGGGCGGATGCTGCGCCGCTGAGTCCGTCGAGCAGGCGCGCGAAGGCCGCATCGTCCGCCGAGGAGCTCTGCTGCACCGCCTCCTCGCGCGCGGCCGTGTACGCGGCCCAGCTGCTGGAGGTGTACGTCTCGGCCGCGGCCACGCGGCCGTCGATCACGCCGATCGCAGCCGGGCGGTCCTCCGCCACCACGATCGACACCGGCAGCGCGGTCACCGCCGTGCCGTCCGACGCGGCGACCACGAACTCGGTCGACCCCGGCTCTTCCGGCGTCCACGACACGGTTCCTTCGTCGAGGACCGCCCCGGCGGGCGCGTTCTGCAGCGTCAGCGCGGGCGCCCCTCCTCCCGCGTCCGAGGCGGCGAAGGCCCGCGTCCACGTCTCGTCCGCGACGGCCACGAGGTCGAGCGCGGGCGCGTCGGCGAACACGGGCGGGGTGAGCACGCCGTTCGCCTGCGCGAGCACCGACGCGACGTCGACGTGCGAATCCGATCCGCCGGCGCGGAGGAAGACGATGTTGTCCCCGACGGCCGCGGGGACGCTCTCGAGGGCGATGTCGAGCCAGACGTAGCGCCATTCGCCGCCGGTGTCGGGAACGACGACCTCGGCGAACGGTTCCTCGCCGGAGGTGCGCGAGGCCTCCAGTCTCGCGGCGCCGTCGCTGCGCACCTTCACCCCGACCAGCGCGGTCTTGCCGCGGTCCGCCCAGACCGCGCGCCGCACCGCCAGTTGCCCCTCGGCGGCGGCATCGAGGCGGATGTAGCCGGTGCCGTCGGCATCCGCTCGTCGCTGCGCACCTCCGTCGAGCGGCCGTCCGAACGTGCTGACCGACAGCTCCGCGCTGCTGGCAAGAGGCGCCGCCGCGCCTGCCTCGTCGGCGAGCTCGGCCGGGAACGCGACCCAGTACTCCGCGCCGGTGTAGTCGGAGCCGCGGTCGTTCCAGAAGTTCTGCACACCGGTGCCGTAGTAGTAGAGCGGCCCGTCGCGCTGCTCGTACAGCTCGGCGACATACGGAGCCTCTGCGGCGACGTCGACGCCCGCGACATAGCGGTACTGCAGATACGCCTCGCTGAGCGGGTCCTGCAGCCGGCCGCGGTAGGCCTGCGAGATGGAGCCGCCCTCGGTCGCGGGGATGTACGGCACCTCTTCACCCATCATGAACGCGTCGAAGACGTCGGCCCCTTCGAGGATCCTGTTGTCGAGGAACGCGTACGGCGACACCGCGTCCGCGGCATCCGACACAGTGCCGTGCACCGGATCGATCCGCGTGCCCTGCGTGTCGACGATGCGCGCGAGGGCGACGAGCAGATCGACGTCTCCCTGTCCGTGCGCCTGGTCGCGGAGCATCTCCCTGTGCTGCACGAACGCCGCGCCGGTGGTGTTCCCCGGGGCGTCGGCGGTGACCTCGCGGAAGATCGAGGCGAGGGCGCCGTTGACGTCGCCCC
The DNA here is from genome assembly GCF_000956475.1 of Microbacterium hydrocarbonoxydans. Lineage (GTDB taxonomy): Bacteria > Actinomycetota > Actinomycetes > Actinomycetales > Microbacteriaceae > Microbacterium > Microbacterium hydrocarbonoxydans_A. Next base: position 253,225 of record NZ_JYJB01000008.1, read on the forward strand.
CGTACAGGTCGTGCTCGCTCTCATACCCGGCGTTCACCGTGAACCACTCGACTCGCTCGGCGTACAACTCGGCGTCGTCGAGGAAGATCGCGGCCGAGATCATTCCGATCACCCCGTAGAGGTGCTGGTTCCAGAGCCGGTTCTTCGAGTACAGGAACGTGTCGAGGACCGGGTGGATCAGATTGTCCTCGATGCGCTGCTCGTCGTCCTCGGTCCACCGGAGGTCGTAGCCGTCGAGCTCGGCGCTCGCCGGCTCTGTGCTGCGCACGAGCTCTGCCGCGATCAGCATGTAGTAGAGCGGGACGCCGGTGTGGATGTGCGCGTCGGCGAAATAGGCGTACTTTGCCGGATCGAGGCTGCTCCAGGTGCGGAGCACATGCAGGGCGTTCGCCCGGTACTGCTCGTCGCCCGTGACGACGTACTCCAGGGCCTGCGTCATGGCGCCGATGCTGTCACGCAGCGCCATCGACCGCATGCCGACGCTGGCATAGGCGTCGTCCTTCGGGAGGTCGGTCCCCGGCTGCGCGTTCTCGGCACGGTAGTCCTTCGACGCGTACTTCGTCTGCGTCATCGCCGCGTAGTAGCTCTTCCACGGGTCGACGCCGGCGAGCACCTGCGTGCGCATGGTGTCGAGATGGTCGGCCGAGAACCCGATCCCCGGGTGGGTGAAGCCTGCGTCGCTGACCGTCTGCGTGATCGCCGGAGGCGCGGATGCCGGGACGGCGGATGTCGCGGCAGCGGGCACCTCGGCCGATGCCGGCGCCGGCACGAGGGCGCCGCTCATCACGACCGCTCCGATGGCGAGGGCGCCGAGCGCCCGTCGGACTGTGCGGATCATCGTCGATCTCTCTTTCAGTGTCGCGGGAGGTGTGTGTCGGTATCAGCCGCGTGATCGCAGCCGTGCCCGGTCGAAATCGGCCGCCCAGCCGCGGCCGTCGAGGTCGTCTGCACGCAGGCCGAGGAACATGCCGGTGAAGCGCAGCCGACCGCCGTGGTCGTCGGACAGAGTCCACGCCGGATACCCGCCGTCGATCCGCCGCACCACGCCGTCGGGGCCCGCCCAGCCGAAGGTCAGCTCCGGTCCGCGGAGCCAGGCGTGCAGCTCGAGCACGCCCTCGGGCACGGTCACCGCGTCGGAGCGCACGGTGCGCGCACCGTCGCGGGACACCACCCGCAGGTGCCTGCCGTGCTCCTCGTCCCAGGTGACCTGCAGCTGGATCCAGCCTGCGCGGTCGTACCAGGCGATGATGCCCGCGCTCTCCCTGGTCGACGTCGGCTCGGCATCGATCACCGCGGAGAAGTCGGTCTCGTGCTCCTCGACGCGGGTGAGGATCGTGGACTGATCGAAGACGGATGCGGTGGAGTGTCCGCCGCGCAGCCGCAGCCACCCCGGTCGCACCTGAGAAGACGCGCCGGACAGCGCGGCGCGGAGAGTCGACCACCGGCGCGTGTCGAGCTCGGGGCCGTCGAGGTCGTCCGTCCACGATCGCTCCTGCACGTCGCCGGCGCCGATGGCGGCGTGGTGCCCACCCTCGGCGAGACGGAGCCAGCCCTCGTCGTCGAACACGACCGGCTGCAGGCAGGTCTCGCGCCCGAGGGTGCTGTACCTCTCGCCGAGATGCAGTGTCGGCCGGCTCGCGAGGTGCACCAGCATCCATTCGCCCTGCGCCGTCTGCACGAGCTCGCCGTGGCCCGCCTTCTGCAGCGGAGCGCCCGGCGCGTCGCGACTCGTGAGCACGAAGGGCTGCGGGTCGCGCTCGTAGGGACCGAGAAGGTGGCGCGAGCGGGCCGCCGTGACCGCGTGATTCCACCCCGTGCCGCCGGCGGCGATCAGCAGGTGGTACCAGCCTCCGATGCGATACAGGTTCGGTCCCTCGACGAGAGTCGGTTCCTGGTGGATGAGAACGGCCGTGCCGGAGGTGCGCCGCTCGTCCGGCAGGTACTGCTCGAGCACCAGCCCTCCGAACGACGGATGCTCCGGCCTCTGATCCCACTGCACGCCGACGATCCAGTGCGTGCCGTCGTCGTCATGGAAGAACGAGAAGTCGAACCCGCGCGAGCCGAGGTGCACGGGCTCGCTCCAGGGCCCGTCGATGCTCTCGGACGTGACGAGGTAGTTGTCGATGTCCTTGTCATCGCCGTCCATGGTGCGCACAATCGAGTAGGCCAGCCAGAACCGGTCGTCGGCGAAGGTCAGGCTCGGCGCCCACACCCCGCCGGAGTCGGGCACGCCGCGCAGATCCAGCTCGAGGGCGTGCCCGCGGACCGTCCAGTCCACCAGGTTCGTCGAGTGGTGGATGCGCACTGCGGGGTGGAACTCGAACGTGCTCGTGGCGATGAAGTACTCCTCGCCGACGCGCAGGATCGACGGGTCGGGGTTGAACCCCCGAAGGATCGGGTTGCGAGGCGTCAGCATCACACGACTCCGGGCACGCGCTCGAATCCGATGAAGGCCTCGCCCGCGACGTACCGCCCGACCTCGTCGACGACGTCGCGTCCGAGGCGATGCAGCTCGTTGCCGGTCGCCCCCGCGATGTGCGGCGTGAGCGTCACATTCGGCAGGCTCCAGAGTTCGTCATCGGCGGGAAGCGGCTCGGGCTCGGTGACGTCGAGGATCGCGTCGATGCGCCCGTCCCGCACGTGCGGGCGCATCGCCTCGTGGTCGATGAGCGAACCGCGGGCGGTGTTGATGATCACGGCGCCGTCGCGCATGAGCGCGAACTCCCGACGGCCGATCATGTGATCGGTCTCCGCGGAGGCCGGCGCGTGCAGCGACACGATGTCGGAGGCGGCGAGCAGCTCGTCGAGCGCGACCTTCTGCGCCCCGAGCTCGTGCACCTCCTCTGCCGAGACGTAGGGGTCGTAGACCAGCACCCTCACGTCGGTCGGGATGAGCAGCTGCGCGACGCGGCGCCCGATGCGCGAGGCGCCGACGAGTCCGACCGTGCGGCCGAAGTTGCCGGTGTCGACGAGCTCGGCCTCCCGGTCGACGAACGCGCGCCCTCGTCGGTAGATCTGCTCCGCGTACCTCGCCCGTTTGCCGGCGAGCACGATGGTCGCCACTGTGTACTCGGCGACTGCCTGCGCATTGCCTTCGCCGGCGTTCGTGAACACGATGCCGCGGCGCACGGCCTCGACGGTGTCGAGCACGGCGCCCGCGGCACCGCCCGCGAAGACGACCGCGGCGAGCCGTGGCATCCGCTCCAGCACCGCGGCGTCGACCTGCGGGCAGCCCCAGCCGGCGAGCAGGATCTCGGCGTCGGCGAGCAGTGTGCGCGCGTGATCGCTGTCGAACTCCGTGAGCACGTCTCCCTGGACGTCGACGAGAGAGGCGAGCCTGGCGCGATGAGGGCCGAAGAGGTTGTCGGCCAGCGCCGGCGGGTTCATGGCGATGACGGCGCGAGGTCGGGGGGTCATCGCGTCATCTCCTGGATGCTCCACTCGTCGCGCCAGTCCAGCCGCGCCGCGCCGTCGCCGATGTGCAGCGGAAGCCACACGGGAGCGGACGACGCCAGGTCGTCGCGCAGCCAGCGGTCGCCGATGTACACGTGCCCATCGCCGACCGGCACAACGACGCTCACCTGCGAGTCGAAGGTGCGGCTTCCCGGCGGCGCGAAGTCCGACCATTCCGACCACGGCCCTTCGAGGGCGGATGCCGTGGCGTACTTGTTGTCGTTGAGGTCCCACCCGGTGAGGTCGGAGCCGAAGAGGTAATAGGTGCCGTCGTGCCGGACCAGCGTGGGCGATTCGTAGCCGATCTCCGGCCGATCCTGCTGGCGCAGCGTCGCGACGATGCTCTCGACCCCGCAGTGGTCCGCGCGCAGCCGATAGATGTGCAGACCGTGATCCCGGTCTTCGGAGAGGAGGTAGCCCACGCCGTCCTCCTGGTAGACGCCGATGTCGCGGCTCAGGTTGCCCAGCGGCCGCTCGCTGCCGAGGTACTCGTACGGCCCCTCCGGCCGATCGGCGATGGCGAAGCCGACTCGGGCGTCGGAGTAGTCCGCGCTCTCGATGTGCAGCAGGAGCACCCAGCGCCCGTCGGGTCGCTGCAGCGCCTTCGGGCGCTCGACGATGCGGTCCGGAGCGAGGTCGCCCTCCCCCGCCGAGATGGCGGCGCCGCGGAACTCCCAGTTCGCGAGATCCGGCGAGCGGTAGCAGGCGACGGCCGTGAAGCGATCACCCGCGGTCTTGTCCTCTCCCCACGCGTACCAGTGCTCGCCGACGCGCTGGATGCCGATGCCGTGCAGCTGCGCGACCGCACCTCGATCGTCGACGAACAGCTCGCCGGGGCGGATCGTGGCGGTCACGACGCGACCTCCGCGACGCGCAGCACACGGGCGCTGACACCCTCGCCCGATCGGATGCGGATGCCGTCGCCCTCCTGCTCGACCGTCCATCCCGTCGCCCCCGCGGGGAAGATCTCCTCAGCGGTGCGCACGCCCGGGATCAGGAACGAGCCCGGTGAGCCGCTCCGGCTCCACACGAACAGGAGCGCCTCCTCGTGCCCGCGCAGGCCGAGGCAGACGACATCGTCGTCCCAGCCGGGCAGCCCGAGCGGCCAGAACGGGACCGACTCGGCGAGCCCCGTGCGCAGCCGCTTGTGCAGTGCGACGGCTTCGCGCACGAGGTCGCGCTGCGTGTCACGCAGGGAGTCGAGGAAGCCCGACAGATACAGCCGTCCGCTCAGGCCCGTCACGAGCGTGAACGCCGTCTCGGCATCCGTCATCGCCGCAGCGGGGTAGGCCCAGTTGCCGGCCTGCTCGGGCAGGATCGACGCCGGAGCCGAAGCGGCGATCGGCGGGTAGCGCAGGAAGTCCTGCTGGTCGCTCGTCGACTGCAGGTGGGTGCGCGACAGCAGCGCGTAGTCGGCGCGCATCGCACCGGACGAGCAGTTCTCGATGAGGAGATCCGGATGCCGGCGCTGCACCTCGTCGAGCCATTCCCCGAACGCGCGCACGTGACCGAGCAGTCCGTCGCCGGCGGCCGTGGCCCGATGCTCCGTGCCCGCACCGGGATTGATGTTGTAGTCGAGCTTCAGGAACCGGACGCCGAGTTCGCCCACGATCCGATCGACCGTCTCGTCGAGGTGGGCACGAGCGGCGGGATGGCGGAAGTCCAGGTGATAGCGGTCGTGCTCGCGCACCCGCTCGCCGAAGCGCTGGAAGAACGCCTCCTCCGGCAGGGTCTCCGCCGCCGCGCTGCGCACGCCGACCACCTCGGGTTCGAGCCAGAGACCCGACCGCATGCCCGCGGCGTGTATCTCGCCGATGATCCCGGACAGGCCCTCCTCGTCGAACCGGCTCGGCGCCTCCCGCCACTCGCCGACCGTGTCCCACCAGTCGCCGATGGCCGGGTCGGCGAACCAGCCGGCATCGATGCAGAACACCTCGACGCCGTCTTCGGCGGCCGCCCGGATCAACGGACGCAGCGCCTCGGACGACGGCTGCCCCATCAGCGTGTTCATGAAGTCGTTGTAGACGATCGGCAGGTCCGGTCCGTCGACGCGCCGGATCGCCCTGCGGTGCGCGGTGAGCGCCACGATCGCCTGCTCGAAACCGGCGGCGGCCGTGATCGCCACGGGCACCGTGGTGAACTCCTGCTCCGCGGCGAGCGCGTGCGCGAAGTGGTGCTCGAGATCGGCGGGGCCGAGCAGCGACACGGCGAGACCGTCGAGCCCCTGGCTGATGTCGACGTGCCAGGCGGCGCCGCTCTCGATCTGCCAGGCGAGCGTCGATCCGTCGCGATGCACGAGAGCTCCGACCGGCAGGTGCTCGCCTGTCGGCCAGGCGCCGTGGCTCGTGATCGTCGCGTGCCCTCGGCCGTCCTGCTCGTGCAGCGCAAGCGAGAGCTGCGGCAGGACGTCGGCGAGCGGATGCCGGTGCCAGCGGTTCTCGGCGAGCCACTCGCTGCGTGCCGACACCAGTTCGTAGTCGGCGCCGGCTTCGGGGCCCGCCCCCAGCCCGACGGTGGCCGAGGTCACGGCGGTGACGACGACCCGCTCCGCGCCGGTCGCCCGAAGCGTGTGCTGCACGCGCAGGGCGCCGCCGGAGACGACCAGGCTGCTGGTGACCTCGAGCCCGGTCTCCGGATCGCGCTGCACCAGAGTCACGGCGCCGGTGGCACCGGCATCCGCGTCGATGACGCGCAGCCGAGAGCCGACCGCTGAGCGGACATAGGCCTGGCTGGTGCGCGCGCGCTGCTCACGGGCGGTGAAGATCTCGACGAGCGGGATCTGTCGGCCGCCGTCGACCGCGAGTGCGGCTGGCGTGTCATCGCCCCAGCTGAGGGTGAAGCCGCAGAGCTCGATCATGCGCCCACCCGCTCACGGGCCGACGCGAAGCCGAGGCTGCGGTTGCAGATGTCGGCGGCCACGGCGGCGAGCGCCGGCGCCGAGAGCCATGCCACCGCACCGATCACGGGCAGGGTCGTCGCCAGGATCGCCAGCAGGGCGAGCAGCAGCCAGGCGAGGGCGAGGTGCGGGCGCAGCATGACGATGCGCACGGCGGCGATGAGGAGAGCACCGGCGCGCAGCGGGGAGTCGAGGAACGACGTCGCGATCACGACCGCCGACACCAGCGCTGCGATCGCCGTGGCGCCGAGCAGCACCGCGCCATCGGCGCCGAGAAGAGCGACGTCGTAGCCGAGCACGAGGGCGGCTGCGCTCGGCAGCAGTGCGGTCGCTCGCCGTGTGCGCACGGCATCCGCGAACCCGCGCCAGAAGGCGCCTGCGGCGCGGTCGCCGCGCAGCAGAGGGGCGGCGGCGGTGACGAGCGCCTGCAGCGCAGGCGCCGCGGTCGACAGCGATGCCGCGCCGAGCCACAGGGCGAGGTGCGTGCTCTGCCAGCCGACGAGGGCCTGGAAGGCGAGAGCGGGCGTCAGGCAGGCGATGAACGACAGCGAGACGAGGAAGAATTGGAACGCGCCGAGCAGCAGCGTCGCGATCACGCCGTCGTAGCCGAGCAGGCGTCCGAGCCGGGAGGGTGCCGAGATGCTCATCCCTTCACCGCCCCGACCGACATGCCCTTGATGAAGTAGCGCTGGAAGCCCGCGAAGATCGCCACCGAGGGGATGATCGCCAGGATCGCTCCGGTGTAGATCAGCTGCCATTGCGAGGTGAGCAGGCCCACCATGCGGTTGATCGCCACGTTGATCGTGCCTGCCGACGACGAGTCGAGGAACACGAGCGGGATGAAGAAGTCGTTCCAGAGTCCGAGCGACTGGATGATCACGAAGGCGCTCGTGACGGGCAGCAGCATCGGGAAGACGATGAGCCAGAAGGTGCGAAGCCGGCCTGCGCCGTCGACGTGCGCGGCCTCCTCCACCTCGATGGGGATGCCCTTGATGAAGCTGCAGTACAGCAGGATGCCGAAGCTCGCAGCCCCACCCAGATGCACGAGGATCACCGAGAGCAGCGTGCTGTACAGGCCGACGTCGTCGAAGCCCTTTACCAGCGGGATCATGCGCACCTGGAACGGGATCATGAGTCCGGCGATGAACAGCACGTACAGGAAGCGCGACGTGCGCCCGCCGACCCGTTCGATGCCGTATGCGGCCATCGGCACGATGAGCACGAGCATCACGACGGTGCCGACCGTGATGATCAGAGTGTTCAGCACGGCCTCGGGGAACGCCGTCTGCTGGAACAGCGCGACGTAGTTGTCGAACGTGAACGTGGTCGGCAGACCCATCGGGTCCTTCGTGATCTCGGCGTACGAGCGGAACGAGTTCAGCAGCGCATAGATCACGGGACTCGCGACGATCACCACGAGGACGGCGAGGACCCCCATCACCACGATCTCGCCGATCGTCCACTTCTTCTTCTCGCGCGGTGCGCGCGGCGAACGCGAGGGCTTCCCCGTGTTCTCGGCGGCCATCACGACCTGGGCCATCGTCTCGGTCATGCCTGGATCTCCCTCTTGCGCATGTAGGCGTTCGCGGCAACGGTGCTCACGATCACGACGATGAACAGCACGACCGCGGCGGCCGAGCCGAATCCGGCGCGGTACTCGCCGAAGCCGACCTTGTAGATGAAGAACGCCATGGTCTCGCTCACGAAGCCGGGGCCGCCGGAGGTCAGCACCAGGACCTGGTCGAAGATGACCCAGCCGGCGATCATCGCCAGCGTCATGTTGACCGTCACGGCGCCCGCGATCATGGGCCAGGTGACGTTCCAGAACACCTGGGCGCTGCTCGCACCGTCGATGCGGGCGGCCTCGATCAGCTCCTGCGGAACCGACTGCAGGTTGGCGAGGTAGATCAGCGTGGTGTTGCCGCCGAGCGTGAAGCACGTGATGAACAGGATGACCCACAGCACGATGCTGCTGTCGCCCAGCCAGTCTCTGGCCCACTCGGGCAGGCCCATGTCGCGCAGCACGGTGTTGACCGAGCCGAAGTTGTAGTTGAGCAGGTACTTCCAGATCGTCGCCATGATGAACGCGCTGACCAGCGCCGGCAGGTAGACGGCCGTGCGGAACAGGCCCTGCGCGTGGTTCAGCCGGTCGAGCATGAGAGCGACGACGAGGGAGATCACGTTCACGATGAGCGCCGACCCCAGGCCCAGGATCAGGGTGTTGCGCACGGCGTTCCAGAAGCGACCGCTGGCGACGATGTCCTGATAGTTCTGCACGCCGACGTAGTCGTAGCCGGCGCTGATGCCGTCCCAGTTCGTCAGGCTCAGCTGCAGCGTCTGCACCGAGGGCACGATGACCATCAGCAGGTAGATGACCAGGGCCGGCGCGACGAAGCCCAGCATCGCGAGGCGCCCTCGCCCGTATCTCGGTCGCCGGCGGATTGCTGCGGATGTGCTCATGATCTGTTTCCTTCGGGGTCGGATACCGGGGCGGGGTCGGGGGCGCGATCGCGCCCCCGACCCGTGCGCTCAACCGGCTGCGGCGACCTGCGCCTCGAGTTCGGCCTGCACCTTCGCGATCGTCTCGTCGATCGTCGTCTGACCGTCCTGCATCTCGATGCGTGACTGCCGGAAGAAGGTGTTCACCGAGCTGAACGTGCTGAACGACGGCGCGTTCTCGTACCAGACGAGGTTCGGGTTCTCGAGGAGGCCGAAGAAGTCCTCAGCCCCCGGGATCGAGTCGTTGCGCTTCACGTCATCGGACTTCAGGATGTTCGGCGAGATCCAGCCGTTCTTCTCCATCAGGTTCGCGGCGTCCACGGAGTAGAAGTACTTCAGGAACTCGACGGCCGACGCGTACTCGTCCTTGTCGTCGGCCGCTTGAGCCGAGATCGCGAGTCCGCCGGCGGTGTCTCCGACGACGCTGTTCTTGAGGACGTTGATCTTGCCGTCCTCGTCGGGGACGATGAACAGGCCCGCGTTGAAGTCGGGGTCGACCTTGTTGATGTCCATCAGGCGCCCGAGCCCTGCCGACGATGTCGCCATGACGGCCTGGTCGTTCACGAGCAGCGTGGTCGTCTGCGCATCGGCCGTCGACTGCCAGCCGGGCAGCACGTACTGGTCGACGATGCTCTTGAGCTCTTCGAGCGGCGCCTTCAGGTCTTCCATCGAGGCGTCGCCGGCGGCTGCGGCGTTCCAGAACCCGCCCTTGTCGCTGTACTCGGCGAACACCGGAGCGGCCAGCTGCTTCCAGAGCTGATCCGACGGCCACACCTCGGCGGCCGCCGTCGCGAGAGGCACGTCCCCGTTGTCCTTGATCGCCTTGAGCAGGTCGATGAAGTCGTCGTAGGTCTCGGGCACCTCGAGGTCGTGCTCCTCGAAGTAGTCCTTGTTGTAGATGATGTTCATGCCCAGCTCGCCGTTGAGGGCGCTGTAGGGAACCGTGTAGACCTTGCCGTCTTCAGCGGCCGCGTACGCGTCGGGCTCGAGCAGGTCGGTGACCTCCTCGGGGATGCCCGCGAGCTTGCCGGCGTTGACGTACGTGAGGGTGTCGCGCATGTCGACGACCGCCGGCCAGTTGCCGGTGGCGTCGACCGTCTTCAGCGCGGTGGCGTAGTCGGATCCGGCAGGCAGCGGGTCGAGCTTCACCTCGGTCGTGTCGCTCTGCGCGTTGAACGCGCTGACGACCTCGTCGACCACGCTGTTCCAGGTCTCGTCGCCCGTCGCGTAGAGGAATCGGATCGTGGTCTTGTCGCCCGAGGCGTCGGATTCGCCGCCGCCGCTGCCCGAGCATCCGGCGAGGGCGATGGCCGAGGCCGCGATGCCGGCCGTGATCAGCAGAAGGCGGCTGCGCGCCGTCCGCGTCGGTGCGTGGTGCATGTGATCTCCCTTGATTCGTGCCGGACCCAGGTCCGCTACAGCGACGGTAGCCGATTGGATAGCGGTTTCCAAGAGAAATCTGTAACTAGTTGCATATTGCTTTCAAATCGAGCATGATCGACCAGGGGGTGTTCGTGATGTCCGGATTCCGGAGGAGCCGAGCCCGCATGACCCTCCGCTGTCAAGCCCATCGCCTCCGTTCGCGCTCGGCACCTACGGTGGCCGGGTGATCGAGACGCTCCCAGACGCCGAATCACCCACCCGCCTGCGCCGCGCCATCACCGGTCCGCTGCTGTTCGCCTTCATTCTCGGCGACGTGCTCGGCGCCGGAATCTACGCCCTGATGGGCGTGCTGTCCGAGAAGGTGGGCGGGATGCTGTGGGCGCCGCTGATCCTCGCGCTCCTCCTGGCGCTGCTCACCGCCGGTTCCTACGCGGAGCTGGTGACGAAGTACCCCCGCGCGGGTGGTGCGTCGGTCTTCGCCGAGCGCGCCTTCCGAAGCCCGCTGGTGTCGTTCCTCGTCGGCTTCTGCATGCTCGCGGCCGGGGTGACCAGTGCCGCCGGACTCGCGATCGCCTTCGCGGGAGACTATCTCGGCACCTTCTTCGACCTGCCGACGATCCCTGTCGCGATCGCGTTCCTCGCCATCGTGGCAGCGCTCAACGCCCGCGGCGTGCGCGAGTCGCTCGGCGCCAACCTCGTGATGACCGGGATCGAGCTGAGCGGTCTCGTGATCGTGATCGTCGTGGTCGCGGGCTTCGTGACGGCCGGCGGCGGAGACCCTTCGCGGCTCACGCAGACTCCCGAGGGCACCCCTGCCGCCCTCGCCGTCCTCGCCGGAGCCGTCATCGCGTACTACTCGTTCGTCGGCTTCGAGACCTCGGCGAACATGATCGAAGAGGTCAGGAACCCTCGACGGACCTATCCGCGCGCACTCTTCGCGGCACTGTTCACGGCGGGCGCCGTATACCTGCTGGTCGGCCTGGCGAGCTCGATCGCTCTTCCCGCAGCCGAGCTGCAGGAGTCCAGCGGCCCGCTGCTCGCGGTCGTCGAGGCCACGGGCGTCAGCATCCCGTCGTGGCTGTTCAGCCTGATCGCCCTCGTCGCCGTCGCGAACGGCGCGCTGCTGACCATGATCATGACGAGCAGGCTCACCTACGGGATGGCAGAGCAGGGCCTGCTGCCCGACGCACTCTCGCGTGTGCTGCCCCGACGCAAGACGCCCTGGGTGGCCATCATCACCACCACCGCCGCCGCCATGCTGCTTACGCTCGTCGGCGACCTCGCCACGCTCGCAGAGACGGTCGTGCTGCTCCTGCTGTTCGTGTTCCTCAGCGCGAACGTGTCGGTCCTCGTGCTGCGGCGCGACCGCGTCGAGCACGACCACTTCCGGATCTGGACGCCCATCCCGGTGCTCGGCATCGGCTCCTGCATCCTGCTGCTCACCCAGCAGCGGCCGGTCGTCTGGCTGTACGGCGCCGCGCTGCTCGCCATCGGCGTCGTACTCCACATGCTCGCGCGCTGGCAGCGCTCGCGCAGCGCCGGGCGGAAGCCGACCACCACCACCGACGATCAGGAGACGAACCATGCTGCACGCTGACGACTCGAACGAGACGCCCGACGGCGACATCGACATGACACGCGAGGAGAAGCGACGTGATCAGCTCACCGCCGCACCCGACGCGGTCGACGCCGACGCCGCACCGCGCATCGCGGTGAGCGAGCACGACGGCGTCACCCGCATCGACATCGCGCCCGATGCTCCTGTGCGCCCTGGCCCAGGCCCTGGGGCACCCGGAGCGAACGGCGAGTGACCGAGCCCTCAGGTTCGCTCTACAACCAGCCGTTCTTCTTGAACACGAGATACAGGCCGCCGCCCATCGCGAGCATGAGCCCGATCGCCATCGGGTACCCGAACACCCAGTCGAGCTCGGGCATGCTGCGGAAGTTCATGCCGTAGATCCCGGCGACGAGAGTGGGCGCGAAGAGGATCGCCGCCCAGCCGGAGATCTTCTTGACCTCGTCGTTCTGGCGGATGCTCAGCTCAGTCATCCGCTGCATCTCCTCGTTCTGCCGGCGCGCGACGATCGTGGACTCGACCGTGAGCGCGTTGTCGAGGAGCGTGCGGAACGTGGTCGCCCTGTCAGCGATTCGAAGGGCGTGGTCCAGGACGTCGCGCAGGTACTTCTGCAGCTCGTCGTCGACCGAGTACTTCTCCGATCCGCGCAGCAGCGCCTCCAGCATCCCGGCCAGGGGCTGCGTCGCGCGCTGGAAGTCGATGACCTCGCGGCTCAGCTCGTAGATGCGCTGCGTCGCGTCGGTGTCCTGCTCGAAGAGCTGGCTCTCGATCTCGTCGATGTCGTTCTCGAGGCCGGCGAGCACGGGCGAGTACTCGTCGACCACCTCGTCGACGATCGCGTAGAGCACTGCCTCCGGGCCTCGTCTGAGCAGCGCAGGATCGCCTTCGAGTCGCCGCCGCACCCGCCCGAGATCCGGGGCTTCGGCGTGACGGATGGTCACGACGAAGTCGGGCCCGACGATGACGTGCACCTCTCCGAACTCGACCTCCTCGGCGGCGTCGAGGTAGCGCGCAGGCCGCAGCACCATGAAGAGGATGTCGCCGTAGCGCTCGAGCTTGGAGCGCTGGTGGCCGGTGAGGGCGTCTTCGACCACGAGCTCGTGCACGCCGAACTCGTCGGCCACGGCCCGGATCTCTTCCTCGCTCGGCCGGTACAGGCCGATCCAGCTCATCCCGCCCCGTTCGCGCATGCGCTCGAACGTCTCGCTCAGCGATTGCGGGTTCTCGGTGCGCACACCGTCGACGTAGATGGCGTTGTCGACGATGCTCATCGGGTGACGGTTATTCCGCGGGAGCGACGCACGGGATCGCCGCGTCGGTGATCGCCTGGTCGTACTGCTCGGCCGTGAACGGCAGCCCGAACTCGGGTGCGGTCTGCCCCGATGCCGCCGGCGCCTTCGACGCGATCGCTGCGAGCTCCCACGCCAGGAACTGGGCGAACGTCGCCCCTGCCGTGGAGTCGTTGAGAGCGACGGCGACGGTGAACCCGGTCGCGGGATCGGAGTATGCGGCGGTCGCATAGCCGGGCGTCCAGCCCTGCTGCCCGACCATCGAGCCTGCGAGGTAGCCGCCGCCGGTGGCCTGGAACCACGAGGGTGCGCCGTCGTAAGCGGGCAGTGGAGCGCCGTACCGGGCCGGCTTCGCGTCCTTGTCGCGCAGCGCCTGCGCGGCTTCGGCCTGCGCGTACCGGCCGAGGTCGTCGATCGTCGACACGACGCCGGAATCGGTGTAGCCCGTGCTCGACGACAGGGTCGTGATGTCGACGGGAGCGGCGCAGTTGTATCCGCCCTCGACGGCCGACAGATAGTGGCCGTTCATGACGGCTCCGGTCGACGGCGCGGCGGCAGCGGGCGCCGGGAGCGATGTACTCGTCAGCCCGAGCGGGGTGGCCACGTACTTCGCGATGAGCTCTGCGGCGGTGAGGTTCGATGCGCGCTCGAGAGCGAGGCCGAGCAGGAGGTATCCGGCGTCGGAGTCGCGGTACGTCGTGTGCGGTGCGGTGCGAGCCTGGCCGAGGCCGTACGAGGCGAGTTCGAGCGGAGCCCACTCGCGCGCCGGCGTGTTCAGCCATGCGTTCTTGGCCGTGGCCTCCGAGGAGCCGATGCCGCTCGTGCCGTTGCACAGGTCGAGCAGGGTGATGTCGTCCATCGCCGCCGTGCCCGAGACGTACTCCTCCACGGGCGCGTCGAGTTTCACGGTGCCGTCGTCTGCCAGGGCGTACAGCACATCGCAGGTCATCAGGCGCGTCACGTCGGCGATCCGGAACGACATGTCGGTGCTGAGCTCGCCGCCTTCACCGCCCGGCTTCTGGCTTCCGACGCCGGTCACCCAGGTGCCGCTCCACGGCACCCACACCCCCACGATCGCGCCAGAGGCGCCCGACGCCGTCAGCGCGTGCGTCACGGCATCCTGCATCGCCGAGACGGTGTCGTCGGGCAGCGAACCGTCGACCTGAGCGGGCGGTTCGTACGTGAAGGAGTCGCCGGGGGCGCAGCCGGTGAGCAGAAGGCTGAGCGCAACGACGCCGGCCGCGGCTGCGCGCACGCGGCGCGACGAGAGAAGCTGCATGAAAGGGAACCCCCGGAAGACGTGTCTGCAAAGTCTAGAACGCGGATGCTGAAAACCCGCATCGTGCGACGGCTTAGGGTGGGCGACGTGACCCACTTCTTCGACCCCGACGTCGTCACCGCCGTCCTGCGACACATGAACGGCGACCACGGCTCCGACAATCTGCTCATCGCCCGCGCGTTCGCACCGGAAGAGCAGAACGCGATCACCGATGCCGCCATGACCGGGTTCGACGGAGAGGGCGGAGAGTGGACGTACACGCGCGGCGGGACAGCATCCGTGCTTCGCGTCCCCTGGCCCGGCGGTCCGATCGCCGAGCGCCCGGCCGTGCGGCGAGAGGTCGTCGCGGTCTACCAGTTCGCGTGCGAGCGCCTCGGCGTGGAACCTCGCCCGCACGCCTGACCTTTCCGGCCGATCTGCGGACCCTGGATATCAAGTTAGGTAACCCTTACACTGAAGCCATGTCCGAGATCCTCTCCTTCTCCGCAGCCCTTCGCGAGCGGTCGTCCGGCTCGCACTCGCAGAGCGAAGGCGCAGGGTTCATGTCCGACCTGCTCAAGGGCGAGGGCTCCCGCGACGACTACATCTCCCTCGTCGCGCAGCACTACTTCATCTACGAAGCGCTCGAGAGCGCGGGCGAGCGGATGCGGGCGGATGCCGTCGCATCCGTCTTCCTGAGCGACAAGCTCACGCGCCTTCCCGCTCTCGAAGCCGATCTCGAGTTCCTGCTCGGCGCCGACTGGCGCGAGCAGATCGCTCCCCTGCCCACGACGCGGCGCTACGTCGAGCGCATCCGCGAGGTGGGCGCCACCTGGGCCGGCGGCTTCATCGCGCACCATTACACGCGCTACCTCGGCGACCTCTCGGGCGGCGTCTTCATCGGCCGCGTGATGGCCCGCCGGTTCGGCTTCGAGACCAACGGCATCGGCTTCTACCTGTTCGACGACATCGCGGACCCCGCTGCCTTCAAGGACGTGTACCGCGAGCAGCTCGACGCGGCGCCCTGGGACGAGGCCGAGCGCGAGCGCGTGACGCGCGAGGTGCTCCTCGCGTACCGCTTCAACACCGAGCTGTTCGACGACCTCGACAGGGCCCGGGCGGCGGCCTGAGAGCTGCCCTCGTGCTCTAGGCCTGAGGCAGCTGGGGCGTCGACCTGGCCTCCCAGGCCTCGCGCATGAAGCGCCGCACGTCCTCGTCGACCTTGATGTCGCTCGGCCGCAGCGGCCGAGACAGGTAGAGGCCGTCGAGAGAGGTCAGCCGGCTCAGCGCCACATAGGTCTGCCCCGGCGCGAACGCCCCCGACCCGAGATCGATGATGGCGCGATCGTAGGTCTTGCCCTGGGACTTGTGGATCGTGACCGCCCACGCCAGCCGCAGCGGAAACTGCGTGAACTCGGCCACGACGTCACGCGTGAGCTTCTTGGTGCTCGGCTCGTAGGAGTATCTGAAGCGCTCCCACACGGCGGGCTCGACGTCGACTTCCTCGCCGTCGATCTCGACGCGCACCTTGTCGCCGAGGATCCTCACGACGGTTCCGATCGTGCCGTTGACCCAGCGCGGAGGCTCGCCCGACATCGCCGTGTCGTTGCGCAGGAACATCACCTGCGCTCCGACTTTGAGCTTCAGCTCCGACTCGGCCGGCAGCGCGGCCTCACCGCGCCCGAAGTCGCCGCTCACCTCGGCGCGCGCGGTCTGCTCCTTGCCGGGGAGGGCCGCGAGGTGACGGCTGTTGATGCCGTTCACGATGTCGTTGCGGGTCGCCAGCGTGATCATCGGGACCTCGCCCGGTTCGGGGTCGGGAGGCGTCCGCGCGCCCTGGGCGTTCAGCACCCCCGCGATCTCGGCGGTCACCCGGCCGTAGCGCACGGCGTTCAGCATCGCCTTGAACCCGTCGTCGGCTTGACGGTGGATCTGCACGAGTTCGCGGACGTGCAGCTCGGCTCGGGTGTCGACCGCGAAGAGGCTGTCGCCCGCCCCCTCGTCGTGAGACCCCGCCCACACCTTCGCATCGAAGAACCAGAACGACCGGTAGTGGTCGCGCACGTACGCCAGCTCGTCTCCGCGTGGCGGGACAGGAGCGAGCTGGTACGGGTCGCCGAACATCACGATCTGCACGCCGCCGAACGGGATTCCCCGCTTGCCGCGCGCCTGCCGGAGCGAGCGGTCGATCGCATCCATCAGATCGGCGCTGACCATCGAGATCTCGTCGATCACGAGCGTCTCGATGGCGTTCAGGATCCGCCTCGTGTTGTCGTTCTGATCGATGTCGCTGTCGCCGATCAACCCGATCGGCAGGCGGAACAGCGAATGGATGGTCTGCCCCTCGACGTTGAGCGCCGCGACGCCTGTCGGTGCGCAGATCGCGATCTGCTTCTTGGTGTTCCAGGCGAAGTGCTGCAGCAGGGTGGACTTGCCGGTGCCGGCGCGACCGGTGACGAACACGTGCTCGCTGGTGTCCTCGATGAGCCGGAACAGCTCTTGCTGCTCTTCGGACAGGGCGGGAAAGGACACGGCTCACTCACGAAGGAAGGACGGATGCAGGGCGCACCCCATGCTACGTGGCATCCGCAGTCGCGGCGTCACCCTCGGCGTCGTCCCAGGCCGCGCTCATAGACTGGCGCCATGGACCACGCGGAGACGACGGCGCCTCGGCGCTCCCGTCTCGGCGCCGACCTGGCGATCCTCGCTCTCGTCGGCGTTCTGCTGATCGCCGCGGTCGGCGCCGGCATCTCCACCCTGTACACCTCGTACTACGGGCCGTCCGCGTTCGTCACGCGCTACCTCGAGCTGCTCTCCGCCGGTCGAGCGGCCGACGCCCTGCGGGTCCCCGGCGTCGCGATCGACAGCGCGACCCTGGAGGCCGCAGGCATCACGAGCAGCCCCTCGGAGGCCCTGCTGCGCGCCGCCGCCCTCGCTCCGCTCACCGACGTGTCCGTCGTCTCGGAGAAGACCGCCGACGCGCGGACGTCAGTCACCGTGTCGTACGAAGCGGGCGGGCACGCGGGAAAGACCACGTTCCAGGTCGAGCAGGACGGCTGGGCGGGCATCGCCCCGAACTGGAGGTTCTCGACGAGCCCGCTGGCCGTGATCGATCTCACGCTTCGCGGCGCCGACAGATTCTCCGTGAACGGCTTCGAGGTCCTGCGCGGGCAGATCTCGCCTGCCGGAGCGGATGCCGCGCCGCTCGATCCCCTGCCGATGCTGGTCTTCACGCCGGGGCTGTACGCGGTCTCTGTCGACACCGCGATCTCCACGGCATCCGGCATGGGCGTTCTCGCCGACACCCCGCTCGCGACCACCCCGCTCGATGTGCAGACGACTCCGACGGACGACTTCGTCGCCGTGGTGCAGCAGCGCGTCGAGGAGTTCCTCACCCAGTGCGCGACGCAGGAGGTCCTGCAGCCGACCGCCTGCCCGTTCGGGCTCGAGGTGCGCAACAGGCTCGCCTCCCTGCCGGAGTGGTCGATCACCGTGCAGCCCAAGGTCTCGGTCGCGCCAGACGGCGCGCAGTGGCAGATCCCGCCGGCCAGCGCCGTCGCTCACATCGAGGTCGAGATCAAGTCGCTGTTCGATGGCAGCGTCGAATCCGTCTCGGAGGACGTGCCCTTCCAGGTCGACGGGACGATCACGATCCTCCCCGACGGCTCCGCCTCGATCCGAGTCGGGTCTCCGGGCGAATCCGCGCCGCAGGACTGACGGGGTCGGCTCGCCCCGGACCGGCTCCTGCTACCGGGCCTCGCGCTCGGCCTGTCGCCGGTCTCGCTCGGCGATGCGCGCGAGACGGGCGTTGTACTCCTCGAGCTCCGCATCGCCGGTGCGATCGGCGTGCCGATCACGACGCTTCTGCAGCTTGGTGTCGTTGCGGCTCCACTGGATCGCGACCGTGATCGCGAGGATCAGCGTCGGGATCTCCCCGATCGACCACGCGATGCCTCCGCCGATGTACTGATCGTCGAGCGGAGAGGGCCCCCAGGTGCGCCCCATCGAGCCGAACCAGTCGGCCACCATCAGGCCGCTCTGCATCATGATGGCGATGCCGAAGAACGCGTGCATGGCCATCACGGCGATGAGCGTGATCAGCCGGCCGGGATAGGGCAGGCGGTACGGCACCGGATCGGCGCCGATCAGGCTCATCACGAACAGGTACCCCGAGATGAGGAAGTGGATGACCATCCACTCGTGACCGAGGTGCTCGTACATCGACCAGCGCACCAGGTCGGTGAAGTAGAACGCCCACAGCGACACGATGAAGATGGCGGCCGCGACGAAGGGATGCGTCACGATGCGGGCGAAGGGCGAGTGCACGGCCCACATGATCCACTCGCGGCCCCCGCGAGTGCCGTCGTCGCGCTTGTGGATGGCGCGCAGCGCGAGCGTGACCGGAGCGCCGGTGACGAGCAGCAGCGGGATCGCCATCGTGAGCATCATGTGCCCGAGCATGTGCACGCTGAAGAGGTACTCCTGGTACGCGTTGATGGGCCCGCCGGTCACCCACACCAGCATCAGCATCCCGAGCACCCAGAAGACGGTGCGATGGATCGGCCAGCGATCGCCGCGGCGGTGAAGGCGGCGCACGCCCGCGAGATAGAAGAACACGCCGAACCCGGCGGCGACGAGCCACAGGATGTCGATGTTCCACTGCGTGAACCAGCGGTCGATCGTGAACTCCGGGGGCAGTGCGGTGCCCGTCAGATGCTCCGCAGGAGTGCGCACGAAGGCGGCTTCGGTGCCGGCGGGGGGCGGTGTGCGGGCGAGAGCTGCGGCCGCGCCCGAGGCGAGGCCCATCAGACCGACTTCGCACAGTACGAGCAGCCAGAACCAGCCGGCCGCGCGATCGCTCTCGAGCTTCGGGATCAGGCGCACGCGGTACCAGGCGCCGAGCACGCCCATCGCGCCGAGCAGCACGATCTTCGCCAGGACGATGAAGCCGTACGGGCTGAACACCGAGCCCCAGTCGCCGATCGCCACGATCGACCGGGTCACTCCCGACACCGCGACCACCGTGAAGGCGGCGATGGCCAGCGTGGAGTACCGGCGGACGAGGTCGGAGACCGGCACCCGCCCTCGCAGCAGCACGACGAGCAGCAGGCCGCCCAGCCAGACCGCGGCGCCGACCGTGTGCAGCAGGATCGAGTTGACGGCCATGGTGTGGCCTGAGAGCTCGCCCGAATGGCCCTGGGTTGCGAGCGGGACGAAGGATGCCGCGGCGAGGAGCGCGGTGATGAGGGTCGCCGTCCAGCTGCGCCAGGCGAAGGCGAGGATCGTCACGACGGCGCCGACGAGGGTCGTGATGAGCCACGACTGACCGAGGGGCAGGTTGAGCAGGAACTTGCCCAGCTGCGCGCCGAACAGGGGGTCGGCGCTGAGCTCCGGGGTGAAGGCCGCCATGAAGGCGAAGAAGCCGCTGACGCCGGAGGCGATCGTGAAGACCGCGGCGCTCACGGAGGCCGTGTTCAGGGCGACGTCGAAGCTGTCGTCGCCGCTGCGCAGGGCGAACAGCGCCAGCACGAGCGAACCCAGCATGCCGGCCGCGGCGAGGTTCATGACGAGCTTGACGAGCGGCAGGGCCCAGCGCACGAAGGGGCCCGGGTCTCCCAGGAGCAGCGGTGCCGCGGCTCCGCCGAACATCATGGCGATCGTCACGGACACGAGTCCGGCCGCGAGCAGGATTCCGATTCCGCCGAGACGGAACGCCGTCGTCGAGGTCTGGGCGGAGGAGGTCACCCCTCAAGCCTAAGCCGCGGTGGCGAGGGGCCCGACCGGGACGCTGTCCCCCGCGGTGCCCCGCCCCGCCGCACCGCACCGCACCGCACCGCACCGCACCGACGCGGAGGTAGGCGATCTCGCCGAGGTAGGACGTTGGTCGCAGAATCCGCCTACCTCGGCGGAATCTCCTACGCCGGCGAAGCGTGCGACACCCGGCATGCGGCGTCCGTGGCCCGGCATCCGTGGCCCGGCATCCGTGGCCCGGCATCTGTGGCCCGGCATCCGTGGCCCGGCATCCGCCATCAGGATGCGGAGACGCGCGAAGGCCGCCACCCCGAGGGGCGGCGGCCTTCGAACAGGAAGCGGTCTTACTTGACGGCTGCCTTGAGCTTGGAGCCAGCGGTCACCTTGACGCGCTTGCCGGCCGGGATCTTGATCTCGGCGCCGGTCTGCGGGTTGCGGCCGGTGCGAGCGGCGGTTGCGACCTGCTCGAACGAGATCCAGCCCGGGATCGAGACCTTGCTGCCCTTGGCGACAGCGTCGGAGACAGAGCCGAAGAGTGCGTCGAGGACACCGGAGACGGTGGCCTGGCTCTGGCCGGTGGCGGAAGCGATGCTCGCGACGAGCTCGGTCTTGGTGATGGACTTGTCAGCCATGTCATCCTCCAGCGACGAGGATCCCGTCGCATCGTTGTGTGAATCGGAGCGGATGCTCCTGGTCGAGTGACCGCCTTGAATGTATCAACGACAGACGACATTTCCGCGTAATTTCGCGGGTTTTGGGGTTTTTCAGGGCGTGTCGCGCCACTTTTGTCACTCCAGTCACAGGTTTCGGGCTCTCGTGGGGCTTCCGGGGCGGGTCGGCGCCCGTCGCCCCGCCCTCCGGAGGAGAACTCCTGCTCGGGAGGAAGATCCCGCCACAGAGCTCCGCCCGAGCGTGAGAAGTCCTCCCGAACGGGAGGGACTGAATGCGCGTGGGGCGCCCGCGCGGCGACGGTCGCGAGCGTCTCACGCAGACACGTGCAGTCGCTGCCCGATCGCGGCGAGGATCAACCGCAGAACATCCGCCCAATGGTTCATGAGCTGGTCATAACTGATGCGGATCACGTGGTACCCGTGAAGAGTGAGGAGCGCATCGTGCGCGATATCGCTGTCGCGCTGCGCTCCCACGTGATGGGCGCCGTCGATCTGCACGACGAGCCGATCGCCGATCAGGAAGTCGACGCGGTGGCCGAGGATCCACACCTGCGGAGTGATCGGCAATTTCAGCCATTTCAGGCGGGTGTGGAGGATCGTCTCAGTTCCGGCATCCGCGAAGGGGCTCGCCTCGGCAAGCAACCGACGCGCTGCCGGTGGAAGTTGCGCCCGCTCCAGCGCTCCTGGATCGACCTTCCTCTGACGCAGAGCGGACTCCCACGTCGCGAGGGCGCTCTCGTACGGCTGACATCCCGACATGATGATCAGGGCGTTCTCGAGCGAATCCTCGAGCGAATCGGGATGTCGCGGCAGAAGCGGCCGATTCCAGTGGATGACGCCGCGCGAGATGGCGGCATGGCCTGCGTTCGGGGGCGCCGCGACATGATGCGTCGACGAGTCCAGCACCCACAGACCTTTGCGAGCGGCGAGCGTCACACAGCTGAGAACGACACCGCGACGTGCTGCGGCGACGAGCATCGCGTCCGCTCCGGGGAGGGCGACCCATCCCCGGCGCACGGAGAAGATCGCCCCGGACTCGCGCGCTTGGCGGAGCGCGTGCGCCGTCACACCGTCACGACGCAGTGTGTCGACCCTCGCGACTCCCCCGCGCGCCGTCAGCGCCTCTGCAGCATCCATGCGTCGATGATGACGCTTCACTGCATCCGCTCGGCGTCCAGAACGCGCCACCGGCGGAGAGCCGGTATCGATTCGGTATATGTGCAGGAAGAGTGCCCACGCCCCCCTGGAGGAGAACCCCGGCCCGGGCGGGCGATGACACCGCAGCACTCCTCCCGTGCGTGAGAAGTCCTCCCGTGCACGCCGCCCCGGGACGCGAAAGGGGCGGGGATCCGAAGATCCCCGCCCCTTTCGACTGTCTGCTGAGACTTACCAGCTCGACTTGGTCACGCCGGGCAGCTCGCCACGGTGCGCCATGTCACGGAAGCGGACACGCGAGATGCCGAACTTCGTGAGGACACCGCGGGGGCGGCCGTCGATGACGTCGCGCGAACGCACGCGAGCCGGCGACGCGTTGCGCGGCAGCTTCTGCAGGCCGACGCGTGCGGCCTCGCGGGCCTCGTCGGTGGCGTTCGGGTCGACCAGGGTCTTCTTCAGCTCTGCGCGACGCTCTGCGTAGCGCTCGACGATGACCTTGCGCTGCTCGTTGCGAGCGATCTTGCTCTTCTTAGCCATTGATCAACGCTCCTCTCGGAATTCGACGTGCTGACGGATGACCGGGTCGTACTTCTTCAGCACGAGGCGGTCGGGGGTGTTGCGGCGGTTCTTCTTCGTCACGTAGGTGTACCCCGTGCCAGCGGTCGAACGCAGCTTGATGATCGGACGGATGTCCTGAGCCTTCTTGGCCATTAGAGCTTCACACCCTTCGCCTGGAGGTCCTTGACGACGTTCTCGATGCCGCGGACGTCGATCACCTTGATGCCCTTGGCGGACACGTTGAGCGTGATCTTACGACCGAGCGAGGGAACGAAATAAGTCTTCTTCTGCACGTTCGGGTCGAAGCGGCGCTTCGTCCGGCGGTGCGAGTGCGAGACGTTGTGACCGAAGCCGGGAACAGCTCCAGTCACCTGGCACACTGCTGCCATGATGTGACTCCTTCTATACCGTGAGACCGGACGGCCTCACCCAAGATCCCTTGTCTGCGTGCAACCCACGACTCGCCGCCCTTCGACAAGCTCAGGGACCGATGAAGAGGGGGAAGCACACGAACTGCGCACAGGAGTGTGCGCAGACAAAGAGCAATCCTAGCACGGGTCGAGATTCGTCGCCGAACCGAGCCCCCGGCGAGGACGCAGGCGGATGCCGCCCTCCTCCCTCCCGGGACGGGTCAGCCCTCCGAGTCCACTGCCCGGTTCGTGCACCCCGGTCGCAGGGCTCACCGCGCCCAGCGCATGCCCGAGCCGGATCAGGCCCTCGCCGTCCCACTCCGACGCGAGCTGTCGGATCCGATCCGCTGCTTCCCCGTACAGAGCGTCAGCACGGGCCGGCCGTTCCGCGAAGGTCTTCACCTGCCGACACGAGGCGAACTCCGCCATTCCCGCCACCAGCGCTTCGGTCGCCGCCTGGACGGGCTCGGCGAGCTCAGGCACCGGCACGATGCCGACCGCGTAGACCAGTCCCTCCCCCTCGATCCCCGCCAACGCTCCAGCCCTTCCCCCGGGGCGAAGCGCGCCGCCGAGGTGGCGCAGCTCGACCGAGACCAGCGAGGAGCCGAGCGGCCCGAGAACGACGTCGAGCATCGCGTCGACGGCATCCGCGGTGATCTCGGCGAGCAGAACCGACTCCCCCAGAGCGGGCGCTGGGTCCACCGGGTCTCCGTGCACCGCGCCCAGCTCCGTCGGTCCGAGATCACGGAACGAGTCGGCCTCGGGAGCGAGCGACCGCAGCGGCGCGAGCAGGCTGGACGCAGCCTCGGGATCCGCCTGTACCGCCGCTTCCACCGCGACGAATGAGCGCCCACGTAGAGGCTCAGGGATCTCGGGCAGTGGCGGGAACCGCAGAACCCGCACCAGCGAGGTGACCGTGTCCGGCACCGTCGCGATCCACTCCCGCCACGCGTGAGCGACCTCGACGGCGCGATCCAGCGGCCACATCAGGGCGCCGGCGTGCAACGACGGGACCTCGTGCAGACGGATCCGCACGCTCGTCACGATCGCCGGCAGCATCCCTCCCCGTGCGGCCCACAGCAGTTCCCCATTCTGCTGCGGATCCACCGTGAGCACGCGACCACGAGCGTCGACGACCTCCATCGACAGGATGCTGTCGGCCCCGAGCCCGTGCGATCGGGCGAGCCAGCCGAGCCCTCCTCCCAGCAGGAACCCGGTCACCCCGACCCCCGGCGCCATCCCCGCCACCGCGGTGAGTCCGTGCTCGGCGGCGCGGGCGATCACGTCTGCCCACAGCGCCCCCGCACCGACACGCGCCGTCTTCTCGACAGGATCGATCTCGATCTCGTCGAGCCCCTGCGTACGAAGCAGGATCACGTCGCCGAGCGCCCCCAGTGCCCCGGCGGCGTGCCCCGTCCCCTGAGGGGCGACGCCCAGGCCGAGGCGCCGTGCCGCGACGACCGTCTCCACGACGTCAGCGGCATCGAGCGCCTCGACCACAGCCGCGGGCTGCTGATCCACCAGCAGCTGCCAGGGCCTGCGCGCCCTCTCCCATTCCCCCTGCCCCGGCAGCACGAGCGTCCCCTTCAGACGCGCCGCCAGAGCGGCGTACTGCTCCCCTGGCAGCACGCCGATCGAATCCCCAGTTCGAACATCCATCTTCTGTCTCTCCCTTTCCTCGGAGTCCTGGTCAGCCGACGCGCGCGGCCAGCAGCCCGCGGACCACGGCCTCTATGCCCGCCGGTCCGGGCGCCACGGCGATCTCGGCACCGATACGCGCGGCATGGTCGCGGAAGGCCGGGTCGTCGAGCACGCGCCGGACAGCGGAGCGGATGGCTCGGGCCGGAAGCCCTCCGCGGCCAGGCCGCAGACGCACGCCGGCGCCGCTCCACGCGACTCGGGCCGAGACCTCGGCCTTGTCTTCGGTGTTCCCCGCGGCGATCACCGGAACGCCTTGGGCAAGCGCGAAGTGCACGCCGCCGTATCCGCCATTGGTGACCACGGCGTCGGTGTGCGCGAACAGCCGGTCGTACGGCAGGTACGGTGCGATGCGAGCGTTGGCGGGGAGCGCCGCACTGGGCACCGGCCGGCCTCCGGTCGACGCCACGACGAGAAGATCCTCATCGGCGAGCGCGCGCATGGTCGGCAGCACGAGTTCCTCGAGATCGGCGTTCGCGACGGTCCCCTGCGTGACGTGCACGACAGTGCTGCCCTCGAGATCGCCCCACCAGTCGGGCTCGGACGTGTCGGATGCCGAGGCCAGCGAGACGGGACCGACGAAGTGCACGGGCACGGTGAGATCCCGACGCGGGTACTCGAAGGCCGGAACCGTGAACTGGACGATCGCATCCGCCAGTGACGGGTAGTTCATGGCTCCGGTAGGCAGCCGCGCGCCGACGACCTCCGACACCATGCGCTCGGCGGCGGTCTGCAGCTCGCCGAACACGAGACGATCGGTCACGGCGTTCAGGATGCGGTTGCGCAGCGTTCCGAGCGGACCGCGCATCGGCGGGATGCCGAGCGCGAACGGGGCGGTGTCACGGCTGCGGAGACCGAGGGGCACGATGCCGAGGTTCAGCACCGGAGGACGTTGCGCCGCCGGACGGCACAGCAGCAGCATGCCTCTCAGGAACAGGCTCTCGACGAGCACCGCGTCGACAGGCGCCGCGCGGAGCTGCTCATCGATCGCGCTCAGCTGAGCGGGCGCCGGAGCGAGGAAGATGTGCTCCAGGTCCCACCGCGCGCCGTCGACTCCTCGCCGTCCTGAGCGCTCCGGAAAGGCACGGTCCATGTCGCTGTCGTCGTAGTCGGCCTCGCGCGGCAGCCCCACCCAGCGGGCGCCTGTGCCCTCGACCGCCGAGCGATAGCGCGCGCCCGTGAGGAACCGCACCTCGTGACCCTGCGCGACCAGTGTGCGCGCGACCGCGAGCAGCGGAACGACGTGACCGTGCACCGGGGTGGAGCAGATCAGCAGGGACAAGGGTCCGTCTGCCCGGTAAGATGTTGATGGCATGCAGGAAGTATTCACCACCCTGAGAGGAAAGTCAATGGCTCCGCCCTACGTCTCTCCGCTGCGCGAGGCCCAGGCCGCCGAGACTCGGCGCCGCATCCTCGAATCGGCGGCCATCGTGTTCAGCACCTCCGGGTACACCGGCACCTCCCTCGCGCACATCGCGCGCGACGCAGGCGTGTCGGTCGAAACGGTCAAGCAGAACGGCCCCAAGGCGGCACTGCTGCTCGCGACGTTCGGCCACGCCTTCGCGGGCAGCGAAGAGGACACTCCCCTGCACCAGCGCCGCTCGCTGGAGGGCATCCGCGCCCTTCCCGACGACGAGTTCCTGCCCGGGTGGCTCGGTTTCGTCGCCGCCGCCAACGCGCGGGTCGCCCGTCTGTGGCCGCGCCTGCTGGAAGCCGCACTCGTGGATGCCGAAGTGGGCGAGCGCATCGGCGCCCTTCAGCGGAACCGCGCGCTCGACATGAGGTCGGTCGTGACGATGATGCGCGAGCGGGGCATGTGCCGCAGCGCCCGCGGCGATGACGTGCTCGCGGCCTCGCTCTCGTTCCTCATCTCTCCGGAGAGCTACGACCAGCTCGTGTTCGAGAGCGGGTGGACCCCCGAGGCCTATCTCGACTGGCTCATCGACGCCGTGGAGCGCATGATCCTCAGCGAGTGAACTGAGCGGCCTGCGCCCCGCGCCCCCATCTGAACGGCGACACCGTCGGGTCGCCGGCGATCCAGAAGCGCCAGGGGAAGGCATCCGTCCCGGCGATCCCGGCCACGCCGACGCGGGGCCCGCTGGCCATCTCGACGGGATCGTCCGACAGCCACAGCTCGGCCGTGGCGTCGTGCCACTCGGCTCCCGTGACCGCGTCGATGCCGTCGTGTCGCGGATGCCGCAGGCCGCACGCCTGACCGAACCTTCCGGGTCCGCGCGCCAGATCCCGCCGCGCCACAGCAGTCAGCGGCAGCGCCGCACCACGGCGGCGGGCCGCGGCATCCGCCCCGTCGATCACCTCGCCCGCACGCAGCAGCACACCGCCGGCGACCCCCTCAGGGCCGCACACGACGTTGATGCACGAATGGATGCCGTGGCTCAGGTACACGTACAGATGCCCCGGCTCGCCCCACATCGTGGCGTTCCGGGCCGTTCGGCCCATGCGTGCGTGCGACCCCGGGTCGGAGACGGGCCCCGTGCCCTGCCCGTGATACGCCTCGACCTCGGTGATGCGCAGGCGAACGGCGTCTCCGTCGACGGCTGTGCGCAGCTCGCCCCCCAACAGCCGGGGAGCTGCGTCGAGGGGCAGCGGCCGCAGGTCGTCGCGGGTCGCCCGGCGCATCAGTAGTGCGGGGCCGTGGCGCACCACGACGAGTCGAAGCCGGTCAGCGCGACCAGTTCCTTGCCTGTGCGGAGGTCGAGCAGGTGCGTCTCGACCTTCTCGGGCAGCGGCAGCAGCATCTGGTCGTAGGCGTTCTTCGCGAGATCGGGGGCGATCGCGATCGCGGCGTACTGCCCGCTCGGCGACGCGCACGCCTGGAGGATCGAATCGGTCGACCCGACCTCGACGAGCGAGGTCGCCGTGCCGTCGTCGTCGACCCGGACGATCGCCTGCCCGCTCGGATACCCGGTGTCGTCCACAGAGACGACGTGGCGCAGGGTTCCGCCCGGGAAGGGAACGATCGTGATCGCGCTGCCGTAATCGGGGTTCGAAGGAGGCAGCGGCTGCTCAGAGCCGTCGGCGAGGTTGAGCTCGACCACGCTGCCGTCGACGCGCTCGACGATCGCCGTATAGGTGCCGCGGGAGATGCCCTGGATATTGGCGGCCAGTCCGAGAGACTGCACGCCCGCATCGCTGGAGTGATCGATGAGCGAGAGCGCGCCGTTGAAGTCGATGAACAGCATGGCCGCCGAGTCGGGAACGAACTGCCACACCAGGATGCTGGTCTGCTCCCCGCCGACCTCGGCGATCTTCGGCTCGTCGTCGCCCGAGAGCGATTGGGTCACGAGCACGCTCGCGCGCCCGGAGTCCTCGCTGATCTCCTTGTCGGAGTACGTGTAGCCGACGAGTCCACCGCGTTCGGAGACCTGGATCGAGCCGATGTAGCCCTCGCCCGGAAGCTTCAGCTCGCGGGGATTCTTGCCGTCGCGATCCATCACGTACAGCTTCGACAGATCGTCGTCCTCGACCGAGACGACGAGCTTGGTCGAGGTCGCGCGGAAGTCGTCGATCTTGTCGTGGCTGTACACGGGCACCGCGTTCTCGCCGCTGAGATCGGTGAGGAAGATGGTGTCCTCGCCGGAGGCGTCACGGCGCAGGAGGAACATCGTGGATGCCGGGGTGCTGAAATGCGCCGTCAGAGTGGCCTTCGGGCCGCCGCCCGTCGATGTGACGTCTGCGACCGTGATCTTGTACTTGGTCGCGTCGTCGAGCGGAACGGTGAAGCGGATGCCGATGCCCCGTCCTGCCGCGTCGACCGTGAAGGGCACGGCGGGCTCGACGGACACCTGCGAGGCGTCGATCGCCGACAGCGCCTGGTTCGCGGTGAGGATGACCCGGCTGCCACTCGACTCGATCGCCTCCGCGGGTGCGACCTGCACGTTCGTGATGCGCGGACCCTGCGTGAGGCTCACGACTCCGAGGCCGGCGCCGATCACGACGAGGATGCCCAGAACCGCTGTGAGCGTGAGGAGGAATCGGCGGGAGGGGGTTCGCAGTGCTGACGCGGCGGATTCCCCAGACGACGCAGGGGCGGCTTCCCCGGTCGTTGAGCCGGCGGGCTCCCCGGTCGTTGAGCGAGCGGAGCGAGACGAAACGTCGTGAGCCGACGTCGACGCAGGAGGCACGCGTTTCGTCTCGTCGCTGCGCTCCTCGCTCAACGACCGCGGGGATTCCCTGGCCGTCGCACGGGCGGGATCCCCGGTCGACGCACGGGCGGGATCCCCGTTCGTGGAGCGAGCGGAGCGAGACGAGACGTCGTGCGCCGACCCCACGCTGGTGGAGCGCGGAGCAGCCGCCTCGCGCGCAGCTGCCTCGGCGGCCGCGGCGGCTTCGACCATCGCGGCCCGCATCGCCGCCTCCCGCTCAGCGGCGGGGTCGGCCGCCGTCTCAGCAGCGGGGTCGGTGATCGGCTCAGCGAGGGGAACGGCGGATGCCCCGGCATCCGCCTCCGCGTCGCCACCGTAGGAGGCGGCAGCAGCCGCCGCGGCCTCGCGGGCGGCGCGCAGCTCGGCGCGAGTGCGCGGGACGACGGGGACCTCGGGCTGCTCGTCGTCAGTACTCATACGGGTCCCCCGGCTCGTCGATCGCCTCGACCGTGGTCGGGTCCACGTGCAGAGCTCCGTCGGCATCCGCCTTCACCGTGCCTGTGACCTTGACCCACTGACCGGTCTTGTATTCGCCGGCGTCGATCGTCACCGGCACGTTCGCGGGCTGCGCGTCGATCACGCAGTGCGTGATCACGAGGCGGGTCAGGTCGACCCCGTCCTTGCCCGGCGTGATGAAGCCGGTGAGCGTCACGGTCGTGCCGTCATACGACGCGGTGTTGGTGGCGGTGGCGAAGACGCTGGCCCAGTCGCCCACGCCGAAGGTCGAGGTGTCGGCCTTGCCGAGCGTCACGTCGTCGGCGCCTGCGAACAGGGCCGTGGACTCCCCTGCCCGCGACATCGCGAGCTCGACCGACAGAGATGCAGGCGGCAGCACGAGCGCGGCGACGACGACGCCCGAGGCGATCACGCCGCCGGCCACCGTCGCGGTGGTGCCGAGCCTCCCGGACTCGGCGTGCTCGTGCCCGTGATCGTGCCCCTCTTCGGCGCCCAGCGGCAGCGTGCACGACCAGATCGCTCCGATCAGCGTCACGACCGCCGCCGCGCACGCGAACCAGACCGACTCGGGGCTGATGTAGAGCGTGAGCCTCCCCGTGACGCCGAGGCCGAGGGTGACGACGGAGAGGACGGTCGCGAGGCCGATGCCCAGCCAGCGGGAGCCGAGGGAACGCGTGCGCTCAGACAAAGACGTTCACCCCGATTCCGATCGCGAAGGCGGCGAGCACCACGACGCCCACGATGCTCGCGAGCACCCGGGTGGTGAACGTGGTGCGCATGAGGGCGAGCATCTTGACGTCGACCAGGGGACCGACCAGCAGGAAGGCCACCAGCGCGCCCGAGGAGAACGTCGAGGCGAATGACAGCGCGAAGAAGGCGTCGACGTTCGAGCAGATCGCGACCGTCATGGCGAGCGCCATCATGGCCACGATCGAGAGCACCGGGTTCGAGCCGATCGCGAGGAGCACGTCGCGCGGGATCAGCACCTGCACGGCGCCGGCGAGCGCCGAGCCGATCACGAGCGCAGGCATCACGGCGCGCAGCTCGACGAGGAACTGCGTGAGGCTGCGGCGCACGGGCGTGCCGGGCTCGTGGGTCACCCGCTCGCAGGTGTCGACGAAGCGCTGGGTGAGCAGGGCATCGGGCGAGGGATGCCGGCTGTAGATCCAGCCGATCAGGTTCGCGATCAGGTACCCGCCGACGAGGCGGGCGACGAGGATGCCGTCGTCGAAGCCGAAAGCCGCGTGAGTGGTGAGAATGACGATCGGGTTGACGATGGGAGCCGCGATGAGGAACGTCAGGGCCTCGGCAGGAGCGAGGCCGCGCATCATCAGGCCACGGGCGAACGGCACGTTGCCGCACTCGCACACGGGGATCAGCATCCCGAGTAGCGACAGCACCGCACGGCGCGCCCACGCGCGTTTCGGCAGCCAGCGGTGGATCACATCGGCGGGCAGCCAGACCTGCACGACGATCGACAGCAGCACGCCCAGAACGACGAAGGGCAGCGCCTCGATCAGCACGCTCATCGCGAGGGTCAGCCCGTCCTGCGCGCGGTGCGGCAGGGATGCGGTGTAGAGCGTCGGGACGAAGCGGTCGATCAGGAAGAGCGCGGCGACGATGGCCGCCCCCAGGGCGACGCCGATCCACGGAGATCTGCGCGTCCGACCTCCCCCTTGGGTCCCCGAGCCTGTCGAAGGGTGCGAATGCCCGGCGTGCTCTTCGGCAGCCGTGCGCGTCGCAGATGTCACTCGCCCGGTTCCTGAGCCTGCCGGAGCTCCCCGGCTTCGCGCTTCGCGGTGCAGGCGGCGCACAGGCCGAAGATGTCGACCACGTGCGCGGCATCTGTGAATCCATGCTGCGCCGCGGTGCGGTGCGCCCAATGCTCGACGTCTTTGGCCTCGATCTCGACGGTCAGACCGCAGGATCGGCAGATCAGGTGATGGTGATGTCCCTGGGTCGAGCAGGCGCGGTACAGCGCCTCTCCCTCGGGACTCTGCAGCGAGTCGGCGTCACCGGAGGCGGCGAGTCCCGCCAGCGCACGGTAGACCGTCGCGAGACCTATGCCCGTGTTGTCGTCGCGGAGGCCCGCGTGCAGGGTCTGTGCGCTCACGAATCCGCGCGCGTCGGCGAGCGCTTCGCGCACGCGCTCGCGCTGCCAGGTGTTCCGCTGAGCCATACCCCGAGTCTAATCGCCGGGCTTCTCCGTGGGCTGGGAAGCCCGTTCAGTCCTTGCGGAGCACGTGGATGAGCTTCGGGTTGACGTAGAACGACACCTCGCCGGTCTCGACATCGACGCGCGCGGAGACCGCCATGCGCCTCGAAGAGAGAGGGCCTCCCGACGACACGGTCACCCTGTTTCCGACGGCGTGGACCTCGAGGTCTTCGATGTACTCGGCCATGGCGCACACCATACCCGGGTTCGACATCACGCGTTCTCGCCGAGCGGACCCCCGGTACTCGCCGGGAGGCCGTGCACTCGCCGGGAGGCCGTGCACTCGCCGGGAGCGCTCGGCGGATGCTCCGCGTCTCCGCGACGCCCGGATCAGTGCCGGCTGAGCCGCGTGACCCGCTCGCGGCGCGCGCCGATGACCCGGCAGACGAGGTAGATCACGAAGGAGATGGTCGTGATGTAGGGGCTCACAGGAAGGGTGCCCATGATCGCGAGCAGGATGCCGCCCACGGCCGAGACGATCCCGAACACCGCGGCGAGAACGGGAACGGCGACAGGGCCGGTGGCCACCCTCAAGGCGGCGGCGGCGGGGGTCACGACCAGCGCCATCACGAGCAGCGCGCCGATGATGTGCACGGCGACGGCCACGACGAGCCCGAGCAGCAGCATGAAGGCGAACGAGACGCCGACTACGGGGACGCCCCGCGCCGCGGCCGACTGCGGGTCGAGCGAATCGAAGCGCAGCGGACGCCAGATCAGCAGAAGTCCCACCAGCACGAGTCCGCAGATCCCGGCCAGCCAGCTCAACTGGGCCGACTGCACCGACACGATCTGCCCGGTGAGGAGGCTGAAGCGACCGGCCGCCCTGCCGTTGTAGAGAGACAGGAAAAGGATGCCCAGGCCCAGCCCGAAGGGCATCAGCACGCCGATGATCGAGTTCCGGTCCCGGGCGCGCGCGCCGAGCCAGCCGATGATCGCGGCGGCGAGCAGCGAGCCGACGAGCGATCCGGCGACCACGTCGACGCCGATCAGCAGAGCCGCCGCCGCACCGGCGAAGGAGAGCTCGCTGATGCCGTGCACGGCGAACGCCATGTCGCGCTGCATCACGAACAGGCCGATGAGCCCGCCGACCAGTCCGAGGATCGCGCCGGCCCAGACGGAATTCGAGACGAGGGCGAGGATGTCGCCGTACTGCGCGAGGCCGCCGAACATGGCGTCGCCGATGTCGTCGAGGTTCACGCCTCGTCTCCTTCCTGATCGTGGTGGTGATGAGCGGTCTGCTCGGCATCCGGCGCACCGACGACGACGAGCCGCCCGCCGGCTTCGAGAACGTAGACGGGCGCCCCGTACAGCTCGGACAGCACCTCTGTGGTCAGCACCTCGCGAGGCGTGCCGAGCGTGAACTGCCCGTTCGCGATGTACAGGATGCGGTCCACGATCTCGAGCACGGGGTTGACGTCATGCGTGACCAGCAGCACTCCCGCGCCCGTGCGGCGGTGCGCGTCGATCAGACCGACCACGGCCTGCTGATTCGCGAGGTCGAGACTCGTGAGCGGCTCGTCGCACAGCAGCAGCCGCGGGTTGCCTGCGAGGGCCTGGCCGACGCGGAGCCTCTGCTGCTCTCCCCCGGAGAGGATGCCGACGGGCTGGTCCGCGAACGCCCGAGCACCGACCGCGTCGATCAGCTCATCCGTGCGCGCCCGGTCTCCACGGCGGGGGAACGGAAGGCCGAAGCGATGCCCGTCGATGCCGAGCGACACCAGGTCGCGACCGCGCATCGACGTCTCGGCGGCCAGAGGCCGCGCCTGCGGGAGGTAGCCGATCCGCCGGTTGCCGTGACCGCGCACGGGCCGGCCCAGGGCGGTGATGCTCCCCGCGGAGAGCTGCTGCAGTCCGAGGATCGCCCGCAGCAGGGTGGTCTTGCCGGATCCGCTGGGGCCCAGCACGGCGACGAGTTCGCCGGGGGCGACGTCGAGATCCAGGCCCTGCCACAGCTCGCGGTCACCACGCCGTATCGCGGCGCCGCGGATCTGCAGCGGCGCCGCGTCGGAGGGAGAGGTCACTTGTCGAGATTACCCGCGAGAGTCGTGATGTTGTCCTGCATCCACGTGATGTACGTCTTGCCGTCGGGAACCAGCTCGGTGACCTCCTGCACGGCGGTGCCCGCATCCTTCGCCGCGTCGATCACCTGGGTGGTCTCGGCGCCGCCGGTCTGGGCGTTGGCGAACAGCACCTTGACGTCGCCGGCCTTGATCAGATCGAGTGCGTCGAGCAGAGTGGCCGGCGGCACGTCCTGCCCCTCCTCGACGGCTTCGCTGAAGGCCTCGGGGGTGACGTTCACGAGGCCCGCGCTCTCGGCGAGGTACACCGGAACCGGCTCGGTGACGAACACCTTGTCGCCCTCGTGAGCGCTCTTGATCGTCGCGAGCGAGTCCTCGAGGCCCGCGATGTCCTTCTGGAAGTCGGCGAGGTTCTGCTCGTAGTCGGCCTTGTTCGCCGAGTCGAGGTCGATCAGCTGCTCGGCGATCGCCTCGGCGACGTGCTCGATGGTGTGCGGGTCGTACCAGACGTGCTCGTTGAACCCCTCGATGTGGTCGTGACCCTCATGCGTGTCGGAGCCGTCCGCTTCGCCCTCATGCGTGTCGGAGCCGTCCGCTTCGGAGTCGTCGTGATCGTGGTCGTGCTCATGCCCGTCGTCCTCGACCTTGGTGCCGGGGTAGTCGTGCGAGTACTCCACGGCGGTCACGACCGCGGCATCCGAACCCGACGCATCGCGCAGCGACTCCATGTACGAGTCGTAGCCGCCGCCGTTCTCGACGATCAGCTTCGCCTTCTTGACCGTGAGCTGATCGGATGCCGACGCCTCGTACTCGTGCGGATCCTGAGACAGCGAGGAGATGATCGACGTCACATCGACGTGGTCGCCGCCGATGCGGCTCGCGATGTCGCCGTAGACGTTGGTCGAGGCGACCACGCTGAGGCCGTCGCCACCCTCTGTCGCCGCCGATCCGGACGTCGTCGAGCACCCCGCGAGGGCGAGAACGGCGACGGAGGCGAGCGCGAGGGAGGCGAGGGGCTTGTGCATGCCTCCACTCTAAACGCTAATGAGAACCATTATCAACTTGAGTGGGAATGACGCTTCGGATGCCGGCCGCGCGGCGATCCGAAGCAGGGGCCGACACGCCACATCGGGGGACGAATCCCCCGAGACGTCCCCCGATGTGGCGTGTCTGCCCCGGAAATGTGATGCCGAGGCGGTGCGGCGGCGCGGTGCGGCGCCGCACCGGTCCTCCGCTGGCGTCAGCCGAGCAGGCCGGGCGGGGCGATCCAGACCGTGCTGTCGCCGGGCAGCGCGCCATCGATCACCGGTCCGAGCACGACGTGCGCAGCATCCGCACCAAGGTCGAGGGGCTCCGAGCCGAAGTTCGTCACCACCTGCCATCCGTTCGGGCGGGCGAAGCGCAGCACGTCGGCGCGCCCCGTCTCGATCCACTCCAGCGCTTCGTCGGTCTGCAGCCGGTGACGAAGGCGCAGGGCCTCGCGATACAGCGACAGGGTCGAAGCCGGGTCGGCGGCCTCGACCTCGACCGCGTAGTCGGAGAACCAGGATGGCTGCGGCAGGTGCGCGTCTCCGGCGCCGAATCCGAACGACGAGCCGGATGCCGTCCACGGCAGCGGCACGCGGCATCCGTCCCGTCCGAGGCCGTCGAACTCGCCGCCGCGGAAGAACGCCGGATCCTGGCGCTGCTCGGGAGCGATCTCTGCGACCTCCTGCAGACCGAGCTCCTCGCCCTGGTACAGGTACGTGCTGCCGGGCAGCCCCAGCAGCAGCAGCGTCGCGGCGTGCGCGCGGCGCAGCCCGCGCACCATGTCGATGGCGTCGGTCGGTCCGCCTGCGGCCACCCACTCGGTGCCCTGCTTGACCGGGCGACCGTCGAGCGCCGGCAGCCCGTAGCGGGTGGCGTGGCGGGTGACGTCGTGGTTCGACAGCACCCAGGTCGTCGACGAGCCGCTCATCGCGGACTGCGCCAGGTTCTCGGCGATGATGCTGCGGAACTGCGTGGCGTCGAAGTCCGCGACCAGCAGGTCGAAGTTGAACGCCTGACCGAGCCCCTCGGCCGAGGCGTACCTCGCGCGACGCTCGGGCGTCGACACCCACGCCTCGGCGACGGCCGTGCGCGGGGGCTCGTACTCGTTGAACACCTTGCGCCACTCGGCGTAGATCTCGTGCACGTCGTCGCGGTCGATGAGCGGATGCTTGCCGTCCTGCGGAAGCCGCTCGAGCTCCGCGCGGCTCGGCAGCGGCTCGGCGAGGTCCTTGGTGAGCATGTGTGCGACGTCGATGCGGAAGCCGTCGACTCCGCGGTCCGACCAGAAGCGCAGGGTCTTCAGGAAGTCCTCCCGCACCTCGGGGTTGTCCCAGTTGAGGTCGGGCTGCTCCGGCGCGAAATTGTGGAAGTACCACTGGCCGTCCTCGACCTGCTGCCAGGCGGGGCCCCCGAACACCGATTCCCAGTCGGTCGGCGGCTCGGCGCCGTCGGGGCCCTTCCCCTCGCGGAAGATGTAGCGCTCGCGCGCGGCCGAGCCGCGCCCGGCTTCCAGCGCCTCCTGGAACCACTCGTGCAGGTCGGAGGTGTGGTTCGGCACGATGTCGACCACGACGCGGATGCCGCGGGCGTGGAGAGCTGCGACCATGGCGTCGAAGTCCTCGAGTGTGCCGAGGCGCGGGTCGACGTCGCGGTAGTCGGCGACGTCGTAGCCGCCGTCGGCGAGCGCCGAGGGGTAGAACGGGCTCAGCCAGACCGCGTCGATGCCCAGCTCGGCCAGGTAGTCGACGCGGGACAGGATGCCGGGGATGTCGCCGATCCCGTCACCGTTCGCGTCGGCGAAGCTCCGCGGGTAGATCTGGTAGACGGCGGCCTGGCGCCACCACGTGGCGTCGTCGGCGGCGGGGGCGCGGGTCTCGGCGAGAAGCGCATCGGTCATGAGGGGTGAAGCTCCTTCGTGTGGTGGTGGTCGGGGCGGATGCCGGGCCCCGTCAGGACCCAGCATCCGATGTCATCGCGGTGATCTCATCAGCCCTTGACAGCGCCCTGGGTGACGCCCTCCATGACCCAGCGCTGCGTGAACAGGTAGGCCACGATAGCCGGTGCCATCGCCATCAGGTACGAGGCGAACGAGACGTTGTAGTTGTTGCTGAACTGCGTCTGGAACAGGTTCTGTCGCACCGGCAGGGTCTGCAGGGCCGGGTCGGAGATGATCAGAGACGGCATCATGAAGTCGTTCCACGCGTACAGGAAGGCGAAGATGCCGACCGTGGCGCTCATCGGTCCGAGCAGCGGGAAGATGATGCGCCAGAAGGTCTGCCACGTGGTGGCCCCGTCGATGCGGGCGCTCTCCTCGAGCTCCAGCGGGATCGAGCGCAGGAACGCCGTGAACAGCAGCACGCTGAAGCTCAGCTGGAACATCGTGGCGAGGATGATGACGCCTGCGGGGTTGTCGAGTCCTACGCGCCCGGTGAGCTGGATCTGCGGCAGCGCCACCACCGGGAACGGGACGAACATCGCCGCGAGCAGGTAGAAGAACGACCAGCGGAAGAGCTTGCGATCCCAGTTGCGCACGATCGCGTAGGACGCGAACGCCGCGAGCACGATGGTCGCGATCACGGTGCCGGCGGTGACCAGCATCGAGATGCCGGCGCCCACCGGGAACTTCGTGAGCGTCCAGGCCTGCACGAAGCCGTCGATCGAGAAGGGCGCAGGCAGCGAGAACGCGTTGCCGTCGGCGACCTGCGCCGACGTCTTGAACGCCATCGAGATCGTGACGTAGAGCGGGAGCAGCACCGTGACGGCGCAGAGGATGAGGATGATCGTGCCCGACCAGTTCACCCGCTCCATCCGGATGCGGGGCTTGCGTCCGCGGGTCGTGAGGGCTTCGGTCGTGAGGAGTGTCTGCGTCGACATCAGAGTGCGTTCCTTCCGCGCGTCATCGACAGCTGGAGGAGGGAGATGAGGATGGCCACGACGAAGAAGATCGTCGCATTGGCCATCTGGTAGGCGTAGTCGCCGCCGTTGAAGCCGGTGATGATGGTCATCGCCACGCTGCGCGTCGCGGTGCCGGGCCCGCCGCCCGTGAGACCGACGATGATGTCGTACGCGTTCAGGAAGCCCTTGAATCCGAGGATGACGTTGATCACCACGTACCCGGCGACCAGCGGCAGCGTGATGCGGGTGAGCTGCTGGAGCTTCGTCGCCCCGTCGATGTCGGCCGCCTCGTAGACCTCGCCAGGCACCGAGAGGAGCCCGGCGATGTAGATGAGGAGCGTGCCCGGGATCGCCTGCCACGCGGTCACGATCACGATCGCGACCCAGGCGAGGTCGGGGCTGGCGAGGATGCTGGTCTGCAGCCACTCCATCCCCGTCGCCGTCCCCAGCGCCGGGATCGAGTTCGAGAACAGGAAGTTGAACACGTAGGCGATGATGATGCCCGAGATCACCATCGGGATCACGAAGATCGTGCGGAGCCCGGTCTTGAAGCGGATGCGGGAGGTCAGTCCGACCGCGAGGAGGAACGCGATGACGTTGACCACGATGACCGTGGCGAGCGAGAACCCGAAGGTGAACAGGTAGCTCTGCAGGATCGCCGGGTCGCCGAAGGCAGCGATGTAGTTCGTCAGTCCGTTGAAGCTCCAGTCGCCGATGCCGATCGAGTCGGTGAAGCTGGAGAAGATGCCCATGACGGCCGGGACCGTGATGGCGAGCGTGAACAGGATCAGGCTCGGGAGCAGGAACAGGTAGTAGATCGGCTCCACGCGCTTGGTGCTGCGGGCGATCTTGCTGTCGCCGCGGGTGACGATGGTCGTCGTGGTGCTCATTTCTCGGTCTCCTTCTTCACCGGAGCGCGGAACGCGAGTCGCGCCCAATCCGCGTCGAGCGTGCTCAGCGTCTTCGCCGGGTCGGCGCCGAGGGCGATCGACTGCGCGTAGTTGAAGACCGGAATGGTCTTGGGGATGAGCACCGAAGGCCCCTGGTACACTCGGCCCTCGTCGATGTAGTCGATCATCCCCTCGATGCGGGGGTCGCTCGGAGCATCCGCCGTCTTCGTCGGGGTGAACCCGAGCTGGGAGTCGTTGTAGGCCTGGATGTGCTCGGGGAGGAACAGGTACTCGAGGAAGTCGGTCGCGGCCTCCTTGTGCTTCGAGCCCTCGGGGATCATGGCGGCGAGGTCGAGGTTCACGCGCACAGCCAGGTCGTCTTCGCTGTCGGTCATCGGCAGCGGGAAGGTGCCCAGGTCGAGGTCGGGTGCGGTCTTCGCGATCTCGCTGAACGCCCACGGGCCCTGCAGGTACATCGCGGCCTCGCCCTTGCCGAACGCGAGGTTGCCGTCGCCGTATCCGCGGCTCTGCGCATCCTTGTTGACGTAGTTCTCGAGCAGCAGCTGCATCTTCTCCATCGGCTCGGTGAAGGAGTCCTGGAACGAGATCTCGGAGTCCGGGCCGACGTCGGCGCCCTCGGCCGCGAGCTTGTCGTAGAAGTCGACGACGTCGAGGGACCCGCCGACCGCGTAGTCGAACCATCCCTGGCCGATGGTCCAGGCGTCGTTGGATGCGAGAGTCGCGTAGAAGGGCGTGATGCCGGCGGCCTGGAGTTTGTCGCAGGCGGCGATCAGCTCGTCCCAGGTCTTCGGCACGTCGATGTCGTTGGCGGTGAAGATCTCCTTGTTGTAGATCACCGATTCCGCCATCACCGAGTACGGCAGGGCGCTCTGGCGGCCCTCGCAGATGCCGTATTGATCGAGCAGCGGCTGATAGGTGTCGGCCATCTCCGCGGCTGCATCCGTGCCGCTCAGGTCGCTCAGCGTGCAGCGGTCGACGAACCGGGCGACCTCCATGTTGTAGTTGGCGAGCATGATGTCCGGCGGGTTGCCGCGGACGAAGCTAGCTGAGACGACGTCGACGCCCGAGGTGTCGATCTCGACGCGCACCTTGTCCTGAGAGGCGTTGTAGTCGGCGACGAGCTCGGTCATGAACTCGATGGCCTCGCGCTTGCTGAACGTGAAGCGGATGGTCTCGCGGCCGTCGCCGGCTGCGCATCCGGCGAGCGCCGTGCCGAGCAGGGCGAGAGCGGTCGCGCCCGCCGCGAGACGTAAAGGTTTGGGAGACACCGTCGTCCTTCCGATTGCTAGATCCAAAGACTAAATCTAGTGAGCGAATTTACTTCGTCAGGAGGTACTGTCTCATTGGGGAGAGGGACGGGTCAAGAGCCATGGCAGAAGTTTCCGCAGATCTCGGCACCGGGCGCGCGAGCGTCGGAGCCGTGCTCGACTTCGCCTGGACCGCTGGAGAGTTCACCGCCACCGAGGTCATGGCGAGCACGTCGTTGACCCGATCTACCGCGATCGACGCCGTCGACACCCTGGTCAGCGCGAGAATCCTGCGTGAGCTGCCGAACGCACGAGCCGTCGGCGCCTACCGCTCGGGGCGGCCGGCTCGGCGCTTCGCGCTCTCCTCCGATCTCGGCGTCGTGATCGGAGTGGATGCCGGAGACACCCACCTCGAGGTCACGGTCGCCGATCCGCTCGAGACCACCCTCGTGAGCCATCGCACGCAGCTCGATCCTGCGCA
Organism: Microbacterium hydrocarbonoxydans; assembly: GCF_000956475.1. Classification (GTDB taxonomy): domain Bacteria; phylum Actinomycetota; class Actinomycetes; order Actinomycetales; family Microbacteriaceae; genus Microbacterium; species Microbacterium hydrocarbonoxydans_A. Next base: position 293,240 of record NZ_JYJB01000008.1, read on the forward strand.
CGCCCCCGCCGAGCGCCGAGCGGAGATCCTCGCGCAGCTGGCGGCGGCCATCGCCGAGGCAGGGCGCGAACGCGACGACGTGCTCGCGATCTGCATCGGAGTAGCAGCTCCCGTCGACCGCGAGGGCATCTCGCCGCCGCATCCCGACGGTTTCTGGGAGCGCACGAATCCCGGCCTCGCCGTGGCGCTTCACGACTGGGCGCCCGTCGTCGACGTCAAGAACGATGCACTGCTCGCGGCCGTCGCGGAAGGATCGCAGGGAGCGGCTGTCGGATGCCGCGACTACGTCGCCCTGCTCGCAGGAGAGCGCTTCGGCGGCGGCGTCGTCGTCGACGGCCAGCTGCTGCACGGAGCCCACGGCGGCGTCGGAGAGGGAGTCGTCTTCGATCACATCATCGGGGTCGGCTCGGCCTTCGGTCTCAGCTACGCCCTGCAGGACGAGGTGCGCGCGGCCGCGTCGAACGGCGACATCCCCCGCGAGGGACCCATCGGCCGGCTCGCGGGCGCCCGGCGCGTCGACCCGCGCACGGTGCTCGCCCTCGCCGCCGACGGCGATGCGGATGCCGTGCTCGTCTGCTCACGGGTCGGCGAGACCCTCTCACGGGTCGTCGGGGTGCTCGGCAGCATGTACGACCCTGCCCGAGTGATCATCTGCGGCGCCGTGGCCGAGAGCATCGAACCGGTGCTCTCGGCGGCCCGCGCCGTGCTGCCGTCGCAGCTGCACCTGCCGGCCCCCGAGCTTCTCGCGTCGACCCTCGGCGCGGAGGTCGTGTCGCTGGGCGCGGTCGCGACGGCCCGGCGTGCAGCGCAAGAGCGCGCCGTGCCGCTGCTCGCCGAGCGGCGGCTGGCCGCGCGGGCCTAGACCCGGGTCTTCGGGCGCGAGACGCCCGCGCAGCGGCGCCGGCATCCGCTCCGGCATCCGCCCCCGTGTTCGCGGGACACATGCACGACCCGGGCCCACCTGCACGGCGCGGAAACGTGTTCTGGTCGTGCAGATGTACCCCGGTCGCGCAACCGTGCGTGCGCGGTGCGCGCAGACGACAGGGCAGGCCTCAGTCGACGAGCAGCGCGGGCTCCTCCAGCACGCTCGCCACGTCGGCGATGAAGCGGCTCATGCCGTCGCCGTCGATCACGCGGTGGTCGAACGAGCCGGCGACCGTGGTCACCCAACGAGGGCGCACCTCGCCGTCGACGACCCACGGCTTCTGGCTGATCGTGCCCATCGCGATGATGCCGGCCTCGCCGGGGTTGATGATCGGCGTTCCCGCATCCATCCCGAACACGCCGATGTTGGTGATCGTGATGGTGCCGCCCTGCTGGTCGGCGGGGCTGGTCTTGCCCTCGCGCGCCGTGAGCGTCAGGCGGTTCAGGGCGCGGGCGAGATCCTTCATGCCGAGGTCCTGCGCGTCCTTGATGTTCGGCACGAGCAGGCCCCGCGGAGTGGCCGCGGCGATGCCGAGGTTCACGTAGTGGCGCACGACGATCTCGGCGCCGTTCTCGGTCTCGACCCACGCGGCGTTCACCATCGGAGTGCGGCGGGCGGCCCAGATCACGGCGCGGGCCATGATCAGCAGCGGTGAGACGCGGATGTCGGCGTAGTCGGGCGAGGCCTTCAGGCGCTTGACGAGCTCCATCGTGCGGCTCGCGTCGATCTCCTTCCACACCGTCACGTGCGGCGCGGAGTACGCGCTCTGCACCATCGCCGACGAGGTCGCCTTGCGCACGCCCTTCACAGGGATCGACTCGGAACGCGCGTCGTCGTGCGAGGCGGATGCCGGAGCAGGCGCGATTCCACGGGCGAGGCCTGCCGGGGCAGCCTGCGGCGCGGGCACGGTCTCCTCGCGCACGGCACCCCATTCGGGAGTCTGGATGTTGCGGAACACGCTCGCCTGCGAGGCGTGCTTCACGACGTCGTCGCGGGTGACCTCGCCGTCGGCGCCCGTGGGAGTCACCGAGGTCAGGTCGACGCCGAGATCGCGCGCGAGCTTGCGGATCGGCGGCTTCGCGATCACGCCGACCGATGAGCGCACAGGCCGCTCGGCCGGCCGCTTGCGGCGAGAGGTCGCCCCTCCCCCGGTGCCGTAGCCGACGAGCACGGAGCCGCCGCCCTCCTCCGGCGCCGGAGCCTCGGCCGTCACGATGTGGCCGGGACCCGCGTCGTCTCGAGCATCCGTCACGAACGTGATGATGGGCGTGCCGACCTCGACGGTCGTGCCCTCGGCGACGAGGAGCTCACCGACGACGCCCGCGTGCGGCGACGGCAGCTCGACGAGCGACTTGGCCGTCTCGATCTCGCAGATCACGTCGTTGATCGCGACCGAGTCGCCGGGCGCGACCTTCCAGGTGACGATCTCGGCTTCGGTCAGGCCCTCGCCGACGTCGGGAAGGGTGAAGTTCTGCGTGCTCATGGTTGATCCTCTCGCGCACGGCGTTCACAACTCCGCAAAAGCGCGCGGGAATCGGCCGAAAACGCGATTCCGGGGCCGGGATCCGGCGTTCTTTGAGGAGTTGTGAACATGGAACGGCTCATCAGTAGGCCAGCGAACGGTCGACGGCCTCGAGGATGCGGTCGGCATCCGGAAGATACGCGCCCTCGAGCTTCGCGGGCGGGAACGGGGTGTCGTAGCCCGACACCCGCAGCACCGGCGCCTCGAGCGCATAGAACGCGCGCTCCATGACGGTCGCCGCGACCTCGCTGCCGACGCTCGTGAAGCCCTGCGCCTCCTGGGCGTAGACCATGCGGCCGGTCTTGCGCACGGAGTCGAGGATCGGCTCGTAGTCGATCGGCGACAGCGAGCGCACGTCGACGACCTCGCAGCTCGTGCCCTCGGCTTCGGCGAGCGCCGCGGCCTGCAGCAGCGTGGTGACCATGGCGCCGTGACCGACGAGGGTGACGTCGCTGCCCTTGCGGACGACGCGCGAAGCGTGCAGCGGCACGGCCGAGGCGTCGAGCTCGACCTCGCCCTTCTGCCAGTAGCGGCTCTTCGGCTCCATGAAGATCACGGGGTCGTTCGAGCGGATCGCCTCCTGCATCATCCAGTACGCGTCGTTGGGCGTCGACGGCGACACGACCCGCAGGCCCGGGGTGTGGGCGAAGTACGCCTCGGGACTCTCCTGGTGGTGCTCCACCGCGCCGATGTGCCCGCCGTACGGGATGCGGATCACGATCGGCAGCGACAGCCTGCCTTCGTGCCGGTTCGTGAGCTTCGCGAGCTGAGTGGTGATCTGATCGAACGCGGGGAAGACGAACCCGTCGAACTGGATCTCGATCACGGGGCGGAAGCCGGCCATCGCGAGGCCGATCGCGGTGCCCACGATCCCCGACTCCGCGAGCGGGGTGTCGAGAACCCGCTTCTCGCCGAAGTCGCGCTGCAGGTGCTCGGTGACGCGGAAGACGCCGCCGAGCTTGCCGATGTCCTCTCCCATGAGCAGGACCTTGTCGTCGTCCTCCATGGCCTTGCGCAGTCCGGCGTTCAGAGCCTTGCTCAACGGCATCGTCTCGAGCGTCATCAGTTGCCTCCTTCGAACGACGCCTCGTAGGCGGCGCGCCACGCCTTCTGCTCGTCGATCAGCGGGTGCGGCTCGCTGTAGACATGGTCGAAGATCTTGTCGGCGCTGGGCGCGCCGAGCTCCACGCTGCGCGCGCGGAGGTCTTCCGCAGCATCCGCCGCCTCCGCCTCGACGTCGGCGAAGAACTGGCCCCCGGCGCCGCGGTTCTCGAGGAAGGCCCGCATGCGCGCGATCGGGTCACGCCGCGCCCACGACTCCTCCTCGTCGCTGCCGCGGTACTTCGTGGGGTCGTCGCTCGTGGTGTGCGCGCCGAGCCGGTAGGTGACGGCCTCGATCGCGCGAGGACCCTCGCCGCTGCGCGCCTCGTCGAGGGCGACGCGCGAGACGGCGTAGCTCGCGAGGACGTCGTTGCCGTCGACGCGGACGCTGGGTATGCCGTAGCCCGCGCTGCGCTCGACGAGCGGCACCCGCGACTGGGTCGACACCGGTACCGAGATCGCCCAGTGGTTGTTCTGCAGGAAGAAGACCGTCGGCGCCTGGTAGCTGGCAGCGAACACCATGGCCTCGTGTACGTCGCCCTGGCTGGAGGCGCCGTCGCCGTAGTAGACGATGACGGCTTCGTCGTGGTCGAGGTCGCCGGTGCCGCTTCGTCCGTCGAAGGCGAGTCCCATGGCGTACCCCGTGGCGTGCAGCACCTGCGAGCCGAGCACGAGGGTGTAGAGCCGGGTGTTGCCGTTCTTCGGATCGGTCGGATCCCAGCCGCCGTGCGAGACGCCGCGCATGAGCTTGATGATGTCGACCGGGTCGACGCCGCGGATGCGGGTGACCGCGTGCTCGCGGTACGACGGGAAGATCGTGTCCTGCGCACGGGCCGCGCGCCCCGATCCGACCTGCGCGGCCTCCTGGCCGCGGGACGGCGGCCAGAGGGCGAGCTGGCCCTGCCGCTGCAGGTTCGTGGCCTGGATGTCGATCGCGCGGATCGAGACCATGTCGCGGTAGAACTGCTCGAGCTCAGCGTCGCTGATCTTCTCGATCAGCGGGAGATAGCGCTCGGCGGACGCGGACGGCGCGAACCGTCCGGATGCATCGAGGACTTGCACGAGGGGGGTCTCGGAGGTGGTCACGGCACCCACGCTACCCGCGCCCGCATGCCGGGTCACGCATACCTAGGACGCCCTCGTATCTGCCGGGAACCCGGAGGAATGCGCTCAGCGAGCGGCCTGAGCGACCTCGAGCACGCGCCCGATCGACGCCTCTTCGCCGACGGAGATGCGGATGCCGTCGCCCGAGAACGGGCGCACGACGAGGTCGTTCTCGGCGAAGTGCGCTGCCACGGCATCCGTCTGCTCCCCCGTCGGGAGCCATACGAAGTTGCCCTGCGCGTCCGGCACGTCCCAGCCCTGCGCCCGCAGGCCGTCGATCAGGCGGGTGCGGCGCTCGGCGATCTGCGCGACCCGCCGCAGCAGCTCGGGCTCGGCGTCGAGGCTCGCGATCGCCGCGTTCTCGGCGGCGGACGTGACGGACAGCGGGATGCCGGTGCTGCGCGCCGCGTTCAGGACGGTCTCGTTGCCGATCGCATAGCCGACGCGGAGCCCTGCGAGCCCGTAGGCCTTCGAGAAGGTGCGCAGCACGACGACGTTCGGGTGCCGTTCGAACACTCGCTCGGCGAGGCCGTCTACCGCATCGGGGGCCGTGACGAACTCGGCGTACGCCTCGTCGAGGATGATCAGGACGTCGCCGGGCACCCGTGCCACGAAGTTCGCGAACTCGTCGCTCGTGATGATGGGCCCCGTGGGGTTGTTCGGCGTGCAGAGGATGATCGCGCGGGTGCGATCGGTGACGGCATTCGCCATGGCATCGAGGTCGTGGCGGAAGCCGGCCGTCAGCGGAACCTGGATGCCGGTCGCGCCTGCGACCAGCGGAAGGCTCGGGTAGGCCTCGAAGGAGCGCCACGCATAGACGACCTCGTCGCCCGCGGACGCTGTCGCGAGGATGAGCTGATGCAGGATCGACACGCTGCCCGCGGCGACGTGCACCTGGTTCGGGTCGACGCTGAAGCGGATGCCGAGGCGTTCACGCAGGCGCCCGGCCGTCGCGTCCGGGTAGCGGTTGATCGGGGTGGTGTGCTGCAGCGCCTCGAGAACCGACGGCAGCGGCTCGAACGGGTTCTCGTTGCTCGAGAGCTTGAACGCGTCGGGGCCGGCCTGCTTGCCCTGTCGATACGGCGCGAGGGCGGCGATGGCAGGACGGATGCGAGGCAGGATCGGGTCGGTCACGGTTCCGAGTCTAGAGATTCCCGCGTCGCCCCACCCGCTGACATCTCGCGCGGACCGTGTGACACTGAGAGGACTATGCGCTTCATCATCAGAGTCGTCGTGAACGCGTTCGCCCTGTGGGTCGTGACGCTGATCCCCGCGCTGCAGGTCACCGTGACCGCATTCGCACCAGGCGAGACACTGCAGCTCGTGCTCACGCTGCTCGCAGTCGCCGCGATCTTCGCGCTCGTCAACACCATCATCGGCACGTTGGTGAAGATCGTGGCGTTCCCGCTCTACATCATCACGTTCGGACTCATCGGGTTCGTGATCAACGGCTTCCTGCTGTGGCTCACCGCTTGGATCACGCAGTCCTTCGGCTGGGGCCTCACGGTCGGCGACTTCTGGTGGGGCGTGCTGGCCGCGCTCATCATCTCGGTCATCAACGGCATCTTCGGCTTCATCCTGCGCCCGCAGGCGAAGCGCTCGCGCCGCAGCTGACTGAGCGGCTCACGCCGGTCGATGCGTTCAGCGCAGAGCCGACACGAGCCCGGCGATCACCACGATCACGGCGATGCCCGCCCACGCGAACGCGAGGTACTGCATCGGGATGAAGAACAGCGTGTGCACGTTGTAGGCCTTCTTGGTCTGCTCGACCTCGTGCGCGAGCACGGCATCCGCCATCAGCCGCGCCTCGTCGAGGGACCTGGGCTGGGGCTGGCCGGGGCCGAGCGAGAACTGCCCCGTCGCGACGAGCTCGTCGAGCTGCGCACGACGCCCCTGTGCCCACGCGTCGATCTTGCGCTGCGGAGCGGTGCGGTTCATCGCGATACCGGTGAACCATGTCGCCGCAGCGGCACCCAGAAGACCGATCGCCGCGGTGAACGGCAGTGCGGCGTCTGGCACGAGAGCCGAGGCGAGGCCGAGGAACAGCATCATGGCGACCGCCGCGTAGATGAACGCCAGAATCCCCCACCCGCGCCAGATGATCATCGACAGTCCCCCGGTCGTGCTCGCTCTCGACGCGCTCGCGTCGCTGCCCAACACCCTACCCACTCCTCTCGGCCTGATACTCCGTCCGCTCGATCTCCACGGCCTCGTTCAGTCCCGACCAGAAGTCGTCGAGCGACTCGACGCGGGGGTCTCCCGACTGCTCGGCCATCTCGGCCGTCTCGATGTAGGAGTCGAGCATGTGCGTGTCGAGCAGCACGTCCTGCAGCCCCGGCAGCGGGTCACCCACCCTGGTGACCGTGAAGCTGTCGGGACTCCCGCTCGCACCGGGCGAACCGCCGCCCGCAAGGCTGCTCACCACGTCGTCAGTGTGCCGGAACTGCACGAGCGTCTGGTCGTCGTCCACCGTCGGCTCGACAGGGCTGCCGGCCGTGATCTGCACGTGCACGTCGAACTCGCTCTCCATCGACAGATGGGCCGCGATCATGCCCGACTGCGAGTGCGCCACGATGTCGACCTCATCGCCGGGCCGGGCGCCCGCCGCCTCGAGAGCGTCGAGCGTGGCCTGGTAGGAAGCCGACTTCTTGCCCGAGTACAGCTCGACGTTCGACTTCATGTCCCACGGCTGGGAGCCTCCGAAGCCGGCGAACTGCGTGCCCTTGATCTGTGTGCCCTTGACGTACGCGACGTACTTCGTCGTGCCGTCGGCCATCGTGTACTTCTCCACCGCCACCTGGGCGCCGGGGGTCTGCGGCATCCGCCGGAAGGCGTCGGGGATGCCGGCCGGCGCCGCCGTCGGAGAGGAGGTCTGCACCGGCTGCACCCGCACCGGGTCGGGCACGCCGGTGAGCCGCATGCCCGGCCAGACCTTGCCCAGACCGCCTTTGGCGCCGAAGAGACCGGCGGCCCCGAAGAGCACGCCGAGACCACCGGGGACGAACTGGCTGTCGAGCCCTTCGAAGCGGTCGTCCTTCCAGCCCTGCACGAGCATGGTCGACATCTCCGCCACCCGCGGATCTGCCTCGGCGAGCGCCTCCATGCGCAGATACAGGGCGTCTGCCGCTGCACGGTCGCTCAACGCGAGCGCGTCGGCCTCCGCCTTGAGCTCGGTGTACTCGTACACGTCGGCCATGAGCCGTGTGCCCACGACAGCCGACTCGCAGTCCGCCTGCAGCTGCTCGACCACGTCGCCGCTCGCCCACAGCGCCACCGTGTCGACCTTCTCGCTGAGCCCCGCGGTGTCGACGACGAGCTGATGCGCGAGTCGGATCGCCGCACATGCCTCGCCGAAGTCACCGCCCAGACCCGCCATCCGCGCGGCCACCGCGCGCAGCGCCTCGGGGTCGACCGAGATCGCCCCGCCGTAGCCGATGTCGATGCCGGCGCTCACGACAGGGCCCGATCGAGTTCCCAGGCGCGGCTGCTGAGCCTGCCGACCTCGGCGCCGGCGGCGCTCTGGAAGGCCACGAGCCGCTCGTGAAGGGCTCTCACGCCGTCGGCCTGCCATTCGGTGTCGACGGTGAGGCCGACGAGGGCGGCGCCCGCCGAGTTCAGCGCGGTGACCGCATCATCGACAGCGGAGGCCGCCTGCAGGCAGGCCCAGGCGTCGGCGGAGGTTCCGGTTTCTGCGATTGCGAAGGAGTGCATGGCGACAGCATCCGCTCGTCGAGCTCGGCGTCGCTCGCGAAAATCGGCCGATCATCGGCTTCTGTGGAAAGCCCGCCGCAGGTACGGACTGTGCAGGAACAGAGCCCGACCGGCAGAATAGGTGAGTGATGTCCCCGGATCCCTTCCGCGTGCTCTTCGTGTGCACGGGGAACATCTGCCGATCGCCCATGGCGGAGGTGGTGTTCCGCGATCTCGCCGAGCGCCAGGGACTCGGCGCGCGCATCGTGTCGCGCAGCGCCGGCACCGGCGACTGGCACCTCGGCGAGCGCGCAGATGAGCGCACGATCGAGTCGCTCGCCCGCCGGGGATACGACGGCTCGCAGCACCGCGCGAAGCAGTTCACCGCGGCATCCTTCTCCGACAACGACCTGATCGTGGCCCTCGACCGCACGCACGAGCGCATCCTGCGCGAGTGGGCGCACGACGAGGACGAGGAGGGCAAGGTCACTCTGCTCCTCGCCTTCGACCCCGATGCCTCCACGCAGGACGTGCCCGATCCCTACTACGCCGGCACTGAGATGTTCGATTCCGTGCTCGGTATGATTGAGTCGGCGACCCGCGGTCTGTTCCGTCAGCTCGAACCGGCCCTCCGCGCCCCTCGCACGCCCCGCGCCTAGGGGCCCGATCAGGAGGAACTCCCCTGACTTTCCAGCCCTCGCTTCCGCCGCAGCCCCTGAGCCCGCTCGACGGCCGCTACCGCTCCGCCGTCACCGGCCTCGCAGACTTCCTCTCGGAGGCGGGCCTGAACCGCGCTCGTGTCGAGGTCGAGGTCGAGTGGCTCATCGCTCTCACCGACCGCTCGCTGTTCGAGACCTCGCCGCTGTCGGATGCCGACAAGGAGCGCCTGCGCGCCCTGTACCGCAACTTCGGCCAGGCCGAGATCGACTGGCTCGCCGAGAAGGAAGCGGTCACGCAGCACGACGTCAAGGCGATCGAGTACCTGGTGCGCGACCGCCTGTCGATGCTCGGACTCGACCGCATCGCCGAGCTCACGCACTTCGCGTGCACCAGCGAGGACATCAACTCGGCCTCGTACGCGCTCACCGTGAAGCGCGCGGTCGAGGAGGTCTGGCTGCCAGGCCTCGACGCCGTGATCGCCAAGCTGCGCGAGCTGTCGGTCGAGCACGCGGATGCTGCGATGCTCTCCCGTACGCACGGCCAGCCCGCGACCCCCTCCACCATGGGCAAGGAGCTCGCGGTGTTCGCGTGGCGCCTCGAGCGCGTGCGCGGTCAGATCGCCGCGTCCGACTACCTGGCGAAGTTCTCCGGCGCCACCGGCACCTGGTCGGCACACCTCGCCGCCGATCCGGATGTGAACTGGCCCGAGGTCGCGCGCGAGTACATCGAGGGACTCGGTCTCGGCTTCAACCTCCTGACCACTCAGATCGAGTCGCACGACTGGCAGGTCGAGCTCTACGACCGCGTGCGTCACGCCGGCGGCATCCTGCACAACCTCGCCACCGACATCTGGACCTACATCTCGCTCGGCTACTTCGCGCAGATCCCCGTCGCGGGCGCGACGGGCTCGTCGACCATGCCGCACAAGATCAACCCGATCCGCTTCGAGAACGCCGAGGCGAACCTCGAGATCGCCGGCGCCCTGCTGAACTCGCTGTCGCAGACCCTGGTGACCTCGCGGATGCAGCGCGATCTCACCGACTCGACCACGCAGCGCAACATCGGCGTCGCGTTCGGGCACTCGCTGCTCGCGCTCGACAACCTGCGCCGCGGCCTGAACGCGATCTCGCTGTCGCGCGACGTGCTGCTCGCCGACCTCGACGTGAACTGGGAGGTGCTCGCCGAGGCGATCCAGACCGTCATCCGCGCCGAGGTCGTCGCCGGCCGGTCCACGATCAGCGACCCCTATGCGCTGCTCAAGGAACTCACCCGAGGGCACCGCGTCGGCGCCGCCGACCTCGCCGAGTTCGTCAGAGGCCTGGAGATCGGGGATGCTGCGAAGCAGCGCCTGCTCGCGCTGACCCCCGCGACCTACGTCGGCATCGCGGAGCAGCTCGCGAAGTAGCCCCGCCGCGTCGACTTCACGTACTCTCGCCGAGTGCACGGCCCGCTGACGTCAACGTGCCGTGCACTCGGCGACTTCATGTGAACTCGCCGCCACCCGGGCGCGTCAGCGCTAGGTGCGGCCCTCCCCTACTTCGAGGAGGTGCCCTCCGAGGCGCCCGCAGCCGTGTCGTCGCCGGGCTCCGCGTCGTACAGCACGGGGCGGTCGATCGTCTTGGTGACCTTGGTCGGATCGACCGCGAGGATCAGCATCGACAGCAGCAGCAGCGTCACGATGAAGGCACCGCCGCCCACCACCAGGCCGAGCGCGAGAGGCGTCAGCCCCTGGTAGGTGCCGGCGATGATCGCGTTGTTGACCCGCGCCGTGAACGCCCCCGTGGTGACCAGGGTCACGACGGCGGCGAACACACCGCAGCCGAGGGCGATGCCCAGCAGGTGCAGGGGCCGCAGGATGTCCCGGCGGGTCGGCTTCTCGTCGCTCATCGCTCTCCTCCGGGCGCGATGCGGCTCGCGCTCCGTTCGTTCTCGGTTGCCGCGGCGACGGCATCCGCTCGCTGCGGGGTGAGGCCGGCGATGCCGAGGAACACGGCGACGATCGCGGCGTACCCGCCGAACATGCCCACTCCGAGGATGATGCCGGTCAGCATGAACTCTCCGGCGTCGGCGATCGCGTAGGGTTGCGCGAGCCCCGCGGGGATCGCGAGAAGCACGACGCCGAGCAGGATGCCGAAGGCGCCCACCGTGATCGCATCGCGGGCGGCCTGTTCGCCGGCGCGCCGCGCACGGAGTCCGGCGACCAGCTCGATCGCACCCGAGACCAGGCCCCAGGAGATGACGACGGCGAAGAACACGTCGTTCGTGCGCCACGCGGGGATGCCGCCTGCCATGCCCGCGAGGAGGCCGGCGATCGCCAGCAGCACGTGCGGCCAGCGTCCGCCCGCGCGCAGCACGAGCCATGCCGAGAGCGCGAACACCAGGGCCGTCGCGATCGCGAAGCCGCTGAAGACAGACAGGCCGACCGCGGCCGAGTGGTCGGGAGAGAACGTGATCATGACTGCGGCGGCGGCGGCGAACAGCGCGCGCACGAGTTGAACGTTGCGCACGGTGAACGTGCGGGCAGGGGCAGACATGACGGTTCTCGGTCCTCCGAAGTGGTGTTCCCAGTCTACGCGCGGGCAGAGGGGTCTACGCGCGGGCAGAGGGGTCTACGCGCGGGCAGCGGGCGGCACCGCCGGAGACGTTCGTGGGGCCCGGGCGGATCTCCCCAGATCGTCCACCGGACCCCACGAGAAACGCAGCGAGGGGGGCATCACTGCGTGAGGCTGGTCGTACGCAAGGTCGGGCACCCTGCTTGCGCCGAGACAGCCGTGCGACTCCACAGCACGCGTCAAGGTCCCCAGAGTCGCGTGTGTGCGGTCGTATGCTCACTCTAGAGTGCAGTTCTTCACATACCGGAGGGGGACTGTGATGAATGCAGCGGGCGGGTCGCGCAGGTCGCCGGCGGATGCTCTCGCGAGCACGCTGCGCGACGGCATCAACGCGCGCGGTGTCACCCTCGCCTGGCTGCACGATCAGCTGCGCCTGCGCGGCAACGCCGTCTCGATGGCGACCCTGAGCTACTGGCGGTCGGGGACGCGCCGGCCCGAAGGGGCGCAGTCCATCGCGGCGCTGAGCGACATCGAGGAGCTGCTCGAGCTGGCCGCCGGCGCTCTCACCGGCAGCCTCGGCGACACCAAGCGCACCGGCCCCGTCGGGAGATCGCGGTTCCCGATCGACGAGCGCGACCTCGAGCAGATGGTGAAAGACGCCTTCGCGGCGCTCGGCACGCCCTATCCCGACAGCACCCGCGAGGTCACGACCCACTCGGTCACCGACGTCAATGCCCAGGGCAACGTGTCGTACTGCCTCACGCGCAGCATCGTGCAGTCGACCACCGGCACGGTCGCCGCGATTCCGTTCCTCGAGTTGAGCCCAGGGGTGAGAACCCCGGCGCCCGTGCTCTCGGCCGTCTCGGGCGGGCGCATCTCTGCAAGGTACTCGCACCCCAGCGGCGAGGTGCACGGTGCGCTGTTCGAGCTGGAGTCGCCGCTGACGGCTCCGGAGACAGCGGTCATCGAGTGGTCGATCGGCTTCCCCGCCGGGTACCCGCCGACCCAGGAGACCGGACATGCGGTCGCCAGGCAGTGCCGCGAGCTCATGGTGTGGACCCGATTCCACCCCGACGCGCTTCCCGACTGGATCGAGGAGAAGATCGAGACGCCGACCGGCATCCGTCTCGCCCCGCTGTCCCTCGCGGGCCGCACCTCGATCCATCAGGTGCGCAGGGCCTTCGGCCCCGGCGCCATCGAGCTGCTCTGGGGATTCGGCGACCGCGAGGATCAGCCGGGCTGATCGCCCGTCGCGACCGGTCGTCCGGGGGTGTTGGACCATTGGCTCCACGAACCGGGATACACCTTCAGCGCGATCCCGACCTCGTCGGCGACGAGCGCGGTGTGCGCCGCGGTCACGCCCGAGCCGCAGTATGCGGCGACCGGGATGCCGGGGGCCACACCGACCGACGCGAAGGTCTGCCGGAGGGTGTCGGCGTCGAGGATCTTGCCGTCGGCGTCGAGATGAGCGGCCATCGGCACATTGAGGGCGCTGGGGATGTGCCCGGCGACCGGGTCGTAGGGTTCGGTCTCGCCTCGGTACCGCTCGGCGGCGCGGACGTCGAGCAGGATGCCGGATTCGGGGAAGGCGGCCGCCTCGTCGATCGAGATCGCATCCTCGCCGATCTGCTCGAGCACCACATCGCCTTCCTCGACGACGACATCATCGGTGGCGAGCTCGAAGCCGGCGGCCTTCCACGCACGGATGCCGCCGTCGAGCACCCGCACATCGACGCCCGCCTGGCGCAGCAGCCACCAGGCACGTGCGGCGCCGAGGCCCTTCGAATCGTCGTAGGCGATCACCGTGTTGCCCTGCGTCACGCCCCAGCGGCGCGCGGCCGCTTGCAGCTTCTCGACGGAGGGAAGCGGATGCCGCCCCTCGGCCGCGTCGCCGTGGGTGGCGAGCTCTGTGTGCAAGGGGACGAAGACGGCGCCGGGGACGTGGCCGGACAGATACTCGCCGTGCCCATCCGGACGATCGAGGCTCCAGCGCACGTCGATCACTCGCACGGACGGGTCGGAGAGGAGGTCGTGCAGCTCGGCCGCGGAGACGAAGTTGCTCATGCTCCCGAGAGTACCGGGCGCTCGAGACCGATATCCTCGACGTGGCAGATCGAGAAAGGCACCGAATGCCCGCTCGTCTGCGATTTCTGCGCTTCCGCCCGCAAGAGGCGGCCCTCGTCGCCATCACGGCGGTCTGGGGCAGCACGTTCCTGCTCGTGCACTGGGCGATGGAGCACTCCGGCCCCTGGTTCTTCATCGGCATCCGCTTCCTGGTGGCCGGCGTCATCAGCGCGATCATCTTCCGGCGCGCGCTGCGCGGCATCCGCTGGACCGACATCGGCGCGGGCGCCGCGATCGGGGTGATGATCCACCTCGGCTACGGCCTGCAGACCGTGGGACTGCAGACCATCGACTCGAGCACCTCGGGCTTCATCACGGCGATGTACGTGCCGCTCGTGCCGTTCGCGCAGTGGGCGGTGTTCCGCACGCGTCCGCCCGCCATGGCGTTCGTCGGCGCCGGTCTCGCGTTCGCCGGGCTTCTGCTGATCGCAGGACCCGAGTCGATCCTGACCCTGAGCCTCGGCGCGGGCGAGATCGCCACGATGATCGCGACGCTGCCGATCGCCGCAGAGATCATCCTCATCAGCGTGTTCGCGACGAGGGACGTCGACCTCGGCCGCATCACGATCGTGCAGCTGTTCACCGCCGGCGTGCTCGGCATCCTCACGATGCCGCTCGTGGGGGAGACCGTGCCCGCGTTCAGCTGGGTGTGGGCGGGAGCCGCCGTCGGGCTGGGGGTCGCGAGCTGCGTCATCCAGCTGACGATGAACTGGGCGCAGAAGTCGGTGTCCCCGACGCGGGCGACGATCATCTACTCCGCCGAGCCGGTCTGGGCAGGCGTCGTCGGACGCATCGCGGGCGAGCGTCTGCCGCTGACGGCGCTGATCGGCGGCGCCCTCGTGGTGCTCGGCATCCTCGCGAGCGAGCTGCGCATCGTGCGCCGACGGGAATAGATCCTCACGACCACGCGGTTGCACCCGACATGATTGAAACTTCAACCGTCGTTCCGGTCGTCACCGAGCGGACTCGCGTGCGAGTGCCGATGCGCTTCGCCGACGGGTTCGCCACCACGGCCGACGTGATCACGTTCGACGGTCTCGTCGACGGACGCGAGCACCTGCTGCTCGGCCTCGGCGACTGGCGCGCCGCTCTCGAGCGCGCAGCCGACGGAGGCGAGGCTCCGCTCGTGCGCCCGCACAGCGAATGCCTGACCGGAGACGTGTTCGGCTCCGAGCGCTGCGACTGCGGCCCGCAGCTGCGCGAGGCGGTCGAGCGCATCGCCGCGGAGGGCGGATTCCTGCTCTACCTGCGCCAGGAGGGTCGCGGCATCGGCCTGTACGCCAAGCTCGACGCATACGCCCTGCAGGACGCCGGCCTCGACACCTACGAGGCGAACGTCGCCCTCGGCCACGGCGAGGACGAGCGCGACTACACCGCAGCAGCGCAGATGCTGCGGGCGTTCGGCGTCGACAGCATCCGCCTGCTCAGCAACAACCCCGACAAGGCGCTTCAGCTCGAGGTCCTCGGCATCCACGTGGCTGAGAGCGTTCGCACCGGGGTGCACCTGTCCGAGGCGAACACCCGCTATCTGCAGGCCAAGCGCGACCACACCTCGCACACGCTCGACCTCTCCGCGGCGTGATGAGCGACCGGCGGCTCGACGACGCCGAGATGGCGACCTGGCTGCCGACGATCCGGTTCGTGCAGCTGCTGCCGCAGGTGCTCGATCGCGCCCTGAAGGCCGAGACCGGTTTGAACCACGCGCACTACGCGATCCTCATCACGCTCGCGAACGATTCGGAGAGGGCGATCCCGATGACGGAGCTCGCCCGCATCGCGGGCCTGAGCAGGTCGCGGCTCAGCCACGCGATCGACTCGCTCGAGGAGCGCGGCTGGGTCATCCGCACCTCGTGCAGCAGCGACAAGCGCACCCTCACGGCCGCGCTGACGGATGCCGGACGAGAGCTGCTCCGCTCGGCGGCGCCCGTGCACGTGGCGCAGATCCGCGAGCTGGTGCTCGACCCGCTCAGCGCCGAGGAGCGCGACCAGCTCGGCGGCATCCTGTCGAAGCTGCTGCCAGGGGTGACGGCCGCGCTGTAGGTCTCACCTCGCCGCAGGGCGCCCTCGCCGGCCGCTGCTCGTGCTCGTGCTCGTGCTCGTGGTCGTGGTGAGCATCATCAGGCCTCGGGGATGGGCCGGCCGAAGGTCTCGAGCGTGATGGCCTCCGGCTCGGGTCCGCGGCGGACGCCGGTGTCCAGCGCGTCGATAGACGCGAGCTCGGCGTCGGACAGTGCGAAGTCGAAGACGTCGAAGTTCTCGGCGATGCGCGCAGGGCGCACCGACTTCGGCAGCGCCGAACGCCCCTGCTGCAGGTGCCAGCGGAGCATGACCTGTGCGGGGGACTTGCCGTGGACTGCGCCGATCGCTGCGAGGGTCTCGTCGTCGAACGCGGATGCTCCGCCTTCCCGGTAGGAGGTGATGCCCCCGATCGGCGACCACGCCTGCGTCACGATGCCCGCCGCAGCATCCGCCCGCTGCACCTCGCGCTGCGAGAAGTACGGGTGCACCTCGATCTGATTGATCGCGGGCACGATGCTCGTCTCGGCGGCGAGCTGGGCAAGATGGTCGGCCATGAAGTTGCTGACGCCGATCGCGCGCACGCGCCCGTCGGCCAGAAGGGTCTCCAGCGCCTTGTACGCGCCGAGGGTGAGGTCGAACCGGCTCGGCAGCGCCTGGTGCAGGATGAGCAGGTCGAGCCGGTCGACGCCGAGCTTGCCTGTCGACTTCTCGAAGGCGTGCAGGGTCTCGTCGTAGCCGAAGTCGCTGATCCACACCTTGGTCTCGATGAAGATCTCCTCACGCGGGATGCCGGTCCGGCGGATCGCCTCCCCGACCTCGCGCTCGTTGCCGTAGGCGGCGGCCGTATCGATCAGCCGATATCCGGTCTCGAGCGCCGCGCCGACCGCGGCGACGGTCTCCTCGGGCGCGGCCTGGAAGACGCCGAACCCGAGAGCCGGCATCGTGACTGCGTTGTTGAGGGTGATGTTCATGGTCATGTCCTCAGTCTGCGCGGCCGTCCGCCTGCGAGGGAGTGACTGGCATCACCCCCTTCGGATCGCTGAGTTCCGGCACGGCGGATGCCGGTGCGGGGCAGCCGACCTTCCGGGTACTGCCAGTACCTGTCTGAAGACGCGCCCAGGGCGTAGCGTCGGAGGCATGGACACCCGCAGCGAGGTGCGCGAATTCCTCTCCACCCGGCGCGCACGGCTCACGCCCGATCAGGCAGGCCTGCCGGCCTTCGGCGGCAACCGCCGTGTCCCCGGCCTGCGCCGCGAGGAGGTGTCGCTGCTCGCCGGCGTGAGCGTCGACTACTACACCCGGCTCGAGCGCGGCGACCTGTCCGGAGTCTCCGACACCGTGCTCGAAGCGCTCGCGCGGGCGCTGCAGCTCGACGAGGCCGAGACCGCCCACCTCTTCGATCTCTCCCGCCTCGCCAACGTCTCGCCGGTGGCGCGCCGACCCCGTAAGAAGACCGGCGAGCTGCGGCCCAGCATCCTCCGCCTGCTCGACGCCATGACCGAGGCGCCCGCGATCATCCGAGACAATCACTTCGACTATCGAGCGGGCAACGCACTCGGGCGCGCGCTGTACGCCCCTATCTGGGCCGAGGCGCAGCCGAACAGCGCGCGCTTCGCCTTCCTCAACCCCGCCGCACGCGACTTCTACCCGGAGTGGGAGCGCAACACCGAGGAGCTCGTCGCAGCCATGCGCGGTGAGGCCGGACGCAATCCGTTCGACAAGAGGCTCACCGACCTCGTCGGAGAGCTGTCGACGCGCAGTGAGCGGTTCCGCACGCTCTGGGCCACGCACGACGTGCGCTTCCACCGCACCGGAGTGAAGCGGATCGACCACCCGGTCGTGGGCGAGATCGAACTGACCTACGAGGCCTTCGAGCTGCCTGCCGACCCGGGTCTGCAGCTGTCGACGTACACGGCCGAGCCCGGCAGTCCCTCTGCGGAGAAGCTCGGACTGCTCGCGAGCTGGGCGGCGACGAGTGCCCCGGCATCCGCGCCTGCCGACACCGCCGCGATCGCGGAGGCCTGACTCTTCTGTTCACAGCTCCTCAAGAACCCGAGGTGCCGCGCCGCGACGCCCGAGAGATCCCGCGGGGCCGCCGTCGACGATCCTGCGTTCTTGAGGAGCTGTGAACGACGAGATCTTCATTCTGCTCTGAGCAGAACCGCTCGAACCTCCGCGAGCCTCCGGATTATCGTGAGGCATGGCCGACATCGTCCCCTTCCCGCGCACCCCGCGACGCCCCGCCGACCCCGAGCCGCTGTGGCGTCACCTGCTCGGCGACCAGCTGCGCCGACGGCGGCATGACCGCGAGGAGACCCTCACCGAGACCGCCGAGAAGGCCGGCGTCTCCCCGCAGTACCTCTCAGAGGTCGAGCGCGGGCTCAAGGAGCCCTCGAGCGAGATGATCGCGGCGATCGCGGGCGCCCTCGACACCTCGCTGATCGAGCTGACGAGCGCCGTCGCCGACGAGCTGCGGTCGGCACCGGCATCCGCCTCCGCCTCCGCCTCCGCCTCGGCGTCGCGCGGCGCCTTCGCCCTCGCCGCCTGAGTCCGCCCGGTCGGCCGGCGCTCGACCGGGCCTCGGCAGGGCCGTTCATAACTCAGGAACATCGTCAGGGAACCGCCCGTAAACCGGCCGTTCTGCAGGCCTGCGGGCGATTCTTCCTGAGTTATGAACCATGGTTCAGGCGCTCCGCTCGCCCAGCACGGTGTCGATCAGCCCGTAGTCGAGGGCGGCGGATGCCGTGAACACGCGATCCCGGTCGGTGTCCGCGCGGAGCTCGGCGACAGAGCGGCCGGAATGCCGGGCGAGCACGGACTCCATGTCGGCGCGCACACGCACCACCTCATCGGCCGCGAGGATCAGATCGGGGATCGCCCCGCGCGACTGACTGGCCGGCTGATGCAGCACGATGCGGGCGTGCGTGAGCGCCGACCGCTGCCCCGGAGCACCGGCCGCGACGAGCAGAGCCGCCGGCCCGATCGCCTGCCCGACGCAGGTCGTCGCGATCGCCGGACGGATGTGTTGCATGGTGTCGTAGATCGCGAGCGCGGCACCCGGATCCCCTCCCTCGCTGTTGATGTAGAACTGCACGGGACTCTCGGGACTGTCGGCGTCGAGGTGCAGCAGCTGGGCGATCAGGGCGTTCGCGACGCCGGCGTCGATGCCGGTGCCGAGGTACGCGACCCGCTCGGCGAGCAGGTGCGAATACACATCCATCACCCGCTCCCCGCGCGGATGCTGTGCGATCACGTTCGGGATCGTGTAGCTGCTCATGCGCCGGCCCCCAGTCCGACCCGTGCCCGGCGGCGAGGCATGACCTCGGCGAACGACGAGACGATCTCGTCGATGAATCCGTAGTCCCTCGCCTGCTCGGCCGTGTACCAGCGGTCGTGCAGGGAATCCTCGAAGATGCGCTCGCGCGGCTGCCCCGTGTCGTCGGAGATGAGGCCGAGCACGGTGTCGCGCATGAGGCGGAGGTCGTCGGCCTGCGTCTCGATCTCGACCGCCGATCCGCCGATGCCTGCCGACCCCTGATGCATGAGGATCCGCGCATGCGGCAGCGCACGGCGCTTGCCCGCGGTCCCCGCGGAGAGCAGGAACTGCCCGGCGCTGCAGGCGAGGCCGAGCGCGAGGGTGGAGACGTCGTTCGGCACCAGCTTCATGAGGTCGCGGATCGCGAGCATCGAGGGAACGGAGCCCCCGGGAGAGTGGATCCACAGGGCGATGTCACAGGCCGGGTCCTCGGCCGACAGGGTGAGCAGCTGCGTCATGAGCAGCGTGCCGTTGTCGTCGTCGAGGGCGCCGTCGAGCACGAGGATGCGCTCGTGGAACAGCGCCCTGCGGGCCTCGGGTCCGAACTGCGGGATGGGGTTCTCTTCGCTCATGACCCCAGCATCAGCCGTACTCGGAACCCGCGCACCGGAATCCGCTGTGGGCGGCTCTGCCCTGGGCAGACGGCCCCGTCAGCGCGCCTCGCGCAGCTCCCGCTCGAGTGCGGGTGCCGCCGCGAACGCGCGGGCGAGATCGGCGATCAGGTCGTCGGCGTTCTCGAGTCCGATCGACAGCCGCAGCACGTCGGCGGCAGGGCGAGCCTCCGGCGGAACCGGGCGGTGGGTCAGGGCGGCCGGATGCTGGATGAGCGAGTCGACACCGCCCAGCGACACCGCATGCGTGAACAGCTCGGTCGCGGAGGTGACGGCGGATGCCGCGGCGTAGCCGCCCCGCATCCGCATCGCGATCATCGCTCCGGTTCCACGCATCTGCCGCTCGAGGATGCCGCGCGGGTCTCCATCGAGCCCGGGATAGAAGACCTCGGCGACCTCGGGGCGGTCGATCAGCCACTGCACGATCCGGCGCGCGCTCTCCTGCTGTGCGCGCATGCGCACCGGGAGCGTCGTGAGTCCTCGGTGCAGCAGGTAGGCGCCGAGCGGATGCAGCAGCCCGCCGGTCACCGCGCGCACGCGCCGCAGCGCCTCGGCGGTCTGCTCGCTGCAGGCGACGACGCCGGCGATCACGTCGCCGTGGCCGCCCAGGTACTTCGTCGCGCTGTGCAGAGACATGGCGGCCCCGAGGTCGATCGGGTTCTGCAGCACCGGCGTCGCGAAGGTGTTGTCGACGACCACGGGCACGCCGCCGGCCTGCGCGACGACGGCCGCGATGTCGGCGATGTCGAGGGTGGGGTTCGCGGGGGTCTCGACCACGACGAGTCCGGTGTCGGAACGGATGCTCGACGCGACCTGTTCCGGATGACAGTACGTGGTCTCGATGCCGAGCAGGCCGGAGCCGAGCAGATGGTCGGTGCCGCCGTAGAGCGGTCGCACCGCGACGACGTGGTGCTTTCCGGTCGCCGGCCCGTGCGCGAGGATGACGGCGGTCATCGCGGCCATGCCCGAGGCGAAGGCGACCGACGCCTCCGCGTGCTCGAGTTCGGCGAGCGCCTCTTCGAAGCGTGCGACGGTGGGGTTCCACAGTCGCGCGTAGACCATGCTGCCGTCGGCGGGCGGACGCCCACCGGTCGCCATCGCCTCGTAGGAGTCTCCGCCCCGCTCGATGTCAGGCAGCGGGTTCGTCGTCGAGAGGTCGATCGGCAGCGCATGAACGCCGAGGCTCTCGAGGTCGGAGCGTCCGGCATGAACGGCGAGGGTGTCGGGATGCAGCACTGCAGTCATGCTTCTACGTTGCCGGAATCTCAACGAACGCGCAGATATTCGACAGCATCCGCTGTCCAGAGAGCAAAAGTGGCTATTCTGAGTCGAATCCGGCATCGGAGGAGGGACCACGTTGGCCAAAGCGCAACTCGACGAGATCGATCTCGAGATCCTCGCTGCCCTCACCCGCGATGCCGAGATCACGAACAAGGCCCTCGCGCATCGGCTCGGCCTCGCCGAGTCCACCTGCGCGCACCGGGTGCGTGCTCTGCGAGAGCGCGGTGTCATCCGCGACACCCGCATCCGCGTCGACGAGGCCGCTCTCGGATTCCCGCTGCAGGCGATCATCAAGGTGCGCCTCGCGAACCACACGGGACCCAAGGTGACCGCGCTGTTCGACGCACTGGTCGGCATCCCCCGTGTGCTGCAGGTGTTCCATGTCGCCGGCGTCGACGACTTCCTCGTGCATGTGGCCGTGCAGGATGCGACGGCGCTGCGCGACATCGTGCTCGAGCACATCACGGTGCATCCGGTCGTGCGCGGCACCGAGACGCAGCTCGTGTTCGAGCTCCGAGACGGCCGAGGTCTGCTCGCCCGCTGACCCGAGTGATGTCGCCCATGGATGACGCTGCGCGCCGCGCTCGCATCGCAGCGCCGCGAGCGCCAGGATGGAACAGCACGGAAGCAAGGGAGCACCGAATGAGCCGCAGCGCCACCGCAGCCACGAACGCGATCCGCGAGATGCGCGACTTCCTGTTCGCGAACGCCACCGACTACGACGCTGCGAGTGCCGGGTTCTCGTGGCCTGAGACTGCCGAGTTCAACTTCGCGCTGGAGTGGTTCGACGTCGTCGCAGGTGAGAACCCTGATCGCCCCGCCGTGCAGATCGTCGACGCCGACCTGTCGCTGCACGCCTGGACGTACGGCGAGCTCTCGGCGCGTTCAGACCAGGTCGCCAACTGGCTGACGGGACTGGGCATCAGCCGCGGCGACCACGTGATCGTGATGCTCGGCAACATGATCGAGCTGTGGGAGGTCATGCTCGCGATCACGAAGATCGGCGCGGTGTCGATCCCGACCTCGACGCTGCTGTCGGCATCCGACCTCGCCTATCGCATCGAGCACGGACGCGCTCGCACGGTCGTGACGCTCGGTTCGCTCGCGAGCAGGCTCGAGGGCGTCGACGTGCTGCGCATCGGCGTCGGCGACGACATCCCGGCGGGATGGGAGCGCTTCGCCGATTCGCATGCAGCCGCCACACTGTTCGAACCGGATGCCGCGACCCCGGCATCCGACACCGCCCTGCTCTACTTCACGAGCGGCACCACGAGCCGCCCCAAGCTCGTGCAGCACACCCACGTCTCGTACCCGATCGGGCATCTGTCGACCATGTGGTGGCTGGGGGTCCGGCCCGATGACGTGCACCTGAACATCTCCTCCCCCGGATGGGCGAAGCATGCCTGGTCGAGCTTCTACTCGCCGTTCCTCGCGGAGGCGACCGTGTTCGTCTACAACTACGACCGCTTCGACGCGAACACGCTCATGCAGGTCATGGACACGCATCGCGTGTCGACGTTCTGCGCACCGCCGACGGTGTGGCGCATGCTGATCCAGGCCGATCTCGGTCGGCTCGCGCACCCTCCGCGCGAGCTCGTCGGCGCGGGCGAGCCGCTGAACCCGGAGGTCATCGAGCGGGTGCAGGGCGCCTGGGGCGGCACGATCCGCGACGGATTCGGGCAGACCGAGATGACGGCCTGCATCGGCAACTCCCCCGGCCAGCCGATCAAGATCGGCTCGATGGGGCGCCCGCTTCCCGGCTATCCGGTCGTGCTGCTCGATCCGGTGACGGGGCAGGTGACGGATGACGAGGGCGAGATCGCCCTCGACCTGTCGCAGCCGCCGCTCGGTCTCATGGCCGGCTACTACGACGACCCGCAGAAGACAGCCGAGTCGCGCACCGGCGGGTTCCACCACACCGGCGACATCGCCACCCGAGACGCCGACGGCTACCTGACGTATGTGGGGCGGGCGGATGACGTCTTCAAGGCGTCGGACTACAAGATCTCGCCGTTCGAGCTCGAATCCGTGCTGCTCGAGCACGACCTCGTCGTCGAGGCGGCCGTGATCCCGAGTCCCGATCCCACCCGTCTCGCGGTGCCCAAGGCGTACGTGTGCCTGCGGCCGGATTCGACGGATGCCGAGGCCGACGCCGCCCGCGCGATCTTCGCCTATGCGCACGACCGGCTGTCATCGCACCTGTGGGTGCGCATCATCGAGTTCGTGCCGGAGCTGCCGAAGACGATCTCGGGCAAGATCCGCCGCGTCGAGCTGCGGGCACGCGAGGAGGCGCGTGTGAAGGAAGGTGACGAGACCGGCCAGCACCGCGACCGCGACTATCGCTGACGCACGCGGGCTGACGCGTCAGGTCAGACCGCGCGCACCGGATTCGATCGCGTGAGCACCGGAACCGCGGTGGTCGCGGGCGCGGGAGCAGATGCCGGGACGGAGTCGGTCTCGGCCTTGCGCTGCGGCAGCTCGATGCCCCTAGCGTTCATGACCCCGCGCACGACACCGCCGATCACGAGCATGCCCACGAGGGCGGCGCTCGCCAGCAGCAGCGGCATCCACTGATTCGCGAAACCGGCCACCGAGCTGAGCATCGCCGCCGGGATCCAGACGCCCACGGCGCCGCCGGTCAGGCCGCCGGCCCTTCGCACGATCGCGATGCCCGCGAGCACTGCGCACAGCCCCGCGATCACTGCGCCGGCTACACCGATCGGCACCATGATCGCCGCCAGATCGCTGGCCACTCTCCATGTCGTCATGACGACCCCCCGTCAACGGACTCTCCGTATCTTCGAAGGTACGCCGATCATCGGACATCGGCATCCCTCTGAAGGATGATGTTTCCTGCAACGACAGGTTAACGCCGACGCAGCCGCGACAGCGGTGAGCGCTTCACGACACGCACGGGCTGCGTGACGACGGCATCCACGACCATCGATCCGTCGACGGGGCCGACGATCGCGATCGCCGAGGTCTCGGTGGCCTCGACCGGGTTCACCGGCATGCGACCGAGATCGCGGTGGGCGCGGATGTACGCGGGCACGAGCAGCACGATCGCACTGACCCACGCCAGCGGGTTGCTGAGCGCGACGCCGGTGAAGTCGATCAAGGCGCCGAGCACGAGCGCGGCGGCGACGCGCGCCACGAGCTCGATCACGCCCGTGACCGTCGGCACCACGGTGTGGCCGAGCCCCTGCAGGGCGCCGCGCAGCACGAACAGCACCCCCAGCGCCCAGTAGCCCAGGCCGTTCACGATGAGCATGTGATGCGCGAGCTCGACCACGCGGTCGGAGCCGTCGCCGACGAACAGGCGCACCATGGGCACGCCGAACGCGATGATGAGGGCGCCGATCGCCGCCCCGCCGACGATCGCCATCCAGGTGGCCTCGATGACGCCGCGGCGGATGCGGTCGGGGCGGCGGCCGCCGAGGTTCTGCGCGGCGTACATGGAGACCGCCAGTCCCAGAGACGAGAGGAAGGCGACGCCGAGGCTGTCGACGCGGGCTCCGGTCGTGTACGCGGCGACCGCCTCCGCGCCGAGCGTGTTCAGCGCGACCTGCACGGTCAGCGTGCCGATCGCGATGATCGAGGCCTGGAAGCCCATGGGCAGACCGAGACGCAGGTGCTCGGCGATATCCGCACGCGTGATGCTCCAGTCGACACGGCGCAGGTGCAGCATCGGCAGACGCCGGCGCACGAATTCCAGGCACAGCAGCACCGAGACCGCCTGCGAGACGACGGTGGCGAGCGCGGCGCCCGCCACGCCCCACCCGAGCGGACCGACCATGAGGATCACGAGGCCCGCGTTCAGGGCGCAGGAGACGGTGAGGAACACCAGAGGCGTCCGGGAGTCGCCGATCGCGCGGATGATCGCGGAGAGGAAGTTGAAGAACATCGTCGCGCCCGAGCCGATGAAGCTGATCTGCGTGAACACGGTCGCCTCGGCCATCAGCTCGGGCGGTGTCTGCAGCAGCGCGAGCAGCGGGGCCGAGATCAGCGGAGCCACGATGGTGAGGATCACGCTCGTGATGCCGGTGAGCAGCACCCCCGTCGCGACGGATCGCCGTACGGCGGCGTCGTCACCGGCGCCGAACGCCTGCGCGATCGGGATCGCGAAGCCGCTGGTCAGACCCCAGGCGAAGCCGAGCAGCAGGAAGAGAAGCGGACCGGTCGCGCCGACGGCGGCGAGCGAGTCGACGCCGAGGTGCCGCCCGACGACGATCGCGTCGACGAACTGGTACAGCTGCTGGACGACATTGCCGAGCAGGAGAGGAACGGAGAAGGCAAGGATGACACGCCACGGGCGACCCGTGGTGAGGGAGGTGGCCATGAGGGAGCGGCTCGCAGAGCTGAGTGATGGATCGGGGGACGACCAGTTTATCGAATCGATTCGGAGCAGACCATCCCGAATGCGCGCGCGATGGCCTCGTGGGGCTGCTTGGATTCGGAACTCGAACCGATTCGATCCGTGCGGTGCCGGTGGATCGCCTGGTCTCGCGCTCTGATAGCGCGCACATCAACGAATCACGAAATGATCACGAAGGCTTGACTTCGAGACTCGAACTCAAGGAAAGTATCTCCGAAGCGAGTCCCGAATGGCCGGGATTCCGGTCTCGGGGCGATGGCGCCGAAGACGCATGCACAGCGAAGGAGCTCGTGATGAAGAAGAAGTACGCACTGGCCGCACTCGGTCTGGTCGGGGCGCTCGCCCTTGCCGGCTGCGGTGGAGGCGGAGCCGGCTCGACCGGCGGATCGGGTGGCTCCGAAGGGGCCGACAAGGGCGACATGCTCATCGGCGTCTCGATGCCGACGGAGACCTCTGAGCGCTGGATCGCCGACGGAGACGCGGTGCAGTCGGGTCTCGAGGACGCCGGCTACCAGGTCGACCTGCAGTACGCGGGCGACGACATCCCCACCCAGGGCCAGCAGATCGACCAGATGATCACCAAGGGAGCCGACCTCCTGATCATCGCCGCGATCGACGGCACGGCGCTGTCCTCGCAGCTCGACGCCGCGGCCGCCGCGAACATCCCGGTCATCTCCTACGACCGCCTGATCCGCGACAGCGAGCACGTCGACTTCTATGTGACGTTCGACAACTACAAGGTCGGCGTGCAGCAGGCCACCTCGCTCCTCACCGGCCTCGGCATCCTCGATGCCGACGGCAAGGAGACCGGCGAGAAGGGCCCGTTCAACATCGAGCTGTTCGCCGGATCGCTCGACGACAACAACGCCCACTTCTTCTGGCAGGGCGCCATGGACACGCTGCAGCCCTTCATCGACGACGGCGTGCTCGCCGTGCCGTCGGGTCAGGTCAAGATCGAGCAGGCCGCGACGCTGCGCTGGGCGCAGGAGACCGCGCAGAAGCGCATGGAGGACCTGCTGACCGCCACCTACGGCAACGGCACCAAGCTCGACGGCGTTCTCTCTCCCTACGACGGCATCTCCCGCGGCATCATCACGGCGCTGCAGGGCACCGGCGGATACGGCGCGACGATCGCCGACGGCCTCCCGGTCGTCACGGGTCAGGATGCCGAGATCGCGTCGGTCGCGCTGATCAACCAGGGTGTGCAGTTCTCCACGATCTTCAAGGACACCCGCAAGCTCGCCGAGCAGTCGGTCGTGTCGGCGGAGTCGATCCTCGAGGGCAAGGACCCCGAGGCGAACGACACGAAGACCTACGACAACGGCGTGAAGGTCGTGCCGTCGTACCTGCTGCAGTCGGACATCGTCCACAAGGACAACATCACGTCGCTCCTCGTCGACTCGGGCTACTGGACGCAGGCCGAGGTCGACTCGGGCGTCGCCGAGTAGTCTCCTCCCGTCGGGGCGTGCGGCCGGCAAGGCCGCACGCCCCGACTCTTCACGAAAGGACATCGGGTCATGACGACACCGGTTCTGCAGATGCGGGAGATCGAGAAGAGCTTCCCGGGTGTGAAGGCGCTCCAGGGCGTCAGCCTCGATGTGAACCGCGGCGAGATCCTCGCGATCTGCGGCGAGAACGGCGCGGGCAAGTCCACTCTCATGAAGGTGCTGTCGGGCGTCTACCCGCACGGCAGCTACGAGGGCGAGATCATCTACGAGGGAGAGGAGGCGACCTTCGGCTCGATCAACGACTCCGAGCAGAAGGGGATCGTGATCATCCACCAGGAGCTCGCCCTGATCCCCTATCTGAGCGTCGCCGAGAACATCTTCCTCGGCAACGAGCGGCGCGGGAAGAACGGCCTGATCGACTGGGATCGGGCGAATGCCGAAGCATCCGCTCTCCTGGCCCAGGTGGGCCTCGACGAGAACCCGACCACGCCCGTCGCGCAGCTCGGCGTGGGCAAGCAGCAGCTGGTCGAGATCGCCAAGGCGCTGTCGAAGAACGTGCGCCTGCTGATCCTCGACGAGCCGACCGCCGCTCTCAACGACACCGACTCCGCGCACCTGCTCGATCTGATGCGACGGCTGCGCGACGAGGGGATGACGTCGATCATCATCTCGCACAAGCTGAACGAGATCGCCGAGATCGCCGACCGCACCACGATCATCCGCGACGGCAAGTCGATCGAGACTCTCGACATGAAGGACCCGGCGTCCACGCAGGAGCGGATCATCCGCGGCATGGTCGGACGCGACCTGGCCCACCGCTTCCCCGAGCGCACATCGAACCCGGGCGACGAGGTGCTGCGCATCGAGAACTGGTCGGTGAGCCATCCGACCCAGCCTGGCCGCGTCATGGTCGAAGACGCCTCACTGACCGTCCGCGCCGGCGAGGTCGTCGGCATCGCGGGTCTCATGGGCGCCGGCCGCACGGAGCTCGCCATGAGCGTGTTCGGCCGCACCTACGGCAGGCACGCCCGCGGCAAGGTCTTCGTGCGCGGCAAGGAGGTCGACACCTCGACCACGAGCGCAGCCATCCGCGCCGGCATCGCCTACGCCACCGAGGACCGCAAGAAGTTCGGCCTCAACCTGATCGACGACATCCGGCACAACATCACGATGGCCTCGCTGCGACTCATCAGCCCTGGCGGCTGGATCGACGCGAACCGCGAGCTGCAGGTCGCCGAGCAGTACCGCGCCGAGATGAACATCAAAAGCCCCAGCGTGCTCCAGCTCGTCGGCAACCTCTCCGGAGGAAACCAGCAGAAGGTCGTGCTGAGCAAGTGGATCCAGACCGAACCCGACGTCCTGATCCTCGACGAGCCGACACGAGGGATCGACGTCGGCGCCAAGTACGAGATCTACACGATCATCAACCGCCTGGTCGCAGAGGGGAAGGGCGTGCTGGTGATCTCCTCCGAGCTCCCCGAGCTCCTCGGCATCTGCGACCGCATCTACACTCTGGCCTTCGGGAGGATCACCGGTGAACTCCCCGCCAGCGAAGCCACACAGGAGAACCTCATGCACCTCATGACCCTCGAAAGGACGGCCGGGCGATGACCACCGTCAACAACCTCTTCAGCCTCGCCACGCGGAACCTCCGTCAGAGCGGCATCCTGGTCGCGTTCATCGCGATCGTCGCGTTCTTCGCGATCCTGAACCCGACGTTCCTCTCGCCGGGCAACCTCACGAACATCGTGCTGCAGTACTCCTACATCCTGATCCTCGCGATCGGCATGGTGATCGTGATCATCGCCGGGCACATCGACCTCTCCGTCGGGTCGGTCGTCGCTCTCACGGGCGCCACCGCCGCGGTGATCGTGATCCGCGGCCAGCAGCCCTGGTGGGTCGGCGTGCTCGCGGCGATCGCCGTGGGTCTGCTCGTCGGAGCCTGGCAGGGCTTCTGGGTCGCGTACATCGGCATCCCCGCGTTCATCGTGACCCTGGCCGGCATGCTGCTGTTCCGCGGCCTGACCTTCATCGTGCTCAGCAACGTCTCGCTGTCGCCGTTCGGTGGCACCTACTACTCGATCGCGAACGGCTTCTTCAACGGGTTGTTCGGCGGGTACGGCGTCGACGTGTTCACGCTCGTGATCTTCGCGATCGGCGTGGTCGGCTATGCGGTGTGGCAGGTGCGCAGCCGTCGCTCGAAGCTCGCCCACCAGCAGTCGGTAGAGGCCCTGGGCTGGTTCATCGCGAAGATCGTGCTGATCGCGGCCGTCGTGATGTGGTTCGGATACCAGCTCGCCACGAGCCGCGGCCTGCCCTTCGTGCTGATCATCCTCGCCGTGCTGATCATCGCCTACTCGGTGATCACGCAGAAGAGCGTCTTCGGCCGCCACGTCTACGCGATCGGCGGCAACCTGCACGCGGCTCTGCTCAGCGGCGTGAACGTGCGCAAGGTCAACTTCTGGATCTTCGTGAACATGGGACTGCTCGCCGGCATCGCGGGCGTCGTGTTCTCCTCGCGCACGAACGGCGCGCAGCCGGGTGCCGGCAACATGTTCGAGCTCGATGCGATCGCTGCCTGCTTCATCGGCGGCGCGGCGGTCACCGGCGGCGTCGGCCGGGTCGGCGGTGCGATCGTCGGCGGTCTGATCATGGCCGTGATGAGCAACGGCATGCAGCTCATGGGGCTCGACCAGGCGACCCAGCAGGTGGTCAAGGGCCTCGTGCTGCTGATCGCCGTCGCGTTCGACGTCTGGAACAAGCGCCGGGCGGGCGCCGCCCGTTGACCCTGACGACGGCGTCGACGCGCGATATGCTCCCGCTATGAGCAGATGGTCCGGCGGATCCCAGTCGGGGCTGCGCGAGGCCAACACCGCGAAGATCGTCGACGCCGTCAAGCGCTTCGGCGGGCTCACCCAGGTCGAGCTCGCCGAAGCGACCAGCCTGTCGACGGCGACCGTCTCGGCCATCGTCAAGGAGCTCAGCCTCTCGGGTCTCGTCGAGACCCACCCCACGTCCCGCAGCGGGCGCCGCGCGCAGCTCGTCACGATCGCCCGCAGGGCGGGCCTGGTCGCCGCCGTGCAGATCGGCAGCCGCAGCATGCGCGTGCGCCTGTCGGACGTGGGGCAGGACGTGCTGGCAGACCGGTCGATGCCCCTGCCGACCGATCACGCCGAAGACACGGTCCTCGACCGCATCACCCTGCTCATCATCGACATGCTCGGCATGATCGCGGCAGACCCGGGCGATCTGCTCGGGGTCTGCATCGCGATGCCTGCGCCGGTCGACCCCGCCACGGGCCTGATCGCGTACCGCGGCGTCATGCGCCGTTGGGAGACCCAGCCGGTCGCCGAGGTCGTCGCGCAGCGCATCGGATGCCCGGTGCTCGTCGAGAAGGACGCGAACCTCGCAGCCCTCGCCGAGGCGACGCTCGGCACCGCGCGCGACGTCGAGGACAGCGTGTTCGTGCACGCCTCGTACACGATCAGCGCCGGCGTCGTGCTGAACTCCCAGATCTACCGAGGACGCGCGGGCACCGCGGGCGAGATCGGCCACGTGCAGGTGGATCCCGCGGGCTCGATCTGCGCCTGCGGGCAGCGCGGATGCCTCGAGACGATCGCGGGAGCCGAGGCCGTGACCGCTCCGCTGCGCGCCACGTTCGGCCAGGTCACGTTCAAGGACGTCATCGCCCGCGCAGCGGCCGGAGACCCCGGATGCGCCCGCGTGATCGCGGATGCCGCCACCGCGCTCGGACGCGTGGTCGCCGCCGCGCATCAGTCGCTCGCGCCCGAGGTGATCACGGTGGGCGGGGAGCTCGCAGAGGCCGGCCCCATCTTCCTGCTGCCGTTCGCCACCGCCGTGCGCGACAACGCACCCCAGGCGCGCACCCTCCGCAACGACCCGGTGCCCTCCTCCTTCGGCAAGGACGCGGTCCTCGTCGGCGCGACGATCCACATCCTGCAGTCGACAGACCCCTCCCAGCTGCTGGAGGACCGGTCATGAGCCTCACGGCTGCGCAGGCCGAGCCTCTGCTGACCCTCCGGGGCATCTCGAAGAGATTCGGAGCGGTCGAGGCGCTCACCGACGTCGACTTCACGGTCAACGCCCGAGAGGTCGTCGGCCTCGTCGGCGACAACGCGGCCGGGAAGTCGACGCTCGCGAAGATCATCGCCGGAGCGCTGACGCCGACCGACGGCGAGATCCGCATCAACGGCGAGCGCGTGGAGATCTCGACCCCCGCCGAGGCGAACCGGCTCGGCATCGCGACCGTGTTCCAGGACCTCGCGGTCTGCGAGAACCTCGACGTCACCGCCAACGTGTTCCTCGGGCGCGAGCTGCGAACGCACAACGGCATGCTGCGCGAGGCGGAGATGGAGCAGGCGACCCGGCAGGCGCTCAGCGACCTCGCCGCGAACATCCCCTCGATCCGCTCGCCGCTGAACATGCTCTCCGGCGGTCAGCGGCAGGCCGTCGCGATCGCCCGCACCCTCATCAGCCAGCCCCGGCTGGTCGTGCTCGACGAGCCCACGGCCTCTCTCAGCGTCGCGCAGACCGCCGACGTGCTCACCCACATCGAGCAGCTGCGAGAGCTCGGTCTCGGCGTGATCTTCATCAGCCACAACATCGCCGACGTGCAGGCCGTGTCCGATCGGGTCGAGGTGCTGCGCCACGGGCGCAACAACGGCTCGTTCGTGAGTCAGGACGCCGCATACTCCGATCTCATCGCAGCGATCATCGGGACCTATCGCGGGCCCGCCTCCTCACCGCGGAGCTGAATCGCGGCGGATCGCCCGGATGTCGGCATCCGCGTGCATTAGCCTGCACACCGTGCCCGCTCGCGGGCCGTACTCGACGACCGGAGGACGACAGTGACGGATCAGCACCCACGTAGCACGGCGACAGGACAGGGCGAGGAGGAGCACCTGCGGCGGGCGCTGAGCAACCGCCACATCCAGCTGCTCGCGATCGGCGGGGCGATCGGCACCGGCCTGTTCATGGGCAGCGGCAAGACGATCTCGGTCGCAGGCCCCTCGGTGATCTTCGTCTACATGATCATCGGCTTCATGCTCTTCTTCGTCATGCGCGCGATGGGCGAGCTGCTGCTGTCGAACCTCAAGTACAAGTCGTTCAGCGACTTCGCGAGCGACCTGCTCGGGCCGTGGGCCGGGTTCTTCACCGGCTGGACGTACTGGTTCTGCTGGGTGGTCACCGGAGTCGCCGACGTCATCGCGATCGCGGGTTACACGGATGCGCTGATCCCCGGCATCCCGCTGTGGATCCCGGGGCTCCTGGTGATCGTCATCCTGCTCGCGCTGAACCTGCCCACGGTCGCCGCGTTCGGCGAGATGGAGTTCTGGTTCGCGCTCATCAAGATCGTCGCGATCGTCGCGCTCATCATCACGGGTCTCGTGATGATCTTCACGGGTTTCCAGCACGACGCGGGCACGGCCTCGTTCGCGAACCTCTGGAATCACGGCGGCATGTTCCCGCACGGCTTCATGGGCTTCGTCGCCGGTTTCCAGATCGCGGTGTTCGCCTTCGTGGGCATCGAGCTCGTCGGCACCGCGGCCGCCGAGACGAAGGACCCGGAGCGCAACC
Source organism: Microbacterium hydrocarbonoxydans (assembly GCF_000956475.1). Lineage (GTDB taxonomy): Bacteria > Actinomycetota > Actinomycetes > Actinomycetales > Microbacteriaceae > Microbacterium > Microbacterium hydrocarbonoxydans_A. The sequence continues at coordinate 325,566 of NZ_JYJB01000008.1, forward strand.
TCCCGAAGGCCATCAACGCGATCCCGATCCGCGTGCTGCTGTTCTACGTGGGCGCCCTCATCGTGCTGATGGCAGTCACCCCATGGACCGAGTACGTCGCCGGTGAGAGCCCGTTCATCGCGATGTTCGCTCTCGCGGGGCTCGGCATCGCCGCCACTGTGGTGAACCTCGTGGTGCTGACCTCCGCCATGTCGAGCGCGAACTCGGGCATCTACTCGACCTCGCGCATGGTGTTCGGACTTGCGCAGGACGGCGATGCCCCGAGCCTGTTCGGCCGGCTGTCGCGCCGCAAGGTGCCGCAGAACGCGCTGTTCCTCTCGTGCGTGCTGCTGCTGTCGGGCGTCGTGCTGCTGTACGCGGGCAAGGACATCGGCACGGCCTTCGACATGGTCACCACGGTCTCGGCCGTGTGCTTCATGTTCGTGTGGACGATCTTCATGATCAGCTACGCGGTCTACCGCCGGCGTCGCCCGGAGAAGGCGGCGTCGTCGATCTTCAAGATGCCCGGTGGTGTGCTCATGGTCTACGTGGTGCTGGCGTTCTTCGTCTTCATCATCTGGGCCCTGACCACCCAGCCCGACACGCTCACCGCTCTGCTGGTGACACCGATCTGGTTCGCGCTGCTCGTGGTGGCGTGGCTGTTCGTGCGGCGCTCGCCTCACCACATCGCCCGCCATGAGGCGCACATCGCGCACCTGCGGGATGACTCGGAGGAATAGCCCGTACACAACTCCTCTAGAATCGGCCGATTTCACCCGGAATCGGCCGATTCTCGGCTGTCGGCCCGCTTTCTGAGGAGTTGTGGACCGAGAGCCGGGTCAGGCGGAGACGGGATTCGCGGCGAACACGCGCTTCCGCAGAGCAAGGAAGAGCAGCACCATCCCTGCTGAGAGCAGGATGTGCCCGAGACCAGCGATGCCGGAGATCATGGCCGAGGACTCCTGTCCGAGCACGGTGAGGCACCCGTGCCACACGAGCATGGCCGAGGTGAGCACGAGACCGGCGTTGTAAGTCCAGAAGAACCAGCCGAACAGACGGCTCTCGCTCAGCGCGAACGACTTCTCGAGCAGCAGCACGATCAGCAGCACGACGAAGCCGAGCACGAGCAAGTGGGTGTGCACGAGACCGAGCTGCGTCGGCGCTCCATCGGGGAAGTTGTTGGCCTTGGTGAACTCGCGGAAGAAGAGTCCGGAGAGCACGCCGGCGAGCATGTAGGCGAACGCTGCGGTGAAGAGCTTGCGCATGAGGGGTGTCCTTTCGAGGCTGACTCCAGCCTCGCGCGCCGCTCCGCCCGCCGGATCCATCGATCGGTTGAGATCGAGCCGTTGTGCGGAACGGATCGGTCATGGTCCCCTGGGTGCATGAGTTTCTTCCCGCAGGACCCGGAGCTGCCAGACCCCGAGCATCACGAGCCGGAGTCGCCGCCGTGGTGGGGGACCGAAGACATTCACTTCTGCAGATGAGCTCTGGCTCTGGCCGCTCCCGCCGGCAGGACCGATCGATCTGGTGCTCCGATGGCCCGCCATGGGCATCCGCGAACGGCGCGTGACGTTCGACGGATCGCAGATTCCTGAGCTCGCTGAGCAGGCCCGTCCGATCTGGGAATGAGTGACCGCCGCGCACATCCGCGCGCCGGATCCATCGATCGGTTGAGACGGGTCAGAGGATGCCGGTGTCGCGGGCGATCGCGATGGCCCGCGCGCGGCTGTCGGCGCCGAGCTTCTCGAAGATGTGCACGAGATGCGTCTTCACCGTGGCCTCGGTGACGAACAGCGTCTTCGCGATCTCGCGGTTGGACGAGCCGGTGTCGAGCAGCCGCAGCACGTCGAGCTCCCGCTCGGTGAGCCGCACGCGGGGCGCGCGCGAGACCGCGACGACTCGTTCGCTGAGCTCGGGCGAGAGCACGAGCCCACCACCGGCCGCGCGACGGATCGCCTGCACGATCTCGTCCGGCGCCACGTCTTTCAGCAGGTAGCCGGCCGCACCCGCTTCGATCGCCCCGAGGATCTCGGCGTCGCGATCGAAGGTGGTGAGGATGATGACCGCGGGGGCCGGATGCTCGGCCCGCAGCTGCCTGGTCGTCTGCACCCCGTCGAGGCCGTCGCCCAGGCGCAGATCGCACAGCACCACGTCCGGCTGCAGATGCCGGGCGAGCGCGATCGCCTCTTCTCCGGACGCGGCCTCGCCGACGACGGCGATGTCGTCGCGCCGGTCTATCAGCGAGCGCACCCCGGCGCGGACGATCGGATGATCGTCGACGAGCAGCACGCGCACGGCGGTCACGGCGCAGCCCCCTCACCGGGACGTGCGCCCGGTGCAGGCCGATGCCCGCCATCCGGCATCCGGGCCGAGCGGCGGCCGATCGGCACGTGCGCAGACAGCGCCGTGCCGTCGCCCGGCGCGCTCTCCACGTCGAGCCCGCCGCCGAGCTCTCGCAGCCGCGCCCGCATGGCGCGCAGCCCGTAGCCGCCCTCGGGTCCGGGGGCGTCGAGCCGTGCGGGGTCGAAGCCGCGTCCGTCGTCGACGATGTCGAGCCGGACCGCGTCGCCGGCATCAGCCAGGGTCACCACCACCCGCGAGGCGCCCGCATGCGCGCGCACGTTCGCGAGGGCCGACTGCGCGGTGCGCAGCAGCGCGACCTCGGCGTCGAGGCCGAGCGAGGGCAGATCGCCGTCGGCCTGCAGCGCCGCCGCGATGCCCGTCTCGTCCGACAATCTCTCGAGCATCCTGCCGAGCGCGTCTCCCAGCGCGGTGCCGTCCAGCTCTGCGGGCATGAGGTCGTTCACGATGCGGCGGGCGTCGGCCAGGCCGCCGGCTGCCAGCTCGGAGATCTGCTCGAGCGAGCGGGTGACGTCCGCATCCGGCTCTCCCGCCATCCGCGCCAGCATGCCGATCGACGTCATGCTCTGAGCGACCGTGTCGTGGATGTCGCGCGACACCCTGGCACGCTCCTCGTTCGCCCCCGACTCGCGCTGGGTGCGGGCCAGTTCGTCCTGCAGCGCCGCCATCTCCTGCTGCGTCGCGACGAGCGAGGCGATCAGGCGGCGTCGCTCGCGCGCATCGCGCACGAGCTCGAGGTAGCCCCGCGCGATGCCCAGCGCGAAGACCCCGCCGACCAGCGGACCGATCACGTTGGCGTAGCTGGTGGAGCCGTGGTGCAGCACCGGCGCCGCGATCACGACCGCCAGGATCAGGATGCTGAGAACGGCGGCCCACCGCATCCGCAGCACGAATCCGGCGAGCAGCCAGAGCGCGAAGGCGAGCCACACGTACTCGGGAGACACCGCGACCGCGCCCAGCCAGATCAGCGTCAGGCCGATCAGCCAGCCGGCCGCGAGACGCGGACCGCCGGTGCGCTCGCCGAGCAGCAGACCGCCGACGTACCAGCCGAGGAAGACGAGGCCGATCGCGAGGACCCACGGCAGCGGCACGCCATCGAGCAGCGCCCGCCACGAGCCGACGGCGACGAGCACCACGGTGATCGCGGCCTGCCCCACCCGCACGGAACGGATCAGCCCGGCCCACGTGCGCACGTGCCCGGAGGCGGGGAGGCGATCGTCCGACGGCATCCTCACATTCTCACCCTGCCGGCGTCGCCGCGCCTCCATCGTTCGATTGAGGGGGTCCATCAGCCCCTCCCACGCGCCGTCGCTCCCGGCGTAACGTCGACTCACATCACGACAGACGAAAGGGAAGAGCTGATGCACACGCGCACACTCGGACAGGGACTCGAGGTCTCAGCGGTGGGACTCGGATGCATGGGGATGTCGCAGAGCTACGGCCCGAATCCCGGCGACCGCGGCGAGATGATCGCGGTGCTGCGATCCGCCCTCGACCTCGGCGTCACCTTCTTCGACACCGCCGAGGTCTACGGTCCGTACGTCAACGAAGACCTGGTCGGCGAGGCTCTCGAGCCGGTCCGCGACCAGGCCGTGATCGCGACGAAGTTCGGCTGGAGGATCGAGGACGGAAAGAGCGTCGGGCTCGACAGCCGCCCCGAGCAGATCCGCCGCGTCGCCGAGGAATCGCTCCGGCGCCTGCGCACCGACGTGATCGACCTGTTCTATCAGCACAGGGTCGACCCCGCGGTGCCGATCGAGGACGTGGCCGGCACCGTCGGCGAGCTGATCGCCGAGGGCAAGGTCAGGCACTTCGGCCTCTCGGAGGCCTCGGCAGAGACGATCAGGCGGGCGCACGCCGTGCATCCGGTGACCGCGCTGCAGAGCGAGTACTCGCTGTGGACGCGCGACCCCGAGGAGTCCGTGCTGCCGACGCTCGGCGAGCTCGGCATCGGCTTCGTGCCGTTCAGTCCGCTCGGCAAGGGATTCCTGACCGGGACCGTTGACCAGAAGACGTCCTTCGCCGAGGGCGACATCCGCGGCACGATCCCGCGCTTCACGGAGGAGAACCGCGCCGCGAACCAGGCGCTGGTCGAGCACGTCGCCGCGCTCGCTGCTGCGAAGGAGGCGTCTGCGGGGCAGATCGCCCTGGCCTGGCTGCTCGCCCGGGAGTCGTGGATCGTGCCGATTCCGGGGACCCGCCGCACTGCCCGCATCGCGGAGAACGCCGGTTCGACGGGCGTCGCGCTGTCGGCCGACGAGGTCGCCGGCCTCGATCGTCTGGCCGCCACGGTCGGCGTGCACGGCGATCGCTACAACTCGCAGCAGATGTCGTTCGTCGAGCGCTGAGTCGCGGTCGGGTCTCGACCCCGTCTGGCCGCGCCGAGCGCACGTTCACTGCGCCAAGTGCACGCGAACTCGTCGAGTGCACGCGCACCCGGCGTCGACAGGCCGTGCGCTCGGCGATATCGCGTGCACTCGACACGGGGCCCGAGGGTAGCGTGGGCGCGTGAGCACCCGCCGGTACCCCTCGACGATCGCCGCGGCGGTCGAGCACGAGCTGGTCGTCAAGAAGTCGCGCTTCATCGCGAGGATCGAGCCCGTCTCCTCAGTGACAGAGGCGGATGCCGTGATTGCCGGCATCCGCAAGCGGTTCTGGGATGCGCGGCACAACTGCAGCGCCATGGTCACCGGGGTCCTCGGCGACCAGGCCCGGTCGTCGGATGACGGCGAGCCATCGGGCACGGCCGGCGTGCCCATGCTCGAAGTGCTGCGGCGACGAGAGCTCACCGACGTCGTCGCCGTGGTGACACGGTACTTCGGCGGGGTGAAGCTCGGCGCGGGAGGCCTCGTGCGCGCCTACTCGACGGCCGTCTCGGAGGCGCTCGACCTCGCGGCCACGGTGCGCCGCGAATCGCTCACTCAGGCATCGATCGACGTTGCGCACGCAGACGCCGGCCGCTTCGACAATCTGCTCCGCGACTGGGCTGGACACCACGGCGCCACGCTCGGCGAGCCGCGGTATGCGTCGCAGGTCACGCTGGAGCTGTGGGTTCCGGCGACGGAGCTGCTCCGCCTGGCGGACGATCTCGCCGCGGCATCCGCAGGTGCCGTGGCCCCCGTGTTCGGCGTCGAACGCATCGTCGACGTTCCGGACTGAGCCCTCTCCCGCACGGCATCCGCCGGTCCTACGATGGGCCGATGACCCGACCTCTCACCAACTGGCACGCGGACCAGGCCGACCGGCTCACCCCCGGGGAGCGTGCGGCCGATCGCATGCGCAACGGCATGGGCTCGTGGCGGTTCATCGCCGCTTTCGTGCTCTTCATGATCGTCTGGGCGGTGATCAACCTCACAGCCCTCTCCTGGGATCCCTACCCGTACATCCTCCTCAACCTCTTCCTCAGCATGCTGGCCGGACTGCAGGGAGCGATCCTGCTCATCGCCGCCAAGCGGCAGGACGCGATCGCCGCGGCTCTCGCTCAGCACGACTACGAGACGAACCTGGCGGCGAAGCGGGAGATCGAAGAGCTCATGGCGATCAACCGCGAGCAGCTCGAGATCCTCCGCGACCTGCGGGCACTCGGCATCGCGCCTGCGGCGCCCGATCGCCCCTGAGCAGCGACTAGCCTGAGAAGGCGGTCGGAAGGAGCGAGATGTTCGACAGCCCGCTCTCGGCCTCGGCGTACGAGGTGCTCGGCGTGGACCCGGCGGTCGACCACGAGGAGCTGCGCCGCGCATACCGGCTGCGGCTGCGGCAGACCCACCCCGACACCGGCGGCGACGCGGCGGTGTTCATCCAGGTCCAGTACGCCTGGGAGCTCGTCGGCACCCCCGAGGGCCGCGCCGCGTACGATCGCGGTCACGGCTTCGCCGCCGAGAGCGAGTGGAGCGGATGGCGCGCGCAGACCACGCGGCCCGATACGCGTCCGCGGGCGCGCTCCTACGGACAGCCGGGCGGCTGGCGCCGCGAGAGGTATCTCACGCTCATCCGGGAGTGGGCCGGCATCGGCGCCGAGGTGCCCGATCCCTACGACCCCGCACTGGTGCGACAGGCTCCGCGCGAGCTCCGGAGGCTCCTCGCCGACGCCCTCGCCGAGGAGGCGACGGCCCGCACGGTCGCCGACCTGGGCATGGGCTTCACCGTGTGGCACGATGTCGCCACCGGAGCGGACCCCGAGGACAAGCTCGACCACGTGGTGCTCAGCCCATCGGGTCTGTATGGCGTGATGTCGGAGGATTTCGGCGGCGTCGTCGGGTTCCGCCGCGGCGAGATCACGGGCCCGAGCGTCGGCGTCAGGGCGCCGGTGACCGCACTGCTCGGGCGCATGCGCGCCACCGCGCGCGCCGCCCGCGTGCGCTTCGGCGGCGCGATCGTGGTGCTGCCGGACGACGATCTCGTGCAGGCCGTCACCCCGATGGGCACGGTGCGCGGCATCCCCGTCGTGGTGGTGCGCCGCAGCGCTCTGGCCATGGTGCTCCGACAGGGCGTGCCGGGGGTCAGAGCGATCGGCGGCAACGAGCTGTTCGACGTGCGCACCCGCCTGCAGCAGACCGTGCGCTTCGTCTGAGCGCCGCTCCGCGGCCGGCATCCGCTGGGCACCGCCTCCGGGCTCCTCTCTTCCGGATGCCGAGCGTTCCGCGATACCGTGCGAAGACCACGAACGAGGAGCATCGATGACCGATCTGATCGCCGAGCTGGAGCTGCAGGAGAAAGAGCTCGTCTTCGACCGCTTCGACCACGCAGACGCCTGGCGCCTGGGCACGCGCATCACCGAGATCGCGCAGACCGCCGGGCACGGGGTCGGCATCGACATCCGCCGCCCCGGTCTCATCCTGTTCCGCGCAGCGCTCCCGGGGATCACCCCTGACCAGGAGGTCTGGATCGCACGCAAAGCGGCGCTGGTGCTGCGCATGGAGACCAGCAGCGCCCTCGTCGACGCGCGCTTCACCGCCGCCGGGATCGACGCTGCGGGCTCCGGCTGGCTGGGCGACGAGTACGCGATCACGGGCGGTTCTTTCCCGATCCGCGTCCGCGGGGTCGGGGTCGTCGCGGCGGCAACCGCGTCCGGCCTGTCGTCGCAGGACGACCACGACCTCATCGTCGACGGCATCCGCTCCTTCCTCGCGGAGCGCGCATGAGCCGAGGGCGCGAACTGCGACCCGGCCAGCGGTGCCGGCTCCGGGTGTGGGATCGGGCCACCGGCGCCGTCCGCACCGTGTTCGAATCGCGGGACGTGCTGTTCGAGGCACCGAACTGGACCGCGGACGACCGCCTGCTCGTCAACGGCGACGGTCGGCTGGGGCTGCTGCCCGTCGACGGCTCGGCCGCCCCGGAGGAGATCCTCGCCGAGGGACTGCCCGACGCGAACAACGATCACGTGCTCGCCCCCGATGGGCAGACGGTGTTCGCCTCGGCGAACGACTGGCACATCTGGCAGCTGCCTCTGACCGGCGGCGCCGCGACCCGCGTGACCCACGACGACGGGGCGATGCACTTCCTGCACGGGGTGAGTCCCGACGGTCGCCGCCTCGCGTATGTGCGGCTGCAGCCGGAGGGCGAGAACTGGTGGGCCTCGGCGACGATCCATACGATCGGCGTCGACGGGCGGGACGACAGAGCGGTCACGACGCATCCCGGCCCGGCCGACGGATGCGAGTGGACGCCGGACGGCGAATGGATGCTGTTCAACACCGAGCAGTTCTCACCCGGCCGCGCCCAGATCGCGCGAGTGCGGCCGGACGGGTCGGAGCTGACGCAGCTCACCTTCGATGAGCGAGTGAACTGGTTCCCGCACGTCTCGCCCGACGGGGAGATCGCCGTGTACCTCAGCTATCCCCCGGGCACGACGGGTCATCCCGCCGACCTGGAGGTCGAGCTGCGGCTCGTATCCGTCGACGCGTGGGGCTCGCCGACGACCATCGCGACCCTGCACGGCGGACAGGGCACGATCAACGTGCCGAGCTGGGCTCCGGACGGATCAGGATTCGCGTTCGCCGACTACCCGGTCGACTGAGTCGTACGCGGTACCGGGCATTGACCCGGGTCATCAAACCGGTTTACACTCATCAAACCGGTTTACACGGATCCACGAGGAGGTGGCATGAGTCGCACGACGATCGCCGATGTCGCCCGCGCAGCGGGTGTGACGAAAGCGACGGTCTCGCACGCATTGAGCGGCAACCGGCCCATCTCCGAGGAGACCAGGGCCAAGGTCCTCGCCGCGGTCGACAAGCTCGGCTGGGTGCCGAGCCAGAGCGCACGGGCACTCGCGAACCGCCACGCCAATGCGGTAGCCGTAGTGCTCGCACGCAACCCCGACGTGATCGCGAACGACTCGTTCTTCCCCGCCTTCATCGCCGGTGTCGAGTCGGTGCTGGCCGAATCCGAGACAGCGCTCGTTCTGCAGGTCGTCTCGGGCCGCGAGGCGGAGGAGCGCGCATACCGCTCACTCGCCAACGGGCGAGCGGACGGCGCTCTGCTGCTCGACCTGCGGGTCGACGACTGGCGCGTGCCGTTTCTCGACGAGCTGGGTCTTCCCACTGTGCTGGTCGGCGCCTACGACCAGCAGCATCCGTTCTCCTGCATCCGCACCGACGACGCGGCGCCGATCCGCGACATCGTCGCTCACCTGCGCGAGGCCGGTCACGAGCGCATCGCCCACGTCTCCGGACCCCTCGACTACGTGCACTCGCGCGCTCGAGCCGAGGCGTACATCGACGAGATGCACGGCGACGAGCTGCTGCGCGAGGGCGACTTCACGGCCGCGAGCGGTCGGGCCCTCACCGCCGAGCTGCTCGCCCTGCCCGAGCGACCCACCGCGATCATGTACGCGAACGACACGATGGCCATCGCCGGGCTCTCCTACGCGAGGTCGCAGGGCCTGAAGATCCCCGACGACCTGGCCATCTCCGGTTTCGACGACGACCACCTCTCAGCGCACCTCTCCCCCGCGCTGACCAGCGTCTCGTCCGACCCCGCCGCGCGCGGTCGCGCGGCCGCCCGCCTCCTGCGGGCAGACATCCTCGGCGCGCAGCCGCGCACCGAGACCGTCGACTGCAACGTCGTGCACCTTCGAGAGAGCACCTCGGCGCAGTCATCCGCCGTATCCACCGTGTCGAGGAGGACACCATGAAGAAGATCCGCGCAGCAGCAGTGATCAGCGCCGTCGCGCTCCTGGCGACGGGATGCTCATCGGGTGGTGGCTCCGCCGGCTCCGCCGACGGCAAGGGCCCGATCAAGGTCTGGCTGTCCAACAACGAGCAGGAGGTCGCCTGGGGTCACGCCGTCGTCGACGCCTGGAACAAGGAGCACCCCGACGAGAAGGTCACCGCGCAGGAGATCCCCGCCGGCTCATCCTCGGAAGAGGCCATCACGGCCGCGATCACGGCGGGCACCGCGCCGTGCCTCGTCTACAACGTCGCTCCTGCGGCCGTCTCGGGCTGGGTCAAGCAGGGCGGCCTGGTCGACCTCAACTCCATGAAGGGCGGCAGCGACTACATCACCGAGCGCGGCGGAGACCTCGACGCCTACGCCACCGACGGCGACTTCTACCAGCTGCCGTGGAAGTCGAACCCGGTCATGGTGATGTACAACAAGGCGCTGTTCCAGGCGGCGGGCATCGATCCCGAGAACCCGAAGATGGCGACCTACGACGACTTCCTCGCCGGTTCGCGTGCGATCGTCGCCTCCGGCGTGCAGAGCGCGATCTGGCCGGCGCCGACGAGCGAGTTCTATCAGCCGTGGTTCGACTTCTATCCGCTCTACCTGGCGGAGACCGACGGGACCATGCTCGTCGAAGACGGCAAGGCCACTTTCGATTCGGATGCCGGTCGCACGGTCGCCGAGTTCTGGAAGACGATCTACGACGAGAAGCTCGCACCCAACGAGGCATCGACCGACGACGCGATGTCGGCGGGCACGACCGCGATGCAGCTCGCCGGTCCCTGGGCGATCCCCTCGTACGCCGACACGGTCGACGTGGGTTTCATGCCGGTGCCGACCAGTGACGGCCGCGAGAACCCGACCACCTTCGCCGACTCGAAGAGCGTCTCGATGTTCACCTCGTGCAAGAACCAGGGCACCGCCTGGGACTTCCTGCAGTTCTCCACCAACGAGGAGAACGACGGGCAGCTGCTCGAGCTCACCGGACAGATGCCGATGCGCACCGATCTCGCCGGCACGTACCCCGACTACTTCTCCGCGAACCCGGCATACGAGGCCTTCGCGAAGCAGGTCGAGGCGACGGCGGATGTCCCCAGCATCCCCAACTCCGTCGAGGCCTGGCAGGCGTTCCGCGACGAGTACTCCTCTGCGGTGATCTTCGGCAAGGAGTCGATCGACGACTTCCTGAAGACGGCCGCCTCGAAGATCGACAAGCTCGTCGCCGAGTGACGCCATGACCGAGAACCGGCGGCTGCGCGTCAGATGGCTCGGCGCGCAGCCGATCGGCGGCCTCTTCGCGCTGCCGTACTTCGTGTTCGTGATCGCGATCTTCGCGTACCCGCTCGCGTTCGCCGTCTACATCGCCTTCCACGACTACTTCTTCACGGCGCCGAACGTCGAGGTCGACCGGCCCTTCGTCGGCTTCGACAACTTCGTCACGGTGCTCACGGATCCGAGGGTGCTCGAGTCGTTCCGCAACACGCTCGTGTTCCTCGTGATCAACGTGCCGCTCACGGCGGTGCTGGCGCTCGTGCTCGCGGCGGCGCTGAACACCGGCATCCGGTGGGTGGCCTCATATCGCGTGGCGTTCTACGTGCCCTATCTGACCGCGAGCGTGTCGCTGGTCGGCGTGTGGATGCTGCTGTTCTCGGGCAACGGCCTGATCAACACCCTTCTCGGCCCGCTCGCCCCCGACCCGTCGTGGCTCGTCAACAGCGGGCTCGCCATGCCCATGATCGCCTTCTACGTGACGTGGAAGCAGCTGGGGTTCTACATCCTGCTGTACCTGGCCGCTCTTCAGAACGTGCCGAAGGAGCTGTACGAATCGGCCGAGACCGACGGGGCCGGGGCGCTCTCCCGGTTCTGGAACGTCACCGTCCCCGGGGTGCGCAGTGCGACCACCCTCGTGCTGATCCTGTCGATCATCACCGGCGCGAACCTGTTCACCGAGCCGTATCTGCTCACGAACGGCGGCGGCCCGGACGGAGCGTCCTCCACTCCGGTGCTGCTCATCTACCAGCTGGGCATCCAGCAGCAGAACCCCGACACGGCCGCGGCGATCGGCATGATCCTCGTGATCCTGGTCGGGATGCTGTCGCTGGCCGCCAACCGCGCGACGGGGGAGCGTTGACCCATGGCCCGCAAGCGTTCACTCCCCCGCATCCTGAGCCTGATCGTGCTCACTGTGGCGGCGATCGGCTTCGCGTTCCCGTTCTACTTCATGCTCGTCGGGGCTTTCCAGCAGAATCCGACCAACTCGCCGAGCGAGGTGCTGCCCACGAGCGGCTGGACGATCGACAACTTCACCGCGATCGACTCCCGCATCGACCTGGCAGGGTCCCTGCTGAACTCGCTGATCTTCACCGCGGGCGTGCTGCTCGGGACCGTCGTGTTCGGACTGCTCGCCGGCTACGCGATCGCGCGGCTCGACTTCCGCGGTCGCGGCGTGATCTGGGTGCTGATGCTGCTGGTCCAGATGGTGCCGTTTCAGCTGCTGATGATCCCGCTGTACGTGCAGATCACCCGCAACTACGGACTGGGCGACTCGTATCTCGGCATGATCCTGCCGTTCCTGATCAACACCACCGCGGTGTTCATCTTCGTGCAGTTCTTCAAGGCCCTGCCCGTGGAGATCTTCGAGGCCGCCCGGATCGACGGCGCCGGCGAGATCCGGCTGCTCACCTCGGTCGCCATCCCGCTCATCCGGCCCGTGCTCGTCACGGTCGTCCTGGTGACCTTCATCGGCCCGTGGAACGAGTTCCTCTGGCCGTTCCTCATCACGAAGGATGCGTCGCTGCAGCCGCTGGCCGTGTCGCTCGCGAACTACATCTCGAACGTCGCGCAGTCCACGGCGAACCCGAACGGCGCGATCCTCGCCGGGGCGACCGCGCTCGCGTTCCCCGTCGTCATCCTGTTCATCGTCTTCCAGCGGTTCTTCACCGCGACCGACCTCGGCGCCGCCGTCAAAGGCTGACCAGAAAGGCCCCCATGTTCACTGGAGCATCCTTCCCCCTGGGTCCCTTCACCCCCTACGAGGGAAACCCCATCCTCCGGCCTCGCGGCGACAGCTGGGAGTCGGCGAACCTGTACAACCCGGCCGCGATCGTCGACGGCGACGAGGTTGTGCTGCTGTACCGCGCGCACGCCGACGACATCGTGTCGCACATCGGAATGGCCCGCTCGCGCGACGGCGTGAACTTCACCCGCGAGGACGCGCCGATCCTCTCCCCCTCCGAGGACTACGAGCGCTTCGGATGCGAGGACCCGCGCATCGCCCTGATCGACGGTACCTACTACCTCACGTACACCGGGTGGGACCGGCACAGCGCGCAGCTGTGCCTGGCGACCTCGACCGATCTGCGCGAGTGGACGAAGCACGGTCCGCTGTTCGACGACTTCGACACCTTCAAGACCATGGACCCGCGCGGGTTCAACTGGTCGAAGGCCGGAGTCATCGTGCCGCAGAAGATGCAGGGGAAATGGTGGATGTACTTCGGCGAGGGGTCGATCTACTGGGCGACCAGCGACGATCTGATCCACTGGACGCCGGGCACCGCCGACACCGAGCCGATGTACTCCCCGACTCCTGGCACGTGGGATGAGGCTCTCGTCGAGATCGGCACCTCGCCCGTGCTGGCCGACAACGGATTGCTCGTCTTCCTCACGAACGGGGCGACCAGGGTCGTGCATGACGACGGCACCGTCGACGTCGACTACCGCTGCGGGCAGATCGCGATCGACCCCGACGAGCCCACCAGGGTGATCGCCCGCCTGCAGGAGCCGTGGCTGCGCCCGCAGACCTTCGAGGACAGGAACGGCCTGGTCTCGAACGTGACCTTCGTCGAGGGACTGGTGAAGTTCCAGGACAGGTGGTTCGCGTACTACGGGCAGTCCGACACCACTCTCGCGGTCGCCATCCATGACCCGGCTCAGCCGTGGGGCCGGGCGCTGCGGAATTCCGGAGAGGAGCGCTGAGGACATGGAGACGTCACGCCGCACGTTCCTCACGCTCGCGGCGGCGGCATCCGCTCTCGCCCTGCTGCCCGTCGACGCCGCCGTCGCGCAGACCGGCGCGATCCGCTCCGGCGCATCCGTCGCGGCGGCGCAGGGTCTCCGCCTGACCAATCTCGCCCACCTTCGCTTCCTCCTCGCGGACGTTCCCGTGGCGGCGAGCGCTGCGCACACGACGTTCGGTATCGATGCGGCACCCGTCGTGCGAGCGCCGTGGACCTACGCGGATGCCGACGGGGCGGGCGGCTTCCGCCGCGTCGGCGGAGGCAGCCTCGACTCGAGCACGGGCTACTGGAGCCAGGGCGCGTTCAACGCCGACGACATCGCACGGGCCGCCGTCGTCTTCGTGCGCGACTGGATCGCGACGGGAGATGCCCGGAGCCGCGACGATGCGCGCGACGTGCTCCGCGGACTCGCCTACCTGCAGACCGTCTCAGGTGCTGATGCCGGTCGCGTGGTGCTGTGGCAGCAGCAGGACGGCACGCTCAACCCGAGCGCCATCCCGGTCGAGCTTCCCGACCCCTCCGACTCGGCTGAGTCTTACTGGCTGGCGCGGACCGTGTGGGCGTTCGGGGAAGGATACGCCGCCTTCCGCAACGAGGATGCCGCGTTCGCCGGCTTCCTCCTGGATCGACTTCACCTGTGCCTCGATGCGCTCGAGCGCGAGTCGCTGAGTCGCGCGGGCCAGTGGGTGCTGAGCGACGGGCGGCCGCTGCCCGCGTGGCTGATCGCGGGAGGAGCGGATGCCACAGCCGAGGCCATGCTGGGACTCGCGTCTGCCGCCGGCGCCGGCGACGACCGCAGCAGGGCGGCACTGGAGACGTACGGCGAGGGCGTCGCCGCGATGGCGACCGTCCCGCGCGTGGGGTGGCTTTTCGGGGCTGTCCTGCCGTGGACGGGTTCGCTCGGCTTCTGGCACGCCTGGGGCGCCGCCGCTCCGGAGGCGCTCGGGCGCGCCGGCACGGTGCTCGGACGCCAGGCGTGGACGGCGGCCGCGGTCGCCGATGCGGCACGCTTCACGCCTCAGGTGCTCGCCACCGGCGGGCCGCACAACGCGTGGGCGCCCCTGCCCGCGGAGGCGCAGATCGCGTACGGCGCACACGGCCGCGTCGCCGGGGCGGTGCAGGCGGCCGCCTCGGGCGGCGAGGGCCTCCGGGTGCTGGCCGGGCTCGCGGCCGGCTGGTTCTTCGGGGCCAACACGGCGAACGTCGCGACATACGACCCCGCGACCGGCGTGACCTTCGACGGCGTGGAGACAGACGGGCGCGTGAACCGCAACTCGGGCGCCGAGTCGACCATCCACGGGCTGCTGACAATGCTCCTGCTCGACGCGAATCCCGACATCGCCGCGGTCGCGACGTCGATCACGGGGCTGAGGTCGTTCTCGGGGTTGCGTGCCGTCGACGCCGAGAACGCCCGCCTCTCCGCCGGGTGCACCGTCGTGCACCCCGAGGGCGGCGCCTGGACCGGGGAGGGCAATCTCTCCGGCGGCGCCTTCGTGCAGGTGCCGGCCGGTGAGTGGGTCGAGTTCGACGTGACGGAGGCCGGCGGCATCCTGCACGGTCTCGTGTGGCGGCAGGCCGCCGATTCCGGCGAGGCGGAATGGGAGGTGCTCCAGGGCGGTCGAAGCCTGTGGAGCACACGGACGCCGGCCGGCGGGGCCGGAGATCGCGGCCTCACGGAAGCGGAGGGGATGCTCGTGCCTCAGCTGCTCGGCGGCAGCCTGCCGGACGGCCCGGTGACGGTGCGGTGCACGAGCACCGGTGACCTTCGTCTCGATGCGCTCGTGATCCAGCCGCAGGTCGCGACCGCGGTGTACGCCACCACGACGGGCTCTGCCGTCCTGTACGCGAACGGCTCCGGATCGGACGCGCGCGTGACGCGGCTCGCACCCGGCGACGGTCGCGCCTACGACGCCGGCGGCTCGCAGCGCGGCCAGGCGGCGGCGAGTGGACAGGTTCGCGTGCGCGGCGAGGGGTTCACGATCACCCGCTCCTGAATCCCGACCCTGGGCCGTGAGCCGCTACGGTAGCCGACATGAGCGATCCCACAGGTCGAGTTCCCCTGGCTTTCGCCATGTGGATCGCACAGCTGTTCTTCACGATCCTCGGCGCAGGGCACACCGTCCTCTCGGCGTTGAGCATCGCGAGTTGTACGGCCACGTCATGCGACTACGCCGCTTTCGCCGCGTCCATGAACGCCTTCTACATCGGGTCGGTCGTCCTGCTCGCCCTCGCAGGAGCCGCGATCGTCCTTCTTCGGCATCATCCCGCGGTCGTGCTCGCCCCCGTCATCGGCATCGTGCTTCTGGTCCTGCTCTTCGCCCTCACGTACGCGGCAGGGCGAGCGGCGCTGACTCTCCCCCTTTTCGGAAACAGGCCCGCGTGACATCCCGACGGCATCCGGCATCCACCAACCGACATGCCGATACTTCTTTTGAATCACTAAAAACAACGTGTACAGTCGAGGCATGGACACCGACCTCGACTCCGCGCTTCGCGACGCGGGTCTTCGTGCGACCGCGGGGCGCGTCGCCGTTCTCGAGGCACTGGAGTCCATGCCCCACACGGACGCCGAGCGGGTCTACCGCACGGTGTCCGACGTGCTTCCGACCACGTCGATCCAGTCGGTGCACAACATCCTCGCGGACCTGACGACGGCGGGCCTGATCCGCCGGATCGAACCGGCGGGTTCCGCGGCGCTGTACGAGCGGCGCATCGGAGACAACCACCATCACGTCGTCTGCAGCTCCTGCGGTGCGGTCGGCGATGTGGACTGCGTCACCGGCGTCGCGCCGTGCCTGACCCCCTCGAGCACGGGGGGATTCACCGTCCAGACAGCAGAAGTCACCTTCTGGGGCTTGTGCCCCAGTTGCCAGAACGCCGCGCGGTAGTCCGGCGCCCGCCACCCGCCCTCCCCAGAAGGGCAGGGGTGTTCGTCGTACCCGCGCGCAGAAGGAGAAACATGACCGAGCCCACCACAACCCAGACCGGAACGCCGGTTCCGAGCGACGCTCATTCGCTCACCGTCGGAGCAGACGGCCCCACCGTCCTCCACGACCGCTACCTCGTCGAGAAGCTCGCGTCGTTCAACCGTGAGCGTGTGCCGGAGCGCAACCCGCACGCCAAGGGCGGCGGCGCCTTCGGAACCTTCACGGTCACTGAAGACGTCTCGGCCTACACGAAGGCCGCGGTGTTCCAGCCCGGCGCGGTGAGCGAGACGCTGCTGCGCTTCTCGTCGGTCGCCGGCGAGCAGGGCTCCCCCGACACGTGGCGCGACGTGCGCGGCTTCGCGCTGCGCTTCTACACGACCGAGGGAAACCTCGACATCGTCGGCAACAACACCCCGACCTTCTTCCTGCGCGACGCGATGAAGTTCCCCGACTTCATCCACTCGCAGAAGCGCCTCGGCGACTCGGGCCTGCGCAACGCCGACATGCAGTGGGACTTCTGGACGCTCTCGCCCGAGACCGCGCACCAGGTCACCTACCTCATGGGCGACCGCGGCCTTCCCCGCAGCTGGCGCCACATGAACGGCTACGGCTCGCACACGTACCAGTGGATCAACGCCGAGGGCGACCGCTTCTGGGTGCAGTACCACTTCCTCTCCCACCAGGGCGTCGAGGCGATGAGCCCCGAAGAGGCCGAGAAGCTCGCAGGGTCAGATGCCGACTACTACCGTCGCGACCTGTTCGACGCGATCGCGCGCGGCGAGAACCCGTCGTGGGACGTCTTCGTGCAGATCATGCCGTACGAAGAGGGCAAGACGTACCGCTTCAACCCGTTCGACCTCACCAAGACCTGGTCGAAGAAGGACTACCCGCGCATCAAGGTCGGCACGTTCACGCTCGACCGCAACCCGCAGAACTTCTTCGCCGAGATCGAGCAGGCGGCCTTCTCCCCGGGCAACCAGGTGCCCGGCACCGGGATCTCGCCCGACAAGATGCTGATGGCACGCGTGTTCGCGTATTCGGACGCTCAGCGGTACCGCATCGGCGCGAACTACAACCAGCTGCCGGTCAACCAGCCGCACGCGGCCGAGGTGCGCAACTACATGCACGAGGGCCAGATGCAGTACAAGTTCAACCCGGCGGAGCATCGCGTGTACACGCCGAACTCCTTCGGCGCCGCCGGCGGCCCCACCGCCGACCCGGTGGCGGGTGCCGAGGCGAGCTGGGAGTCGGACGGTGAGCTGATGCGCGCGTCGGCGACGCTGCGGGCCGATGATGACGACTTCGGCCAGGCCGGCACGCTCTACCGCGAGGTGTTCGACGACGCACAGCGGGCTCGGTTCCTCGACGTGCTCACCGGACAGGGCCGAGGCATCACGATCGACGCGATCCGCGAGCGGTTCTACCAGTACTGGACCAACGTGGATGCCGGGCTCGGCGAAGCGCTGCGCCAGAGCGTCCCCGCCGTCGAGGACGATCTCGACAAGGAGCTCGCGAGCCTCTGAGACCTGGTCGCCTCGACCGCTTCGGGGGTCGACACGCCACATCGGGGGACGTTTCGACGGATTCGTCCCCCGATCTGGCGTGTCGGCACCCGTTGTGTGCGCGGGGGTCGTGCGCGCCGACGCCCGCGCGCACCATCCCCGCGGCGATGCCCCCGGCATGCCGCCCAGACTCCACGAGATGCGGCGCGACGCGACGCGCGCGCGCCGAGGGACGCGCCGGATCCCGATGGGCTTCCGACGCGTCCCCTTTGCTCAATCTCCACTCATCTGGGGGCTCTCCCCGGGTGCGGGCCTCAGCCCAGCGTCCACCTCTGGTTCGCGCCACCGTTGCACGGCCATTGGCCGATTGCCGCTCCGTTGCTCATGGACCCTCCGAAGACCTCCAGGCACTGGCCGCTGCTCCCGTTGCGCAGCGTGAACGAGCCGTCCGCAGCCGTCACGCGCGTCCAGAGCTGATTGCCGCCGCCGTTGCAGGTGAACTGCGTGGCTGCGGCTCCCGCGATGGCGCTGTACGCACCGATCTCGAGGCACTTGTCACTGCTCGCGCTGACCAGTTCGACGCTGGCACCCACCGAGCGCACCTGCCACTTCTGGTTGAGGCCCGCTCCGCAGGCGTACTGCTTGATGGGGCTCTGGTTCGAGACCTTCCGATCCCAGACGTCCGCGCACAGCCCGCTGCCCGCGTTGCGCAGGCTCTGCGAGCCCGCCGACTCGGGCACGAGCTGCCAGTCCTGGGATCCGTCGTTCGCCTGAGTCTGAGTGGTCACTGGACCGCCCGCAGCGGCGCCCGTCATGTAGAGCGCGGCGTCTGCCGTCGACTGGAACCGGACGTATCCGTTCCCCGCGTCGACGACGTGCCACAGTCCGCCTATCTCGTCATCGACCCACTGACCCAGACGCTGTCCGGCGCTCGGCGTGCCCGTCCAGATGCCCGCGGCCCTGCCGCCCGATTTGTTGAGAAGCGTCACCGTGTCGTTCGGCTTCGGGGTGACGTGCCAGAGCTGCGTCGCCGGATTCGCCGCAGACCATGCCGCCTCGAGCCGGACGTCGGGTTGATCACCGTTTCCGAGGTTCGCGTCGTTCGTGCTGCTGCCCGTTCCGAGCACCTGACCGGTCTTACGGTTCACGATCCGGTAGTACGTCCCTGCCGAGAATCCGAGGTCCACTTCGCCGTACGCAATACTGGGCTGGCTCGACGGGCCACCCCACGTCGCCTGGAGGATCATCACGGTTCCGCTGGCGCTGAGCGGCTGCAGCGTGCGCGTGTAGCCGCCTCCGAGAGTGGTCTGATATTCGGTCCAGATGTCGGTGCTGGCGCCGTCGTTCACCCAGATGCTGCCGCTGCCCGCGGCGTTGAACGCGATACGCCCGTCGGGGAGACCGACGATAACGGGGCTGCCACCGGTCGAGAGCCGCCGCGAGCCGGCGTCGACCGGCAACTGACTGATGTCGGTGCCGTTCGGGTCGCCGTCGGCGTAGAACTTCAGCGGATCGTTCGAGAGCTTGTACCGGACGTTGTCACTACCGCCGAAGTACTCGAAGGTCATGAACCAGCGCCCGTCGCTGGTCGGCGCGACCGTCGTCATTCCCGGTCGTCCACCCCCGATCTGCTGGCCGCCGTTGAAGGCGAACGTGTCGCCCGCGACATCGACCACGGGCTGGCTCCACCCGACCGCGGTGCCGTCCCACGTCTTGTGCACGAGGATCTGCGCGCGCGAATCCGGTCCGGTCTCGTTGTACGGAGCGATCGTGGGGACGCCGGTCGTCGAGTCGTAGCCGATGTAGTCGTTCTCATCCGAGTAATAGGCGACGAGCCGCCCTCCGATCACGGTCAGATGCGGTTCCCACACGGGGTCCTGCTGCCGGGTGGAATTCGCCTGCGCGATGTTCACGCCGATGGCGCCGGCGCTGCCGCCCTGCCATCCGCCCGCGGCCACGATGTTCACGAACGACCAGGTGCGACCGTCGTCGTCGCTGCGGTACAGTGCGACCGCCATGTCGCGTCGGTCGCCGTCGTTGGTGGGCACCCAGTTCGGATCCCGCAGCTTCTGCTCGCGGTAATACTCGTCTTCTCCTGTGACCACGCTGGCCAGCAGGAGAGTGCCTGCGGGAAGCGAGCCGACCGTCTGCGGCAGCACGTACAGGTACGGGCTTCCCCAGTTGCTCGAGTACTTGTCCAGCGCCGGGTCGTCGGTCATCGCAGCCGGTGAAGCGACGTCCGACAGGTGCTGCCAGGAGGTGCCATGGTCATCGCTCTTCCACACCGGCATGGTGCCTCCGATCGCTCCGCCGATCGTGTCGGGAGCGGGGTAATCGGTGACCGTCGCCTCCTCGAAGGCTGCCACGAGACGGCCGCTCGCCAGCTCGGCCGACTTCGCATAGATCACGCAGTTGCCGCGCCCTTTCAGACAGTCCTCGCTCCCGGGGAGCTGGTAGAGCACGTTCGGCACGGGCGTGTACGCGCTGGCGCTGATCGCCGGTGCGACCGCCAGCAGCGCGGCCGCGGCGCACGCAGTAAGCCACTTCACGAAACCTCTTCGTCTCACGTCGTTCTCCTTCGAATACGCGATGCAGCCCCGGCACCCGGAGCGCATGTCAGCGGCCACAGCCCCGATGGCCGGTGGACCGCGCGGCTCAGCGTATCGAAGAATGTTATCGTTGCCAAGTGATGTCCGGGGGTGAAGGCTTCTCGAGCCGGCAACGCCGGTCAGCGCGCCGCAACGGACGCCGGGGCAGAGCTGCAGGAGCATGATTGATCCGTGGCCGTTCCTCTTGCAGACCTCACATCCATGCCCGCACCTCAGCAGGTGTACGCCGCCGACGGAACCCGGCTCGCGACGTACACGTGGGGTGATCTCGACGCTCCGGTGGTGGTCGCCGTGCACGGGTTCGCCTCGAACGCGCGCGACAACTGGGGGCTCACGGGCTGGGTCCGCGAGCTGACCCGCGCAGGCTATCGCGTGCTCGCGCTCGACCAGCGCGGTCACGGGCTGAGCGAGAAGCCGCACGAAGCGGGCGCTTACGGCATCCGAACTCTGGCGACCGACGTCGAATCCGTGCTCGACACCTACCTGGTCGACGATGCGCTGTACGTGGGCTACTCGCTGGGCGCCCGTGTGGGCTGGGAGGTGGTGCGCGATCTGCCGCACCGCATCGGCCGTGCGGTGCTCGGCGGCGTGCCAGACGGCATCCCGCTCGCCCGGCTGAACCTCGACCAGGTGCGCGCGTACATCGCAGACGGCACGCCGGTCGCCGATCAGACCACGCAGAACTATATCGCGCTGACCGAGCGGGTGCCCGGCAACGACCTGCAGGCTCTCGTCGCTCTGGCCGAGGGCATGCGGGCGTCTGGCACGATCGATCCGGACCCCGCGGATGCTCCCACCCGCCCCATCCTGTTCGCGACCGGTTCGAAAGACGCGATCATCGAGGGATCGAAGGCGCTCGCATCCGCCGCGCCGAACGGCACGTTCTTCGAGATCCCCGACCGCAACCACTTCAATGCCCCGGGATCGCGGGCGTTCAAGGAGGCGGCGATGGCTTTCCTCGCCGAGTGAGTTGCCCCTTTCCGCGTGAGACCCAGCTTTCCGCGTGAGACCCGGCGGCGAGCGCACGGACCTCACTCGGAATCAGACGTCTCACGCGGAATGGCGGGTGTCACCGCGCGCCGACGCTGCTGCAGCGCCGGCGCCGCGCTCAGACCTCAGCGCGCTTCGGCAGCACCCATCCCGCACGCGGGAAGTGGCAGGTGTAGCCGTTGGGGTACTTGATCAGGTAGTCCTGGTGCTCGGGCTCGGCCTCCCAGAACGGGCCAGCGGGCTCGATCGTGGTGACGGCCTTGCCCGGCCACAGACCTGACGCGTCGACGTCGGCGATCGTGTCGCGGGCGACGGCCTCCTGCTCCGGTGAGAGCGGGAAGATCGCCGAGCGGTAGCTCGAGCCGATGTCGTTGCCCTGACGGTTCAGGGTCGACGGATCGTGGATCTGGAAGAAGAACGCCAGGATGTCCCGGTACGTCGTCACGGTCGGATCGAACACGATCTCGACGGCTTCGGCGTGTCCGGGGTGGTTGCGGTACGTGGCGTGATCGTTGGTGCCGCCGGTGTAGCCGACGCGCGTGTCAAGCACGCCGGGCTGGCGGCGGATCAGGTCTTCCATGCCCCAGAAGCAGCCTCCGGCGAGGACCGCGGTCTCGGTGCCGGGCGTGCGGGTGATGGTTCCGGTGTCGGTCATGACTGCTCCTCAGCGATGTCGGAAGTGTTGTCGGTGAACAGGCCGCTGTATCGACCGTAGCCCTCCTCCTCCAGGCGGGATGCCGGGATGAAACGGAGCGCGGCGGAGTTCATGCAGTAGCGCAAGCCGCCGTCTTCGACGGGGCCGTCGTCGAAGACGTGTCCGAGGTGGCTGTCGGCGCCGGTGGAGCGCGCCTCGGTTCGCGTCATCCACAGGGTCCGATCGGTGCGGGTGGTGACGGCATCCGCGTCGATCGGCTTCGTGAAGCTCGGCCATCCGGTTCCGCTGTCGAACTTGTCGATGGAGGAGAACAGGGGCTGGCCCGAGACGACGTCGACGTAGATGCCGTCGTCGTGGTTGTCCCAGTAGGCGTTGCGGAACGGCGGCTCGGTGCCGTCGCGCTGCGTGACGGTGTACTGGGAGTCGGTGAGGGCAGAGACTGCCTCGGGCGTCTTGCGGTACTCATTCGACATGATGCTCCTTGTCTGACGCCGCTGGCTGCGGCGTCATTGAGAAGAACGGACGCGGTGGCTGTTTTGGTCCCGCGGGGCTGGGAGCGGGCTGTGAGTTTCTGCCGACTCGGTAGAGTTGCTCCCCGACACACATCACAGGGGGACGCTCATGTCGGTTGGACTGCTCGCTGTCGTCGACGACATCCTGAGTGCGGCGATGAAGGCTTCGGCCAAGGCCGCAGGAGTCGTGATCGACGACGCCGCCGTGACACCGCAGTACGTGCAGGGCATCACGCCCGCCCGCGAGCTGCCGGTCGTCGGAAAGATCGCGCTCGGATCGCTCGCGAACAAGTTCGTCATCATCATCCCCGTGGCGCTGCTGCTCACGGCGTTCGCTCCGTGGGTGCTGCCCTATCTGCTCATCGTCGGTGGTCTCTACCTCTGCTTCGAGGGCGCCGAGAAGGTTCTCGAGTGGTTCGGGATCCAGCACGGCCACGAAGACGAGAGCGCACGCGATGAGCGGAAGCTCGTGCTCGGGGCCGTGCGCACCGACCTCATCCTCTCCACCGAGATCATGCTCATCTCGCTCGCGAGCCTCGACACGGGCCTCGGCATCTGGATGACCCTCGCGATCCTCGCCGTGATCGCCGTCATCATGACCGCCGTCGTCTACGGGGCGGTCGCTCTGCTCGTGAAGATCGACGACATCGGCTTGAAGATGGCGACCAGCTCGGACAAGCGCGTCAGCCGCAACGGCACCCGGCTGGTCAACGCGATGCCGGCTGTCTTCCGTTTCATCAGCATCCTCGGAACCGTCGCCATGCTCTGGGTGGGCGGCCATCTGCTGCTCGTGAACCTCGGCGAAGTCGGGGTGCACTTCGGCGCCGACATCCTGCACGGAATCGAGCACGCGCTCGAGCCCGCGGGCGCCGTGATCGTGTGGATCGGCGACACCCTGTTCTCCGCGATCGCGGGGCTGGCTGCCGGATTGATCATCGTCGGCATCGTGCTCGGAATCGGGCGGATGCTCGGCAAGCGCCCGACGTTCCACGAGGGCGAGGAGACGCCGGCCTCCGCCGCGCACTGACGGACTTCGGCGGCGGTACAGCAGTCCACGGGCCGGCACTCCCTCCGCGAGACCCGGGTCCGACAAGCCACGTGCCAACAGACCGCGTGTCGCCAAGCGACGTTGACGAACTCGGGATGCCGCCTCGCGGATCCCGCCCCGAGGCACTCATGCGGCCACGTCATATCGAGCTCTGCCGCCGAGTCTCGGCGTTCGCGCGGGATCGACGTTCGCGGGCGGAATGATCCACACGCGCGCCGCCACACCGGCCCCATCGATGCGGATGTCCCATCCGTTCTCATGAATGCGGTGATGACAGCTCTCGCAGAGCAGCACGCCGTTGTCGAGATCTGTCGGACCGGCATCCCGGCTCCACCATCGGAGGTGATGCGCCTTGGTCATCTGCGGTGGAAGCCCGCACATCGCGCATCCGCCGTCTCTTTCGACGAGGGCGAGACGCTGCGCTCGGGTGAAGAGGCGCTTCTCACGGCCCCAGTCGAGAATGTCTCCCACAGACCCGAGCACGAGGGGAATGATCCCGCCGCCCGCCGCCATGCGCCGGCATGAGGAGATGCTGATCGGGTTGTCGCTGCCGTCGATCGTCGCGAAGCCCCGGCCCTCGGCGAGGCTCTCGAGGTCTACGCGCACCACAACCGTCGCGCCGGCCATGGGCAGGTCGTCATGGCAGCCGAGCACGTGTGCGCAGATGTCGGCGATGGCGTCGGCCTGGATCATCTGCACGGTGCGGCGGTCGGCATCGATCGCATCAGGGTGCGGCGCGACTTGCCTCGCCTGGAATGCCGCTGCCACATAGGCCTGCACGGCCGCCTTGATCGATGCGCCTGCGGCCACGTCGATCGTGAGACTGAGATGCAGCGAGCCGTCGCGCTCGAACATCGTCAGCGATCGACTGCCTCGCGCTTGGTCTTCACGAGGCGCGACCCCGTCGGGATCGATCCACGCCTCCGCACGAGCGATGAGCTTGCGCACCTCATCGAGCGAGAGGCCCGAAGCACGCTCGGCGAGGATCACCTCGGCTTCGGCCAGACGTGCCGGATCGGCCTTCAGCCGCGCACGGTCGAGCAGAGCCACGATCAAGGCTGCTGCAGCTGCACTGATCAGACCGGCGCACACGGCCGATCGCACAGCGGGATACTTCGCGGGAAGCCGATCGCCCAGCAGGCTCTCGCGCGGCGCGGTCGCCTCCCCCACCTTCACAAGGCGGAACGCGTCGCCTGATGATCCGCCCGTGGCTGCGGCGATCATCGCTGCAGGGTTTTGGAACCCCTGCTCCTTCGCCAGCCCCGCCGAGCCGAGTTCGACACGCGATTCGTGTGCGATGCCGGCGGCGATCTCGGTGTGCAGCCCGTCGATCCGGCGCTGAAGCACGCCCAACGCCGCATTGGCCGCGACCAGCTGCTCCCGAGACAGATCGATCCCGCTGTCAGCATCCGCCCACGCCTCTTCGAGGCGGGCGATCGCCTCCAAGAGCGGAAGCAGATGCTGGTTGGTCATGCATCGAGTTTAGAACATATATACGAAGTCAGGAAGCCCTGTGGATAACTTCCTCGGGCTGTCTTTTTCAAGCTGATCAGGGAATGTCTCGGCCTTCGGCCTCCCGTTCGCTCGAAGCCCTAACCCCGCGCCTTCTCCAGCCAGCGCGTGCTGATCTCGGCGATGAGCGCGGTGTCGGCCCATGGCATCTCGGGGGCCTCTGCGCGCCCTTCGGCGAGCGCGCGCGAGACGGCATCCGCTTCGGCGCCCATCGGCTGCACCGTGGGTGCGGTGAGCATGCGCTCTTCTCCCTCAGAGCGAAGGATCAGCGACGACGGGCTTTCGATGCGGCTGCCCCACGCGTCCGGCAGCACGATCTCGCCGCGCTCGCAGCGGATCACCGCCGCTCCGGGCATTTCGCGGATCACCGCGGTGCGCAGCTCGACCGCCAGATCTCCGATGGTGAGCGTGGCGGTCGTGTCGGCATCGACGCCGTTCACCCGCTCTGCCGTCACCTCGCTGAACTCGACAGGCAGCGCACTCCGACCGGTGAGACGCGCCACCTCCACGGCGAGCGAGGTCGGATAGCAGCCGACGTCGAGGATCGCCCCACCCGCGAGAGCGGGATCGAAAGCGCGACCGGTGCGCGGATGCTGGTCGTATCCGAACGCCGCCACGACCTCGCGAACCTCTCCGAGTTCGCCCTCCGTCACGATCGTGCGCAGCAGATCCGCGAACGGTCCGAAGCGCTGCTTGAACGCCTCGACGAAGGGACGCCCCGACTCGGCGGCAGCCGCGAGCACCCGCGCGGTCTCGTCGGCGGTCGGCGTGACCGGCTTCTCGCACAGCACGGCCTTGCCCGCCTCGAGTACGCGGATGGCGAGTTCGGCGTGGGTTGTGTGCACGGTGCCGATGTACACCGCGTCGACGTCATCGCGGGTCAGCACATCGTAGGTGCCGGATGCTGCTGCGCCGTGCTGCTCGGCGAAGGCCGCTGCCCGCCCGGCATCCGAGCTGCCGACCGCATGCAGCACCCCGAACTCCGAGCTGCGGAGTCCCGTGACGAAGTCGCCGCTGATCGTGCCGGGGCCGAGAACGGCCCATCTCGTCTTCTCCACAGAGCTCTCCTCGGGGTCATCCGCTGGTCTCACCCGATTCTGCCTTGATCGCCGGCCGTGCCGTAGTCTCACGTCCATGTCCTCCGCGCGCCGACGCCCTCGACCACGCCCCCGAGCCGACGCTCCTGCGAGCATCCGCCGGGATGCCGACCGCTGGTTCCGCGAACAGGGGCTGCCGACCTTCGTGCCGCTGCGGCGCTGGTTCACCGACCTGCCGCGCCGCGTCGCTCCGCTGCTCACCTGGGTGACGGTCGCGCTGGGGCTGCTCACCGAGGGACTCGATGCGGCGATCGCGGTGACGCTCGAGACCGCGGGTGGGGACGAGACCGTCCTCGCGGTGGCCGTGCTGATCCTGCTGCTGCTCGCGCTGGCGCTCGCCTGGGTCGCGTTCCTGCTCGTCCGGCTCGCGGTGCGGCGGCTTCCGGTCGGCATGGCGACGGCGGCGGCCTCGGTCGTCATCGTCCTGTGCGCGGCCGCGCTCATCGCGGGCGGCTACGCGCTCGACCCCCGGGCCACGGTGAGCCCTGTGGTCGAGACCCTCGTGATCATCGCCGTGTGCGTCCTCGTCACAGGCATGGGCGGTGGCGCCCTCATCTCGTGGGCGTCGCGGCTCGCCGTGCGCAACGCCTCGGCGATCGGGCACATGGCGTCGATCGCACTTCCCGTGATTCTCATGCTCGTGGTCTTCGCCTTCTTCTCCGCCGAGGTGTGGCAGATGGCATCCGCCCTGCACGGCAGCTCGCTGGCGCTCGTCGGTCTCGTGATCGGAGCCCTCGCGACCATCGTCGTGCTGCGGGTCAGCGCCGGCGAGATCGACGACGAGACCTATGCGCCGACGCTCGAGCAGCGCGCCGCACTGCTGTCGGGCACCCCCGCAGAGCACGTCGCGGGTGCGAGCGCGGCACGGCATCCGCTGCGCTGGCCGCAGCGGGCGAACATCCTGCTCGTCATGACCTTCGCGCAATTGCTGCAGGCACTGTTCTTCGCGGCGCTGCTGTGCGCTCTGCTCATCGTGATCGGATCGGTCGCGATTCCGCCCGGAGTGGTCCAGATCTGGGTCGGCCCTGGCAGCGCCGCGCAGCCGCTGCCGGTCGAGCCGCTCGTGATCGGCGGGGCCGAGCTGCCCGTCACGGTCAACCTCATCAAAGCCGCGACCCTGCTGTCCCTGATCGCCACGCTGCCATTCATCTTCTCCGCGGTCAGCGAGCCGCGCTACCGCGAGCGGTTCTTCGACCCGATCATGGTCGATCTGCGGCGCGCGATCGTCGTGCGCGACGCGCTGGCCACGAGAGGCCGGGCGGCCTGACTTCCCGCCCCACGCGTGAGTTCCCATGTCCAGCGCACGGATCTCATGCGCAGATCCGGAGCTCGCGGCATCCGCCCGCGCCCCACCCGCCGCCCCCGCAGCCTGCACCCGGCAACGCTGACGGCGCCCCCGTCGCTCAGCCCAGCGCGCGAAGAGCGTCTGCTGCGATCTCGGCGAGCCGATGGTCGCGGTGCTCCTCGTGCGCAGTGATCGTGACGACGGCATCCGCCCGCTCGTCGACGATCACGTATTGGCCGTAGAGACCGTCCAACCGCCAGGTGCGGCCCGGCCCCTGCCACACGGCGAGAGCGTAGTTCGAGGAGTCTCCCGCACCGCCCGTCGGCACCCAGTCGGAGTGCATGCGCTCGATCCAGCCGCGGCTGACCAGCCCGGCGCCGCCGTCGCGCAGCACCCTCCCGATCCGCGCGAGCTCTTCGGTGCGCAGCTCGAGCCCGCTGCCGCCCACGATCCAGCCGAGCGGGCACCGGTGCCACTGTGGATTGTGGATGCCGAGCGGCTCGAACAGGCGCGGCATCAGCCAGTCACGCACGTCGCCGACGATCGCGCCCAGCATCCGCATCGCGGTGTAGGTGCTCGCATCCGAGTACTGGAAGACCGCACCGGGCCCGCGCGTCGGCCGTCGGAGCATCTCGAGCGCGAGGTCCGGCCACGTCACAGGCTGGCTGCCGAACCAGGAGAAGTCGATGCCGCTCGTCATCGTGAGCAGGTGCTCGAGCGTGACCTCCTCCACTCCCGCTCCCGGGGCCGGCACGCTGATGTGTTCGAGCACGGAGGTCTGCAGAGTCAGCAGCCCCTCATCGATCGCGATTCCGGCCGCGAGCGCGCTGACGCCCTTCGACACGGAATACAGGTTCTCGCGGTCGTCGCTGCGCCAGCGGTGGCCCGCCTCGTCGTCCCCGATCAGCACGTGGATGCCGTAGGCGCCGAGTTGCTCGCGGTCGATCGCCGACACCATCTGATCGCGCACGGCCGTTGCGTTGCTCATACCTCCACTCTGGCATCGGGGGGTGACATGCGGCGGCATCCGGTGTCGGGCTCGTGGACTCCCGATCTGCGCGCGAGCTCCCGGATGCCGCGTGAGCTCCGCCGTCAGGAACACGGTTCTCGCGCCGACAGCAGGAGGTCACACTGAAACCAGGAGGTCACACCCGCGGCGAAAGAGCGGCAGAGGCGCCACTGCCAGCCTCCCTGCTAGCGTCGGCATGCGCCCCACGCCCCAGAGGAGACCGCCGTGCACATCAGAGACGCCGAGATCGCCGACCTCGAGACGATCGCCGACATCTACAACGACGCCGTCGTCAACACGACCGCGATCTGGAACGAGACGGTGGTCGACGTCGACGACCGTGCGGTGTGGATGGCCGAACGACTGCGTGGCGGATACCCGGTGATCGTGGCGGCGGATGACAGTGAGGTGCTGGGCTACGCGACCTTCGGCCCCTGGCGTCCCCACGACGGTTATCGCCACACGGTCGAGCACTCGGTGTACGTGCGCGGCGATCAGCGCGGTCGCGGCATCGGCAAGGCACTGATGCTCGAGCTGATCGCACGAGCCCGCACCAACGGCACGCACGTCATGATCGCGGCGGTCGAGAGCGAGAACCAGGGATCCATCGCTCTGCACGAGCGTCTCGGATTCGTGCAGACCGGTCGTCTGCCCCAGGTCGGCGCGAAGTTCGGTCGCTGGCTCGACCTGACCTTTCTGCAACTGAACCTCGACGATCGGCCGACTCCCGCATGAACCTGTTCACCTGGCTCGTCGAGCTGTTCAATTCGACCTGGGTGCTGCCTGGAGGCCAGACGCTGCTGGTGCGCGAAGTCGTCGGCAACGCCTTCGGCCTCGCCAGCGCCCTCGGCGGCATGCGCCGCAAGGTATGGGCTTGGCCGGTGGGCATCGTGGGCAACGTGCTGCTGCTGACCGTGTTCCTCGGGACGATCCTGAACCCCGACCACCAGCTGCCGAGCCTGCTCGGCCAGGCGGGGCGCCAGGTCATGTTCATCACGGTCGCCGTCTACGGCTGGGTGCGGTGGCGCCGGGCGGCATCCGACGGCGGACAGGTGACGCCCCGATGGGCGCCGTGGAGCGCGCGCATCGGCATCGTTCTCGTGATGATCGTCGGAACCGTCGCGCTGACGCCGCTGTTCCGTGCGCTCGGCTCATGGGAGCCGGTGTGGGCGGATGCCTGGACCTTCGTCGGGTCGCTGATGGCGACGTACGGCATGGCGAAGGGCTGGACCGAGTTCTGGCTCGTCTGGATCGCCGTCGACCTGGTCGGCGTGCCGCTGCTGTTCAGCTCGGGCTTCTACGCCACCGGCTTCATGTACGTGTTCTACGGCGTGTTCACCGCGGTCGGCTTCGTCGTGTGGGCGCGAGCGCAGGCGAACGCGAAGCCGCGGGTCGACACGATCATGCCCGATCCGCGGCCGCAGAGCCCCGAGTCCTGAGTCCCGAGACGGACGCCCAAAGGCCGACGGGCCTCAGGAATATCCTCGTCGAAGCAGCATCCCCGCAGCGCGATCGAACTCCGCCGCTGACGGGATGTCGAAGTCGAGGGCGTTGGCATTGCGGGTGATCACGGCGAACACCGACGCCACGGCTGCAGCGTCTTCGATGTCCTGCCGCGACAGTCCCGCAGCCATCGCCGCCTGCGCGTCGGCAGCGCCGACAGCGCCCGGGTCGGTGGTCAGGCGTTCGATGAACGCGAGAGCCGCCCGCAGCCGTTCGCTGATCGGAGCGGTGCGGTAGTCGGCCAGCACGGCGTCGGCGATCTCGGGGTCGATGCCGTGCACGGCGATCGCGCGATGCGCGCCCACGCAGAACGGACAACTGTTCCACGATGCGACCATCGCCGCCATCAGCTCGCGCTCGGCGACGGTCCAGCCGCTCTCGCCGCGCATGGCCTGCTGCGTCCACCTGCCGAGCGCCGGTCCGGCAAAGGCCTTGTCGTAGAAGGCGACCCGCGCAGCATCCGGCAGCCGATAGCCCGCGACCCGCGATATCACCCTGATCAGCAGGCGGTGCGCGACCGTGTCGCCCCTCGTCACCTCAGCGAGACGCATCCTGCGCCTCCTCCAGCGCGGCGATGGCCGCATCCCACCGCCGCAGCCCCGCTCCGATGCTCGCCGACATGATCACCTCGAACGCCGCCCTGTCAGTGCCGGCGGCACCCCGCGCCGCGGCGACCTGGGCATCGGTGACCCGATACGAGTGCTCGCCGATCGTGCGCGTGAGGGCCGCGTAGGGTTCCGGCAGGGCAGCATCCTCTCCCGCGCCTGCGCGCATAGCGCCGTTCCTCAGTGCGCTGTCGATCACACCCGATTCGAGCACGCGCGTGCGCAGCGCCTCGGCGTGATCCGCGTGTCTGGATTCCATGATCCGCACCCTACGCCCGCCCGGCGACGTGCGGAAAGCGAATCCACACGGCGGTGTCAGCGCCGCACGCGCGCGAGGAACTCCGCAGTGGCCGGATGCTGCGGAGCGTCGAAGATCTGCTCCGGCGGGCCCTGCTCGACGAGCACGCCCTCCTTCAGGAACACGACGCGATCGGCGACCTCGCGCGCGAACGACATCTCGTGCGTGGCCATCACGATCGTCGTGCCGCGCCGCTTGAGCTCGCGCACGAGGTCGAGCACCTCGCCGACGAGCTGCGGGTCGAGCGCACTCGTGATCTCATCGAGCAGCAGCACCTCGGGCTCGGTGAGGATCGCGCGCACGATCGCGACGCGCTGCTGCTGACCGCCGGAGAGCCGGTCGGGGTACTCCCCTGCCTTCGCGGCGAGGCCGAGCGTCTCGAGCAGCTCCAGCGCGCGCACACGCGTGTCGGCGGCTCGCCAGCCGTGCACCTTGCGCGCCGCGAGGGTGATGTTCTCGAGCACAGTGAGGTGCGGGAACAGGTTGAACAGCTGGAAGACGACGCCGATGCGGGCGCGGATGCTGTCGGCATCCGCCCGCGGGTCGGTGATGTCGTCGCCTGAGAGGAAGATCTGCCCGTCGTCCACGCGCTCGATGAGGTTCATGGTCTTCAGCAGCGTCGACTTGCCCGAGCCGGAGGCGCCGATCAGCACGACCACCTCGTGCGGGGCGACCGCGAGATCGAGCCCGCGCAGCACGTCGTGGTCGCCGAAGCGCTTGCGCACGCCCCTGGCCTCGATCACGGGTACGACGCTCATACGACTCCTCCGGCCTGCTCGCGCCTGTTGAGCCTGGCGGTCACGGCATCCGTGAACCTGATCATCGGCCAGCTGAGGATGATGAAGAACAGCCCGGCGACAACGTACGGCGTGTAGTTGTAGGTGTCGGCGACCTGCAGCTGAGCGGCGCGCACGGCGTCGATCACGCCGAGCACCGAGATGAGACCGACGTCCTTCTGCATCGACACGAAGTCGTTCATGAGTGCCGGGACGACCTTGCGCACGCCCTGCGGGATCACGACGATCCGCAGGGTCTGCGCGTGGCTGAGACCGAGCGATCGCGCGGCGACGCGCTGTGAGGGGTGCACGGCCTCCATGCCGGCGCGGAGCACCTCGGCGACGTAGGCCGAGTAGGTGACGATGATCGCGATCGTTCCCCAGAACGCCGGCGGCATGCGGGGGAAGATCATCAGCGCGGGGATGCCGTAGCCGATCAGGTAGAGCACGATCAGCAGCGGGATGCCGCGGAAGAAGTCGGTGTACGCCGCGGCGAGCGCGCGCAGCGGGAAGAACACCGGACCGCGCAGCGAGCGCAGCGTGGCCAGCAGAGTGCCGAGGATCGCGACGCCGATGGCCGCGATGACGAGCACGAGCAGGTTCGTCAGCAGACCCTGGAAGACCGGACCGACGCTCTGCAGCGCGATCTCCGGGTTGAAGAACGTCTGCTGCACGACCGCCCAGCCGGGGGTGTTCACCACCACGATCACGACGACCGCGATCAGCACGATGCTGCTGAGGAACGCGATCAGCACCGAGCGCGTGGTCGCGCGGCGCCGCAGAGCCCGGCGCGACAGCTCGAGTTCGCTCGGCTGCCACGCCGTCTCTGCGGTGGTGTTCGTCACTTCAGGACGGGGACGTCGACCGCGTCGCTGAGCCATTCCTGCTGCAGCGCGTCAAGGGTGCCGTCTTCGCGCAGCGCGTCGACCGCGTCGGAGACGGCCGAGGTCAGGGCTGAGCCCTTCGGAAGCACGAACGCGAACTCGTCGCCGCCGTCGGAGCTTTCGAACTGCCCGGTGACGGACGAGTCGTCGACCACGGCGCCGGTCACGTAGAACGCGCCGGGCAGGTCGGTGATCATGGCGTCGATCTGGCCGGCCTGCAGTGCGAGCACGACGTCGTCGACGGTGTTGAAGACGCTGAGGTTCGCGTCTCCCAGCTGCTCCTTGGCGACCGTGTAGCTGGTGGTGCCGGCGGCGACGCCGACCTTCGCCTTCTTGAGCGCGTCGATCGTGGTGGCGGATGCCGCCGGCGAGCTGTTCAGCGCCACGACGGCCTGAGTGGTCGTGTAGTACGGCGACGAGAAGTCGACGGCGTTCTTGCGCTCATCGGTGACCGAGAACTGCTGGATGTTGATGTCCCAGTCCTTGGGGCCGGGGGCGATCGCGGCGTCGAAGCCGGTGCGGGTCCACACGATGTCGGAGGCGTCGAAGCCGAGCTGCTCGGCGACGGCGTTCGCGACCGCGCCTTCGAAGCCCTTGCCGTTCGAGGGGTCGTCGTCGACGAACCAGGGCTCGTAGTTCGGCTCGCCCGTGGCGATCGTGAGCTTGCCTGCCGTGACGGTCTGCAGCTCTCCGTCGGCCGCAGCGGTCGACGACGACGAAGGGCTGCCGGCGCAGGCGGCGAGTGAGGCGGCGGCGGCGATCGCGATGACAGCGGCTGCGGCGCGACGAAGGGTACGGGGCACGATTGCTCCTGAAGAAGGGTGTTCGGGTGCGTCTCTCACGGGAGAGCGTTCGGATTTTGCTTAACAGTAGGCGATTCGGCGAGTCGCCAATCGGCGAAATCGAAACCTGGCGACACGAAGCACGACACCAGCACCTCGCTGTCGTCGAGTGGTCGGGCGGCCTGCCAGACGCCGGCCGGAACCAGCACCTGCGCGGCATCCGTCCCGCTGAGCACGACCGTGGTCGCCTCTCCAGGCTCGGAGCCGTCGCCCCCGAGGCTCAGCTCGAGGCGGCCGGGGCCGTGCCACAGCCACAGCTCGTCGCTCGTCACGACGTGCCACTCGCTGCGTTCGTCGGCCTGCAGCAGGTAGTGGATGCAGGTTCCCGCAGGTCGCGCACCGTTCGGGGTGTCGACGGCGATCGGGCTCGTCCAGGTGCGGCGGAACCAGCCGCCCTCCGGGTGCGGGGCGAGGTCGAGGCGCTCTGCGGTGGCGGGTCGTTCAGCGGTCATCGGATGCTCCTTCGAGATCGTCGCGCGCCCAGCGCACCTCGCCCGAGACGATCGTCGCCGCGGCGCGCCCTGCGCCGGCCTCGACCAGCTCGGGGATCGCGTCGGCTCCGGCCGGCACGTCGAAGAAGGTGAGGTCGGCGAGCGCGCCGACGGCGAGGTAGCCGGTGCGATCGGGCCCGACGTCGATGCCCATCGCGTGCGCACCGCCGAGCGTGGCGGCGCCGAGCAGCCGGGTGTGCAGGTCGCGGTCGGTGTAGCCCTGCGACCGGGCGATGCGGGCGAGCTCTGCGACGTCGGCGAGCACGTCGAGCGAGGGGCTCGACGACAGCGAGTCGGTGCCGACCGCGATCGGGCTGCCCTCGCGGAGGTACGCGGCGATCGGCGGCTCCTCGAGTCCGATCACGGCGTTCGACCGCGGGCACAGCGCCACGGTCGTGCGCCGCTCCCGCAGGATGGCGCGGTCGCGCGCGCTCATGTACACCCCGTGCGCGATGTGGCAGTCGGGGCCGAGCACGCCGAGCTGGTCGACGAACTCGGTGGCGCTCGTGCCGAAGCCGGCCTCTCGCAGCTCCTGGAAGCTCGCGAGGCCGGCGGTGTGCCAGGCCTGCGGATGCTCGTGGGCGATCTCCCTCTCGAACGCGGCCTCCCCGAGGTGGATGTGGATGCGCCCGCCGCGCTCGCGCACGATGTCGGGGATCTCCAGCAGCGGCTCGATGTCGAGCGAATAGGGGGCGTGCGGCGAGAGCCCGGTGCCGGGGGGCGTGGGCAGGGCGTCGAGCGCCTGCTCCACCTGCGCGCGACCCGTGCGGGCCCAGTCGGTGTTGGTCCAGCTCATCACCTCCCAGTAGGTGATGCCGTGCAGCCGCGCATCGTGAAGGGCCGAGGCTGCGGACGGATCGGTGACCACGTCGGCGACCGCGGTGGTGCCGCTGCGCAGCGCCATCTCGGCGCCGGCCGCGGCATCCGCTCCCCAGTCCCTGCCCGCCTCGTACACCGGGTCGAAGGCCTGCACCCAGTCGTCGAAGCCCGTGTACTGCCCTCGACCGACCACGGCCATGCCCGTGTACTGCAAGTGCGTGTGCGCGTTCACGAGACCGGGGGTGAGCACGCCCGGCCAGCGGACCTCGTCGAAGGCGATGCCGCGCTCGGACAGCGACCGCAGCACCCAGGCCCTCTCGCCGACGTGCATGATGCGGCCGTCCCGCACGGCGACCGCGCCGTCGGCGATGGGCGGCGCCGTCACGGGGACGACGAGGCCTGCGGAGTAGACCGTGATCACGCCGAACCCTCCTCCGCCACGAATGCGGACGAGGCGAGATAGCGCCGCGAGCGCCATTCGCTCTCGGCCTGCTGCTGCTCGGGACTGCGGGAGTCGATCGTGTCGCCGCGTGCGTCGAGCGCCGCGCGGGCGATCGCCTGATCGGCCTCTTCGGGGAACGGATGCACCCCCGCCGGGAGTGCACCGGCGAGCAGCTGCTCGACGGCGCCGAGCTGCACCGCGAAGGAGAGGTCCATGATCTCGATCGGGTTGCCCTCGGCCGCGGCGAGGTTCACGCAGCCGCCCTGGGCGATCAGCAGGGCCCCGTCGCCGACGCGATCGAGGTGCACTCCCTCGGGTCGCAGCTGCGAGATGTCGACGTCGACCTCGCCCGGCACTCCACCGGCGACTGCGACGATCCTCGCCGCCCCCAGGGTCGCCGTGTCGACCGTGTGCGCGGCGCCGGTCGCCGAGATCACCAGCGCGCCCTGCGCGACGTCCGCCAGACGGCCGATCGCGAAGCCGTCGTGAGCGGCGCGCAGAGCCCTCACCGGGTCTGTCTCTGCGACGGCGATGTCGACGCCGAACGCACGCAGGTGCGCGGCGACGCCCTCGCCGACGGGGCCGTATCCGATCACGACCGCCGGCTGGTCTCGCAGGCCGATACCGGCGGCGTCGAGCACGTCGGCGATCGCGAAGACGCACGACTGGCCGGTGCCGTAACGATTGTCGAACGAGGTCTTGAGGCGTGCGTCGTTGACCGCGATGACCGGAATGCCGAGAAGCCCCTGCTGCTGCATCAGACGCAGCGGGGCGAGTCCGCTCGTGGTCTCCTCCGCGGCGCCGCGCAGGGCGATGCCCTCTTCGTGCGCGAGGCGGATCAGGTGCGAGCCGTCGTCGAGCAGCAGATCGAAGCCACGGCGCAGAAAGGCCACGGCGGCCGCTCGCTCCTCGGCACCGCCCAGCGCGGGGTCGCCGTCGACGGGGATCCCGCGATCGCGCAGCACCTCGGCCACCGCGACATCGATCTCATCGGGGTGGGCGTACACCGCGACATCGGCCCCGGCATCGCGGAGCAGCAGGGCGAGCTGGGCGGTCTTGGGCTCGAGCACCATCGCGATGCCGATGCGGATGCCGCGGACGATCCCCTGCTCGCGAAGACGAGCCGCGATGAGGGTCGAGACGGGCATGTGCGCGCCCGCGTTGTCGACGCGGTGCGCGGCATCCGTGCGCGCGGGCGGAGCGGCCCCGTCGATGAGGATCTCGGTCTCGGCACCGGGCGCGAACGAGACGCCGCGCGTTCCGAGGCGCGCACCCAGAGCAGGAAGCAGCCGGCGCAGCTCTTCGGCCACGGCATCCGTGCCCTCCACGGCGAACGCACGACCTGCGACGAGCAGATTGGTCTCACGGGCGAATCGGCGCACAAGTCGCTCGGCTGTCGTGCGCGGGTCGGTCACGGCTCAATCGTATTGCGCCTGGACCTTCGCCCCTGTGTCGGGAAGTGCGGGGCCGATGCCGCCCGACGGAGGTTCCGGCGACCGCGACGCGCACCCCGTCGCCGAGCACCCATCGCCCGCCCATCGATCCCAGCGCCCGCCGATCGAGGTGCGCGAAGAAGCCGCCCCGTGCTCAGAAGCCGACCACGACGCGCACCTCCGTCTGCGGTGCCCTGCCAGAGCCTGTTTCCTCGCAGCCGCGTGCGGTTCACTGGAGGTATGAAGACCGACACGATCCGTACCGTCGTGTGGAACCCGCGTGCGGAGGTGCGCGCATTCCTCACGCGCCTGTTCGAGCGTGCGTTCGTGCCGTTCGCACCGCTCACTTTGAGCGTCCCGGCCGAGATCGCCCGCCGCGACGAGGCTGCACGCGCGGCATCCGCCGGCCCCGCCCCGCTCGGCCCCGAGCAGGAGCGTCTGCCCTAGAGCACCCGCCAGCCCATCCCGTCCACCACGAGATCCGCACGGCCCCTGGTCTGCTCGATCTGCGCGGCGTTGGCGCCGTCGACCTCGCGCGCCCACGCCCTCGCGGCCTCCGGCGAGCGGCCGTGCCGGGTGTGCCGGTCGACCAGCCGCGTCTCGCGCTCGGACGCCGGTGCGGCGCAGAACCAGACCGCGTCGAGCCGATCCCGAACTCCGTTCCACGGCTCACTCCCTGCGAGCAGATAGTTGCCCTCGACCACCACTGTCGTCGCCGAGGGCCGGATCGCGATCTCGCCGGCGATCCCCTCGTCAGCCTCGCGCCGGAAGCTCGGCGCATAGACGACATGCTCGGTCTCGACCCGCACCCGATCGAGGAGCGCGAGGAAGCCCCAGCCGTCGAACGTCTCGATCGCGCCCTTGCGATCACGGATGCCGAGAGCGTCGAGAGTCGCGTTGGCGAGATGGAAGCCGTCCATCGGCAGGTAGGCGGCCGTGCCCGGTGCGAGCTCGTCGAGACGCGCGACGAGCGCCTTCGCGAGCGTGGTCTTGCCCGCGCCGGGGCTCCCCGTGATCCCGATCAGGCGGCGGGCTCCCCGCGCCTGCGGGAACCTGGCGATGAGACCATCGAGCGCGGCATCCGTCATGTCCGCCAGTCTGGCACCACGCCCTCGACGATACGATCGAGGCATGGCCCCCTCGATCGACGACGTCTCCATCGGCGGAGAGATGATCCGCCTCGGGCAGTTCCTCAAGTTCTCCGGCCTCATCGACAGCGGCGGCGACGCGAAGGAGGCCATCATCGACGGCTTCGTGAGCGTGAACGGCGAGGAGGAGCGCCGCCGCGGCCGGCAGCTGCACGACGGCGACCTCGTCTCCTACGAAGGCCGCACGGCCCGCGTCAGGCCCTGACGACAGCCTCGGCCGGGGCGCTTACTGGGCCGGCAGGCAGCCGCCGTCCATGATGAACCCGCCGGCCTCGATGGTCAGAACGTCGGCGGACACCTCTCCGAAGATGCAGCCGCCGAACGGGGCAGCGACCCCGTATGCCACGGCACGCGCGTCGCCGATCGTCTGCGCGTGGAGAAGACCCGCGTCTGCGAACACGTCGACGACGGCATCCGTGGAGAGCGTTCCCGACGTCCTCAGGGCCTCGAGTGCGGGGCGCACATCGGCGATCGCCTGCTCTGCGGCGAGGCGCGCCTCTTCCGTGATGTCCATCCGCTCGCGGTATCGGTCGTTCTGCGCCATCGACTTCTCGGGGTCGTAGGGGGCGCATTCCGGCGGCAGCTCGACCCCTTCGACGAGCGGACACGCGGCCGTCGGCGTGGGCGTCGGCATCTCGGACGGCGTGCCCCCGGCCTGCGTCCGCGCCGTGGTGCACCCCGCCGTCATCATCGTGGTCAGCACAGTCGCGCCGAGGAGCGACAGCATCCGCGCCCTCGACCGATCCCCCCGGATTCCGGTCATGCGCTCATGCAATCACATCGGTACGGTCAGAGGAAGACATCCGGCCGCCATCGGTCAGTCCGTCGACGATGTCCATCCCGCGAGCCGCCGCCGCTCCAAGCCTTCGAGCAGCAGTTCGAGGGCGAAGGCGAACTCGGCGTCGTCGTCGCACGCGGCCCCGGCATGGGGCGCGGTCGTGGTCATCCGCACGATCGCGGGGTAGTCGCTCCGGAACACCGCGAGGGTGGCCTCGAGCGCCGCCGGATCCTCCGGGACGGACGGCGTGGGCATGACCTCGCGCGTGAAACCCCACATGCGCGTGCTGAGCGCGTGCATGCCGTGGTGCACGAGGTCGGCGGAGAGCCCGCCGGCGAACATGATCGCCATGAGCGAGTCCATGTAGCCGAGGATCACGGGACTCGCGAGCGTGCGCGTCTCGATCGCGTCCTGCGCCCAGGGATGCGCACGCACCACCGCGCGCGTCATCAGGATGCGTGCGGTGAGCGTCCGCCGCCAGTCGTCGACGGTCTCGGATGCCGGGATGCCCTCGATGAGGCGGTCGACCATCCGGTCGATCAGCTCCTCGCGGGAGCCGATGTGCTTGTAGAGCGCCATGGGAGTCACTCCGAGCCGCTCGGCGAGCCGGCGCATCGTGGTGGCGTCGAGCCCATCGTGGTCGGCCAGCGAAATCGCCGCGTCCACGACGCGGCGCCGATCGAGCGGGTGACGGACGGTTGACACGTATACAGCGTAAACCTATGCTCGAGTTCAGCGGGTATACACCGTATACCTCAGAGATGGAGAATCCATGGACCGCACCCCGCGGATGTACGCGCGCATCGCCGGCGTCCTGTACCTGACCACCCACGTCACCTCGGTCACCGCCGTCATCTCCTACGGAGGCGGGAGCATCCGGCTCGGGGTGCTTCTGGAATTCCTCCTCGCGCTCGGATGCCTGGGTACCGGCCTCCTGCTCTGGCTCCTGCTCCGCGAGCGCGGGCCCGCGCGGGCGGCGGGGTTCCTGATGCTCCGGACCCTCGAGGCGGCGGTGATCCTCGCCGGAGCGCTGCCGATGCTCGCGATCGCGCTCGGCGGATCCCCCCGCCTCACCGGCCTGCACACCGCGGCCTTCCTCCTCGGGCAAGGACTCGTGATCAGCGTGAACACGATGATCCTCGGCTGGCTTCTGATCGAGTCCCGCGCGGTGCCCCGACCGCTCGCGGTGCTCGGCGCGACGGGCGGAGCGATCGTGCTCGCGAGCAACCTCGCGCAGCTGTTCGCCCTCATCCCCCTGAACGGCGCGATCGCGGGCCTGTGCGCCGCTCCCGTGTTCGTGTTCGAGGTCTGGTTCGCGATCCACCTGATCGTCCGCGGTCTCCGCTGCTGAAGATGTCGCCAGCCCTCCTCGCCGCGGCGAGCGGGGGTCAGACCGGCGGGCCGTCGAGAACGGTGGGGATGTACTCCAGAAGCTGGGTGCGCATGTCGAAGGTGCGGGCCTCGACGAGTTCGAGTGCGACATCGGGATAGTCGTCGAAGATCCGCTCCTGCCCCGTGGCACCCGTGATCACCGGGAAGATCACGACGCGATACCGGTCAACGAGTCCTGCGGCCAGGAGCGAGCGGCACAGCGACCGGCTGCCGATCGTGCTCAGCGGGCGATCGGACTCCTCCTTCAGCCGGCGCACCGCCTCCACGGCATCCGTGCTGATCAGCGTCGAGTTCTCCCAGGCGAGGGGCGCCTCGAGAG
Organism: Microbacterium hydrocarbonoxydans; assembly: GCF_000956475.1. Lineage (GTDB taxonomy): Bacteria > Actinomycetota > Actinomycetes > Actinomycetales > Microbacteriaceae > Microbacterium > Microbacterium hydrocarbonoxydans_A. The sequence goes on from NZ_JYJB01000008.1 coordinate 365,962, forward strand.
ACGAGGAGAAGACATACTTGCGGATGCCGTTCAGCACCTCGGTGCCCGGCTCTCCCTCGGCCACGAGCGCGGACATCACGCGGTACGTCGTCGCGCCCATGAGCAGCGGCTGATCCTTCTCGGGCCGCGTGTCGAGCCACTCGAGATACTCCGGGCTCTCCATGCCCCACCAGCCGGGCCAGCCCACCGCAGAGCCGTAGCCGTCGAGAGAGCAGATGAAATCGATCGTCAGGGTCTGCATGATCGCCTCCTTCTTCGCGGCCGGCGGAGCGCGAGCCGAGCGGATGCCGTCGGGCAGGAGTCTAGGTCGGCTGATCACCCGCCGAAACCCCTATCTGCGGCCGAACTCCCGAGCCGAGCGTGAGCTCCCCGCTCGCGCGCCCGGAAGTCATGCGCAGATCGGGAGTTCACGGTCGCAACCCGTCGCTGAGGGACTACCGTGGCGGTGTGGACGCACCTGACCCGCTGCCCGAACACCCCGCCCCCGACAACCCGCAGGGCAAGCTCGTGCTGCTGCGCCACGGCGAGACGGAGTGGTCGCGGACCGGTCTGCACACCGGCCGCACCGACATCCCGCTGACTCCGAGGGGCGAGGAGCTCGCGAGGGCCGCCGGCAGGCTCGTGCGCGGCTACGACTTCCGGCTCATCCTGACCTCGCCGCTGCAGCGCGCACGCCGCACCGCCGAGCTCGCCGGTCTTCGCGCCGAGGTCGATCCTCTTCTCGTGGAGTGGGATTACGGCGGGTACGAAGGGCGGAGCACCGCCGACATCCGCGCCGAGCTCGGCTACAACTGGACCGCCTTCAACCACGGCGTGATCAGGGGCGAGACGCCCGGCGAGACCGTCGAAGAGGTCGCGGCGCGTGCATCGCGGGTGCTCACCCGGGTGCTTCCGGCCATGGCCGACGGCGACGTCGCGCTGATCGCGCACGGGCACTACCTGCGCATCCTGACCGCCGTGTTCCTGCGCGAGGCTCCGCGCTTCGGGGCGCAGATCACCCTCGATGCCGGGTCGGTGTCGGTGCTCGGCTTCACGAGGGAGCAGCCCGCGATCCTCGCCTGGAACCACGGCCCCGAGCTGCCGCTGAAGCCCTCGGAGTCGTAGCATTCCCTCTGTCGGCGGCCTCGGGCACGATGGTCGCATGACCGACGGATACGACAGCGAGTTCCTCGCCACCCCGGTGCCCCTCCCCCGATCGACGGCCGAGACGCGGGTGCTCGATTACCCCCGGTTCACCGTGCTGCTCGATCCCTCGCGACGGCTGGCGGTGGCGACAGGGGTGAACATCGACGGCGCGCGGATGCTCGACCTGGCCCGCGAAGGCGAGTGGCGTCTCGATCCGCGGATCGACGAGGACGAGCAGACGGGCGCAGCCGTGTACGCGCGCAACGACCTCGACCGCGGTCATCTCGTGCGCCGCCGCGATCCCGGCTGGGGCGAGGTCGACGACGCGCGCGCCGCAATGGAGGCGACATTCTTCTACCCCAATGCCGCCCCGCAGGCCGCCGGGTTCAACCAGTCGAAGGAGCTCTGGCTCGGACTCGAAGACCACGTGCTCGCCTACGCCGAGTCGACGGACCAGCGCTTGTCGGTGTTCACTGCCCCCGTGCTCGGCGACGACGACCCTCCCTACCGCGGCATCCGCATCCCGCTGCGGTTCTGGAAGATCGCCGCCTGGGCAGCGCCCGACGGGCTCGCGACCGCCGGGTTCGTGCTCGATCAGACCGAGCTGGTCCACACCCGCGACGGCCTGCTCGCCGCTGCGCCGCTGGGCGCGTTCCGCACCTTCCAGGTGCCGGTCTCGGAGATCGCCGCGCTCACCGGACTTGACCTCGGGCGGATGCCGCAGGCCGACGTGCTCGACGAGCAGACGGTGCGAGCGCGGGAGTGGCGAGCGTTGACCCGCACGGATGACATCGTGCTCTGACCGCCCGGGGCCTGCTCGTAGAGTCGACGCATGGCGTCGTATCGACTCTCCTCCCCCGTCGCCGGCGTGTTCTTCGCGGAAGGCCCGTCGGTGAACTGGGTGATCGTGGCCGGCAGCCGCGGTCCTGTGCTCATCGACACCGGCTACCCGGCGGACGCGGATGCCGTCAGAGCGAGCCTGCACGAATCCGGATGGCAGGTGTCGGATCTGGTCGCGATCCTGATCACGCACGGTCACGGTGATCACATCGGAAACGCCGCGGCCCTCGCCGAGGAGGCGGGGTGCCCGGTCTACGCCGATGCCGACGAGCTCCCCAACATCCGCCGCGAGATCCTCGAGCAGGTCGGCGTCTCCGATCTCCTGCCGCACCTGTTCCGCGCTGGAGTGGCCCGCTGGGCGCTGCACGCGATCAAGGCCGGCGGCAAGAAGGCGGCGCCGGTCGCCTCGGTGCTCCCGTTCCCCGAAGACGCGGCCGAGCGGCTCGGCGTCGAGATCGCAGCCGTGCGCCTGCCGGGGCACACCCGAGGACACTCGGGGTATCTCCTCCCGGCGCACGACGTCCTGGTCGTCGGCGACGCGCTCGTCACGGCGCATCCGACCAGCCCGCTGCATGGCCCGCAACTGCTGCCCACCGTGTTCCACGATTCACCGGCCGCCGCGCGAGAAGCCCTCGGCGCGCTCGGCGGGATCCCGGCGCGGATCGTCCTGCCCGGTCACGGCCCGCTGCTGCGGACGACACCGGCGGATGCCGCGGCTCGCGCCGCGGCATCCGCACCGGTGTTCTGAGAGCCTGAGTTCGTAAACCCGGGGGTTCAGCCCGACGCGGGTCAGTGCGCTGGCGTCTGGGCCGCAGCAGCCGGACGGCGCACCAGCAGAGCAAGCGCGATCACGCCGAAGGACAAGAACCCGCCGGCGAGGAAGGCCAGGTGCGAGCCCTGAGCAGCGGCAGCTGCGGAGGGGACATCGGGGCTGCCGCCGACCGCTGAGACGCCCGTGGCGTAGAGGGCGACGAAGATCGCGGTGCCCGCAGCGCCGGCGACCTGCTGCAGCGTGGCGATGGTCGCGCTGCCGTGCGAGTAGAGCCGAGGCGGCAGTGAGCCGAGGGATGCGCTGAAGGCGGGCGTGAACAGGAACGCGAGTGACAGCATCAGCACGATGTGCGCGGCCAGCAGCACCACCCACGACGACCCCGGGCCGAGCCCGAGTGCGAGCGTCCAGAGCGCGACGGCGAGGCCGATCGACCCGGGGATCACGAGCGGGCGCGGGCCGAAGCGGTCGTACAGCCGGCCCACGGTGGGACCGGCCAGCCCCATCAGCAGCCCGCCGGGCAGAAGCATCGCCCCCACCCACAGCGGGTCGAGCCCGAGGGTGTAGCGGGCGAACTGCGGCAGCACGATGAAGGCGCCGAACAGCGAGACCATGCCGGCGGTCATCATGGCGACCGAGACGGCGAAGTCGCGGGAGAGGAAGGTGCGCAGATCCAGCAGGGCCGAGTCGGTGCGCTGCAGGGCGATCTGCCGCCATCCGAACGCTCCCAGCGTCACGAGTCCGATGACGATCGGGACCCACGGCTGGATGGCGACCTCGCCGACCGCCGCCGCACCGATCTGGCTGAGGCCGAAGACGAGAGCCGAGAACGCGAGGGCCGCGAGGACCACCGAGAGCACGTCGAGCGGCACGCTGCGGGTCTCGGAGACGTTCGGCACGCGGCGGACGCCGATCGCCAGCATCGCGAGCGCGATGGGCAGCATGACCCAGAACAGCCCCTGCCAGGGCAGCACCTGGATGAGCGCGCCTGACACGATGGGGCCGACGGCGGGCGCCACCGACATCACGATGGAGACCCGCCCCATGACTCGGCCGCGCTCGCCCTCGGGAACGACCGTCATCACGGTCGTCATCATGAGCGGCATCATGATGGCCGTGCCGACGGCCTGGATCACCCGCCCTGCCACGAGCACCTCGAACACCGGCGAGAGCGCCGCGACGACCGTGCCGAACACGAAGCTCGACATCGCCAGGGTGAACACGGCCCGCGTGCTCAGCCTCTGCATCAGCCATCCGGTGATCGGGATGACGACGGCCATGGTGAGCGCGAACGCGGTTGTCAGCCACTGCCCGCGGGTGGCGTCGATATGCAGCGCCTCCTGGATGCGGGGCAGTGCGACGCCCATCATCGTCTCGTTCAGGAACACCACGAAGACTGCGGCGAGCAGCAGCGCGAGGGCCGTGCGATTGCGCCGTGCGACGTCGGGGTCGGATGCCGGTGCGGTCGCGAGGTCCGCGCGGGCGATGGTGTCGGTCATCTCGATCTCCTTCGATGTTCACTGCACAATCTGAAGTACTTGATAAAGTGAAGCACGCTGCATTGTTTGCAGTCAAGTGGTAATATCAGAGCATGACGAATCAGCACTACGGCCAGTTCTGCGGTCTCGCCAGGGCGGCGGAGATCGTCGGACAGCGGTGGACGCTGCTGATCCTGCGCGATCTGGCCGTGAGCCCTCGGCGGTACTCCGATCTGGTCGCCGGACTCCCCGGCATCCCCACGAACACGCTCGCCTCGCGCCTGAAGGATCTCGAAGAGGCCGGCGTCGTCCGGCGCGCTGTCACCGCCGGCGAGCGCTCCCTCATCTACGAGCTCACTCCGCGCGGTGAGGAACTGCGCCCGGCGCTCGACGCCCTCGGGCTGTGGGGCGCCGGTGGCATGCGCTCACCGCGTGATGGCGAGGTCGTGACGACGGCGTCGATCATCGCGGCGCTGCGCGTCGCCGCGGGTTCGGGTACGGTGCCGAGCAGCTGGAACACCGCCTTCACGGTGCACGTCGCAGACGTCGAGGTGCACGTGCTGATGCGCGACGGCACCATCGAGGTGGGCGAGGGCCCGGCCGCGGCCGCAGATCTGGTCATCACCGCGGGCCCGCAGATCCGCGACATCCTCGCCGGCGAGCTCGACGCGCAAACGGCGATCGAGACCGGTGCGGTGCAGCTGGAGGGCGACGCGTCGCTGTTCGAGCGCTTCGCGGAGAGCCTTCGCGTGCCGTACAGTCCGCACGTCCCGGCCGACGCCTGAGCGGGGTCAGCGAGCGCGCTTGATCTCGTCGTAGGCGCGCAGCGCCGCACGGCGGGTCGCCTGCAGGTCGACGATCGGCTCGCCGGTGCTGTCAGGCGCCCAGCGATCGATGTACGTCCGGTGGGGATCGAACTTCTCTGCCTGGAGCATCGGGTTGAACACGCGGAAGTAGGGCGCGGCATCCGCCCCCGACCCTGCGACCCACTGCCAGTTGAACGGGTTGCTCGCGGCATCCGCATCGACCAGCGTGTCCCAGAACCATTCCTCGCCCACCCTCCAGTCGATGAGCAGGTTCTTCACGAGGAACGACGCGACCACCATGCGGACGCGATTGTGCATGTGCCCGGTCGTCCACAGCTCGCGCATCCCGGCGTCGACCAGCGGCACTCCCGTCTGTCCGCTCCGCCATGCGCCCAGCGCATATTCGTCGGGCTGCGGCCAGGGGAACGAATCGAACTCCGCCCGGAGATTCTTCGTGGCGAGGTCGGGGAACCGGTCGAGCGTGTGCCAGGCGAATTCGCGCCAGCCGAGCTCCGTGAGGAATCTCCCTCCGCCGTCGGCCGCGACCGCCTCGTGCCAGACCGTGAACGGACTGAGCTCGCCCCAGCGCAGTCGGGGCGAGAGTCTCGATGTGCCCTCCAGGCCCGGCTCGTCGCGGGCGCGGTCGTAGTCGGCGAGTCCGCCGCGCACGAACTCCAGCAGCTGCCGGCGCGCGGCAGGCTCGCCGGGTTCCCAGGCCTCAGCCAGTCCGCGCGACCAGTCGGGAGCTCGCGGCAGCAGGCGCCAGTCGGCGAGATCGTCAGACGGTACGGAAGCGGTCTCCGCCGCGGCCTCGAGCGGCGCGGGCAGCGGCAGCCGCGGGGTCGGCCGGCTCAGGCACGCCCGCCAGAACGGCGTGAACACCGAGTAGTGGCTGCCGGTTCCCGTCGTCACGGTCCAGGGCTCGTGCAGCAGCGACGCGGCGAACGAGGCGACGTCGGTCCCCTCGGCACGCAGCCGGCTCTTGAGATCGGTGTCGACGGTCCGCTCGGGCAGGCTGTACCGCCTGTTCCAGAGCACCGCCTCCGCGCCGGTCTGCGCCACGAGCTCGTGCACGACGCGCTGCGCCTCGCCTCGGCGCAGCACGAGCTGCACGCCGAGATCGCCGAGGCCACGGGCCAGCGATTCGAGCGAATGGTGCAGCCACCACCTGGCGGCGCCGCCGAGGGGACGGATGCCGGCAGACTCCTCATCGAGGACGTACAGTGCGACGACGGCTCCTCCCCGCTCGATCGCGGCTGACAGCGCCGGATTGTCGTGCACCCGCAGATCGTCGCGGAACCAGACGATGCTCGTGCCGGTCATGCTCGGGCGTCTCGGTTCACGGCGCGACTCCCGCCGCGGCGGGTTTGAAGCCGGCCCTGACGTTCTCACAGCATCCGGGCCGGCACACGTCGAACCACGGCCCGAGAGTCGTTGCCGCCGGACGCAGAGACGGATCCACCGCCGACATCCGCTCCTCGATCAGGTCGACGATCCCGGCGACGAACAGCGGATCGACGCCGGGCGTCGCCGTGCGGACGGCTCGGATGCCGGCGGATGCCGCCGCTTCGAGGGCCTCGGTGTCGAGGTCCCAGAGCACCTCCATGTGGTCGCTGACGAAGCCGATCGGCGAGATCGCGATCGCCGCGACGCCCTCGCCGGGCAGCTGCTCGATGCGATCGCAGATGTCCGGCTCCAGCCACGGCTGCGAGGCGGGCCCCGAGCGCGACTGGTACACCAGCTCCCAGCCGATCCCGTCGAGCCGGCCATCCCGGGCGACCACCCGCTGCATGACCGCGGCGGCGACCGCGAGGTGCTGCGCCTCGTACGCGCCACCGGGACCGAAGTCCCGGTCACGGGGGCCCGACCGCTGCGCGTCGGCGACCGGGATCGAGTGCGTCGTGAACTGGACGCGGACCGACTCGGCATCCGTCCCCTCGTCGAGGAAGCCGCCCAGCGTCGCGGCGATGCTGTCGACGAACGAGTCGACGAAGCCGGGGTGGTCGAAGAACTGCCGGATCTTGTCGATCGTCACGGCATCGCCGAGGCCGGTCTCGCCCAGCGCCCGCGCGAAGTCCTCCCGATACTGCCGGCAGCTCGAGAACGAGCTGTAGGCGCTCGTGGCGAATGCGAGCAGCCGGGTGCGGCCGGCATCCGCCGCCTGCTGCACCGCCTCGGAGAGGTACGGCTGCCAGTTGCGGTTGCCCCAGTACACCGGCAGGTCGATGCCGCGCGCCGCGAGCTCGGCCTCGAGCGCCGCCTTCAGCGCGCGGTTCTGCGCGTTGATGGGGCTCACGCCTCCGAAGTGGCGATAGTGATGGGCGACCTCTTCCAGCCGCTCGTCGGGGATTCCGCGGCCGCGTGTCACGTTGCGCAGGAACGGGATGACGTCGTCCTGCCCCTCAGGACCGCCGAAGCCGGCGAGCAGGATCGCGTCGTAGGTCTGGGCCGTGTCGGCGAAGGGCTCGCCGGCGACGCACGCCGGTGAGGCGAAAGGGACGGAGGATGCAGATGTCATTGATGACTCCAGGGTGTCGGGTTCAGTCGGTGCCGATGACCGACCAGATGAGAAGCATGGTCACGAGGAAGCCGCAGAAGTAGTTGATCCAGAGGAAGTGCCGCCAGCCGCGATTCGCCTCGCCGGAATCGGCGTCGCTCACGCGCGCGAAGGGGGCCGCCGCGCACAGGTACGGGATCGCGAGCGCGGCGGCCCACGCCGCGGGACTGCCCGTCGTGAGCATGAGCACCGCTGCAGCACCCCACAGCATGAGCGCCAGTCGCACGGTGCGTGCGGCGCCGAGCACGGTCGCGATCGATGCGATGCCCGCGTCGCGATCGGGAACGACATCCTGTACCGCGCCGAAGGCGTGGCTCGCCATGCCCCAGAGGAAGAAGGCGAGCAGGATCGCTCCCGACCGCAGATCCGGCACGCCGCCGGCCAGCACCATCCCGTACAGAGCCGGGCTGACGAAATGCACGCTGGATGTGACGGAATCCAAGACGGGAACCTCTTTGAACCGCAACGGCGGCGCCGAGTAGGCGACCACGGCGAACAGGCTCACCGCAAGGACGATCCACGAGACCGGAGGGCCGAGGATCACGAGCACCACGACGAACGGCAGGCAGACGCCGAGCGCGGAGAGCAGCACGGTGCGATGATGCCGCGGATCGAGAAGCGCCCCCTCGACGCCGCCCTTGCGGGGGTTGGCGAGATCTGAGGCGTAGTCGAACACGTCGTTCACCCCGTACATCGCGAAGTTGTACGGGATGAGGAAGAAGATCGTGCCGACGACGAGGGCGGCGTCGACCCGACCGGCGGCGAGCAGATACGCGGCGGCGAACGGGAACGCCGTGTTGATCCAGCTCAACGGCCGGGATGCGGTGAGCAGCTCAGCGATCATCGCGCCTCCGAAGCCTCATCCAGAGCGCCGGGAGCAGGATCACTGCCGCAAGCGGGTAGGCGAAGTCCTCGACGGGGGCGAGGCCGATCCGCGGACCGAGAATCAGGGCATCGGCATAGGTGAACAGCCCGGCGGCGATCATGATCGTGTCGAAGACCGCGGTGAGCACGAGAAGGCACAGTGCGGCGATGCCGAGAGCGGCGGCGCCGACCCCACGGATGCCGAGCCCTGCCGCCAGGGAGAGGAGCACCGCGATCAGCAGGAAGCAGGCGGCGAGCAGGAGATAGGTCATCGGTGCCGCCTCGGGCCCGATCGTCCTCGCGCGGAGCGGCGGCCGAGGATCTGCTGCGCGCCGAGGACCAGGACCATGGTCGCCTCGCACAGGAACAGCAGGAAGATCGGCTCCTCCACCGGAAGCTCGGGAGCGAGCATGAGGCCGACGAGATACGGGGCGTCGCCCCGTGAGAAGACGCCGATGCCGATGCCGGCCAGATCCCAGGCGAGGAAGAAGACGAGCCCTGCGGCGAGCACGAGCAGCGCGGGCCGCCACGAGCGGCCGAGGAAGAGCCGGAAGCGCAGGTCGACGGCGATCACGCACACGGAGGCCGAGAGCAGGCAGAGCAGATAGATCGCGTTCACACCGGCACCGCCAGGGGCCCGGCCGTGCGGTCGCCGCGGACGCGCTTGAGCACGAGCTCGGCGCTGATCAGGCACATCGGCAGCCCCACTCCCGGAATCGTCGTCGCACCGGCGAGGAGCAGCCCGTCGACCCCTCGGGCCTTCGTGCTGCCGCGGAAGAACGCGCTCTGCCGCAGCGTGTGCGCCGGGCCGATGGCGCCGCCGCGCCACGATCCGTACTCCCGCTCGAAGTCCGCCGGTCCGATCGAGCGTCGCACCGTGATCCTCTCGGCGAGGTCCTCAGCACCCGTCCAGGTCGAGATCTGCGCGATCGCGGCATCCACGATCCTCTCCACCTCCGCATCCCCTGTGCCGTCTTCTGCTCCTGCGCCGATCGCGGTGTCCGCCGGCACCGGGATCAGCACGAAGAGGTTCTCGTGACCGTCGGGGGCGACCGTGCGGTCGGTGGCGCTAGGCCGGCAGACGTACAGCGAGGCAGGATCGGGCACCCGCGGCCGGGATCCGTAGATCGCCTCGAATCCCTCCTCCCACTTCTCCGTGAAGAGCAGGGTGTGGTGCGCGAGCTCGGGGATCTCGCCTCGTACGCCCAGCAGCGCCAGCACCGCGCCCGGGCCCGGGTCGCGGCGCTTCCACCAGCGGATGCCGTGCTGACGATGACGCGGTTCGAGCAGCTGCTCCGTGACGTGCAGATCGGCCGTGGACACGACTCGATCGGCGGAGAAGACCCGCTGCACGCCCTCAGCCGTGACCGCCTCGACCCCCCGCGCCCGCCCCTTTTCCACAAGGATGCGGGCCACGCGGTGCCCGGTCAGCACCGTCACGCCTTTTTCTTCGGCGAGCCGGGCGACGGCCTGGATGACGGATCCGAATCCCCCGCGCGGATACAGCACGCCCTGGTCGACGTCGAGATGGCTCATCAGGTGATACATGCTCGGGGCGGCAGCCGGCGAGGTGCCGAGGAACACCGAGAGGTATCCCAGCACCTGCTGCACCCGGCGCGAACGCGAGTGCGCGGCGATGAAGCGGTCGAGCGGCTGGGCGAGCAGACGCGCGAGCCGAGGCAGGCGCCGCAGGGTCTCCCGATCGGTCAGCCCGTCGAGCGACGAGAAGTTCGTGTAGAGAAACCGCCTGGTCGCGATGTCGTAGGCGTCGGCGGCAGAGTCGAAGTAGCGCGTGAGCGGACCGGCGGATGCCGGGTCCAACCCGATGATCGCCTCCCTCGCACCCTGCGCGGGCAGGTCGAAGGGCGTCTCATCGCCCTCGAAGTACACGCGATAGCCGGGATCGAGCCGCGCGAGGTCGAGCTGCTCATCCGCCGTCGTTCCCAGCATCCGGAAGAAGTGGTCGAACACCTCGGGCATCAGGTACCACGAGGGGCCGGTGTCGAAGGTGAAGCCGTCTTTCCGCCACGTTCCCGCCCGCCCGCCGAGCTGTTCACGTGCCTCGAGCAGCGTGACCTCATGGCCGTCCTGCGCGAGAAGCGCGGCGGTGGCGAGCCCTGAGATGCCTCCTCCGACGACCACAATCGATTCGCCCGTCATCGTGTGCCCCTGCCCGAGAGCGCTCGCATCAGAACCCACGCTTTGACAGCGGGCGGCACGGAGACGCGGCGGCGGATGATCTCGGCGGCTGGCGTCTTCGACAGCCGGTCGTTCAGCTGCGCGAACAGTCCCGCGGCGGCGCTCGTCGCCTTCCGTGCGCGAGGGGGCAGTGCGGTGATCGCGTGCCGGGCGGCGGCGAGGTCCGCCGCGATCTCCGCGACGACCACGTCCTTGTGCGCGTCGCCGAACTCGTGCCGCGCGACGCCGGGAAGATACACGCGTCCCAGCCGGTCGCGATCCTCGGCGAGATCCCTCAGGAAGTTGACCTTCTGGAAGGCGGCGCCCAGGCGACGCGCACCCTCCTCCATGTCCTCGCTGATCTTCAGACCCGGCCGCTCCAGCATGAACACCCGCAGGCACATCGAGCCGACCACCTCCGCCGATCCGTGGATGTACCGACGGTAGGCGATCTCATCGAAGACGGCGGGCGGGTCGAGATCGGTGCGCATGGACTCGAAGAACTCCACCACCAGCTCAGGCGGGATGCCCGCGTCGCGAGCCGTGGCGGCGAAAGCGTGCACCACGAGATTCGCGCTGAACCCTCTCCGCATCGCGGCGAGCGTCTCGGCCTCGAGCGCGTCGAGCACGGCGCGCGTCTCGGCGGCATCCATCCCCGCCTCCTCCGCCGGGCCGTCGACGATCTCGTCGGCCACGCGAACCAGCGCGTACACATCGGCGATTCCCGCCCGCACGCGGCGGGTCAACAGCCGACTGGCGAGGCCGAAGGAGGTCGAATACATGCTGATGACGCGGGCCGACGACGTCCGCGCGGCGCTCGTGTAGAGCGCAAGCCCGGTGGCGGTCACGACTCGCGCTCCGCGCAGCGCCGGGCGAGGAGGATCAGCTCGGCCTTCAGCTTCTCCGGCAGCCCTGATCCGGCGATCCGCTCGCAGGCCTTCTCACACTGCCTCGTCAGCTGCAGCTCGGCGCGGGATCGGGCGCCGCTGTCGGCGAGGGCGCCGCGCAGGCGCTCGGCGTCTTCGGCTTCGAGAGAGCGTCGGCCGAAGAGGTGACGCACGCCCTCCCAGGCATCCGTGCCGTCGGCGTAGGCGACGAGCAGGGTTCGCTTGCCCTCGCGCAGATCGCTGTCGACGGGCTTGCCCAGTGCGGCGGCAGAGCCGAACACCCCGAGGAGGTCGTCCCTCAGCTGGTAGACGAATCCCAGCATCCTTCCGATCTCGGCGAGCTCGGCCTCAGCCTCGGGGCCCGCCCCCGCGAGCAGGGCACCCGCGCGCAGCGGCGCCGCGAAGGAGTACACGGCCGTCTTGTCGTTCATCATGCGGGTGATCTCCGAGGCGGTGACGGGGATGGCCCCGAGCGCGAGCCCGACATCCGCGAGCTCACCGGCTGCGGTCGAGAACAGGCACTCGTCGATGAGCTCGTGCAGCGCAGGCGCGGCATCGCCCGGGATCCCGGCGACCACCGCGTGCGCCGCGCTGATGAGCAGGTCGCCGGCGAGCACCCCTGCCGCCTCGCCCCACGATGTCGATTCCTCGGCCCCGAGGCCTTCATCGAGAGCATCGCCGAGGAACGAGCCCTGCAGATTCGGCCGACCGCGCCGCACGAGGTCGGCGTCGAGCACGTCATCATGCAGCAGGAACGCGGTATGCAGCAGCTCGAACGCGACAGATGCCGTGACGGCATCGTCGTGCGCATCACCGCCGAGGCCGTCATGCGCGAGCAGCAGCAGCCGCGGACGGATCCGCTTGCCGCCGGCGCACGATGCGCCGATGCGCTCCCACAGGATGCGATAAGCGGGCCCGACGGCGGACGCTCGAGCGATGCGGCCGGCGAGGAAGGCATCGATGGCCGCGTCGACTGCGGCGAGCGCGTGCCGTTCGCCGGTGATCATCTCTGCATCTCCGGGAACGGCAGCGCGTCCCTCAGGCCGGACATCTCCTCGAGCTGCCCCACGAGCCACGGGCTGAACGCCCATGGCGAGAGCCGGGCCGACTCGGCGAGCGCCGCAGGCTCGACCCACCGCGCCTCCATGGCCTCGTCGGGGTTGCACACCGGCTCGCCGACCACCGTGGCCACGTACACGGGACAGATCTCGTTCTCGACGACTCCCGAGGCGTCGACGGCGCGGTAGCGGAAGTCGGGAAGCACCAGCCGGACTCCGCTGAGTCCGATGCCCAGCTCGTGCCGCGCGCGGCGGACCACGGCGTCGGGAATCGCTTCGAACGGCTGCGGATGGCCGCAGAACGCGTTGGTCCAAGTGCCGGGCCACGTCTTCTTGGAGAGCGCACGTCGGGTGACGAGAACCCGTCGCCCGTCTTCGTGCACGACATGGCACGAGAACGCCAGGTGCAGGGGCGTCTCGGCGTGGTGAACCTCGGACTTGAGGGCGGCGCCGATCCCCCGGCCCTCCTCGCTCAGCAGCACCACGCGCTCATCGCCGGTCATCCCGCACCCCTCTCGTTCAAAATATTTAACTTAGTTAATAGTATTCTTGGCGTACTTTCAAACCGGATTAGGATCGATGGATGCGCACACCCGCCCGAGATGGGGCCCCCGAGGGGATGTCTCTGGTCGACCCTCGCGTGATGGACCCCGATCATGAGCTCGTCGTGCGGGAGCACCTGTCGGCTCAGGAGATCGAGGAGACCGTCGCCGTGCTCGAGGCGATGAGCTCGTGGCGAGAGCGCGAACGGTCGATGAGCGAACAGGCGCGGCGGTACATGCGGCTCGGGGAGACCGACATGAGGGCGCTGCGTTTCCTCATCGCCGCGCAGAGACAGGGCGTCGTGGCCACTCCGGGTTCCATGGCCGCGCACCTGGGCATCTCTCCGGCGGCGGCCACCAAGCTCGTCGACCGGCTCGAAGCCGGAGGGCACGTCCGCCGCATCGCCGACACGGACGATCGCCGGCGCACGTCGATCGAGGTCACCGAATCGACGAGGGCGTCGGCGAGAGCATCCGTCGGCCGCAGCCATGCGCGCCGCTTCGACGCCGTCGCCGGGCTGTCCCCCGACGATCGTCGAGCCGTGATCCGCTTCTTCGACGCTCTGCTCGAGTCCTCGGAATGGACGGTTCCCGACGAGGGCGACCATTCCTGATCACGTCCTCGGCGACGACGTGGCGTAGATCGCCGCCTGTGTCCGGCGTTCCATTCCGAGCTTCGCGAGCAGCCCCGACACGTAGTTCTTGACGGTCTTCTCGGCGAGGCCGAGGCGCTCTCCTATCTGCCTGTTCGTCAGTCCATCGCCGATGCATCTCAGCACCTGACGCTCGCGAAGAGTCAGGTCCACGCGGGGCAGGCCCCTGGAGCCGGGGGACGTCGGCGCGTTCGACACCGCCCGCACCACCCGCTCGGCGAGCCGGCGGGGGATGAGCCGCTCTCCGGCCGCGATGCGCCGGATGACGTCGGCCAGGGTCCGGCCGCGGATGCTCTTCAGCTCGTATCCCGAGGCTCCGGCGAGCACCGCGGCGATCGTGGCCTCGTCATCGTGGTGGGCGGTGAGGATGAGACAGCGCACGTGCGGATGCACGGAGCGGATGCTGCGGCACAGCTGAACGCCGTCTCCGTCGGAGAGCCGGAGGTCGAGCACCACGACATCCGGCGACGTCACCGGGATCCGCGCGGAGGCCTCCCGTATCGTGGCCGCCTCTCCGACGACGGCGAGATCAGGCTGCTCCTCGATCACGCTCGCCACTCCGCGGCGGACGATCTCGTGATCGTCGACGAGGAAGACCCGGGTCATGCCCGACCCCCGCTCCCCCCTCCTGGATGCATCGCCAACAGTATTCAGGTCCTCCGGCACCTGAATCACCCCCTCATATGCGAGGCACGGTACCGGAGTTCGGCAGGACCTTCGACCCTATTGACACGGACCCCGCGAGAGGACAGTGGAAACGTCATGGCCGCGCTCAGCAGCACTTTGCTCGCCGCATGGTCGGAGTCGACGGCCCCGATGCCGACCTCTCGGTGCGCAGGCGCATCGCTGCTGCTCGGCCACGCGAACCCGTGGGACTTTGGTCCCTATCGCGCCGCGCATTCGGCCCATATATTGGCATTCTGGTGGCACCGCTCCGGCTGAAGCATCCGCATCGACGTCCCACTCCCACTCCCCCGCACCCCTGCGAAAGGCTCCCCCATGTCCGCTGCACCCCGTCGAAACCGCACGATCGCAGCTCTCGTCATCCCCGTCTCCGTGCTGCTCGCAGGCGGCCTGGTGTGGCAGAGCTCCTACGCCGCCTTCTCGGCCCGCACCGAGAACTCCGGCAATTCCTGGAGCACGGGCCGGGTGGCCCTCACCGACGACGACCGCGGCGCCGCCGCCCTCACCGTGGAGAACATGGTTCCCGGCGACACGGGCCAGAAGTGCATCGTCGTCACGTCGAACTCCACCGTGGCGGGAGAGGTCCGCACCTACGTCGAGGACGCTCTCAAGGACCGCGGCCTCGAGAACCACATCGTGATCTCCATGGAGAAGGGCAGCGGCGGATCGTTCAACGACTGCGCCGGCTTCACGCCCGAGACCGGATCGACCCCGCTCACCGGCACGCTCGCGCAGCTCTCGGCCGCCGACACCGACTGGGCCACCGGATCGAACAGCTGGGTCACCACCGGCACCCCGGGAGAGTCGAAGACCTTCCGCGCGAAGTGGACGTTCGACACCACCGGCATGACGCAGGCCGAGATCGACGCCCTGCAGGGTGCCCGCGTCGGTCTCGACGTCGTCTGGGAGCTGCAGAGCACCGACAACTGATCCGCTGAGGAGCGCCGCAAGGCCGAGTATGACCGCCCCCATCCCCCTGAGGCGCACCCGCCGTACCGCTGAGGAGAGCTCTGCCTCCTCCCGGGCGTCGGGTGCCTTCGGGAGGGACGGCTGGGTGAGGTTCGTGCTGCTGCTCCTTTCGCGCGCGTACCTCACCGTGATGGCCACGCTCGCGATCATCGCGCTCCTGCCCGTCCTGTGCGGATGGCGTCCGATGGTGATCCTCAGCGGCTCCATGGAGCCGACCATCTCGGTCGGAGATGTGGTTCTCCTCTCCGATCTGCCACCCGGGGAGACGTACGGCGAGGGGCTCGTCGTCGCCTTCGACGCGGTGGATGCCGACGGCGCCCCGATCATCAAGATGCACCGGATCGCGGAGACCGTCGACGGGGGATTCGTCACGCAGGGCGACGCGAACAGCGACCCCGACTCCGGCATCCGCACCGAAGACGACCTGCACGGCGCGGGTCGCCTGCTGGTGCCGTTCATCGGGTTGCCCGCGTACTGGATCGGCCGCGATCCGCTCGCTCTGGTCGCGTGGATCCTGGGGACTCTCGTGACCATGGTGCTGGCCTTCCCGACGCCGTCGCGTCCGCGCCGCGCAGAGCACGTCGCGGTGGCCGCCCTCACGGTCGCCGCGATCACCGCCGGGCTCGCCTCGCCGTCGGCGCAGGCGTACGCGGCCTTCAGCGTGCGCACCACGACCTCTGCGACGTGGTCGGCTGCAGCCCTCCCCGCCATCGCCATCGGCCGCGCCGATCCGTTCTCCCTCCTGGCCGCCACGTCGGTCACCGACGGCGTGCTGAGCTTCACCGACGTCGACGGCAGCGTGGGCACCACGCCGGGTACGACGATCTCGAACTTCAGCATCCTCGACCGCTACGCGTCACTCGAGCGGAACACGAGCGCCGCGCGCAACGCGATGGCTGACGCCCGCACGCTCGCGACCGCCCTCGAAGCGCGAAAGGCGACGCCGCGGACCGGAACCCTCACGGGACGCGTCACACCGGGAACCTACTCGTGGACCACCCTCAGCGCCTCGGGCAACATCGCCGTCGACGCCGGGGGCGACCCGAGCGCACGATTCGTGTTCATCGCGAACAGCCTGACGGTGGCCAACGGCACGCACGTCGAACTCGCGGGCGGCGCGACCTCGGCCAACATCTTCTGGCGCATCCGCGGCAACGCCACACTCAACACGAGCACGCTGCGCGGCACACTGCTGGCCGACGGAGCGATCTCCGCCTCGACGACCACCGTCGTCGGCCGGCTGGTGTCGTTCAACAGCTCGATCACGGCCGGCCGGTACCTCATCTCCCGGCCGTAGCGGGCGGGTGAATCAGTTGAAGTCCCCGCCCGGAGCCATGTCGGCGAAGCGCGAGTAGTGACCCTGGAACGCCACGGTGATGGTCGCGGTCGGGCCGTTACGGTGCTTGGCGACGATCAGGTCGGCTTCACCGGGACGCACGTCCTTGTCGTACACGGAGTCGCGATGCAGCAGGATCACCATGTCGGCATCCTGCTCGATCGATCCTGACTCACGAAGGTCGCTGATCGCGGGCTTCTTGTCCTGCCGCTGCTCCGGACCACGGTTCAGCTGCGACAGCGCGATCACGGGCACCTGCAGCTCCTTGGCGATGAGCTTGAGGCTACGGGAGAACTCCGAGACCTCCTGCTGACGCGACTCGACGCGCTTGCCCGAGGTCATCAGCTGCAGGTAGTCGATGATGACCATGCGCAGCCCCTCGCGCTGCTTGAGGCGACGGCACTTGGCGCGGATCTCGACGAGAGTCATGTTCGGGCTGTCGTCGATGTAGAGCGGCGCGTCGTTGATGCGCCCGCGGGTCGCGGCGACCGTCGTCCAGTCGCGCGGGTCGAGGTTGCCCTTACGCATGTTCTGCAGCGGAATCGCGCCCTCGGCGCTGAGCAGACGCATCGCGATCTCGCTCTTGCCCATCTCGAGCGAGAAGAAGACCGAAGGGAGGTTGTGGCCGATGGATGCCGAGCGCGCGAAGTCGAGGGCGAGCGTCGACTTTCCCATGGCGGGTCGCGCGGCGACGACGATCATCTGGCCGCCGTGCAGGCCGTTGGTCAGTTCGTCGAGTTCACGGAAGCCGGTCGGTACACCGGTCATCGATCCGTCGCGGCCGTTGGCGGCCTCGATCTCCTCGATCGCGGCATCCACCGCCGTCTGCAGCGGCACGTAGTCCTCTGCCGTCTCGGATCCGGTGATCGAATAGATCTCCGCCTGCGCGTTGTTGACGATGTCGGTGGCATCGCCCTGGCCGTCGTAGCCGAGCTGCACGATGCGGGTCCCCGCGTCGACGAGACGCCGGAGGATCGCACGCTCCGACACGATGCCGGCGTAGTAGCCGGCGTTCGCGGCCGTCGGCACGATCGAGGTGAGAGTGTGCAGGTAGTCGGCGCCGCCGGCGCGGCTGAGCTCACCGGTCTTGATGAGCTCGTCGGTCACCGCGACCACGTCTGTCGGCTCGCCGTGCGAGTAGAGCGACAGGATCGCCTCGAAGATCAGCTCGTGCTTCGGGATGTAGAAGTCGGCGCCCTTGAGGGTCTCGATGACGTCGGCGACGGCGTCCTTCGACAGCAGCATGCCTCCGAGCGCGCTCTGCTCGGCGAGCAGATCGTGCGGCGGCGTGCGCTCCGGTTGACGTTGCCCTCCGAGGCGTTCCTCCGAGATGTCGGCGATCGACACAGGCTTCCCTTCGATGCGACTGGTGACGTGCTCCACGACCTCATCCGGCCAGGTGCACAGCAAAACACCATCCCCCGACATTCGGTCGCTCGACCACGGTATTCACGCGCGAGAGCGGGTGCAACAGAGCCTGTGGATAACCATGTGGAAAGGATGCGGAGAAACTCGGAGTGTCTGTGCACAACGCATGTGGATAACCCGGTGGACTACCGGAATTTCGGACCATTTTATCGTAGTTGAACTGGTATTTTTTGTTTCCCCACCCTGTGCACAACATTCGATCTCAAGCGGGCGTTGAAGGTTGGACCCATCGATGTCCGCATGTGCAGAACCTGGGGAAAGTCAAGCCGGTGCCGCAGTCGGGCGCGTCACCGGCGGCCGTATGCTGAAACACTCGTATATCCCGACCTGGACACGCGCCCGAGGCGAGGGGTAGTCTCGGCGCAGCGACGCAATCGCGTCGATATTACGTTTGCCTTCAGAGGGGGAGGTGGAACGTGGACGCTCGGGCCACCCGGGCCGGCTCCGCCGGCCTTCTCTGGGGCGGCATTGCTGTGCTCGCCTGGGCCGCGTTCACGCTTTTCACCGGCGGAGGCGCCGCCCACGCGGACGACGACGGCCCGCTCGACGGCGTCACGGGTCTCGTCAGCAACGCGGTCTCAACCGTCACCGCCCCAGTGACCCCTGTGGTCACCCAGGTCGTGAGCCCCGTGGTCACTGCGGTCGCGGCCCCGGTGCAGCAGGCGGTGCCCGCCGTCGTCACCACGGTCACGCAGACGGTCGCCCAGGTGCCGGTCGTCGGACCGGTGACCGCTCCGGTCGTCCACACCGTGACGGACACCGCGCAGGCGGTCGTGCAGCCCGTCGTCGCCATCGTCGAAAGCCGTCCCGTCTCGCAGATCACCGACCCTGTGATCGACATCGTCACCGGTCTTCCCATCGTGGGCGACCTGGTCGATGACCTCGGCGTGCCCCAGGTGATCGACGACCTGGTCGGCATCGTCGACGACACCACCGGCGTGGTCGGCGGCATCGTCGACTCGACCGTTCCTCCGGTGCTGGGTTCTCTCGAGCCGCAGGTTCCCGGGCTTCCCAGTCTTCCCGGAGCACTTCCGGCCGTCGACACGGACGGCGGGGCGTCGATCCCCATCGCCGCAGCGGCGGCATCCGCTCTCTCCGATGGCGTGGCGTCCGTCACGGCAGCGACGCCGCGCTCAGACCGGGAGCCCGGATCGGGCGCAGATGAGGCCCTGAGCGGCTCTCCCGGCCCTGGCGCCGGCGCTCCCGCACCTGCCGACTCTCCGGCGACCGCTCCCTCTGGGGCACCGATCTCCCCGTCTTCCTCTGCCGGATCCGGCGGAGGAGCATCAGCCGCCGCCGCTCGCGTCAGCGACGGAGGCCTCTTCCTGCTGCCCGCTGTGACGCGGGACTCCGGCGCATCTGCCGACGCTCTTCCGGCGTCGGCTGTCGCCGACACCGACGTATCTCCTGACTGATCCGGCTGTCGTGTCGTCCCTGTTGAGGACGACGGATGCTGTGCTGCGCGCGCACCTCTGATCCCGCGCGCACCCGTCCTACGACACCGGCTCAGTCAGGAGCATCATCATGCGCACTCTCGTGAGGCGCGACGTCCGGCGTACCCGTTCCATGACCTCGGGCGCCACGCGCAGCGCCGCCCAGGCACTCGTCGATCTTCTGGGCGCCCTCAGCGCGCCGATCGGCGACCTCCACGGGGTCCCCGGAACCAGCTCGACACGGCAGCACCTGGTGCGCCGCCCCCAGACCAGCACCCCGGCCCCAGATCCCCAGTACGGGGCTCCCCAGGCCTCGACGGCGGCCGGGGTGCCGCCTTTGACGACCGGCAGCACAGACGACGGGCTTGCGAGCTCGGCGCCGGTGCTGCCGGTCGTCGACATCCGGGTGGCGACCGCCACCGTGGATGGGACTTCTCCCGCCTCGGGCGGGTGCGCAGCCGAATGCGTCGCCGGAAGTGCAGACGTGCTCGCCGCCACCGGAGGGCTCATGGCACGCGTCTCCACCGCGCCAATCCCGCACCGGCTGCCGCACCCGCACGGCGGGAGACTTCGTCGACATCCCCTGCCGACGTAGCCCGACCCCGGCGGTGCGGCTGTCCTCGGGGGAGGAGACGCCGCACCACCGGAGCACTGCGTGAACGCGCGGACGATGCCCTGCCCCTCAGGTCTCGTCCATTTGATTCGCGAGTGCGGACGGCGAATGCCCCGTGGCCCTCACCACGGGGCATTCGTCTTGCTCGAGGACGACGGATGCTGTTGCGCAGGTTGTCCCGGACACGAGAGAAGCCGCGGTCCGATCGTGGATCGGGCCGCGGCTTCTCGTCACTCTCAGGCCAGGCGACGCCTCCTCGTCGCGAGGAGTCCGCCGATGGCGAGCAGGAGGACGACCAGCCCGAGTTCAGGCTGGCCACCGCCGGTCGTGGCGAGCGACCCCGACTCCGTCTGCACTGCCGACCGAGTGGACCCGGAGCGTGCTGCCGTACCGCGCGTCGATCCGTTGCCGGATGCGGTTACGATCGGCGTTCCGGAGGTGCCGGGCGTACCCGGCGTACCCGGGGTACCAGGCGTTCCGGGGGTTCCCGGGGTACCCGGCGTGCCGGGCGTTCCCGGCGTACCCGGGGTTCCGGGGGTTCCGGGAGTGCCGGGCGTACCCGGGGCCGGCGTGACCTGGTCGATCACGTCATCCGCTACAGACAGGAGCCGATTCACCAGGGGCGAAATCAGGCCGGGGAGGCCGCCGACAGTGTCGACGACCCCTCCAACCACACCCGTCACATCCGACAGACCCGGAACGGACGGTGCACCCGGAAGACCTGGAATGCTCGGCAGGCCCGGAAGGCCACCGACGAGACCACCAACCGTGTCGACGAGATCACCGGCGCCGGGAAGCGAGCCAGGGAGGCCGCCGACAGCGTCGACGACCTCTCCAACCACACCCGAGACATTCGACAGACCCGGAACAGAGGGTGCACCCGGAAGGCCCGGGAGGATGCCACCGACGGAGTCGACGACACCACCCACGAGACCACCGAGATCAGGAACTCCCGGAAGACCCGGAAGCTCACCACCAGGAAGACCCGGCAGCGACGGAACACCAGGAAGGCCCGGGAGGATGCCGCCGACAGAGTCGACGACACCACCCACCAGACCGCCCAGGTCAGGAACTCCCGGGAGACCCGGAAGCTCCCCACCAGGAAGACCCGGAAGGATGCCGCCGACGAGGTCGGTGACACCACCCAGGTCAGGAACTCCCGGGAGACCCGGAAGCTCGCCACCAGGGAGACCCGGCAGCGACGGAACACCAGGAAGGCCCGGGATCAGACCACCAACGATGTCAGTGACATCACCCAGGTCAGGAACACCCGGAAGCTCGCCACCGGGGAGACCCGGCAGCGACGGAACACCCGGAAGAGCCGGGAGGATGCCGCCGACAGAGTCGACAACATCACCCACGAGACCACCCAGGTCAGGAACTCCCGGAAGGCCCGGAAGCTCGCCACCGGGAAGACCCGGCAGCGACGGAACACCCGGAAGACCCGGAATCAGACCACCGACGATGTCGGTGACGTCACCCAGGTCAGGAACTCCGGGAAGAGCAGGGATCAGACCACCGACGATGTCGGTCACGTCACCCAGACCCGGAAGACCCGGAAGACCCGGAAGCTCGCCACCGGGAAGACCCGGAAGCGACGGAACACCCGGAAGACCCGGGAGGATGCCGCCGACAGAGTCGACAACATCACCCACGAGACCACCCAGGTCAGGAACTCCCGGAAGAGCAGGGATCAGACCACCGACGATGTCGGTGACGTCACCCAGACCCGGAAGGGACGGCAGACCCGGCTCACCACCAGGAAGCCCACCGATCAGATCGCTGAGCGTGTCGACAACCTCACTCGCGGGACCGCCCACAAGAGGCAGCTGCCGCACCGCGTCACTGATAGGACCGAGGGCACCGCCCAGCTCGGGCAGACCCGGAAGACCGGGGATGCTCGGGTCAGGCAGACCAGGAACTCCCGGCAGGCCCGGTAGGCCGGGAAGCCCACCGATCAGACCGCCGACAGAATCGACGATCCCTCCTGCCACGCCGCCGAGATCCGGAAGACCCGGCAGCGACGGCAGACCCGGAGCACCCGGAAGACCCGGAAGACCCGGAAGACCCGGAAGACCCGGAAGACCCGGAACGAGGCCACCGACAGAGTCGACAACATCGCCCACGAGACCGCCCAGATCAGGAACCCCCGGGAGACCCGGCAGCTCGCCACCAGGAAGGCCCGGCAGCGACGGAACACCAGGAAGGCCCGGGATCAGACCACCAACAATGTCAGTGACGTCACCCAGACCCGGAAGGCCCGGAAGCTCACCACCAGGAAGACCCGGAAGCGACGGAACACCAGGAAGGCCCGGGATCAGACCACCAACGATGTCAGTGACGTCACCCAGACCCGGAAGAGCCGGGAGGATGCCGCCGACAGAGTCGACAACATCACCCACCAGACCACCCAGATCAGGAACCCCCGGAAGACCCGGAAGCTCGCCACCAGGAAGACCCGGAAGCGACGGAACACCCGGAAGGGACGGAACGAGGCCGCCGACAGAGTCGACAACATCGCTCACGAGACCACCGAGGTCAGGAACTCCCGGGAGACCCGGAAGCTCGCCACCGGGAAGACCCGGAAGCGACGGAACACCCGGCGGGCCCGGGATCAGACCACCAACGATGTCAGTGACGTCACCCAGACCCGGAAGAGCCGGGAGGATGCCGCCGACAGAGTCGACAACATCGCTCACGAGACCACCGAGGTCAGGAACTCCCGGGAGACCCGGCAGCTCGCCACCAGGAAGACCCGGAAGCGACGGAACACCCGGCGGGCCCGGGATCAGACCACCAACGATGTCAGTGACGTCACCCAGACCCGGAAGAGCCGGGAGGATGCCGCCGACAGAGTCGACAACATCGCTCACGAGACCACCGAGGTCAGGAACTCCCGGGAGACCCGGCAGCTCGCCACCAGGAAGACCCGGAAGCGACGGAACACCCGGCAGGCCCGGGATCAGACCACCAACGATGTCAGTGACGTCACCCAGACCCGGAAGAGCCGGGAGGATGCCGCCGACAGAGTCGACAACATCACCCACCAGACCACCCAGATCAGGAACCCCCGGAAGACCCGGAAGCTCGCCACCGGGAAGACCCGGCAGCGACGGAACACCAGGCAGGCCCGGGAGGATGCCGCCGACAGAGTCGACAACATCCCCGACCAGACCGCCCAGGTCAGGAACTCCCGGAAGGCCCGGAAGCTCGCCACCGGGAAGACCCGGCAGCGACGGAACACCCGGAAGACCCGGGATCAGACCACCGACGATGTCGGTGACGTCACCCAGGTCAGGAACTCCGGGAAGAGCAGGGATCAGACCATCGACAATGTCAGCGACGTCACCCAGACCCGGGAGACCCGGAAGCTCGCCACCGGGGAGACCCGGCAGCGACGGAACACCCGGAAGACCCGGGATCAGACCACCGACGATGTCAGCGAGGTCACCCAGACCCGGAAGACCCGGAAGCTCACCACCAGGAAGACCCGGAAGCGACGGAACACCCGGAAGACCCGGGAGAATGCCCCCGACGATGTCAGTGACGTCACCCAAGTCAGGAAACCCCGGAAGGCCCGGAAGCTCGCCACCGGGAAGACCCGGAAGCGACGGAACACCCGGAAGACCCGGGATCAGACCACCGACGATGTCGGTGACGTCACCCAGGTCAGGAACTCCGGGAAGAGCAGGGATCAGACCACCGACAATGTCAGCGACGTCACCCAGACCCGGGAGACCCGGAAGCTCGCCACCGGGGAGACCCGGCAGCGACGGAACACCCGGAAGACCCGGGATCAGACCACCGACGATGTCAGCGAGGTCACCCAGACCCGGAAGACCCGGAAGCTCACCACCAGGAAGACCCGGAAGCGACGGAACACCCGGAAGACCCGGGAGAATGCCCCCGACGATGTCAGTGACGTCACCCAAGTCAGGAAACCCCGGAAGGCCCGGAAGCTCGCCACCGGGAAGACCCGGCAGCGACGGAACACCCGGAAGAGCCGGAACGAGGCCACCGACAGTGTCGACGACTCCACCCACGACACCGCCCAGCTCGGGCAGACCCGGAAGACCGGGGATGCTCGGGTCAGGCAGACCAGGAACTCCCGGTAGACCAGGAAGGCCCGGGAGCCCAGCGATCAGACCGCCGACAGAATCGACGATCCCCCCTGCCACACCGCCGAGATCCGGAAGACCCGGCAGCGACGGCAGACCCGGAGCACCCGGGAGCGACGGCACACCGGGCAGACCCGGAACGACGCCGCCGACCGTGTCGATGACACCGCCCACGACACCGCCCACGTCCGGCAGGCCCGGAAGACCGTGCTCACCGGGAGTACCGCCGATGCCGCCGATAGCGTCCCCGACGGATCCGGCTGCGTCGCTGACGACGTCGCCGATTCCGCCGACCGTGTCGCAACCGCAATCGGTGACGTCACCGATCACGCCGCCCACGTCGGGCAGCCCAGGCAGGCCAGGCAGCGAACCGAGCAGATCGCTCAGGTCGAGCACGGGACCGTTCGGCTCGCCCGGGAGCACCGGGAGACCCGGCAGACCCGGCACGAGAGAACCGATCACGCTGTCGAGTCCGGGGACGAGGCCCCCGAGGCCCGGAATCGACGGAGCACCCGGAACGGAAGGTGCCGACGGCACCTCCGGGAGTCCGCCGCCGATGACCGTCCCGATCGCGTCGACCGCGTCACCGAGAGAACCGCCGAGCTCCGGCACGCCGGGGATCGAGGGAATGACGGGGACGCTGCCGATGACACCGTCGAGGAGGTCGCCCGCACCCGGCACAGCCGGGCCGCCAGGCTCGCCACCGACGATGCCGCCGATCACGTCACCCACCTCGGAGACGCCCGGAAGCGCCGGGACACCGGGAATGCTGCCGATGAGCTCGCCCGCGGCATTGCCGAGGTCGGGCACCGGAAGCGAGGGAACACCCGGGAGGCCCGGGTTGATCGATCCGGGCGCACCCGGGTCGATGACGACGATCTCGTCATCCGACGTGACTCCCCCCACCGGGGTCACGGCGTTGCCGACGAACGTGAGCGGTGTGGTGATGCCGACGGCGACGTCCCACCCGGAGCCGACACCGGCACCTGCGTTGGGCAGGTCCCCGAAGCCGTCCGATCCGTGGATCACGACGGACGAGTCATCCGTCGCGACGTCACCGGCCACCGCAGCGGCGTTGCCCGAGGCGGTGACCGGGGCGACGATGCCACCCACGACCTGCCACCCTGTGCCGACGCCGATACCCGAGTTGGCCGCATCGCCGGAGACGATCGCGCCGTCCGCCGTCATCACAGCGACATCGGAGTCGAACGAGTCCGCGTCGCCGAAGACGGTCGCCGCGTTGCCGGAGCCGGTGAACGGCATGACGACGTCGCCGACGACCTGCCATCCTGAACCGACGCCGATACCCTCGTTCTCCGCCTGACCGGCCGCGCCGATGACGGAGGTGTTGTCGACGATCGCGACGCCCGAGTCCGTGGTGACTGCGTCACCCGTGCCTGCGAGCACGTTGCCCGAGAACGTCACCGGAGCCGTCACGTCGCCGAGCACCTGCCAGCCGGAGCCGACACCGTACCCTGCGTTCGCGACCTCGCTGTTGCCGTTCAGGACACCCGCGTTGTCGACGACCGACACACCGGAACCTGCGGTCCCGGCGTCTCCGAACACGGACCCCGCGTTGCCCGACGCCGTCACCGGAGCCGTCACATCGCCGAGTACCTGCCAGCCGACTCCCCAGCCGATGCCGGTGTTCGACACCTCGCCCGAACCGTCGACCGCGTCACCGTGGTCGACGACGCCGACGCTCGAACCCGAGGCGACGACGTCGCCCGTGCCCGAGAAGGCGTTGCCGGATGCCGTGACCGGCGTGCTCCAGTCGGTGACGATCTGCCAGCCGGAGTCCTTGCCGACTCCGACGTTGGAGATCTCCCCCGCGCCGTCCACGACGTCCGCGTCATCCACGATGCCGACCTGGGAGTCGTCGGTGACCGCTTCACCTGCACCGGAGAGGGCGTTGCCCGAGAACGTCACCGGAGCGGTGACGTCGGCCGGGATCTGCCAACCCGAGTTCAGGCCGTAACCGGCGTTGTCGATCTCGCTTCCCCCGGCGACCACGCCGCCGTTGTCGACGATCGCGACGTCCGAGCCCGTCGACGTGGCGTTGTCGAGCACGGAGCCCGCGTTGCCCGTCACCGTGATCGGTGCCGTGATGTCAGCCGGGATCTGCCAGCCCGTACCGACGCCGTAACCGGCGTTGTCGATCGAGCTGCCGGAACCTGCGACACCCGCATCGTCGACGATCGACACCGTCGAGCCCGAGGTCACCGCATCGCAGTCACCCGAGATCGCGTTGCCCGAGATCGTCACCGGTGCGGTGACATCGGCCGGGATCTGCCAGCCGGATCCGAAGCCGTAGCCCACGTTCCCGACCTCGCCACCACCGTTCGCGACACCCGCATCGTCGACGATCGTGACGTCGGAGTCCGACGTCCCTGCGTCACCGAGAAGCGAGCCCGCGTTGCCGGAAGCGGTCAGCGGAGCGGTCACATCGGCCGGGATCTGCCAGCCCGAAGCGACGCCGTAGCCGGCGTTGCCGACCTCACCGCCACCGTTCGAGACACCAGAGCGATCGATGATCGTGACGTCCGAGTCGTCGGTGACCGCGTCACCAAGACCCGAGAAGGAGTTGCCGGATGCCGTCACCGGAGCGGTCACGTCAGCTGGGATCTGCCAGCCCACGCCCCATCCGATGCCGCCGTTCGACACCTCGCCGCCGCTGTTCGCGACTCCTGCCTGGTCGACGATCGCGACGTCCGAGCCCCTGGTGACTGCCTCACCCGTGCCCGAGATCGCGTTCCCCGAGAACGTGACCGGTGCGGTCACATCAGCGGGAATCTGCCAACCCGTATCTTTGCCGATGCCGGAGTTCGCGATCCCCCCACCGGAGTTCGCGACTCCGGCCTGGTCGGTCACGGACACCGACGATCCGCTGGTCGTGGCGTCATCGAACACGGATCCGGCATTGCCGGACGCCGTGATCGGCATCGTCACATCGGCGGGAATCTGCCATCCGGTGTTGAGACCGATCCCCGAGTTCGAGATCGTGCCCCCTCCGGATGTGGTGCCGGCGCCGTCGTTCACTGCGACATCGGAATCATCGGATTCCGCGTCGCCGAACACGCTGGCTGCGTTGCCGGAGGCGGTGAGCGGAGCGGTGACGTCGGCAGGGATCTGCCAACCCGTTCCGACGCCGATGCCCTCATTCGACACGCCGTTGTTTCCACTTGCATCTGTCGCTGCTACTGCCGAGTCCTGCGACTCCGCGTCACCGAAAACGCTGAACGCGTTGCCCGATGCCGTCAGAGGCGCCGTCACGTCGACCGGTGCCTGCAGGCCCGATCCGACGCCGACCCCCGAGTTGTCGGCACCGCCGCCCGCCGACCCGACGGCATCTGCCGTCGAGACCGTCGAACCGTCGGTGACCGCGTCGCCGAAGACCGAGACCGCGTTGCCCGAGACCGTCACGGGTGCGGAGACGTCGACGATGCCCTGGACCCCCGAGAGGGCCCCCACGGCATCCGTCGTTCCCGCTGTTCCCGTCGCCGTCTGGGTGTTCGTCACCGACGAGTCGGTCGACGACGCATCACCCACGACGCTGACCGCGTTGCCCGCCACCGTCACCGGTGTCGATACCGCGGCCACCGCCTGCTGGCCGGAGAGAACTCCGCCCACGGCGCTGAGGTCCACCGTCACGATCGGCGCGGTCACCGGCGCAGGGGCGTCCTGAGTGGACTCTCCCGTCGCCGATGCCGCCACGCCTGAGACGGTCAGTGGCACTTGGACGTTGACGACTGCCGAGGTGTCATCCTGCGGCGGTGCCTCGTCGGCATTCGCGATGCCGGTGCCGGCGGCCCAGAAGCCGGCGGCGAAGCCCGCGAGTAGCAGGCTTCGCATCACGTACTTGTTCATGCCAAACCCTTTCTGAGATTGAGGAAGATGCGATCCAGGAAGTGGATCGCGGATGATCGCGCACGCAGCGCGATGCTCCCTCACTCAGTCAGGGGTGGAGTCGGTGTCGAACACCGGCGACGAGGGCAGCTCGTCGTGAACGGTGCTCAGCACCAGAGAGGCGTTCGCCTCGAGAAGGTACGCGGAGGAGACCGCGTCGGAGATCGTGGATGCGCCGGCGGAGCCGGAGCCGTTCGCTCCCCCGCCGGTGCCCGTACCACCAGGGAAGGGCGCGCCAGGCGGCGCCGCGGGGGCAGTCGGGGCATGCTCTGTCGGGGCGGCGGGATGCTCGAGCGCTGCGCGCAGAGGTGCCGCGAACAGAGGTGTCGCGAGCACAGGCGCCGAATGCGCTCTCAGAGACGGATCAGAGATCCCGAAGAGGGCGCGGTCGACGTCGGCCATCGTCGCACCGGAGGCGACAGGAGCGGGCGGGGTGAGCGCGGCGTCCGCTCGGTGGAGGATCGGGTCGACGAGGGATGCGACAGGCGCGGTTCCCAGCAGGGTTCCGACGGTCGATCCGAGGACCGGGACGGCGCTCGTCGTGGCGCTCAGAACGCCGTCAGCGAATGCGGCGACGGGCTGCACGACGTTCGAGACGTCGAGGTTCAGGCCCAGGTCAGAAGCTGTTTCGGTGATCGCTGTCGTCGCCGATGTGATCACTGTCGCCACCTGCGGCGCAGCGCTGACGACGGTGGTGACGGCGCTGGTCGCGATCGGCTCCTGAGCGGGCGCAGCGACCTGTGCGGCCTGCTCCACGGGCTGCGCCACGGGCTGCGCCACGGGCTGCGCCTGCGCCACGGGCTGCACCGTCGCGACGATCGGCGCAGCGGCCGGGACGGCGGTCTCGACGACGGTCTGGGTGGTGCTGACCACGCCCGCGACGACGGAACCGAGCCCGTCGCCGAGCGAATCGCCGTCGTCCGCGGAGGCGCTCATGCCCCCGGTGAGAAGCGTGACGCCGAACCAGACGGCGCCGACCGCGAGGCCGATCAGCCCGAGCCGCACGGCGGGGCGCACCGACGCTGTGCGTCGTGTCACCACCTGGGCCGTGGACATCGGTCTCCCCCGTCGTCGTTCCCGGGGGACTCCGAAAGGTGGCGGCCCCCCCAGTCCTGCTTGGAACATACACCCGGCATCGACGATTGTCACGAAGAAGTTCTCGCGAGCGCGGCCGCCTGTGCGGGGAAGAACGCAGAACGCCCCCCGTCCCGGAGGACGGAGGGCGTTCGAGCTTCGACAGGGCGTGCCTTACTTGGCAGCGACCACCTGAAGCGTGATGACAGCGGTCACGTCGTCGTGCAGACGAACCGTGGCCTCGTGCTCACCGGTCGACTTGATGGTCGACGTGATGTGCACCTTGCGCTTGTCGATCGAGCCGAGACCGGCGGCTGCGACAGCATCCGCGATGTGCTCGGTCTTGACGGAGCCGAAGAGGCGACCCTCGGCGCCGGCCTTGACGGCCAGACGCACCTTGGTGCCCTCGAGGGCGTTCTTCAGGGCCACGGCCTCGTCGCGGTCGTGGATCGCGCGAGCCTGACGAGCAGCCTGGATCGAAGCGACCTGCTTTTCGCCACCGCGGGTCCACGCCGTAGCGAAGCCCTGGGGGATGAGGTAGTTGCGGGCGTACCCGTTCTTGACCTCGACCACGTCACCGGCGCTTCCGAGCCCGGCGACCTCGTTCGTGAGAATCAGCTTTGCCATGTCCGTACCCCTCAGCGGCCAGCGCCGGCGTAGGGCAGGAGAGCCATCTCGCGAGCGTTCTTGATCGCGCGGGCGATCAGACGCTGCTCCTGCACCGAGACACCGGTGATACGACGGGCGCGGATCTTTCCACGCTCCGAGATGAACTTGCGAAGCGTGGCGACGTCCTTGTAGTCAATGACGCCGACCCGGATCGACTTCGCGGGAGCGGTGGGCTTGCCACCCTTCCGCGGCTTGCGGCGGTCGCCGCTCGACTTTCCAGCCATAGTTTTTCCTTAGTTATGAGACGGATGCCGAAGCATCCGGAGATCCTTGATCAGAACGGGGTGTCGTCGCCGAAGCTGCCGGGCGTGCTCCACGCGTCAGCGCTGGTCGACGAGCCGGGAGTGGACCACGGCTCCTCCGACACCTGCTGAGCGGGACGAGCCTGCCCGCCGCCCTGGCCCCCACCCTGGAAGCCGCCACCGGTCGACGCCGCACGGGTGACCTGCGCGGTCGCGTAACGAAGCGAGGGGCCGATCTCGTCGACCTCCAGCTCGATCGCGGTGCGCTGGTTGCCCTCGCGGTCCTGGTAGGAGCGCTGACGCAGACGGCCCTGCGCGATGACGCGCATGCCCTTGGTCAGAGAACCCGCCACGTGCTCGGCGAACTCACGCCACACGGACGCGCGGAGGAACAGCGCTTCGCCGTCCTTCCACTCGTTCGCGGCGCGGTCGAAGTTCCGAGGCGTCGATGCGATGGTGAAGTTCGCCACCGGCAGTCCGTTCTGCGTGTAGCGCAGCTCGGGGTCGGCCGTGAGGTTTCCCACCACGGTGATGACTGTTTCGCCGGCCATGAGACTCAGGCCTTCGCAGCCTTGGCGGCCTTGCGAGCAGCCTTCTCCTCGGAGCGCTTAGCCTCCGAGGCGACCATCGCCTGAGCTTCCTCTGCCCGCAGCACCTTGGTGCGCATGATCGTCTCGTTCAGCTTGAGCTGACGATCGAGCTCCTGCGTGGCCTCGCTGGTAGCGGTGAAGTTGACGACGGCGTAGATGCCTTCGTTCTTCTTCTGGATCTCGTAAGCCAGACGGCGCTTGCCCCAGATGTCGACCTTGTCAATCGAGCCACCATCGTTGGTGATGACCTTCAGGAACTTGTCGAGCGTCGGGGCGACCGTGCGCTCATCGATCTCGGGGGTCAGAATGACCATGAGTTCGTACTGGTGCGTCACTTACCCACCTCCTTCGGACTAGAACGGCTCCCGGGACTTTCCCGGAAGCAGGAGGGTGTGTAGCACGTCGCCCGCCCGTGCCTCCGAGTGGGGGCCTGAGGGCAGACAACCTCCACAGTCTACCCGACAAAGCTCGGCACCGCTGCCAGCGAGACCCTGCCGGAGTTGGCATGCTTGATCCGGTGCCGCGAACGTCGCGCCACACGACCGAAGGGGGGACGCCATGCGCGTCAACAAGTGGGGAGTCGGCGTCGTTCTCGCCGCCGCCGTCATGCTCACCGGATGCTCCGCAGGAGCCTCGGACAAGCCGGCAGCAGAGGACAAGCCCAGCAGCAGCGCATCGCAGGAAGCGGAAGCGCCCGCGACTGACTGCCCCGAGCTCAAGGAGGGCGCGACCGTCGACGGCGCCGCCCTCGGCGCCTGCATCGCCGACACCGCCCAGTCGATCTCCGGCTACGCGGCCACCTCGACAGTGATGGGCATGGAGACGACCGGCCGATACAACCCCTCGGAGAAGGCTCTCGAGACCACCACCCCGATGGGCTCGGTCATCGTGATCGGCGACGACGCCTGGGTGAAGACCGCGACCGGCGCCTGGCAGGTCGCCGACGCCGCATCGAGCGACCCGATCGTCGCCGGCCTCAGCATGGGCGCCGCAGCCGCCGCGCAGACGAGCCCCGCCATGATCGCCGACCTTCTCGCCGGCGACTTCACGATCACGGGCACCGGCGAGCGTCTTGGCCAGCAGGTGTACCTGGTGTCGGGAACAGTCGAGGTGCAGGGCGCATCCTCCGAGATCGTCCTCGAGGTCACGAAGGACTATGCGCCTCTCGCGACGACGACCAAGTCCGAGGTCAGCGGCACGAGCATCGAGTCGACGACGGTCGTCACCGAGTGGGACGTCCCGCAGGACATCGTCGCTCCGCTCTGAGCGGGTCTGGATCAGGGGAGGGCCGGGGCGCATGCCCCGGCCCTCCCCTGCGTCGCGGCGCCGCTCGTCGATCGGGAAAGGTCGTCCTGGACGATCGGCGAGACATGCTTCGACGAACGGCGAGAAAGCCGAGCGACGGATTGTATTCCAGCATTCTGGTTGGCACGGTGGTTGTGCGCTCACCGGGCGCAGCACATCGGAAGGGCTTCGGCCCCTCGAACAAAGGGAATGACAATGGACGCAATCCTCGGCCTCATCACCTCGCTCCTCAACACTCTCCTCGGCCTGCTCGGCGGCATCGGCGGCTGAGCCCGCCACACGCAAAGGCCCCTGCGGACACGCATCCGCAGGGGCCTTCGTCGTCCCGAATCAGTCGATGACGGCAGACTCCTCCGACCACAGCATCCGATCCTCCGTGGAAGGGGCCTCGGGGATCCGCCCCGCGCCGTCAGGCTCCGGGATCGCGGCCAGGAGCGCCTGGGTGTACGGATGCTGGGGGTTCGACCACACCCGAGCTGTGGCGCCCGACTCCATCACGCGGCCCGCGTAGAGCACGACGGTGCGGTCGGCGATGCGGCGGACCACGGCGAGGTCGTGCGAGATGAACAGCATGCCCGCGCCCGCCTCGGCCACGAGGTCGCGCATCAAGCCGGCCACGCTCGTCTGCGTCGACGCGTCGAGCGCCGAGATCGGCTCATCCGCGACCAGCAGCGAAGGCCTCGCGGCAAGCGCACGCGCGATCGCGATGCGCTGCTTCTGCCCTCCAGAGAACTGATGCGGGTAGCGCGAAGCCGCCGTCGCCGGGAGCCCGACCTTCTCGAGCCACTCCTCGACCGTCGAACCCGCCGCGCCTCGCGCCAGAGCCGTCGCGATGCCGTCGGCGATCTGGTCTCCGATGCGGCGACGCGGGTTCAGTGAGGTCGCCGGGTCCTGGAAGACCATCTGGATGCCGGTGAGGGCGATCGACCGGCGACGGATGCCGAGCGGCGTGACCGGGGCGTCGTGGAACAGCACGGTTCCTGCCGCGAGCTTCTCGATGCCCACCGCCGCACGGGCGAGGCTCGACTTGCCGCTGCCGGATTCGCCGACCAGAGCCACGGTCTCTCCCGGCGCCACGCGCAGCGAGACGCCGTCGACGGCGACGACCGGCGGGTTGCCGGGGTAGCGCACGACGACGTCCTGCGCGTCGAGGACGGCGACTTCACTCATCTGCGGCCTCCTCGGTCGCTGCATCCGCTTCGCCTGCGGCATCCGCCTCGTCGATCTTCGAGCCGGGCAGAGCGGCGAGCAAGGTGCGGGTGTACTCGTGCTGCGGATCGAGGAACAGCGTCGCACGGTCGGCCCGCTCGACGATCTCGCCGTTCTTCATGACGGCCACCTCATCCGCGATCGCGCTCATCACTCCCAGGTCGTGGGTGACGAGCAGCACGGCGAGATTCCGTTCGGTCGCGAGATCGCGCAGCAGCCGCAGGATGCCGGCCTGCACGGTGACGTCGAGCGCGGTGGTGGGCTCGTCGGCCAGCAGCACGTCGGGGTCGCACGCGAGTGCGCACGCGATCGCGATGCGCTGGCGCTGCCCGCCGGAGAACTGGTGCGGATAGCGCTTCAAGGCCTCGGCCGGGTTCGGCACCTGCACGATCTCGAGCAGCTCGATCGCGCGGGCCCTGGCCGCATCCTTCTTGAGAGAGAGGTGCACTCGCAGATGATCGGTGAGCTGACGGCCCACCGGCAGCTGCGGATGCAGCGACGCCGACGGGTCCTGGAACACCATCGCGATCCGCCTGCCGCGAATGCGGTTGAGCTCGCGCCGGCGCATGCCGAGCAGCTCCTCCCCCGCCAGCGAGATCGATCCACCGGTGCGTGCGCCCCGCGGAAGGAGCCCCAGCACGGCCAGAGACGTCAGCGTCTTGCCCGACCCCGACTCGCCGGCGAGGCCATGGATGCGCCCCGCCTCGAGCTCGAGGGAGACACCGCGAACAAGGGGCCGCCCGATGTCGATCGTGAGATCGCGGATGCTGAGCGCGGCGGTCATGCGAGCACCCCCTTCGCGTCGGCCTTGTGCTCGGCCTGCTTCTCATGCGTCATCTCGGCCGTCGGGTCGAGAACGTCGCGCATCGCGTCGCCGAGGAAGTTGAAGGCGAGTACGACCGTGAGGATCGCAAGCCCCGGGAAGACGCCCAGCCACCAGGCGTCGAAGTTCTGGATGGCGGCGGAGATCATCGAGCCCCACTCGGCGGTCGGCGGCTGCGCGCCCAGCCCGAGGAAGGACAGGCCCGAGAGCAGCAGGATGGCCGCGCCGATGTCGAGCGTCGCGAGCACGAGCATGGGTCCCGCGATGTTCGGCAGGATGTCGACGAACAGCGTGCGCACGGGGGAATGCCCCAGCAGCCGGCCGGCGATCACGTAGTTCTGTCCGCGCAGGCCCAGCACGATGCTGCGCGTGACACGCGAGTACTGCGGCCAGGAGACCACGATCGCGGCGATCACCGCGTTGAACAGCGACGGACCGAGTGAGGCGGCGACCACCATCGCGAGGATCACGGTGGGGAAGGCCATGAAGAGGTCGGTGATGCGCATGAGCGTCTCGTCGACCCATCCGCCGAAATACCCGGCGAGCGCCCCGATCACGGTGCCGATGATCATGGCGGCGATCACGAGCATGAGCGCGAGCGGCAGGCTCACCGTCGCGCCCGTCATCAGGCGCGAGAAGATGTCGCGGCCGTTGCCGTCTGTGCCGAGCAGCGTGTCGAGGCCGGGCGGCTGCAGCCGCGGCAGCACCTGCGCGTTCGGGTCGAAGGGCACCCACCACTGAGCGGTGAAGGCGATGATCACCCAGGCGAGGGCGATGACCGTGCCGACGACTCCGAGCGGGGTGCGCCAGGCGCGCGGCCACCGGAATCGGAATCGCCAGGGACCGGATGCCTGCTCGATGCGGCTCATGCGATCCTCACTCTCGGGTCCAGGACGCCGTAGAGCAGGTCGACGACGAAGTTGATGAGGAGGTAGATGAGGCCGACCACCAGGCCGACGCCCATGATGCCGGGGAGGTCGAGGTTCGACGCCGAGTTGTAGGCGTAGGTGCCAAGACCCGGCCAGGCGAACACCGACTCGACGAGCACGGTGCCCGACAGCAGCGAGCCGAAGGCGACGCCGACGACGGTGAGGATCGGGAGGGATGCTCCGCGGAGCACGTAGTCGAGGATCACGCGCATCGCGGGGAGGCCCTTGGCCCTGGCCGCCCTGACGTAGTCGCTGCCGAGGACCTCGAGCACCGAGGTGCGGATGAAGCGGGTGAGCAGCCCGATCGTGACGAGCGAGAGCACGAGAACCGGAAGTGCGAGGTGCGCCAGGGCATCGAAGTACCCGACGCCGTCGCCGTTCAGGAGGAAGTCGATCGTGTACATGCCGGTGACGGTCGGCGGCGGGGTGATCGACGGCGAGATGCGCCCGGAGCCCGGTGCGATGTGCAGCTGCAGGAAGAACACGTAGAAGCTGACGAGTGCGAGCCAGAAGGTCGGCACGCTGAGGCCGACGAGGGTCACCACGCGGATGACCTGATCGGTCACGAGTCCGCGGCGGTAGGCCGCGAGGGTGCCGAGCACGATGCTCACGACGAGGCTGAGGAAGATGGCGCCGATGGCCACCTCGATCGTCGCGGGCACGGCGGTGGCGAGGTCGCTGGTGACCGGGCGACCGGTCACCAGCGACGTGCCGAGGTCTCCTCGGAGGAGGTTCCCCATGTAGATGAAGTACTGGACGATCAGCGGCTGGTCGAGGCCGTGGGCCTTGATGAACGCGTCGCGCGTCGCCGGGTTCTGCGACGCCCCCTCGCCAAGCGCTGCGGAGACGGGGTCTCCGGGCACCAGGTTGGTGAGCGCGAACGTCACGATCGTGACCCCCACCAGCAGGAGCAGCGAGGTGCCGACCCGGCGCAGCAGGTATCCGATCAGCGGAGACCTGCGGCGCTGCGCCTGTCTCTGCACGGCCACTGTCGTCATGAGTGCCTCAGCCGGCGGGGTTGATCTCGGCGATGTCCATCTCCCACACGGAGTTGTACACCGCACCGGTGACGTCGTCGGCCGTGGCGATGTTGCGCCCGGGGACGATCAGCGGCACGAACGGCCCCTCCGCCTGCATCGCCTCGGCGAACTTGGTGAAGTCCTCGGCGCGGGTGGCGGCATCCGTCGCGCTGGCGGCATCCGCGGCGATCCCGGCGATCTCGGGGTTCGCCTCCGCAGCCCAGCCCGAGCGCAGGCCCACCTTGAGGCCGGGTGCGAAGGGCAGGAAGTTCGCCGAGTCGGCGTAGTCAGGGCCCCAGAACCACAGGCCGAAGCCCTCGGTGCCGGCGACATATGCGTCGAGCTCGGTCGCGAACGGCTGCGGAGCCAGCTCGACCGTGATGCCCGCATCCTTCAGCTGCGCCTGGATGCGCTCGGCGAGAGGCGTGAACTCCACACCGCCGACCGGGTAGTCGTTGGGGAACTGCAGCTTCAGGGTCTGCCCGGTGTAGCCGGCTTCGGCGAGCGCGGCCTTGGCCTTCTCGGCATCCGGCTTCACACCGCTGTCGAGAGCGCCCTCGAATCCGGGCGGGATCACGCCGGTGGCCTGCACGGCACCGGCGCCTGCGAGCTCGAGCAGCGCGTCGTAGTCGAGCGAGTAGCGGATCGCCTCGGCGATCTTCACGTTCGCGAGATCACCGGCGACGGCCGGCGACTGGTTCAGGAGCAGGAAGATCGTCTGGCCCGAGGGCACCGAGTCGACCTTGACGCCGTCTCCGAGGCCGGCGACCTGGTCGCCGTTGAGGTCCATCGCGACCATGGAGTCGCCGCCCTTGAGGTTGGCGAGCTGGGTGGCGCTCTCGGTGACGTTGCGGACGACGACGCGGTCGTAGCCGGCCTCCTCGTCGCCGTTGTACTCGTCGTTCTTCTTCAGCACGACCTGCGAGGTGAGATCGAGCGAGTCGAGCACGTAGGGGCCGGAGCCGGCCGAGGCGCCATCGAGGTACTTCTGGGCGCTGTCGGAGCCGTCGGTCGCGCCGCCGTTCTCCATCACGACGTCGGAGTTCACGATCCCGAGCGCGGGGTTCGCGAGGATCGCGGGCAGCTGCAGCAGCGGTGTCTCCGAGCTGATCTTCACGGTCTTGTCGTCGACCTCGGTGATCGTGAGGCCGCCGAGAAGGAAGTTCGGCTTGGCGTCTTCCATGCCCTGGATGCGCTGCAGGGAGAACACGACGTCCTTCGCCTCGATCGGCGAGCCGTCGGAGAAGACTCGATCACCCTCGAGCGTGAAGGTGAACTCGGTCGCGGCGTCGTTCTGCTCCCACGAGGCGAGGCCGGGGATCGGGGTCGAGACGTCGGAGCCCTTGAAGTCGACGAGAGTCTCGTAGAGGGCCTTCGCGATCATGTTGCCGGTGGGGTCGTAGGTGTGGCCCGGGTCACCGGTCTCGATCGAGAACGCGGTGTCGATGACGAGCGAGTCGCCCTTCGAGCCGTTGCTTCCGCCGTTCGCGGAGTTGCCGCCGGAGCACCCGGCGAGGGCGAGGAGCGCGACGGCTCCCAGTGCGATGAGAGAGGTGCTG
This sequence comes from Microbacterium hydrocarbonoxydans, assembly GCF_000956475.1. GTDB lineage: Bacteria > Actinomycetota > Actinomycetes > Actinomycetales > Microbacteriaceae > Microbacterium > Microbacterium hydrocarbonoxydans_A. The sequence goes on from NZ_JYJB01000008.1 coordinate 403,625, forward strand.
CGACGCGTCACCATGGTGACCTCCAGGGGCGAGGAGTACATTTCGGGTAGGTCGACCGAAGTGGACGACCTTCAACAGATTCCCATGATGTGCGACGATCTGTCTATCAAGAATGCATAACGCTGGCTGGATCTGATTCCGGCCCTATCCAGGAGGTGCAATATGTCCAGCAGGGACGCCGAAGTCCTGAAGCAATCTGGACGAAGTGCCATGCCTCTCGACGACATCGCGTACAGAATTCTCGACGTGCTGCGTGAGAACGGCCGCGTGTCGATCGCCGCTCTCGCCGAGAAGGTGGGGATCTCACGGGCCAACGCCTACACGCGGGTCGAATCCCTCGTGCACGACGGCGTGATCACCGGCTTCAGCGCGCGCATCGACCCGGCGAAGGCGGGGCTGTCGATCGGGGCGCTGGTCTTCGTCACCGTGCTCCCGCAGGCCTGGGCCTCGTTTCGCGAGCGGGTGTCGGAGATGCCCGACGTCGAGTGGTGCGCGATCACGACCGGCGAGCACGATGCGATGCTGCTGATCCGCGCGGTCGACGTGAGCGGCGTGCACGAGTTCTCGACCGGCGTCATCGCGCAGCTCCCCGAGGTGCGCACCGTGGTGAGCGTCGTGGTGCTCGACGAGGTCGTGCGGCGTTCCTTCCTGCTGCCGTCGGACCTTCCAGAGCGGAACACCGAGATCCCGCTGGGGATGACGCGCTGGACGCCGGCATCGCCCGGCCGCGACACGCTTCCACCGCGCTGACACGTCTCGCCTGAGTCGCTGCGCTCCTTCGCTCGACGACCGGCGCGTGCCTCAGACGGCCGCGATCTCCTCGCACACGCTGAGCTGAGGCGCGCCGTGCATCTCGTAGTGCTCGACGAGCCGGATGAGCCCGGCATCCGTCATCTCGAGGTCGCTCTCGCCGTCACCGGTCACCACCGTGCCGTCCGCGACCAGCACGTGCACGAACGACACCCAGATCGAGTCGCCCGTCCGCGTGCCGACGAAACGGCCGAAGGTGACCGTGTCGCCCTCGTAGTCTCCCCAGATCGCGCCGTCGCGCTCCCAGTAGGTGAAGACGCTCGGAGCGTCGGGATCGACCGCCGAGGTGGTCGAGGAGACCATCCGGAATCGGCGGCCGTCGAGGGAGGGGATGGATGCTGTCGCGGTCACTTCTCGATTATGGACGATCTCCACTCGTGCTCGAGCAGCGCGTAGATGAGCAGCGTCGTCCACTCCCCCTTGAACCAGGAGCTCTCCACCAGCCGGGCCTCGCGGCGGAAGCCGAGCCGCTCGACGACTCTGACGGATGCCGTGTTCCGCTCGTCGATGCGCGCAGCGATGCGGTGCAGGCCCAGTCCGCCGAACCCCAGAGCGAGGAGGGCTCCGACCGCCTCTGCCGCGTAGCCGCGGCCCGCGAAGGCAGGGTCGAGGATGTAACCGACCTCCCCTTCGCGGTCGTTCTCGCTGCGCCAGAACAGCACGACGTCGCCCACCAGGCGTCCGCTCTCGCGCTCCTCGACGGCGAGGCAGACCGCGTCATCCTGCTTCTCGAAGCGGGTTCCCGCCCAGCGGGTGGTGATCCGCTCTTCGACGTCGTCGAGCGTGAGCGGCCCGTAGGGGACGTAGCGGACGTTCTCGGCATCCGATTTGTAGACCAGCATCGCCTCGGCGTCGGACAGCGCGATCGGGCGCAGCAGCAGCCGGTCGGTGAGGATCGGGTAGTCGGGGGCGAACACCGTCACTCCAGGTCGAGGGAGATCAGCCCCGGCAGGTGCGCGGTCTCGGAGCGCAGCGCCTGCAGGAACTCCTCGTACGACGGGGTCATCGTCACGCGCGTCGAGCCCACGATCACGGTCATGCCGCGCCCGCCCGCCCTGTCGAGTCTGATGCGTTGCACGGGGTAGGCAGGCGGGGTGAGCCAGATGCGGCTGAGCTGCGCGTAGGGCAGTTCGGTCTCATCGAGGCGGATGCTGAGGTGACCGATCGCGATCTGCGACGGCGTCGATCGTGCCGTCCGGTAGCGCAGCGCGGCTCCGATCGCAAAGCCGATCGCTGCGACGGCGGCGAGGGGGATGAGCAGAACGAGCGCCGAGAGCTCCCCCTCGAGGAATCCGGGCGACAGGGCGAGCACGCCGACCACCGCGGCCACGGCGAACAGCACGATCGCCGTGATGAGCGAGCCACGCCCGACTCGGCGTTCCGCCGCGGCGTCGAGCCGGAACGTGGTGGGCAGCTTCGCGCGCTCGCGAGCAGCGGTCACCGGATCGGCGGCGGGCGGCTGGGCGATCGGGGCGAGCTCCGCCATCAGCTCGTTGAACATGGTCCTGCTGTAGCCGGGCAGATCGATCAGGGTCTCGCGGCCGTCCGTCCACACGACCAGTGCCCGCGTCGTCCCGGTGCGCAGGCCGTTGGTGCGGTGCTCGGTGACCTTCGAGCGGAACGCCGTGGTCGCGCGGGGGTAGCTCTGCGTGCCGCCGGGGCGGCCGATCTCCACGGTGTCCGGCCGCACGATCACCCGGATGTTCCGCAGCCAGAAGGCGCCCACCCAGACTGCGACCGTCAGCGCGATCGCGGCGGCCAGCACGATCTGACCGCGCGTGGAGATGTTCATGGTGCGCGGCAGCAGCACCGGGATGATGAACAGCGCCGCAGTGGAGAGCACGGCGGACAGCACGAGCGCGCCGAGAGCGATGCGCAGCGGATGCCGGCGGAACACCCGCTCGGCAGGAGCGACGGAGACGTGAGTCATGCGCTCAGTCTGCCGCACAGCATCCGCTCCCCGCTCAGGACACCGAGCGGAATCTCGCTGACTCCGACGGTGACGGGCGCAGTGGGTACCGTGGTCTCATGCAGTGGATCGCAGGACCTGCCGACAGGATGCGCGAATGAGCTTCGACGCACGCCCCCTGACCGACCCGGTCGATCCGCGCGCGGTTCGCGCGTTCGCCGCCGAGCTCCGCGCCCGCGGGGCCACGGCCATGAGCGGCGCGGCGGTCTTCGCCATCGTCGTCGTGGCGCTCATGGCGGTGATCATCGTTCCCACGCTGGCATCGGTCATGATCGCGGTCGTGTCCTCATCCGGGCGCGGGCTCGGCTGGGGCGTGATTCCGTTCGCCCTTGTCGGAATCGCGGTCGTGCTCGGCATCGTGCTGTCGCTTGTCGGCTGGCGTCGCTCCAGAGTCACGCGCTACCGCCTGAACCGCTTCGCCCAGGCGAACGGCATGGCCTACCTGGCGCGCATCGCCGACCCGCCGCTTCCCGGCATGATCTTCGGGATGGGCCGCTCGCGCGCGTCGAGCGACGTCGTCCGCGGGACCAGGCCCCGCTTCGCCGAGTTCGGCAATTATCAGTACACGACAGGTTCCGGAAAGAACTCGACCACGCACCACTGGGGGTACGTGGCCGTGAAGCTCGATGTGCCGCTGCCGAACATCGTGCTCGACGCCAAGGGCAACAACTCCTTCGGCTCGAACCTGCCGGCGTCCTTCCGCAAGGCGCAGCGGCTCTCCCTCGAGGGCGACTTCGACCGCTACTTCGACCTGTACTGCCCCGAAGGCTATGAGCGCGACGCGCTGTATCTGTTCACGCCCGACATCATGGCGCGCTTCGTCGACAACGCCGCCCAGCTCGATGTCGAGATCGTCGACGACTGGCTGTTCCTGTACACGCAGCGCAAGGTCTCCACTCTCGATCCCGCCACGTGGGCGTGGCTGTTCGGCACCGTCGGTGCGCTGATCACGAAGTTCGATCAGTGGGCGCGGTGGCGAGACGACCGGCTGCTCGCGGAGCACCGCGCAGCCACGGCATCCGCCGGGATGACGACGGATGCCGGCGCCCTGCCGTTCGCGGCGCCGGCGGGGATGCTCACCCCTCCCCCGGGCGTCGCTCAGGAGGGACGTCGTCTCAAGCGCGGCGTCAGCTGGGTCACGGTCGCGGCCGCGATCGTGATCGGCGTCGTCTGGATCGCGCTGCGCCTGATCGGCTAGGCGCGCCTCACACGGGCGGCAGAAGGCCACCGGCATCCGCCGTGCGATACGCACGAAAGGACGCCATCAGGCTGTCACCGAAGGGTGAGTGTGGGGGTGGGTGCTGCTTTGGGGATTAGCGCCCACCCCATCCCCCCTCGGGATCAGAAGAAGCTGGGGACCTCTTCTGCATGGCGGCCAGGCCGCCCCGCAGACGCTGTCGGCTGGGGACCGACGTATGTGCACTGCGTTCATCAACATGGTATGCCAGTGAGGGTTGCAACCGGTTGCGGGTCAGCGGTTCAGCGCGGCCCATTCCGCCCGTCGTGCCGCCTGCTCCACGGGATCCGGAACCGGCAGGGAGGCGATGAGCCGTTTCGTGTACTCGTCCTTTGGTGCACCGAGCACCTCGGCCGTGCGCCCGTACTCCGCGATCTCGCCACGATGCAGCACGACCACCTTGTGGGCGAGCATGTCGACCACCGCCAGGTCGTGGGTGATGAACAGGGTCGCGAATCCGAACCGCTCCTGCACCTCGCCGAACAGCTCGAGCACCCGCGCCTGCACCGACACGTCGAGCGCGCTGGTGGGCTCGTCGGCGATCAGCAGCTTGGGGTCGAGTGCCAGAGCTCGGGCCAGCGAGGCGCGCTGACGCTGGCCGCCCGAGAGCTCGTGCGGATAGCGGTCACCGAAGGCACCGGGCAGCTGCACGGCCTCGAGCAGCTCGTCGACCCGCGGTCGCGCGTCGGACGGGTCCTTCGCCATTCCATGCACGATGAGCGGCTCAGCCACGTTCTGCGCGATCGTCAGCAGCGGGTTGAAGCTCGTCGCCGGGTCTTGGAACACGAAGCCGAGGTCCTTGCGCAGAGGCCGGAACTGCCGCTCCTTGACACCCAGCATCTGCATGCCGAGCACCTCGAGCGAGCCGTCGGAGACGGGGGTCAGACCCGCGATGGCGCGACCGATCGTGCTCTTGCCCGAGCCGCTCTCACCCACGAGGCCCACGACCTCGCCGGGCGCCAGCGTGAAGCTGACTCCGTCGACGGCGCGGAAGCCTCCTCGACCGAATCGGCCGGGGTACTCGATCACGAGGTCTTTCGCGACAACGAGGGGGGCGGCATCCGTCTGCGGAGCCTGCCGGTCGGTGACCTCCAGGCGCGGCACCGCCGCGAGCAGACGCTGCGTGTACTCGTGCTGAGGTGCGGCGAACAGCTCCCCCACGGGTGCGGTCTCGACGAGCTCGCCGTTCAGCATCACCGCGACCCGATCGGCGAGGTCTGCCACGACGCCCATGTTGTGCGTGATGAGCACGATGGCCGTGCCCTCCTCGTCGCGGAGGCTCCGCAGCAGGTCGAGGATCTCGGCCTGCACAGTGACGTCGAGCGCCGTGGTGGGCTCGTCGGCGATGATCACCTTCGGCTTCAGCGCGAGCGCCATCGCGATCACGATGCGCTGCTTCTGCCCGCCCGAGAACTGGTGCGGGTAGTAGTCGACACGGCGCTCGGGCTCAGGGATGCCGACACGACGCAGCATGTCGATGGCAACGGCCCTCGCGTCCTTGCGGCCGACCCCACCGTGGGCGCGAAGCCCCTCGGCGAGCTGCCAGCCGACCGGGAACACGGGGTTGAGCGCGCTCGACGGCTCCTGGAAGACCATGGCGGCCTTGGGCCCGCGAACGGCGCGGAGACCGGCCGGGTCGAGCCTCGTGATCTCGGTGCCGTCGAGGATGACAGCGCCGCGGGTGATCGCGGTCTCGGGCAGGAGGCCCAGGATCGTGCGCGCGGTGACGGTCTTGCCGCTGCCCGATTCGCCGACGATCGCGAGCACTTCGCCCGGCTGCACCTCGAGCGTCACGCCGCGCACGGCCTGCACGTCGCCGCCGTCGGTCGCGAACGTGATGCTCAGGTCGCGGATGTCCACTGCGGTCGTCATCACTGCACCTCTCCCAGGTCTTCGCGGGTCACCGGCTGCGTGGCAGCGACGGCATCCGCCGGCGTCGTGCCTCGTCCTGCTCGGCGGCGCGCCCGCAGGCGCGGGTCGGCGAGATCGTTCAGGCTCTCGCCGATGAGCGTGATGCCGAGAACGACGCTCACGATCGCGAGCCCCGGCGGGATCGCCGTCCACCAGATGCCGGCGGCGACGTCGCTGATGGACTTGTTCAGATCGAAGCCCCACTCGGCGGCTGCGGTCGGCTCGATGCCGAAGCCGAGGAAGCCGAGCGCCGCCAGTGTCGAGATCGCCTCTGCCGCGTTCAGCGTGACGATGAGCGGCAGGGTGCGGGTGGAGTTGCGCAGCACATGCCGGAACATGATGCGGTTCGTGGAGGCGCCGATCACCCTGGCCGACTCGACGAACGCCTCGGCCTTCACGCGAAGCACCTCGGAGCGCACGACGCGGAAGTACTGGGGAACGAAGACCACGGTGATCGACACGGCCGCGGCGAGCACGCCGGGCCAGAGACCCGACTGGCCTCCGCTGATCGCGATGGCCGCGACGATCGCGAGGAGCAGCGTCGGGAACGCGTAGATCGCATCGGCGACGACGACGAGCACGCGGTCGACCCAGCCGCCGAGATAGCCGGAGACGAGCCCCAGGAGCACACCGATCACGACCGAGAGAGCGACCGCGACGACGATGACCAGCAGCGCGGTACGCGAACCCCAGATCACCCGGGAGAGCACGTCGTAGCCGCCGACGGTGGTGCCGAGCAGGTGGGCGCCGCTCGGCGCCTGCTGCGCGCCGAAGTTGCCGTCAGGCCCCTTGAGCTGGTCGTAGCTGTACGGCGCGATCCACGGCGCCAGCAGCGCGGTGAGCAGGAACAGGCCCGTCAGCACGAGGCCGGCGACCAGCATCCCGCGTTGGAGTCCGACGCTCTGCCTGAGCTGATGGATCACCGGAAGACGGTCGAAGAGCGAGGGCTTCGCCATGTCAGTACCTCACCCTCGGGTCGACGAACGCGGCGATGATATCGACCACGAAGTTGGTGACCGCGACGATCACGGCGATCATCGCGACGATGCCCTGCACGGCCACGAAGTCGCGAGCGCTCAGGTAGGCCGCGAGCTGGAAGCCGAGACCCTTCCACTCGAAGGTCGTCTCCGTGAGCACGGCGCCGCCGAGCATGAGGGCGATCTGCAGGCCGATCACCGTGATGATCGGGATGAGGGCGGGGCGGTAGGCGTGCGTACGGACCAGGCGTCCCTCGCTGACGCCCCGCGAGCGGGCGGCGTCGATGTAGGGCATGTTGTAGGTGCCGATCAGGTTCGTGCGCACGAGGCGCAGGAAGATGCCGGCGGTCAGCAGACCGAGAGTCGCTGCCGGGAGGATGGCGTGCAGCAGCACGTCTTGCACGTACGCCGCGTTGCCCGAGGCGATCGCGTCGATCAGGTAGATGCCGGTGCCATCCTTCAGCGCGATCTCGGTGCGCACGTTGGCGCGACCCGAGACGGGCAGCCACCCCAGCCACACGGAGAAGACGAGTTTGGCGACCAGTCCCGAGAAGAACACGGGTGTCGCGTAGAAGAGGATCGCCGAGACGCGGAGCGAGGCGTCGGGCCAGCGGTCGCGCTTGGCGGCGGCCACCATGCCCAGGGGGATGCCGACGACGAACGCGATGATCAGCGCGTAGATCACGAGCTCGAGCGTGGCAGAGCCGTACGTGAGGAGCACTTCGGTCACGGGCATGCGGTTGCCGGTGAGCGTGGTGCCGAAGTCGAATGTGAGGATCTGGCCGAGGTACTCGAAGTACTGCACCAGCACCGGCCGGTCGTATCCGGCGGCGTGGATGCGCTCGGCGAGCTGATCGGGTGTGAGCTGTCCGCCGAGCGCCGTGGTGATCGGGTCGCCGGTGAGGCGGATCAGGAAGAAGACGACCGTGACGAGGATGAGCACGGTGGGGATCATCAGCAGGAAGCGGATGAGGATGTAGCGCCCGAGCGACGTTCCGCCGGATCGGCGGCGAGCGGTGCGGGCGGGTGGGATGCCGTCGGCCGGGGTTGTCCCGGCGGACGACGCAGCGACGTTGCTCGTCATATGAAGGGTCCTTCGCGCAGATCAACGACCCCGCCGGCTTCGACTCGGCGAGCGGAAGCGGACGGGGTCGTGATCGTGATGCTACTTGGTGATGGAGGCGAAACGCAGCTTGAACGACGCGTCGAGGGTCACGCCGTCGACGTCGGTGCCGGCGATCGCGACCTGGGCGCCCTGCAGCAGCGGAACCGTCGACAGGTCACCCGCGACGAGCTCCTGGATCTTCTCGATGTCGGCCTTGCGCGCGTCGGCATCCGGCTCGACAGCCTGCTTGAGGATCAGGTCGTTCACCTCGGGGTTGTCGTAGTGGTTGCCGAGGAAGTTCTCCTTGAGGAAGAACGGCGTGAGGTAGTTGTCGGCGTCGGAGTAGTCCGGGAACCAGCCGAGCTGGTACGCGGGGTAGACGTCGGCGGTGCGGTCCTCGGAGTACTGCACCCACTCGGTCGACTTGAGGTCGACCTCGAACAGGCCGGACTCCTCGAGCTGCGACTTGACCAGGGCGTACTCGTCACCCGAAGAGGGGCCGTAGTGGTCGGGGCTGTACTGCAGGCTCAGCTTCACCGGGGTGGTGACGCCCGCCGCCTCGAGGGTCGCCTTCGCCTTGTCGGCATCCGGGGCGCCGTTGCCGTCTCCGTACAGGCCCTTCAGAGCCTCGGTCGCACCGGCGAAGCCTTCGGGGACGTAGGAGTACAGCGGGGTGTAGGTGCCCTTGTAGACCTGCTCCGAGATCGCGTCGCGGTCGATCAGGTCGGCCACGGCCTGGCGGACGGCGAGAGCCTTGGCCGGGTCGGCGTCGGCGGTCGTCGCACCGTAGGGCTGCGTGTTGAAGTTGAACACGATGTAGCGGATCTCGCCGCCGGGGCCGTCGATGACCTGAACCTTGTCGTTGCCCTTGAGGTCTTCGACGTCGGTGGCCGACAGGCTGCGGTAGGCGACGTCGACATCGCCCTGCTGCACGGCGAGCTTGAGGTTCGAGGACTCGGCGAAGTAGCTGAGCACGACGCTGCTGTTGACCGGTGCGTCGATCAGGCCCTTGTAGTTCTCGTTCGGAGTGAACTCGACGGTCTTGTTGAAGTCGTACGAGGAGATCACGTACGGACCGCCGAACGCATTCGCCTTGACGATGTCGTCATCTGAGGTGAGCGCGTCTGCCGAGAACACCTCGTCGTCGACGATCGCACCCGGGAAGCTGGTGAGGATGTACGGGAAGACCTGGTCGTTCTCGGTCTTCAGGTGGAAGACGACCGTGGTGTCATCCTTGGCCTCGACGCTGTCGAGGTTGTACAGCAGGCTCGAGGCGCCGTTCGGGTCGGCGATCTTGATGTTGCGGTCGAACGAGAACTTCACGTCAGACGACGTGAGGTCGTTGCCGTTGGCCCACTTCAGGCCCTTGGGGAGAGTGACGGTGTACTCGGTCGGCGAGGTGAACTCGGCCGTCTCGGCGAGGTCGGGGACGACCTCGGTGCTGTTGTAGTCGGTGTTCACCAGGTACGGGAACACCTGGGTCTGCACCGCGAGCGAGCCGTTGTCGTAGGAGCCGGCCGGGTCGAGGGTGGTGACCTTGTCGGTGGTGCCGACGATGATGTCGCCGCCCTTGGCGTCACCCCCGCCGCCGTTGTCGCCGCCGCCGGATGCGCAGCCGGCGAGGACCAGGGATGCGACGCCGAGGGCGCCGACGGCGAGGCCGAGGCGGCCACGCGTGGTTTTACGCAGAGACATGAATCTCCCCATCTGTGAAGGTGCAGCCTCGTCTGGTGGACGGGCTCAAGGCACCATCATGCACACGCATGCACCCGGATGCCGAGAGGCTGCCCGAATTCGTAACGAGACTGAAACCCGGCCCAGGTGGGACGCGGATTCAGGCGGAGAGTCCGAAGTGCTCGAGCTCGGCGGCATCCAGCATCCGCGATCTGATCAGGAATCGCATGCCGGTGGGTCCTTCGACGCTGAACCCGGCGCCGCGCCCCGGCACCACGTCGATGGTCAGATGGGTGTATTTCCAGTACTCGAACTGCGACGCCGACATGTAGACCTCGACCGGGTCGTCGAGGCCGACCTCGAGATCTCCGAGGAGCACGTCGCCGGGCCCGGTGATGAACATGCCGATCGGGTAGCACATGGGTGATGAGCCGTCACAGCATCCTCCCGACTGATGGAACATCAGCGGCCCGTGCTGAGCGGTGAGCTTGCGGATGAGGGATGCCGCGGCATCCGTCACGTCCACCCGCTGGTACATGTCAGCTCCCTTCAATTGCCGGTCGTCGCGTGCGCGAAGCGAGACGGAACGCAACTCCCCATCTTGCGTTCCGTCTCGTCGCTCCGCTCCTCGCTCGACGAACAGCGGCTGGTGCGGAGATCAGAAGAAGCCCATCGGGCCTTCCGCGTAGGAGACCAGGAGGTTCTTGGTCTGCTGGTAGTGATCGAGCATCATCTTGTGGTTCTCGCGGCCGACGCCCGACTGCTTGTACCCGCCGAATGCGGCGTGCGCGGGGTACTGGTGATAGGTGTTCGTCCACACGCGACCGGCCTCGATGGCCCGCCCGGCGCGGTACGCCGTGTCGCCGCTGCGGCTCCAGACACCCGCCCCGAGCCCGTAGAGGGTGTCGTTGGCGATCGAGATGGCGTCGTCGAAGTCGTCGAAGCTCGTCACGGACAGCACCGGCCCGAAGATCTCCTCCTGGAAGATGCGCATGTCGTTCGTGCCCTCGAACACCGTCGGCTGCACGTAGAAGCCCTCGCTGAGATCGCCGCCGAGATCGGCCCGCTCACCGCCGACGAGCAGCTTCGCGCCGCCCTGCTTCCCGATGTCGATGTAGCTGAGGATCTTCTCGAGCTGGTCGTTCGACGCCTGCGCGCCGATCATCGTCGCGGGGTCGAGCGGGTTGCCCTGCACGACCTTCTTGACCCGCTCGAGCCCGTCGGCGAGGAAGCCGTCGTAGATCGAGCGCTGGATCAGCGCACGCGACGGGCAGGTGCAGACCTCGCCCTGGTTCAGCGCGAACATCGTGAAGCCCTCGAGCGCCTTGTCGTAGAACGGGTCGTCGGCACGGGCGACGTCTTCGAAGAACACGTTCGGGCTCTTGCCGCCCAGCTCCAGCGTGACCGGGATGAGGTTCTGCGACGCATACTGCATGATCAGGCGACCGGTGGTGGTCTCGCCCGTGAACGCGACCTTGCGGATGCGCTTGTGCTGAGCCAGCGGGGCGCCCGCCTCGATGCCGAAGCCGTTCACGATGTTCACGACACCGGCCGGCAGGAGGTCGCCGATGATGTCGAACAGGAACAGGATGGATGCCGGCGTCTGCTCGGCCGGCTTGATGACGATGCAGTTGCCTGCGGCGAGCGCGGGCGCGAGCTTCCAGACCGCCATGAGGATCGGGAAGTTCCAGGGGATGATCTGGCCGACGACCCCCAGCGGCTCGTGGAAGTGGTACGCGACGGTGTTCTCGTCGAGCTGGCTGATGCCGCCCTCCTGGGCGCGCAGCACGCCGGCGAAATAGCGGAAGTGGTCGATCGCGAGCGGGATGTCGGCGGCGAGCGTCTCGCGCACCGGCTTGCCGTTCTCCCACGTCTCGGCGATCGCGATCTCCTCGAGGTGCTGCTCGATGCGGTCGGCGATCCTGTTGAGGACCACGGAGCGCTCGGCGGGGCTCGTCTTGCCCCAGCTCGCGAACGCCTTCCAGGCGACCTCGACTGCGCGGTCGATGTCTTCGCTCGTGCCACGGCCGACCTCGGTGAACGGCTTGCCGTTGACGGGGCTGACGTTCTCGAAGTACTGGCCTCTGACGGGTTCGACGAACTCGCCGCCGATGTAATGGCCGTAGCGCGGGCGGTAGTTCGCGAGAGCACCCGGCTGTCCGGGCGCGGCGTAGGCGGTGGACACGTCTTCTTCGACGATGGTCATCTCGGCTCCTTCGACGGTGCCGCGGGCGTCGGTGCTGCGCGGCTCTGCTCTGAAGGTAGATCTGCAACCGTTGCACGCTCGTGCGTCACGTTGCAGAAGGTTGCGCGCGGGAGCACGCGAGCGTCAGGCCTCGAGTTTCTCGATGCGCGCCACGAGCCCTGCGCGCTTGGGCGAGCGTGCAGGCAGCATCTCGAGCGCCAGGCGCAGCACCTCGGCGTCGTTCTGCCCCTCGGGGATCTCGGCGTACGCGAGCAGCACGTCGAGGCTCGCCTCGGAGAACATCACCTCGCGCAGCGCCGATCGCACGGTCTCACGCAGCTCTTCCACGCCCGGCGACGACGACTCCGGCAGCACGGGCCCGCGGTACGCAGTGAGGGCGACCCTGTGGGCGCCCCGGTCGAGGAGCGACAGCACGTCCTGAGCATCCGTCTCGAGCGTCATCGGCAGACGATAGGGCCGGGATTCGGGGATCAGGCCGGATGCCGTGCGCTCGAGCACCTTGCGCAGCCGCACCATCTCGGGCCTGAGCGTGTCGGGCGAGGCGCCCTCGCCGTAGACGAGCTCGGCGAGGCGCTCGGCAGAGAGCCCCTGCCGGTGCACCGCGAGCATGAGCATGATCGCGGCGTGCCTCGCGCTCAGCTCGATCACGCGTTCGCCGAACTCGGAGTCGGTCTCGAGCAGCGCCCTGTCACGCCCGAGCACGTGGAGGACTCCGCGGGTCGTTCCTCTGCCGCTGTGCACCGGGGCAGGAGAGCGATGAGCGGCGGCGCGCGACCGCAGCCGCGAGACCAGAAGCTCCGACTCGACCGCCCGCGCGGTCGCATCGACCAGCAGGCGCGCCTGCGTGGAGACGACCTCGTCGCCGCCCGTGATGTCGATGACGCCGAGAACGTGATGCGTCTCGGGGTCGCGCACCGGGGCCGCGGTGCACGACCACGGATGCACGAGCCGGTTGTAGTGCTCGGCACCGCGGATCTGCACGGATTGCCCGAGCGCCAGCGCGGTGCCGGGGGCGGCCGTGCCGACGGCATCCTCCGACCAGTTCGCGCCCGCGACGAACCCCATGTCCCCCGTGAGGGTGCGCACGTGCGGGTCGCCCTCGACCCACAGCAGCCGGCCTGCCTGATCGCCGACCGCGACGATGACGCCGGAGTCCTCGGCGCTGCCCGGCAGCAGGAGCGCGCGGATCATGTCCATCGCCGAGGCGAGCGGGTGCGCCAGGCGGTACTGCTCGAGCTCTTCGCTGACCAGCTCGAGCTGCGGGGCTCCCTCGGGTCCGACGCGGCGGCGCCATGAGCGCTCCCAGGAGTCGCGCACGAGCGGACGGACCTGCTGGAGGCGGCTGTCGTCGAGATTGCCGGCGATGAGCTCCTCGTGGGCGCGCTCGATCAGAAGACGCGACGCCTCAGGGCGCGCATCTCGTGACGCGTTCCACGACGCTGCCACAGCGGTCTCCGATCATCGTGAGCGGGGCGATTCTCAGTGTACGAGTCGACGGTCACGGGCGGAACAGCGCGTGCCGAACGGCCCGCGAATCCGTGGGCCAGCCGGAGAAGCGGCAATGACCTCTCCTGGGTCCTTGAGCTGCCTCAGCCCCTGGGCGCCTGAGCCTGTCGAAGAGCCCACCAGTCGCGCAGACGCTGCTCGGCGGCATCCGCTCCGATCACGCCCTCGTCGAGGCGCACGTCGAGCAGGAACCGGTAGGCCTCACCGACCTCTCGGCCGGGCTTGATGCCGAGGATCTGCTGGATCTGGTTGCCGTCGAGCTCTGGGCGGATGCTGTCGAGCTCCTCCTGCTCGCGCAGCGCCGCGATGCGCGACTCGATGTCGTCGTAGGCGTTCGCCAGCCGCGTCGCCTTGCGCTTGTTGCGCGTGGTGACGTCGGCCCGGGTGAGGATGTGCAGGCGCTCGAGGCGGTCTCCGGCGTCGCGCACGTAGCGGCGCACGGCGGAGTCGCTCCACGCGCCTTCCGCGTAGCCGAAGAAGCGCAGGTGCAGCTCGATGAGCGTGGCGACGGCGTCCGTCGTCTCGGTGTCGAACCGCAGCGCCTGCAGGCGCTTGCGGGCCATGCGCGCGCCGACCACGTCGTGGTGATGGAAGCTCACCACTCCCCCGTCTTCGAGTTTGCGCGTGCGGGGCTTGCCGATGTCGTGCAGCAGTGCGGCGATGCGCAACGGCACATCAGGGGCCTCGCCGGGGTGGCGTGCATGCTCCAGCTCGATGGCCTGGGTCAGCACCGTCAGGGAGTGCTCGTAGACGTCTTTGTGGTGGTGGTGCTCATCGATCTCGAGGCGGAGAGCGCTCACCTCGGGCAGGAACTCGTCGATCAGCCGGGTGTCGACGAGGACGCGGATGCCGCGCACCGGGTCGTCGGTCTGCATGAGGCGCACGAGCTCGCCCTGGATGCGCTCGGGGCTGACGATCCTGAGCGTCTCGCGCAGACGCTCGATCGCCTGCTCTGTGGCCTGCTCGATCGAGAACCCGAGCTGGGCGCTGAACCGCGCAGCGCGGAGCATGCGCAGCGGGTCATCGCCGAAGGAGACGTTCGGATCGGTCGGGGTGCGAAGCACGCCCGAGACGAGGTCTTCGACTCCCCCGGTCGGATCGATGAGCTTCACGGCGGGAACCTGAAGCGCCATCGCGTTGACGGTGAAGTCCCGTCGGATGAGATCGCCGTCGATCGTGTCGCCGAACTCGACGGTGGGCTTGCGAGTCACGCCGTCATAGCTGTCGGCGCGGTAGGTGGTGATCTCGACCTGCTCGCCCTGCACGCGGGCGCCGATCGTGCCGAACGCACGCCCGATGTCCCAGTGCGCGGTGGAGATCGGCTTGACGATCTTGAGGATGTCGTCGGGATGCGCGTTGGTCGTGAAGTCGAGGTCGTGCGTGGCGCGTCCGAGCAGGGCGTCGCGCACCGGACCGCCGACGACGGCGAGATCGAAGCCGGCGGCGGCGAAGGCTTCGGCGAGGGTGCGGACGACCGGATTCTCGGCGAGCGCGCCGAGACGGGCGAGGCCGTCGGCCATGTTGAGCATGGGTTCCAGCGTACCCGGCGGGCGGATGCCGTTCAGAAGAGCGGGTTCTCGCCCTTGGCCTGCGCGATCGCCCGCGTGCGCGCCTGCATGTGGCGCATGAGCAGCGCGCTGAGAGCGAATCCGCCGATCGCCGCGATCGCGACGAGGATCCAGATGACGACCTCGGGATCGACGAGCCTGAACACGTACACGATCAGCACGGCGGCCACCAGCAGGGCCGCCTCCGCCATGGCGAAGCGGACGAACAGCTTCGCCTGCCGTGCGGTGTACTCCTTCTCGACAGCGGCGACGCGCGATTCGATCGAATCCCCTGTGTAGCTCATGGCACCCACCGTAGCGGCCCGGCCGTCCTAGGATCGGCACGTGGCCGAACACGACTCCCCCGGAGGCACCGACCGACGCGGGTTCCTCAAGTTGGGCGGCGCCGCTGTGGCCGGCGCCGTGATCGGCGGCGCGGGCGGCGCGGCGATCGGCGCCTCGCTCGCCGGCGACCACGACGGCGGGTTCGCGCAGGAGCCCGACCCCTTCGCAGCGCTCACGCCGCGAAGCGAACCCGGCTTCGACCACGTCGTAGTGCTGATGGGCGAGAACCGGTCGTTCGACAATCTGCTGGGCTACCTCTACACGCCGCAGAGCCTTCCCGCCGGGGAACGCTTCGAGGGTCTCGCCTTCGGCGCGCATAGCAACACGGCGCCCGACGGCACCGTCGTCGAGGCCCACGTCTACCAGGGCGCCACCGATCGCATCATGAGCCTGCCGGATCCGGATCCGGGCGAGGAGTACCCGCACGTCAACACGCAGATCTTCGGCACGATCGACCCGCCGGGAAACTCCGAGCTGTACATCGATCAGATGAGCGCGCCGTTCAACGCGCCGCCGCGCGGCGCGAAGGCCGACATGTCTGGTTTCCTGAAGGACTACATCGTCAACTTCCGGAGGCTGCGCCGAGGCGTCGAGCCGCGCGCCGAGGAGGCGGCGCACATCATGGGCTCCTTCTCACCCGAGATGCTGCCGGTGCTCTCGACCCTCGCCGCGGAGTTCGCCGTGTTCGACCACTGGTACGCCGCGGTGCCCTCCCAGACCTTCTGCAATCGATCCTTCTTCCACGCGTCGACGTCGCACGGCTTCGTGACGAACGTGGGAGGCGGCGGCTATCGCAAGTGGCTGGACGCGCCGGCGGCCCCCACGGTGTTCAACCGCCTGGAGGATGCCGGTCTGACGTGGAGGATCTACTTCGACGAGCTCCAGCTCGTCTCGTTCACCGGCCTGCTGCACGCGGGGGCTCTCGAGAAGTACTGGCGCACCGATCACTTCGGCACCATGGCGGACTTCTACTCCGATGCCGAGAACGGCACGCTTCCCGCATACGCCTTCATCGAGCCGCGTATGGTCTACGACCACAACGACTTCCATCCGCCGTTCGGGGTGCTGCGCGAGGGTGAGGCCGACGGCGAGCCGGTGCTCGACAGCGCGATCTCCGATGTCCGCGCGGGTGATCGTCTCGTGCACGACGTGTACGAGGCGATCCGGACGAGCGCGTCGCCGCACGGCTCCAACGCCATCAACACCCTGCTGCTGATCACGTTCGACGAGCACGGCGGATGCTACGACCACGTGCCGCCTCCCGAGGCGACGACGCCGACCGCGGCATCGGGCGAAGGCGAGATGGGCTTCACCTTCAACCGCCTCGGATGCCGGGTGCCGGCCATCGCGGTGTCGGCGTACACGAAGCGCGGAACGATCATCCACGACGAGATGCACCACGGATCGGTCACCGCGACGCTCTCGCGCCTGCACGGACTGAAGCCGTTGAACGACCGCGACGCCTCGGCCAACACGCTGCTCGACGTCGTGAACCTCGACAGGCCGCGGCATCCGTCCGACTGGCCGGTCACCGTCCCCGCCTACACTCCGCCGAACCCCGAACAGGCGCCCCCAGGCGATGCCGACCGCGCCAAGCCGCTCACGCCGCCGGCACGCGGACTGCTCGGTCTGCTGATCGCGCGGTACGGCCGACCGGATGAGCCGGAGCCCGAGACGTTCGCCGACGCGTACCGCCTCCTGCACGAGCACGGTGAGGAGCTGTTCGGGCCGCCGAAGGGGAACTGAGCGTCAGCGGAGCCGGCTCCGAGGAGAAGAGGACGGGCGGATGCCGCGGCATCCGCCCGTCGCTCGCTCAGCTTCTGCGGCGGCCTCGCAGCAGCATCCCTCCGCCGACGGCGAGCACGAGCACCGCCGCCAGCCCGAGGCCGCCGAGCCACGCGCCCGATGCCCCGGTCGTTGCGAGACCCCCGCTCGAGCCTGCAGAGCCGCCCGATCCGGATGCTGTCGCACCACCCGCATCCGATCCTCCCCCGGCGGATCCGCCACCGGCCGATCCACCGCCGGCGCCCGATCCGCCATCGCTGCCACCGTCGCTGCTTCCGCCGCCGGTCTCGCCGGCGATCGTGGTGAAGGTGCGCACCGCGGTGTACTCCACGCCGCCGAACGGTCCCGCGGTGCGCACGTACCAGCCGTGGGTCCCGTCGGAGAGGCCGTCCCAGGTGACCGAGGTCGCCTGACCGCTGACGACGCCCTCGGCGCAGCCGACCTCCTCCGAGGTGAGGATGTCGGCGCGGAACGAATCGGTCGCGAGGGTCTTCGCCGTCGACACGATGCCGCCGGCCGCGTAGGGGATCTCGAATTCCTGCATGCCGGCCGGGCTGTTCAGCGAGGGCTCGTCGGAGTCGAAGTCGTCGAGCGACGGCGAGTAGGTGCGCACGATGATGCGGCCCCCGTCGTTGTCGAAGTGCAGCAGGCGCAGGTACCCGAGGCCGCCCTCGGGCAGGCCCTGGTAGTCGAACAGCATCGAGTACACGGTGCGGTCGGCGGTGCCGTCTCCGTCGTCGTCGAAGTCGTCGAGGCGGGTGTAGGCGTCGTGGTAGTGCCCGGAGCCCACTGCGATCACGTTCGCGTTCGGCGCGACGACCTCGTCGTAGATGCGCTGCGGGAACGGGCCGAGGCCACCCGTGGTCAGCATGTACTCGTGGAGGTTGATCATCACCTTGCGCTCGGGGTACTGCGCGATGACCGAGTTCATCCACGCGATGTCCTCCGAGTTCGACGCGGTGTCGTTCGGGTCGGGCCAGCCCATGTACATCATGAGCAGGTCGACGCCGTCGACGCTGACCAGGTCGTAGTGACCGCGGTTGTCCTTGTAGGAGCCGCCGTACCAGGGGTTCTGCTCGAACCGCGCGGCGCCGAAGTACGTGCTGTACGGCCCGTAGTCCCCGTCGAAGTGCCCGACGTCGTGGTTGCCGGCGAGCACACCGTACGGCAGACCGGCGTCGTCGAGGATGTCGTAGGCGGCATCCGCGTTGTCCCACTGGTGCTGCTCGTTCTGGTTGTCGACGATGTCGCCGGTGTGCGTCACGTACTGCAGGTTGAGGTTCTCGCGCTGCGCGACCAGGAATCGGTTGATGTCGATCTGGTGCTGGTAATAGGTGTCCGAGCCGCCGGTGCCGGCGCCGTGACCCTCGTTGCTGTTGTAGTACTGCGTGTCCGACTGCCAGGCGAGGGTGAAGTCGTAGTGCTGACGTGGGGTGGCGGCCTCGTTGTAGTCGGTCACCTGCGAGTCCCTGGTGCTCAGGTCTGTCGCCGCCCACCCTTCCGAGTGCTGCACGAGGAATGTGAGTTCGCCGTTCTGCGCGCGCCCGGCGACGGGCACCTGCGCGCCGAGGGTGAAGCTGGTCGGCGATCCCCCGGTGGTCACGTAGCGGTCCACCTCCTCCCACGCGCCGCCGGTCGTCTGCACATACAGCAGCACCTTCGCGTCGGCGTTGGCGGATCCCGCCCAGGCCACCCGCACGTCGGAGCCTTCGCCTGCGCCCTCGGGCACGGCGACCGTGAACAGCTGGTAAGGCATGGCGCTGTCGCTGGTCTCGGCGACCTCGAGCCCGTCGGTGCCGGTGAGCTTCGCGATGTCGTCTGCGCTCAGCGGCTCGCCCTCGCGCGCTGTCGAGCCGGCGTCGGTCGTGGTGCCCGAGACGACGTGCACCGATGCGTCGGCGGCCGTGTACGTGTAGCCCTCGGCGAAGCACACCGCGAGCCGGTCGTCGACGTTCGACCCGGGGATCGCACTGAGCTCGACGGAGTCGCCCTCGATCACCGCGCCGTCGGCGGGGTTCACGAGCATGGTGTGCGGCCGCTCGTCGGCGGTCGTGAAGCTCACGGTGCTCGTCGACACGTTGCCGACCGCATCCGACGCCGTGACGACCGCGACGTGATCTCCCGGCGTCAGGGTGAGCGACGACGTCTCCGTCGGCAGGGTGATCTCATCGCCGTCGAGAGATGCGGTCATCGACGCGAAGCCCGATCCTGCATCCGTCGCCGAGGCGTCGATCGTGAAGGGTCCGCGATACAGCTCGCCCTCGTCGAGGGTCGTCGTGATCTCGGGTGCCGTGTTGTCGACGATGACCGTGCGCGTCACGGTGCCGGCGACGGCGGCGCGCAGAGCCTCAGCCTGACCTGCGGATGCCGTGATCTCGTGCGGACCGTCGGCGACGGCCGTGGTGTCCCACACGGTCGAGACCGAGTCGAAAGCGTCGTCCGGGATCGTGAACGTGGCGAGGAAGTACACGAGGTTCGCGTCGCTGAGGTTGATCCGCTCGGCGGAGTCCTTCGGGCAGGCGCGCGCCGCGACCTCCTGACCCTCCCCTGCACCCGAGCACGAGGTCGGGCGCAGCACGCGCCCGTCAGGCAGTGCCAGGCGCGGGTTCATGATCGTGTAGTCGTCGTTGTTCTCGTTCACGTCGGGCTGAGGCCAGGCCTTCGTGCCGGCGTAGACGCCGATCGTGAGCTGCTGACCCTTGACGACCTCTTCGACCGGGACCGACGCGTCGACGGTCACGATGCGGTCGTAGAAGCCGCCGTCGAAGATCTTCAGCACGTTGTCGCCGAGCTTGATGCCGTTGCGGAAGAAGGCGTCGGTCGCGGTCGCCTCGACCGCGAAGACGGGCGCCTTCTCGAGCGATGCCGTGCCGTCGGCGACCTGCGCGCCGTCGATGCTGAGATCGAGCGCGCCGACGTCGCCGTCGGTGGTGGCGACCACGGGCGTCTGACCGTTGACGAACTGGCCGTCGGCCACGTTCAGACGCACGGGCTCGACGTCTGCGGAGTCGAGCGTGAGCCGCACGGGGCCGAGCGTGCTGACCTGACCGCCGTCGCCGGCGGTGACGGTGTACTCCACCCAGCGCTTGCCGTACACGTCGACCGAGGGGATCGAGTACAGATAGCGTCCGGCGGCCGAGAACGTGAGGTTGCGCGTCTCGGTGCCGCCGAGGTCGTCGGTGACCGTGAGGGTGACGCGACGCACGAGAACGTCGTCGGTGATGTCGAAGCCGAGCTCGATGCCTCCCGTGTCGGGGACCTCGGAGCCGCCGGTGAGGTCGACGATCACGGGCGCCGCCCCGGGGACGGGATGCGGCACGAACGAGGCCGCGACCTGGTCGTCGGTCACCGCTCCCGGCGTCGGAGTCGCGAGGCCGAGCATGGTCTGGACGGTGCCGGCCGGATCGGCCGGTGCCCACAGAGCGGATGCTGCGGCGCCGGGGTTCCAGGAGTACTGGATGGCCGTGCTCGCCGTGGTCTGGGCGTCGTCGAAGTAGTAGGCGCGGGAGATGTCGTGACCGCTCTTGGTCTGCAGCTGCAGCCCGCGGGATCCGCCGTTCGCCATGCCCCCGGAGGCGATCGTGAGGATGTCGGTGCCGAGGGCGAGATCCGTGCCGAACGCCGTGTTGAAGTCGTCGACCGTGAGGCCGGCGGCGAGGACGGCCGGGTTCTGCACCCACAGCACCAGCGTGCCGCCGGCGGCGATCACGGGTTCGCCAGGACCTGCGGGCCACAGCGTCGAGGAGTTCGTCTTCGGGGCAGTGAGGTCGTTGTCGGTGGTCAGGTAGCTGAGCACGTAGTCGCCGAAGTCGACGGGGGCGTCTGAGGCGTTGTAGATCTCGATGTACTCGTAGGCGTCGGAGCCCGAGACGTTCGCAGTGTCCGGCGCGACCTCGGTGATCTGAAGGATCGGCCCGTCCGAATCCGGGTCGGTCGGCTTCGTGAGGGCGCTGGTGACCTGTTCGGCCGTGACGACGCCTGGCGTCGGCTGGGCCGTCGCACCGGTGGTGTCGTAGGTGAGCAGACGCGAATCGGCATTGCCGATCAGGTCGGAGACGGCGAACTGCGCGTTCCACGGCGTCGAGCCGACGGCGTCGTCTGCGGGAACCCAGGCGCGTGACAGGGTGGCGCCGTTCGCGTCGGTGAGGCTGAAGCCGCGGTCGCCGCTGTTGGCGAAGCCGGCCTGCGGCCCGAAGCGGTAGATCGGCGCATCCGCGGCGATGCCGTAGAACGCCCGGAACTGGTCCTTCGTGAGGCTGCGGCGCGCGTCACCTGTCGCGTAGTTCATCCAGAACACGGCCGATCCGTTCGCCGGGATCACGGCGGGTGCGTCCGCCTCGCCGTCGAGGTGGATCAGCGGCTGCACGGTTCCCGTATTCCAGCGGCTCGTGTGGTACCTGATCTGGATTCCCGCCGTCTCGAGGTCGATCGCGGCATCCGTCGTGTTGGTCACCTCGAGGAACTCATAGTTGTCGGCACCGGGGTTGTCGCCGTTGATCTCGGTGATGACGAGGGGCCAGTAGGCGCCGGCGTTGCTCGCAGGCGCTTGCGCCGGTGCGGCCGGCGGCGCGGTGTCGGATGCCGGCGGCTGCTCGATCGGCGCCGGCTGCTCGGTCGGCGGGGTCGTCGTGTCCTCGGTCGGGAGCGGGGTCGGCTCCTCCGTGGGGGTTGCGGTCGGGGTGGGCGCCGGCGTCTCGGCCGGCGCGGGCGTCGGCGTCGGCGTCTGTTCGGGCGTGGTCGAGTCCTCGGCGAAGGCCGAGGACGAGGCATCGGGAAGGATGCCGGCGCTGAGAGTCGCGGTGACGACCACGACGCCGAGGGCGACGGCGAGGGCGCGACGGAGGGAGGGAGAGGGCATGGGGAACCTGTTCGGGATCGAGCGGCGGGGCCGTCGACCTTTCTATGGCTCGCAGATGACCCGGAGGTGCCGGAATGCGTCCGTGCGGTGCATCCGGTGTGAACGGAGCGTTAACTTCCGCAGGCGTGCCTGCGCCGGTCAGTCGCCCTTCGAGCGACGGCGCGACACGACGACGAGAATGCCGCCGATGATCAGCACCGCAGCTCCGATGCCCGCCCAGAGGAAGGTCTCGGGCGCGAGTCCGGTCGCGGGTAGCTTCGTGCCGCCGGTCGGGGCGGGGCCGCTGTCGGTCGGAGTCGGAGTCGGAGTCGGGGTCACCACGACTGCACCGAGGGTGAAGTCCTGATCGACGACTACCTCGCCGGCTGCGGTGATGACGACAGTGCGGCTCGCGGCGCCGACCACGGCCGTTCCGGCCGGGGGCGTCACGGTGATCGTGTACGTACCCGGCGGGAGCGTGCCGAGACCGTACGCGCCGTCGGCGTCGGTGGCGACCTGCTGCGTTCCGTCGGGACCCTCGACGGTGATCGCGACCCCGGCCACCGGTGTGCCGCCGTCGGTCCGCACCACTCCGTCGATCGCGCCGAGGCGGGCGAGTTCGAAGTCCACGTCTTCGACATCGGTCGCGCCGACGCTCTCGTCGCGGGCGACGGGTCCCGAGGCGCTGTAGCCGCTCGGCACCTCGATGCCGACGGTGTACTCGCCGGCGGGCAGACGCGGGAACGAGTAGTCGCCGTTCGCGTCGGTGACGGCGGAGAGCGTCGATCCGCCCGGTCCGGATGCCGTCACCGTGACGCCCGCGACACCCGCGCCGTTGGACTGCACGGTGCCGCTCAGAGAGGGATGCTCGGCGACGACGAAGTCGACGTCGGTGATCGGCGTCTCGCTGTCCTCCGGCACGGTGAACGGCGGCGCCGAGGTCACGAGCGTGTAGCCGTCGGGTGTCGTGATCGTGGCTGTGTGGTCACCGACCGGAACGTCGTCGATGACATAGCGACCGTCTGCGTCGGTCGTGGTGGTGAGACCGTCGATCGTCACAGTGACTCCCGCGATCGGCAGTCCGTCGGTGTCGGTGATGCGCCCGGAGACAGCCACGGGGACGATGTCGCGCACCGTGAAGTCGGCGACACCGTCTTCGTCCGTCAGGTCGACGTCCTGCGAGACCGCGCTCTGGGCGATCTTGCCGTCCGGCGGTGTGACGCGCACCGAGTATCCATCAGTGGCGACGAAACCGGGGAACGCATACGTTCCCCCCGTGGTCGTGGTGGTCGTGGCGACCACCGTGCCGTTCGCGTCGGTGAGGCTCAGCTCGACTCCCTCGAGAGGCCCCTCGGCGACGTCGGTCACGGTGCCGGTGATGTCGCGGGCGATCGAGGCGAACCACGTCTGGTAGACGGGGAAGCCGGCACGACGAGTGAAGAAGAAGGTCAGCGAGCTGATCGGAGTCGACGGCTCGAACCATGCGGCCGCGCCGCTGGTGTCGGCAGCCGCCTGGTTCCCGGTCAGCGTGAGGGTCGTCGGGTTCCACGTCGGGACGTCTGCGGCGTCGCCGGTGCACGAGGGCTTGCCGACGACACCTGGTGCGCAGTAGTTGAAGCCCTCTCGGAAGCCGAGCTCGGCCGCGTCGAGCACATGGCCGTCACCTGCCACGGCGTGGATGCGCACGGAATCGGCGTCGATGTCGCCCAGCACGAACGTCCAGCCGGAGGCCGGCGTCGGTGCCGCGAAGGAGTACGTCGTTGTCGACGGGCTGGTGGCGTTGTCGGCCTTCGGCCGGAGGTTGACGTACGGCTGCCCGGCGCTGCTGCCGTACTTCGCACCGACGGGCGTCCCCTCCGCGAGCCAGGTCGAGGCGCCGGAGATGACGCCGACCTGTCCGCCGCGGGAGTCGCTCGTGACCGTCGCGCTGACGGCCGGCTGCGCTGCGATCTGCACCGAGGATGTGTAGGCGCCGGGCGAGCCGCTCAACAGCTCCCAGCCCGCCCACGATGTCGTCGTAGCGGCCGCAGCGGGAAGCGCCCCGACCATCACCGCGACAAGCGCCACAGCTCCTGCAAGAACTCCACCCCGGTATGCACGCATGGCGCCAGAGTACCGGCATGCTGGATCGATTCGCCAGAGCCAGGGCCGCGCGGTCGCCGCCCGCAGGGCGACCCTCGGATGCGTGGCCGGACTCAGACGGCGTCGCCCTGAACGGGACCCTCCGTGTTCGGCTTCCACCCCAGGGCGGGTGCCACGTGCTCTGCGAAGGCCTGCAGGACGTGCAGGTTGTACTCGGGACCGAGCTGGTTCGGAATCGTCAGCATGAGCGTGTCGGCGGCCATCACGGCCTCGTCGGCGAGCAGCTGCCTGATCAGCACATCGGGCTCGGCGGCGTACGTCTTGCCGAAGGTCGAGCGGTAGCCGTCGATGATGCCGATCTGGTCGGCGTTCTCTGCGCTGCGAAGACCGAAGTAGGCCCTGTCCATGTCGGAGACCAGAGGGAACACGCTGCGGCTGACCGAGACGCGGGGTGCGCCGGTGTGGCCTGCGTCCTTGTACGCGGCGCGGAACAGCTCGATCTGCTCGCGCTGCAGCTCGTGGAACGGCTGCCCCGTCGCCTCGGTGAGCAGAGTCGAGCTCATCAGGTTGAGGCCCTTGCGACCAGTGTCCTCGGCGGTCGCCCGCGAACCTGCGCCCCACCAGATGTGGTCGCGCAGCGTCGGCGAGTGCGGTTCGATCGACAGGTAGTGGCCCGCGCCCACCATCCGCGGGTCGCCCGGTGCGACGCGCGCGCCGTCGATCACCTCGAGGAAGAGGTCGAACTTCTCACGCGCCATCACGCTGCCGCGCTCGGTGTCCTCTTCATCGACGAATCCGAAGGTCTCGTATCCGCGCAGGGCGGTCTCGGGTGAGCCGCGGCTCACGCCCAGCGCGATCCGGCCGTCGGCGATGTAGTCGAGCGCCGCCGCCTCCTCCGCGAACTGGAACGGATTCTCGTAGCGCATGTCGATCACGCCGGTGCCGACCTCGATGCGCTTCGTGCGCGCGGCCATCGCGCTCAGCAGCGGCATCGGCGATGCGGCCTGCCGCGCCCAGTGATGCACGCGCACGTACGCGCCGTTGACGCCGATCTCGTCGGCGCCCTCGGCGATCTCGATCGTCTGCTTCAGCATGTCGCCGGCGGTGCGCGTGGAGGAGCCGGGCACATCCGCGTAGTGACCGAACGAGAGGAAACCGAAAGCCTTCATATTTCTATGCAACAGAATGGATGGTGCGCTATTCCCTTCTCATGTCGATGTAGGCGTGCGGATCGCCTCCGACCACGACGAAGCCGTGCCTCTCGTACCAGCTCCTCGCCGGAGCGTCGTGCCAGACTGACAGCTCCAGCGGGGCACCTGCGGCATCCGCCTCGTCGAGAAGATCGCGAAGCAGCAGGGTTCCGTATCCGCGACCGCGAGCGGGCGTCGACACCGCGATGTCGCACAGCCGGATCACTCCCGCCGCCCGCGCGACGACCCGATACCCGTACCCGGCGATCAGATGGGCGACGGCATCCGGATGCTGCGCGATCAGACTGCGGAACTTCGCGGCGAGCTGCGCGCTCACGAGCGACGCTGCGACCCCATCCGGTAACCCGGCGAACCGCGCGCGGATCTCCTCCGCCGCGATCTCCTGCACCCGCGGGTCATCGATCGAGACCTCATCCACGCGGCGGGAAGATCCCTGTCATCGCTATCACGAAGGTCATGGTCAGGAAGGGCGGCATGTTCTCGTGGGGCTGGTTGCCGCCCGCAGCGGTGAGTGCATCCGCGGCCATGACCTGACCGCCCGTCGCCGCATAGGCGGGCCGCACCGCTCGACCGTAGCGGGGCTCGGCCCAGACCCGCCCCTCAGGGTCGCCGCTGTTCCCCGCCGCAGCGACCGCATTCGCGACGTGCGTGTGCAGCGGCATCTCCGACTGCGTGAGCGTCACGGCCGACACCCCGCCCATCTCGCCGAGGGCGCGCTCGGTGAGACCGGGACCCCGCCCCTGGCCGATCGCGAACGTGCGGTTGAGGTTCGGCAGCGCGAACGTGGTCTTGCCGTCGCCGCCGTAGTAGGTGCCGAGCAACGAGAAGAGCGCGGTGTTCTGCGCGATCGGCAGGATCTGCCCGTCGCAGGTCGCCCACCCCTGCGGCGCGAAGTTGAAGCCGACCGTGCGGATCTCTCCGAGGTACTGGTCTGACACGCTGTGCTCCGATCCTCAGTTCCGCGACGGGTAGATCCCGGAGAGCGCGATGATGTAGTTGATCACGACGTACGGCGGCCTGTTCTCATGAGGCTGTGACTGACCGCTCACGGAGACAGCCGCGGCGTTCACGACCCCCGCGACGTCGGCGCCGAAAGCCGGCTGCCCCGTGCCCGCCCAGTGGCCGCCCTGCGGGGACGTCGCGGTCGCCGCGGCCGACGACACCTGCGGCACATGCGAATGCGCGGGCAGGTTCTGAACGTTCAAGGCGACCTGCTCCTGTCCGCCGACCTCGCCGCGCCACGGGGTCTGACCGGCATGGATCGGAGCGCGGCCACGGAGGTCGGGAAGTGCGAAGGTGGTCCGCCCGTCGCCGCCGTAGTTGGTGCCGAGCAGGGAGAACAGCGCCTGGTTCTGCGAGATCTGCATCAGCTGCCCGTTGCAGAGCGCCCAGCCGCGCGGCGCGAAGTTGAAAGAGACCCGTCGAATCTCACCCACATACGCTTCACTCATCTGCTCACCAGTCTCGCGTCGGATAGATGCCATAGGTGGCGATGATGTACGTCACCGCGAGATACGGCGGCATGTTCTCGTGCGGCTGATTTCCCCCGGCAGGAGACAGCGCATCTCCGGCGAGCTGTGCGTTCGGCGCCGCATCCGAGAACGCCGCGGCCGTCTGTGCTGCCCAGCGATTGCCCGTGGGATCAGCCGTCGTCGCGGCGGCCGCGTGCGTCGCCTGATGGCTGTGTCCCGGCATCTGCGCAACGGAGAGCGTCACCTGCTCGACCCCGCCCAGCTCGCCGATCGTGTGGTTGCCGAGGCCTGGCCCCTGCCCCTGATGAAGTGGCGAACGCCCGCGGAGATCCGGCAGGCCGAAGGTGCTCACCCCGTCACCGCCGTAGGTCGTGCCGATCAGGCTGAACAGCGCGTCGTTCTCAGCGATCGAGACGAGCGCGCCGTTGCACAGCGCCCATCCGACCGGCGCGAAGTTGCCCGCGAAGACTCGGATCTCGCCAATGAACGGCTCGCTCATGCGCCTTCCTCCCGCCGGTCGACGATCGCTTCGAGAATCGGCGCGTCCGTGACGGCAGCGAGGAACAGGGAGGCGACGATCGCGCCGTCCTTCAGGATGCGGTAGATCCCGTCGCGTGCGCCTGCATCGGTCGTGAAGGCGAGGCGGAAGCGGTGCTCAGCATCCCCTGCTCCCGTGAGGTCGCCGACCTCGACGAGCACGAGGCGATGCTCGGACCACGGGGAGAAGCCGACGAACTCGACGCCTTCACGGCCCGTGAACAGCGAGCGCACGGGCAGCAGCGGGTCGACCTGCACGGCGGATGCCGAGGCCGCGGCCGACGAGTGGATCGATGTTGCGGCAGAGGCCGGAAGCCCTCCGGAAGCGAGGCCGACGCCGACCGCGACCGCCCCCGCTCCGAGCACGCCGCGGCGTGAGAGAACAGCAGTCATGAGCGCTCCTGCGATCGGGTCGCACCCTGGGGATACGTCCGCTCGGGACGGGTGCGGGACTGACGCTATCACTCCGAGATCGCCGCCGATAGTATGCCGATACACCAGTTTTGCGTCGTGCATCTCCCCGCAGTCAGACAGGACCTCGATGTCTTCTCCCCGGAAGTCTGCCCGTTTCATGCGCTCGTCCGTCGCGGGATTCTCGGCTCTCGCGCTCGTGGCCCTCGGACTCGTCGTGGCTGATCCCGCCTCGGCCGCCACGACCATCACGGTCGGCACCACAGTCGATTCCGATGCGAACGGCGCCTGCTCGAACACGGCGGTCACGACGCCCGCCTCGCCGACGAGCCTGCGCAACGCCCTGTGCGTGGCGAACAACGTCGGCGGTGCGACCACGATCACGGTCCCTGCCGGTGCCTACACGCTCTCGAGCGGAGCGCTCGTCGTCGGCAAGACGCCGGGCACCAGCATCGAGCTGCGCGCCGCCGGCGGTCGCCCCGTCATCACGGGCAACGGCTCGACGCAGCTTCTCACGATCGACCCCGACATCCTGGGCGGCGTCGACGTCGACATCGCCGGATTCGAGTTCCGCGGCGGGAAGGACAGCGTCTTCGGCGGCGGGGCGATCATCGCGGGAAGCATCGACGCTCCGGATCCGGACACTCTTGTGATCGACGACACCGTGTTCAGCAACAACACCGCGACCGGGGGCACGGCGAACCCCGGCGGCGCGATCCAGTTCATCGGCGGCGACCTCACGATCACCGATTCGACCTTCATCGGCAACAGCAGCGGGTCGGCCTCGGGCGGCGCCGTGTACTACGAAGCCATGGCCGCCGGCGATGCTCTGACCGTCTCCGGCTCCGAGTTCACCGCGAACGCGGTCGGCGCCGGGACGATCCCCGCCGGCGGTGGCGCCATCGCGATCGACTCGAACGGCGTCGGCAGCTCCTCGATCACCAGCAGCATCTTCACGGGGAACACGGTCACGGGTGCCGGAGCACGCGGCGGTGCACTGGATGCCGTCGACGGCGCGATCACGGCGCAGTACAACTCCTTCGTCGGCAACACCGGCAGCGCCTCCGTGCGCGCGGCGGGCACCCTCACGAACAACTGGTGGGGATGCAACGCAGGGCCCGGTACCGCCGGCTGCGACACCGCCGACCTCTCCTCCGGTGCCGCGGGCCCGTACCTGGTGCTGACGGCGCTCCCGACCGCGAGCACGATCGAGACCTCCGAGACCGTCCCGCTCACGGTGTCGCTGCTCGTGAACTCCGCGGGCCAGATGCTCCCGCGCGAGGTGCTGGACGGATTCAACAACACCACGGTCTCGTGGAGCGGCGCGTCTCCGGCTGGCTCGATCGTCTCGGCCGTCACCCCGTTCACGCTCGGGGAGTCCACGGGCATCTTCACGGCGGGCACGACCGGTGGCGCCGGCGGCGCCACCGCGACCTACGGCTCGGCATCCGTGCCGTTCACTCTCGGCGTGCGGCAGAACGCCGCCTTCACGAGCCCGAACACGGCGACGGCGACCGTCGGCACGCCGTTCCTCTTCGCCGTCACGACCACGGGCTACCCCGTGCCGGATGTGAGTCTCACCTCGGGCGCGCTGCCGGCGGGACTCTCGGTCACGCCCGCACCCGGCGGGCTGAGCATCTCGGGGGTGCCGAGCACCTCGGGCACGTACATTCTCATCCTCACGGCCGACAACGGCGGCACACCCGTGCAGCAGACGCTCACGCTGATGATCGGCGCCGCACCGGCGTTCACGAGTCCTCTCGCTGCGGAGATCGCGGCAGGTGAGACGGTCGACGCGACCATCACCACGACGGGGTCGCCCACGCCGTCGATCACCGCCCAGGGCGCGCTGCCCGCGGGCCTCGAACTGAGCGACAACGGCGACGGCACGGCGCTTCTGCACGGCACCCCGACCGTCGCACCGGGTACGTACCCGATCGGCCTGGCCGCGAGCAACGCGTTCGGCGTCACGCCCGGCCTGTTCACCCTGACCGTCACGTCGGCGCCGAGCTTCACGAGCGCCGATCACGCAACCTTCGCAGCCGGAGCACCCGCCGAGTTCGCCGTGACGATCGATCCGGGCTTCCCGGCGCTGAACGCCGCCACACTCACGGG
Source organism: Microbacterium hydrocarbonoxydans (assembly GCF_000956475.1). Lineage (GTDB taxonomy): Bacteria > Actinomycetota > Actinomycetes > Actinomycetales > Microbacteriaceae > Microbacterium > Microbacterium hydrocarbonoxydans_A. Next base: position 433,362 of record NZ_JYJB01000008.1, read on the forward strand.
CGCTCCCGCATGGCTCAGCCTGACAGGAGCACCGGGAGCACAGCTCCTCGTCGGCACACCGCCCGCAGAATCCGGCGGCGTGTACACCTTCACTCTGGCGATCACGGGCAGCGCCGTCTCGCAGACGTTCACTCTGACCGTGAACCAGGCCCCGTCGATCACTCTCCCGCCTGTCTCGGCCTCCGTGCTCGAGGGCACGGACGCGACCTTCACCGCGACGGCTTCGGGTCATCCGATCCCGACCGTGCAGTGGCAGCGCTTCACCGGGGGTACGTGGGTCGACATCGCGAATGGGACGTCGACGACACTGACGATCGCGGCGACCATGGCGGATGACGGAGCCCAGCTGCGTGCGGTGTTCACCAACGCCCTGGGCACATCGACCTCGAACACCGTGAGCCTCGCCGTCGGGCAGGCCCCGCGACTCGTCGCGGTCGACCCGATCGTCGCCGACGCCGGATGGCCGCTCACCGTGAACCTCACCACCACGGGTCTGCCGCACGGCGCGATCACGGCCAGCGGAGTCCCCTCGTGGCTCACGTTCACCGACAACGGCGACGGCACCGCGCGGCTCGCAGGCCTCCCCTCGATCGCGAACGTGGGCGCGTACACGGTCACCCTCGCGGTCGACAACGGCTTCGGCACCGACAGCATCATCGTGCAGATCACGGTGATCGGGGCCGTGCCGGCATTCACCAGCACACTGTCGGCGACGATCGCCGAGGGCGAGGCGCTCGACGAGGTCGTCACCTCTGCCGGCATCCCGACTCCCGCGCTGTCGGCGGCCACGCTGCCCTCGGGGCTCTCCTTCACCGACGAGGGCGACGGCACCGGGCGCCTGACCGGCACTCCCGCCCTGCCCCCTGGCGTGCACACCTTCGACCTCACGGCCGCCAACGCCCACGGGTCCGTCACACGCACGTTCACCCTCACGATCACGGCCCCGCCCGCATTCACGAGCGCCGACCACACCTCTTTCACATCCGGAGTCGCCGGCAGCTTCGCGGTGACGGTCGATCCGGGCTATCCGCAGCTCGCCGCGGTGAGCATCACGGGCGCGCCCGCCTGGCTCGGCCTGGCCGGCGGCATCCTGGTCGGCACTCCGCCGCCTGGAAGCGGCGGAACCTACTCGTTCGACCTGTCGATCGACGGCAGCGCCGTGGTGCAGAGCTTCACCCTCACGGTGAACGAGGCGCCGATCGTCACGGGTCACCCCGGCTCGCAGACGCTTCTCGAGGGAGCGGATGCCGTCTTCACCGCGGCCGCGTCGGGATATCCAGCGCCGGCAGTGCAGTGGCAGCGATTCGTCGGCGGCTCCTGGACGGATATCGCCGGAGCCACCGCGACCACACTGTCGTTCACTGCGACCATCGCCGATGACGGCGCTCGTGTGCGGGCCGTGTTCACGAGCACGTCGGGGACGGCGACGAGCGACGAGGCCGTCCTCACGGTCGGCCAGGTTCCCGCCTTCGTCGAGGTCGATCCTGTGGCGGCTCTCGCCGGCGGCGCGCTCGCGGTCGACATCGAGAGCACCGGGCTCCCCGTGGGCGTGATCTCGGCATCCAGGCTGCCCGCCTGGCTGAGCTTCACCGACCACGGCGACGGCACCGCCACCCTCTCGGGAACACCGACGCTCGCTGACGCGGGTGATGCCACGGTCGTGCTGGCGGTCGACAACGGCTTCGGGGCGGACGAGATGACGGTGCGGATCTCGGTGAAGGCCGAGGTACCGCTGCCGCTTGTGATCGACGTCGCCGACGGCGCTCTGACGGGCGTTCCGCCCACGGTCGTGCGCAGTCAGCGGATCACCGTCGCCGGAACCGGATACCTCCCGGGCTCCGTGATCCGGCTCGGCATCTACTCGACCCCGACGAGCCTCGGAACGGTCGTCGCGGATGCCACTGGCGCCTTCTCGGTCGCCGTCACGATCCCCGCCGACCAGTCGCTGGGCGCCCACACGGTCGCCGCTTCCGGTATCAGCGCGTCGGGGACCGCACGGCTGCTGACGGCGGGAACCACGGTCGTGCTGCCGCCGTCGACGGGTGCAGGGTCGTCCACCAGCACGCTTCCGGCCACCGGTGTCGACGGCTCGCAGTCGCTCGGCCTGATGCTCGTGGCACTGCTCGCGATTCTCGCGGGTCTCACACTCGCGCGCAGAGCCCACCGCCGCTCGGCGTGAGCTCGACGGCCTTCCGCTCAGCCGAGCAGCAGCCCGTCGAGCACGAGCTGTCGGATGCGGGGCTCGATGTCGGCCCAGAGATCTGCCAGCGGCACCTCGAAGAGGTCGGCGAGAGCTGCGACGATCTGCACCACCGTGAGCTCGCCGTCGCATGCCCCGACGAATGCGGCGAGCGCGGGGTCGACGGCGATCGTGCGACCGAAGCCGCCGCCCTGTCGCAGTTCGATCACGCTCGGGTCGTCGTTTCCCGGCAGCAGGTGGCGCGCTTCGGTGACGTCGGCGGCCGTGACGAGAGTGTCGGGGAGCCCTCTGTCCGCGATCAGGTCGAAGGCGGCGAGCCCGTGGCGCAGCGCCCCGCCGACGTTCGACACGGGCTGCGGCATCCGCTCCACCCGGCGCAGTCGCTCGCCGTTCGTGGCGGGGCGACGGAGCAGCACGTAGCCGAATCCCACCGCCGTGACGCCGCGGGCGGCGAAATCGTCGAGCCAGGCGGTGAGCAGCGCGGTGAACGCGGAGTCGCGAGGAGTGATGCCGCCGTCGCGGATCCAGAGCTCGGCGTAGCCGAGCGGTGAGAGCTCCTCGCGTTGGATCGCCCAGAGATCGATGTCATCCGGAACCCAGGACGAGAGCCGGTCGAGCCCTTGCTCCTCTCCTCGCCGCGCTCGCTCAGGAACCGGCGAAGAGGATGCGCGCGACTCCCAGTTGCCCAGCAGCTGCGCGACGCCGCCCGCAGTCAGATACGCGGGAGCCGTGCGGACGAACTGCTCGACGAGAGCGTCGCCGACCAGACCGCCGTCGCGGTACTCGTATGCGGGCACGCCCTCGACCCGCGGAGTGATCACGAACGGCGGATTCGACACCACGAGGTCGAAGGCCTCACCCTCGACAGGCTCGAACATGCTCCCCTCGCGGAAGTCGATGTTGTGCACGCCGTTGAGCAGGGCGTTCAGCTCGGCATACGCCAGGGCGCGTGCTGAGATGTCGGTCGCGACGACCGTTGCTGCGTGCCTGGCGACCAGGAGGGCCTGGATGCCGCATCCGGTGCCGAGGTCGAGGGCACGGTCGACCTCGATCGGCATCACGATCTCGGCCAGCGTGCGCGAGGCCCCGCCGACACCCAGCACGTGATCCGCCGGCAGTGCTCCGTCGAGGGCGACCTCGTCGAGGTCGCTCGCGATCCACCATTCGCCGATGCCGTCTGCATCGACGAACGACTGCGGGCGCAGCAGGGCGGTCGGGCGCACCGAATCCTCGTCGGTGACGGCGAGCCCGAGTCGCTCGAGACCGTCGACGCCGAGCTGGGTCAGTGCCGCGGCGACGGCGTCTCTCGGCTGTGGCATGCCCAGCACGAAAAGGCGCCCCAGCGTGGCGAGCACGCCGTCGTCGCCGGAGATCGCACGCAGGATCGGCTCGCGCAGACCGCGCGCGAGAGCGTCGTCGGCCTCTTCGCCCCAGAGGCGCCGCAGGGGCTCGGAGCGGAAGTCCGCCAGGTCGAGATCGGTCGCCAGAGCGGCGCACAGCAGAGGCTCTGGGCGGGGGGAAGCACTGTCGGACACGGCCGTCACTCTACGCGCCTTCAGGGATCTCACCTGCGCGCCCGCCTAGAATCGCAGGGTCAGCACTCACGATCGGCCCCCTCTCGGGCGCTCGAGGAAGACCCCCATGACCGTGACCATCTTCGAGAACGGCTTTCGCGCGCGCCTCGCCTGCGGAACCGTGGCCTTCGCGATGGCACTCGGTACCGGCGTGGTCGCCGCCCCGGCGGCTCAGGCTGCTCAGGGCGATGCCGAGCCCCCGGTGCTCCACGTGTCGGCCGGGTCGAACGGCGTCGTCGCCCCCGGGCTGCCGACCACGGCATCCGTCACCGTCGAGAACACCGCAGACCAGGCGCTGCCATCGGGGCGCGTGACGGTCTCGATCAATCGCACGCCCCTCGCAGGAGAGGATGCGGTCTCGTCGTGGCTGGACTCGGACGACGTATCGGGAGACTTCGACGTGATCGCCGAGGACAGCACGGAGCAGGTGGATGCCGGGGCCTCCGTGACCACGAGCCTCGCGATCCCGGAAGAGGTCCTGGCGACCCTCGCACCGGGCGTCTACCCGGTGCGTGCCGCGCTGAGCGGAACCGACGCCACCTCCGGTGCGGATGTCTCCACTGCGAGCGTCCTCGTGATCTCCGCCGACCCGCATCCGCCGGTGACCGTCTTCGTGCCGATCACGGCGACCCCCGCCGACGGCGCCGCGCTTCTCAGCTCGGACGAGCTGACGGAGCTCACCGCCGCCGACGGTGATCTCACCGCACAGCTCGACGGCGTCAGCGGGACCTCCGCCGTTCTCGCCATCGACCCCGCGATCGTCGCAGCCATCCGCGTGCTGGGCTCGTCGGCGCCCACGACCGCGGTCGACTGGCTGGCGCGCCTCGAGAATCTGCCGAACGAGCGATTCGCTCTGCAGTTCGCGGATGCCGACGCCACGACTCAGGCGCAGGCCGACCTTCCGGCTCTCCTGACCCCGACGACGCTCACGCCCTTCCTCGATCCGGCGAACTTCTCCTCCGCTCCCCCGGCCTCGGCAGGTCCGACGCCCACGGGCACCCCCGCGCCCAGCCCCAGCGGAGGTCCGGCCCTTCCGGGCGACGACGCACTGACGGCGATCGATCGTGCGGCCGAGGGCATCCTCTGGCCGCGAGCGGATGTCACCCACGAGGATCTCGAGGCGTTCCGCTCGTACCTCGGCGGCACGGCGACGACGATCCTGCCCTCGACCGCTGTCGGCGGCGTGGTCGGCGGTCACGCGAACGTCGGCGCGGAGGACGTGCTCGTGACGGATTCTGCGGCATCGGATGCCCTGTCCGACGCCGCCGGAGAGTCGGATGCCGAGGCTCGCGCCCAGTCGCTCGCGGCAGCCAACGCCTTCCTCTACCTCGCCGCGCAGGCCACCTCGGCCACTCTCGCCATCGGACTCGATCGCGATGAGAACCGCACATCTGATGCTCTGCGCGACGCGGTGACGACGGTCGACTCGCCCGGCGTGAACCTCACCTCTCTGCGTGCGGAGCTCTCCGTCGATGCCGCCATGGACCCCGAAGCCGAGCAGGATCGCGGCGCCTCGCTGCAGCTGCTCCTGTCGGACGAGCAGACGCTCGGACAGTTCTCGACCATCCTCGACGACCCGCAGGTGCTGCTGAGCCCTGAGCGCATCCGCATCATGCGCACGATCGGCGCCGGCCTCGGGGCCACGAGATTCGATGAGGCTCTGAGCGACCACCGCCAGGCGACACGGGAGACACTCGACTCGGTCGGCATCCCGCCCGCCAGCACGATCCAGCTGCTGTCGGCCAACGCCGATCTGCCGTTCGCCGTGCGCAACGACCTCCCTTGGCCCGTCAACGTCGTGCTCACGGTGCTGCCGAGCGATCCGCGACTCGAGGTCGAGTCGGTCACGCGCGCCACGATCCCCGCCGGCACCACCACCCGGGTCAAGGTCCCGGTGTCGGCCCGCGTCGGCAGCGGAGAGCTCGACCTGCGCCTCTCGCTCACAAGTCCCACCGGGGTGCCGCTCGGCCAGTCGCAGACCGTTCGCGTGGCCGTGCGGGCCGAATGGGAGGGCATCGGTCTCGCGATCTTCGGCAGCCTGATCGTCATCCTCATCGTGCTGGGCGTGGTTCGCACCGTGCACCGCCGACGCAAGGGAGCGGATGCCGAGACAGAGGCGTCCGGCGAAGATGACGAAGCGACGGCGACCGACGTCGTCGAACAACCTGCGTCGTCACCGGACGCTTCGCCCTCCGACCCGGGATCCGCGGCGGCCGCTGATGATGCCGCGGCGACTTCCACGCCGACCGACGTCGTCGACACCAAGAAGGACTCCCAGTGAGCAGTCTCGGCCGCGCCAGCGCCCTCCTCGGGGCCGGCACCCTCGTCTCGCGCGTCACTGGGCTCGTGCGCACGATCGTGCTGCTCGCGGCCATCGGCAGCTTCGGTCGCCCTGGCGATGCCTTCGGCGTCGCCAACCAGCTGCCCAACAACGTCTTCACCATCATCCAGACCGGCATCCTCACGGCCGTGATCATCCCCCAGATCGTGAAGGCGGGCGCCCACAAGGACGGCGGCAGGGCGTACATCTCGAAGCTGTTCACGATCGGAACGGTCGTCTTCCTCGCCGCCACGGTGGTCGCCATGGTGGCGGCTCCCTGGCTGGTGGCCTTCTATGGCCCGAAGTTCACGCCCGATCAGCAGGCTCTTGCCACGGCGTTCGCGTACTGGTGCCTTCCGCAGATCTTCTTCTACGGCCTCTATGCGCTGATCGGTGAGACGCTCAACGCCAAGCGCGTCTTCGGTCCCTACACCTGGGCTCCGATCGCGAACAACATCGTGTCGATCGCCGGCTTCCTCATCTTCATCGCCCTGTTCGGCTCCGATCGCAACCAGGTCGGCGGCTGGACTCCCACCATGATCGCTCTGCTCGCCGGGACGGCGACCCTCGGAATCGCGTTGCAGGCGGCACTGCTGCTGTTCTCATGGCGACGCACGGGCCTTCGACTGCGTGCCGACTTCCAGTGGCGGGGCGTCGGCCTGCGCGCTGTCGGCCGACTGGCCGGCTGGACGTTCCTCATGGTCATCGCCGGCCAGATCGCCGGCTGGGTTCAGACAGCGGTCGTCGGCGAAGCCTCGGGGGAGAATCCCTCGGTCATCTTCATGCAGGCGGCCTGGCTCGTCTTCATGCTCCCGTACTCGATCTTCGCCATCTCGATCGGTACACCGTACTTCACGCAGATCGCGGAGCATGCGGCCGAGAACCGCGATGCCGAGGTTCGCGGAGACGTCGCCCGCTGCATCCGCGTCATCTCGCTGTTCGTGGTCGGCTCCGGCATCGCACTCGCGGTCGCTGCGGTTCCTGCGACGCGGATCTTCACGGCATCAGCGGAGCAGGCTCTGCAGGCTGCCCCGGTGCTGATCTGCTACCTCGTGGGACTCCTGCCGCTCGCTCTGCTGTTCATCGTGCAGCGCGCTTTCTACGCGTACGGCGACACCCGCACGCCGTTCTACTTCACCCTCGTGCAGGTCGCCCTGATCATCGTCCTGTCCCTGATCGCGGGCGCCCTGGCGCCCAAGGAGCAGCTGGCCGCCGCGATCGCCCTCGGTCAGTCCGTCGCCGGCGTCGTGCAGACGATCGTGGCGATCTGGATCCTCCGCAACCGCCTGGGCGGTCTCGAGATCCCCCGGACGCTCCTCTCTCTGCTCCGCTTCACGGTCGCCGCCATTCCTGCCGGCTTCGCGGGCTGGGGAGCCTACCTCCTGCTCGGCGCGGAGAACGGCTGGATCGTCGGCAACACCGGATCGAACTTCGTCGACCGCATCCTCGGGGCCGTCGGCACCGGCGTGATCGGGCTCGTATCGGTGATCGTCTACGTCATCGTGCTGCTTCTGCTGCGCGCCCCCGAGCTGTCAGCCGCGACGCGGATGCTGCGCCGGTTCCTGCCAGGGCGCTGAGCCGACGGCATCCGCTCCCGCATCCGGTGACTCACCCGGTATCGGATGAGGGTTATCCACAACGCGCTCGCACGTCGACGAGCGACCGTCGACCGGCCTCTAGGCTCGCGATATGCCCGAACCTGCGATCGAACACGACGGGCCGGCTGATGCTGCGATGCCTCCCGAGCCTGCGGACGACACGGTGGCACCCGACGTCACGGTGACGCCCGAACCCCGGGAGAACGCCGATCTGCTGATCTGGATGACGTGGCCCCTCGTCTCGTGGACGATGCCGGTGCTGATGTACCTCCTCATGCTCAAGAGCGGCGGCTGGGAGATGCTTCTGCTGCTGCCCTTCATGATCCTGATCGTGCCGGGTCTCGCTCTGCTCGGGCTGCTGCCCCGCTTCATTCTGCGGCGGGCGGGGGCGAAGACCTCTCCCTCCATCGTCAGCATCGCGATGATCGTGAACTGGTGGAGCCAGATTCTGCTGGCGTTGTCTCATCGAGGACTGGGAGACTCGGGCGGGATCGACTCGATCCTCGGCGACGCATTCGGGATCCGCGACGGAACGCAGGCGAGCCTGTCCGGTATCGCCATCATCGTGGCCGTCCTGAGCTACTTGGCGGCGGTCGTCTCAGCGAGCATGCTGGCGGATGCGCCCGGCAGAAGGAGGATGCCCTCATGGGTCGTCGCTGTGGTGATGCTCGTCGTCCCGTTGCTGTTCCTCGGCGTGGTCAAGGGTGTGGCGATGGCCGGAGAGGCCCAGGAGGAGGCAGCAGCTGCCGCGGAGGCTCGGGAGTGGGACGACGCTCAGCGTTCGCTCGTTCCCCTGCGTCAGGACATCGCGGAGAACGGATGGACCATCGACTGCTGCGGAATGGATGACGACGACCCGCGCAGCTACGAGAACGGTCAGAAGCGACTCGCGTCGATGAGCGTCTACATGAGCGTGCAGATGGAGGGCGTTCCTGCTGACCTGTTCGACGAGATGGTCGATGTCGCCGCTGCGCACGACTGGGAGGTCACCGACACCGAGATCCCCGCGTCCGAGCCGACGACGGATGCCACGCCGGCCCCCGCTCCCGATCCGACAGCCGTTCCCGCACCGCTTGCTCGCGGGCAGGCCTGGACGGGCACCCTGACCGCGACCGACGACGAAGAACGACTGCTCACGATCCGTGTCGAATCGGTCGCCGGCGCGGCCGATCCGTCCTCCATCGTCTCCGTGGAGCTGCGCACCGTTCCACGACCTGCCGCTGACGTGGTCGAGGTCCTCTGGTGGGAGCGCCTCACCGAGGAGGACGAACGTCAGCCGCCGGTGGATGGGATCACCTTCCGCTACGACGAATGGCCGAGCCTGCTCCGCCTGGCCGTTTGAGGACACCGCGTGCCGATCCGCTTTCTGCTCCCGACCAGACGCACAGCGTCCGGGGAATGCCCCGCGGTTACCATTGGTTGAAGCAGCCGTACGCCCTTTTCGGGGAAGAGAGAGAGCACATGCGTCAGGTCATCATCATCGGATCGGGACCGGCCGGGTTCACCGCCGCCATCTACGCGGCGCGCGCGAACCTCAAGCCGCTGCTCATCGCGAGCTCGGTCGAGGTCGGCGGCGAGCTGATGAACACCACCGAGGTCGAGAACTACCCGGGCTTCCCTGACGGCATCCAGGGACCCGAGCTCATGGCCAAGTTCCAGGAGCAGGCCGAGAAGTTCGGCACCGAGGTGCTGTACGACGACGTCACCTCGCTCGACCTGAACGGCCCCGTCAAGACGGTGACCCTTGGCAGCGGCGCGGTGCACGAGACCCGCGCACTCATCTATGCGACCGGATCCGCCTACCGCAAGCTCGGTATCGAGGGCGAAGAGCGCCTCTCCGGCTACGGCGTCTCCTGGTGCGCCACGTGTGACGGCTTCTTCTTCCGTGAGAAGACGATCGCGGTCGTCGGCGGCGGCGACTCGGCGATGGAAGAGGCGACGTTCCTCACCCGCTTCGCGGACAAGGTGTACGTCATCCACCGCAAGGACAGCCTGCGTGCATCCAAGATCATGCAGGAGCGCGCGTTCGCGAACGAGAAGATCGAGTTCGTGTGGAACAGCGAGGTCGCAGAGGTTCTCGGCGGCGACTCCGTGACCGGAGTGCAGCTGCGCGACACTGTCGACGGCACGCTCCGCGACCTCCCTCTCGACGGGCTGTTCATCGCGATCGGCAACGACCCTCGCACACACCTCGTGCACGACAAGCTCGAGCTCACCGCCGAAGGAACCATCTGGGTCGACGGCCGCACGTCGAAGACCTCGGTTCCGGGTGTGTTCGCGGCGGGAGACGTCATCGACCCGACCTACCGCCAGGCGATCACGGCCGCCGGCTCCGGCACGGTGGCAGCCCTCGACGCCGAGCACTTCCTCGCGGATTTCGATGACGCCTCGGTGGAGGTTCCCGCTGCCGAGGCCGCTGAGGTCATCGTCGCCTGAGGCGGCGGGAACACTTTCCCCACGCCCGTTGTTGTAGCGGACGAACCTCGAATCAAGGAGAAACTCTGATGAGTGCAAAGGCTACGAGCCAGGCGACCTGGGAGCAGGACGTTCTGCAGGCTGAGGGACCCGTGCTGGTGGACTTCTGGGCCGAGTGGTGCGGTCCGTGTCGCATGGTCTCGCCGGTGCTGGATGAGATCCAGTCCGACAACCCCGACAAGATCACCATTCTCAAGCTCAACGTCGACGAGAACCCGCAGCTCGCGATGCAGTACCAGATCACCTCGATCCCGGCCATGAAGGTCTTCGTCGGCGGAGAGGTCAAGCAGAGCATCATCGGCGCCAAGCCGAAGTTCGCTCTCGAGCAGGATCTCGCCGCGTTCATCGGCTGAATCCCCTCAGACGCTCGAAGGCCCGTCTCCTGTGTGGAGGCGGGCCTTCTGCGCATCTGCGCGCGTGCCATTTGTCATAGACCGGCACCGATGCGAGCACGAGCGCCGCGCGCGACCGGTCGACGGATCTCCTGGATGTCGGCTGTCTTCCGGGCGTTGTCGGTGCGTGCTGCCTCCCTCTTCGCGGCCACGTAGCGCGCCGCATCCGCGGGGTGCGTGCGCAACCAGTCGCGGAAGATGCGCTGGTTCACGGCATCCACCCCTCGGCCTCGAAGACGTGAGTCGTACGGGGCGGGCGTCGAGGCCATGTCAGGACGCGACGGTGGGATCCCAGCGGCGGTGGCGCTGCTTCTCGTCCAGCAGGCCCCACACGGCAGGCGTCAGTTCGGGGTACTCGAGGGCGATCTGCCGCAGCACCCGGTAGTGCCGAGCCTCGTTCGGTCGCACACCATCGTTCGCCGCGATGTTATCGGCGCGCAGCAGGTAGACGACGAGCTCGTCGACGCTCGGCAGCTCCTCCATGAACTCCCAGGGGTCCTCTCCCCCGAGCAGGCGTTCCTGGATGAGCACCGCAAGCTCGTCCGACGCTTCAGCACGCAGAACTTCGAGGCTGGCGCGGCGGGGAACGAGCTCGGTCATACCTCCAGCCTATGCGCGTGCAGGACGGGTACGGCGCTCGACCTTCGCATCGTCGGTCATCTCCTCGAGCTCCTTGCCCTTCGTCTCTGCGACCTTGAAGTACACGAAGAAGAACGACAGCAGCGCGAAGAACGCGTAGAAGCCGTAAGCGAAGGTCAGGCCGATCTCGGCGAACGCCGGGAACGTCGTCGAGATGAAGAAGTTCGCGGCCCACTGCGCGGCGGCCGCGACAGCCAGGGCACCCGCACGGATCGAGTTGGGGAACATCTCGCCCAGCAGCACCCACACCAGCGGCCCCCACGTGGCGCCGAAGAAGACCACGAAGCCGTTGGCGCAGATGAGCGCCACCGTCGCCCACGGGTCGGGAAGGGTGACGGAACCGGCCGCGTCGAGGGTCCCGAACGAGAAGGCCAGCGACATCATCCCGAGCGTCACGGTCATTCCGACGGATCCGACGAGGAGCATGATCCGACGACCGATGCGGTCGACCAGAAGAATCGCCACGATGGTCACGACGATGTTGGTGACCGAGGTGATCACCGACGTGAGCAGAGCGCTCGACTCGTCGAAGCCCACCGACTGCCACAGCGTCGTCGAGTAGTAGAAGATCACGTTGATGCCCACGAACTGCTGGAACACGGACAGCAGAATGCCTACCCACACCACGGGCTTCAGACCGAAGCGGCTGCCGAGGAGGTCACGCAGCGACTCCTTGCGCTCGGTGTCGATCGTGTCGGTGATCTCCTTGATCTTGCCCTTGACGTCGATGGTTCCCGTCACGGTCGTGAGCACTTCGGATGCTCGATCGATCTCGCCCTTGCGAACCAGGTAGCGCGGGGACTCGGGCAGCCGCAGCGACATGATGCCGTAGACGAGGGCGGGAAGGGCAGCCGAGATGAACATCCACCGCCACGCGGTCAGTCCCCACAGGGGTGCCGCGGCCTCGCCGGCGATGCCTGCCAGCAAGGCGTCGGTGAGCAGTGAGGCGAAGATGCCGGTCACGATGGCCAGCTGCTGGAGCGACCCCAGTCGACCGCGGATCTTCGCGGGCGACACCTCGGCGATGTAGGCGGGAGCGATGACGGATGCCGCACCGACCCCGAATCCGCCGATCACTCGCCAGATGATCAGATCCACGACGCTGAATGCCAGCCCTGACCCGATCGACGAGATGAGGAACATGCCGGCGGCGACCACCATGACAGGTATGCGGCCGTACTTGTTCGAGATCGGGCCGGCGAACCAGGCGCCGACCGCGCAGCCGATCAGGGCCGATGAGACCGCGAACCCTTTCAGCCCGACGTTGAGATCGAAACCCGAGACGTTGCCGGCCAGGGCGTCGACCGCGCCGTTGATGATCGCCGTGTCGAATCCGAACAGGAAACCACCGAGAGCCGCCGCGATGCTGACCGCGACCACCCGCCTCTGGAATCCGGCTGGAGTCTGAACCTTGGACATGACTACCCCCTCATCGTCGAAGATGACGCGAGTCTAGGGGATGAGGCCCGCCGCCACGCCGTCAGCTTCGGCCGTAGCCCTCTTCGCCGAGCTCGTCGAGAATGCGGTTCAGGTCCTGGATCGACGAGAATTCGATTGTGACCTGCCCTTTCCTGGTGCCGAGGGCGATCTTCACGCGAGTGTTGAGCCGGTCTCCCAGCTTGCCCGCGACCTCGTCCAGATAGGCGCGCCGTGCGCCCGGCGTGGGCTTGGCAGTGCGAGTCCCCGCCGATGGGAGGGTCTTGGCGGCGACCTCGGTGGCACGCACCGAGAGATCTTCGTTGACGACCTTGTCTGCCAGGCGCTGCATCGCCTCGGGGTCGTCGAGGCTCAGGATGGCGCGGGCGTGGCCTGCGCTGAGGACCCCCGCAGCGACTCGCTGCTGCACGGGAACCGGCAGCTTGAGCAGTCGGATCGTGTTGCTGATGCGGGGACGAGAGCGGCCGATGCGGGTGGCGAGCTCTTCCTGCGTGATCCCGAAGTCCTCGAGCAGCTGCTGGTACGCGGAGGCCTCTTCCAGCGGGTTCAGCTCGGAGCGATGAAGGTTCTCGAGCAGCGCGTCGCGGAGCAGGTCCTCGTCAGCGGTGTCGCGCACGACCGCGGGGATCGAGGTGAGCCCGGCCTCGCGCGCAGCGCGCGTGCGGCGCTCCCCCATGATCAGCTCGTAGGCGCCGTCGCTGTTCTTGCGAACCACGACGGGCTGCATGACGCCGAACTCCTTGACGCTGTGCACCAGTTCGGCCAGGTGCTCGGGGTCGAAGTGCGTTCGCGGCTGACGCGGGTTCGGAACGATCTCGTTCGGATCGATCTGGATCAGGTGAATGCCGGGAACGGGCTCGAGCTCTGCGTCGACCTCTGCCTGAGCATCCGTCTCCCCCTGCTGAGCCTCGGCAAGCTTCTGAATCGATGCGCCGGGGAAGAACACGTCCACCGGGCGCTCAGACTGATCTGCGGTGGGGATGAGGGCGCTGATCCCGCGACCCAGTCCTGTGCGCTTCGCCATCATTTCTCCTTGCTCTGCGTCGCACGCGACGCGATCTCGACGGCGGCCTCGCGGTAGGCGACGGCGCCGGCGGACTGCCCATCGTAGGCGATCACGGTCTGTCCGAAGCTCGGTGCCTCCGAGACCCGCACCGAGCGCGGGATCACGGTGTCGAGCACCTGCGTCGGGAAGTGTGTGCGTACCTCTTCGGCCACCTGGTGCGCCAGCCGGGTACGGCCGTCGAACATCGTGAGCAGGATGGTCGACAGGTGAAGTGAGGGGTTCAGGTGCTTCTGGATCATCTGGATGCTGCCGAGGAGCTGGCTGAGGCCCTCCAGGGCGTAGTACTCGCACTGGATAGGGATGAAGACCTCGGATGCTGCTGTGAAGGCGTTGATCGTGAGGAGACCCAGCGACGGCGGGCAGTCGATGATGACGAAGTCCATCGGATGCTGCTCGAGGTAGTCGAGCAGCGCTCGGCGCAGCCGGTGCTCGCGCGCGACCTGGGCCACGAGCTCGATCTCCGCGCCGGCGAGGTGGATCGTGCTGGGGGCGCAGAAGAGAGTGTCGCTCTCGGGGCTCTGCTGCACGATGTCGGCGAGGGGCAGGTCGTTGATGAGGACGTCGTAGATGCTCGAGACCTCTGTCGTGTGGGTGACACCCAGGGCCGTCGAGGCGTTCCCCTGCGGATCAAGGTCGATCACCAGGACCTTTGCGCCCAGCCCCGCCAGGGCTGACGCGATGTTCACCGCCGTGGTCGTCTTGCCGACGCCGCCCTTCTGGTTCGATACCGTAAGAATGCGGGTCTCACCGGTGAAGTCGATGCGGACGTCTTCGAGGACTCGGCGACGTGCGCTCAGGTCCGCGATCTCCCGCGCGAGCGGGGTATCCATCCCGAAGGTGTTCGGCGATTCCTTTTCGGATTGTTTCACGTGAAACATCCACTCCTTTCGGGGCCGTGTTCCACTCTAACTGCATGCGCCGACGCTGTTCACCGTATCGCCGCTGTTGCGTGGATGCTGGCGCCGATATGTTCTCGAGATCGCGTCGTTTCCGCCGCCCAGGGGTGGATTCGTGGCGGAGCCGATCTCGCTCGCTGGCAATCTGGTCGCACTCTCCCTGCTTTGGGCGATGGTGTTTCACGTGAAACGTCCGGGCCACGCTCCCCTGCTTCGAACTCGTTCGAGCCGTAACCCCGTGCGGAGATCGCGCACAGATCCCGGCGGGGTGAGTTCCTTGTTCCCATTGACCATGCACATCACGAGAGCTGCGCTCTGCAGACCGCGTCTCGTCTGCCTGTGAGCGTTCGATCCGTGCTTCCCGGCTATGTTTCACGTGAAACGTCCGGGCACTTGGCCCCACTCCCCCGGCTTCAGATTCGTTCGCGCCTACTCGCGGACGGAGATGACGGATAGATCCCGGTGAGGGTGTTCCTTGTTCCCCCTGACCATGCACATCACGAGAGCTGCGCTCTGCAGACCGCGTTGCGTCTGCCCCTGTGAACCTTCGATACCCTGCATCCGCGCGATGTTTCACGTGAAACATCCGGGTGCACGGTGATCACCGCGGATGAGATGAAGGCCCCTGCTACTCACGCCTGGCGTGAGCCAGCGTGGAGCGGCCTCAGCCTGGCTTCCTGTGCTCGCGTGTGCTCTTCCGTGGCGAGGCCGTAGTCCTGCGTGACTCACCTGGTGACCTTCCTCGGTGGTCGACTGCTTCTTCTCGTCCGCCGTGAGTGTTCATCGTGGCCACTCCCCCGCAGGCTGTACACGGTCCGCTATCTAGAGAGGATGCAGTCCCTCGCGCCTATCCCACCCACGAGTCGACGCAGAGGAGCGTTCTGGTACTGGCTTCACGTGAGAGCGGAGGGTGCCCATGATCGGGGCTGCTCGTCTCATGGGACGCATTCCCATACCCACCCGGCGGTGCGGAGTTGATGTCGGGAAACTCTGGGGCGGCGTGCACCCCGTCCCTTCCAGGCCCTTGAGTGCTCTTGGTCAGTGATGCCCCGGAGAATCAAGGGACTCGCCAGGACTGGTGGTGTCTTTGTCGAACGGCCTGGCCGCTTCTTCTGCCCCGCTGCCCGAGGAGAGCCTCTGGTCGGGCGCGGGAGAGATAGCGCCCGGGTATCGGCGCGATACCGGAGCACCCTCGCACCGGGGCCCACCACCGGGAGCACCTGAGCGCAGGTGGGGCTTAGACGTGAGGTACGTTTCACGTGAAACACCATGCGCCGCGCTCGACCTCTCCCCGTCGATGCCGACGTCGCGCAGCCAGGCGCGGGAGCTGGCGCGCTGGGGATGAACCGCTATCTCCGTGCGTGGTCTTTGCGGATGCCACCTGTGACACCTCTATTCGCAATGGAATGCGCAGGGGATGGCGACTCGTCTGTCGCACGGTGCGGTGGTGTTTCACGTGAAACACCACCTATCGCCCCGATCACTTCCGACGGGCGGAGCACCGCACGCAGTGGGCGGGATAGAGGAGCACCTCCCGACTTGGGAAGTGAGAGCGCGTGCATCCGGCACACTGAATCCCGGATGAGTTCCTCGCTATCTACCTCGGGCAGGGAAAAGTCGACTGACGGCGGAAGCTCCATGTCGGCCGGCCATCTGGTCCCCGGCGCGATTCGACACAATCGACTCCTCTCCAAGAAGAGACGAGGACTGAGGTCGTATCTGCACAGTCCCCGCGCCACCCTGTTGCGTTCTATGGCCCTCAAACACGGCCGATCTCCCCGGCCAGTATCGCGACAGGTACGCGCGGCAGGCACGAGACCGCACTACACCACGTACGCATGTGGCGTATTACTCACATCTTGCTGACACGGCGGTGTGGTTTCACGTGAAACGGCCGGGTCGCGAAGCGCATCAGCCGATGGGCCCCGGTCCCACAGGAGTCGGGTTACCCGACCATCCCGACGGTTCTCACCCGCCCTAAACGACCGCGTGTCGTCCATTCGAAAGGTGACTCCCACCCGATGCTCCTCCGAATCGCGGTCTCACTCACTCCTAGGCAGACGCGTGACAATCGAGGGTGCTACCTCCGGGCGCCTGCGGTGCGAGCGACATTCGGGTCCCTTCATCGCCGACTAGAGCCCCACCCGATCGTCGGTAGCCGTCCTCACGCGTAGTGTTTCACGTGAAACATGTAGGACGCAGGGTGTCATTGCAGCCCGTAGCCTGCAGATCCCCATGCGGGATCATGCCCCGTCCTGTGCCTCTCGACACCTGGCTCTGTCGCTTTGCCCCCCGGGTTCTTATGACCCGGGAGGCCCCAGGTGCAACCCCATACCCCGCGCTCACCAGCACTGCACCTCGATCACTGCGAGTGCGCCGCGGCATAGGCGGCTTTCGTGCCGCCAATCGCAGACGTCGCGCTCATTCATGCGCCCGGATACGTCCACGTGCAAGTACTTCCCGCCTACCGCTGCGCGTACGTAGTCACCGTATGTACGACCCGCAGCGTATTCGAGCCCAAAAGCCACGGCAGCCCCTCGGTTTCACGTGAAACATCACATATCCGAGGGCACAGTAGAAGCGGGCTGCACGGACAACAGATGAGACCCGACACCATCAGGGATCCACACGCCGCTCCGCACTTCAGCCGGCCAAGCACCCATCCCCTTTGACTCCGATCCGGAGCAGACACGTGTTGCTGATCACCACTTGGCCAGCCGACCGTACCTCGCCCCCAGTGAACGCTCGGTTTGCCTGATTTCGCCGCTGCATACGTGGATGCCAGCGCGGCGATGCTCCGATGCCCACAACGGAGCCGAGTGTCACTCTGTCACCGCCCTGTGGGATACGCAAGGGTGCATCAAGCAAATAATGCCAGGACCCGAACAGTGCCCGAACGGTTTGAGTGAGTACCCAGTTGCATGTTTCACGTGAAACATGGCTAGGAGCCAAAGGCATCGTAAGCCACTCTCCGAGTTAGATCAGAAGAGGTGCAGCCGATACTCGAATCGAGGATGTTTCACGTGAAACATCGACAGAATCTCAGCGGACGGTCGCTCGCAGGACTCGCGTCGTCTCCGCCAAGACGCCTTCACCAAGCACCTCGACCCGAACATTCGACAGGCGGTGCTTCTTGATCGCCTTCTGCGCCGCGTCGATCTCGTTGGAGACGTTGAGCCCCTTGAGGAAAGCAAGCTCTCCCCCGTCACGGACCAGCGGTGCAGTGATGGGAATCAGAGTACGCAGCGCACTGACCGCGCGTGCTGTGACGACATCGAAGCCCTCGGGCCGCCGGACATCCTCGGCACGGGCGCGAAGCACCTCGACGTTGCTGAGTCCCAGCCCCGCGACCTGCTCGTTCAGCCAGGTGACTCGCCGTTCCATCGGCTCGACGAGCGTCCACTGAACATCCGGACGCGCGATCGCGAGCACCACACCCGGCAAACCTGCACCGGACCCGATGTCAGCGACCGAGCCATGGAACAGCGGCGCAGCGATCACACTGTTCAGAATGTGCCGAGTCCACAGACGAGGAAGCTCCAGCGGGCCGATCAGGCCCCGCTCCTCTCCCTCGCGGGCGAGAGAATCGGTGAACTGGCGAGCCAGATCGATGCGGTCACCGAACAGCTCGGCCGCGATGGCCGGCTCGACCTCTACCTCAGCGGCATCCGCCTGAGTCATCGATTCTGCTCCCCGGTTTCTGGAATCGTGAGACGTCAGTGACGGCGAAGCACGGTGTGGCGGTCAGCGCCCTCGCCGTACGACTCCGAGACGAGTCCCCGCTCAGCCGCGATGTCGTGCACCAGCTTGCGCTCGTAGCTCGACATGGCCGGCAGGGAGGCCTGGGATGCGCCCTCGTCGAGCTTCACCGCAGCGGCGTTCACGAGAGTCTCCAGCTGACGTCGACGAGTGTCGCGGGATCCGCCGATGTCGAGGATCAGACGTGAGAAGGAGCCCGTCTTGCTCTGCACCGCGAGACGGGTGAGCTCCTGCAGAGCCTGCACAGTGTCGGGGGCTGAGAGCAGAGCCAGGCCGTCGCCCTCGGCTTCCACCGAGACATAGGCCCGGCCCTGACGTACGTCGAGGTTCAGATCTCCGTCGATGTCGGCGATGTCCAGGAGCTCCTCAAGGAAGTCCGCGGCGACATCGCCTTCGTTCTCGAGCTGAGCGACGGTCGGCTCGGTCGACTCGATGACGTTCTCACTCATGCGGCTGGGCCCTTCTTCTTCGCACGCTTCTTACCCACGGGCTGCTGACGCTTCGGGGCCTCAGCCTTGGCCTTCTCGACCTCGGCGACCAGACGCTGCTGCTCCGCTTCGTAGACGGAGATCGGCACGACCTTGCCGTCGGAGTTGATCGCCTTGCCCTTGCGAGCAAGGCGCTCTTCACGAGCCTTGGCCGCTTCAGAACCAGGCGTCGGCATCTCGCGGATGACGAGGAACTGCTGGCCCATGGTCCACAGGTTCGAGATGAACCAGTACACGACCACGCCGAGGGGGAAGAACACACCCGAGAAGATGAAGCCCAGCGGCAGCACGTAGAGCATGATCTTCTGCATCTGATACGCCTGGCCGGTCTTGGCCTCGGGCGACAGGTTCTTCGAGATGATCTGCAGCTGGGTGAAGAACTGCGAGCCGATCATCAGCACGACGAGGGTGACGAGGATCACGATGGCCGTGGTGTTCTGGGCGTCGACCGCGTTGCCGAGCGTCTGGTGCAGAGATGCGACGCCGAAGAGCTTCGCGTTGTAGAACTCCTGGGTGAGCTCGGCGTTCAGCAGACCGACGCCGCCGATCTCGTGCGTCGCGTGCTTGGTCACATCGCTCAGAACCGAGTACAGCGAGAAGAAGACCGGCATCTGCACAAGGAGCGGAAGACAGCTCGACATCGGCGTCGTGCCGTGCTTCTTGTACAGCGCCATGGTCTCGCGACTCATCGCCTCACGGCTGAGCTGATCCTTCTTGCCGCGGTACTTCTCCTGGACTTTCCGCAGTTCAGGAGCAATTTCCATCATCTTGCGCTGGCTCTTGATCTGCTTCACGAAGAGCGGGATCAGCGCCGCGCGGACGACGATGACGAGACCGACGATGGACAGCACCCACGTGAGTCCGCTGTCCGCCTCGAGCCCGACGGCGGTCAGCAGCCAGTGCCATGCCACCAGCACGAGCTCGACCAGCCACTTCAGCGGCCAGAGGATCGTGCCGAGCAGGTCGAAGCCGCCGGCGGCGGCTCCCGACGGTGTCGGCGACGGCGTAGCCGCAGCGAGCAGGAGGTCAAGACCCACTGTTCAGTCCTTTCGGGCAGGGACGACGAAACCGCGGGCGGTCAGGTCGTAGCGGAAGTGTTCGTGCGGATGGACGTCGTCGACGCCTCCGCGAGTCCAGGGATTGCAACGGAGGATGCGCCATGCCGAGAGCAGAGCTCCCCGCACGGCGCCGTGTTGTTGCACCGCACCTACAGCGTAAGCCGAGCAGGACGGATAGTACGCACAGACGTCGCCATACAGCGGCGAGATCACCTTGCGGTACGCCGTGAGAAAGCCCAGCACGAGATTCCTCGGGATCAGCGGGATGCTGCGCAGCAGGTCTTCCGGCTGCATCCGAGCCGTGCCGACCGAGCTCGCCGGCAGGGCGCTCATGACGGCATCCGCTCGAGGCGTCCGATACAGCGGTTCACATCTGCACTCAGCTCGGCATAGCTCGCCGTCGCCGACGCAGGAAGGGCACGGATGACGACATCCGTGCCCTCGGGAACACGCTCGAGCGCCTCCGCACACACGGCTTTGAGTCGCCGGCGCACGGTGTTGCGCACCACAGCGGTGCCCACCTGCTTGCTGATGATGAACCCGAACCGCGGGACTCTGCTCTCACCCGTCGACAACATCGAGGTCACGACGCGCGACCCGCCACAACGGGAACCGCGCCGAACGACCAGTCGATAGTCGCTCCCGCGAGTCAGCCGGAACGGGCGGGCTAGCACAGTGGCTTACGCGGAAAGCTCGACGCGGCCCTTCCCGCGGCGAGCCGACAGGATTGCGCGGCCGGCGCGGGTGCGCATGCGGGCACGGAAGCCGTGCTTCTTGGCGCGACGACGGTTGTTGGGCTGGAAAGTGCGCTTGCTCATGGAATCACTCCGGGAATGCTGCCACCGGAATCAGTTTCGACCGGAGACATAGGGATCTGCCGTTCAGGCATAAGTCAACCGATTAAGGGTACGTCCTGCCGGCGCGCAGAGCAAATCTGCGCGCTCACCGGGTTCTCATCCGCCGAAATCCGCACAGCCATTATCCACAACCTTCTCCCCGGCGGCACACTCAACACGCCCGCGGATTTTCAAGGGCAGGTTGCTGTTCTCTCCACAGGTGACTACCGTGGCATCCGAAGTTATCCACAGGGGGGACGCGTTCTCGTGCCTTCCCACTCGATCCCTGCCCGGAGCGTCATGTCCTCACCTGCCCAGCCCGACGTCCCGATCTGGACCACTGTGCAGGAGCTCCTCGAGGCGGACGACCGGGTGACCCCCCAGCTCCAGGGGTTCCTGAGCCTCGCGGTTCCCGCCGGCGTCATGGCGGCGACCCTCTACCTCGAGGTGCCGAACGACCTCACCGCGGCGCAGATCAACAAGCGCCTGCGGCTGCCGATCATGGAGGCACTCGCGCACGTGGGCGAAGAGGTCACCTCGTACCGCGTCGTCGTGAACCATGAACTCGCCGAGCAGCCGACCGCCCCGATCGCCGTCGCCGACTACGGGCGCCAGGAGCAGCAGCGGCCCGAGTCGCCCATGGAGCAGCCCACCCCCCTGCGCCACGAATCGCGGCTGAACCCGAAGTACACCTTCGACAACTTCGTGATCGGGCAGTCCAACCGGTTCGCCCACGCAGCGGCCGTCGCGGTCGCCGAGGCCCCGGCCAAGGCGTACAACCCGCTGTTCATCTACGGCGACTCGGGTCTCGGCAAGACCCACCTCCTGCACGCGATCGGCGACTACGCGCAGTCCCTCTACGCGGGGGTGAAGGTGCGGTACGTCTCCAGCGAGGAGTTCACCAACGATTTCATCAACTCGATCGCCAACAACCGCGGCGCAGCGTTCCAGGCGCGGTATCGCGAGGTCGACATCCTCCTCATCGACGACATCCAGTTCCTCCAGGGTCGCGCCGAGACCCAGGAGGCCTTCTTCCACACGTTCAACACGCTGCACGACCACAACAAGCAGGTCGTGATCACAAGCGACGTCGCACCCAAGCTGCTCACCGGGTTCGAAGACCGCATGCGCAGCCGCTTCGAGTGGGGCCTCATCACCGACGTGCAGGCGCCCGACC
This sequence comes from Microbacterium hydrocarbonoxydans, assembly GCF_000956475.1. Lineage (GTDB taxonomy): Bacteria > Actinomycetota > Actinomycetes > Actinomycetales > Microbacteriaceae > Microbacterium > Microbacterium hydrocarbonoxydans_A. Next base: position 455,277 of record NZ_JYJB01000008.1, read on the forward strand.
TCGAGACGCGCATCGCGATCCTCCGCAAGAAGGCGCAGAGCGAATCGCTGCACATCCCCGACGAGGTGCTCGAGTACATCGCCACCGTCGTCTCCTCCAACATCCGCGAACTCGAGGGCGCTCTCATCCGCGTCTCCGCCTTCGCGAGCCTGAACCGTTCGGCGCTCGACATCTCGCTCGCCCAGACGGTGCTGCGCGACATCATCGACACGGCAGAGGACAACATCATCTCGCCGACCGACATCATCACGGCGACCGCGCAGTACTTCAAGCTCACCGTCGACGACCTCTACGGATCGAGCCGATCGCAGCAGATCGCGACGGCACGACAGATCGCGATGTACCTGTGCCGCGAGCGCACGAGTCTGTCGCTGCCGAAGATCGGCCAGCTGTTCGGCAACCGCGACCACACCACGGTCATGTACGCGTACAAGAAGATCAGTGACCTCATGAAGGAGCGGCGCTCGATCTACAACCAGGTCACGGAGATCACCACGCAACTCGGACGGCGCTGAGCGCCCCCCATCCGCCTCTCTTCGAAAAGGGGGACACAGTGTCTGATCGGGCGCTGTGTCCCCCTTTTCGCGGTTTTCGCGGGCATCTCAGAGTCACGGGACCGCGTTTGCACACATGTGGATAACTTGTGGATGAATCCCGATCGGGTCGGGACGGCTGTGGTGTTAACGGGACAACCTGTGGATAACTCGGGGATACTCCACAGACGGGCGGATGCCGTCCACCCGCGGTTTCCTCAGGGATTCCACAAGTGACAAGCGTGTAGTTCCCTACTCGCGTCTGCTTTCCACCGACTTATCCACAGTTTCCACAGTTGTTAACACCGTTAAGGAGTTAACCCGTTTCAGGCGCGATCCGATCACCAGACGGTGTGGAACCGTCGACGCGACGGCGAAGCCCGTCGACGAATCACAAGTCGTAGGGAAGTGTTCGAGTGTGGGGCTAGCATGGGAAGCCCTGCAGTGGCAGGGCCGCGCACATCGTGTCATTCCACCGGCGATGCGACGCTCAGAGAACGACGAGGAGCACCCGTGAGGTTTCAGGTCAACCGCGATGTCTTCAGCGAGGCTGTCTCCTTCGTGGTCAAGCTGCTGCCGCAGCGCAACCCGCAGCCGATCCTCGCGGGAGTGCTGATCGAAGCCGACGGCACGGGGCTCACCCTCTCGGCGTTCGACTACGAAGCATCCGCTCGCACGACGATCGAGGCGACAGTCGACACACCGGGCACGATCCTCGTGCACGGCCGCCTGCTGTCGGACATCGCGAGCCGTCTTCCGAACGCGCCGATCGAGATCGCGGTCGAGGAGGACGGCGGGATCGCGGTCACCTGCGGATCCGCCCGCTTCACCCTGGCTGCGATGCCTGTCGAGGAGTATCCGTCGATCCCCGAGGTGAGCGGCACGTCGGGTGTCGTTCCCGCAGACGACTTCGGCACCGCCATCTCGCAGGTCGGATTCGCCGCGTCTCGCGACGACGTCACCCCCGTGCTCACCGGTGTGCAGCTCGAGGTCTCGGGCCAGAACCTGAGCCTGGTCGCCACCGACCGCTACCGCGTCTCGCTGCGGGATGTTCCGTGGGATGGCGAAGCCGTCGAATCGAGCGCTCTCGTACCCGCGCGGACCCTGGTCGAGGTCGGCAAGACCTTCGGACACGCGGGAACCATCCAGATCGCCTTCTCGGGTGCAGGCGATCGCGAGATCATCGCGTTCACCGCGGGCAACAAGACCGTGACCTCCCTCCTGATCAAGGGCAATTTCCCCCCGGTCCGCCGACTCTTCCCCGAGCAGACCGATCACTACGCGGTCGTGAACACCGCCGACCTCATCGAGGCCGTCCGCCGAGTGTCGCTCGTGCTCGATCGCGCAGCTCCCCTGCGGTTCACGTTCACGAGCGACAGCGTCACGATGGATGCTTCGGGCAGCGAGCACGCCCGCGCCTCCGAGTCGGTGGACGCCATCCTGCACGGCGGTGATGAGGTGACGCTCGGACTGAACCCGCAGTACCTGACCGAGGCGCTCGGCGCCGTCAAGAGCGAGTTCGTGCGCGTCACCTTCACCTCGAGCGACAACGCGAACAAGCTCAGCCCGGTGCTGATCACCAGTCAGACCTCCGTCGACCAGGCCGGCCTCGACTCGTTCAAGTACCTGCTGCAGCCCAACCTGCTTCTCCGCTGAGCATCCACGACAGGGTCTGATCGACGCCGATCGGGCGCGCTCGGCATCGCCAGGAGCCGTCGACTCCGTCGATCGACGCAGCCGAGACCGGTCTGAGCTGCCGCGCCGCGGGGTCGGACCTTCGCTCTCCGTGGCTCTCAGCGCCGATTTTCGGCCTGCGCGCCTCGAAGTCACGTCGAATCGGGTCGAAATCGCCTCTCAGAGCGATTCTCCGGTGGACCAGGAGACGCCGATCCTGGCCGTTCGCTGCCTGACGCGACAGCAGACACGACCCTGCACTGCCGTTACGTCTCGGAAACGGCGGCGCAGAGTCCGCGAAACATGACCCTGCGAGAGTCGCCGTACCCGAAGAGCACGGCGGCTCCGCACCCCGCCGTGCTGCCGCGCTCGTCTTCCCCCGAGACGAAAGACGCCTCCGCATGTCGCATCATCCCCCTGCCCGAATTCCCCGGCTGCTCCTCGCAGCGTTGTCGATCGGCGTCGTCGCGTTCGTCCCGCTCGGCGGTGCGGTACCGGCATCCGCCGCAGTCGTCCCCGACGACACACTCGTTCTGACCGCAGAACCGGCTTCTGTCTCCGTGGGCGACACCGTGACCGTGACTGTGTCGGCGACTGGATTGACCGACCTGTATGCCTACGACCTGGACGTCGCCGCCGACCCGGAGCTTCTCGCCTTCGTCGCAGGGAGCGGGACGACACCCGCCAGAGGGTTCGGTTCCGCGACGGGAGAGGCCGGCACGGTCTCCGTGATCGCGACACGGCTCGGCACGTCGCCGGGACTCGTGGGCGACCAGACGCTCGTCACTCTGAGCTTCACGGCCCTGACCGCGGGGACAGCCGAGATATCCCTCGCCGCGGGAAGCCTGGTCGACTCCGCCGGAGCCGCGACACCGATCGACACCTCGGACGAGTCGTTGACGGCAGCCGTCGAGATCACCGGTGTCGACGACGCGGGAGCCGACGCGCAGGGAGCCGCCGACGGCGCCGGCAACGCCGGCTCCGGGGGCACGGACGGATCGACCGGGGGCGCCCCGACGAGCTCGGGATCACTCGCGATCACCGGAGCGGATGCCGCGCCATGGCTGATCGCCGCCGGCATCGCGGCGATCTTCGCCGCAGCCGGAGCCGTCCTCGCGATGCGACGGAGGACTCGATGACCCGCAACGCCCGCACACCCGACCTCACCATCGGAGGGAACACCGTGAAGAGCACGACCATCCGTCTCACCTCCATCGCCGCAGTGTCGGTCGCGATCGTCGCCGCCTCCGGAGTCTCCGGCGCGGCCGCCAGCGCGGCATCCGCCACGACCGCGCCGATCCTGGCGCCGTACTACACCCAGCTCGACGTCACGGGAGACGATCGCGTGACGGCCGAAGACCTCGCCGTCGCAGCTGCCGCCATCGGCATCACCGAGACCTCGAGCGAGTGGGCGTCGCTGTCGATCCTCGACACCGACGCAGACGGAGAGCTCACGATCTCGGATCTGACCGACCTGTCGCACCGGATCATCTACGACGACGGCCCCTTCGAACTCGTGGAGGCGTCGGTGCTGGACATGCAGGCGGCCATGAACGCGGGAGTGGAGACGTCCGTCAGCATCACGCAGGAGTATCTCGACCGGATCGCCGCATACGACCGGGTCACGGTCGCAGGCGCCAGCCGACCGCTGAACTCCGTCATCACCGTGAACGACACGGCTCTCGACGCGGCTGCGGCCGCCGACGCCGTCCGTGCGAGCCAGGGGATGACGACCATGCTCCTCGGAGTGCCGATCGCGCTCAAGGACAACTACGACACGGTCGACATGGTCACGACCGGGGGCTGCGGCTGCTGGAACGAGAACCAGACCGACACGGATGCCGCCATGGTCGAAGGGCTGCGCGCCGACGGCGCGGTGATCATCGCGAAGACCAGCCTGGATGAGTTCGCGTACGGCTTCGTCTCGGAGTTCTCCTCGTTCCAGGCACCGGGTTCGACGCTGCTGGTGGCGAGTCCCTACGACACGTCGCGCACGGCCGGCGGGTCCAGCGGCGGCACGGGAGCTGCGATATCGGCGAACCTCGCAGCGATCGGCTTCGGGACCGACACCGGCGGGTCCATCCGGGTCCCGTCGTCGTACAACCAGCTCGTCGGCATCCGTCCCACCGTGGGACTCGCCAGTCGTGACGGCATCATCCCGCTCGCTCTCTCGCAGGACACGGGGGGCCCGATGGCCCGATCGGTCCTCGACGCCGCCGTCGCCCTGGACGCGGTCGTCGGCGTGGATGACGCTGATCCGGTCACCGCGCGTCAGACGGGCAGAGTCCCGGAGTCGTACACGGAGTATCTCGACCCGGCGGCGCTCGCGGGAGCGCGGATCGGCTACTTCGGCTCCATGGTGGGCAGCGACCCGGGCACCGTGAGGCTGTTCGGTCAGGCGACCGCTGCTCTCGCCGCACAAGGCGCGACGGTCGTCGAGGTCACTCCTCCGCAGGGGCTCGCCGCGGTGCTCGGCGAGGGATCCGGCTCGACCAACGAGTTCCTCCACGACCTCAACGGCTACATCGCCACCCATCTCGGCGCCGATGTCGAGCCTCGGACTCTCAGCGACATCCTCGCGACGGGCAACTACGTCACCTCGCGGCAGTCGGTCTACGTCGCCCGGAACAATGTGACGGAGGAGACCTATCAGGGTTGGGCCGGACCCAGCGGCAGCCACACGATCCAGCTCGCCGCCGGAAAGGATCTGGTCACCCAGTTGATGGACGACCTCGACCTCGATGCGCTCATCTACCCGAGCACGAACGCCTACGGAACTCAGGGCACCAACATGCGTCTGAGCCCGAACACGGGCATGCCCGCGGTCACGGTGCCGATGGGGCAGACGGCTCAGGGAGAGACGGCTCCGGGGAGTGGCGTGAACCTCGAGTTCCTCGGTCGCGACTTCGACGAGGGGATGCTGCTCGGTCTCGCCTACTCCTTCGAGCAGGCGACGCACGCGCGCACGAGCCCGTCTCTGTTCGGTCCGCTCGGATGACCGGCCGGCGGGGGCGCTCCGAGCGATCGGGGCGCCCCCGCCGCCACTGCGCGGCCACTTCGCTGTCGGAGTCGGCGGCTAGGCTGACTCCCGTGATTGTGGAGCACCTGAGTCTGGTCGATTTCCGCAATTACGCGACCGCTGAACTCGCTCTGCACAAGGGCCCGAACGTCCTCGTCGGCCGCAACGGACAGGGCAAGACCAATCTCGCCGAGGCCGTGGTCTTCCTCGCGACGCTGGGTTCGCATCGCGTCTCCGCTGACGCGCCCATGGTGCGCGACGGGCAGGAGTACGCGATCATCCGCGCGCGCCTGTCGCACGGCGAGCGCAAGGTCCTCGCCGAGGTGCAGCTGAACCGGCAGGGTTCGAACAAGGCGCGCATCAACGGATCACCATCGAAGACGAGCGAACTCCCCCGCTACGCGCACGTCGTGCTCTTCGCACCGGAGGACCTGCAGATCGTGCGCGGCGATCCGTCCTCCCGTCGGCGATTCGCCGACCAGCTGCTGGTCCAGCGGACCCCGCGGATGTCGGCGGTGCTCGCCGACTACGACCGGGTGCTCAAGCAGCGCACCGCGCTCCTGAAATCGGCGCGCGCCCGTGGCGTACGCGGTGAGGGTCTGAGCACGCTCGACGTCTGGGATGACAAGCTCGTCGCGCTCGGCTCCGAGATCATCGCCGCTCGTCTGAAGCTCGCAGCCGATCTGCAGCAGCCGGTCGCGGCGGCCTATGCGGCGATCGCCGGTGAAGACCATCGTCCGCAGCTCGAATGGGCCCTCTCGGTGCGCGGCGGAGATCCCGAGGAGGGCACGGATGCCGCGCTCCCCGATTCGACCGGTGATATATCCGAGATGTTCCGAGCATCCCTCGCGGCGAAGCGCGCGCAGGAGCTCGACCGGGGCCTGACGCTCACCGGTCCGCACCGAGACGACCTGATCCTGCGGGTGCGCAGCCTTCCGGTCAAGGGCTATGCCTCGCACGGCGAGTCCTGGTCGGTGGCCCTCTCGCTGCGGCTCGCCTCGGCCGAACTGCTGCGCAACGAGTCTCCGGCCGGCGATCCGGTGCTCATCCTCGATGATGTCTTCGCCGAGCTCGATGCCGACCGCCGACAGCGTCTGGCGACTCTCACCGCCGACTACGAGCAGGTGGTCGTGACCGCGGCTGTGGAGGAGGATATTCCCGAGATCCTGCACCGCCACGTGGTGCGGATCAGCGCAGGGACCATCAGCGACGAGCGCGCCGCACCGCTGAGCGAGCCGGGCGAGGCGATCGATCCGGAGCCGGATGACCGAGAGGACGAAGGATGACCGACATCTCCGACAACCTCGCCGCCGCGGCATCCGACACTCCCGAGACCGTCGCGACCTACCTCCGACTGCGCGGCCTGCAGCCGAGTTCGAAGAACTGGAAGCGCAAGCGCCGAATCTCGACAGACGACGACAATGCGCCCTTCACGCCGGGACGCGACCCTGGACCTCTAGGAGCAGTGCTCGACAAGCTCACCAGGGACTCCGGCTGGGAGGCGGCTCTCGCCCGCGAGAACGTCGTGCTGCAGTGGGACGAACTGGCAGGCGCCGACACCGCCAAGCATTCCGAGCCGGTGTCGCTCGAGCGCGGCCTGCTCACAGTGAAGTGCGATTCGACGGCCTGGGCCAAGAACCTTCAGTACATGCGGGCGACCATCCTCACCGAGATCGGCAGGCGGTATCCGGATGCCGGAGTGCAGAACCTCCGCTTCATCGGACCGGACGTCCCCTCGTGGAAATGGGGCCCCAGAGTCGTTCCAGGGCGGGGCCCGCGCGATACCTACGGGTAGGGGACCAGATATGGGGTCCGAATCGCTCAGACGGCCACACACGGCGTTCTAGCGCAGATTTCACTCCGAAAGCCCGCTAGAATGGGAGTTCGTGATATCGATGTGGAGACTGCCCTCTGATGACGCCTGAATCCCCTGACGAGACGGACCCTTCGACCAGCTCAGGGACCCAAAACCCCTCCGGTACCCCGGCACCCCGGGCGCAGCAGCCGGGTGAGTACGGCGCAGATTCCATCCAGATCCTCGAGGGTCTGGAGGCGGTCCGCAAGCGTCCGGGCATGTACATCGGCTCGACCGGCCCCCGGGGTCTCCATCACCTCGTGTACGAGATCGTCGACAACTCGGTCGATGAGGCTCTCGCCGGCTACGCCGACACGATCTTCGTGACCATGCTCGCCGACGGCGGCGTGCGAGTCATCGACAACGGCCGCGGCATCCCGGTCGATCCGCACTCCTCCGACCCGACCAAGTCCACGGTCGAGGTCGTGCTGACGATCCTGCACGCCGGTGGAAAGTTCGGTGGTGGCGCGTACGCGGTCTCCGGCGGTCTGCACGGCGTCGGCTCGTCCGTCGTGAACGCGCTCTCCACGCGGTTCGATGTCGAGGTCAAGCAGAAGGGCTTCGTGTGGCGGCACAGCTTCGCGAACGGCGGAGTCCCGCAGCAGCAGCTCGAGAAGGGCGAGGAGACCGACGAGACCGGAACCAGCATCACGTTCTGGCCGGACTCCGAGATCTTCCAGGAGACCGTCGAGTTCGACTACGACACCCTGCGCACCCGCTTCCAGCAGATGGCGTTCCTCAACAAGGGCCTGCGCATCGAGCTGACGGATGAGCGCGAAGCATCCGCCTACGAGGTCGAGGTCGACGGTCAGACCGTCACCCAGCAGCCAAACGACGTGTTCTTCTACGAGCGCGGTCTGGTCGACTACGTCGAGTACCTGAACAAGGTGCGTCACGCCGAGGTCGTCAATGAGGAGATCATCGCCTTCGAGTCGGAGGACACCGAGCGCAAGATCTCGCTCGAGGTCGCGATGCAGTGGACCACCTCGTACACCGAGAACGTGTTCACCTACGCCAACACGATCAACACGCACGAGGGTGGCACGCACGAAGAGGGATTCCGTGCGGCGCTCACCACGCTCGTCAACAAATACGCCCGTGCGAACAACCTGCTCAAGGAGAAGGACGACAACCTCTCCGGCGACGATGTGCGCGAGGGGCTGACGGCTGTCATCTCGATCAAGCTCGGCGAACCGCAGTTCGAGGGCCAGACCAAGACGAAGCTCGGCAACACCGAGGCGAAGGCGTTCGTGCAGAAGGTGGTCGGCGACCAGCTCGGCGACTGGTTCGAGCGCAATCCCTCGCAGGCCAAGAACGTGATCCGCAAGGCGATCGACGCCGCGACCGCACGTCTCGCGGCCCGCAAGGCGCGCGAGACCGCGCGCCGCAAGAGCGTGTTCGAATCGGCCGCGATGCCCGACAAGCTCAAGGACTGCACGAGCAAGGACCCGTCGATCAGCGAGATCTTCCTCGTGGAGGGAGACTCCGCAGGCGGCTCGGCCGTGCAGGGCCGCGATCCGCACACGCAGGCGATCCTCGCGCTGCGCGGCAAGATCCTCAACGTCGAGCGCGCTCGCCTCGACAAGGCGCTGGGCAACAAAGAGGTCCAGGCGATGATCCAGGCCTTCGGCACGGGCATCGGCGAGGACTTCGACATCGAGAAGGCGCGCTATCACAAGATCGTGCTGATGGCGGATGCCGACGTCGACGGTCAGCACATCACGACGCTGCTGCTGACGATGCTCTTCCGCTACATGCGCGGTCTCATCGAAGCCGGTTTCGTCTACCTCGCGATGCCGCCGCTGTACCGCCTGAAGTGGACGAACTCGGCGCACGAGTACGTGTTCAGCGACGCCGAGCGCGACGCCCTGCTCAAGCACGGCCTCGAGAACGGTAAGCGCATCCCGAAGGATGCCGGCATCCAGCGCTACAAGGGTCTCGGCGAGATGAACCCGAAGGAGCTGTGGGAGACCACGATGGATCACACCACGCGCACCCTGCGTCAGATCACCATCGAAGATGCCGCAGCCGCCGACGAGATCTTCAGCGTGCTGATGGGCGAAGACGTCGAGTCGCGGCGTGGCTTCATCCAGCGCAACGCCAAGGACGTCCGCTTCCTCGACATATGACGCTCGGCGAGCGAAGCGAGCTGCCCCGTTCGTTGAGCGAGCGCAGCGCGTCGAAACGCCGTAAGACGATCTCGAAACGCAACGAAGAATCGACACACACATGACTGACGAAGAACGCCCCGACATCAACGAGGGTCACGACCACGGCCGGATCGACCAGGTCGACCTGCAGTCCGAGATGCAGCGCAGCTACCTCGACTACGCCATGGCCGTCATCGTGGGCCGCGCGCTCCCCGACGTCCGCGACGGGCTCAAGCCCGTGCATCGGCGTGTGATCTACGGCATGTACGACGGCGGCTTCCGCCCCGACAAGTCGTTCTCGAAGTGCGCCCGCGTGGTCGGCGAGGTCATGGGTCAGTATCACCCGCACGGCGACTCGGCGATCTACGACGCCCTCGTCCGCCTCGTGCAGCCGTGGTCGCTGCGTTATCCGCTCGCGCTCGGCCAGGGCAACTTCGGCTCGCCCGGCAACATGGGCGCCGCGGCCCCTCGGTACACCGAGACGAAGATGGCCCCTCTCGCGCTCGAGATGGTGCGCGACATCGAAGAGGACACGGTCGACTTCACCGACAACTACGACGGTCAGACCCAGGAGCCGACCGTCCTGCCGTCGAGGTTCCCGAACCTCCTCGTGAACGGCTCGGTCGGCATCGCGGTGGGCATGGCGACCAACATCCCGCCGCACAACCTCCGTGAGATCTCGGCGGCGGCCCTGTGGGCGCTCGACAACCCCGGCATCTCCCGTGAGGAGCTGCTCGAGGGACTCATCCAGCGCATCCCCGGGCCCGACTTCCCGACCGGCGCCCAGATCCTGGGCACGAAGGGCGTGCAGGAGGCGTACCGCACCGGGCGCGGCTCGATCACGATGCGCGCGGTCGTCAACGTCGAGGAGATCCAGGGCCGCACGTGCCTGGTCATCACCGAGCTGCCGTACCAGGTGAACCCCGACAACGTGGCGGTGAAGATCGGCGATCTCGCCCGCGACGGCAAGATCACCGGCATCGCCGACATCCGCGACGAGTCGTCCGACCGCACCGGTCAGCGTCTGGTCGTCGTGCTCAAGCGCGACGCCGTCGCCAAGGTCGTGCTGAACAATCTGTACAAGCACACGCAGCTGCAGGAGAACTTCGGCGCGAACATGCTCGCGATCGTCGACGGGGTGCCCCGCACACTCGCGATCGACGGGTTCGTGACGCACTGGATCACCCACCAGCTCGAGGTCATCGTCCGCCGTACCGCCTTCCGCCTGCGCAAGGCCGAGGCGCGCATGCACATCCTGCGGGCGTACCTGAAGGCGCTCGACGCGCTCGACGAGGTCATCGCGCTGATCCGCCGCTCGCCCACCGTCGATGAGGCGCGTGAGGGTCTGAAGACCCTGCTCGACATCGACGACGATCAGGCCGACGCGATCCTGGCGATGCAGCTGCGCCGCCTCGCTGCCCTGGAGCGCCAGAAGATCCTCGACGAGGCCGAGGAGCTCGAATCCCTGATCAAGCAGTACAACGCGATCCTCGCCGACGAGGCTCTGCAGCGCGACATCATCCGCGAGGAGCTCACCGGCATCGTCGACCGCTTCGGTGACGAGCGTCGCACGCACATCCTGCACGGATTCGACGGCGACGTCTCGATGGAAGACCTCATCGCCGAGGAGGAGATGGTCGTCACCGTCACGCGCGACGGCTACATCAAGCGCACGCGCAGCGACAACTACCGCTCGCAGCACCGCGGCGGCAAGGGCGTCAAGGGTGCACAGCTCCGAGCGGATGACATCGTCGAGCACTTCTTCGTGACGACGACGCATCACTGGCTGCTGTTCTTCACCGACAAGGGCCGCGTCTACCGGTCCAAGACCTACGAGGTCCCCGAGTCCGGTCGCGACGCGAAGGGCACGCACGTCGCGAACCTTCTCGCGCTGCAGCCGGGTGAGAAGATCGCGCAGATCCTCGACATCCGCGACTACGAGGTCGCCGACTACCTGGTGCTCGCGACCCGCGACGGACTCGTGAAGAAGACGAGCCTGTCGAGCTACGACACCAACCGTCAGGGCGGCGTCATCGCGATCCGTCTCAATGACGAGGACGAGCTGGTCTCGGCGCTCATGGTGAACGCCGAGGACGACATCCTCCTCATCAGCCGCCGCGGCATGTCGGTGCGCTTCAGCGCGACCGACGAGGCCCTTCGTCCGATGGGCCGGGCGACCGCCGGCGTCAAGGGCATGAAGTTCCGCGACGGCGACAGCCTGCTCTCGGCATCCGTCGCCGCCCCCGGGCAGTACGTGTTCGTCGTGACCGACGGCGGCTACGCGAAGCGGACCGCGATCGACGAATACCGCGTCCAGGGACGCGGCGGATTCGGCATCAAGGTGGCCAAGCTGAACGACGATCGGGGCACTCTCGCGGGCGGTCTGATGGTCGCCGAAGACGACGAGGTCCTTGTGGTTCTGTCCAGCGGCAAGGTGGTACGCTCTGCCGTGGCCGAGGTCCCTGCCAAGGGCCGCGACACCATGGGTGTCGTGTTCGCTCGGACCACAGAAGCAGACCGCATCCTCGCGATCGCCCGAAACGGCGAGCGAGGGCTCGGTGAAGACGAGGCGGATGCGGATGCTGAATCCGCAGCCACGAGCACGGGTGATTCTGACGAGTCGACCACCCCCGGAGAGGGCCAAGACGCATGAGCACAGTAGCCGACAAGCTGGCGAAGAAGTCCACGCGCAAGACCAGCGGCAAGCAGGTCCGCCTGCGCCTGGTCTACGTCGACTTCTGGTCGGCCGTGAAGCTCTCGTTCCTCGGCGCCGTGGCGCTCGCGATCGTCACGATGGTGTCGTTCTTCCTGATCTACATGGTTCTGCAGGCCACGGGCGTCATCGCCCAGGCCGACGACTTCGTCGCGCAGTTCACCGACAACAGCATCCGGCTCACAGAGGTGGCGGGCCTGCCGCAGGTCATGGCGTTCGCCGCCGTGGTCTCGATCCTGAACCTCATCGTCTTCACGGTGCTCGGCGCCGTGATCGCGGGCATCTACAACCTGGCGGTCAAGGTCACGGGCGGTCTGCTCGTCGGCTTCATGTCGAACTGACCATCGGCGGCGCCGAGAGGTCGTGGCCGTGACGCTGACGATCGCGGAGGTGGCGGAGCGGACCGGATTGAGTCCGCACACGCTCAGGTACTACGAGCGCGACGGCCTGCTCCTGCGCGACGTGGAGCGGGCGCCTTCGGGGCGACGCGCCTACAGCGAAGACGATGTCAACGGCATCCAGGTGATCGCGCGGCTGCGGGCGACGGGGATGCCGGTCGCCGAGATCCGCCGGTACGCGCAGCTCGCGAGGCACGGCGACACCTCGGTGCTCTCGCGCCTGCAGCTCCTGCAGGCGCACCGGGAGCGGGTCGTGGCGGAGCTGAGTGAGACGCAGCGGCACCTCGAGGCGATCGAGACGAAGATCGCGCTCTATCAGCGGATGCTCGACGGCGACTTGACTTAGAGCGCGCTCGAAGGGGTTGGCTTGTGTCATGACCATTGCGACACGAACCCTCGGCTCCGCCTCTTCGCTCACCGTCTCCGCTCTGGGCCTCGGCTGCATGGGGATGTCCGAGTTCTACGGCGCCCCCGATCCCGACTCCGGCTTCGCGACGATCCGGCACGCGCTCGATCTCGGGGTGACCTTCCTCGACACGGCCGACATGTACGGGCCGTTCGTCAACGAGCAGCTGGTGGGACGCGCGATCGCCGGGCGCCGCGACGAGGTGCAGCTCGCCACCAAGTTCGGGATCATGCGCGGTGAGGCCGGCGAGCGGCTGGGCATCAACGGGTCGCCCGAGTACATCCGCGCCGCCTGCGACGCCTCACTGCAGCGTCTCGGCGTCGACCACATCGACCTGTACTACCAGCACCGCGTCGATCCGCAGGTTCCCATCGAGGAGACCGTCGGCGCGATGTCCGAGCTCGTCGCGGCGGGGAAGGTGCGCCACCTCGGCCTGTCCGAGGCATCAGGATCGACCATCAGGCGGGCACACGCCGTTCACCCCATCACCGCCGTCGAGACCGAGTACTCGCTGTTCACGAGAGACGTCGAGGACGAGGTGCTCCCGGTGCTCCGCGAGCTGGGGATCGGGCTGGTCCCGTACTCGCCGCTGGGTCGCGGAATCCTCACCGGACGGATGACCGTCGAGTCCGTCGCCGGTGCGGGCGACGTCCGCGCGACCGCGGCGTTCCCCCGGTTCCAGGGCGAAGCGCTGCAGACGAACCTGACGATCGCGGCGAAGGTGACAGAGATCGCCGAGGCTCGCGGCTGCACGCCGGGTCAGCTCGCTCTCGCGTGGCTGCTGGCGCAGGGCGACGACGTGGTGCCGATCCCCGGTACGCGTCGTGTCGAGTATCTCGAGGAGAACGTCGCGGCGGCCGACCTGTCGCTCACCGATGCCGAGGTGACGGAGCTCACGGCCGCCGTCCCTCGCGAGGCCGTGGCCGGATCCCGCTACGGGGACATGAGCGCGATCGACGAGTGACGCGTGCCGGCTCGGGGCGGCGTGTCAGACGACGCCGGCCGTCCCGAGCAGCGTGCCGATGACCCAGGTGGCCGCCAGGGCGAGTCCACCGCCGATCACGAGGCGTATCGACGCCCGAACGGGGTTCGATCCTCCGATGCGCGCACTCACGGCCCCTGTGACGGCGAGAGCGATCAGCACGGCGGCGAAGGTGATCGGCACGCGGACGGAAGCCGGCGGAAGCAGGATCGCGAGCAGAGGGAGCAGCGCGCCGAGGGTGAACGCGATCGCGGATGACATCGCCGCGTGCCAGGGATTGACCAGATCGTTCTGGTCGATGCCGAGCTCGACCTCGAGATGAGCGGCGAGAGCGTCATGGGCGGTCAGCTCTTCGGCGACCTGGCGCGCGGTCTGCTCGCTGAGGCCGCGGTCGCGGTAGAGCGAGGTCAGTTCGGCGAGCTCGGCATCCGGCATCGTACGAAGCTCTTCGCGCTCTTTGGAGATCAGCGCCCGCTCGCTGTCGCGCTGGCTGCTCACCGATACGTACTCGCCCAGCGCCATCGAGATCGCACCGCCTACGAGTCCGGCGATGCCGGCGGTGAGCAGTGCGGCGTTGTCCGTCGTGGCACCGGCCACGCCCACCACGAGCGACGCCACCGAGACGATGCCGTCGTTCGCGCCGAGCACGCCCGCCCGCAACCAGTTCAGGCGCTGGCCGAGACCGCCCTCGTGCGCCTCACCCTCATGAGTCGTCATGGTGACAGTGAATCAGAAGCGGGGATGGTCAGGGGCGGCACTCGATAGGGAAAACCCGAAGAGCAGTGTCCGGGTGCCTCCGTGTCGCGTCTCTCGCTGCCGCCGTACCTTGGGATCATGACCACACAGACTGCGACCCCAGAGGAGAAGGCCACGGCGAGACCGCCGTTGCGGATCCTCCTGACGATTCTTCATCTCGGCGCCCTCGGCGTTCTGGGTGCCGCGATCCTCGGAACCCTCTCCGGCCTCTTCGGCGCCGGCCTCGGACTGCTCTTCGTCTTCGGCGTCGGCATCTTCCTGCTTATCGGGCTCGTCTATGCCCTGTTCGGCCTGGGCTGGTTCGAGGTCGCCAGGGTCGCGGCGCTCTACAAGGTGCCGATCGCCCCGCTCGGCCGTCGGCGCAGCACGCAGTCGGGCTTCGCCGGCTGGATCCGGTCGATCGGGCGTCAGACCATCGACGGCCGCATGTGGCGGGCTCTGGCGAACTTCGCGATCGCCTGCATCGCCGGCGCGCTCGTCCTGCGCCTGATCTGGGGGCTCGTCTGGTCGGCGATGATCTCCTTCGCCCCGCTCACCGGCAGCGGCGCGGTGGCAGGGCCCTTCGGCAACGTCATCGACGCCTCGTGGGCTCCTCTCCTCGGCATCCTCGGCGTCCTCGCCTCTGCGGCGGGCATCATCGGTCTCGCCCTGCTGCATCGTGTGCTCTCGCTCGCGATCGTCGCGCAGAGCCGAGAGGCCGAGCTCACGGAGCGTGTGCGCACCACCACTGCGCAGCGTGAGGGTGCGGTGCGCGCCGCCGACGTCGAGCGCACGCGCATCGAGCGCGACCTGCATGACGGCGTGCAGCCGCGACTGGTCTCGGTCGGCATGACGCTCGGTCTCGCGCATCAGAAGATCGACGAAGACCCGGCGGCCGCCAAGGAACTGATCTCTGAGGCGCACACCTCTACCAAGGCGGCGATCACCGAGCTCCGGCAGCTCGCCCGCGGCATCCACGCGTCCGTGCTCGACGATCGCGGTCTCGACGCCGCCCTCTCAGCCCTCGCCAGTCGCTCGCACATCCCGGTGAGCCTCGACGTCCGCATGGACCCTGCGACAGGTGCGGGAACGCAGCGGGTGAGCAGAGAGGCAGAGGCGGCCGTGTACTTCGCGATCGCCGAGTCGCTCACCAACGCCGCCAAGCACTCCCGCGCCAGTGAGGCGAGGGTGACGGTGCGCATTCGCGGGGGCAACACCCTCTGGGCACGCGTCGAGGACAACGGCATGGGCGGCGCGCAGGTGCAGCCCGGCGGCGGCCTCGACGGGATCTCCAATCGCATCCTCGCCGCGGGCGGCACCTTCCGTCTCGACAGTCCTCTCGGCGGCCCGACCAGTCTCGAGGTGAACGTGCCATGCGCATCCTGATCTGCGAGGACTCGGTCCTGCTGCGCGAGGGGCTGGTGCGCCTTCTCGAAGACGCCGGCCACCAGGTGGTCGCCGCGCTCCCCGACACAGAAGGGCTGACCGAGGCGGTGGCGGATGCCGCGCTCGAACTCTGCATTCTGGACGTCAGGCTTCCTCCCACCTTCACGGACGAGGGCATCCGCGCAGCTCTCGCGCTGCGGGTGACCGACCCGCAGCTGCCGCTGCTCGTGCTGTCGCAGTACGTCGAGGAGCGCTACGCCTCCGACCTCATCGCGGCGCAGGGCGGACCGCTCGGCTATCTGCTCAAAGACCGGGTGGCAGACGTCACCGAATTCCTCGAGTCGGTGACCCGCATCTCGGAGGGCGCCACCGTCCTCGATCCCGAGGTTGTCGCACAGCTGCTCACGCGTCGCCATCGCGACGATCGGATGCTGCGTCTCACCGAGCGTGAGCGCACGGTGCTCGCGCTGATCGCCGAGGGCAAGTCGAATCAGGCGATCGCCGGGCTGCTCTTCCTCTCCGAGGCGAGCATCGAGAAGCACATCACCTCCATCTTCCAGAAGCTGGGTCTCGAGCAGGACGAGTCGGGAAACCGTCGCGTGCTCGCCGCCCTCGCCCACATCGAGAATCTCGGCGGCGCGACGCCGCCGGCAGGTCAGACAGGAGCCGCACGATGAGCATCAGCACTCCCCCGCCCGCCCGCAACGCCGGGCAGCCGTGGATCACCATCACCCTCGCCGTCTTCGGCGGTCTCGCTCTGGCGGGAACCGGTGCGACGGCCGCGGTCGCAGCAGCCGCCGATCTCGATCGCACCGACGTCGTGCGGACGATCGACGTCACCGGTGTCGAGAGCCTCGACCTCGACGCCAGCGCGAGCGACGTCCGCGTCGAGTTCGGCGACGTCGACGAGGCGGAGCTGACGGTCAAGGGCGGCCGAGGAGGTGCCTGGGTTCTCGAGCGGGATGACGACGAGCTCCTGGTCCGCAGCCCGGACTCGACGTTCGGCTGGTGGTTCGGACGCTGGTTCGACGACGATCGCACGGCGGTGCTCACGCTGCCGAACGAGCTCGAGGGACTCGACGCGAGCTTCCACCTCAACGCGGGCGGTCTCGATGTCACGGGTGCGTATGGGGAACTCGATGTCGAGCTCGGCGCCGGTGAGCTGAACGTCGACGGCTCGGCGAGGTCGCTCGACGCCGATGTCAGTGCCGGCGGCGCCGATCTGCTTCTCGACGGGGTCGACGAGGCCGAGCTCACCGTCGCGGCGGGAGACCTCTCGGTCGAGCTGACCGGAACCGCACCGCGCAGCGTCACGATCGACGCGAACGCCGGTTCAGCCGACCTCACGGTGCCCGACGGCGACTACCGGGTCATCCAGAACGTGAGCGCGGGCGACCTCGACAACAGGCTCGAGCAGTCGTCGGACTCGCGGAACTCGATCGAGGTGACCCTCTCCGCGGGGACGGTCACGCTGCGTCCGGGCAGTTGATCGAGAAGCGGATGCCGGGCGGCAGCGCCCGGCATCCGCTGTTCCCGGCTCGATTGGGATTCTCGCTGATCTTCCGGTAAAGTCTTTGAGGTTGCGGGGCTATAGCTCAGGCGGTTAGAGCGCTTCACTGATAATGAAGAGGTCCCAGGTTCAAGTCCTGGTAGCCCCACCCTGTAATTCAAGAAATCCCGCTACGGGGCCTTAGCTCAGTTGGTAGAGCGCCTGCTTTGCAAGCAGGATGTCAGGAGTTCGAATCTCCTAGGCTCCACAGATTTTCGAGAAGGCCCCCGAGTGGATGCTCGGGGGCCTTCTTCGTTCGCCGCTCACGCATGACAGACACAGGTATCCTGCCGGTTCACACCAAGCAAACGATAGAATTGAATGAGCGAGAGGGGGCATCATGCTCAGCAATCAACAAAAGCGCGATCTGACGGTCGACACGATGGGGAGCTGGGCTCTCGAAGGAATGAAGCCCGAGCCAGACACCCTCGATCGTCTTCGGTCATTCGTCATCGGCGCGGTGACGCTCGATGAGGCGATCGACCGCGCGAAGACGCGCTATGCGGCACACCGCTGACGACTTCGTCGACCCGTACACCTATCCGGGCTCAGCGGTACTTCGAAACCTCCTCGACGAACAGAACGCCTCGCGCCTCGAAGCAGCCGAGTACGAACTCACTCTGTACCGCCGTATCGAACTGGACGAGAAGCCGATCAAAGGCGCGTTCGACTTCGCGCGTTTGAGAGAGACGCATCGCCGCTTGTTCCAAGACATCTATGCATGGGCCGGCAAGACGCGCACGGTCGAGATCAATAAGGGCGGCTCGGATTTCCACCCGTCGCCTTACATCGGCACTGCCGCCGACCAGACGTTCGAGTGGCTGGAAACATCTGGGCTGCTGTCACCTGAGGTCGACGACGAGAGCTTCGTCCGACTTTCGGCGGATCTCTTGGAGAAGCTCAACTACATCCATCCGTTCCGCGAAGGCAATGGCCGCACGCAGCGTGCGTTCATGGATCAGATCGCCGAACTGTCGGGGAGACGGCTTGCCTGGCGCAACGTCAGCCCCGAGGACCACCTGCGCGCGTCAGTCAACGCGTTTCGCGACGCCAGTGGGGATCCGTTCCGGAGTGTGATTCGCCAGGTCATGGGGCCGCCGATCGACGGGCTCTCACCGCTCGATCCTCAGGTCTACGACGTATCCGCGCCGCTCGTCTCCTCGTTGAACGCTGAGGATGCCGAGGAGCGTCAGCGGGCCTTCTACGCGCGGTTCCCGGAACTGCGGCCAGATGGGTCGGTTGGCGACAAGCATCCCGAGGAAGACTTGGAACTCGATTAGCGAGGACATCGACGTCTTCCCTCTGCACCTACGCAAGCGTGCAGTCTCGAGGTCAGCACTCGAGCATGAGACCCGCGAAAGCCTTACACCTGGGCCTGCTTTCCATGCGTCCGTGTGCGAGGGTGGGATGCATGGCATCTCCCCAGGCGCTCAGCGAGGACGATCGACGCCTTGTTGCGCTGTGGGCGGCGGACTGCGCGGAGCGGGTGCTGGCCTTGTTCGAGGCTGAGGCTCCCGACGACGATCGGGCGCGAGACGGCATCCGCCGTGCCCGTGCCTTCGGCCGGGGCGAGCTCGATACTGCGGGCGAGATCGGTCGGCGATTCGAGGCCGGTCGTGCGGCTCAGTCTGCGACGACGCCCGCCGCCGTCGCCGCCGCGCGGTCGGCGGGCCAGGCGTCGGGCGTGGCGCACATGGGCGCTCACGCTCTGGGCGCGGCCGCGTATGCGGCGAAGGCCGCGTCCTTGGCGGCGGCCGATCACGACACCGCGCGGCGCACCGAGGTGCTCTGGCAGCTGCAGCAGATGACCCACGAAGTGCGTGCCGCTCTCGCGCGCCTTCCTCTGCTGGGAGCCGACTCGTCCGGTCCGCTGGGAGCGGGGCTGCTGGCATCCGGGATCCTCGCGACGACCATCCGCGAGATCCAGGCGGAGCTGCAGAGATGACACGCACCCGCGTCGCGACGGCGCTCATCTGCGTGGTGGTGCTCCCGCGGCAGTGATGGCGAGGCCTGCGGGCGGCTCAGCTCCTCGCCGCGAAGCGCACCCTGGTCTCAGCATCCGCGGTGTAGACCACGAGCTGCACGTCTGTCTGGTCCGAAGGGCGCATCTGGTGGTGCTCGAACACCAGCCTTCCGAGGGTCGGATGCTGGAACACCCGCTCGCGCGACTCGAATCCGCCGACGCCGTGGCTCTCCCAGCGCTCGCGGAACTCGGCGCTCGCGTCCATCAGCCGCCCGATGAGGTCGCGATAGCGCGTGTCCCCGAGGCGGGGCCCCGCCTCGGCGCGAAACTCGGCGAGGAATCGTCGGCTGGTGTCGTCCCAGTCGTCGAGCAGCGATCGCACAGCCGGGTCGGTGAAGATCAGCCAGAGCAGGTTGCGGTCCTCGGGCGCGGTATGTGCGACGTTCGGATACAGCGCCTCGTATGCCGGGTTCCACGCCGCGATGCCCCAGTCCGGAGCCAAGGCATAGGCCGGATGCTCGTCGAGCGCGTCGAGGAACCTCTGCACATGCGCGGGGGCGGCCGCGACGGCTGACACCGACCCCGGGCGCGCGGGCGCGAATCCCGCCAGGGTGAGCACATAGTCGTGTTCGGCCATGGTCAGGTGCAGCGCGGTCGCGACGGCATCCAGCACCTGCCTCGACGGGTTGATGTCGCGCCCCTGCTCGAGCCAGGTGTACCACGTGACGCTCACGCCGGAGAGGAACGAGATCTCCTCGCGCCGAAGACCGACGGTGCGTGCGCGGCCGGCCGGCGGCAGACCGTACTCCGCGCGGTCGAGCTTCTCCCGCCGGGCTCGCAGAAAGCTCCCGAGCTCCTTGCGCTGCTGTTCGTCCGTCGCCACATCACAAACCTAGTGCTCCCACTACTAGTATCAGCGCCGTCTTCCCGGCACGCCGACGACCAGGCAGGGTGGAAGAATGCCCACCCCTCTTCGCTCCCGCACCGTCACGCACGGCCGCAACGCCGCCGGCGCCCGCGCCCTGTTCCGCGCCGCCGGCGTGAACGCCGCCGACTTCGGCAAGCCGATGATCGCCGTCGCGAACAGCTTCACGGAGTTCGTTCCCGGCCACACGCACCTGCAGCCCGTCGGCCGCATCGTCTCCGAGGCGATCTCCGCCGCAGGCGGCATCCCCCGCGAGTTCAACACGATCGCGGTCGACGACGGCATCGCGATGGGTCATGGCGGGATGCTGTACTCGCTGCCGTCGCGCGACCTGATCGCAGACTCGGTCGAGTACATGGTCAACGCGCACCAGGCCGACGCCCTCGTGTGCATCTCGAACTGCGACAAGATCACTCCCGGGATGCTCATGGCCGCTCTGCGCCTGAACATCCCCACGGTCTTCGTCTCGGGCGGGCCGATGGAGTCGGGACGCGCCACGCTCGTCGACGGCTCCGTGCGCACCCTCGACCTGGTCGACGCGATCTCCGAGGCGGCGAACGACACGGTGTCGGATGCCGACATCCAGCGCATCGAGGAGAACGCCTGCCCGACCTGCGGCTCGTGCTCGGGGATGTTCACCGCGAACTCGATGAACTGCCTGGTCGAGGCGCTGGGGCTCGCCCTCCCTGGCAACGGCTCGGTGCTCGCCACCCACACCGCTCGCCGCGCGCTCTACGAGCGGGCCGGCGAGGTCGCCGTGCAGATCACGAAGGCGTTCTACGACGACGATGACGCCTCGGTGCTCCCCCGCGCGGTCGCGAGCCCCGCGGCCTTCGCGAACGCCATGGCACTCGACATCGCGATGGGCGGCTCGACCAACACGATCCTGCACCTGCTCGCCGCAGCTCATGAGGCCGGCATCGACTTCGGCCTCGACGAGATCGACGCGATCTCGCGCCGAGTGCCGTGCCTGGCCAAGATCGCGCCGAACCCCGCCTACGGCCGCATGTACTACATGGAGGACGTGCACCGCGCTGGCGGCATCCCCGCCATCCTCGGCGAGCTGCACCGCGCAGGACTCCTGAACGACGATGTCTCCTCGATCCACTCCGAGTCTCTCTCGGCGTGGCTGGCCGAGTGGGACATCCGCGGCGGCGCAGCATCCGACACCGCTCAGGACCTCTGGTACGCCGCACCCGGAGGCGTGCGCTCGTCGAGCGCCTTCTCGCAGTCCGAGCGCTGGGCGGCGCTCGACACGGATGCCGAGGGCGGATGCATCCGCGACGCCGCGCACGCCTATTCGGCCGACGGCGGCCTCGCGGTGCTCCGCGGCAACATCGCGGTCGACGGCGCGGTCGTCAAGACCGCCGGCGTCGACCCCTCGATCCTCGTGTTCTCGGGCCCGGCGGTGGTGTGCGAATCGCAGGAGGAGGCCGTTGCGAAGATCCTCGGCAAGAAGGTGCAGCCGGGTGATGTGGTCGTGATCCGATACGAGGGTCCCAAGGGCGGACCGGGGATGCAGGAGATGCTGCATCCGACCTCGTTCCTCAAGGGACGCGGTCTCGGAAAGGTCTGTGCGCTCATCACCGACGGCCGCTTCTCGGGCGGCACATCGGGCCTGTCGATCGGTCACGTGTCGCCGGAGGCGGCGAGCGGCGGCGTGATCGCCCTGGTCGAAGACGGCGACATCATCGACATCGACATCCCGACCCGCGGACTCAGCCTGCGCGTCGACGAGTCGGTGCTCGAGGAGCGCCGTGCGCGTCTGCTGGAGAACGGCGGCTACCGTCCGGTCGACCGGCAGCGACCCGTCTCCCTCGCGCTGCGCGCCTACGCGGCCATGGCCACGTCGGCCGACCGCGGTGCGGTTCGTGACGTCGAGGCGGTCGAGCGCGCGATGCGCGAGCAGGAGCTCCGGGGAGCCGGCGCACTCGTCTGATCGGCGGCCCGGGGGTGCGCACTGTGGTCGCCTTTCAGCGATGAGGCGACCTCGACGCGCACCTCGGGACGACGGTATGACGCTCGCCATGGGTCGAGTGCGGGGCTCTGCGTTTCGTCTCGCTTCGCCCGCTCGACGACCCGCGGGGGAGCCGGTCGTTGAGCGAGGGAGCCAAGCGGTCGAGACGAAACACCTCAGGCGCCGCGGACGATCAGCCGCATCGGGAGCACCACGTTCTCGAACGCGCGACCGCGGTCGCCGAGCCGGGCGACGGCCAGCCGTGCGGCCTGCCGTCCGAGCGCCTCGACGTCTCCCGTGACGACGGTGATGCCCAGCACCTGGGCCCACTCGGGATCGTCGAATCCGAGTACCGCGGGGCGCTCTCCCGCTCTCTCGGCGAGTTCTTCCATCACGCCGAGCAGGATGCGGTTGTTCCCCGCGACGATCGCGGTGGGCGGCTGAGCGAGCGACAGCAGTTCGCGCACGCGAGCACGCGATGAGACGACATCGTGCGCGTCGGTGCGCAGGAGGTCACGCCAGTTCGCGCCCGAGGGATCGAGCACATCGCCCATTCCGGCCATGCGCTCGCGGAAGGTCGGCAGCCACGCGTAGTCGCCGATGAACGCGATGCGGTGATGCCCTGCGTCGATGAGGTGGCGAGCCGCGAGGCGTCCGCCGTCGCGGTTGTCGAACACGACCGAGTCGGCGTCGAGGTCGTCGGCCGGTCGGTCGACGAAGACGACGGGGATGCCGCGGGCCTGCAGCGCGGCATAGTCCCCGTGATCGAGAGTCGCCGACACCGTGATGACCGCCTTGGTCTGGCGATCAGCGAGGTCGAGGGCCACACGGTGCTCCTGCTCGGGGGACTCGCGGGAGTTCGTGACGGACAGATGCATGCCGTGCGTGCGGATCTCGTCTTCGATGCCCTGAGCGAGCGCCGAGTAGAACGGGTTGGTGAAGTCGCCGGTGATGAGGCCGATCGAATCGGCCAGACGCCCCGAGGCGAGAAGGCTGGCCGCTGAGTTGCGCTGATAGTCGAGCTCTCTCGCCGCCTCGAGCACCACGGCGAGGGTCTTCTCGCTCACGTACGACTCGCCGCCGAGTGCGCGCGATGCCGTCTTGAGGCTGACTCCGGCGCGCGCGGCAACCTGGGCGAGCGTCGGGCGCGGCGGAGTCGCGGGTGGCACGGCATCCGGTCTCGTCATGGTTCCCCCTGTGGACGGTCGGCGGGGCATCCCCATTATCGCGGTGCCGTGACCTGAACGTGGTCTTCCGCGCACAGCATCCGCTGTGATAGCGTCCCCCATATGACAGCGCTGTCATGACGGACAGCGCGGCGGCACCGCACGAGAAGCCGCAGACGACACACCGCAGTGGAGTTCAAGGAGCAACCATGACCGTTCCCTTCCCGAGGAACGCACGACCCGGCCGCGGCTGGGCGGCCGCAGGCATCGCCCTGACCGTGACCCTCGCCGCGCTCACGCCGGTGCAGGCCACGGCGGCGCAGGCGACGGCGTTCCGGTCGTCGTTCGAGACGACGGATGCCGTGCCGACCCTGGTCGGCACGGGCGCACCCGTGAACGTCACGGGCGACCGGTACACCCCAGGCAGCGTCCTCGGGCAGATCGCGGCGGTGACGGCATCCGCCGAGAACGGGCCGAACGAAGGCGCGGCGAAGGTCGCCGACGGCGACGCCGGCACCAAGTGGCTGGCGTTCCAGAACACCGGCTGGGTGCAGTACCAGCTGACGTCGCCGCAGCCCATGGTGCGCTACACGCTGACGTCCGGCGGTGACGCCCCCGAGCGCGACCCCAAGGACTTCCGCGTGCTCGGCTCGAACAACGGCACCGACTGGACCACGGTCGACCAGCGCACCGGCGAGCTCTTCAGCGGTCGGGGTGAGACCCGCAGCTTCACCCTCGCGACCCCGAGCCCGGCGTTCACGTACTACCGCCTCGAGGTGCAGGCCGTCCGCGACCCGAGCAAGAACATCCTGCAGCTCGCGGGGTGGGAGCCGATCGCGGTCGACGGCGCCACTCCGCCGCCGGGCGATCTCTTCCTCGCGACCGGATCGGGGCCCGCCAGCTCCCACACCGCCAAGACCGGCGTCGGCTTCACCGGCGTGAAGGCCCTGCAGTACTCAGGACGAAACCTCGCCGAGGGGCCGGCGTCATCGACCACCACGCTCTACAGCGATCTGGGCATCGACGTCGAGGACGACACGGCGCTCTCCTACGCCGTCTTCCCCGTGCTCGACGGCGAGCAGACGTACGCGGCGACCTTCGTCTCAGTCGACCTGCGCTTCACCGACGGCACGACCCTGTCGACGAGCGGCGCGGTCGACTCCTACGGCTACCCCGCGAACGCCCGTGCCAAGGGCCAGTCGAACAGCCTCTGGCCCGACCAGTGGAACAAGGTGACGGTCGACCTCGGCCAGTTCGCCGGACGCACCGTCGACGACATCCTGTTCACCTACGACCACCCCGGCGCCGACGTGCACGCGGTCGAGACGCCCACCGCGGCGACATCTTTCACCGGCTGGATCGACGACATCACGATCGCCGAGGTCCCCGCACGCGACACCTCTGCGGGCCTCGTCTCGTACGTCGACACGCGGCGCGGCAGCAACTCGACCGGCGGCTTCTCGCGCGGCAACAACTTCCCTGCGACCGCGTGGCCGAACGGCTTCAACTTCATCACCCCGATGACGAACGCCGACAACGCGGGCACGCTGTACCAGTACCAGCGTGCGAATGACGCGCAGAACCGGCCCGCGCTCAACGGCATCGGCATCTCGCACGAGCCCAGCATCTGGATGGGCGACCGCAACTCCTTCGCGGTGATGCCGGCCGCGAACGGCAATCCCACGTCGTCGCTCAACGACCGCAAGCTCACGTTCACGCACGACCACGAGACCGCGCGCCCCGACATCTACAGCGTCGACTTCGACAACGGCATCCAGACCGATGTCACCGCCACCGACCACGGGGCGATCTACCGCTTCGAGTTCACGGGAGATGCGAGCTCTGTCGTGATCGACCAGCTCGTGAACTCGTCCAAGCTCGCGGTGAACGGCGACACGGTCAGCGGCTGGGTCGACGGCGGCTCGGGATGGCCGGGGCGGACCCGCATGTTCGTGTACGGCACGTTCGACCGTCAGCCGACGGCATCCGGAGCCACGACCACGGGCGACCGGAATGGCACCGCCCGCTACGCGGCCTTCGACACGACCACTGACCGCACGGTCGAGCTGCGGGTGTCGACCTCGTTCATCTCGCAGGATCAGGCGCGGCACAACTACGACCTCGAGCTCGTCGGCGTCTCGTTCGAGCAGGCGCACTCCGCGGTGCAGAAGGCGTGGAACGACCGCCTCGGCGTCGTGCACGACGTCAAGGGCGCGACGGATGCTCAGCTCGTGAACCTGTACTCGAGCCTGTACCGGCTCAACCTCTACCCGAACTCGCAGTTCGAGAACACGGGCACGGCTGCAGACCCTGTCTACAAGTACGCGAGCCCGGTCTCGCCGACCAGCGGCTCGGCGACCGACACCCAGACGAACGCCAAGATCGTCGACGGCAAGATCTACGTCAACAACGGTTTCTGGGATACGTACCGCACGGCCTGGCCGCTGTACTCGCTGCTGTACCCCGACGTGACCGAAGAGCTCGTGGACGGGTTCGTGCAGCAGTTCCGCGACGGCGGCTGGGTCGCCCGGTGGTCCTCGCCCGGATACGCCGATCTGATGACCGGCACGAGCTCCGACGTCGCGTTCGCCGAGGCGTACCTCGCGGGCGCGCTCGACACCGGCACGGCCCTCGAGGCGTACGACGCCGCCGTGAAGAACGCCACGGTGCGGCCTCCCTCGAACGACGTCGGGCGCAAGGGCATCGCCCAGTCGATCTTCCTCGGCTACACCGAGGCCACGACGCATGAGAGCGCCTCGTGGGGCCTCGAAGGCTTCATCAACGACTTCGGGATCGCCGAGATGGCCAAGGCCCTCGCCGAAGATCCGAAGACCCCGGCATCACGCGTCGAGCAGCTGAAGGAGGAGGCGACCTACTTCGAGGCGCGCGCCCAGCACTACGTCGAGATGTTCAACCCCGAGGCGGGCACGTTCACCTCGCGCAACGCCGACGGCAGCTGGACGACCGGCGCCGACTTCGACAAGAAGGCCTGGGGCGGCGCGTTCACCGAGGCCAGCGCCTGGACCTTCGGGTACCACGCTCCGCACGACGTCGACGGTCTCGCCGCGCTCTACGGCGGCCGTCAGGGTCTGCTCGACAACATGCACGCCTTCCTCACGACGCGTGAGAAGGCCGACTACTCGGGCATCCACGAGGCGCGCGAGGCGCGCGACGTGCGGCTCGGGATGCTGGGCATGTCGAACCAGATCTCGCACCACATCCCCTACGTGCTCGCCGAGGCGGGCGACCCGTCAGGGGCGCAGAAGCTGATCCGCGACATCCAGGATCGCCTCTTCGTGGGCTCCGACATCGGCCAGGGCTACCCGGGCGATGAGGACAACGGCGAATTCTCGGCCTGGTACGTCTTCTCGGGACTGGGCTTCTATCCGATGGAGGTCGGCTCGGGGAACTACACGGTCGGCACCCCGCTGTTCGACAGCGCGACGCTCTCGATCGGTGACACCGACCTCGTGATCAACGCCCCCGGTGCCTCCGAGGGCGAGGACTACGTCGCCGGCGTCAGCATCAACGGCCAGCCGATCACCGAGACCACCTTCGACGGCGATCTCGTCCGCTCCGGCGGCACGCTCGACTTCACGATGAGCGCGACTGCGTCGACGTGGGGCGCGAAGGACCTGAACGAGCAGCTCGAGGCGCCGAAGGCGCTGGTGGATGCGACCAAGGCGGGCTATGGCACGACCGCGGCATCCGATGGCACACCGGTCGGAGCGCTCGTCGACGACACCATGAACTCGACGGTGACGTTCTCGGGCAAGAGCGCAGAGCTCACCTGGACCTCGCAGTCCGGTCCGGTCGCGGTCAGCCAGTACACGCTGACGGATGCCGCGAAGAGCGCGGCACCTGCGAGCTGGACGCTGTCGGGCTCCACCGACGGTACGACCTGGACGGAGCTCGACTCTCGCGCAGATCAGGCGTTCGCGTGGGATTCGCAGACAAGGCCGTTCACCCCGGCGCGCACGGGCGGATTCACCAGCTACCGGCTGTCGCTCTCGACAGGCGGCGACGCGCTCGCGCTCGCCGAGATCGAGCTGTTCGCGACGTCCGCCGGTTCCGGTGCGCTCTCGGTCTCGGCCGCGGCCCCGCAGCGGGTGGCCGTGGGCACGTCGTTCACGGGCGGGCTCGCGACGATCATCGGTCAGGAAGCGGATGCCGCCGGCTACGCCGTCACGGTCGACTACGGTGACGGCTCGCCCGTCGCCGACGCGACGCTGACCCGGGACGCGCTCGGCGGCTGGAAGGTGAGCGCTCCGCACACCTTCGCGGCACCCGGCACCTACACCGCGACGATCGTGGCGGCCGACTCGACGGGTGAGACGGCATCCGCTGCGGCATCCGTCGTCGTCTACCGCGACGAGACCCTCGTCGGGAGCTTCAACGCGGTCTGCATCGGCGACCTCGGCGTCACGGCCGCGAACTGCGACGACCAGGGCTACGGGTACTTCCGCGACAAGCTGGCAGCCGACGGGTTCGTGCAGGGTCAGACCCTGACCATCCCCGGCACTTCGCTCACCTACGACCTGCCCGCCGTCGCACCCGGTGCGCCCGACAACATCACGGGTGAGGGTCAGACCGTGAAGATCGATCTCGGCGAGGGCGCGACGCAGATCGCGTTCGTCGGCACGGCGACCGAGAAGGCCCGTCAGCCCGAGGCGGTGCTGCACTTCACCGACGGAAGCACGCAGACGGTGCAGATCTCCTTCGGAGACTGGGTCGGAGCATCCGGGAGCCCGGCGTTCGGCAACACCGTGCTCGCGGTGTCCGAGGGGCGTCTGTCCGGCACCGCCGCGGAATCCAGCGTGAAGAACACGGCGATCTACGCGACCGCGCCGATCACGCTCGATCTCGACGGTGACGGCGCCCCCAAGGTCGTCGAGTCGCTGACCATGCCGAAGGAGGCCGGAACCCTGCGCGACGGACGCGTGCACGTGTTCGCGATCGCTTCCGACGGTGACCGCACCGCCGTCGCGCCGCTCACCGTGACGGCGCAGGCGGTGTCCGACCAGATCGCCGGCAGCGAGTTCGATGCCGCACTGGCCACGGTCTCCGGCGGAGCGGGCGAGGTCTCCGCGATCGTCAACTGGGGCGACGGCAGCCCGGTCTCGGCGGTGGATGCCGCAGAGGGTGCGGTCTCGGGATCTCACACCTATGCGACGGCCGGCACCTACACGGTGTCGATCACGGCCGACGACGGCGTGAAGTCCGCTGACGCGTCGCTGCAGATCGTCGTCACCGAGCCCGAGCCGGTCTACGACCCGGTGATCACTGTCGACGCGGGCACGGTCGAGCCGGGCGACACCGTGCATGTGTCGGGCACCGGATTCGCCCCCGGCGAGAGCGTCTCGATCCGCATCGACGACGAGCAGCCGGTGATCGTGAAGGCACTCGATGACGGCACCGTGAGCGCGGACGTCGTGGTTCCTGCGGATGCCGTGGACGGCGTGCATCCGGTGATCGCCCTCGGCACCGAATCGAACATCGAGGCGCGCGCGGAGGTGCAGGTGGAGACGCCGAAGCCGGCCGAGAAGACCACGGTGTCGCTGTCGACCACCGCTGCCGACCCTGTGGCCGGCGAGTCGATCCCGCTCACCGCGACGGTGTCGCCGGCAGACGCGGCCGGGCAGGTGGAGTTCCTCGAGGGTGACACCGTGGTCGGCTCGGCGACGGTGACCGCGGGCAGCGCGACCGCCGACGTGGTCGTCGCGAGGCCTGGGACGCATCACTACGTCGCACGGTTCACTCCGGCCGACCCCGAGGCGTACCTCGGGTCGACCTCGCAGACGCTGAAGGTCAAGGTGCGCAACGTTCCCCCGGGCCACAGCGAGATCGTGCCCGGAAAGCCGAGCGTGGTGCAGGGCGCGCCGTTCGACCTGATCGGCCGCGGCTTCGATCCGGGCGAGAAGGTCTCGATCGTGCTGCACTCCGACCCCGTGCACCTCGCCGATGCGGTCGCCGACGAGAACGGCGGGTTCCGCATCACGGTGACGATCCCGGCGAACGCTCCGGCCGGTGCGCACACGCTGATCGCGACGGGCGCCGACAGCGGCCTGACCGCCGAGAGCGCGCTGCAGGTGACTGCTGCGGCCGCCACCGGGAGCGGGCTGGCGGTGACAGGAGGTGCCGTGCCGTACGTCCTGATCGGAGTGATGATGGTGCTGCTCGCGGCGGGAGGCGTGCTCGTGATGCGTCGTCGTCGCCAGTCTTGACGCTCCGCTCGCTATGATCGACCGCCCCTCCCGGACACTCGGGAGGGGCGGTCGAGTTCCTGGGCGCTGGGGTCTGCCGCCCGAGACCAGACGCTGACAGACTGGGCGACATGAGCCTCCCTCACGACGACATCGATCCCGACGGTCTGCTGGAGTACTCGGTGGTCTTCACCGACCGCTCTCTCAACCACATGTCGGCCCGCTTCATCTCGGTGATGCAGCAGACGCTCGAGATCCTGCGCGAGGCCTACAACGCGACGGATGCCGTCGTCATCAACGGTGGCGGCAGCTACGCCATGGAGTCGGTGGCGCGGCAGCTCGCCACCGGTCGCCGCGCGCTCGTGGTGCGCAACGGACTGTTCTCGTATCGGTGGTCGCAGATCCTCGAGACCGGCGGGATCGCGGCATCCGTGATCGTCTGCACTGCGAGACCCGACAGCGACGACGCTCAGGCGCAGTGGAGCCCTGCACCGATCGACGAGGTGATCTCGGCGATCCGCAGCGCCCGGCCCGAGGTCGTGTTCGCGCCGCATGTCGAGACGGCTGCGGGCATCATCCTCGGCGACGACTACGTGCGCGCGCTCGCCGACGCCGTGCACGAGGTCGGCGGCGTCCTCGTCCTCGACTGCATCGCCTCGGGCGCGATGTGGGTGGACATGCAGGACCTCGGCGTCGACGTGCTCATCAGCGCTCCCCAGAAGGGCTGGAGCGGAACGCCGGGCACGGGCTTCGTGATGCTGGGCGAGCGAGGAAGAGATGCCGTCGTCGGCGGCTCATCGACGAGCTTCGCACTGGACCTCGGCCGCTGGCTCACGATCTCCGACGGCTATCGCGATGGCGTCGCGGGCTATCACGCGACGATGCCGACCGATTCGATCGCGCACAACCTCGCGCAGATGATCGAGACGCGCGACCGCGGATTCACCGCGCTGCGCAATGCGCAGATCGAGCTCGGCGGGCGCGTGCGGGGCCTGCTCGCCGAGCGCGGGCTGCCATCCGTCGCGGCAGCAGAGGTCGCCGCGCCCAGCGTCGTCGTGGTGCACACCCACGATCCGGGGCTCCGCAGCGGCGCGCTGTTCCGCGGGCAGGGGGTGCAGATCGCCGCCGGTGTTCCTCTGCACTGCGACGAGCCGGAGTCGTTCTCGACGTTTCGCGTGGGTCTCTTCGGCCTCGACAAGCTGGGCGACGTCGAGGGCACGGTCGAGCGCCTCGCCGCGGCTCTCGATCGCATCGGCCGCGCCTAGAATCGAGACGTGCTCATCGGTCTCATGCGTCCCGTCGAAACGACTTCCGTCGCCGTCGAGGGAGCGAGCCTCGAAGAGATCCAGACTCAGCTCGAGGCGCACCGCCCCGCCGGCTTCGACCTGATCTCCTCGCCGGTCGAGATGATCAAGGGCGCGGCCGTGCTGAAAGCCGTCGGCACGTACGCCCGCCGGGACCAGGTCACGGAGATCCAGGCCGACGACCTCGACGCCCTGCACGCGAAGGTCCCCGAGGGCTGGCAGCTCCTGAACGTCCGCTCCGCCTGATCGCGATGGCTCCCCCAACACCCGATGACGAGGAGCTGACGCGCCTCCGCGCCCGTGCGTACGGTCGCGAGGCGGACATCCATGCGGACCCCGATGCGCTGCAGCGGCTAGAAGAGCTCGAGAATGCAACGGACGAGGCGTCCTCCCCTGGAGAGCCACAGACGCCCAGCACGGAGGAGGAGCCTGCGGCCAACGCTCAGCACGACGCCGAACCGGTGCCCTCCCGCGGATACCCATCCCGATTCCGACTGTCGCGCCGCACGCTTGGCGGCGTCTGGATCTCGAGCGTGGTCCTCGCCGGCATCGGCGGCGGAGTGCTCGGTGCCGCTGTCGCCGAGCACGACCCTTCCGTCATCGCTGTGCTTTCCGAGGCGAAGGAGCAGGGCGTTCCCACCGATCCGGCCCTCGCCGACTTCCCCGACCCGATCCGCTTCCAGGACTATCTCGGGCTTCACGTCATCGTGTACACGATGACGCCATCCGATGACAGCGTCGCGCAAGACTGCATAGCCGTGGGTGACTCCGCAGGAGGCGCCCGAGGAGGATGCCTGCCCGAAGCGCTCGATGCCATCGCCGTGATCGAGGTCAACGCGAGCAGTCCGCAAGTGCTCCGCGAAAGCCATCCTGTCGGCAGCATCATCCAGTTCACCCACGTCGGAGATCACATCGAGGTGCGCGCGAGCGAATGACGTGCGCGCGAGGGAATGACGCTGGTTCCGCGCCCGATCAGCGGCGCCGGCGCACGCCATCGGCGAGCTGGGCGAGAGCCGTCACCGTCGGCTCCCAGCCCATGCAGGCATCCGTGACGCTCTGACCACGCACGAGGCCGGCGGGGCCCGTTGCCACATCCAGCTTCTGCGCCCCCGCGACGAGGTTGCTCTCGAGCATGACGCCGGCGATCGCCTCGCCTCCGCGCGCGACCTGGTCCGCGATCTCGGCGGCGACCGCCGACTGGCGCACATGATCCTTGCCGCTGTTGCCGTGACTGGCGTCCACGACCAGTCGGCTCGTGAGCCCGGCGGCAGACAGCCGCTCCGACGCCCGGCGCACGTGCTCGGCGCCGTAGTTGGGTCCGTCGGCGCCGCCGCGCAGGATCACCGAGGTGTCGGGGTTGCCGGTGGTCGTCACGAGGCTCGCCCGCCCGTCTGCCCCGATGCCCAGGAACGCCTGTGGAGCGGATGCCGCGGCCGCAGCATCCAGTGCCACCTGCAGCCCGCCATCGGTGCCGTTCTTGAACCCGATCGGCATCGACAGTCCGCTCGCCAGCTGACGATGGATCTGGCTCTCGGTGGTGCGCGCCCCGATCGCGCCCCAGCTGACGAGGTCGGCGGTGTACTGCGGGCTGATCGGCTCGAGGAACTCGGTGGCGCACGGCATCCCGAGCGCGGTCACGTCCCTCAGGAATGCGCGCGCCATCCGCAGCCCGGCCTCGATGTCATGGCTTCCGTCGAGGTGCGGATCGTTGATCAGGCCCTTCCAGCCGACCGTCGTCCGCGGCTTCTCGAAGTACGTGCGCATCACGATCAGCAGGTCGTCGCGGTGCTTCTCGGCTTCGCGCACCAGCCGTCCGGCGTATTCGAGACCGGCTTCGGGATCGTGGATGGAGCACGGGCCCACCACCACGAGCAGTCGGTGGTCCTCACCGAACATGATCCGGCGCACCTCTTCGCGAGTACGGGAGACGAGCGCCGCACGTTCCTCCCCGACGGGCAGCTCGGCCGAGATGTCCGCGGGCGAGGGGATCGTGGTGAAGCTCGCGACGTGCAGGTCGGAGGTCGCATCGAGTGTGGCGTCGTGCATGGTCGGGTTCCTGTCCGGTGAAGGGGCGGACCCGGTGCAGAGCCCGCCGAAACGGCGAAAGCCAGAGCGAATGCTCTGGCTTGTCGGCTCTGAAGGTTCGGTACGCGTCAGTGTCGCGACGGCCCCTCCAGAGCCGACTCGAAATACGCATACCACTTGGTCATGCAGATGACCCTACCTCATTCGGGAGCTCACGATGCCGCGCGCTTCACTCGATCGGCGAGGAACGCCAGATCGGCGTCCGTGGCATCCGTGATCGCGTAGGCGGTCGGCCACAGGGTGCCTTCATCGAGGTTCGCGGCCGTGTCGAACTCGAAAGTCGAATAACGCACCTTGAACTTCGACTTCGGCTTGAAGAAGCACACCACCTTGCCCGCGGCATTGGCCCAGGCCGGCATCCCGTAGTACGTCTTCGGAACCAGGTGACCCGCGGCCTCGGCGACCATCGCGTACAGCCTCTCGCCGAGCATCCGATCGTCATCGGGGAATCCTGCGATCTTCGCGAGGACCTCGGCCTCCCCCTCTGCACGGATCTCCTCAGGAGTCTTCTTGGCACGCGAGCGTGCGGTCTTCTTCTCGGCCGCGGCGGCCTTCATGGCCTCGCGCTCCTCTGCGGTGAAGTTCTTGGTCTCTGACATGGTGTGCTCCTCCTGTGTGGTGATCTCAGCCTAGGAACGCGCACACGGCGCCGCTTCTCGATTCCTGATCGATGGACGACATCGTGTCTGGACACTCCCCTGTCATCTCGTAATCGGTATATCGCCCCGGGGGCTATGGTGTGATCCATGGACATGCGCGTCGCAGCATATGCGGTGGTCACCGACGATGACGACCGCATCCTCCTGGCGCGCTGGATCGAAGGTCGCCGGGTGGCGTGGACCATGCCGGGCGGCGGGCTGGAGCCGGGTGAGGCCCCCGAAGACGCCGTGCGCCGGGAGCTGCGCGAGGAGACGGGCTATTCGGTCAAGGTCGGCGAGCTTCTCGGCATCCACTCGCGGGTGATCCCCGCGAGTCAGCGTGTGCAGAAGTCAGCCGCACCCCTGCACACGCTTCGCATCGTCTACCGCGCGACCGTGAACGGCGGCAAGCTGCGCTTCGAGCAGGACGGATCCACCGACATGGCGCAGTGGTTTCCGCGCAAAGCGGTCGCGGGACTGCAGCGTGTGAAACTCGTCGACATCGCCCTGCGGATGGCCGGACTCTTCTAACGCTGTTCTTCAGGCACCGAGATGTCGGCCACGGTCGCGCCGTAGGCGGCGATGAGATCGTCGGCGTCGACGAACAGGCTGTAGCCGTGGGCTCCGGCGCCCATCGCGATGCGCTGGCCCACGATCGCCTCGTCGGCGTACACCGGCCAGTCCGTGGTGCTCCCGATGGGCACGATCGTGCCCCGCTCATAGCCCGTCGCAGCGAGGGCGAGCTCGGGCTCGGGCAGACGCAGCTTGTTCACCCCGACGATGGCGCGGAGCTTGGGCCAGGAGATGGATCGGCCCCCGGGGACGAGGGCGAACAGATACGTATCGTCTGACCGCTTGACCACGAGGGTCTTCACGATGCCCGAGGGGTCGATGCCCAGGATCTCGGCGGCCTCGAACAGGCTCCGAGCATTCGGCCGCTCGCGGATCTCGATATCGAGACCGCGGGCGGCCGCAGCATCACGCACCCGGGAGTGCGGGTCGTCTGTCACGCGTCGGGAGCGGACAGCGGGTCGTCTGCGACCCAGAGCTCGTCGTCGGCTCGCAGTGCCTGCCATGCGGCGTAGAGCACACCGGCGGCCGCGGCTGCGCCGAGGATCAGGGCGACGACCGAGCCGAGACCCGGGCCCTTCTTCTCCGGAACGACGACGCGCGGACGCGGCGTGATTCCCTGGCGCTTGGCGTTCGCGATGTCCCACGCGGTCAGCGCGGTGCCCACGACACCGCCGACGATCGGGACGACCTTGTCGTCGACGACGTGCTTGCCGAAACGCACGCCCTGGTCGACGACCGGGGCCACCTTGCGGTTGTACGTGTCCTGCACGACCGGAACGACCTGCTCCCGATTGAAGTGACCGAGCTGGCGACCGGCCTCGCGGGCCACATCGGCGGCGTGGCCGACGAGCACCTGCTGGTTCTCCCAGAGCTGAGTCGCTTCTTCCTGAAGACGACGCAGTTCCTTCTTCCGCTTGCGGCTGAGGCTCACGATGCTCTCCTGTCCATTGGAGTACGGGTTCCCCATCTTGCCACGCCTGGCTGTAAGG
The DNA here is from genome assembly GCF_000956475.1 of Microbacterium hydrocarbonoxydans. Taxonomy (GTDB): domain Bacteria; phylum Actinomycetota; class Actinomycetes; order Actinomycetales; family Microbacteriaceae; genus Microbacterium; species Microbacterium hydrocarbonoxydans_A. The sequence goes on from NZ_JYJB01000008.1 coordinate 490,480, forward strand.
GGGGAGGGAATCGCCGCCCCCTTGCGCGAACGCACGATCAGTGCCATGAGCAGGGCGAACTCACCGAAAGCTCTGCGAGAATATGGGCATGGTTCTCGCATCTCATGTCGCAACCCTGCACACCAACCACGGTGACATCGTCATCAACCTCTTCGGCGACCACGCCCCCAAGACGGTCGCCAACTTCGTCGGCCTCGCCGACGGCACCAAGGACTGGACCCATCCCGCCACGGGCAAGCCGGGCGACGGCCCTCTCTACAAGGACGTCATCTTCCACCGCATCATCCCGAACTTCATGATCCAGGGCGGCGACCCGCTCGGTCAGGGCGTGGGCGGACCCGGCTACAACTTCGACGACGAGATCCACCCCGAGCTCGACTTCAACGAGCCCTACATCCTCGCGATGGCCAACGCGGGTCTTCGCCGTAACGCCATCACGGGCAAGGTCGAGGGCACCAACGGCTCGCAGTTCTTCATCACCACCGACCCGACGCCGTGGCTGCAGGGCAAGCACACGATCTTTGGCGAGGTCGCCGACGACGCGTCCAAGGCCGTCGTCGACGCGATCGCCGCTGTGCCGACCGCCGCAGGCGACCGCCCGATCGAGCCGGTCGTCCTCCAGTCGATCGACATCGTCGCGGCCTGACGCCGAGCGAGCCGATCCGGATGACGAGCTCTGAGTTCACGAGCAATCGCGACAACTTCTGCTATCGGCATCCGGATCGGCAGAGCTTCGCGCTCTGCCAGCGGTGCATGCGCACCATCTGCCCTGAGTGCCAGACTCAGGCTGCGGTCGGAGTCATCTGCCCCGAGTGCATGAAGGCCGAGCGCCAGAACCGCACGCCGGCCCAGAAGAAGGCCGCCCGCCGCTGGCGCGGTGGCGGCTCTGCGGCGATCGTCCGCAGCGGCAGGCCTGTCGTCACGTATGTGCTGCTGGCCGTCACCTCCTTCATCGGGCTGCTTCAGATGATCCCGGGCGCGGGCGGGGTGATCACGAACGCCCTGTTGTTCAACTCCTTCTTCCTCGATCCGCGACTGTTCGAGCCGTGGCGTCTACTCACCGCTGTCTTCGTGCACGGCGGTTTCATCCATCTCGCTCTCAACATGCTCGGCCTGTGGATGCTCGGCCAGACGCTCGAGCCTATGCTCGGCCGTGCCCGCTACCTGGCGCTGTATCTGATCAGCGGGCTGGGTGGGTCGGTCGGAGTCGCTCTGATCGCACCGGGCACTTCGACAGTCGGCGCATCCGGAGCGATCTTCGGTCTGATGGCTGCCCTCCTCATCATCGGGCGCCACATCGGAGCGAACGTGACCGGCATCCTCGTGATCCTCGGAATCAACCTCGTCTACGGGTTCTTCGTCTCCGGCATCGCATGGCAGGCGCACGTCGGAGGGCTTGCGATCGGCGCGCTCGTCGCCTTCCTGTACACGCGTACGCGCCGCCGCGAGCAGCGGACTATCCAGATCGTCTGGCTCTCAGTTATCACCATCCTGTTGATTGTTGCGGCACTCGTCGCTGGGCCGCTCGTTCTTAACGCCTGATCGAGAGTTGTTAACAGGGTTGTTAACCCCTGTGAATAACACCGGTGTAATTCTCCCCAGTTGTGGAGAGATCTGTGGATAACTCTCTCGGAAGTTTCTGGTGGGGCGGGCTCCGGGATGTTCCCTTCGCTCGCAGAGCGGGGACCCTCCCGCTTCGCGGGCCCCTCCCGATGCTCGCGCCGGGAACATCCCTGCGCCCTCACGCAGCGCTTCGTTCGATGCACGGGCGGTGGGTCGCATCGCTCCGCTCGCTCGAGGCGTGGGGAGACCACGAAACGAAGAAGGCCCCTCGCGAAGCGAGGGGCCTTTCGAAGCGGATGCTGGTCAGCGCCAGCGGGTGGTCATGAGGAAGCCGATCAGCGCGATCCCGAGGCCGATGGCGAGGTTCCAGTTGCCGAGGCCCGGAATCGGAAACGCCATGCCGGAGATGTAGAACACCAGGATCCAGGCGAGGCCCAGCAGCATGAAGCCGACCATCACGGGCTTGAACCACACCGCGTTGGGCGCGGCGTCGCCTTCGGCGCGCGTCACTTCGGGTTCGTCGATCTTGCGGTCTCGTGCCATGCCGACATTCTACCCATGAGTGTGTCGGCCTCCACATCCGGTCTCAGCCCGGATCCGAGGCGCGTGCACAGCAATGCCGGATAGGATCGGCGCCATGAGTGCATCCGTCGTCTCGGGGGAGCGACGCAGGCGCAACCGCCGTCCCCGTTCGCGCGCCACCGTCACCAGCGTTCTCGGAGAACTGCTGCTGACCGCGGGCGTGATCGTGCTGCTCTTCGTCGCCTGGCAGATGTGGATCGGCGACATCATCATCCTCGCCCAGAAGAATGACGAGGGCGCGGCGATCTCCCAGCAACTCGCGTCCACACCTGCCCCCGAGCCTCCTCCTTTCGAGAAGACGGACGACGGCACGATCGTCTACGAGCCGGTGATTCCCGCTGCGCCTGCAGACGGCCAGTGGCTCGCGCAGATGCACATCCCGCGTTTCGGAGCCGACTACAACTACGGGATCTTCGGTGGAACCACGCGCGCCGGCACGCTCGACCACAAGGGAATCGGCGTCTACACCGACTCCAAGATGCCGGGCGAGGTCGGCAACTTCGCGATGGCCGGTCACCGCACCACCTGGGGCAAGCCCTTCAACCAGCTCGACAAGCTGCAGGTGGGCGACGCGATCGTCGTGGAGACTCCGGACGGCTGGTTCACCTACCGTTTCCGCACGCTCGAGTACGTCAAGCCGAACCAGACCGAGGTGCTGCTCGATGTCCCGCAGATGCCTGGCGTCGAGACCGGCGAGCGATACATCACGCTGACCGCATGCTCCCCCCTGTACTCACTGGCCGAGCGCATCGTGGCGTACGGCATCTACGAGAGCTTCCAGCCGCGCGCCGAGGGCCCGCCCAAGGCGCTGACCGATCCACCGCCTCCCCCGGCGGCCCCGTCGGTATAGGAACGAGAGGAATCATGTACGCCGCACTCTGGCGCCTGCTGCCCGGCCCCTGGTGGCTGAAGCTGTTCATCCTGCTCGTGCTCATCGCCGCCGTGCTCTACGCGCTGTTCTGGTACGTGTTCCCCTGGGTGAGCCCCTTCATCACGCCGGGCGAGGTCGACGTCGAATGACGCGAGTGCTCGTCGTGGACAATCACGACAGCTTCGTGCACACCCTGGTCGGCTACCTGCGTGAGCTCGGCGCCGATGTGTCGATGATCGAGGCCGATGCCATCGACGCCGCAGAACTCGAAGGCCTCTTCCCCGCGTTCGACGCGGTCATGCTCTCCCCCGGACCCGGCGCTCCCGCCGACGCCGGCGCGTCGCTCGATGCGGTGCGTCTCGCGGTCGAGAAGCGGATGCCGCTGCTCGGCGTGTGCCTTGGGCATCAGTGCATCGCCGAGGCGCTGGGAGCCCCGGTGTCGGAGGCGCCCGAGCTCATGCACGGCATGGTGTCGGCCGTGGAGCACGACGGATCGGCGCTGTTCGCCGGCATCCCCTCGCCGTTCGACGTCGGCAGGTACCATTCGCTGGCCGTACCGGCATCCGCTCTTCCCGCGGAGCTCCACGTCACCGCTCGTACGGACACCGGCACCGTCATGGCCATCGCCCACGTCGAGCTCCCTCTTCTGGGGGTGCAGTTCCACCCCGAGAGCGTGCTGACCGAGGGCGGCTATCGGCTGCTCGCGAACTGGCTCGCGTCGGTCGGAGATGCGGATGCCGTCTCCCGAGCCGAGTCGCTGCATCCGCTCACCCGCGGCTGAACCGCCGGGGGCGCCCGGACCGGGATTGCGTTTCGTCTCGCTTCGCTCGCTCAACGACCGGGGGTCCCGCGCGCTCAACGACCGGGGGTGCCGCGCTCAACGACCGGGGTGACGCTCGGTGAAAGACCGCGAGTGGGAGCGGGGCGGAACTACTGGGCGGGAGCCGCGCAGAACCGCAGCTCGACGGTCGAGCCGATCGCGACATCGCCCGGTGCCGCCGACATCGAGACCACCGTCGCGGGATCGGTCGCGGGGCAGTCGGTGAGCTCGGTGGGCTGAGCGGCGAGGCCGATCTGCTCGAGCTGCCGCGTCGCGGCATCCACCGTCCAGCCGGTGAGGTCGGTGAGGGTGACCCGCCCGCTGGCGACCACCAGGTTGATGACCGTGTCGGGGGCGACCTCGGCATCCGCCTTCTCGCTGGCCTCCATGACCGTGTCTGCCTGCAGGCTCTTGTCGTTGCGCTGGATCACGGTTCCGAGCTGCAAACCAGCGGCCCCCAGAGCATCCTTCGCCTGAGCGAGAGACAGCCCGACCAGCGTCGGCACCACGACCGTCTCCTTGCCAGACGACACGTACACCGTGATCTCGTCTCCCTCGGCGACGGCGACGCCCGCCTTGGGATCCGTGCGGATCACATTGCCCTCGGCGATCTCCGAACTCGACTCGAGTACGAGCTTGGCCGTGAGATCGAGCTCGCCCAGCGCGTTCTGTGCGCGCTCCGACGACATGTCGACGACGTTCGGCACGACACGGGCGTCCGACGGGGTGTCGGGGGTGCTGATCGAGACGACCCAGAAGAGCACAGAGGTCAGCAGCACCGCCAGCAGTGCGACGCCGGCCCAGATCCACGCGACCGGCGGACCGGACTGCGTGCGGGTCATCGTCGTATCGGCCGACAGCTGTCGCAGCGATCGTGCCGTCTCCTGTGCCTGCTTGGGGCTCGGGCCGTACAGCTCGCTCGTGAGCGCGCCGATCTCCTTGCGGCTCGGCGCCCGGCCCTCGACGGCAGCATCCAGAGCCGCGCGGAAGTGCGCGGCATCCGGGTAGCGCTGATACGGATCCTTCGCGAGCGCGCGCAGCACGATCGGGTCGAGGGCTCCTGGTGAGTCCTCGTTCACCTCGCTCGGCGGGAGCGGCGTCTCGCTGACGTGCTGGTAGGCGACCGCGACCGGTGACTCGCCGCGGAACGGCTGGCGTCCTGTGAGCAGCTCGTAGAGCACGACGCCGGTCGAGTAGAGGTCGGCGCGCGCGTCGACGGGCTCGCCCTTGGCCTGCTCGGGTGAGAAATACGCGGCGGTGCCGATGATCTGCGTGGTCTCGGCGACCGTGGACGAGGAGTCGGACACGGCACGGGCGATGCCGAAGTCCATGACCTTGACCTGGCCCTTTTCGGTCACCATGACGTTGCCGGGCTTGATGTCGCGGTGCACGACTCCCGCGCGGTGCGAGTAGTCGAGAGCCTCGAGGATGCCATCGACGTATCGGACGGCGTCGTCGACCGGCACGGGGCCTGACGAGATGATGTCCTTCAGGAGCGTTCCGTGGATGAGCTCCATGACGATGTACGGAGTGACGGTCCCTGAGCCGGGGGCGTCTGCCTCGTCACCGGCGTCGAAGACGCGGACGATCGACGGATGCGACATGCGCGAGGCCGACTGCGCCTCGAGGCGGAACCGGGTGCGGAACGCGGTGTCGCGAGCGAGCTCGGGATCGAGGATCTTGATCGCCACGGCGCGCCCGAGGGTCAGGTCGTACCCGCGGTACACCTTGGCCATGCCTCCGTGACCGATGAGCTCGTCGACGCGGTATCGACCCGCGAGAACACGTGGCTCTGTGGACACGGACTAAACCCCCTGGAAAACCTGACGACGCTTCGATCAGCCTACGACGTGCCGCTTCTAGTTCCCTGTATCAGCGCCGCCATCGACGGCCGGAAGGATCGGCGAGGACTGCCCCTGAAGGGAGATGTCCGACGGACGGTCGCCGCAGAACGCACGGTACGTCGCGGTCACGACCTGACCCGCCTTGCCCGCGTCGACCGTGAAGGTCGAGGTGCGGGTGTTCGCGTCGAAGCTGCTCACCGGAGATCCGTTGGCGAAGGTGCCGTTCGTGAGCGTCACCTCGTAGGCGGTCAGGTTGGGGGTGCCCGAGGGGCAGGTGAAGTTCGTCCAGTTGACGGTCGCCTGGCCGCCCTCGACGATCGTCGTCGCGGCAGAGAAGGTCGGCGCGTTCGCCGGTGCGCCGATCGGGATCTGATCGGTGAAGCGGTACAGCGTGATCGGCGTGCCCTTCTTGAGCTGACCTTCTGGGCTCACCCGCTCGACAGTGCCGACCTGATCGGCGCTGGCAGCAGGAGAGCCGTCCTCGCAGGCCGGGACGAGCCCTGCCTCGGTGGCGATGCCGATCGCCTCTTCGCAGTTGAGGCCGATGAGTCCGAGATCTCCGACGTTGATCGGCGGCGCCTCGGTCTGGGTCTGCGTGGGCTTCGGGGTCGGGGTGTTCTTCGGCGTCTGCGAGGTCGTCGAAGACTCCGTCGGGTCGGCGTCGCCGCCCGGGTTCTGACCGAACAGCGCCCACAACGTGCCGCCCAGCACGATCACGAGAAGCGCGATGAGCGCGACCAGAGGCCACGTCCACGGGCTGCGCTTCTTCTTCTCGGGCTCCTCGACCTCACCGTCCACAGGAAGGCTGGCGGTCGTCGGAAGGATGCGCGTCGCTCCGCCGTCATCGGAGGCGGACAGCATCCGCGTCGCGTCGTCGACTGCGCCGCCGGTGGCGATCGCGGGCACAGCGATGGCCGCCGAGTTCAGGTCGCCTCGGCGCAGCGCCTGCGCGGCGCGCGCGACGGTCGCCGACGACGAGGGGCGATCACCGGGCTTCTTGGCGATCATCGCCATCACGAGGTTCTGCACGGGGATCGGCACGGTCGGCGGCAGCGGCGGGGGCTGCTCGTTGATCTGCGCCATCGCGATCGCGACCTGCGACTCTCCCGTGAACGGGCGCTTGCCGGCGAGGCATTCGTAGGCGACGATGCCCAGCGAGTACGTGTCGGTGGCAGGTGACGCAGGGTGGCCCGACGCCTGCTCGGGCGACAGGTACTGCACGGTTCCCATGACCTGGCCGGTCGCGGTGAGGGGCACCTGGTCGGCGATCCGGGCGATGCCGAAATCGGTGATCTTGACGCGCCCGTCCGGCGTGATCAGCAGGTTGCCGGGCTTGATGTCGCGGTGCACGAGGCCGGCGGCGTGTGCGGCCTGCAGAGCGGATGCCGTCTGGGCGACGATGTCGAGCGTCTTGTCGGCGCTCAGCGCACCGTCGCGCTCGAGGATGGTCGACAGGGCCTCGCCGGGCACGAGCTCCATGACGAGGAAGGCGCTGCCGTTCTCCTCGCCGTAGTCGAACACGCTCGCGATGCCCTCGTGGTTGACGAGTGCCGCGTGCCGCGCTTCGGCGCGGAACCGCTCGAGGAACCCGGGGTCCCCCATGTACTCGTCTTTGAGGATCTTGATGGCGACGGTGCGTCCGATGACGTGATCCGTCGCCTCCCACACCTCGCCCATGCCGCCGATCGCAATACGCGACTGCAGCTCGTAGCGACCACCGAACGACACACCCTGCGTCGGTCTCATCTGCCCAGCACCGCCTCTATGACCTTCTTCGCAATCGGAGCGGCGATGGTGTCGCCGGATCCGGACTGCCCTTTACCGCCGCCGTTCTCGACGACGACTGCTACCGCCACCGCGGGATCGTCCGCCGGCGCGAAGCCGGTGAACCACAACGTGTACGGATTGCTTCCGTTCTCCGCGGTTCCGGTCTTCCCGGCCACGTCGACCCCGTCTATTCTTGCACCCTGCGCTGCTCCGGTATTGACGCTGGCGACCATCGCGGCGGTCACGGCGTCGGCGACCTCCTTGTCGGTCGCCCTGGCGAACTCGGTGCCCTCGTAAGAGCGCACGACCGAGAGGTCGTTGCCGATGACAGCATCCACCATGTGCGGATTCATCACCACCCCGTCGTTCGCCAATCCCGCTGCGACCATGGCGATCTGCAGCGGCGTCGCGGTGACCTTGCCCTGACCGAATCCGGTGAGCGCGGTCTGCGCGTCATCGAGCGCCCGAGGATAGCTGGATGCTGTCGACGCCACCGGCGTGTCGAAGCTCTTGTTGAAGCCGAACTTCTCCGCCATCTCGCGGATGGTGTCGTCTCCGAGCTGCACGGCGAGCTCCGCCATCGGGATGTTGCAGCTCAGGCGGATCGCCTCGGCGATCGTGACGGTGTCTCCGGCTCCGCACGTTCCGCCCCACGCGTTCGAGACCGTGTTGTTCGACTGCGGCAGCTGGTAGCGCGCCGGGTTCGGCAGCGTCGAGTCGGGCGTCCACTCGCCGGTGGCGAAGGCCGCCGCCGCGACGAGGATCTTGAAGGTCGAGCCGGGCGGGTTCAGGTCGCCGGCGATCGCCCGGTTGTACAGCGGGTTCGCGGGATCGGCGTCGAGCTGGTCGTAGGCCGCGTTCGCGGCGTCGGAGTCGTGAGTGGCGAGGAGGTTCGTGTCGAAGCCCGGAGTGGACACCATCGCGAGGATGCGCCCGGTCTTGGGCTCGATCGCGACCACGGCGCCCTGCAGGCCCTGCAGCGCCTCATAGGCCGCGCGCTGCGCGGCCGTGTTCAGCGAGAGCTCCACGCTGAGACCTGTCTGCGGCTGCCCCGAGACGATCCGCTCGATCTCCGAGAAGAACGCGCTCGAACCGGTGCCGGAGAGGTCGGCGTTCAGCGCCTTCTCGATGCCCGTCGCCGACTGCAGCGCCGGATTGAAGTAGCCGGTCACCGGCTCCCACATCGCAGCATCCGTGTAGGCGCGCTGGAACTGGTACATGTCGCTCGTCGGCACGGATGACGCGATCGCGACCCCGTCGACGATGATCGATCCGCGCTGGATCTCGTAGCTGTCCAGGCGCGTGCGCTTGTTGTTGCTGTTCTGACCGAGCGCATCGGCGTCGACGACCTGGATCCAGCTCGCCGCCGCGAACAGGGACAGGAACATGAACAGCATCACGATGCTGAGGCGGCGCAGCTCTTTTGTCATGCGACGCCCCCTGGGGCGGAGTGCAAGCCGGTCACTGAGCGAGGAGCGAAGCGACGAGTCGAAGAGTTGGTCATCCGATCACCATCCTCGGCTGGGAGCGCACAGCATCCGATATCCGCAGCAGCAGCGCGACGATGAGCCAGTTCGCGACCAGCGACGACCCGCCCGCGGCCAGGAACGGCGTGGTGAGACCCGTGAGGGGGATGACCCGAGTCACTCCGCCGACCATGATGAACACCTGCAGCGCGATCGTGAACGACAGCCCGGTGGCGAGCAGCTTGCCGAAGTCGTCCTGACCGGCGAGCCCGATGCGGATGCCGCGGCTCACGAACACCATGTACAGGCAGAGGATCGCGAACAGCCCGATCAGGCCGATCTCCTCGCCGAGGCTGGTGATGATGTAGTCGCTCTGCGCGAGCGGAGTGACGGCGGGGCGCCCCTGGCCCCAGCCGGTGCCGACGAGCCCGCCGTGCGCGAGCCCGAACAGGCCCTGCATGGGCTGGTAGCCGGCGCCCTCCGGGTCGACCTGCTTCGGGTCGAACAGGAAGAGCCAGTTGATGAAGCGTCCGTGCACGTAGCTGAGCACCTGGGTGGCCACGACGGCGCCGGCCAGGACGAGCCCGAGGCCGATGAGCACCCAGCTCGTCTTGCCTGTGGCCACGTAGAGCATCGCGACGAACATGCCGAAGATCAGGGTTCCCGTGCCCAGGTCGCGCTGGAACACGATGATGGCGAGCGAGATGACCCAGACGACGAGCACAGGGCCGAGTTCGCGCATGCGCGGCCAGGTGATGCCGAGGAAGCGCGTTCCGACCGAGGCGAGGCTCTCGCGGGTGCGCACGAGGTAGCCGGCGAAGAAGATGGCGAGGCACAGCTTCGCGATCTCACCCGGCTGGAACGAGATGAATCCTCCGAGAGACACCCAGACGGCCGCGTTGGCGTCGTCGACGCGCAGCCCTGGCACCAGCGGCAGGAGCAGGAGCACGATGCCGGTGAGGCCGAAGATGTAGGTGTAGCGGAACAGCACGCGGTAGTTCCGCAGCAGGATGACGGTGGCGATGGCGCCGGCGAGAGAGATCGCCGTCCACGCGAGCTGCTTTGTCGAGTACGCGGTCCAGCCCGTGTACGACTTCGCGATGTCGATGCGGTAGATCATCGCGATGCCGAGACCGGTGAGCAGGGTCGCGATCGGCAGCACGAAGGGGTCGGCGCCGCGGGCGACGACGCGCAGCACGATGTGCAGAGCGAAGGCGAGGGCGGCGAGCCCGCCGCCGATCGCGAGGATCATCGGATCGATCGCGCCGAGGGCTCCCAGCTGCACCAGGGTCAGCGCGCCGCCGCTGATGACCGTGGCGAACAGCAGCAGGCCGAACTCGCGGTTGCGTTGCGTCTGCGGCATGCGGATGCTGCGCAGAGCCTTGATGACGCTGGTGTCGGCGGCGACATCGGTGCTCATCCTGCACCCTCCGTCGGCGTCGGCACGGGCGTCGGCAGCGGAGTCTGCGTCTGCTGCGAGGTGATCGCGTCGGCGCCCGCCTGCAGTCGCGCGACGATCGCCTCGGCATCCGACAGCGAGCGCGCCGTGATCGTGCGCTCGACTGACAGCCGCTGATACTCGGGGAGGTCGGCGAGCAGGATGTCGGTGTCGCGCAGCGGCGTCGAGAGCGTGATGGGCCCGATGTTCTGCTGCACGCCCTGGAAGATCACGACGCTGTCGTCATCCGCTCCGATGAAATAGCGAGTCTGCGTCCAGCTGTATGCGGCGAATGCGGCGACGCCGAGCATCGCCAGCACCACCAGCATCCCCGCGATCCAGCCCAGGCGGCGGCGCTTCGCGCGACGGCGGTCTTCCTCGATGAGCTCCTCGAGGTACTCGGGGGCCGGCTCGAAGTGGCTGGGCTCGTTCGCGGCCTGGCGCACGGGGTGCAGCCAGTTGCTCAGCGTGGAGCGGGCGGCCGGGATCGTGATGTTGGCGGGGTTCGACGCCGACCCCACGATCGTGGGGGTGCCCGAGGAGATCGCGTGCTGACCACCCACATCGACCAGCACGATCGTGACGTTGTCGGGGGCTCCGCCGTCGAGCGCCTGCTTGAGCAGGTTGTCGGCCGTGCGCCCGGGGGCCGCGCCCATGCGCATCGCCTTGAGGATGTGCGCTTCGTCGACGACGCCCGAGAGTCCGTCGGAGCACAGCAGCCAGCGGTCGCCCGGCTGGGTGTGCATGACGAACATGTCGAGCTCGGGGTCGGCGTCCATATCGCTGAGCACGCGCATCAGCACCGAGCGCCGAGGGTGGTAGCGGGCCTCTTCCGGCGTGATGCGGCCGGAGTCGACCAGCCGCTGCACGAAGGTGTGGTCGGCCGTGATCTGGGTCAGCGCGTCGTCGCGGTAGAGATAGATGCGGGAGTCGCCGATGTGGCCGATGACGGCGTAGTCGTCGACCATGATGATCGCGCTGAGGGTGGTGCCGAGACCAGCGAGCTCGGGCCGCTCCTTGGCCGCGCGGATCAGATCGCCTGCGGCCGTGGTCGCGGCGGCCTGGAGAGATGCCTGCGCATCGTCGGTCGACGCGTAGACCTGGTCGAGCGGCTCCATGCGGTGGATCGCGATGCTCGAGGCGACGTCGCCGCCCGCGTGGCCGCCCATGCCGTCGGCGACGACGAACAGGTTCGCTCCGGAGTATCCGGAGTCCTGGTTGTTGGAGCGGACCTTCCCGGTGTGGGAGATCGCGACGCTCGAGCCTTCGAAGACCATGTGTCCCGGGGCCTTATGCTCTCAGCTCGAAGGTCGTGGCGCCCACCTTGATGGGGGTGCCGAGGGAGAGCGAGACGGATGCGCCGGTGACGCGCTTGCCGTTCACGAAGGTGCCGTTCGTGGAGTCGAGGTCTTCGATGGTCCAGGAGTCGCCGCGGAGCACGAGTCGCGCGTGATGGCTGGACGTGTAGTCGTCGCGGATCACCAGCGCCGACTCGCTCGAGCGTCCGATCGAGAGGCTCTCGCCGGTGAGCGGCAGCTCGAGGCCGGCCTTCGGGCCGGACGTGATCACGAGGCGCTTGGCGGTGGCGAGGATGGCGGGGCCGGTGGTCGGCTTCGCGGATGCCGGTTTCGACGTGGGAGCGGCAGGGGCGGCGGGGGCGGATGCCGGAACCGCCGCCGCCTGTTCGGCGGGGAGCTTTCGCACCTTCACGCCGAACAGATCGGCGCGCAGGGAGTAGACGACCGCGAACACGAAGAACCACAGCAGCAGCAGGAATCCGAGCCGCAGCAGGAGAAGAGGCAGCTCAGCCATCACAACGGCTCCTCTCCCCGGCGGCGCAGGTCGCGGCCGGTTCCTGAGCGAGCGTCGGGGCGAGCGTCGCACGGAGCGAGCGAGGCGAGTCGGAGTGCGGGCATCAGATCACTCCGAAAGCACGCGTCGCGTCGTCGTCGCGGGGGCGCGCAGGGCGTGCGGGGGCCGTGATCGGGACGATCTTGAACACGAGCTCGGTGCGGCCGATCGTGATGGTCGTGTCGCTCGGCAGAGCTGCCTCTCGCACCTTCTCGCCGTCGATCTTGGTGCCGTTGGTCGAGCCGAGGTCGCGCATCATGGCGCGCTCGCCGTCCCACAGGATCTCCACGTGCTTGCGGCTCGAGCCCGCGTCGGAGATCGTGATGTCGGCATCCGATCCGCGTCCGATGATGGTGCGAGCACGGGTGAGGGCGTGGCGGCGCCCGTCGACGTCGATCACGGCCTGCCAGCTCACACGGCCCTCGACCGAGCCCGAGCTCACGCGGACGGTTCCGGTCGTGATGCTCTCGTCGGCCTCGAGCGAGATGGTGAGAGGACCCGAGAAGCTGTAGCCCTGGGACTTCGCGTGCGTCGTGAGGAGCGCGTGGAGCTCGTCAGTCAGCGCGCCGCCGAGCGCCAGCATCCGCTCCGCATCGTCGGGGCTGAGCCGTGCGACGTAGCTGTTGGGCGTGATGATGCGGTCGCGGCTGACCACAGCCGCCTTCGTGTCGGCCTCTCGCCGCAGAGCGGAGGCGATCTCGACGGGCTGGATGCCGCTGCGGAAGGTCTTCGCGAACGCGCTGTTCACTGCGCGCTCGAGACCCTTCTCAAAGCTGTCAAGTAGTCCCACTGGGCTCCTCTGGCATGCCGACCGGTGGGTACATCGTAGCCAGGTGTCCTGAGTGAACGCCGTTGTGCGACGCCGATGCGGCCCGCGCGAGGGCGTGAGATCCCGGTTTGCGCACGACCTCCGGCGCGGGAACACGGGTCTCGTCGTCGAATCGAGAGTTCGTCGGGCGCGAGTTTTTGCCCGGGCGGAACGCGTGATATCTTTGGGAAGTTGAGTTCTTCGGAGCGAGACACTCGCGCGAGTGGCGGAATGGTAGACGCGCTGGCTTCAGGTGCCAGTGTCCGTATGGACGTGGGGGTTCAAGTCCCCCCTCGCGCACAGCGAGTCGAGAAGAGCCCCGGTCGAAAGGCCGGGGCTCTTCTTCTTTGTCCGGCCGACGATCGTCCCGGCCGCGCAGTGTCGCCCCTTCCGCGGGCCCGCGTCAACCCCTGAGCGCCGACCACTCTGTGCGAATACGGTCGCAGGACCGATCAGAGGAGAACGACATGAGCGATCCGCAGAACACGCACGGAACCCCGGGCGAGAACGAAGAGGCCGACACGGCATCCGGTGGTGCCCCTGACGCCCCCGACGGCCAGTCGCCCGACGGGACCACGTCCACGGACGACATCCTCGACGACGAGACGACCGACGAAGACGGCTCGCCGCTCGAGAACCCCTCGGGAGGCTGAGCGAGTCCTTCACTCCCCCGGGTGCAGCACCACCTTGATGCAGCCGTCTTCCTTGCGCTGGAACGTGCGATACTGCTCGGGTGCGTCGTCCAAGGGGGCGTGATGCGTGGTCAGATCCATCACACCGAGAGGGTCGGACGGATCCTCGACCAGAGGCAGCAGCGTGTCGATCCAGTTCTTCACGTTGCACTGCCCCATGCGCAGGGTGAGCTGCTTGTCGAACATCGTCTTCATGGGAAGGATGTCGGCATCCCCCGCGTACACGCCGCTCAATGACACCGTGCCGCCTCGCCGAACCGCGTCGATCGACGCGTGCAGTGCCGCCAGGCGATCGACGCCCGCCTTGTCGAGCACCTGCCGGGCGACCGGTGGCGGCAGCATCCCCACCGCCTTCTGGGCGAGCGCGACACCGCCGTTGCCGTGCGCCTCGAGGCCGACGGCATCCACCACCGAATCCGCCCCGCGGCCGTGGGTCATGTCCCGCAGGTGCGCGACGACGTCGTCGTCGAGATCGAGCGTCTCGATGCCGTGACGTTCGGCCATCGCGCGCCTTTCGGGTACCGGATCGACCGCCAGCACCCGGTGACCGCGGTGCCGAGCCACCCTGGTCACGAGCTGACCGACCGGCCCGAGTCCCATCACGGCGAGCGTCCCGCCCTCGGGCACGTCCGCATACTCGACGCCCTGCCACGCGGTCGGGAGGATGTCGCTCAGGAAGAGGTACCGCTCATCCGGAAGGTCGGTGCCGACCGCGATGTGGTTGTAATCGGCGCGCGGAACGCGCAGATACTCCGCTTGACCGCCCGGCACCTGTCCGTAGAGCTTGGTGTAGCCGAACAGGGCGGCACCGCTGCCGTACTCGCGAACCTGGGTCCTCTCGCACTGAGACTGCAGGCCACGACGGCACATGAAGCACTCGCCGCAGGAGATCGTGAACGGGATCACCACGCGCTGCCCGACGGTGAGGGTCGTGACACCTGATCCGATCTCGACGACCTCTCCCATCGGCTCATGGCCGAGGATGTCGCCGCGGTCGAGGAAGGGCCCGAGCAGCTCGTAGAGGTGCAGATCGGATCCGCAGATCGCGGACGAGGTGACCCTGATGATCGCGTCGCCGGGCTCGTGGATCGCAGGATCGGGAACGTGCTCGACCGTCACCGTGCGCTTCCCCTGCCAGGTCAGTGCCTTCATCGTCTTCTCCTGTTCTCGAGGGCGTCGGTTCGTCGGTTCAGTGGAACGGGCAGCCGGACGCGGATCGGATGCTGCCGCCGGACGCCGGCTTGGTGGGAAGTCGTCGGCGGTTGACGCCGAGGCCCTCATCGAGGATCGTGAGGGCGGGATCGCTCAGCACGGCGATCGCTGCGGTCAGCCCCGCGATGACCAGCTTCTCTCCCGGGCAGCGGTGACCGGTGGCCACGTCGGCGCCGCCCTGGGGGACGAAGGCGGCGAGGGCCTCGTAGTCGCCGACGTCGCGGAACCGCTCCGGGTCGAACACCTCGGGGCGCTCCCAGGACCGGTCGTCGGTGTTCGTCCCGAGGATGTCGAGAACGATCCGGCCGCCCTGCGGCACGGCCTGCCCCTCGAAATCGACGTCGACGGCGGCTTTGGCCGGCAGCATGGGGACGAACAGGGCCGTTCTGCGGACCTCCTGTGCGAACATCGTCGCCAGCGGGCCACCGACGAGGGCCTCGCGCTCCGCCGTCTCCGCCGCGATCCGCTCTCGCCACTCGGGATGGTCATGGAGCTCTTTCGCTGCGAAGGCGACGAACCTCGCGGCGGCGCTCATGGGCCGGATGCTGTTCTGAAGCTCGACCCCGGCCGTGTGCGCCGACAGCAGCTCACCGTCTCGGGAGCGATGATGCGCCCAGCGGTCGAGCGCGGTGCCCGGCGCCGCCGGGAGCGTCCCTGCACGGACCGCCTCGATGAGCTGCGTCGTGTGCCGATCCGACCACGCCCGGTTGAGGAGCGCGAGAACGTACTGGGGTGAGTACGGCACGCCGAATCCGTCGACGATCTGCGCCAGGCGCGCCGACCACCTGCTCTTCGCGGCCTTCGTGCCGGGCAGCCCCGCCCAGTTCATGATCGCGCGACCGAACGCTCCGACCGCCGCGTCGTAGGCGCTCGTCTCGCCGCCGTCGAGCCATGCGTCGCGCTCGCGCGCCCACTCCCCTTCGAGGAACGGCGTCAAGCGGGCGACCTGCTCGTCGTCGTACAGAACATCGACGAACTCGGCCTTGCGGTGGCGGTGGTCCTCTCCGTCGAGAGCGTGCACCGAGCCGTGGCCGAAGAGCGGTTCGCGCACGATCGCCGGCATCGCGCCGGCGCGCACCACACGCTGCCCGTCGTAGAACAGTGCGACGCCTTCGGCTCCGCGTACGAGCATCGCGTCGTCGCCCAGCAGGCGCAGGGGCGCGGATCGCGCGCCCGGGCGGACGCGACGCCAGATGTGCGCGCCGAAGTCGTAGCCGCGGGTCAGCAGGCCGGGAGAGTCTTCGGAGATGTTTCGGGAGGCGGTGCTGGTCATGCCTCCGACCGTGTCAGCCGCGGTCGGGCTCGCCAAGGGGGAGGCGTCAGCGACGAGGGTGTGATAACGGATGCCGGGTGCCCGTTAAGGCGCGGAGCGCCCGGTTGCGAAACCCGCCTTACCGGACGTGCGCCTCGAGCCAGGGCACCGGGTTGATCTGCGCGCCGTTGATGCGCACCTCGAAGTGCAGGCACGATCCGATCGTGTAGCCCGTGTTCCCGACCCGACCGAGGAACTGGCCGGCGACCACGTGATCGCCCGGCTGCACGGCACGGGTGCCGTAGTTCATGTGGCCGTAGAGGGTCGTCACGCTGCCGTCTTCGTCGTGCTGCACCTGGACGGTCACGCCGTAGCCGCCGTAGGAGTCCTGCGACATCGTGACCACTCCGTCGGCGGAGGCGTAGATGGGGGTGCCGATCGGGGCGGCGTAATCCTGACCCATGTGGCTGCGGCCCGGGCGGCTCGCGCCGAACCCGTCGGTCATCGTGTAGGTGCCCGCGGCCATCGGGACGATGATCTGCCCCGGCTTCGCGATCGGGGGCACGCCGCTGCGCGCCGTGGCGGCCGCGACGGCCTGCAGATCCTTGAGCTCGTCGGGAGTCGTCGCCGAGAACTCGCCGCTCACCACGACGTCGGGCAGAACGTCGGCGCCTGCCGTGAACGACTGCGTGCGCAGATCGGCGGAAGCGGATGCGGTCACCGCCGAGGTCTCGCCACGCACCATGCCGAGTGCCGGAAGGGCGGTTCCGCCCACCAGGCTCGCGACGGCGAGTGCTGCGCCGGTCATCTGCCAGACGCGCCGGCGGCCGGAGGTGCGAGGCGCGCGTGCGGGGCGTGCCGCCTGCGCGGGCTTCGCTGCTGACGATGCCATGCTTGCGGGCCGGCGGTGCGGCCCGGCGGTCTTTCGAGCGCGGGCGGACGGCCCTGAGGCTGCGGCCGGATGCTCGTCGGCGGTAGGCGTCTGCTCTTCAGCGGAATCCGCGGCGATGAACGGTGCGGCCGGATCTGCATCGGCGGAAGCGGCCGGATCCGCGGCGGCGAAAGCCGCTTCGGATGCCGCAGCATCCGAAGCGAGGGGCAGCGATTCGGGAGTGGCGTCGACGACCTCGTCGGCCGCCTCCGCGATGTCGGCGGCGGCTTCTGCCATCGGGCTGGTGGCGGCGGCTTCCACGGTCTGCGCGACTGCCGCGGCGACAGCTGCCTGAGCGCGACGGCGATCGCGGCGGAGCAGGGGGGCAGGGGCGACGGGGTCTGCGACGCGCGCCTCGTCGAGAGGCGCAGAAGACGGCGCTGTTTCGGGGGAACGCGAAGTGATGATGAAGCTCCTCGGGCAGGCGGTATCATCCGTTATCGATCTGTAACCTTAGGACGATTCCTGGCCCGGCCCAAATCGAGAGCGATTCTCACGGCTCAGTCACAGGTGCGAGCGGGAGCTACTTCGGCCGCCCCTGTCTGTCAACGGTCCTCCCCCGCCGCTTTCAGGCGCGGATGCTGGTCTCCACGTGACGAGCAGAGGAGTGCATCATGATGAACCCCGAGGCCTTCATGGGCCGCCAGGAGCCGCTGGTGCCTGAAGAGGCGGACGACGATTTCACCGACGGAACGTTCCCGGCCGAGAAAGATCAGCCCGAGACGCAGGGCGAGGATCCGCTCGACGCCGAGATCGGGGAGGACGGGCAGGGAGACCTCGACCTCCAGGATGACGGCGGCGAGGCGGATGCTCCCACTGACCTGCGGGACGGCACGGAATGAGCGGCATCGGAGATCAGGGCATGCGCGCGGATGACGTCATCTCACCCGGCGATCCCGATGCGCAGGAGCGGATCCGGGAGCACCTGCACGAGCACGCGCAGGAGAAGCCCGACGGCGATGCCGCCGAAGAAGTGCCTGCGGGCGGATCGGGTGCGGATTCGGGAGCGGCGGATGCCGTGGGCATCGACCCCGGCAGTGAATCCTCCGTTCCTGATGAATCGGTGCACAACGCCGA
Organism: Microbacterium hydrocarbonoxydans; assembly: GCF_000956475.1. Classification (GTDB taxonomy): domain Bacteria; phylum Actinomycetota; class Actinomycetes; order Actinomycetales; family Microbacteriaceae; genus Microbacterium; species Microbacterium hydrocarbonoxydans_A. Next base: position 508,654 of record NZ_JYJB01000008.1, read on the forward strand.
ACCCGGTGTCGGGACGCGGCGGGCCGACGATACGGAGAGCTGAGCGCGGCATCCGTCAGTCGGCGATCGCCGCGTCGCGAAGGCACTCGATGAACGCTCCGCAGACCGGGCTCTCGTCCTCTCGGCTGCGCCAGGCGGCCATGAGCCGCGTCGTCGGGGAGCCGGCGAGAGGGACGACGGCGATCGACGGCGGGACGAGCTGGCGGACGGACTCCGGAAGGATGCTGGTACCGACCCCCGCGGCGACGAACCCCAGAGCCGTCTCCTGGTGCACCACCTCTTCCACGACACGCATGCTCCCGGCGCTCGAGAGCATCTCGGTCACGCGGTCGACGTAGCCCGGCATCAGGGCCCGCGGGTAGGCGATCATCGGCACGTCGATGATCTCGTCGACCGTGATCTCGGCGCGCGCGGCGAGCGGGTGATCGACGGGAAGGCACGCCACCAGACGTTCCTCGAACACGACGGCGGTCGACAGTGCGGCGGGTCCCTGGCTCGTGCGCGGGAACTCGTCGCGCACGATCCCGATGTCGAGGCTGCCGTCTCGGAGCCGGTCGAACTGCTCACCTGACGTGAGCGGCACCAGCGTGAGGTTCACCTTCGGGCGGCGCGAGCGGAACAGCCGGACGACCTCGGGCAGCACGGTGTAGTTGGCGGAGCTGACGAACCCCGCTGTGAGCTGACCGGCGATCCCGTCGACGTGGTCGCGCATGTCCGCGCGCACCGCATCGACTTCATCGAGGATCCTCCTGGCGCGCTCCTGCAGATGCATCCCGGCTGCGGTGAGTGTCACTCTCCGCGTGCTGCGGACGAACAGCGGCGTGCCGACCTCGCGCTCGAGGCGCCCCACCTGCACGCTCAGCGGCGGCTGCGACATGTGCAGCTTCTGCGCGGCGCGACCGAAGTGCAGCTCGTCCGCGACGGCCAGAAAATAGCGCAGTTGCCGCAGTTCCATTCCCGGCACGATACGCGGCGCGTATTACCGGTCCGTTACGGCCGGATTGCGAGCGAAACGCTATCAATCGAGAGCGGAAAAGGTATTTGACCTGGGATTGTTCTGACGGCTTATCTGGTGGGGAAGCATCCGACTTGGAGGACCCGACATGGCCGCAGACCCCACCCCCGGCACCCGCATCGACATGCTCTACCTCAGCGAGCCCGAGGTGATCGAGGCCGGCATGAAGGACATGGAGCGGTGCATGGAGGTCATGGAGGAGGTGCTCGTCCTGGTCGCCAAGGGCGACTACCGGATGGCGGGAAGCTCGGCCAACTCCCACGGCGCCCAGATCGGCTTCCCCTCGTCGTCGCCGTTCCCGACGATGCCTCTGGACGCGGCCGACCGGCGCTTCATGGCGATGCCGGCCTACCTGGGCGGCCGCTTCGACGTCGCGGGCGTCAAGTGGTACGGCTCGAATGTCGACAACCGCGACAAGGGGCTGCCGCGTTCGATCCACCTGATCGTGCTGAACGACAAGGAGACAGGGGCGCCGTTCGCGATCATGTCGGGCAATCTCGAGAGCGCCTATCGCACCGCGGCCGTGCCGGGAGCGGCAGCAAAGAAGCTGGCACCCCTGAACGCGAAGTCCCTCGGCATCATCGGGCCCGGCGCCATGAACAAGAGCGCCCTGCACGCCATGACCACCGCGCGTCCCACACTCGACACGCTCCGCATCAACGGACGCCGTCGCTCCACCTCCGAGGCGTTCGCCGCCTATGCGAAGGAGCACTATCCGCAGTTCACGACGATCGAGATCGCCGACACGGTCGAGGAAGCTGTGCGCGACTCCGACATCGTCTCCGAAGCGGTCACGGGTCTGGTCGGCTCGGAGAATTATCCGTACATCGACGGCGACTGGATCAAGCCCGGTGCGTTCCTCAGCCTGCCGGCCAACCTGCGCATGGACAAGGAGTACACCACGTCGGGCAAGGCCCGACTCATCGCCGACGCCAAGAAGATCTACGAGGCATGGGCAGAGGAGTACCCCTCGCCCTCGCACGAGACCGCGTTCGGCATGATCGGCCTGTACTGGCAGGACCTCATCGACGCCGGCGAGCTCGACGAGTCGCGCGTCGTCAACATCGGCGACGTGTTCGACGGCACGGCGGCCGGCCGCGAATTCGACGAACAGCCCGTGCTGTTCAGCGTGGGAGGCATGGGCGTCGAGGACGTCGCCTGGGCCAAGACCGTCTACGAGAACGCGGTCGCGAAGGGCATCGGCACGACGCTGAAGCTCTGGGACGCACCCGACCTGGCCTGATCGTGCACGACATCGACAGGCGGGAGTCCGCCACCTACGCCGTGATCGGCGCCGGCCTCAGCGGCGCCTCGGTGGCCTGGCGCCTCGCGGCATCCGGCGCCGACGTGATCGTCCTCGAGCGCGACGTGCCGGCATCCGCCCTGGGCAGCTCGCACGGTTCGGCGCGCATCTTCCGCTACGGCTACCTCGACCCGTTCTACGCCGGGCTCGTCATGCGGGCGAAGAGCTCGTGGGACGAGCTCGAAGCGGCGAGCGGCAGGCGGCTCATCACGCCGAGCGGGTCGCTGGATTTCGGCGCCGTGCGCGATCCGCGCGGGCTCGCCGACGTCCTCGAGACGGTGGGCGTCGAGCACGAGCTGCTCTCGGGCGCGGATGCCGCGACGCGCTGGCCCGGTCTGCGCTTCGACACCGAGGTGCTCTGGCACCCGGGCGCGGGGGTCATCGACGCCGAGGAGTCGGTGAACGCGATGCTCGATCTGGCGCGTGCGGCCGGAGCGGAGGTGCGCACCGGATGGGAGGCCGCATCCGTGCGGCACGGATTCACCGGCTACCAGGTCACCTCGACGACGGGTCGGACGGTGCACGCCGAGCAGGTGATCGTGGCCGCGGGCGGGTGGCTGCCCGCGCTGCTGGGCGAGCTCGACCTGCCGCCGGGCTTCGCCGACGCGCTGCCCGAGTTCGAGGTGCGTCAGGAGAACGCGTTCCACTACCCGTACTGCGACCCGAGCGATCGAGGTGAACTCGCCCCCGGCGCTCAGACCTCCTGGCCCACCTTCATCTACAAGGGCGAGGACATCCAGGCCTACGGGCTGCCCGGAGGTCGAGACGCGGGCTTCGACGGACAGAAGGTCGCCGAGTACAACGGCGGCCGGGTCATCCGCTCCGCCCGTGATCAGGACGGCGCGATCGACCCCGAGAACCGCACCAGGGTGACCGGCTTCGTCGAGGAGTTCGCGCCGGGGCTGGAGCCGGAGCCGTACGCCGAGACCACCTGCCTGTTCACGAACGTGCCGCGCGACGACATGATCATCGATCGTGCGGCCGGGGTCACGATCCTCTCGCCGTGCTCGGGCCAGGGCGCCAAGTTCGCGCCCCTCCTCGGCGAGCTGGTGCACGACCTCGTCGCAGGTGCCGGTCGGACGACCGAACGGTTCCGCGCTGTCGGTCAGCGCTTCGCGGGAGCGCTGCGATGAGCGGCGGAGCCGTCGAGCTCCTCGAGCAGATCGCTCACATCGGCGTCGACACGGAGCGCGGCGGATACACGAGACCCGTGTTCTCGGCACCCGAACTCGCGCTGAGGGCCTGGTTCATCGAGCAGGCGGATCGACGCGGGCTCGACATCGACGTCGACGGCAACGGAATCATCTGGGCCTGGTGGGATGCTCCAGACACGCGCCGCGTCGATGCGATCGCGACGGGCTCGCATCTCGACTCCGTCCCGGGCGGCGGCAACTTCGACGGGCCGCTCGGCATCGCCAGCGCGCTCGCCGCCGTCGACGTGCTCCGCGAGCGGGGCGTGCGGCCGGCGCGACCGCTCGTGATCGCGGCGTTCCCCGAGGAGGAGGGCTCCCGTTTCGGCATCGCCTGTCTCGGAACACGGCTGCTCGCCGGACTCATCGACCCGCAGCGGGTGCGTGAGCTGCGCGACGACGGCGGGGTCTCCTTCGCCGAGGCGGCGAGGGATGCCGGACTCGATCCGGCTCTGATCGGGCCCGACCCCGTGCGCCTCGCCGCGCTCGCCGCCTTCGTCGAGCTGCACGTCGAGCAGGGCCGGGGCCTCGAGGACCTGGGTCAGCCGGTCGCGCTCGCGGGAGCGATCATCGCCCACGGCCGCTGGCACGTGCGCATCGAGGGACGTGGAGACCACGCAGGCGCCACCCGGATGGCCGATCGACAGGATCCGGTCGTCGTGGCAGCGGAGACCGTGCGCGCTCTGCGTGCCCACGCGCTCGTGGTCGACGACGCCCGCGGCACCGTCGGCCGCATCAAGGTCACCCCGGGCGGCACCAACGTGATCGCCGCATCCGTCGACCTGTGGATGGACGTGCGTCACCGTGACGAGGCCGCTGTCCGCCGCATCGTCGACGAGGTGACCGCCGCGACCGAGCGGACGGCCACCGCCGAGGGTTGCACGATCGTCGTGGCCGAGCAGTCGTTCTCCCCCACCGTCGCCTTCGACGCCGCGCTCCGCGAGCGGATGCTCGCCGTGCTCCCCGACGCCCCCGTGCTCGACACGGGGGCCGGTCACGACGCGGGCGTGCTCGCCGGCGCCATCCCGACCGGCATGCTCTTCGTCCGCAACCCGACCGGAGCCTCGCACACCCCCGCCGAGGCCGCCCGACCCGAGGACGTCGCGGCGGGCGTGACCGCGCTGGCCGACGTGCTCGAATCCCTGCTCACCCGCTGAAACCCGACTCACCCGAAAGGAGAACGACATGGACATCACCTCGCAGGTCAACACCGGCTGGATGCTCACCGCCACCGTCGCCGTCACCCTCATGCTGCCCGGTCTCGCGCTGTACTACGGCGGCCTGTCGCGCACCAAGAACATCCTCAACACCATGATGATCGTGCTCGGCGGCTTCGCCGTCACCGCGGTCATCTGGGTCCTGTACGGCTACGGGCTCACGCTCGGCGACTCGGTCGGCGGTGCAGGCCTCATCGGCGACCCGAGCGGCCTGTTCGGCATTCAGTCGCTCCTGGGCGCCGAGACGCCCGAGGGCGCCGTGCCCGGCATCCTGATCGCGGTCTTCCAGCTGATCTTCGCCGGCCTCACGGTCGGCATCATCGGCGGCGCGGTCGAGGGCCGGATGAAGTTCTCCAGCTGGCTGATCTTCGCAGGCCTCTGGGCGACGCTCGTGTACTTCCCCGTCGCGCACTGGGTGTTCGCCTTCGACTCCGCCGACGGCTCGGTCACGGGCGGCTGGATCGCCAACAGCCTCCACGCGATCGACTTCGCCGGCGGCACGGCCGTGCACCTGAACGCCGGTGTCGCAGCACTCGTGCTCGCGATCTTCCTCGGCAAGCGCCGGCACTTCCCTCACGTCGGCCGCCCGGGCAATCTCCCGATCGCGATCGTCGGCGGCGGGCTCCTGCTCGTCGGCTGGTACGGCTTCAACGGCGGCTCATCGGGCGGCATCAACGAGAGCGCGGGCGTCGCCGTCACCAACACCCTCGTCGCCGCATGCGCCGGTCTGCTCGGCTGGCTCGTCGTCGAACGCATCGTCCGCAAGGCGGCGACCTCGCTCGGCGCGATCTCCGGCGTTCTCGGCGGGCTCGTCGGGATCACTCCGGCTGCGAACTCCGTGTCTCCGATCGGCGCGATCATCATCGGACTGCTCTCCGGAGTCGTCGCGTTCGCGACGCTCGGACTCAAGGAGCGCTTCGGCTACGACGATGCGCTCGACGCCGTCGCGATCCACATGTTCCCGGGCATCTTCGGCACGCTCGCGATCGGCTTCCTCGCCGACCCCGCTTCGCCCGCAGGTGCGCAGGGCCTCTTCTTCGGCGGCGATGCGAGCCTGCTCGGCACGCAGGCGATCGCGGTCCTCGCGGTGTTCGCCTACACCGCGGTCGTCACGGCGCTGATCTCCTGGGTGCTCTCGAAGACGATCGGTCTGCGGGTCGGCGACGGCATCGAGATCATGGGACTCGACACCACGCTGCACGCCGAGACCGCCTACGACCTGGACGACGTGCGCTCCTGAGCGCCGGTCCCCGAGAAAGGACATCATCATGAAGCTCATCACCGCAGTCGTCCAGCCCGGCGCCCTCGAGCCCGTCAAGACGGCGCTCGCCGAGATCGGCGTCACCGGAATGACGATCCTCGACGCGAAGGGGCACGGCAGCCAGATCGGGAAGGTCGAGGTGTACCGCTCGCAGCGGGTGAAGGTCGACTTACTCCCCAAGGTCCAGATCGAGACCATCGTCGCCGACGAGGAGCTCGAGGCGGCACTCGACGCGATCCAGGAGGCGGCGCGCACCGGCGCGATCGGCGACGGCAAGATCTGGGTCACCGATGTTCTGCAGGTCATCCGGGTGCGTACGGGAGAGACCGGCCCGACCGCGATCCGCTGAGAACGTCATGTCGCACGGCACCCGCGTGAGGTCCCTGATCGTCCGGCCGACGGACGTCGCGCCGCAGGCATGGGCGAACGGTCTCGGAGTCACGCGGGTGCTCGCCGCGCGTCCGGGCTGGCGCATCAGCCTGGCAGAGATCGAGGGGCGGATGCCGTTCTCCCCGTTCCTCGGAGCCGATCGCCTGCTGATCCCTCTCAGTCCGTCGGGGGTGGCCCTCGAGATCAACGGCCGGGTCACTCGCGTGCCGCAGCACTCGGCCATCACCTTCCGCGGCGAGGATCACGTCTTCGCCGACACCGGTTCCGGCCGGGTCTCGGTGGTCAACCTGATGGCACGACGCTCGAGCGGCCGGATGCAGTGGGCGATCCGCCGGGTGTCGGGCACGATCGCCGAGAACGCCGATGCGATCGTCGTGCTCGCGGGACAGCTCGAGGTGCGCGGCGAGATCGCGCCGCCGGGTGCCGTGATCCGGCCGGAGGCTCGGGCGATCGCGGTGTCGTCCCCCGACGCCTCGATCGCCGTCATGCGGGTGCGCGACCGTCGCCGGGGGTGAACGCGGGGGCGACGGTCAGGGAGACCCGTCTCCCTGCTGCGGCTCCCCCGAGCTCTTCCTGAACTGACGCTCCCAGTCGCGCAGCTCGCTGCGGCCGATCAGAGAGTCCAGCGACACCTGGAACAGCAGTCCCTTGCGGGCGTTCACCTGCTTGATGTTGTCGACGATCTGGGTGGTGACGGCGGTCAGCGCCTCGCGGACCTCGTCGACGCGCTCGTCGGGGGCGTCCCACAGATCGGGGCGCGTGAGCAGATCGAGGAGGTAGTCGCGGTCGAGAGCCGCGACCAGGCGAGCGAGCTTGTCCGAGTACTCGGCCTCGGCGATGACGCTCTGGTCCTCGCCCGCCTTCGCGTCCAGGCGGATGAACAGCTGCTCGACGTGCGATGCGAGCGTGTCGATGTTCGTCGCGGTCTCGGCGGCGATCGCATTGCCCGGCACGGCGGCGTAGGAGGGGGCGAGCTCGCGCAGCCGGTTCACCCGCAGACGGATGCCGGGCGGCACCGGGTCCGCGCTCTTGCGGGACGCGGCCGGCTTCCGTCGCCGACGCGCGATCAGGCCGACGGTCGTGCCGACAGCGGCGACCAGCACCACGCCGCCGATGATCACGGGCATCAGGACGTCGGCGCCGCCGGAGTCGGTGCCGCCCGGTCCGCCACCTGCCGGAAGGTCCGCCTTCACGTCTTGGACGGTCTCGACCAGACCCGTCGGCATCCCCGCGCCCTCGTTCTGGTTCGCGATCGTCAGCACCGCGTCACGTCCCAGTGCGGTCGAGTCGCCCATCAGATCGTCCCCGATCGCCAGGATCACAGTCTGCTGATCGGCACCCTTCGTGAGCTTCTCGAGAAGGTAGAAGGTGTACTGGTCGGCGCTCGCCGCCTCGTCGGGCAGGACGACGACGGCGATCGAACCGTCGGCGGGAACCGTCTGCGCCAACGAGGCCTGGAGATCCTCGTAGCCGGGGACGTCCGTCGAGACGTACACGTTCGACGAGGCGAGCGCTTCGATCGCAGGCCCCGTCCAGGAGTCGTCCGTCACGGAGAGATGATGCATGCGCGCCTCAGAAGTTGTTGATCACGGAGGCGAAGACGAGATCGATGCGCTCCGCGTTCGACGCGTCGAACAGCTGGCCGCCCGTCACGTCCGCGATCCGCTGCAGAGCGGACGTGTCGGCTCCCTCTCCATACGCGATCGGGAATATACGCACCGGGGCGTCGCTGCCGCCCTCCTTCGTGCTCTTGCCGATCTTGGCGATCAGCGAGTCGAGCGAGGTCGCCGAGTCGGTGTCCTCGCCGTCGGACAGCACAACGATCGCGTTGATGCGGCCGGGTTCCGCGCGTTCGCTCATCGCCTCGTAGGCCGTCAGGATCGCGTCGTAGAGCGGAGTCCCGTTGCGCTGCGCGTAGTGCAGATCCTCCAGCGAGGAGTCGAGCTTCTCGCCGTCCGCCGCGAGCGGAGTCACGTCTCGCAGCACCTGTATGCCTTCACCGGCATCCGATGAGATCCCCGTGGTGAACGCCCACACCCCGACCTCGTCCGTGGAGCGGAAATGGTCGAGTGTCGTCTGCGCGCCCTGGATCGCCCCGTCGAGGCGCGAACGGCCGTCGCCGATCGGGTCATCCATCGAACCGGAGATGTCGATGAGCTCGAGCACCGACGAGGGCTTGCGCACCTGGGTCCACTGGTCGATGGCGGTCGAGATCACGTCGACCTCGGGCTTGGGCAGCGTCACCGCGGGCTGTGCGGGATCGACACCGAAGTTCGCCGTGAACAGCTTGCCCAGCGGAACCGACTCGTCGAGCGGGCGGAAGCCGTACTCGGGCAGGAGCTTCTGCGCGGCCTCGGTCTGCAGGAACGCCGCGAAGGCCTCGCCGGCCGTGCGCTGCTCTGCCGTGACCCACTGGGCCCCGAGCACGGTGACCGGGTTGTCCGACCACATCGATCCGCCGGCGGGGTACACCGCCACCAGCTTCGTCTTGGGAGGGGTGAGGGTCTCGCCCGGCTGCACGGTGTGCGAATCGGGGTTTCCCTGGTTGTAGTTGAGGAGCGAGGTCTCCTCGAGCGCCACGGCCGACACGTACGCCGAGCCGTTCGAGCCGTTCTGCGTCTCGTCGTACAGCGTCGACAGCACGTTGCCTGTGGTGTCGCCGTAGTGGATCACGCACTCCTCGAACACCCGGGAGAAGTCGGCGGCACCCTCGACATCGGCGGACGTGAGGTCGGCTGACTTGCCGGACGCCTCGTACGACTGCATCAGGATCGTCGACAGGCCCGTCGTCGAGGTGTTCGGGTTCGTCTTCGAGATCTTGAAGGCCCCCCAGATGTCCTTGCCGACACTCCCCCAGCCGTCCGGATCCTGGCAGAGCTGCGACAGATCCGTGATGCTGATCGGCTTGTCGGGCCAGCCCAGCGCCTTCGCCATCGGCTCGGGCATGCCGAACACGACAGGAGTGCGGGTGAACGACGCAGGTTCCCCGACGAGATTCGCCGACGCGGCGGCGGCGACGCGGTCGGTCCACACCGTGGAGGCGGGCGACCACAGCGTCGGCCAGAGGTCGCGGTCGTCGCTGGGCCAATCGTCGCCCGTGGTGAGATAGCGCGCCGCGTTGCCCGAGGAGACGTTGATGGGCCGCACCGTCGCGCAGGTCTTCAGGCCCTCGTGCTCGGGCGAGTCCTTGAAGGCCTCGGCGAGTTCGTCGAGCATGTTCACCTTCTCGGACGACGTCGCGATGGTGATGTGCGTGCAGCCGTCCGACGGGAAACCCTGTCCTTCGGTGTCGGTGCCCGTGTCGTCGCCCGGCGTGCAGGCCGACAGGACCAGAGCGATGAGTGCCGTGGCCGCGATGGCGACCGGCGTTCTGCGGAGGATCCTGCGTCGCGGGCTCATGCGCCTAGGGTATCCAGATAATCGCCTCCCGATCACGGATCCTCGTCACGCGGGTGTCACTGGGCCCGCATGAACTCCTCGGCTGCGCGCACCTGCTCGGCGGAGGGGCGGATGCCGGTGTAGAGCACGAACTGCTCGAGCGCCTGCAGGGTCGCCACCTCCGCACCCGTGATGACGGTCTTCCCGGCGGCGCGGCCCGCCTTGACCAGAGGGGTCTCGGCGGGCAGGGCCACGACGTCGAACACGACGGAGGCTGCGGCGATCTGCTCCTCGCTGAACGAGAGCTCGTGCTCCTCCGCTCCCCCGGCCATGCCGATCGGGGTGATGTTCACGATGATGTCGGCGCTCTCGCCCGCGGCATCCGCTGTCCAGCCGAAGCCGTACAGGTCGGCGAGTCCGCGCCCGTTCGCCTCGTTGCGCGCTGCGATCGTCACCCGCGTGAAGCCGGCGTCGCGGAACGCGGCGGCCGTGGCCTTGGCCATGCCGCCCGATCCCCGCAGCAGCACGCTCGCCGCGGCATCCAGCCCGTTCCGCTCGATCAACTGGGCGATCGCGGAGTAGTCGGTGTTGTACGCGGTGAGCACGCCGTCGTCGTTCACGATCGTGTTCACCGAGTCGATCGCCGTCGCAGAGGGATCCATGCGGTCGACGAGGGCGATCACGTCCTCCTTGTAGGGCATCGAGATCGCGCATCCGCGGATTCCGAGCCCACGGACTCCCGCGATCGCCTGACCGAGATCGGTGGGCGCGAAGGCCTTGTAGATCCAGTTCAGGCCGAGCTCTTCGTAGAGGAAGTTGTGGAAACGGGTTCCGTTGTTGCTCGGACGCGCTGACAGCGAGATGCACAGCGTCATGTCCTTGTTCAGCATGGTCACGCGACAAGGCTAGCCGTTCGCGGGAACCGGCCGAGGGGGCTGACGCGACGAGGTGCCGTCGCCTATGGTGTAGGTGCATGCACAGGGGATTGATCGTCTCCGTCCTTCCCCAGAGGGCGGGCTGCCTTCCCCAGAGGCGCGACGATCCGTGTATGCGATTGGGCCCCCTCGAGCAGCGCAGTCCCCAATGAACTGCTCGAGGGGGTCGCTATCGTTCTCCTGAAGATTTTCGAAGAATGTCCCCCAAATGGGGGACAAGAGTGTCGCGGAGGGGATATGCTTGTTCCTGACGCACCCTCCGGTCGTCTTCGGCCCTCATCGCTCCCCCCGCGGTGAGGGCCACACAATTTTCCGGGCTCATGCCGCAGCGTCCGTATGACGCGACATGACGTCTCGTGCAACATTTCTGTTACGGGCTGACCCCGGCTCTTCCGCTCACGCCGTGCTCCACTATCTTTAGCGGTGTCGGTGCATCCTGCGTCGGCTTCTTTTCCAGCAGAACAGGCAGTAAATGAGCACCCAGGGCACGGTCAAGTGGTTCAACTCGGAGAAGGGCTTCGGCTTCATCTCCCCCGACGACGGCGGCGCTGACGTCTTCGCGCACTACTCCGCCATCGAAGCATCCGGCTACCGGTCTCTCGAAGAGAACCAGCGAGTCGAGTTCGAGGTCGCGCAGGGCCCCAAGGGCCTGCAGGCAGAGAACATCCGCCCGCTCTAAGCGCGGATTCCACCGGAACTCCCTGACCGGAGGTCTGCATCCCATGCAGGCCCCCGGCGGGGAGTTCTGTGCGTTTCCGAGGCCTCGGAGTCAGCTCAGCAGCAGGGTGCGGAGATCGTCGGCGGATACTGCGCGGAACGCCGCATCGTCGCCCTCGTGCGCGTCGCTGAAGCCCCATTCGACGAAGATCACGGGCACGCCGTTCGCGTTTCCGCCCTCGACGTCGTGGTGGCGATCGCCGATCAGCACGGGGCGTGAGGTGTCTGCGCCGCGCTCTTTCAGGCGCTTGAGCGCCTCGACGACGATGTCGGCCTTCGAGGCGAGCGTCGACTCATCGGGGGTCGCGCCCACCGTCGCCAGGAAGTAGGGGCGCAGCTCGAAGTGGTCGACGAGGGCGTCGACCTGGATCTCGGGCTTGGAGCTGGCCGTCGCCTGAGGAACGCCCTGGGCGTGCAGATCGCGGATGAGCTCGGGGACACCGGGATAGGTCTTCACATCTGTGGTGTAGCCGTCGGCCTTGCCGAGAGTGCGGTAGAACGCCACGGCCTCGGAGGACTGCTCTGGCGTCATGCCCGCCTGCGCCTGGAACGACTCGAACATGGGCGGGCCGATCCAGTGCACGAGGTCCTCCCTCGTCGGCGCCGGGTGGCCGAAGTGCGTGAGTGCGACGTTGAGCCTGCGGAGGATCCCGACGGACGCATCGATGATCGTGCCGTCGACGTCCCAGAGGACGCAGGAATAGGGAGAGGAGGGCATGCTTCCAGCCTATGGCTGTGAGAACGGGCCTCAGAACAGCCGGGGGATCCCCGACTCGATGCCCTTCATGTCGTCGTAGTCGAGCACCAGGCAGCGGATGCCGCGGTCCTCGGCGAGCACGCGCGCCTGCGGCTTGATCTCCTGCGCCGCGAACACGCCCTGCACGGGGGAGAGGTGGGGGTCGCGGCCCAGCAGCTCGAGGTAGCGGGTGAGCTGCTCGACGCCGTCGATGTCGCCGCGGCGCTTGACCTCGACCGCGATCGCGACGCCGCCGGCATCTCGGACCAGCAGATCGACCGGGCCGATGGCCGTCGGGTACTCTCGGCGCACCAGCGTCGCGCCCTCGGCGATCAGATCGACCTGCTCGGCGAGAAGCCTCTGCAGGTCGGCCTCGACGCCGTCCTTCTGCAGGCCCGGGTCGATGCCGAGGTCGTGGTTGGAGTCGTGGATGATCTCGTAGATCTGCACCCGCAGCGCGTCACCGGTCTTCTTGTGGGTCACGCGCCACACCTCGACGACACCCGCGATCGACTCCTCCTCGCCCGGCTCCTCGGGGACGAGTGTGCACGGCGGGCTCATCCAGTTCAGCGGCTTGTAGCTGCCGCCGTCGGAGTGCACGAGCAGACTCCCGTCGCCCTTGTGCACCAGCAGGCGCGTGGCGAGGGGGAGGTGGGCATTGAGCCGCCCCGTGTAATCGACGGAGCAGCGGGCGATGACGAGACGCACCCGTCGAGCCTACTTCGTTCGTCACGGTGCCGGAGCTATCCACGGCCGCGGATGCGGCGCCCGGCCTGATCGACCACCCCGATGCTCCGAAAGTCCTCGTCGGTGCCGTTCATCGACGACTCTTCTGGGGGGAATCGCCCCTTTGGATGAAGGTCTCCTATCGGGGTGACCTTCGCCCTGTCCACCTAAGTGCCTACAGACTGGGTCGGTCGCACTTCGTAGGCTGAATTCGTATTCAAGCTGATGAGGAGCCGATGATGTCAACTTCGCAACCTAACCATGCCCAGTCCAGTCGCGGGCTCACACGCGGATGGGAGATCGCGATCGACATTGCCGCGGCCATCGGGTTCTGGGCGCTGACGTTCTTCAACAACTTTCCACCGCTCGTCGCCTACGGAGTGCCCGTCGTGTTCCTCCTGATCGCGATACCGCTGGCGATCCGGCGCAACAAGTCGTGCGCATCCGACGCGCGGTCGCCGAAGTAGCGCGGCAGACCCAGGTTCGGGTAGTGCTCACACACGCGGGGTGGGCGCTACGTGTCGGGCTGATCTACTTCTCGGCGGCCGCCATCTGGTCCTCGCGGAGCGGACGGGCCGCTGCGGAGAACAGGCCGGAGAGCGCGGCGAGCACGACCAGGATGTACAGCGTGTTGAGCAGGCCGATGTGCTCGCTGATGAAGCCGAGCACAGGGGGACCCCCGAGGAAGGCGATGTAGCCGATCGTGGCCGCGGCGCTCACGCGAGCTGCGGCCTTGACCGGGTCGTCGGCGGCGGCCGACATGCCCAGGGGGAAGCCGAGCGAGGCGCCCACGCCCCAGAGCGCTGCGCCCACGAACACGAGCGGCGTGTTCGGCGCGAGGATGAACAGCAGGATGCCGGCAGCCGCCGTGATCGCGAGGACCCGCAGCACGATCACGCGACCGAACCTGTCGACAAGCGGCCCGCCGAACAGGCGGACCACGGTCATCGCGACCGAGAAGGTGGCGAGGGCCGCAGCGCCCGCGGCCGGTCCTGCTCCGTGGTCTTCTGCGACGCCGAGCGCGAGCCAGTCGTTCGCGCCGCCTTCGGCGAACGCCATGCCCAGCATGACGATTCCCAACGCGTAGGTGCGCGGCTCGCGCCATGCCTCGAGCGCGACGTGCATGCGCTCGCGCCAGTGCGGCTTCTCTGCGGGCACGGGGTCGAGAGCGGCTGCGCGGTCGGGCACGTTCGCGAAGCAGACAGCCGCAAGCACGGCGATCACCGCAGCGACGACGAGGGTATGCGCAGAGACGTTCGCGCCGAGCTGCACGGCCAGTGCACCGGCCGCGGCTCCGATGACCGTGCCGAAGCTGAAGAACGCATGGAACACGGGAAGGATCGTCTTGCCCATCTGCTGCTCGACGGCCGTGGCCTCGACGTTCATCATGACGTCGAGCGAGCCGTTGCCGAATCCGAAGAGCACGAGCCCGACGATGACCAGCGGCAGTGAGCCGAGGACGTTGGTTCCCAGGCCGATCAGTGCGAGTCCGACCCCGAACGTCAGCATGGTCAGCAGCATCCCCCGGCGCGCGCCGGTGCGTGCCATCACGGCGGGGCTCGTGGAGATGCCGATGATCGACGCGATGCCCATCGCGAGCAGCAGCAGGCCCATCTGCGCGTTGTCGATGTCGAGTGAGAGCTTGATGTCGGGCACTCGGGAGGCCCAGGTCGCGATCGACAGGCCGCTCGCGAGGAAGATCGCGAAGATCGCGGCGCGCCAGCGCACGAACTGGGAACGGGTGAGAGCGGTGTCCATGCGGCACAGCCTATCGAATCGATTCGACCCGAGGAAACCCGGGGGAGCTATCCTCGGAGTATGAGCAGTCACGAGTCGGGTCGCCGCGCGACGATCGCCGACGTCGCGCGATCGGCCGGAGTCGCCACATCGACGGCATCCGTCGTCTTCAGCGGCAAGGCGAAGGTGTCGGCGGCGACCAGGGCGAAGGTGCTTGCCGCAGCCGCCGACCTGGGCTACACCGGTCCCGACCCGCGGGCGGCCTCCCTTCGTCGCGGCCGCAGCGGCATCGTGGCGGTCGTGCTCGAGGGGCACCTGCGCGCAGCCTTTCTCGACCCGGTCACGACGGCGATGATGGACGGGCTCACCGACGGCCTCGCCGACCTCAGCGCCGGCATTCTGCTGCTGCGCGACGACCCGCGGGAGAGCGACGGCTCAGCCCTCGCGAACGCCCCCGTCGATGCCGTGGTGCTGATCGGATGCTCCGGCCGCACGCGCGCCTCGCTCGACATCGTCCGCAGCCGAGGGCTGCCGGTCGTCGTCATCGAGGGCGACGCGGGTGAGGGCGTCCCGCGCATCGTCCTCGACAACGCGGCGGCCGCCGCAGACGTGGCCCGACACGTGCGCGACCTCGGCCATCGGGATGTGGCCCTCGTGACCCTGCCGCTGGACACCGCACGCGAACGCATGCCGGTGACCCCGGCGCGCGTGGAGACCGCGACCGTCGACGTCACGATCGACCGCCTCGAGGGGATGTGGTCGATCTTTCCCGATGCGCCGGCGATCTCGGCATCCGGCAGCCTGATCGACGAAGGCCAGCGTGTCGGACGCATGCTGCTCGCAGATGCCGAGCATCGCCCGACCGCGATCCTCGCTCAGAGCGACCTGCTCGCGGTCGGCGTGATCCGCGCCGCCGAGGAGCTGGGACTGCGCGTTCCCGAAGACCTCTCGGTCGCGGGATTCGACGGCATCGCGGTCGACGGGCTCGGCGGCCTCGTGCTCACCACCAGCGTGCAGCCCGCGGTGCAGAAGGGTCGCGCCGCGGGGGAGCAGGTCGCCCAGATGCTCAAGGGCGAACCCGGCGTGACCGTGCACTTCACGTGCCGATTCCGCGCAGGGACCACCACGGCCGCCCGTCCTGCCCAGCCCTGATCCGGGGACTCTCAGGAATGGGCGGGCCCGACGGGGAGCGAGTCCGCGCCGTAGTCGAGGATCGAATAGCGCCCGCACTGCACGATCTGCTCGGGAACAGCGGATGCCGGCAGCTCCCACTGCACGGTCTGCGAGTCCTCGACGAGGAACGAGACCGACCCGTGATCGAAGTCGGTGCGGTTCACGAGCCACGCGTAGCCGTTCAGCCGATGGTCGACCTGCACCAGCTGGGAGGGATCGCCGACGTGAGCCTTGGGCAGACGCACGGTCCAGAACTGTCCGCCTCCTGTGCGACCAGACGCGTTCACCCAGTCGGTCACGCAGCGGAGATCCGCATCGGGAGCGTGGGCGGCGGCGCTCAGGCGCGGAACGCTCGACACACCGGCGATCACGACGAGCGCGATGGCGATCAGGCCGACCGGCTGCGGCATCCGCACGGTGCGCGGCGCCGCGACGAGCGCGAGCAGGGGCGCGAAGACGACGGGCTCCAGATAGCGGGCCGCGTGAGTGCCGAGGGCGATCGCGCCGACCGCGACGATCACGGGGAGCATCCATCCCGCCGCGGCCACCAGGCGCTCGCCGGCTGACGTCGCTCGCACGGTGCGCACCACCGCGAGCGCGACCAGGGCGAGAACGAGCAGCGCTCCGAGCACCCCGAGCGGGGTGGTGAGGCGCTCGGCGAGCAGTTCGCCGTAGTACGCGATCGACTCTCGCCATCGTTCGGGCTGCGCGTATCCTGCTCCGGTGTTCGCGATCCATGCCGCAAACGGAATACGCGCGAGGAAACCGACGACGGTGCTGGCGACCAGGATGCCGATCGCCAGCAGCATCCGTCGTCGCATACCCGGCCGTGCGGCCCCGATCGCCAGCAAGAGAGTGAGGGGAACCGTGGCCCACGCCGCGAAGAGCGGGTTGCTCAGGGTGGCGACGACCGCCACCGGCGAAATGACGGCGAGACTCCACGATCCTGGCCCGTCCAGCCACCGTCTCAACAGTCCGATCACGACGAGGACGGCGACGACCGTGGATGAGTAGTAGGTCGTGGTGAGCTGAAGGGACGCGAGTTCGAGAGCGTCGCGCGAGGGCGACGTCTCGGTGCACGCCAGCGCGCCGAACACTGCCAGGGCGACCAGCGACCACGCCACGGGCGACGCCCCTGCGCGCCGCGCGCCGGCGGCCAGTCGCGCGGCACCGTAGATCGCCAGCAGGTTCACGACAGCGTTGACCGCCAGGAGGGCGTTCAGGTCGGCGTGCGTGATCGACGACAGCGCAGCGAACACGGCCGATTCGGGCAGGAACAGCACACTCGACATCGCCCAGTCGAGATGCTCGCCGGAGAGCGCCGACCGCGCGAACATGGCCACGATCAGCGAGTCGCCGTCGCGGAAGAGCAGCTCGGAGCGAGCGGATGCCGCCACCTGCGCGGCGATCACGAGAGACGCCCCGAGGGCGGTGACCCACCCGAGAAGCTCCCGCACCCACGCTCGCCGCATGCGACAACTCTCGCACGGCGCCCCGTGCGGCCCGGGTAAACTGGGGGAACACCCGCCCGCCAGTGCCGCAAGGCCGACGAGCCCCGAGGGAGCCGCGATCATGCTGACCCTCCTGGGCGCCTTCCTCCTCTCCTCGGTCGTCATGCCCGTCCTGGTGCGGTGGATGGGAGCGCGAGCATTCTTCATCGCGGCGCTCATTCCGGCCGGGGCATTCGTCCACGCCCTGATGCTGACTCCGCAGGTTCTGCATGCCGCATCCGCACCCTACGAGTCCGTCGAGTGGATCCCGCAGCTGGGGCTGAACATGTCGATGCACATGGACGTGCTCGGCTGGGTGCTCACCCTCATCGTCACCGGCGTCGGCGCGCTGGTGCTGCTGTACTGCCGCTGGTACTTCCATGACGACTCGGTCGGACTCGGACAGTTCGCCGCCGTGCTGCTCGGCTTCGCGGGCGCCATGTACGGCCTGGTGCTGACCGATGACCTGGTGATGCTCGTGATGTTCTGGGAGGTGACGAGCATCCTCTCGTACCTCCTCATCGGCTACTACCGCCGACGTGCTGCCAGCCGGCGTGCCGCCCTGCAGGCGCTGCTCGTCACGACTCTCGGCGGTCTTGTGATGTTCGTGGGCGTCGTGCTGCTGGTCGTCGACGCCGGCACCTCCAGCATCCGCGAGATCCTCGCACTCGCCCCCACAGGACCGATCGTCGACGCGGCGATCGTGATGCTGCTGGTGGGAGCGATCAGCAAATCTGCTCTCTTCCCGTTCCACTTCTGGCTCCCTGGCGCCATGGCCGCCCCGACGCCGGTGAGCGCGTATCTGCACGCCGCGGCCATGGTGAAGGCGGGCATCTACCTCATCGCGCGCTTCGCGCCGATCTTCGCGTTCAGCGGCCCGTGGCGTCCGATCCTCATCTCGCTGGGCGTGTTCACGATGCTGCTCGGCGGGGTGCAGGCGCTCCGCGAGACCGACCTCAAGCGCATCCTCGCCTTCGGCACCGTGAGCCAGCTCGGATTCTTCTCGGTCGTGATCGGATACGGCACTCAGGCGGCTGCCCTCGCGGGGCTCGCTCTGGTGATCGCACATGCCCTGTTCAAGTCGGCGCTGTTCCTCATCGTGGGCGTGATCGACCGCCAGCTCTCCACGCGAGACGTCACCGAGCTGTCGGGAGTGGGCCGGCAGGCGCCGGTCCTGGCGGTGACGGCGTTCATCTCGGTCGCGTCGATGGCCGGCATCGCGCCGACCATCGGCTTCGTCGCGAAGGAGTCGGCGCTCACGGCCCTGCTCGACGACGCGCAGGGCGGGTCTGTCTGGGGTCTCGTCGCGCTCATCGGGATCGTTCTCGGTTCCATGCTCACTGCGGCATATGGTGCGCGCTTCCTGTGGGGCGCGTTCTTCTCCAAGCGCGATGCGCAGGGCGAGCGGATGCCGGACACCGCCTGGCCCGGGCCGCCGCTCGGCTTCGTGGCAGCGCCGATCGTGCTCGCCGCACTCACTCTCGCGGCGGGGATCGGCGCTCCGGCGCTCGATGCGGCCCTGCAGGGCTACGCGGTCACCGCGACCCCGGGTCTCGACCACGCGGGCGAGGCTGCCGAGGGCCCGGGGCACCTCGCCCTGTGGCACGGTCTCGAGCCGGCGCTCGGCATCTCGATCGTCTCGATCCTGCTCGGCATCGGCGTCTTCCTCCTGACCCGACGCACCGGGTGGGAGCGCCGACCGCGAGTGCTGCCTTTCACGGCAGCCGACGCCTACTACGCCGTCGTCCGCGCGATCGACCGGCTGTCGGTGCTGAGCACGACTCTGACCCAGCGGGGTTCGCTGCCCGTCTACGTCGGGACCATCTTCGTCGTGTTCGTCGCCGCCGAGGCGACGGCTCTGCTCGCGAGCGACATCGACCGCATCCAGCTCTCCGCGTGGCACACGCCGGCCCAGATCGCCGCGGCGCCGCTCATGGCGGTCGCGGGCATCTTCGCGGTGCGTGCGCAGAAGCGGTACACGGGCGTCGTGCTCGTCTCGGTCACCGGCCTCGGCATGGTCGCCCTGTTCGCCACGAGCGGCGCGCCGGATCTCGCCCTCACGCAGATTCTCGTCGAGACGGTGACGATGGTGACCTTCGCGCTCGTGCTCCGGCGGCTGCCGTCGCGGATGGGGGAGCACAACGCCTCTGTCGGCCGCATCCCGCGGGCGCTTCTCGGGATCGGCGTCGGCGTGACGATGGCGCTCGTCGCCATCGTCGCGACCCAGTCCCGGGTCGCAGAGCCCATCTCGACCCTGTTCCCGAAGCTCGCCTACGAGCTCGGGCACGGCAAGAACGTCGTCAATGTCGCCCTGGTCGACCTGCGCGGCTGGGACACGATGGGCGAGCTCTCGGTGCTCGTTCTCGCAGCGACCGGCGTCGCATCGCTCGTGTTCGTGACGCATCGCGCCGACCTGCTCGCCGCGACCAAGACCCTTCCCAAGGCCACTCGCCGCGCCACGCGCAGCAGGCCGCTCGTGGAGACCACCGACGGCATCCGCTTCCAGACCTCCGAGAACCGCAGCAGCCCCCGCGCCTGGCTCGTCGGCGGCACGAACATGAAGCCCGAGAACCGGTCGATCCTCCTCGAGGTGATCGTCCGCATCCTGTTCCACACGATCATCGTCGTCTCGATCTTCCTTCTGTTCTCCGGCCACAACCTGCCGGGTGGCGGATTCGCCGGGGGACTCGTAGCCGGCATGGCTCTCGTGATGCGCTACATCGCGGGCGGACGCTGGGAGCTGGGTGCGGCGGCGCCGACGGATGCCGGGCGCCTGCTCGGCACCGGGCTGGTGCTCGCGGTCGGCTCCGCCGTCGTGCCGCTGTTCTTCGGCCTGGCGCCACTCACCAGCAGGTTCTGGGAGTGGGAGCTCCCGGGTTTCGGGCACATGGAGTTCGTGACCTCGACCATCTTCGACATCGGCGTGTACCTCGTCGTGATCGGGCTCGTGCTCGACGTGCTGCGCAGCCTCGGCGCCGAGGTCGACCGGCAGGCTGCAGCCCTTCGCTCGGCACAGGACGCCTCGACGCCCTCAGGGACCGATCGACCGCGGGGGGTGAGCATCTGATGGATGTCTCACTGACCCTCATCGTCATCATGGCCGTGCTGTTCGCGTGCGGCGTGTACGCGATGCTCGAGCGCAGCCTCACGCGCGTGCTCATCGGCTTCCTGCTGCTCGGCAACGCCACCAACCTGCTGCTGCTGATCGTCATGGGCGTGCCGGGGAACGCGCCGTTCTTCGGCGCCGAGGGCCAGATGAGCGATCCGCTGCCGCAGGCGCTGACCCTCACCGCGATCGTGATCACCTTCGCGGTCTCGGCATTCCTGCTCGCGCTCATCTATCGCTCCTGGCAGCTGGGCCAGGCCGACACCGTCGAAGAC
The DNA here is from genome assembly GCF_000956475.1 of Microbacterium hydrocarbonoxydans. Classification (GTDB taxonomy): domain Bacteria; phylum Actinomycetota; class Actinomycetes; order Actinomycetales; family Microbacteriaceae; genus Microbacterium; species Microbacterium hydrocarbonoxydans_A. Next base: position 529,303 of record NZ_JYJB01000008.1, read on the forward strand.
GATGTCGACGACATCGCGATCCGCGGACGCACGGATGCCGAGGAAGACCTCATGGGCGACGACGAAGGCGACTACGCCGACGACGACGCCACCACCGACTTCGTCGGCCTGCAGACCGCTCCCATCACCGTGCTGCACATGCGCGACCACCCCGCCATCGACGACGCGGCTCCCGTGGACCGGCCGGTCCTTCGATCCCCATCGCCCACTCCGAACATCGCTGGCGCGCTGCCCGGAGCCTCGGGGCGCGGGGCCCCGGCTCAGGAACCCGGGGAGCGGGCTCAGGAAACCAGGGAGCGGGCTCAGGAACCCGGGGCAGGGGAGGACGACCGATGACCTCTCTCATCCCGCTCCTCGTCGCCCTGCCCCTGCTCGGTGCAGCGATCACGCTCATCTTCGGCCGCAACGCCCGCGTGCAGTCGATCGTCACGATCGTGACGCTGGTCGTCGTCTCCGTCATCGCCGCGGTGCTGCTCGTCGTGGTCGATGCCGGCGCCCCGCTCGCGGTCTCGGTCGGCGGGTGGCCGGTGCCCTTCGGCATCGTGTTGTACGTCGACCGGCTCGCGGCCCTGCTCGTCCTGGTGTCGAGCATCGTGCTGCTCGCGGTCCTGCTCTTCTCGGTCGGCCAGGGCATCGCCGACGGGGCGGAGGAGACCCCGATCTCGATCTTCAATCCCTCGTATCTGATCCTGGCCGCGGGGATCTTCAATGCGTTCATCGCGGGTGATCTGTTCAACCTCTACGTCGGATTCGAGATCCTGCTCGTCGCCTCCTACGTGCTGATCACGCTCGGCAGCACCGAGTCCCGCATCCGCACCGGCGCCGTCTACATCGTCGTCTCGCTGGTCTCGTCGATCCTCTTCCTCGCAGCGATCGCGATGGTCTACGGCGCCCTCGGCACCGTGAACATGGCCCAGATCGCCGAGCGGATGACCGAGCTTCCGCAGGAGACGCAGCTCGTCCTGCACCTCATGCTGGTCATCGCGTTCGGCATCAAAGCCGCCATCTTCCCGATGTCGTTCTGGCTGCCGGACTCCTATCCGACGGCTCCCGCCCCGGTCACCGCGGTGTTCGCGGGATTGCTGACGAAGGTCGGCGTGTATGCGCTGATCCGCACCGAGACGCAGCTGTTCGCCGAGAACGACATCAACACGCTGCTGCTGATCATCGCCCTCGCGACCATGATCGTCGGGGTGCTCGGCGCGGTCGCGCAGGCCGAGTTGAAGAGGATCCTGTCGTTCACGCTGGTCAGCCACGTCGGCTACATGATCTTCGGCCTCGCGATCGCGACGCCGGCCGCGATCGGCGCCACCGTGTACTACATCGTCCACCACATCATCGTGCAGACGACTCTGTTCCTCGCCGTGGGTCTGGTCGAGCGCCGGGCCGGCAGCACGTCGATACTGAGGGTGAAGGGCCTGCTGAAGGTCGCGCCGCTCATCGCCGTGCTGTACTTCATCCCCGCGATCAACCTCGGCGGGCTGCCTCCCTTCTCCGGGTTCATCGGCAAGTTCGCTCTGTTCGAGGCCGCAGCATCCGTCGGCACACCGCTGATGATCGTCCTCATCGTCGGCGGAATCGTCACCTCGCTGCTCACGCTGTACGCGCTCATGCGCGCGTGGAACCTCGCGTTCTGGCGCGAGGAGGAGGACTCGGCCGAGACCGAGGGCCGTCTCTCGCATCTCGGCAATGCGCCCGCCGCCGACGAGCAGCAGGAGCGCCGCCGCATCCCGGCCATCATGACCATCGCCACCTCCGGCATGGTCGGGGTCACGATCGCGCTCACCGTGTTCGCCGGCCCACTGTACGCATTGTGCGACCGCATCGGCGAGGCGCTGCTGCAGCCGGTCACCCTCACGCAGCTCGACGGGGAGGTGCGGGGATGAGCCCAGACACCGGCCGCCATTTCTGGCGGGATCTCGGCGTGCAGGTGCCGTTCCTCGCCTGGCTCGTCGTGCTGTGGATGCTGCTGTGGACGCAGTTCACGCTGCTGTCGTTCGTGACCGGGCTCATCGTCGCGGTCTTCGTGACGCGCGTGTTCCGCCTGCCCACGGTCGAGCTCTCGGGACGCGTGAACCTCTGGTACGCGCTGGTCCTCGGAGTGCAGTTCCTGTTCGCCGTGGTGCGGGGCGCTCTGGTCGTGACGATGCAGGTGCTCGATGTGCGCCGCCAGCCGGGAAGCGCGATCGTCGCGGTGCCGCTGAGGTACTCCGACGACCTCATGATGACGCACGTGTCGGTGGCGTCATCGCTGATCCCCGGGTCTCTCGTGGTGGAGGCCGACCGCGACCGCCGCATCCTCTATCTGCACGTGATCGGGGTGCGCAGCATGGCCGACGTCGAGAAGCAGCGGGAGGGAGTGCTGCGCTGGGAGAAGCGCATCGTGCGTGCACTCGGCGACCCCGCGCAGTACCGTGCGCTGAAGGCCGACACCCGGAAGGCGAGCAGATGAACATCATGCTGGGCGTGATCATGGTCGTCTTCGGCATCGCGGCGGTGCTGACCGTGATCCGGATCGTCCGCGGCCCGTCGATTCTCGACCGAGCGGTCGCGAGCGACGTGCTGCTCACCGAGGTGATGTGCGTGCTGGGCGCCGAGATGGCGATCAACGGTCACACCCGCAGCATCCCGGTGCTGCTGATCATCGCCGCGATCGGCGTCTTCGGATCGATCGCGGTGGCGCGGTTCGTCGCGAGAAGGGACAACACGACGCCATGAATCTCTTCGGTCTCATGATCCCGGATGCCGTCATCGATGCGGCGGTGCTCGTGCTGATCCTCGTCGGTGCTCTGCTGTGCCTGTCAGCGGCGATCGGGCTGCTGCGCTTCCGCGATGTGCCGTCCCGACTGCATGCGGCGACCAAACCCCAGGTGCTCGGACTGCTGCTCATCTGCCTGGCGATCGCGCTGTCGCAGCGTTCGGTCGGAGGCATCCTGCTGGGGCTCGTGCTGGTCGCGCCGATCGTGCTGATGCAGTTCGCCACCGCGCCGCTCTCGGCGCACATGGTCGGGCGCCAGGCCTATCGCAACGACTCGATCGACCGGCGGAATCTCGTGGTCGACGAGCTCGCCGAGTCGAAGCAGACCCCGCCCGCCGCCGGGTAGCCCCCGGGCCTGTCCGCATTGGCCCGGGCCCGGACCAGACCGTCACCGCCGGCTCGGGTCGGCAGCGTTCACAATTCAGGATGATCGGCCGAAACCGGCCCTGATTCCGGCCTCTACCGGGCAAGAAGCCACGATGTTCCTGAGTTATGAACCGCGGCGGGTCCGCGACTCTCTCTGCACAATCGCGCTCCAGCGAGAAGACATCCACAAAGGCCCCGTTCCGGCACCCAGTGGTTCATCGCGGGCGCGATCCTGTCGACCATGGAACAGACACCGAGACAGCGATCCGCGAAGGTCTTCACGCACGTCGTGTTCAGTCGGGACGACCTTCTGCAGACCGGACTCTCAGGGCGGCAGATCACGTCGGCCGTGCGTTCGGGACGCTTGACGCGACTGCGCCGTGATCGCTATGTGCGGGGAGATGCCGGAGATGACGTCATGCTGGCGGCGCAGATCGGCGGGAGGGTGACGTGTCTGTCTCTGCTGAGAATGCTGGGGATCTTCGTTCTCGAGGTCGAGCGGCTGCATGTGCACGTGCCGAGAAACGGGTCGCGGTTCACCGGCCATAGAAAGGGAAGGGCTCGCGTGCACTGGGGCGAGGCATCCGACAGCGCCTTCAGGCACGTGACGACACTGGCGGAGGCGATCAGCCATTCGGTGAGGTGCCAAGACGCGCGTGCTGCTCTGGCCACGCTCGACAGCCTCATGCATCACCAGTTGGTGACGCGAGACGAGCTCACCGCCATCTTCCGCCTCCTTCCCGCGCGATTCGGCGTGCTGCTCCGGTTGGTCGACCCGTCTGCAGCATCGGGACCGGAGACGTTCATGCGCCTGATTCTTCGGACACTCGGCGTGCAGTACGAGACACAGGTCTGGATCCCCCACGTCGGCTACGTGGATTTCGTCGTCGAAGGCTGGCTGATCATCGAATGCGACAGCAAGGAGTTCCACGAAGGGTGGGAGAAGCAGAAGGAGGACCGGGCGCGAGACATCGCGGCAGCTCGCGTCGGATACGTGACCGTGCGGCCGCTGGCGAGCGACATCCTGCATGCCACATCGGACACACAGACTGCGATCGGGCAGATGATCGAGGCGCTCCGCCCTCGCGTCGGCGCCCCTCGCCGTTCATAACTCAGGAAAGTTGCGGCGCGAGCGTCCGTAAAGTCCCCGTCTGCGGGAGAGTGGGGTCGTTCTTCCTGAGTTGTGAACGGCGGAGGCGTCAGATCCGCTCGGCGAAGCGATGGATCAAGCCCGCCGCGACCTCGGCATCGCTGATCAGAGTGCTGTGACCGCGGTCGGGGATCACCTCGAGCTCGGCCTGGGCGATCGCATCGACGATGTCGCGGCACCACGTCTGCGGCGCCATGGGGTCGCGCTCGCCCCGCAGCACGAGCACAGGGACGGCGATGCGGGGATACACCTTCTCCGGCTCATGCACGATCGTCGCACGCATCTTGCGCAGCAGATTCGGCCCTCCGCGCAGATACTCGCGCGCGCCGCGCCACAGCACGAGCGGGCTCTCGCCGAGCAGATCGCGCAGCAGATAGTTGGCCTGGGCGCGGATGCTGCGCGCCGCGCTGTCGACGGTCGGACCCGCGAGGACGACACCTTCCACGAGCGCCGGGTGCCGTACCGCGAGCTCTGCGGCGATCTGACTGCCCATGGAGTGACCGATGACGATGACGGCGCCCTCGCCCGAGTGACGCAGATAGGCGGCCAGGAGGTCGGCGTGCCGCTGCATGGTCAGGGTGCGCTCGGGTTCGGGCGCTTCGCCGAAGCCGGGCAGGTCGACGGCGATCACCCGTCCGTCGAGCTCCTGCACCAGGTCGACGTACACACTGCGCCCCATTCCGATGCCGTGCAGCAGCAGGAAGGTCGGCGCGCCTTCGCCGAAGGTCTCGGCGACCAGCGTCGCGCCTGCGTGCTCGAACTCGACCACCGATGCGGGCGCGTCCTCGGGTGCGAGCAGGCGATTCGGCATCCCTCCACGGTAGCCGCCGACCAACGTCGGCGGCCAATCCCGGGGGCGGGGAGCGGATGCCTTCGGCGCCCGTGCAAGGATGGATCAGTGTCGTCCCCTGCATCCGAAACAGCCGAGAAACGGGGGCTGCCGGCCAGGATCGCGGCCGACCTGAGCGATCCCGTGCTCAGCGCACTGGTCACCGCGACTGCCGTGTCGCGCATCGGTCGCGGGGTGTTCCTCACCGTGACCGTGCTGTTCTTCACGCAGATCATCGGCTTGAGCGCGGTCGAGGCCGCTGTGGTGCTCGCAGTGTCGAGCGGGCTGGGCGTCGTCGCCTCTTTCCTCGGCGGCTGGCTCGCGGACCGCTGGAGCGCGCGCCGGCTCAGCTTCGTCTTCGAGGCGCTCGGCGGCGTTCTCCTGGCGGCATACGCCTTCGCCGGCGACTTCGTCTCCGCGCTGATCCTTGCGAGCCTCTCGGGGTTCTTCGACTCGATCGGCCACTCCGCGCGCTCCGCCGTCATCGCGCGCGGGTTCGCGCCGGAGCGACGCGTGCATGCGCGTGCGGTGCTGCGCACGGTGACCAACCTGTCGATCGCGCTCGGGTCGGGCATCGCGGCCATCCCCCTGGCTCTGGGCACCGGCGGGGCCTATCGCGTCGTGATCATGATCGCCGGTGTGCTGTGCGCGCTGGGGTCACTGCCGCTGCTGCGTCTCACCGCCGCCGTCGACGCGCCGCAGCGGAAGACTCAGCCGCTGCGCACCGAGACCGGGTCGATCGATTCCGATGCGGTGGCTGCGGCCGCCGCCGAGCGCAGCGAGTGGCGTCGCCGATCGCCGTGGCGCGATCCGCGTTATCTGCTGCTCAGCGCACTGTCGGCGATCTTCGGGATGCAGTTCGGGGTCGCCGAGCTCGGGGTCCCGCTGTGGATCACTCGCGACACGAACGCGCCGACCGTGCTCGTCTCGGTGCTGCTGATCACGAACACCGTGCTGGTCGTGTTGTTCCAGGTCAGGGCATCGCGAGGTACGCACGATCTGCGCGTGGCCGGCCGCGTCACGATGTTCGCCGGGTGGCTGATGGCCGCCGCCTGCGTCATCTACGCGCTCGCCGCAGGGCTCCCCGCCTGGGTCGCGATCGTCGTGCTGCTCATCGGGATGGTGGCGCACACCTTCGCCGAGATCCTGTCGCAGGCGGGGGCGTGGGGTCTCAGTTTCGAGCTCGCCGACCCCGTGCGCGCCGGCGCCTACCAGGGCGTGTTCGGCATGGGATTCTCGCTCGGGTCGCTCGCCGCGCCGATCGTCGTGAACGCGACCGCGATCGCCTTCGGGTTCCCCGGATGGGCGGTGCTCGGCGGGATCTTCCTCGCCGCCGCCGCCGGCATCTGGGTCATCGCGCGTCGCGCGGCCACGGCTTCCGAATAGTGCCCTTCGGCGTCGATCGGGCCGTCGCTTCCGACGTCATAGAAATCGTTATCGGAAATATCTGTACGGCACGACCGGGCGGTGCTAGCTTTTGTTGGAATCAACAACATATGCGCGGCGCCGCCGCGCATTCCGACGACGATGTCAGGAGATCACCATGCGCCGATCCATGCGATCGATACTCACGGTCACCGCAGCAGCGGCTCTGCTCTTGCCGCTGTGTGGCGTGAGCGCCGCCTACGCCTCGCCCCCAGGGCACAGCGATGCCGACAAGAGCGCACTGCGCAATCAGGCCCCGAGGGACCTGGCGATCGGCAGCGCGGTGTGGGGTCAGAAGCAGCTCATGGCGTACGACCCCGCGGCGCCGACCGAGTACCAGCAGGTGCTGGGGGCGCAGTTCTCGTCGCTGACGCCCGAGAACGACATGAAGTGGGATGCCGTGCACCCGGCTCCCGACGTGTACGACTTCGCGTCCGCCGACGCCCTCGTGGCATACGCGAAGGCGAATCACCAGCAGGTCCGCGGGCACACCCTGCTCTGGCACAGCCAGAACCCGGCGTGGGTCACCGAGGCCAGCAAGACCTGGACCTGCGATCAGGCGCGAGACGTGCTCGAAGACCACATCCGCACCGTCGTCGGCCACTTCAAGGGCGAGATCTACGAGTGGGACGTGGCGAACGAGATCTTCCAGGACACCTGGGACAACGGCGGTGTGAAGCTGCGCACCGAAGCCAACCCGTTCTTCAAGGCCTGCTCCGACGACCCGGTGGCTCTGCTGGAAGACGCGTTCCGCTGGGCCCACGACGCCGACCCGGACGCCGTGCTGTTCCTCAACGACTACAACGCCGAGGGCATCAACGAGAAGACCGACGCGTACTACGCGCTCGCACAGCGGATGCTGGCCGACGGAACACCGCTGGGCGGATTCGGCGCCCAGGCGCACCTCAGCCTGCAGTACGGATTCGACACGACCCTGCAGGCGAACTTCGAGCGGTTCGCCGCGCTCGGTCTGCAGGTGGCGGTGACCGAAGCCGACGTCCGCATCCCGCTGCTGGAGGGTGAGACCGGCCCCACGCCCGAACAGGTTGCGACGCAGGCGGAGCGCTACGACGGCCTGCTCCAGGCGTGCCTGAATGTGAAGGCATGCTCGTCATTCACCGTGTGGGGGTTCCCCGACGCGAACTCGTGGGTTCCCGACGTCTTCCCCGGTGAGGGCTGGGCCACGATCTTCGAGGACGACTACTCGCCGAAGCCTGCGTTCGACGCGATGCTCGAGTCGCTGCACGACGCGACGCCCGGCACGTCGCCGCGGCGCTGACGGGCTGATTCCGTGACGGGCGGCCCCCGGGCCGCCCGTCACCCTTCCCGCAGCAGCGGCGTCAGCACCAGCGTCTGCGCGGTCGCAGCATCCACCGCCTTCTTCGAGAACGCCCACGGCTGCTGCACGCCCGACGCCCAGTCCTCTGTCTGATCCGTGTAGTGCTCGTGGAACGCGTGACCGGACGCACCGGTGAGGTGGATCCAGCTCGAGGCGTCGAGATCGGCGAGGTCGACGACCATGCGCATCGAGGGGACGGTCGTCGTCGCGTAGGAGGTGCCGAGCTTCCATCCGGTCGCGTTCACAACCGAGGCTCCGCCGCTGACGGGGTACGGCCCGCGGTTGAACAGCCACTCGATCGGTGCGATGCCGGACTCGCCGAGAGTCGAGCTGGTGAGCGTCAGCGCGTGCAGATCGCCCCAGTTCCAGGCGTCGACGTCGGTGCCCTGCCGGGCCGACAGCTCGGCGTAGGCCTCCTCGGCCGAGAGGGCGAGCATCTCGTCCATGCCGGCCACATCGATCGACGCGTTGGTCCACAGCGCGTCGGAAGGGTCGTCGAGCAGAGCGCCGACGACCGTGAAGAGCCGGCCCTGGCCGTCGATCGGCAGCGCGGGCTCCCGCTCGGCGAACAGGTTCTGCACGAGGTTCGACCACAGCACGTTCGCAAACGCGGCGGCGGCAGATGAGGCGTCGTTCTGCGCATCCCAGCCGCGCAGCAGCTCGACCGCCGCCTTCGGGCCCGCACCCGACACCTCGACATCGACGAACGCTGCCGTCAGCTGCTTGCCGATCCACATCTCGCTGTCCATCTGGATCTCGCGCATGTCCTGCGCCGTCAGGGGAGCGGTGGCCGAGCGGCGCTCGATCAGATGCGCGATGCGGGCGGCACGGTATCCGTAGTCCCAGTCCTTCGACAGGAAGTGCTCGTAGTCGTCGGTCACGATCGCGTTGTTCGCCGTCACGATGTACCTGGAGGCGGGGTTGTACGAGACCGGCAGGTCCTCGAAGGGAATGAATCCCGACCAGTCGTATGCGCTGTCCCACCCCGGCTGCGGCATCCACCCGTCTCCGGCGCCGCGGATCGGCAGCCGGCCGGGCGCCTGGTATCCGATGTTGCCCTCGGTGTCTGCGTAGATGAGGTTCTGCGCCGGCACGTCGAAGAGCGATGCCGCCTTCCGGAAGTCCTCGAAGTCCTTCGCGGTCGCGAGGGCGAAGATCGCTGTCGAGGCGGTGCCGGGGTCGAGGGCGGTCCAGCGCAGGCTGACGGCGTACTCGGCGCCTTCCTCGGCGGGGACGGATGCTGCGCCTCCGGCGGCGAGGGCAGCTCCCGGGTCGTCGGCGAGCGCCGTGAAGTCGTCGACCAGGCCCGAGATGATGGGGCCGTGCACGGTGGAGCGGACCTTCAGCGTGACGTCGTCGCCGCCCGCCACCTTGATCGTCTCGGTGCGCTCCTCGAGCGGGACCAGAGCGCCGTCTCGCCAGTACTGGTCGCCGTCGATCTTCTCGATGTAGAGATCGGTGACGTCGGTCGTGAGATTGGTGAAGCCCCAGGCGACCTGCTGGTTGTGTCCGATCACGATGCCGGGCAGGCCCGAGAACGAGAAGCCGCCGACGTCGAAGGGGCAGCTGTCTGTGACCTTCGAGCACTTCAGCTGCACCTGGTACCAGACGGAGGGGAGTGCGGCCCCCAGGTGCGGGTCGTTCGACAGCAGGGGAAGGCCGCTCTCGGTGAGAGCGCCCGAAACGACCCAGGAGTTCGAGCCGATCCCCTCGCCGACGTCCCCGACGAGCAGGCTGGCCGCCTCGACGACATCGGATGCTGTTTGCCAGTCGATCGTCGCGCTCGCGGCCTGCGCCTCCGAGCCCGATCCGGGCGTGAAGGCTGCGGCATCAGCATCCGTGTCCGCCTCGGGGACGCTCGAGATCTTCGGGACGATGACGGGGTTCTCATCGAACGGGTAGCCGGGGTACAGCTCGTCGATCGTCGTGCGCGTCTCGGCCGCGTCGGACCCGGATGCCGCGAGCTCGCCCGCGAGCAGCGCGCGCTCTGTCTCGTCCTCGACGTTGGTACGCAGATCCCAGGCCATCGCCTTCAGCCACGCGACCGAGTCCGCCGGGGTCCAGGGCTCCGGCGCATAGTCGGCGTTCTGCATGCCGATGACGGCATATTCGAGAGAGAGCTCTGCTCCTGAATGCGAGGCGAGATAGGCGTTCACCCCGTCTGCGTAGGCCTGGTAGTAGCCGAGGGTCGTCTCGTCCATCGCTGCGACCTCGGCATCCGCGACGTCGCGCCAGCCGAGAGTGCGAAGGAACGAGTCCGTGCCGACCTGGGACTCGCCGAACATCTCCGAGACGCGGCCGGCGGTCACATGGCGGCGGAAGTCCATCTCGAAGAAGCGATCCTGCGCGTGCACGAAGCCCTCTGCGAAGAACAGGTCGTGCGTGGAATCGGCCGTGATGGTCGGGATGCCGCGGGCGTCGCGCTGCACGGCGACCGAGGACTTCAGCCCGTCGAGCTCGAGGGTGCCCTCGGTCTGCGGGAAGGATCGCTGGATCGTCCAGACGAGGAAGACGGCTACCGCGACCGCGACCGCGACGATGGCAGCGATCACGAGGAATGCGATCCGGCCGATGCGAGCGGCGAGCGGCCGACGCTGTGGCGCGGCAGTGATCTGCGAATCGGTTGTCATCGGCGAGAACTCTTTCGGGTAGGCGCCTGGGACTCGGTCCCACAGAGCCCAGGTCCGCGTTCCAGAACGCGTCCTCGCATCATACCCAGCGCGCCGCGGCGCGAATCACATGAGCTTGGTGGAGGCCAGGGCGCGCAGTAGCTTCTGGTTGAAGCCGATGAGCGGAAGGCGCAGCACGAGCCCCAGCAGCAGCGCCGGCACGATGAACGCGGCGAGCAGGCCGAGAGACACCCAGTAGTCGTTGTGATAGATGCCGGCGATCGCCGAGCGCATCGCATTGACCGCGTGGGTGGCGGGCAGGAACGGGCTGATGTTCTGGAACCACTGCGGGAGCACCTGCAGCGGGTACGCGCCGCCCGAACTGGAGATCTGCACCACGAGCAGCAGCACGGCCAGCGCCTTGCCGGCGTTGCCGAAGGTCACCACGAAGGTGTAGACGATCAGCGTGAACACGAGCGACATGACCCAGCCGGTCAGCAGGAGAAGGAACGGATGCTCCGGCTGGACCTGCGTGAACAGGAGGCTGCCGAGGCAGACCAGCGAGCTCTGCAGGAACCCGACCACCGCGAAGATGCCGAACCGGCCGAGGTAGGTCTGGGTGGGGGAGAGCGCGGGAAGCGGCGAGCCTTCGCCCTGCGGAGGATCCACTCGGATCGACACCGAGATCAGCAGCGCTCCGACCCAGAGGGCGAGCGTCGTGTACAGCGGCGTCATGGCGGCTCCGAAGCTGACGACGGAGTACACCGGAACCCGCTTCAGCTCGACGGGCTCGGCGAGATGCATCGCGAGGGCGTGCGGATTCGCGCCGATCACCTCGGTCAGCTCGCTGAGATCGCCGGTGTCGATGGCCTTCGCCAGGGCGGCCGCGAGCTCGTCGAAGCGATCCGCCGTCTCGGTGAGCGACTCCGAGATCCCCGTCGTCAGCGATTCGGCGTTGCTCAGCGCGGTGCCGAGCGAGTCTGCTCCGGAGAGCGAATCGGCGACGGAATCGAGATCCGCGCCCACCGAGTCGACGCTGCTGCCGATCGCGGCGAGCGTGTCCGCGAGGGCATCGAGCTTGGGCTTGAGGCTGTCGGTGTACGCCTTCCGTGCGTCCTCCACCGCCGTCTTGGCGCTCGCGACGAGCCCGGTGATCTCGGCGTGACGCGTCTGGATGTCGGCATCCGTCGCCGTCACATCCGACGCAGCCGCCGCGAGGCCGTCGTGCAGCTCCTGCTGCCTCGCGATCGCTGCGTCGATCCGCGACACGGCCCGATCGAACTCGTCGAGAGTCGCCTCCGGGAGCTGCGGACGGACATCGTTCACGAGAGTGTCGCGCAGCGCCTGGTACTGGTCGATCTGCGTCTGGACGCGTGTCGCCAGGGCCTCGATCGCGGCGGCGGAGTCGGCGGACTGGGTGCTCATCGCGGCGAACACGCCGTCGATGCTGTCGGCGACCGCCTGGTAGCTGTCGGCTGTTCCTGAGAGAGCGTCGCCGATCGTCGCGGCCGTCGAGCTGAGGACGTTCTTGAGCGACCCTGCCGCGTCCTTGCCCTGACCGAGCGCGCTCGTGGCGTCGTCGAGGGCGTCGCCGGATGCCGACACCAGCCCTGATGCGCTGTCCACCAGCGGGCGGCTCGACGCGATCAGAGACGTGAACATGTCGGCTGTCGCTGATGCCGAACGCATCTGCGAGGCCACCTGGGTGGCGTGCGTCTGCAGGCGGGAGAGCATCGCCTGCGTGTCGGCGTCGTCGAGGTAGCCCGCCAGCGAGGTGATGATGTTCATCCCCGCCTCGCTGAGGGTCTCGGTGAACATCTTGTTGATGCGCGAGGTGACCTCGCTTGCACCCTGCTCGGTGATCTTCGGCGCCAGCGCGTTCTTCTTCTCGTTCGTGTAGTACTCGATCGAGGTGCGCTCCGAGCCGTGCGAGTAGAACGTCATCATGTCGGCGCTGAACGTCGGCGGGAGCACGATCGCGGCGTAGTACTCGCCCGACTTCGCGCCCTCGATGGCCTTATCCTCCGAGGTGATCACCCAGTTCAGGTCGTCGTTCGCGCGCAGGGCCGAGAGCACCTGCTCGCCCACATTCAGGCGGATCGGGACCAGATCGCTCTGGTAGCCCTCGTCGGTGCTGGCGACGGCGACCGTCAGGTTCTTCGTGTTGTCGAAGGGGTTCCAGCTCGCGATCACGTTGAACCACGTGAACAGCGAGGGGATGACGACCAGACCGAACAGCACGATGACCGCCATGACGCTGCTGACGGCCCGTCGCAGGTCGAACCGGAAGACGCTCAGGATGTTCTTCACTTGCGCTCCTGCCCTTCCTGGGTGTCGTCGTCACGGGTGGCCTGCTGGTCTTCGGTCTCTCGGGTGTCTTCGAGCGGATCGCCGCCGTCGGGGGCGCCGAGATCCTGCTCGTCTTCGCCGATCGGTGCGGTCGGCTCAGTCGGTGCGCTGGACTCGCTGGGCCCGCCGGGCTCGTCGACGGTCTCGGGCCGGACCCGCGCGTCCGGGTCGCCATCGTCGTGGTCCGGGCCGAAGAGCTCTTCCAGCACGACGGTGTCGTCGCGCGGCTCGTCTTCGTCGGCATCCGTCCGCTCCAGCACCGCCGTGGGAGCGGAGGCGGCTCCGGCCGCCGCGCCCGCACCGGCCGCCGTGCCCGCTCCGGCCGCCGCGCCCGCACCGGCCGCCGTGGCGGGAAGCAGGAGAGCATCCTTGCCGTTCTCGACCGCGAGCTCGCGGCGCAGCTCGCTCTCGGGCATCGCGCCCACTTCGGCGGCCTGCTGGATGCTCTGCTTGACGTACTCCAGAGTCACGAGGAACGCGATCAGGATCAGGCACCACAGGGCGCCCAGACCGAGCATCCCGGCCTTCGCGTCGGGCGCGAGCCAGGCTGCCAGGCCCAGGATCGCCATGACGCCGACGCCGACGATCAGGGTCAGTCGCAGCACGGTCGGGTAGCGGTCGGTGAAGCGCCGCGTGCGCTGCGCGACCTCGGCACGGTAGCCGTCGCCATCGGTCAGAGCGCGGATGATCTCGGGGGTGCGGCGGCGGCCCGTGATCTGCACGTCCTCGCTCACGAACAGCTGGCTCTCGGCGAGACGGGTGTTGAAAAGCAGGGCGAAGTTGCCCAGACGGCGGCGCAGGAAGAGCCCGAGCACGAAGGCGAGCACGACGAAGATCGCCAGTGTGCCCATGAAGCGCCACCAGTGCCCGTCGTAGAAGCCGCTGATCGTCTCGCGCAGGGCGTCGATGCCGTAGGTGAACGGCAGGAACGGGTAGAGACCGCGGAAGAAGTCCGGCATCATCTCGATCGGATACAGGCCCGACGCGCCGGGGATCTGGAAGATCACGAGGAGGATGCACAGCCCCTTGCCGACGATGCCGAAGCACACCGACAGGGCGTAGATGATGCTGAGGTAGGCGAGTCCGATGAGCACGCCGGTGCCGACGAACGCGAACGCATTGGCGGTCTGCACTCCGATGACGAGGTTGCCGACGGTGACGAGCACGGCCTGGCACACGGCGATCGCCGCGAGCAGCAGCCAGCGGCCGAGGTACGCCTGGCGCACCGTGACGCCCTCCACGCCCTCGGTGTCGACCTCGAGCCGCATGATCACCATGAGCACGAAAGCGCCGATCCACAGCGACAGGTTCGTGAACAGAGCGGCCATCGCCGAGCCGTACGCCTGGGTCGGGAAGAGGACGTTCTCGTCGACCTCGACGGGAGAGGCCATGAACCGGGCGATCTGATCGGGATCCAGTCCGCTGATCGTGCTGAGCCGATTCCAGATGTCGGCTGCGCTGAGAGCCAGGACATCGGTGCGCACGCCTCCGAGACCGGACTCCGCGGCGGCGAGGTTGCCATCGAGTGCCGTGAGCGCGGCGGTGGTCGACGTGAGCTGGGTCTTGAGTCCCGCGAGCAGGTTCTGCGCCTGGGTGAGCTGGGTGCGCTGCGAGCCGACGGCGGAGGAGAAGGCGTCGGCGCTGGATGACAGCACCGACATCGCATGGTTGAGCTCGGGCACGCTCTGCGTGAGCGCGTCACGGATGGCGCTTGCGGATGTCGAGGCGGAGCTGACGGCGGAGTCGATCGTGTCGGCGGAGGTCTTCACGGCGTCGATCGTGGTGGACACGTCGGTGCCCAGCTGCTTGAGCTGCTCGAGCACCTGGGCGTCGGCGTCGTTGCGCGCCTTCAAGGCGTCGATCGCGTCGCTGAGGCGCTGCGCGGCATCCGAGCCCGGTTCTGTGCCGTCGAGCACCTCCTGCAGCTCGTCGAGCGTCGTGGCATTGGCGGCGATCACGGCCGAGACGTCGTCGATCGCGGCGCCTACCGCGACGTTCGCCTGCTGCAGACTGGTCGACAGCGTCGTGATCGAGGTGTTCATCTTCGACGAGGCGTCGGCGAGCAGGGTGGCGCCCGAGACGTACGCCGACGTCACCTGATCGGTGAAGGAGAGCAGCTCCTGCTGGGCCTCGGCGGCGATTGCCTGGGCTTGCGCGACCGAGCTCTGCACGCCGGCGAGAGTGGTGTCGATGTCGCCCAGAGCAGCCGAAGCGCTGTCGAGTCCGGCCTGGGCGTTGCTCAGCCCGGTCTGCAGCTCGGTGATGCGCTCGCGTGCCGTCGTGACCTTGCCGACGGCGTCGTCGAGTGCGGTGACCGTGTTGTCGCGCGCGTCGCCGAGGCGGTCTTCCGCTCCCTCGCCGGCGTCTTTCAGCTGCTCGGTCACGGCTTCGGCGACCGTCGACACGAAGGTGCTGTTGATCTGGGCGTCGAGGGTCGAGGCGCCGACGTCGGTGATCTTCGGAGCGATCGCGTTCGCCTTCTCGTTCACGTAGTACTTCAGCGACGGGCGGGTGAAGTCGCCCGTCGTGATGCTGACGAAGTCGCGGCTGAAGTCCTCGGGGATGACGATCGCGGCATAGCTGCGTCCGCTGCGGACAGCATCCATCGCCTCGTCTTCGTCGACGAACTCCCAGCCGAGCTGGTCGTTCTTCTTGAGCTGGTCGACGAGCTCGCCGCCCACATCGATGTCGCCCGTGAGCTCGGAGGTGGCGCCCTCGTCCTGATTGACGATCGCGACGCTGACGTGCTGCGTGTTCGAATACGGATCCCAGAACGCGATGATGTTGAACCACGCGTACAGGGAAGGAGTGACGATCACGCCGATGATGATGATCCACGCCTTGCTCACGCGGGCCAGCCGGCGGACATCGCGCGTGAAGACGCTCAACGAGTTGTGCATCGTGCCCCCTCCGGCCCGTTCCTCGGCATGTCGAGTGTATGACCCGGTGCGAATCGCCTCATGAAGGCGTATCCGTCGCGACGATGTCTGCGTGTGCCGCAAGCAGCGCATCGACCTCGCGCCAGGAGAGCCCGGCGATGCTGAGGACGGCGCGCACGGCGAGATTCGACGCTCCTTCGGTCGCGGCATCCGTCCGGGCGATCGCCGTGCGGGCGGTCTCCTCGATCAGGCGGGCGAGCGTCGGGGCGGCGAGGTCGCGCCGGAAGCTCCCGTCTTCCTGGCCACGCTCGACCAGGCCGGCAACCGCCCGGCGCAGCGGTGCGAGCGCGGCGGCGGTGTGCTCGACGTGCGCCTCGTCGAGGGCGAGGGCGGCGGCGACCTGCACGTGCGCGGCCTCCCGCCAGAGCAGGGCGGTGAGGCGCGCGAGGGCGAGGCGGCAGTCTTCGTCGGTCACCGACTCGGCGATCGCGTTGAAGCGCTGGGCACCGCTCGAGATGAGCTCGCGGATCAGGGCGTCGCGGTCGTCGAAGTGCCCGTACAGGGTGCGGCGGGAGAGGCCGGCGCTGCGTGCGATGACGTCGACGGAGGCGTGGGGGTCGCTCGCCAAAGCGGAGCGGGCGGCGGACAGGATGCCGGCGCGGTTCTCGACGGCGTCGCGGCGAGGTGCACGAGTGGTCATGCCTCCATGGTACTTATGATGCACACACTTGTGCAAGATACCTCGGGGAGTTCACAGCATCCGCTCCCTCGTCGCTTCCGATCTGGGGGCCGACACGCCA